>JAVJON010000042.1:0-136322 GCA_040216765.1 Sneathiellaceae bacterium | reverse complement strand
GTGATGCCGGGGGACAATGTGGCGATGGACGTGGAGCTGATCGCGCCGATCGCGATGGACGAGGGGTTGCGCTTCGCCATCCGCGAGGGCGGGCGCACCGTCGGCGCCGGCGTCGTCTCCTCGATCACCGAGTAGCACGACGGCCTAGTAGACGAACTGGGGCAGGCCGGCCGCGTAAGCGGCCGGCCGAACGCCCGGCGGACACGGGGATCCGGGTTGGCGGTGCCGATCCGGCGGTCCCACCAGGTGCCGGTGCAACGCCCGGCCGAGAGCGCCAGATTTGGCGGGAAGTGAAGAGATGGACAGCCAGAATATCCGCATCCGGCTCAAGGCGTTCGATCATCGCGTGCTCGACCAGTCGACCAGCGAGATCGTGAACACCGCCAAGCGGACCGGCGCACAGGTGCGGGGCCCGATCCCGCTGCCGACCAAGATCGAGCGGTACACCGTGCTGCGCTCGCCGCATATCGACAAGAAGTCGCGGGAGCAGTTCGAAATCCGGACGCACAAGCGTCTTCTCGACATCGTTGATCCGACGCCGCAGACGGTCGATGCGCTGATGAAGCTCGACCTGGCTGCCGGCGTGGACGTCGAAATAAAGCTCTGAGGGGTGGACCCGATGCGTACAGGCATCGTCGCCCGGAAGATGGGCATGACACGGTTGTTCGGTGAGGACGGGAATCACATCCCGGTCACCGTCCTGAAGGTTGACCACTGCCAGGTCGTCGCGACCCGCACCAAGGATCGGGACGGCTATTTCGCGGTGCAGATCGGCATCGGCGCGGCAAAGGCAAGCCGCGTCAGCAAGGCGCTGCGCGGGCATTACGCCGTTGCGCAGGTGGAGCCGAAGCAGAAGCTGGTCGAGTTCCGCGTGGCCGAGGACGCGCTGCTGGAAATCGGGGACGAGATCACGGTCGATCATTTCGTCGCCGGCCAGCATGTCGATGTCACCGGCACGTCGGTGGGCAAGGGCTTTGCGGGTGCGATGAAGCGCCACGGTTTTGCGGGCCTGCGGGCCACGCACGGCGTGTCGGTCAGTCATCGCAGCCACGGCTCGACCGGTCAGAACCAGGATCCGGGCCGCGTGTTCAAGGGGAAGAAGATGGCGGGCCATATGGGCGCGCGTCGTCGGACCCAGCAGAACCTGGAAATCGTCCGGACCGACACCGATCGCGGGCTGATCCTGGTGCGCGGCAGCGTTCCCGGCGCCGAAGGCGGCTGGGTGCTGATCCGCGACGCGGTGAAGCACAGCCTGCCCGATGGCGTCCCCTATCCGGCAGCGGTGCGCAAGCCGGAGCTGGCGGATGCGGTCCCGGCGGCGGCGGCGGCGGCGGAAGCCGCCGAGGCCCAGCCGGCGGCCGATCAAACAGACAATAAGGACTGACGCCATGGAGGCGACGGTAACCTCTCTGGACAACCAGCCGCAGGGCACGATCGAGCTCGACGATGCGATCTACGCCGTCGAGCCCCGGGCCGATATCCTGCAGCGGACGGTGCGCTGGCAGCTTGCCAAGCGCCAGGCTGGGACCCACAAGAGCAAGACCTATGGCGAGGTCTCCGGCTCGACCCGGAAGATCTTCAAGCAGAAGGGCACGGGCCGTGCCCGGCACGGCGGCAGCCGTGCACCGCAGTTCCGCGGCGGCGGCAAGGCCTTCGGCCCGGTGGTGCGCAGCCATGCCCACGACCTGCCGAAGAAGATCCGCCGGCTGGCCCTGCGTTGCGCCCTGGCCGCCAAGGCACAGGCCGGCGACCTGGTCGTGCTGGACAGCGCCGCGCTGACCGAGGCCAAGACCGGCGACCTGGCGCGCAAGTTCAAGGCGCTGGGCTGGAGCAACACCCTGATCATCGACGGGGCGGAGCTGGACGGGAACTTTGCCCGTGCCGCCCGCAACATCCCGGGGATCGACGTGCTGCCGAGCCAGGGTGCCAATGTCTACGACATCCTGCGCCGTCGGCAGCTCGTGCTGACCCGGGCGGCGGTCGATGCGCTGCAGGCGCGGCTGACAGCGGAGATCGTGCGATGACGACGGAGCGCGACTACAACACGATCCTGGGTCCGGTGATCACCGAGAAGGCCACCCGGATCAGCGAGTACAACCAGGTGGCATTCCGCGTGCCGCTGGATGCGTCCAAGCCGCAGATCAAGAAGGCGGTGGAGAACCTCTTCAAGGTCAAGGTGACCGCGGTCAACACGATCCGCGTGAAGGGCAAGACCAAGCGCTTCCGCGGGATCGCCGGGCGCCGGCCGGACTTCAAGAAGGCGATCGTCACCCTGGCCGAGGGTGATTCGATCGACGTGACGACGGGGATCTGAGGCCATGGCACTCAAACAGCATAATCCGGTAACGCCGGGTCGCCGTGGCCTGGTCACGGTCTCCCGCGCCGGCCTGTGGAAGGGCGACCCGGTCAAGAACCTGACCTCGGGCAAGACCTCCAAGGGCGGCCGGAACAATATGGGCCGCACCACGGTGCGGTTCCGCGGCGGCGGGCACAAGCAGCGCTACCGCCTGGTTGACTTCAAGCGGCGCAAGTTCGACATGCCCGGCAAGGTCGAGCGGCTGGAATACGATCCCAACCGCACCGCCTTCATCGCGCTGATCGTGTACGAGGATGGCGAACAGGCCTATATCCTTGCACCGCAGCGGCTGCAGCCCGGCGACTTCGTGGTGTCCGGCGAAAAGGTCGACATCAAGCCGGGCAATGCAATGCCGCTGAAGAACATCCCGGTCGGCACCATCATCCACAATGTGGAGATGAAGCCCGGCAAGGGCGGCCAGATGGGCCGGTCGGCGGGGAACTACGTGCAGCTCATCGGCAAGGACCGCGGCTATGCTCAGCTGCGCCTGTCGTCCGGCGAGCAGCGCATCGTGCGGGCAGAATGCATGGCCACCGTCGGTGCCGTGTCCAACCCCGACAACCAGAACAAGAAGCTGGCGAAGGCGGGTCGTGCACGCTGGATGGGGCGCCGGCCGCATGTTCGTGGCGTGGTGATGAACCCGGTGGACCATCCGCATGGCGGCGGCGAAGGCCGCACGTCCGGCGGCCGTCATCCGGTGACCCCGTGGGGCAAGCCCACGAAGGGCAAGCGCACCCGCCAGAACAAGGCCACGCAGAAGTTCATCATCCGCCGCCGACCGTCCGGCAAGGGCAAGTAGGCGGCAGGCAGGAACAGTAGGGAGTGCCCTGATGGCACGTTCAGTTTGGAAAGGGCCGTTTGTGGACTCCTACCTTCTGAAGAAGGCGGAGACGGCCCAGGATTCAGGCCGTAAGGACGTGATCAAGACCTGGTCGCGCCGGTCGACGATCATGCCGCAGTTCGTTGGGCTGACGTTCGGCGTCTACAATGGCAAGAAATTCGTGCCGGTGATGGTCACCGAGGACATGGTCGGCCACAAGCTGGGCGAGTTCTCGCCGACGCGGACCTATACGGGCCATGCCGCCGACAAGAAGGCGCGGAGAGGCTAGGGATGGGCAAGCAGGCACGCGAACGGGCATTGCCCGAGACCGAGGCGATGGCGATCGGGCGGATGATCCGCTGCAGCCCGCGCAAGCTGAACCTTGTCGCGGAGCTGATCCGCGGCATGCCGGCGGAGCGGGCGCTGACGCAGCTGACCTTTTCCAAGCGGTCGGCCGCATCGGACGTCAAGAAGGTGCTGCAGGCGGCGATCGCCAATGCGGAGAACAACCAGTCCCTGGACGTGGACCGGCTGGTCGTCGCGGAGGCGAGCGTGGGCAAGGCGCTGGTGATGAAGCGGTTCCGTCCGCGCGCCCGTGGCCGCGCCGGCCCGATCCAGAAGCCGTTCAGCAACCTCCGCGTGATCGTGCGCGAGGTCGAAGAGACCGAGGAGGACGCATAATGGGTCATAAAGTCTCGCCGATCGGCCTTCGCCTCGGCATCAACCGCACCTGGGATTCCCGTTGGTACGCCAACAAGAGGGATTTCGCGGGGCAGCTGCACGAGGACCTGGCGATCCGCCGGTTCCTGGAGAAGAAGCTCGCGCAGGCCGGCGTCAGCCGGATCATCATCGAGCGGCCCGCCAAGAAGGCGCGGATCACCATCCACTCGGCCCGTCCGGGGGTGGTGATCGGCAAGAAGGGCGCCGATATCGAGAAGCTGCGTGGCGAACTGGCAAAGATGACCGGTTCGGAGGTCAGCCTGAACATCGTCGAGATCCGCAAGCCGGAGATCGACGCCAAGCTGGTTGCCGAGAACATCGCCCAGCAGCTGGAGCGCCGGGTCGCGTTCCGCCGTGCCATGAAGCGGGCCGTTCAGTCGGCGATGCGGCTTGGCGCGCAGGGCATCCGGATCAATTGCGGCGGCCGTCTCGGCGGCGCCGAGATCGCACGGACCGAATGGTATCGCGAGGGCCGCGTGCCCCTGCACACCCTGCGGGCCGATATCGATTACGGCGAGGCCACGGCGAAGACCGCCTATGGCACCTGCGGCGTGAAGGTCTGGGTGTTCAAGGGCGAGATCATGACCCACGACCCGATGGCGCATGACAACCGGCTGGCCGAACAGGCTGCGCCCGGCGGCCGCTGACAGCGCGCTTCCCGGGCCGACCGTAGAAGAGAGACTGGAGTAGCGGGCGATGTTGCAACCGCGCAGGACGAAATACCGGAAGGCCCACAAGGGCCGCATCCACGGCAAGGCCAAGGGCGGCACCGAGCTGAACTTCGGCAGCCACGGCCTGAAGGCCATGGAGCCGGGCCGGATCACGGCACGTCAGATCGAGGCGACCCGCCGTGCGATCACGCGCCACATGAAGCGTGCCGGCAAGGTGTGGATCCGGATCTTCCCGGATGTGCCGGTCTCGTCGAAGCCGGCCGAGGTGCGCATGGGCAAGGGCAAGGGCTCGCCGGAATACTGGGCGTCCCGGGTGAAGCCCGGCCGCGTGATGTTCGAGATCGACGGCGTGCCGGATGCCCTGGCGCGGGAGGCCTTCGCCCTGGGCGCGGCAAAGCTGCCGATCAAGACGCGGGTCGTTGCCCGCATCGGGGAGTAGGGGCATGAAGGCCGTGGAGCTGACGGGCAAGACCGTCGACGAGCTGAAGACGTCGCTCGAGGCGCTGCGGAAGGAGCAGTTCAACCTGCGCTTCCAGAGGGCGACCGGGCAGTTGGAGAACACCGCGCGGGTGCGTGAAGTGCGACGCGACATAGCACGGGTCAAGACCGTGCTGACCGCGCGCACGGCGCAGGCCTGAGCGCGGAACGAGGAGAGAAGCAATGCCGCGGCGCATTTTGCAAGGCACCGTCGTCAGCGACAAGGGCGACAAGACCGTGGTGGTGAGCGTGGAGCGGCGGCTGATGCATCCGCTCTACAAGAAGTTCATCCGCCGGTCGAAGAAGTATCACGCCCACGACGAGGACAATCAGTGCAAGACCGGCGATACGGTGCGCATTCAGGAGCACCGGCCGATGTCCAAGCTGAAGCGCTGGATCGTGCTGGCACCGGAAGCCGCCGCAGGCGGCGAACCCGGCGCGGGTGCGTGACGGACGGATACGGATTTGGGCGCTCCGGGGCAGCCGACATGGCCAGGCCCGGCGCGCAAGGTAGGAACGGAACGCGATGATTCAGGCGGAAACCAATCTGGACGTGGCGGACAATTCCGGCGCACGTCGCGTCCAGTGCATCAAGGTGCTGGGCGGCTCCAAACGGAAGTTCGCCGGCGTCGGCGACATCATCGTGGTGTCGGTGAAAGAGGCGATTCCGCGCGGGCGGGTCAAGAAGGGCGACGTGCATCGGGCGGTGATCGTCCGCACGGCCAAGGAGATCCGCCGGCCCGACGGTTCCGCGATCCGCTTCGACCGCAATGCGGCGGTGCTGATCAACAAGCAGAACGAGCCGATCGGCACGCGTATCTTCGGCCCCGTGACGCGCGAGCTGCGTGCCAAGGCGCATATGAAGATCGTCTCGCTGGCGCCCGAAGTGATCTGAGCGGGATGAATTGAGATGGCTGTGAAGCTGAAGATCAAGAAGGGCGACAAGGTGGTGGTTACCGCCGGTCGCGACCGTGGCAAGACCGGTGAGGTGATCAAGGTCATGCCGAAGGACAACCGCGCCCTCGTGGGCGGCGTCAACATGGTGAAGCGCCACCAGCGGCCGGAAGGCGTGCAGCAGGGCGGCATCATCGACAAGGAAGCGCCGATCCATATCTCGAACCTGGCGCTGCAGGACCCGGACGGCGGCAAGCCGACCCGGGTCGGCTTCAAGTTCCTGGAGGACGGCCGCAAGGTCCGTTATGCGAAGCGCTCCGGCGAAGTGATCGACCGCTAGGGCGGCAAGAGGATAGGACAATGTCGGATAAGCCGCGTCTGAAGCAGGTCTATGACGGCCAGTTGCGCGAAGAGCTTCAGCAGAAGTTCGCCTACAAGAACGTGATGGAAGTCCCGCGCCTGGACAAGATCGTGATCAACATGGGTGTCGGCGAAGGCGCCCAGGATGCGAAGAAGGTCCAGGCGGCGGTCGAGGAGATGGCCCTGATCTCCGGCCAGCGGCCGGTGATCACCAAGGCCAAGAAGTCGATCGCCGGGTTCAAGCTGCGCGAGGGCCAGCCGGTGGGCTGCAAGGTCACCCTGCGGCGCGACCGGATGTACGAATTCCTCGACCGGCTGATCAATGTCGCATTGCCGCGGGTCCGCGATTTTCGCGGCGTGAGCGGCAAGGCATTCGACGGCCGGGGCAATTATGCCATGGGCATCAAGGAGCAGATCGTCTTCCCCGAGATCAACTACGACAAGGTTGGCGAGATCCGGGGCATGGACGTGATCATCTGCACCACGGCGAAGACCGACGCGGAGGCCAAGGCGCTTCTGGCCGGCTTCCGCATGCCCTTCTCGAACTGAGGGCCGCCTCCGGCTGGAACGCGGCCCCGAAACGGGCAGAAAGACAAGAGACGATGGCGAAGACGAGCATTATCGAGCGGAACAAGAAGCGGAAGAAGCTGGCCAAGCAGTATGCGTCCAAGCGCGCAGAGCTGAAGGCGGTGACCCGCGACGACAGCCTGGACCCGGAGGAGCGCTTCGAGGCGCATCTGAAGCTGGCCAAGCTGCCGCGCAACGCCTCACCGGTGCGTGTCCGCAACCGCTGCCAGCTTTCGGGCCGTGGCCGGGCGGTGTACCGCAAGTTCATGCTGTCGCGTATCGCGCTGCGGGATCTGGCCTCGGAAGGCAAGATCCCCGGCATGGTCAAGTCGAGCTGGTAGGGGAACCGTCATGAGCTTCAGCGATCCGCTCGGCGACCTGCTGACCCGCATCCGGAATGGCCAGCGTGCCAGGAAGGCCGTGGTCCAGGCCCCGTTTTCCACCCTGCGCATGTCCGCCCTGGCGGCATTGCAGCGCGAGGGCTATATCCGCACCTTCGAGAAGGTGGAGGACGGCAACAAGGCCAACATCACCGTCGAACTGAAGTACCACAACGGCGAGCCGGTGATCGAGACGATCAAGCGGGTCTCGCGGCCGGGCCGCCGGGTCTATTCCAGCATCGACGACCTGAAGCGCGTGCGGAACGGCCTCGGCGTGTCGGTGCTGTCGACGCCCAAGGGCGTGATGTCGGACAACGAGGCGCGCGCCGAACGGGTCGGCGGCGAGGTGCTGTTCCAGGTTTATTGAGGCCGCGCCGGCCCCGATGACGGGCTGGCCCGCAGGCCGATGGCCGGCGCCTGGTGCGCCGGCACGCGAAAAGGAGTTGAGCGATGTCCCGTATTGGCCGGATGCCGGTTGAGGTGCCGTCCGGGGTGCAGGTCACCCTGGCGGGCCAGGACATCAGGGTGAAGGGCCCGAAGGGCGAGCTGTCGATGACCTTGATGGACGAAGTCAAGGTCGAGCAGGACGCCAAGCAGCTGCGCGTGCTGCCCGTCGAGGGCAACCGCCGGGCGCGCACCATGTGGGGCATGCAGCGCACCCTGGTCAGCAACATGGTGGAGGGTGTCGCCAACGGCTTCACCATCAACCTGGAGCTGGTGGGCGTGGGCTATCGCGCCGCGGTGCAGGGCAACGAGCTTGTGCTGCAGCTGGGCTACAGCCACGAAGTGAAGTACGAGATCCCGAAGGAGATCCAGATTTCGGTCGACAAGCAGACCGCGATCTCGATCAGCGGCGCGGATCGCCAGCAGGTCGGCCAGATTGCGGCCGAGATCCGGGCATGGCGCCGGCCGGAGCCCTACAAGGGCAAGGGCGTCAAGTACGCAGGGGAGCAGATCCTGCGCAAGGAAGGCAAGAAGAAGTAGCGCTGCCGGCCAGCATCGCAGACAGATTGGCGGCCGCTTTGCGGTCCGGCCGTGGCCGGCGCGGCGAGGAGAATGGACGATGGGCAAGGGTGTAAACGGCACGAAGGGCTTGGACCTGCGTGAGCGCCGCAAGGAGCGCGTCCGCGCCAAGTTGCGGCGCGGCTCCGGCGGTCGGCTGCGGCTGTCGGTGTTCCGGTCGTCGCAGCATATCTATGCGCAGGTGATCGACGACGTGGCCGGGCGGACCCTGGCTGCGGCCTCGTCCCTGGACAAGGAGCTGCGCGGTTCGCTGAAGACCGGTGCCGACAAGGCGGCGGCCGAGGCGGTCGGCAAGCTACTGGCCAGCCGCGCCGTCGCTGCCGGCGTCGACAAGGTGGTCTTCGACCGCGGCAGCTATGTCTATCACGGCCGGATCAAGGCCCTGGCCGACGGGGCTCGCGAGGGCGGGCTGTCGTTCTGATGGCAACCGGCATGACGACGGATCCCGACGGGGCCCGGCGTAAACAGAATCAGTCGAGGGAATCGGACAGATGATGCGTCCCGAAACCGGGGAACGTGGCGACGGCGAGCTGATCGACAAGCTGGTCAGCATCAACCGCGTCGCGAAGGTGGTCAAAGGCGGCCGGCGTTTCGGCTTCGCCGCCCTGGTCGTCGTGGGCGATCAGAAGGGGCGCGTGGGCTTCGGCTCCGGCAAGGCCCGCGAGGTGCCCGAGGCGATCCGCAAGGCCACCGACCAGGCCAAGCGGACCATGGTCAGGGTGCCGCTGCGCGAGGGCCGCACCCTGCACCACGATGTCGAGGGCCGTCACGGCGCCGGCAAGGTCGTGCTGCGTGCGGCACCCGCGGGAACCGGGATCATCGCCGGCGGGCCGATGCGCGCCGTGTTCGAGACCCTGGGCGTGGGCGACGTGGTGGCCAAATCGATCGGCTCCTCGAACCCCTACAACATGATCAAGGCGACCTTCGACGGGCTGAACCGCCTGGTGGCACCGCGCGCCGTGGCGCAGCGGCGCGGCAAGAAGGTGAGCGAGATCTTCGGCCGTCGCCCCGATTCCCCCGATGCGGGCGGGGCCGTGGCTGCCGAGGACGAGGGCGAGAACGCACAGGCCGGCGGGGTCTGACCGGCGCCTGGCGGTCGACGGCGGGCGGCCTGTTCCACAGGCTGTCGACGGCCGGGCCGCCGCGGGCATGATTGAGGCGAGAGTGACAGATGGCTGAGGCGAGCGGCAAGACGATCCGGGTGAAGCAGATCCGCAGCGGCGTCAAGCGGCCGAAGGACCAGCAGGAAACCCTGCGCGGCCTCGGCCTGGCGAAGATCAACCGCGTGCGCGAACTGGAAGACACGCCGTCGGTGCGCGGCATGATCAACAAGGTGCGCCACCTCGTCCAGGTGGTGGACCAGGACTGACGAATACCGGGCGCGGGACCGGCCCGGAGCGGGCGGGTCCCCGACCATGAGGGAGTAGCAGGATGCGGCTCAATGAGATTGCCGACCGGCCCGGCGCGAACAAGCGGCGCAAGCGGGTCGGTCGCGGCATCGGATCGGGCACCGGCAAGACGGCCGGCCGTGGCGTAAAGGGCCAGACCTCGCGCAGCGGCGTGGCGGTCAAGGCATTCGAAGGCGGCCAGACGCCGATCTATCGGCGGTTGCCGAAGCGCGGCTTCAAGGTGCCGTTCGCCAAGACTTTTGCGGCGGTGAATATCGGCCGCATCCAGAAGGCGATCGACGCCGGCAAGATCGATGCCGGCAAGCCGGTCACACTTGCGGTGCTGCTGGACAGCGGTGTCGTCGGCCGGCGTGGCGACGGTATCCGGCTGCTGGCGCAGGGCGAGCTGTCCGCCAAGATCGAGATCACCGTCAACGGCGTCTCCAAGGCCGCCCAGGCGGCCGTCGAGGCGGCCGGGGGCAAGGTGCACGTGGTCGAGATCAGTGGCGGCAACCGCAGCCACGGCAAGATGCGGCCGAAGGACGAGGCGGCGACGGCGGAGTCCTGACGGGCGCGTGCGACCGCCGCCGCGGCGGCGTCCCGGGCCGGCCGGCGCAGGCCGGCCGCGGGCACTTGCGGTCCGCAGGCGCGACGCCCAATATCCCGACCCGCCCAGGCCTCGCGGCCCTGCCCCGACCGATCGGCCAGGGGCCCGCCGGTTTCCGCCGGCCGGGGCCCGGCCATGCGGCGGGGCGGCCGCCGATCCGCACCGGGGCTGTTCCGGGGCCCGTTCCGGGCGGCCCGCAGCGATAGACGAGGAGCACCCGCAATGGCGTCAGCCGCGGAGCAATTGGCGGCCAACCTGAACTTCGGCGCGATCGCCAAGGCCACCGAACTCAAGAAGCGCATCTGGTTCACCCTGGGCGCGCTGATCGTCTACCGGCTGGGCACCTACGTGCCGATCCCGGGCATCGAGCCCGGCGTCATCCAGGACATCTTCAACCAGCAGCAGGGCGGCGTCCTGGACATGTTCAACATGTTCTCCGGCGGGGCCCTGGGCCGGATGACGATCTTCGCGCTGAACATCATGCCGTACATCTCGGCATCGATCATCATCCAGCTGCTCACCACCGTCTCGCCGCATCTGGAGCAGCTGAAGAAGGAAGGCGAGAGCGGGCGCAAGAAGATCAACCAGTACACCCGCTATGGCACCGTGCTGCTGGCCGTGGTGCAGTCCTACGGCATCGCGGTGGGGCTGGAGGCGCTGTCGGCCGGATCGGCCGTCCTGGAACCGGGCCTGTTCTTCCGCGCGACGACCGTGATCACCCTGACCGGCGGCACCATCTTCCTGATGTGGCTGGGCGAGCAGATCACCCAGCGCGGGGTCGGCAACGGCATCTCGCTGATCATCTTCGCCGGCATCGTGGCGGAGTTGCCCGCGGCGCTTGCCAGCCTGCTGGAACTCGGCCGCTCCGGCTCGCTGTCCACCGCCTTCGTGATCCTGGTGCTGGTCGGCGTCGTCGGCATCATCACGTTCATCGTGTTCATGGAGCGCGCCCAGCGGCGGATCCTGGTGCAGTATCCGAAGCGCCAGATGGGCAACAAGATGTTCGGCGGCGAGAGCTCGCATCTGCCGCTGAAGCTCAACACCGCGGGCGTGATCCCGCCGATCTTCGCATCCAGCCTGCTGCTAATGCCCTCGGCGGTGGCGCAGTTCTCCGCCGGCTCCGGCAACCTGCCGGACTGGGCGACCTTCATCGTCGGCCAGCTGGCGCATGGCCAGGCGGTGTTCATGGCGCTGTACGGCGCGATGATCATCTTCTTCGCCTTCTTCTACACCGCCATCGTGTTCAACCCGCAGGACACCGCCGACAACCTCAAGAAGTATGGCGGCTTCGTGCCGGGCATCCGCCCCGGCCAGCGGACCGCGGAATATCTGGACTATGTGCTGACCCGGCTGACTGCGGTCGGCGCCCTGTACCTGGCGGCGATCTGCCTGCTGCCTGAGTTCATCATGGGGCGGTTCGGGATGACCTTCTTCTTCCTGGGCGGCACCTCGCTGCTGATCGTCGTCACCGTGACGATGGATACGGTCTCGCAGATCCAGTCGCACCTGCTGGCGCATCAGTACGAAGGGTTGATCAAGAAGTCGAAGCTGAGGGGAGCGCGCCGATGAGACTGATCCTGCTGGGCCCGCCCGGCGCCGGGAAGGGAACCCAGGCGCAGCGGCTGGTGGAGCGCCACGGCATTCCGCAGCTGTCGACCGGCGACATGTTGCGCGCCGCCGTGAAGGCCGGTACCGACCTGGGCAAGCAGGCAGCAGCGATCATGGAGCGTGGCGACCTGGTGCCCGACGACCTGGTGGTGGGCATCATCGATCAACGCCTGGACAGCCCGGATTGCGCGCCCGGCTTCATCCTGGACGGCTTTCCGCGCACGCTCGGCCAGGCCGAGGCGCTGGACCGGATGCTGGCGGACAAGCGGCAGGCGCTGGACCATGTGATCGAGATGCAGGTGGACGACCAGGCCCTGGTCGAGCGAATCACCGGGCGTTTCACCTGTGCCTCCTGCGGCGCGGGCTATCACGACAGTTTCAAGCGGCCCAGGCAGGACGGTGTCTGCGATGTCTGCGGCGGCACCGAATTTACCCGCCGGAAGGACGATACCGCCGAGACGGTGTCTTCCCGGCTGAAGGCCTATCACAGCCAGACCGCGCCGCTGCTGCCCTATTACAAGGGCAAGGATGTGCTGCGGTCTGTGGATGGCATGGCCGATATCGACGAGGTGACCCGTCAGATAGAGGCAATCGTGGCGTCGTGAGGCGCCGGGCTGCGGCATATGCGCCACGGCCGGAGTTTTTCTGACGGTCGGTTGTTGACTGGGTGAGGTTAGTCCATATAATCCCGCGGCTCAGGCCGTCCGGGTGTGGGCCGCACCGGACTCCAGCCACTCAGACCGACCGGAAGATGCGTGGTGCTCGGCGATGCTTGGCATTTCGCCGATATACGCATATCTGCAAGGCAGGCCGGGTTCGGGCTGCCGCGCAGCAAGGCCGCGCCGGCAGACGCGTGTCGCAAGACAGCAAGTTGCCGGGCGATGTGGTGGGTCGTGCCGCCGCTCGACGATGTCGACCTGATCGGAATGCCGGTCGGGTCGGTGCCCGGGTGGTGCCACGGTCTGGGAGTATAGGGCGGTCCCGGAGTACCGGACAGTCTGGAGTTGACGCGCACGAGGCCCGCATGGCGGCGCCGGCCGGCGCAGTTGCGGAAGCAGGAGACATCGCGTGGCACGTATCG
This sequence comes from Sneathiellaceae bacterium, assembly GCA_040216765.1. Taxonomy (GTDB): domain Bacteria; phylum Pseudomonadota; class Alphaproteobacteria; order Ferrovibrionales; family Ferrovibrionaceae; genus Marinibaculum. The sequence continues at coordinate 123,370 of JAVJON010000042.1, read as the reverse complement.
CTGGCGTGAACATCCCGTCGAACAAGCGGGTGGAGATCGCTCTGACCTACATCTACGGCATCGGCCGGATGAAGGCGAAGGAGATCTGCAGCAAGGTTGGCGTACCGGCCGAGCGCCGGGTCAACGAGCTGACGGAGGCCGAGATCATCGGCGTTCGCGAGGTGATCGAGCGCGACTACCGGGTCGAAGGCGACCTGCGGCGCGAAGAGGCAATGAACATCAAGCGGCTGATGGACCTGGGCTGCTATCGCGGCCTGCGGCATCGCCGCGGCCTGCCGGTGCGTGGCCAGCGGACCCATACCAATGCGCGGACCCGGAAGGGCCCGGCACGGCCGATCGCCGGCAAGAAGAAGTAACGGAAGGCCTGGCAGCGGCGATTGAATAGCGGCGCATTCGCGGCGCCGGGCCGGCGGGGGCGGAGCCTCCCCGGAACCGGTTCCGGCGGATCGCCTTTTGTGATTTCAGGGTACGGCATGGTCCGGCGCCGATGGCGCGCAGCGGGCATGCCGATGCAGGCGGCAGCCGGCGGTCAGCGTCGGAACCGCCTTCAGCATTTGGATTAGGCATGGCACGAGAAAAGACCACCCGCATCCGCAGGCGCGAACGCAAGAACATCACCAACGCGGTCGCCCATGTGAACGCGACGTTCAACAACACGATGATCACGATCACCGATGCCCAGGGCAATACGGTGGCCTGGTCGTCGGCCGGCGCGCAGGGCTTCAAGGGATCGCGGAAGTCGACCCCCTATGCCGCGCAGGTGGCGGCCGACAATGCCGGCCGCAAGGCCGCGGAGCATGGCGTCAAGACCCTCGAGGTCGAGGTGCGCGGCCCGGGTTCCGGCCGCGAATCGGCCCTGCGGGCGCTGCAGGCGGTCGGCTTCAGCATCACGACGATCCGTGACGTGACGCCGATCCCGCACAACGGCTGCCGTCCGCGCAAGCGTCGGCGCGTCTGACGGCCTCCGGCGCCGTCGCGGACGGCGCCGGGATTGGGCCGGCAGGCGAAGGTCTCGAAGCCTTCCCATGCCGCGCCCGGGGCGCCATGCCGGACCGGCCGGCGCGTCCAAGTACATAACAGAGCCGGGGCGGGCAGGATGTGGCACCCCCGCCCGATCAACCCCGCGCTTCTGCGGCGGCTCTGCGACGCGGTCGGTGCCGGATGCCGGCCGCTGATGCCAGCGATGAGGTGAACACGTGATTCAGCGAAATTGGACGGAGCTGATAAAGCCCAACAAGCTTCAGGTGGAAAGCGCCGGCGAGCAGGGCCGGGGGGCGACATTGGTTGCCGAACCGCTGGAGCGCGGTTTCGGTCTGACCCTCGGCAACGCCCTGCGTCGGGTACTGCTGTCCTCCCTGCAGGGCGCGGCGGTGACGGCGATCAAGATCGACGGGGTCCTGCACGAATTCTCGTCCATTCCTGGCGTGCAGGAGGATGTCACGGACATCGTCCTCAACGTCAAGAGCCTTGCCCTGCGCATGCATGGCGAGGGGCCGAAGCGCATGACCCTGACCGCGTCGGGGCCCCGCGAGGTGACCGCCGGCATGATCGAGACCGGTCACGACATCGAGATCATGGACCCGGACCTGGTGCTCTGCACCCTGGATTCCGAGGCCACGATCCGCATGGAACTGACGGTGGAATCCGGCAAGGGCTATGTCTCCGCGGCGTCGAACCGCCCCGAGGATGCGCCGATCGGCCTGATTCCGGTGGATGCGCTGTACAGCCCGGTGCGCAAGGTGTCCTACAAGGTCGAGAACACCCGCGAGGGGCAGGTCCTCGACTATGACCGCCTGTCCATGCGGATCGAGACCAACGGCACCGTGAAGCCGGACGATGCGGTGGCGATCGCCGCCCGCATCCTGCAGGACCAGTTGCAGCTCTTCATCAATTTCGAGGAGCCGACCAAGCGCACCGAGGAGCATCTGCCGTCGGAGCCGGAGTTCAACCCGAACCTGCTGCGCCGGGTCGACGAACTGGAACTGTCCGTCCGGTCCGCGAACTGCCTGAAGAACGACAACATCGTCTATATCGGCGACTTGATCCAGAAGACCGAGAGCGAGATGCTGCGGACGCCGAATTTCGGACGCAAGTCGCTCAACGAGATCAAGGAAGTGCTCTCGCAGATGGGGCTGCACCTCGGCATGCACGTGCCGAACTGGCCGCCGGACAATGTCGAGGAAATGGCGAAGAAGCTTCAGGAAAACTACTGAAGCAGTCCATGTCATCCGGACCGGCGGCGATCCTGTCGATCGTGCCGCCGGCCGGCGAAGGAGTTGACCATGCGGCATCGTAACGCCCACCGCAAACTGAGCCGTCGCACCCAGCACCGCCTGTCGATGTTCGGCAATATGGCGGCCTCGCTGATCAAGCACGAGCAGATCCAGACCACCGTGCCGAAGGCGAAGGAACTGAAGCCGATCGTCGACCGGCTGATCAGCCTGGGCAAGCGCGGCGACCTGCATGCCCGTCGCCAGGCGCTGGCCCGGCTGCCCGAAAAGGCGGCAGTGGACAAGCTGTTCGACACCCTTGCGGGCCGCTACGCGGATCGTTCCGGCGGCTATTGCCGGATCGTGAAGTCCGGTTTCCGCAAGGGCGACATGGCGCCGATGGCCGTGCTCGAGCTGATCGATCGCGATCCCACCGCAAAGGGCCAGGATTCCGGCCCGGTGGACCAGGGCGAGGACGAAGCCCAGGCGGCCTGAGGCCGCCTGCCGCCTCTGTCCCGCACGACAGCCCTTCGGTCCGGCGCGTCCCCGTTGCAGCGGGGGCGCGCCGGATCTATTTCATGGGCATGACTTTCACATCCAGACGATCCGATCCGCACGCGGCCGTCCGGCTTGCGCCCCGGTTGACCTCGCTGCATGCCCTGCTGCCGGCGCTCTGTCTGGCGCTGCTCCTGCTGGCCGGGGCCGGGGCCGCCGCCACGGCCGCGGAGCGCGCCGTTCCGCGGTCCGAGGGACAGCTGCTGCTGTCCTTCGCGCCGGTGGTGAAACTGGCCTCGCCGGCGGTGGTGAACATCTACGCCACCCGGCAAGCCGTCCGGCGCGGGCCGGCCTCGTCGCTGTTCAACGACCCCTTCTTCCGGCGTTTCTTCGGCCCGGGCTTCGGCGACGGGCTTGGCGCGATGCCGCAGCAGCGGGCGGAGAACGCCCTGGGCTCCGGCGTGATCGTCGACGCGGACGGTGTCATCGTGACGAACCGCCATGTCATCGCCGGCGCCGAGGACATCGTCGTGGCCTTGCCCGACCGGCGGGAATACACGGCCCGGGTGCTGCTGGAGGATCCCCACAGCGACCTGGCCGTCCTGCAGATCGACGCGCCGGGCGAGGAGTTGCCGCACCTGTCATTTGCCGAGACGGCGGGGCTCGAGGTCGGCGATATCGTGCTGGCGATCGGCAATCCCTTCGGCCTGCGGCAGTCGGTGACCTCCGGCATCATCTCGGCGGTCGGCCGCACCGGGATCTCGCGGCTGGACACCCATTCCTTCATCCAGACCGATGCGGCGATCAACCCGGGCAATTCCGGCGGCGCGCTGGTGACCCTGGACGGCCATCTGGCCGGCATCAACACCCTGATCTATTCGGAAGGCGGCGGATCCGACGGGATCGGCTTCGCGATTCCCGCCGACCTGGTGCGCGCGGTGGTGGCCGATGCCCTGTCCGGCGACGGTATCCGGCGGCCCTGGCTGGGCGCCGCCGGCCAGGCGGTCACCGCCGACATCGCCCGCTCCCTGGACCTCGCGCGGCCGCAGGGCGTGCTGGTCAGCGCGGTCCATCCGCGCGGTGCCGCGGCGGAATCCGGCCTGCAGCGTGGCGATATCATCACCGGGATCGACGGCAGCACGGTCGACGATCCCCAGGCCCTGCGCTTCCAGATCGCCACCCGCCGCCTGGGCGACGAGGTGGAGATGCAGGTGCAGCGCGACGGCAAGCCGGCAAAGGTGCGGATCCGCCTGGCCGAGGCGCCGGAGGACCCGCCGCGCGACCGGACGTCGATCGACGGCCGCAACCCGCTGGCCGGCGCCATCGTGGGCAACCTCTCGCCCGCACTGGCACTGGAACTGGGCCTGGACCCGTTCGCCGACGGCGTGGTGATCCTGGAGATCGCCGACAACAGCCGGGCCCGGTACTACCGGATCCAGCGCGGCGATGTGGTGGTCGCGGTGAACGACCGCGAGGTCGGGCTGGTGGACGACCTGCTGACCGCCCTGCAGACCGACCGCGGCGGCTGGCATCTGCGGCTGCGCCGGGGCGTGCAGGTCCTCAACCTCGACGTCCGTTCGTGAGCGCATCCTGGCGCCTGCCGTGCCGGGCGGGCCGCCGGTGAGCGGCCGGGACCAGCAGAGCCTGTTCTCCGCGGCGGGGATGGAGGCCGGGGCGCCGCGCCCGCTGGCCGACCGGCTGCGGCCGCAGAGCCTCGACGAGGTGGTGGGGCAGGACCATCTGCTGGGCAGCGACGGTGCGCTGCGGCGGCTGTTGCAGGCCCGGCAGCTGCCATCGCTGATCCTCTGGGGGCCGCCCGGCACCGGCAAGACCACGATCGCCCGGCTGCTGGCGCGGGAGGCCGACCTGGACTTCACCGCCCTGTCGGCCGTGTTCTCCGGGGTGGCGGACCTGCGCAAGGCGTTCGACGAGGCGCGCAGCCGGCGCCGCGATGGCCGCGGCACCCTGTTGTTCGTGGACGAGATCCACCGCTTCAACCGTGCCCAGCAGGACGGCTTCCTGCCGTTCGTCGAGGACGGCACCGTGATCCTGGTGGGCGCCACCACCGAGAATCCGTCCTTCGAGATCAACGCCGCCCTGCTGTCGCGGGCGCAGGTCCTGGTGCTCCACCGGCTCGACGAAGCGGCGCTGGAACGGCTTCTGGTGCGGGCGGAGGCGGCGCTGGGCGCCGGCCTGCCGCTGCAGGCGGAGGCGCGGGACGCCCTTCGGGCACTGGCCGACGGCGATGGCCGCTACCTGCTGAACATGGCCGAGCAGATCGTCGCGCTGGCACCGGAAGCGCCGCTCGACCGCGCCGGCATGGCAAACCTGCTGCAACGCCGCGCCCCGCTCTACGACAAGGCGCAGGACGGGCATTTCAACCTGATCAGCGCCCTGCACAAGGCGCTGCGGGCCTCGGACTGCGATGCCGCCCTATACTGGCTTGCCCGCATGCTGGCCGCCGGCGAGGAGCCGCTGTACATCGTGCGCCGTCTTGTCCGCTTCGCGTCGGAGGATATCGGCCTGGCCGATCCGAATGCGCTGCAGCAGGCCCTGGCCGCCAAGGCGAGCTATGACTTTCTCGGCTCGCCGGAAGGCGAGCTGGCGATCGCCCAGGCGGTGATCTACCTGGCCGTCGCGCCGAAATCGAACGCGGCCTACAAGGCGTTCGGGGCCGCGCATCGCCTGGCGCGGGACACCGGATCCCTGATGCCGCCGCTGCACAGCCTGAATGCGCCCACGCGCCTGATGAAGGACCTGGGCTACGCTGCGGGCTACGAGTACGACCATGACAATGCCGACGCCTTCTCCGGGCAGGACCATTTCCCGGAAGGGCTGAAGCGGCAGCGCCTCTATCGGCCCAGCGACCGCGGCGTGGAGCAGCGGATCGGCGAGCGGCTGGCCGCCTGGGACAAGCTGCGTCGGGAGCGGAGAACGGGCTGATGTCGACGACCCCCCTTGCACTGCCGGTCGCGATCGCGGTGGGTGGCGCTGCCGGCGCGCTCGCCCGGCACTATCTGGCCTTTGCCGTCATGCGCCTGCAGGAACAGGTGATCGGCGGCCAGTTCCCGGCGGGGATCTTCATCGTCAATATTCTGGGCTCGTTCCTGATGGGCCTGCTGGTCGGCGGCCTGGCCGAGCGGCTGGGCCTGGGCCTTTCGGCGCGCGCGGCCCTGCAGGTGGGCTTCCTGGGCGCCTTCACCACCTTTTCCACCTTCTCGCTGGACACCGTGCTGCTCTGGGAACGGGGCGACCATCTGCAGGCGGCCGGCTATGTCATCGGTTCGGTGGCCCTGGCGGTGCTCGGCCTGGTGGCGGGCCTGCGCCTGATGCAATCCATCCTGACGGCCTGACCGATGGCGCAGGTGGAAACGCGCGAAGTGGCGGCCGAGGAAGCGGACCTGCGGCTGGACCGCTGGTTCCGCCGGCATTTCCCGGACCTGCCGCACGGCCGGCTCGAACGCCTTCTGCGCACCGGCCAGGTCCGTGTCGATGGCGGCCGCGCGAAAGCCGGCACCCGGCTGCAGCCCGGCCAGAGCATCCGCATCCCGCCGCTGCCGCCGACGGGGCCGGACGGGGCGGGGCCGGCGGATGGCCCGGCGGCGAAACGACCGCCCGCGGAACCGGCCGCGCCGCGCGCAGCCGACCTGGCCATGCTGCGGGACCGGATCCTGCACATGGATGGGCATGTGATCGCGCTGGACAAGCCGCCGGGCCTGGCGGTGCAGGGCGGCACCAACCAGCAGCGCCATGTGGACGCCATGCTCGACGGCCTGCGCTTCGATGCGACCGAGCGGCCGCGGCTGGTGCACAGGCTGGACAAGGACACTTCCGGCGTCCTGATCCTGGCCCGAAGCGCCGCCGCCGCCGCGTTCCTGGCCGCGTCGTTCCGCGGCCGCGAGACACGCAAGCTCTACTGGGCGGTCACGGCGGGTGTGCCGGCGCAGCCCGAAGGCCGCATCGCCCTGCCGCTCGCCAAGGCTGGACGGCCGGGTGGGCAGCGCGTACAGGTGGACGAGGATGACGGTCAGGTTGCCCTGTCCGACTATCGGGTGCTCGATCGTGCCGGGCGACGCGCGGCCTGGCTCGCACTGGAACCGCTGACCGGCCGGACCCACCAGTTGCGGGTGCATTGTGCCCAGATCGGCGCGCCGATCCTGGGCGACGGGAAGTATGGCGGCGCGGAGGCGCATCTTCCGGGGCCCCTGGCACGCCGCCTGCACCTGCACGCCAGACGGATCCGGATGCCGCATCCGGCCGGCGGGGAGGTGGACGTGACCGCCGAACTGCCCAGGCATATGCGCGAGACGATCGCCTATCTTGGCCTGACGGCCGAAGAGACGGAGGCGTGGGATTGATCGCTATGACAAGTATTGTCATCATTCGCACGCGGGGGAGGCAAGCGGGGAGCAATACGTCCAGGCACTACCCTTCATGCTGTCGCAGGCCTTGATGCTGTCACTGGCCTTGATGACAATGCTGGACAGTTGCGTTGCGGTGCTGGCTGCGATGCGCGAACAGGCGGGAAACAAGCCGTGCAGTACTACATTGCCGATGTGAGCGTGGATGCGAAGGCCATCAAGCTGGTCTATGTCAGCTACGAGGCGATCTCGACCGACGACATGGCAAAGCGCAGTGTCGGTGCGCTGCAGCGGCGGCTCGGCGGCACCACGGTCGTGCTGGTGGCCAACGACCTGTTCAACAAGCCGGAGTTCGTCGGCCCGCCATGGGCGGTGGATTATCTAGAAGAACGCTCCATCGAAGACTTCAACTGGCATCTTACGACCATTGAATAACCGGACCTCGCCCCTGCGCGGCCCGGGAGCCGGCGGCCGGCCCCGTGGGTGACGGCGATCCCCTGCGCCTGGTGATCTTCGACATGGACGGCACCCTGGTCGATTCCGCCGGCACGATCGTCGCCGCGATGCAGGCCGCCTTTTCCGCCAACCGGCTGCCGCCGCCCGGCCAGGATGCGGTGCACGGCGTGATCGGCCTGCATCTGCCGGAAGCCATTGCCCGGCTCTGTGCCGCCGGCGGGATCCCGCCGCTCGATGCGGCGGCAGGCCGCTCCCTGGTCGATGCCTATCGCAACGCCTTCCTGTATCTGGACCGCGACCCGGATGCGGCATCGGGGCTGTTCCCCGGCATCCTGCCGCTGCTGGACGATCTCGACGGGCTGGGGCTGCTGCTGTCGGTCGCCACCGGCAAGGGGCGGCAGGGCATGGAACGGGTGCTGGGCCGGCTGGACCTGCTGCCGCGCTTCGTGGCCACCCGCACGCCGGACGAATGCCCGGGAAAGCCGCACCCGGCAATGGCGCTCGACCTGCTCGCCGCCACCGGGGTCGCGCCCGCCGATGCCGTGGTGATCGGCGATTCCCTGTTCGACATGGAGATGGCCCGCAACGCGGGCATTGCCGGGATCGGCGTCGCCTGGGGCACGACCCGGGCGGAACTCCTGATGCGCAGCGGCGCAGGGGCGGTTGCCGGGACGCCGGCAGAGCTTGGAGTCCTGATCGGCGCGGCCCTTGGCGGTGTCGCGATCGCCGAAGGCGATTGAACCGGGATGCGCTCCCGTGGCAAAGCTGCGCCATGACGCGGCGCTTCTACAAGACGGTCGAGACGGTGGCGGAGGAGGGCGGCCATGGCATCCGCCTGGATGGCCGGCCGCTGCCCACCACAAGCCGCCGGCGGCTGGTGCTGCCGACCGCGGCCCTGGCCGCGGCGATCGCCGCCGAATGGCAGGCCCAGGGCGACAAGGTGGAGCCGCTGACCATGCCGCTGACCCGGCTGGCGAATACCGGCATCGACCGGGTCGCCGACGACCGGCCGCGCTATGTCGAGGAGATCCTGCGCCACCTGCAGACCGACACCCTGGCCTATTGGAGCCCGGCGCCGGCGGACCTGGCGGCCCGCCAGGCGGCCGTCTGGACGCCGCTGCTGGACTGGGTCGGCGAGCAGCTGGGGCATCGGCTGGCGGTGACCACCGGCATCGTCGCACAGCCGCAGGCACCCGGCCTGGCCATGGCGCTGGCCGCACGCCTCGAGCCGCGCAGCGATCTCGCCCTGGCCGGGCTGCAGACCCTGGTGTCGGCCACGGGTTCGGCGGTCGTCGCCCTGGCCCTGGAAGCCGGGCGGCTGGCGCCGGCGGATGCCTTCCAGGCGGCCTACCTGGACGAGCTCTACCAGGCCGAGATCTGGGGCGCCGACCAGGAAGCCGAGCAGCGCCGCCAGGCGATCGCCGAGGACCTGGTGCAGACGACCCTGTTCCTGCAACTGCTCGACGGGCAGTGAGCCGGACCTTGATACCGCGCGGGGCGGGAAATCTGGCCACCGCCCTGGCATCATGCTATCGAACGCCATCATATAGGGGGATGTGCGCGGCCGCCGGCACGCTCCGCGCCGCGCGGCAACTGGGTCTGCCGGCGGGGCGTCTGCCGGCGACCGGATCCCGTCCTCCACCCGCCCCGCCCGCCAACAACCACAAAACAGCGAAATAAATGCGCGATATCGTCAAGCTGCTCGAAGAGAAGCGCGCCGAGGCCCGGATGGGCGGCGGCGAGCGCCGCATTGCGGCGCAACACGGCAAGGGAAAGCTCACGGCCCGCGAACGGCTGGAGCTGCTGCTCGACCCCGGCTCGTTCGAGGAATGGGACATGTTCGTCGAACATACCTGTGCCGATTTCGGGATGGAGCAGAACAAGATCCCCGGCGACGGGGTGGTCACCGGCTATGGCGCGATCAACGGCCGGCTGGTCTTCGTCTTCAGCCAGGATTTCACGGTGTTCGGCGGGGCGCTGTCGTCCCAGCACGCGGCCAAGATCTGCAAGGTGATGGACAAGGCGATCCAGGTCGGCGCGCCGGTCATCGGCCTGAACGATTCCGGCGGCGCGCGGATCCAGGAAGGCGTCGACAGCCTGGCCGGCTATGCCGAGGTGTTCCAGCGCAACGTCAATGCCTCCGGCGTGGTGCCGCAGATCTCGGTGATCATGGGCCCCTGTGCCGGCGGCGCGGTCTACAGTCCGGCGATGACCGACTTCATCTTCATGGTGAAGGATTCCTCCTACATGTTCGTCACCGGCCCCGACGTGGTGAAGACCGTGACGCAGGAGGTCGTGACCCAGGAGGAACTGGGCGGCGCGATCACCCACACGACCAAGTCCGCGGTGGCCGACCTGGCCTTCGAGAACGATGTCGAGACCCTGCACCAGGTGCGCCGCTTCTTCGACTTCCTGCCCCTGTCGAACCGCCACGACGTGCCGCGGCAGGCCAGCGCCGACCCGGCCGACCGGCAGGAGATGTCGCTGGACAGCCTTGTGCCGGCCAACCCGAACAAGCCCTACGACATGCTGGAGCTGATCCACAAGGTGGTGGATGACGGCGATTTCTTCGAGCTGCAGCCCGCCTATGCGCGCAACATGATCATCGGCTTCGGCCGGGTCGACGGGCGCACGATCGGCATCGTCGCCAACCAGCCGATGGTGCTGGCCGGCTGCCTGGACATCGCCTCGTCCCGCAAGGCCGCCCGCTTCGTGCGGTTCTGCGACTGCTACGACATCCCGATCGTCACCTTCGTGGACGTGCCGGGGTTCCTGCCGGGCACCGCCCAGGAATTCGGCGGCATCATCAAGCACGGCGCCAAGCTGCTCTTCGCCTATGCCGAGGCGACCACGCCGAAGGTCACCGTGATCACCCGCAAGGCCTATGGCGGGGCCTATGACGTGATGAGCTCCAAGCATCTGCGCGGCGACGTGAACTATGCCTGGCCCAGCGCGGAGATCGCGGTGATGGGGGCGAAAGGCGCGGTGGAGATCATCTACCGCAGCGAGCTGGGCGATGCGGAGAAGATCGCGCAGCGCACCGCGGACTATCAGGACAAGTTCGCCAATCCCTTCGTGGCCGGCCATCGCGGCTTCATCGACGACGTGATCCTGCCGCATGGCACGCGCGGGCGGATCGCCAAGTCGCTGCGGATGCTCGAGAGCAAGCAGCTCGAGAATCCGTGGAAGAAGCACGACAACATCCCGCTGTAGGGGCGCCCGCCATGTTCTCGAAAATCCTGATCGCCAATCGCGGCGAGATCGCCGTCCGCGTGATGCGGACCTGCCAGCGCATGGGGATCGCCACCGTGGCGGTCTATTCCGATGCCGACGATGGCGCGATGCATATGCGCATGGCCGACGAGGCGGTGCATATCGGCCCGCCGCCGGCCGCGCAGAGCTACCTTCTGATCGACCGCATCGTGCAGGCCTGCCGCGACACCGGCGCCCAGGCGGTGCATCCCGGCTATGGCTTCCTGTCGGAAAACCAGGCCTTCGCCGCGGCGCTGGAAGAGGCCGGGATCGCCTTCATCGGCCCCGGCCGCTTCGCGATCCAGGCGATGGGCGACAAGATCGAGTCCAAGAAGCTGGCGCACAAGGCCGGGGTCAGCACGGTGCCCGGCTATCTGGGCGTGATCGCCGATGCGGACGAGGCGGTGAAGATCGCCAATGACGTCGGCTATCCGGTGATGATCAAGGCCTCCGCCGGCGGCGGCGGCAAGGGCATGCGCATCGCCCGCAGCGATGCCGAGGTGCATGAGGGCTTCAAGTCGGCGATGAACGAGGCGCGCTCGTCGTTCGGCGACGACCGCGTGTTCATCGAGAAATATGTCGAGGAGCCGCGCCATATCGAGATCCAGGTGCTGGGCGATGCCCATGGCAACGTGATCTACCTGGGCGAGCGCGAATGCTCCATCCAGCGCCGCCACCAGAAGGTGGTGGAGGAGGCGCCGAGCCCGTTCCTGGACGCGGCCACCCGCAAGGCGATGGGCGAGCAGGCGGTCGCCCTGGCGAAGGCGGTGGACTACAAGTCCGCCGGCACCGTGGAGTTCATCGTCGACCGCGACCGCAACTTCTATTTCCTTGAGATGAACACCCGCCTGCAGGTCGAGCATCCGGTGACCGAGCTGGTCACCGGCATCGACCTGGTGGAGCAGATGATCCGCGTCGCCGATGGCGAGAAGCTGGCGCTGCAGCAGTCCGACGTGAAGCTGAACGGCTGGGCGATCGAATCGCGGATCTACGCGGAGGATCCCTATCGCGGCTTCCTGCCCTCGATTGGCCGGCTGTCGCGCTGCCGCTTCCCCGATCTCGAAGGGGTGCGGGTCGATACCGGCGTGGGCGAGGGGTCGGAGATCACCATGTTCTACGACCCGATGATCGCCAAGCTCTGTTCCTATGGCGCCGACCGGGCCGAAGCCATCGACGTCATGCGGGCGGCGCTGGACCGTACCTGGATCGAGGGCATCTCCCACAATGTCGACTTCGTGAACGCGGTGGCGAACCATCCGCGCTTCCGCGAGGGGCGGCTGTCGACCAACTTCATCGCCGAGGAATATCCCGACGGCTTCGACGGGGCCGCGCTGGGCGACGAGACCAGGACCGCCCTGGTTGCCATCGCCGCCCATCTGGAGCGCATCGCGCGGGCCTATGCGCGCACGGTCGGGAGCGAGGCGGCACCGGAACTGCAGGGCCGCGACCGCTTCGTCGTCTGGCTGGACGAGGACCGCTTCCAGGTCGAGATCAGTGGGGAGGCCGCGGCGCAGGGCTGGGCACACCGGGTGTCGGTGGACGGCGCGCCGCCGGTGATGGTCTCCGCGCCCTGGCGGCCGGGCGAGACGGTCTATTCGGGGCAGATGGACGGGCTGGAGACCGCGCTTCTGGTGCGGCGGCACCGCGAGGGCTGGCGGCTCACCCTGCAGGGGGCAGAGGTGAAGGCGTTCGTGCGCACGCCGCGGGTGGCGGAACTGGCGGAGCTGATGCCGGTGAAGGCGCCGCCGGACATGTCGAAATACCTGCTCTGCCCGATGCCGGGCCTGGTCGTGTCGATCGACGTGGCGGTCGGCGACCCGGTGAAGGCCGGCCAGCCGCTGGCGGTGGTCGAGGCGATGAAGATGGAGAACGTGCTGCGCGCCGAGCGCGACGGCACCGTGTCGGAGGTCAAGGCGAAGCCCGGCGACAGCCTGGCGGTGGACGAGGTGATCCTCGAGTTCGAATGACGGCAGCGCCGTCGCGCGCCGCGGGAGAAGGGCCATGCAGTCGGTAAAGACCGTCCGGGTCGTCGTGCAGGGGCGGGTGCAGGGTGTCGGCTATCGCGACTGGATCCGCAACCTCGCGGTCGACCGCCAATTGACCGGCTGGGTGCGGAACAACCGCAACGGCGATGTGGAACTGCTGCTGCACGGCAACGCCGCCCAGGTCGACCTGGTCGTGCGGGAGCTGTGGATCGGCCCCTCCAGCTCCGCGGTCAGCCAGGTCCGGGTGGAGCCGTCCCTGCCGTTCGACGAGGGCGGGGCGGTCGACCTGTCGAACTTCGTGCGGCGCCCCGACGCCTGAGCCGGACCGCTGCCCGTCGCCGCCCGCCCGGGCTCAGACCGGGCAGTCGCTGCGGCCGGCAAGGACCCCGGCGGTCGCCCGCAGGGCGTCGTCCACCTCGGCCATGCTTGCGGTGATGCCCAGGTCCAGCAGGGAGGTGACCCCATGGTCGGCGATCCCGCAGGGCACGATGCCGCTGTAATGCTCCAGGTCGCAATCCACGTTCAGGCTGATGCCATGGAAGCTGACCCAGTGGCGCACGCGCACACCGACGGCCGCGATCTTGTCCTCCTGCCCCGGGCGGTGGTTGCCGCCATGGCGGGACCGGTCGACCCACACGCCGACCCGGCCGGGCCTGCGCTCGCCGGCGACGTTGAAGCGGGCGAGGGTGTCGATCACCCATTGCTCCAGCGCACAGACGAAGGCCCGCAGGTCGCGGCCCCGGCGGCTCAGGTCCAGCATCACATAGGCGACCCGCTGGCCGGGGCCGTGATAGGTGAACTGGCCGCCCCGGCCGGTGCGGTGCACCGGAAAGCGGTCCGGCTGCACCAGGTCCTCCTGCCGCGACGACGTGCCGGCGGTGTAGAGCGGCGGGTGCTGCAGCAGCCAGATCAGTTCGGGTGCCGTGCCGGCGCGGATTCCGGCCACCTGGGCCTCCATGGCGGCGATGGCCGTGTCGTAGGGCACCGGGGCGTCGTCGATGCGCCAGGCGACGCCGCCCGGCCCCTGATGCCCCTCGATGGCGGGGAACGGCGTCCCGGCGGCGATGGAATCGGCCGGCATGGGCTCTCCTTTCGCGGGTTCGCGTGCCCGCCTATCTACATGGTACACTGCAGCGTTCCAGTTTGGAGGACAGGGTCATGGCCAATACGGCCGTAGAGGATGTCGATGTCGAGATCTCCGTGGTGCTCGGCAAGGCGACCATGCAGATCAACCAGCTGCTGAAGATGGGCCGCGGCGCGGTCATCGAGTTGAACGCGAGGCTGGACGACCATGCCTGGATCTTCGCGAACAACAAGCTGATCGCCCGTGGCGAGATCGTCGTGTCGGGCGAGAATGTCGCGATCTCGATCACCGAAACCGTGAACCAGTAGCACCGGCGCCTCGTCATAGCGGGACGGCGGCGTCGATGCCGCCCCTTTTTACGCCGGTCGTCTACGACTTCGACAAGGACCCGCGGCAGCGGGAACTGATGGCGCAGGCATTGAACCTGCTGCACCAGGCCTATGGCAGCAGCACCAACGAGCCAGGTGCCCATCTGTTCATGGGCGACAACCTGATCGTCATCCAGCACCAGTTCTCCTTCTTCGAGGATGCCGGCCTGCTGGCCGCGATCGACGCTTTCATCGATCATTCCCCGCATATGCAGGAAGGCCATCGGCCGGGCCTGCGCAACCGGATCTGGCGCTTCTACACCCTGGGGTCCCTGGCGCGGAACTGCCTGGGCCTGCCGGGCATTTTCGCGGAGTTCGGCGTCTATATCGGCGAGAGCGCCTTCGTCCTGAACCACTGGCTGCGTCTTGCCGAAGCCGGCAAGCGATACTGCCTGTTCGACGTCTTCGACCCGCGCGGCCTGATCTCCGACGCGTATCTGGGCCCGTTCCACGGGCCGGCGCTGGCCCGGCAGGTCACCGACCTGTTCGCCGGCCAGCCGCAGGTCCAGGTCCTGCCCGGCCGGCTGCCGGACAGGCTTGCGGCGGTGGAGGGCGAGAGCTTTGCCTTCGCGCATATCGACCTCAATCACGGCCCCACGGAACTGGCGGTCGCCAGCCGGGTCTATGACCGGATGCCGCCCGGCGGGGTCATCGTGTTCGACGATTATGGCTGGGGCGGCTATGGCGAGACCCGCAGGGCGCTGGACGCCCATTTCGGGGCGCAGGGCCGGTCGATCACCGAACTGCCGACCGGGCAGGGGCTGCTGGTCCGCAGCTGACACCGGCGGCGTGGCCGGAACCGTCTGCGCGCGCGATCTCCCTTGCGGGGGCCTGACCGATTTGCTATCAGCGCTTTCCTTTCCGCGCCGCGCCTCCGATGGATGGGGCGGGTGCTGGCACGTGCGGTCGTGGCGGAATTGGTAGACGCGCAGCGTTGAGGTCGCTGTCCGGGAAACCGGGTGGAAGTTCGAGTCTTCTCGACCGCACCACATTGCCGAAGGATCCGGTCGACGGCGGCATGCCTGTCGCGGCCGGCAGCATGCGCTGTCTGCCCGATGGGCGGCCGGCCGCAGAGGCCGCAGAGCGGCGCATCACCCGATATCCGATCCCATTCTGCCGGATGCGCGGCTTCTCGCTGTCGCCCGCCCTGGCGGCGACAGTACGGCCGTTCCTGCCGGGAGCGGGAGCATCCATGCCGGATTGCGGCAGAATTCGGGTGCCCGGTGTCGATAGGCATCGTCCGGCTTGAGGGGCCGGTGCCGAGGGGCCATCTCCAGTGCATCGCAGGACGCAACCGGGAAAGGATGCCGGGATGGAGCGACAGCAGGCGGAGATGTCGAGAGTCGAGGATCTGGCGGTGGAGCCGCCGGAAGCCGGGACGCTGAGCGCCGAGGACCTGGAGGCGGTCGCGGGCGGCCTCTGTCAGGACCAGGCGGTGATTTTCTGATCGATCGGGCCCGTCGGTTCGCGTCGCGCGGCCCCGCGAACCCGACGGGCCCCCCGTTTCCGAACGGCAAGGGCCCCTGGGCCCGGCCCGGTCTGGCCGGCCCCGCGTCGCTGCCCGGAAGGCCAGCCGCAAACCTGCGGAAATCCACCGGCTGCCGGCCGCGCACGGTGCTTGTCACCGACGCCGCTGCCGCGCGATACTGATCGCCGTCGCTTCCGGCGATCCATGCCGTTCAGGGGATGTCTCAAGAAGAGACATCAAGATATTGAATATCAAAACAAAATAAAGTGGGAGGGGCCATGGCGCAGGACCTCGACAGCCGCGCGCTTGCCTATCATCGCGAGCCACGGCCCGGCAAGATCTCGGTCACCCCGACCAAGCCGCTGGGCACCCAGGCCGACCTGTCCCTGGCCTACAGCCCCGGGGTCGCCGCCGCCTGCCTGGCGATCCGCGACGATCCGCTGATGGCTGCCCAGTACACGATCCGCGGCAATCTGGTCGGGGTCGTCAGCAACGGCACCGCGGTGCTCGGCCTGGGCAATATCGGGCCGCTGGCGTCCAAGCCGGTGATGGAGGGCAAGGGGGTCCTGTTCAAGAAATTCGCCGGCATCGACGTCTTCGACATCGAACTGGCGGAGACCGACGCCGACCGGCTGGTCGATGCGATCTGCGCCCTGGAGCCGACCTTCGGTGCCATCAACCTGGAGGATATCAAGGCGCCGGAATGCTTCATCGTCGAGCGGAAATGCAAGGAGCGGATGAACATCCCGGTCATGCACGACGACCAGCATGGCACGGCGATCTGCGTCGGCGCGGCGGCGATCAACGGCCTGCGGGTGGTGGGCAAGCGGATCGAGGAGATCCGCCTGGTCTGCACCGGCGCCGGCGCGGCTGCACTGGCCTGCCTGGACATGCTGGTGGTGCTGGGCATGCGGCGGGAGAACATCACCGTCGTGGACCTTGCCGGCGTGGTCTATGAGGGCCGTACCGAGCTGATGGACCCGTTCAAGGCGCGCTATGCGCGGGACACCCCGTGGCGCAGCCTGGGCGAGGCGATCGAGGGCGCGGACATGTTCCTGGGCCTGTCCGGCCCGGATATCCTGAAGCCGGAGATGGTGAAGCGGATGGCGGAGCGGCCGCTGATCCTGGCCCTGGCGAATCCAAGCCCGGAGATCATGCCCGACCTGGCGAAGGACGCCCGGCCCGATGCGGTGATCGCCACCGGCCGTTCGGATTTCCCGAACCAGGTGAACAACCTGCTCTGCTTTCCCTTCCTGTTCCGCGGCGCGCTGGATGTCGGCGCGACGGCGATCAACGAGGAGATGAAGAAGGCCGCCGTCATGGCCATTGCCGGACTGGCCCTGGTGGAGACCTCCGACGAGGTGGCGACCGCCTACGGGATCGAGCGCGAGCTGCAGTTCGGCCCGGAATACCTGATCCCGAAGCCCTTCGATCCGCGGCTGATCGTCAAGGTCTCCTCGGCGGTGGCGCAGGCCGCGATGGACAGCGGCGTGGCAACCCGCCCGATCGAGGATATGGCGGCCTATCGCCGGACCCTGGGGGAATATGTCTACAAGACCGGCTTCGTGATGAAGCCGGTGTTCGAGCGCGCCCGCGCCCGGCCGGTGCGGGTGGCCTATGCCGAGGGCGAGGAATGGCGGGTGCTGCACGCCGTCCAGGTGGTGCTCGACGAGGGACTGGCACAGCCGATCCTGATCGGCCGGCGCTCCGTGGTGGAGAGCCGCATCGCCAAGCTGAACCTGCGGATGCGCCTGGACGACGAGGTGCAGCTGATCGACCCGCAGGACGATCCGCAATACGACGATTACTGGCGCGACTATCACTCGATCATGGCGCGCAAGGGGACCGATCCCGACATGGCGCGCTATGCCATCCGGACAAATCCCACCCTGATCGGTGCGATGATGGTGCGCCGCGACGATGCGGATTCGCTGATCTGCGGCACCTTCGGCCAGCATCACCGCCATCTGCGCCGGCTGGTCGACATCATCGGCCTGCGGCCCAACGTCCATCGCGCCTCCTGCATGCAGGTCCTGGTGGTGCCGGGGCGGGGCACGATCTTCATCGCCGACACCAATGTCGCCCTGGATCCGACGGCGGAGGAGATCTTCGAGCTGACCCTGCTGGCCGCCGACCATGTCAGCTATTTCGGCATCACGCCGAAGATCGCGCTGCTGAGCCACAGCAATTTCGGCTCCAGCGACGATGGCTCCAGCGTGAAGATGCGGCAGGCGACGGCGCTGCTGCACCGCCATGCCGCCCATCTGGAGGTCGATGGCGAGATGAAGGGCGACAGCGCCCTGAGCGAGGCGATCCGCCGCAAGCTGTTCCCGGAGACCCGCCTCAGCGGCTCGGCGAACCTGCTGATCATGCCGAACGTGGATGCCGCCAATATCGCGGTGAACCTGATCCGCCAACTGACCGACGGGATCACGGTCGGGCCGGTCCTGATGGGCCTGCAGAAGTCGGTGCATGCGGTCACGCCGTCGATCACCGCGCGCGGGCTCGTGAACATGACCGCGCTGGCCGCGGTGCGGGCGCAGGACCATTGCGACGGCAAGGTCGGCCCGCTCTTGCCAGCGGTGCATGCCGCGGAGTAGGCCCCCCAGAGCGGCCCGCCGTCGCGGGACGTTGGAACCCGTCAGCGCTGGAAGGATCAGATGCTCGCCAATCAGATGCCGAACCTGGATTTCGACCTGGGAGACATGGCGGACCAGATCCGCGATACGGTGTCCCGCTTCGCCTCCGACCGGATCGCGCCGCGCGCGGCCGAGATCGATGCGTCGAACGTCTTCCCGCGCGACCTCTGGCCGGAGATGGGTGCGCTGGGTCTGCTCGGCATGACGGTGGAGGAGGAGTTCGGCGGCACCGGGCTGGGCTATCTGGAACATGTCGTGGCGATGGAGGAGGTGAGCCGCGCCTCGGCCAGCGTGGGGCTGAGCTACGGCGCTCACTCCAATCTCTGCGTCAACCAGATCCGCCGCGCCGGCACCGAGGAGCAGAAGCGCCGCTACCTGCCGAAGCTGATTTCGGGCGAACATGTCGGCGCGCTCGCGATGTCGGAACCGGGTGCCGGCTCCGACGTGGTGGGCATGAAGCTGCGGGCGGAGAAGAAGGGCGATCGCTACGTCCTGAACGGCAACAAGATGTGGATCACCAACGGGCCCGACGCCGAGGTCCTGGTGGTCTATGCCAAGACCGATCCCGCGGCCGGGCCGCGCGGCATCTCCGCCTTCCTGATCGAGAAGGGCTTCAAGGGCTTTTCCACCGCGCAGAAGCTGGACAAGCTCGGCATGCGTGGCTCCAGCACCTGCGAGCTGGTGTTCGAGGCGTGCGAGGTGCCGGAGGAGAACCGCATCGGGGCGGAAGGCGAGGGGGTGCGGATCCTGATGTCCGGCCTGGACTATGAGCGCGCCGTCCTGTCCGCCGGCCCGATCGGCATCATGCAGGCCTGCATGGACGTGGTGCTGCCTTACGTCCACGAGCGCAAGCAGTTCGGCCAGTCGATCGGCGAGTTCCAGCTGGTGCAGGGCAAGATCGCCGACATGTACACGACGATGAATGCCAGCCGGGCCTACGTCTATGCGGTCGCCAAGGCCTGCGACCGCGGCCAGACCACCCGCCAGGACGCCGCGGGCGCGATCCTCTATGCCGCCGAGAAGGCGACCCAGGTGGCGCTGGACGCCATCCAGTTGCTGGGGGGCAACGGCTATATCAACGAATACCCGACCGGCCGCCTGCTGCGCGACGCCAAGCTCTACGAGATCGGCGCCGGCACCTCGGAGATCCGCCGCATGCTGATCGGCCGGGAGCTGTTCGGCGCCACCGCCTGACTCACCGCCGGCCGGGGCCAATCCGGCCGGGGCCGATCCGGCCTAGAGCGCCCGCACATCGCCGAGGAAGCGTTCCACATCCGCCCGCAGGCCCTCTGAGTTGCTCGACAGTTCCGCTGCGGCGCCGCGGAGATTGCCGGCGGCTTCCAGGGTCCTGGCCGCGCCTTCCCGCACGCCGACGATATTGGCGGACACGGCCTGGCTGCCGTCGGCGGCCTGCTGGACGTTCCGGCTGATTTCATCGGTGGCGGCACGCTGCTCGGTCATCGCCGAGGCGATCGCGGTTGCGATCTCGTCCACCTCGGAGATGACATTGCGGATCGCCTCGATCGCCTTCACCGCGCCGTCGGTATCGGTACGGATCGCACCGACCTGCTGGGAGATCTCCTCCGTGGCCCGGGCGGTCTGGCTGGCCAGCTGCTTCACCTCCGACGCCACCACCGCGAACCCCTTGCCGGCTTCGCCGGCGCGGGCGGCCTCGATCGTCGCGTTCAGGGCCAGCAGGTTCGTCTGGGCGGCAATCTCGGAGATCAGGGTCACGACATGACCGATCTTTGCGGCACCCTCGGACAGGCGCTGCACCGCTTCGCCTGTGGCATCCGCCGTCTGCACCGCGCGTGAGGTTGCGGCGGTCGACTGCGACATCTGGCGGTTGATCTCCTCTATCGAGTGAGCGAGCTGTTCCGCGGCGGCCGCCACGGTCTGCACGCTGCTGGTCGCCTCCTCCGATGCCGCGGCCACCGCGGTGGACTGGCTCTCCGACAGGTTGGCCGTGTCGAGCAGGGATTCCGCCGTGGCCTGCAACTCCGTCGCCGCGGCGGCAACGGCTTCCAGGGTCTGGCGCACCTGGTCGTCGAAGCCGCCGGTCAGCTCTTCCATGCGGCTGGCACGGGCCTCGCGGGACCTGAGCGCTTCGGCCTCCTGCGTCGCGAGCCGCTCGCGCTCCACGGCATTCTCCTTGAACACCTCCACCGCCCTGGCCATCGCACCGATCTCGTCGCCACGCCCGGTGGCCGGGATCTCCACGGCCAGCTGCCCGTTGGCCAACTCGCTCATCACGTCGGTCATCCGCACGACGGGCCTGGCGATGGCGCGGACCAGCAGGAAGCCGAACAGCGTCGCGAACAGGATCGACAGCAGGGCGGCGACCGCCATGGCGATGTTCATCAGCGCGAAGGCCGCGCCCTGGCGCGTTTCCTCCTCCGCGATCCGCTGCACGTTCGCGGTCCGGACCGCGTCGCTCAGTTCGGCAATCTGCCGGAGCATCCGGTTCGACACGCCGCTGAACTCGATGGCGCGGGCCTGGGCGACGGTGTCGGGATGGCCCATCAGGCGCACCTGCTCCTTGGCGATCCCCTCGTACCAGCGATCGGCGAGCGCACCGATCTCCTGCAGGCGGGCCTTCTGCTCCGGTTGCGATACCAGCCGCAGACCTTCCTCCAGCACGGCGACAAGGCCCTGCCGGTCCTGTTGCAACAGGTCGATATAGCTCCGGTCCCCGGTGTTCAGCAGGCCGCGCACGGCATTGCTCTGGCCGCGCACCAGCAGGACGATATCGAGCGCGCGGGCCTGATCCTGGTAGGCAAGCTCCTTGCCTGCGACGGCGGAGGCGATCTGTCCGCCGCTCCAGAAGGTGATGGCGCCCGCTGCCAGCGCAACCACCACGATGACCGCGAAGGCCAGGCCGATCTTCCTGCCCACGCGCAGGTCGCGCAGGGCCCTGCCGGCACTCATGACCGCCGCTCCAGTTCCGTGAGGTTGATCTCGAAGGTTGCGGCACCGATCAGCCTGCCGGTCTTCGGGTCCGCGATCGGAAAGCTCACCTGCTGCTTGTCGATCCGGAAGGTCTCGTCGCGCTCGACATCGCCGTAGTGGATGGCGCCGGGACCGACGGCGAATGTCTTCAGGTACTTGTCCTCGTCGCCCTGCCAATAGTCGCTGGTGATGCTCGACTGGCCGACATTCAGGCCATGCTCGTCCATCACGAAGATCTCCACGAACAGGCCGAGGGAACGCGCCTTGATATCGATCAGGTAGCTCGACAGCGGGCTGCCCATAAGCTGCGCGATCAGGGGTTGTGCGGGGCTGTCGGCTTCCGTCCGCCAGTCCCGGTCCAGGCTGTCGATGCGCTCCTGGGCGATTCCGGTGTTCTGTTCGTTCTGTGCCCGCAGCGAGATCAGTGCCACATCCTGCTGGACGATCCTGCGCAGGTCGTCGACGAGAGCCGGCGGAATCGCGCCGACCTGTTCAGCGGCTTGCGCCGCGGACGGGCCTGTCATGCCAGCCACAAGCGCAAGTGCCAGCAGCCATTTTGCTGTTCTTGGGCGCCCCATACGCGAATCCTCCCGGAACTGTTTGGAAGCATATAGGGAGCATAGGTGTGAATATTCTGTAAATGCCGGAGAAGTGGGTTCCGGGTGAGGTTTGGATATTTCCAATCGGAAAGGTCAATATTGGCGAAGGACGGGTTTCCTTTAAGGTCAGGAAGGCCCGTTGGACGGCACAATCATCCGATCAATCCCGTGCGACAGGCGGAAGTGCCGGGCGGGGGAAGGCGATGAACCGGGCGATGCGCCACTGCCCGTCGGGCTGCCGGCGGAAGATGTCGAGGCCCTGGTCGCTGCTGCGCTCGACCTTGCCGGTGGCGGGGTCGGTCACGGACAGGTGCCAGACCAGCAGGACCGCGGCCATGTCGCCGGAGACCATGATCTCCTGCAACTCCAGGTCGTAGCGGTACGCCAGGCGGCCGGTCCTCAAATCTTCCTGCAGGGCGGGGCACAGCGTGTCGAAGCGTTTCTCGGGCTGGCCCTGGTAGCGCGCGCGCAGGTCCGGCGCGAACAGGTCGCAGATCCCGTCGGCGCGCCCGGCGTTGAAGTCGGCGGTCCAGCGCTCCAGGGCGCGGCGGATATCCGCCTCGTCCCGCGCGGCATCGGCATGGGCCGGCGGCGCCGGGGCGGCGAGGGCGAGCAGCAGGGCGGCGAGGGCCGGACGGGCGAGGGCCGCCGGGCTCATGCCGCGAATGCCCGCTCGGCGATGGCCCGCTGGTCGCTGCCGCCGGGCAGGGTGCCGAAGGCATGGCCCCAATCCCCGTCCAGCCGGCTGGCGCAGAACGCGTCGACCACGGCGGCCGGCGCCGCGGTGGCGAGCAGGGCGGCCTGCAGGCTCACGGCCAGCAGCTCGACGAAGCGGCGGCCCTGCGCCTCGAGCTCCGCCGGGCGCGCCAGCGCCGCGTCGATCCGCCGGATCGCGGCATCCAGCCGCCGGTCGGCGCCGGACGCGTCCCGCAGCATGGCCAGCAGCGCCTCCAGCGATTCCGGGTTGCGCTGCATCGCCCGCAGCACGTCCAGGCACATCACGTTGCCGGAGCCCTCCCAGATCGAGTTCACCGGCATCTCGCGATACAGGCGGCCCATGATCGAATCCTCCACATAGCCGTTGCCGCCCAGCACCTCCATCGCCTCCGCCGCCAGGATCGGCCCGCGCTTGCAGATCCAGTATTTCGCCGCCGGGGTGACGATGCGGCGCAGCGCCTCTTCCAGCGGGTCGTCGCCCTGCGCATCGACGGCGCGGGCCAGCCGCAGCATCAGCGCGGTGGCGGCCTCGACCTCCAGCGCCATGTCCGCCAGCACGTTGGTCATCAGCGGCTGGTCGATCAGGTGGCGCTGGAAGGCGCGCCGATGCCGTGCATGGTGCACCGCCTGCACCACTGCCTGGCGCATCAGGCCGGTGCTGGCCAGCGCCGATTCCTGCCGGCTGTAGGAGGCCATCTCGATGATCGTGGGAATGCCGCGACCCTCCTCGCCGACCAGCCAGCCGGTCGCGTTGGCGAACTCGACCTCGGAGGAGGCATTGGAGCGGTTGCCCACCTTGTCCTTCAGGCGCTGGATGCGGATCGCGTTCAGGCTGCCGTCGGGCAGGAAGCGGGGCAGCAGGAAGCAGGACAGCCCGTCCGGCGCCTGTGCCAGGATCAGGAAGGCATCGCACATCGGCGCCGACATGAACCATTTGTGGCCGGTGATGGCATAGGCGCTGCCGGGCCCGCCGCCCTCCAGCGGCGCCGCCTGGCTGGTATTGCTGCGCACGTCGGAACCGCCCTGCTTCTCGGTCATGCCCATGCCGATCTGCAGGGCATGCTTCCCGGCGGCGGGCAGGAAACGCGGGTCGTAGTCGCGGCTCAGGATCTTCGGCACCCAGGCGCCGGCCAGCGCCGGCTGGTGCCGCAGCACCGGCACGCTGGCATAGGTCATGCTGACCGGGCAGAGATGGCCGACCTCGACCTGCGCCATCATGATCATCCCCGCCGCCCGCCGGACCTGGGCACCGGGCCGCGGGTCCGACCAGGGCGAGGCGTGCAGGCCCTCGGCTATGCTGGCGGCCATCACCTTGTGATAGGCGGGATGGAACTCGACCTTGTCGATGCGATGGCCGAACCGGTCGAAGCTCTGCAGTTCCGGCTCGTGCCGGTTCGCCAGGGCGCCGGCCTCGATCATCTCCGCGCTGCCGATCCGGGCGCCGAAGGCGGCGAGCCCGTCCTGCGCCCAGTCCGCGCCTTCGCGCACCACGCCTTCGCGCAGCGCCGTGTCGCTGGTGAACAGGTTGTAGTCTTCCAGCGCCGGCGGCTGGTTCGTCACCTCGTGCGTGGCATGGGGCGTGGCCAGGACGGCGTGGCTCTCGCCTGCTTCGGACATGACGATCCTCCCTGCAATGGGGCCCGGGGCCGGGTGTTTTCTTCATGTGAGTGTGGCACAAGATAACGCAAGCCGGTGGCGCCGGCATGACGTTCCCGGCGGGAGCGCCGCGGCGCCGGCCGGCCGGCATGGAGGAAGCGGAATGGACAAGTCGGACATCGTCATCGTCGGCGCCGCACGGACGCCGATGGGCGGCTTCCAGGGCGCGCTGAAGGACAAGTCGGCCACGCAGCTGGGCGCCGCCGCGATCGCCGCCGCGGTCGAGCGCGCCGGGGTGGCGCCGGACCGGGTGGACGAGGTGGTGATGGGCTGCGTCCTGCCGGCCGGGCTCGGCCAGGCACCGGCGCGGCAGGCCTCCAAGGGCGCCGGCCTGCCCGACGCGGTGCCCTGCGCGACCCTGAACAAGGTCTGCGGGTCGGGCATGAAGGCGGCGATGATGGCCGCCGACGCGATCCGCGCCGGCAGCGCGCAGCTGGTGGTCGCCGGCGGGATGGAGAGCATGAGCAATGCCCCCTACCTGCTGCCCAAGGCCCGCGGCGGCTTCCGCCTCGGCCATGGCGAGGTGAAGGACCATATGTTCCTGGACGGGCTGGAGGATGCCTACGATCCCGGGCGCCTGATGGGCACCTTCGCCGAGGATACGGCGCAGAGCTACCAGTTCACCCGCGAGGCGCAGGATGCCTATGCGGTGGAATCGCTGCGCCGCGCCCGCGCGGCGGTGGAAGGCGGCGAGTTCGCCGCCGAGATCGTGCCCGTCACGGTCAGCGGCCGCGGCGGCGCGCAGGTTGTGAGCGACGACGAGCAGCCGCTGAAGGCCGATCCGGCGAAGATCCCGCAGCTGAAGCCGGCGTTCCGCAAGGACGGCACGGTGACGGCGGCGAATTCCTCGTCGATCTCCGACGGTGGCGCGGCGCTCGTGCTGACCAGCCTGGGGGAGGCGGAGCGGCGCGGCCTGACGCCGGTCGCCCGCCTGGTCGGCCATGCCGGCCATGCGCAGGCGCCGGCCTGGTTCACCACGGCGCCGGTCGGCGCGATGCGCAAGCTGGCGGAGAAGACCGGCTGGGACCTCGGCGATGTCGACCTGTTCGAGATCAACGAGGCCTTTGCGGTGGTCGCCATGGCGGCGCTGCGCGACCTGGAGCTGTCGCCCGACCGGGTGAACGTGGCCGGTGGCGCCTGTGCGCTGGGCCATCCGATCGGCTGCTCCGGGGCACGGCTGATCGTCACCCTGCTGGCGGCGCTGCAGCGCCGGGGCGGGCGTCGCGGGATTGCCTCGCTGTGCATCGGCGGCGGCGAGGCCACGGCGGTCGCGGTGGAGCTCATGCAGTGAGCCGGCCCGAAATGCCGCCGCCCCCGGACCTGCCGCCACCATTGCCGCCGGATCCGCGGCAGCGGATCACCAGCGGCTCCACCTTCGAGGCGATCGCCGGCTACAGCCGGGCCGTGGTCTGGCCGGACCCGGCCGGCGACTGGGTCTTCGTCTCCGGCACCACCGGCTACGACTTTACCCGGATGCGGATCGAGGCGAATGTCAGCAGCCAGACGCACCAGGCGTTCCGCAATATCGCCGCGGCCCTGACGGAGGCCGGCGCCTCGCTCGACGATGTGGTGCGGGTGACCTACTACCTTGCCACCCGGCACGACTTCCGCATCGTGGCGCCGATCTTCGGCGAATACCTGTCGGGCGCGAAGCCGGCGGCGACCGCGGTGATCTGCGGCTTCATCGAGCCGGAGATCCTGATCGAGATCGAGGTCACCGCCCGCAAGCCGGCGCCCGACCTGCCGGCAGGCGCGGCATGACCCTGTTCACCGAGGACCAGGCGATGATCCGCGACACCGCGCGGGCCTTCGCCACGGAGCGGCTGGCGCCGGGCGCCGCGGAGCGCGACCGCAGCGGCATGCCGCCGCGCGACCTGCTGGCGGAGATGGGCGGCCTGGGCCTGATGGGCATGACCGTGCCGGAGGCCTGGGGCGGGGCGGGCACCGACTTCCTGTCCTATATCCTGGCGCTGGAGGAGGTGGCGGCGGCCGACGGCGCGATCTCCACCATCATGTCGGTCAACAATTCCCCGGTCTGCGCCGCCCTGCTGCAATATGGCAGCGAGGCGCTGAAGCGCGACTGGCTGCCGCAACTGGCCGGCGGGTCCATGATCGGCGCCTTCTGCCTGACCGAGCCGCAGGCCGGCTCCGACGCCTCGGCGCTGCGCTGCCGGGCGCAGGCCGATGGCGACGGCTGGGCCCTGTCGGGCACCAAGCAGTTCATCACCTCCGGTTCCATCGCGGGCCTGGCCCTGGTCTTCGCCGTCACCGACCCCGATGCCGGCAAGAAGGGGCTCAGCTGCTTTGCGGTGCCCACCGACGCAGCGGGTTTCCAGGTGGCACGGGTGGAAAGCAAGCTCGGCCAGCGCAGCTCCGACACCTGCCAGATCGTACTGGACGGGGTGAAGGTCGCGGCGGGGCAGATGCTGGGCAGCCCGGGCGAGGGCTACCGCATCGCGCTGGCCAACCTGGAGAGCGGCCGCATCGGCATCGCCGCGCAGGCGATCGGCATGGCCCGCGCCGCGCTGGATGCGGCGCTCGCCTACGCGGAAGAGCGCGAGGCCTTCGGCCAGGCGATCATCGGCCACCAGGCGGTGGCCTTCCGGCTGGCCGACATGGCCACCGAGATTGAGGCCGCGCGCCAGCTCACCCATCATGCCGCAAGGCTGAAGGATGCCGGCCGGCCCTGCCTGAAGGAGGCGAGCATGGCCAAGCTGTTCGCCTCGGAGATGGCGGAGCGGGTCTGTTCCGCGGCGATCCAGGTGCATGGCGGCTATGGCTACCTGTCGGACTATCCCGTCGAGCGGATCTATCGCGACGTGCGGGTCTGCCAGATCTACGAAGGCACCTCGGACGTGCAGCGCATCGTGATCGGGCGGGCGCTGCGGGTGTAGCCTGGAGCGGGGCCGCGCGCCCGCCTGCGGCCCCTGACGTCTATTCTTCGTCCCTCTGCCCGGCGGCGCGGATGGCGTCCTGCATTGCCGCGACTTCCCGGTCCCGCAGTTCCGGGAACTGTGCCTTGCGTTTGCCAGCCGAGATCCGGCCGCCGTTCTGCATGCAGAGGCTAACAAACAGGGACAGCCTGCGATCTGGCATATCGACGATGCTGCGGGCCGCGGCAAGTGCGCGGTCGAAGATCGCAATGAAGTCCAGCTCGTCCTTTAGGTCCTTTTGAACCGTGTCGGCGACCCGATCGTAGAAATATTCGACGATCGCCGTAGCATCGAAGTAGCGGTAGAGATCCGCAGTATCGTTGCGGACGACGATCTCGTTGCCCTTCGTGGTCCAGGCCCAGTCCACATGCTTCATCGAGGGCTTGGAGAAGCTCTCCAGGGCTGCATCGTAGCTGGGCCTGTCCCGCATGATCGCGGCCGATACCGGGAAGATCACGCCCGCTGGGCTGTAGCCCGTCCTGGCAAGAATGTGGTGCATCAAGAAGCGGTGGGTGCGGCCATTCCCGTCTTCGAAAGGGTGCACGAAGACGAACGCGAAGGCCGAGAGGGCGGCGGCCACGACCGGATCTGCCCGCGCCGGCGAGAGCGGGCGCAACCTGGCGGTCGTGTCGGCCGCGGCGATCAGCCTTCGCGTCATCCTCATCCAGCCTGCCATGAGGCCCGGAACGTCCTGGGGACGGGGGCACACGAAATGCACGTCTTCCCGGTAGCCTTGAACGGTCTCTCCGACAAAGTTCTGGAACTGCCGCCAGTCGGTCGCAGCGTAGCGTGGATCCAGGATTTCCTGCTGCAGGTCCAGGAAGGCCTGCTTGCTGGCCGGGTCGAAGGTCTGCGCAGCCCTGAGTGCGGCAACGAAACGCGCCGTTCTGCGTTCGCTCGGCCTCTCTCCCTCAATTGCAAAGGATGATCGGGTTTCCTTCGTGTAGAGATAGCTCAAAGCCCTGTGCCGCAAGGGCGGGTCGCAGGCATCGACCAGTTCGGCCGCGTCCTGGTCCAGTCGCAGTTTCATCTGGCCGGCCAAGCGGTCGGTTCGCCGAACCGTCAGGCACATTCCGGAGCCGCCCAGTAGGTTGTCGTCGACCCGGTGGCGTCGCGATTTCCGAGTGCGCGCGACGAGTTGCTTTTCTGGATTCAGTGCCGCGACATAGTTGCCCATGTCCGCATTCGGCAGGTCGAGCGCCTTGCCCGCGAACGTTTCATGGAAGAACCAGGCGCGGCGGCTGTACTCGCCCGTCGGCTCGCTCAAGACCCACTGCCTGATCGCCTCCGGATCCACCGCCTTCATGGTTGCAGCCAGGACGCCCATGTCCAGCGGTTCGTAGCGCAATGCGAATCGCAAATGCCCGCGCACCGTTTCCGCGGGCGCATAGGCACGCGGGTAGAACTCGGTTGTCTGGTCCTCTCGCACGACAGTCCGCCTGGCACCGGCGACAATTCTGCTTTCCACCGCGGCGGTGGGCACATGCGTGCCGAATGCCCTGCGCAGCCATGCCTGGCCAGCGACCGATCCCGCATCGCGCGCCATCGCTGGCCTCCTGTCGCATGGGCAAATCACATAGGAGAATATGCGTTTTCGATTATCGTGGTGCAAATTGGATTGCAAAGGGCGCAACAGATGCAGAAACGACTACGGTCAGCTCGTCGCCCCCGACGTGTTGGATGCGCGATCGGGATACTCGCCATCCCGAAGGCCGGCGTGCCGACCGCCACGATGTCGCCTCCTTTGTCGTGTGATCGTTGCTCGTTGACTACGCGCAGCCCACGATAGCGTATCGCCCCTCGCCGCAGGGATCCCCGTTGTGACCGACAGCCTGGACCATCTGATCCTCCTGGGATCGGCGCTCGTGCTGCTCAGCATCTTTGCCGGCATGGTTTCCAGCCGGGTCGGCGCGCCGCTGCTGCTGGTCTTCCTGGGCCTGGGCATGCTGGCCGGCGAGGAAGGCCCCGGCGGCATCGACTTCCAGGACTTCGACCTGGTCTATGGCATCGGCTCGGTCGCCCTGGCGGTGATCCTGTTCGACGGCGGCATGCGGACGCCGCGGGCGAATTTCAGGCTGGCGATGTGGCCGGCGATGACCCTTGCCAGCGTGGGCGTGTTCCTGACCACCGGGATCGTCGCGGCGGTCGCCTGGGGCCTGTTCGGCTTCGGCATCGTCGAATCGGTGCTGATCGGGGCGGTGATCTCCTCCACCGATGCCGCGGCGGTGTTCTTCCTGCTGAACGTGTCCGGCATGGAACTGCAGAAGCGGGTGAATGCCACCCTGGAGGTGGAAAGCGGCCTGAACGACCCGATGGCCGTCTTCCTGACGATCACCTGCGTGAGCCTGCTGCTGCAGCCGTTCGACGGCGACTGGCTGACGATCGGCACCGGCTTCGTCGCCGACCTGGCCGGCGGCGCGGTGATCGGCATCGCCGGCGGCCAGGCCATCGTCTGGCTGGTCAACCGGCTGGAGATCGCCTCCGGGCTCTACGCCATCCTGGCGGTCGCGGCGGCGCTGCTGACCTTCGCCGCAGCACAGTCGGTCGGCGCCTCCGGCTTCCTGGCGATCTATCTGGCCGGGCTGATCGTCGGCAATCGCCGCCATCGCGGCCGCCAGCTGGTCGGCCGCTTCATGGACGGCATGGCCTGGCTGATGCAGATCACCATGTTCCTGCTGCTGGGCCTGCTGGTGACGCCGACCCGGCTGCTGGACGACCTGTGGAGCGCCGTGGCGATCGCAGCCGTGCTGATGTTCCTTGCGCGGCCGCTGGCGGTCGGCGCCTGCCTGCTGCCGTTCCGCTTCAGCGGCCGGGAGATCGCCTTCATCTCCTGGGTGGGCCTGCGCGGCGCCGTGCCGATCTTCCTGGCGACGGTCCCGGTGCTGGCGCAGCTGCCGGGCGCCGAGAGCTATTTCAGCCTGGCCTTCGTCGTGGTGCTGCTGTCGCTGCTGGTGCAGGGCTGGACCATCGCGCCGGTGGGCCGCGCGCTGGACCTGGAACTGCCGCCCCGGGAGGACCCGGTGGAGCGCCAGGACCTGGAGATCGCCCAGGGCATCGACCGCGACATTGCCGGCTACCGGGTCGGCAAGGATGCGATTGCCACGGGTTATCCGTTCCGGGAGGTGCCGCTGCCGCCGCGCACCCGGGTGATCGGGGTGATCCGGCAGGGGGTGGTGATGGACCGGGGGGCGCTGCAGCGCCTGCAGGAGGGCGATACCGTTCTGGCCCTGGCATCGCCGGAGAATCTCTATCTGCTGGACCGGCTGTTCGCCGGCCGGCGGGTGCACGGCTCTGCCGGCGTCTTCGGCGAGTTCAGCTTCGATGCGGCGGTCAAGGTGGAGGCAGTGGCGGAGATCTACGATGCCACTGTGCCCGAACGGTTCCGTTTCATGACCCTGGCGGCCTATATCGAGCGCCGCGGCCGGCGGCACCTGGTGGTGGGCGATCGGGTGATGCTGGACCGGATCGAACTGGTGGTCGAAGAGATGGCGGAGCAGCGCATCGTCCGGGTGGGCGTGGAACTGGATCCCCGCGGCGCATGGCTGATGCGCTACCAGCTCGTGCGCCGCATCGTGAATGCGTTGCGCCGGCCGGCAATCCGGCCCGGCAGCCGGCCGCCCCCCTCCGCCGGTATCGCCGCCCCGCCGCCCGCCGGGCTGGAGCCGCCACCGGACGGCAGGGACGGCGCCTGAGCCGCTGGCCGCGCCCGCCCGGCAAACGGCCGGGCGGCTTTTCAATCGCGGCGACGGCGCGCAGACTCCGCTCGGCCCCGGTGGGGTGCCGGACAAGCGGAGGGAAACATGGCCGAGCCGATCCTGTTCATCAGCGAGTTCTCCTCGCCCTATGCCTATATCGCCGCCCACAGGGTGGAAGCGGTGGCGCGCAAGCATGGCCGCGAGGTCGATTGGCTGCCGATCTCGCTGGGCCATCTGTGGCAGGCGATCGGCCATGACAGCCAGGCGGCACCGCCGCGGAAGATGGCCTATGCGATGAAGGACTGGACCCGCGCCGCGAAGCTGGAGGGCCTGCCGATCGTCACGAAGCCGGACAGCTTCCCGGCAAACCCGAAGGTGCCGCTGCGCGTCTTCTATCACCTGAAGGCCGGCGATCCGGCAAAGGCCAGGGCCTTTGCCCTGGCGGTGTTCGACCGCTTCTGGGGCGAGGGCAAGCCGATTTCCGATGCCGCGGACCTGCAGGAGATCGCCCGGGGCCTGGGCATCGACCGGCAGGCCCTTGCGGCTGCCGAGAACGACGCGGCGGCGAAACAGGCGGTCATGGATGCCGTCGCGCGGGCGGAGTCCCTTGGCGCCTTCGGCACGCCGACCTTCTTCGTCGATGGCGAGATGTATTGGGGCCATGACCGGCTGGCGGCCCTGGACCGACAGCTCGCCGGCGGTTGAGCGGCCTGTGAGGGGGCCGGGATGCCCGGCGCGCCCCGGCCCGCCGGTCAGAAGATCGTGTAGCCGCCGTCGATCACGAAATGATCGCCGGTGTGATAGGCCGCCGCGTCCGACATCAGGTAGACGCCGATGCCGCCGAAATCCGATGGCTTGCCCCAGCGGCGCGCCGGGATCCGCGGCATCACGTTGCCGGCGAACTTGTCATGGCTGGTCAGCCGCTCCGTCATGTCGGTCTCGATCCAGCCGGGCAGGATGGAATTGGCGCGGATCCGGTAGCGCGCCAGCTCGACCGCCAGGGCGCGCGTCATGCTGAGCAGGCCGCCCTTGGTGGCGCCGTAATGCTCGCTCCTGGCGGCGCCCTCGATCGCCGCGGTGGAGGCCATCGAGATCAGCGAGCCGCCCTGGCCGGCCTCCACCATGTGCCGGGTGGCGGCCCGCAAGGTGTAGAAGGCGCCGTCCAGGTTGACCGACATCATGCGGCGCCATTCGGCGGTGGACATTTCCATGAAGGATTTGGCCGCGCCGGAAATACCGGCATTGGCGATGCAGCCGTAGAGCGGCCCGACCGCCGCCACGGCCTCCGCCAGCCGGGCGTCGACCGCGGCCTCGTCGGACACGTCGCAGACCTGCGTCAGCAGCGGCCCCTTGCCCTGAAGGGACTTCAGCTGTGCCTCGGCCTTGGCATTGTTGTCGGCATTGCTGCCCCAGATCACCACGCCGGCACCGGCCTGCACCAGGGCTTCCGCCATGCCCAGGCCGATGCCGCGATTGCCGCCGGTGACCAGGACCGTGCGACCTGTCAGGTCGAAGGGCGCATAGGCCATCGCTTCCGTTCCTCCCGCTCAGATTGGCCGGGCAGTCTAGCCAACGCGGGTCTGGGCACAAGACGCCCGGGCGGGGTTCCTTGCGGTCCGGCGGATGGAGCGGCGGGGGCTACCCCTCGGCGGGAGGATATCCGGTCGGCTGGACCGAAAGATCAAGGGGGCGGACCCGCGCGGCCTCGGACAGCCAGAGCGGGATTCTGTGGCTGCTCCGCTTGTCCTGCCAGAACGCTTCGGCGTCGGCCGGCCAGGTCGCCAGCCCCGCATTCATGCCGGCGCCGCTGAAGGCGGGGGCGGTATCGAACTCGGCGGCGGGCGTATTGACCATCATGGTGCGGTCGTCGACCGGGACCAGGCTGTCCGGCCGCACAGGGACGAAGCGCGCTTCGGGATCATGGCCGATCCCGCGGTCCACGATCAGGTAGGAGGGGGTGCCGTCGTCTGCAGGCAGGACGTTGATGACATAGCCCAGCCGCCTGTTATCGGTCGAGATCAGGCCGTCGTTCATCAGGCTGCGGGTGTCCACCATGCCCTCGGGGATCGTTTCAGGGCCGGTCATCGTGTGCGCCGCCGTAATGGCGCCGATTGCCAGACCGCCTGCGAGAATGCCGCCGAATGCTGCCATTTTCTTCTGTTTCGGTGTCATCTCGCCGTCTCCTTTTGCTTCGACTTGCCTCGCTTCTGGTGGCTGCCTGAATAATCGACGAGCGGGCCCTTTGGTTCCCCGCGCCCCCGCTTTTGCCGGCCCGGACGCAAAAAGCCCCCGGGGCGGCGCCCCGGGGGCATTCGGCAACTGGCGGACCATCGTCCGCCGGTCGACGGGCGCCGTCAGTTGGAGGGCTGGCCGCCCGCCTTCGAGTAGGTCCGCGAGAAGGTCGACAGATCGCTGGTACCGTCGCTCACGCGGCCCGAGGCCGTCACGTTGATCGGCTGGCTGGAGACGTACTTCTCGTTCCAGTAGCTGTCGACGCGCTCCGGCCAGACGTCCCGCTCGTTGACCGTCGTGGCGCTGTAGGCCGGCGCGGTGTCGAACTGGGACCGGGTCGTGGTCACGACGACAGTGCGGTCGCCGCCCATCGACAGGCTTTCGCGGCTCACCGGCACGAAGCGGGCATTGGCGTCATAAGCGTCGCCGCGATCGATGATCACGTACTGACGCGACGCATCGGCCGGCTGATAGACATTGATGATGCGGCCCACTTCCTCGTCGTCGGCGGTCATCACCGTCGTACCCATCACGGTGTCCCAGGTGATGTCGGTGTTGATATGGGCATCGGCCTTGGTGGCAGCATGGGTGTTGTTGCCCATGGTGTCCGGCCCCTTCGTGTCGGTCGACACCGTCTCCGCGGCCATGCCGCCGGTCGCCAGGCCGGCGGCCAGAAGCGCGCCCAGGGCAGTGGATTTCAGCAATGCGTATTTCATTGGCTTTTCCTTCCATTAAGAATGTCGTGTCGCGGCGAACTCGGGGCGCGCTTCGAAATTCCTTCGAAGCGCCTCCTCCAAGCCGTCGGGCTCTCCGGGCTGTCCCGCCACGGCCTGCATCCGACTGGTCAGGGAAAACCGCTAAGTCATTA
This sequence comes from Sneathiellaceae bacterium, assembly GCA_040216765.1. GTDB lineage: Bacteria > Pseudomonadota > Alphaproteobacteria > Ferrovibrionales > Ferrovibrionaceae > Marinibaculum. The sequence goes on along the minus strand of JAVJON010000042.1, from coordinate 89,403 downwards.
TGGTTCCAAGCGAACCGGCGCTGATTCCGTGTCGGGAGACGGACATAAAAACGCCCCGGGGCAGGGGCCCCGGGGCGCATGTGCGGTGGCGCCGGAAGGCGCCGCCGGCCGGTCCGAAGAACCCTCAGTTCGAGGGCTGGGCACCGGGTGTGCGATAGCCCGGCGCCTGCACGGAGAGGTCGTTCGGCCGGACATTCACGGCTTCGGAAACGGTGATGTTCATCCGCCTGTCGCCGGCATACTTGTCCTGCCAGAACCGGTCGACACGGTCCGGCCAGGTGTCGCGCTCGAGGTTCACCGACCTGGCGCTGTAGGCCGGGGCCTTGTCGAACTCTGCCATCGTGGCCGTGCTCCCAAGGGTGCCCTGGTCGACGGCCACCAGGGTGTCGTAGCGCACAGGCACGAACCGGACCTCGGCATCGTAGGCGATCCCGCGGTCGACGATCAGGTAGGGATCGGCCGAGCGGTCGCTCCGGTAGGTGTTGATGACACGGCCCAGTTCCTGGTCGTCGGCCGCCATCACGCGGTCGTTCATCAGCGACTCGAGCGTGATGTCGGTATCGTTATGGGTCTCCATGGTAACGGCAGCCTGGGTGTTGTTGCTGCGCACCTCCGGCCCATCGCTCGCAGCCATCGCGCCAGTGGCGAGCCCTGCGGTCAGCATGGCGCCCAGGGCGGTCGATCTCAGCAATGCGCGGGTCATGGCGATCCTTTCCTTTCACTCCGGTGCGGCCGGCGGCGGGCCCTCACGGCCCAGTCCCGGGTCGCGCACCTGCGGCCGCCGCGGGCGGCGGTGTCGCTGCCCGGGCGGCTGTCCCCGGGAAACGCATGTCGCGGCGAAAGTTCCAAGCCCAGCGGCCGCCGGTCGCGGTCTGCCGCGGTCCCGTGGGGGGGCCGCCCGGGGGCGGTCGCAATGCACGGCAAATTCGGCATAATGCCGGTCCCTCCTTTCCGGCCGGGGCCCAGGCCGGGCACGGCAGGCAGACCCCCGATGGTGACCCGTTCAGATGACCGTGATTGAGACCGCGATCGACCGCAGTTCAGAGACCTTCCGGACCAATGCCGATCGAATGACGGCCCTGGTGGAGGATCTACGCGCGAAGGCGGCAGAGGTGGCGCAGGGTGGCGGGGAGCGTGCCCGCACCCGTCATCTCGACCGCGGCAAGCTGCTGCCGCGGGACCGGGTGCATCACCTGCTGGACCCCGGCAGCCCGTTCCTGGAATGCAGCCAGCTCGCCGCCTGGGGCATGTATGGCGAGAGCATCCCTTCGGCCGGCATCATCACCGGCATCGGCCGGGTGTCGGGCCGGGAATGCATGATCGTCTGCAACGACGCCACGGTGAAGGGCGGCACCTACTACCCGATCACGGTGAAGAAGCATCTGCGTGCGCAGGAGATCGCGCTGGAGAACCGGCTGCCCTGCATCTACCTGGTGGATTCCGGCGGCGCGAACCTGCCGAACCAGGACGAGGTGTTTCCCGACAAGGGGCATTTCGGCCGGATCTTCTACAACCAGGCCAGCATGTCGGCCCAGGGCATCCCCCAGATCGCGGTGGTCATGGGCTCCTGCACCGCGGGCGGCGCCTATGTCCCGGCGATGTCCGACGAATCGATCATCGTGCGCAGGCAGGGGACGATCTTCCTGGGCGGTCCGCCGCTGGTGAAGGCGGCGACCGGCGAAGTGGTCAGCGCCGAGGATCTTGGCGGCGCCGACGTCCATTCGCGCACCTCCGGCGTCACCGACCATTACGCGATGAACGACCTGCATGCGCTGGCCATCGCACGGCGCATCGTCGCCAACCTGAACCGGCCGAAGCAGCCGGTGGCCGAGCTGCGCCAGCCGCTGCCGCCGCGCCACGATCCGGCGGAGTTGTACGGCATCGTGCCCGAGGACAACCGCGTGCCCTACGACGTGAACGAGGTGATCGCCCGGATCGTCGACGACAGCGCCTTCGATCCGTTCAAGAAGCTCTACGGCACCACCCTGGTCTGCGGCTTCGCGCATATCCACGGCTATCCGATCGGGATCCTGGCCAATAACGGCATCCTGTTCTCCGAAAGCGCCCTGAAGGGGGCCCATTTCATCGAGCTGTGCAGCCAGCGGAAGATCCCGCTGCTGTTCCTGCAGAACATCACCGGCTTCATGGTCGGCCAGAAGTACGAGGCCGGCGGCATCGCCAAGGATGGCGCCAAGCTGGTCACCGCCGTGGCGACCGCGCAGGTGCCGAAGTTCACCGTGATCGTCGGCGGCTCCCACGGGGCGGGCAATTACGGCATGTGCGGGCGCGCCTACAGCCCCCGCTTCCTGTGGATGTGGCCGAACGCGCGGATCTCGGTGATGGGCGGGGAGCAGGCCGCCAGCGTGCTGGCGACTGTGCGCCGCGAGGGCATCGAAGCGCGCGGCGAAAGCTGGGCGGCGGAGGCGGAGGAGGCGTTCAAGGCGCCGATCCGGGCCCAGTACGAGGAGCAGGGGCATCCGACCTATGCCTCCGCGCGGATCTGGGACGATGGCATCATCGACCCTGCGGACACGCGGACCGTATTGGGCCTGGCGCTCTCGGCCGCCCACAATGCGCCGATCGGGGAGTCCCGGTTCGGCCTGTTCAGGATGTAAGCGTCATGACCGAGTCCCAAATCGCCGACCCCAGCGACCTGGTGCACCTGGATGTCACCACCGACGGCATCGCCTATGTCACGCTGAACCGCCCCGCGGTGCACAACTGCTTCAACGAGGATGTCATCGCGCGCCTCGCCGATATCTTCGACGATGTGGGCCGGCAGGACGGCGTCCGCGCCGTGGTGCTGCGCGCGAACGGCAAGAGCTTTTCCGCCGGCGCCGACCTGGAGTGGATGCAGCGGGCGGCGCATTTCACCGAGGACCAGAACGAAGAGGATGCGCAGGGCCTGGCCGCGATGATGGGGGCGCTGGATACCTGCCCGAAGCCGACCATCGCCTGCGTCCAGGGTGCGGCCTATGGCGGCGGCGTCGGCCTGGTCGCGGCCTGCGACATCGCGATCGCGGTCGAGGGCGCGAAGTTCTGCCTGTCGGAGGTCCGGCTGGGCCTGCTGCCGGCGGTGATCTCGCCCTATGTGGTGAATGCCATCGGCCCGCGTGCCGCGCGGCGCTATTTCCTGACCGCCGAGCGGTTCGATGCGCAGGAGGCGCAGCGGCTGGGCCTGGTGCACCAGGTGGTCGCCGACGAGGCGGCGCTGCACGAGGCCTGCGACGGCCTGGTGGAGCAGTTCCTGCAGGCCGCGCCAGAGGCGGTGGCCGTTTCGAAGGAGCTGATCGCCCGTGTCTCCTTCGTGGATCCGGAGGATGTGCGAAACTATACCGCCCGCGCGATCGCCAGGCGCCGCGCCACCGACGAGGGGCGCGAAGGGGTCGCAGCCTTCCTGGAAAAGCGCAAGCCGTCCTGGGCCGCCGGCCGGAGCTGAGCCGTCATGTTCAAGAAGATCCTGATCGCCAATCGCGGCGAGATCGCCTGCCGGGTGATCCGCACGGCGCATCGGATGGGCATTGCCTGCGTGGCGGTCTATTCCGACGCGGATGCCGCGGCACAGCATGTCCGCCAGGCCGACGAGGCGGTGCGCCTGGGCCCGCCCCCCGCGGCGGAAAGCTACCTGCGCGGCGAGGCGATCCTGGCGGCGGCACGGCGCACGGGTGCCGAGGCGATCCATCCCGGCTACGGCTTCCTGTCGGAGAATGCCGGGTTCGCCGAGGCCTGCGCCGCGGCCGGGCTGGTCTTCATCGGCCCGCCTCCGGCGGCGATCCGCGCGATGGGCCTGAAGGACCAGGCGAAGGCGCGGATGGAGGCGGCGGGGGTGCCGGTGGTGCCCGGCTATCACGGCGCCGACCAGGACCCCGCGCTGCTGGCCGCCGAGGCGGAGCGCATCGGCTATCCCGTGCTGATCAAGGCGGTCGCCGGCGGCGGCGGCAAGGGGATGCGGCGGGTCGATGCGGCGAAGGACTTTGCGACGGCCCTGGAAGGTGCCCGGCGAGAGGCCCGGAACGCCTTCGGCAACGATGCCGTTCTGGTCGAGAAATATGTCACCGCGCCCCGCCATATCGAGGTGCAGGTCTTTGCCGACAGCCAGGGCAATGCGGTGCACCTGTTCGAACGGGACTGCTCGCTGCAGCGCCGCCACCAGAAGGTGGTGGAGGAAGCCCCGGCGCCGGGCATGCCCGACGACATGCGCGCGCGGATGGGCGCGGCAGCCGTGGCCGCCGCCCAGGCGGTGGGCTATGTCGGCGCCGGCACGGTGGAGTTCATCGCCGATTCCGCCGGCGGCCTGGATGCCGAACAGTTCTTCTTCATGGAGATGAACACGCGCCTGCAGGTCGAGCATCCGGTCACCGAGGCGATCACCGGCACCGACCTGGTGGAATGGCAGCTGCGCGTGGCGGCCGGCGAGCCGCTGCCGGCGGGGCAGGCGGACCTGGCGATCGACGGCCATGCGGTCGAGGTGCGGCTCTATGCCGAGGATGCCGAGCATGGCTTCGTGCCGGCAACCGGCGACCTGCATGTCTTCGCGCTGCCCGGCGACAGCCCCGGCCTGCGGGTGGATACCGGGGTGGCGCAGGGCGACACCGTCTCGCCGCACTACGACCCGATGATCGCCAAGCTGATCGCCTGGGGCCCGGACCGGCGCACCGCGCTGGACCGCCTGGGTCGCGCGCTGTCGGGTACGGCGGTGCTGGGCGTGACCACGAATGGCGGTTTCCTGCGGCGCCTGCTGGCGGATCCCGGGTTTCGCGACGGGCAGTTCGATACCGGGCTGATCGACCGCAACCTGCCGGCCCTGCTGGCGCCGGATCCGGCCGAGGAGGCCCGCCTTGCCGCGCTCGCAGCCGGCGCCCTGCTGGCCCATCGTGCCGCGGCCGATGCGGCGCGCGCGGCCCGGTCCGCGGATCCCTGGTCGCCCTGGGGGCGGTCCGACGGCTGGCGCATGAACCTGCCGGCCGAGGAGCGGCTGACCCTGGCCCGCGGCGAACGCGAAACCGGCCTGGCGGTGACCCACCTGGCAGGCGGGCGGTGGCGGCTGCAGGATCTCGCCGGCGGCGCGCCCGTCGAGCTCGGCTGGGCGCCGGCCGGCGGCAGCGGCGGTTTCTCCGCGGTGCTGGACGGTCACCGGCAGCAGGGCGTCGCCCTTGTCCTGCCCGGGCTGGTCTGGCTCGCCTGCGGCGGCGTCGTGCGCCGCTTTGCCCTGGTCGATCCGATGCAGGTCGAGCATCTGGATGAGGGCGCCGGCGGCACCCTGAAGGCGCCGATGCCGGGCAAGATCGTCAAGGTGCTGGCGAAGGCCGGCACGGCGGTCGCCAAGGGCGAGGCGCTGCTGGTGCTGGAGGCGATGAAGATGGAGCATACCATTGCCGCGCCCGGCGACGGGGTGATCGAGGCAATGCCCTTTGCCGCCGGCGCGCAGGTGCAGGAAGGCGATGTGCTGGTGCGCTTCGCCGAGCCGGACGAGGCGGCGGCCTGACAGAGGTCGCCCGGGACCCCGCCGCGCAAACGAGGATAGCGAGATGCCCATCAACGGCCTGCCCGCGAAGGTGACGATCTGGGAGGCGGGACCGCGCGACGGCCTGCAGAACGAGCCGGGGACCGTGCCGACCGCGGTCAAGGTCGAGCTGATCGAGCGGCTGGTGGATGCCGGCGTGCGGCATGTCGAGGCCACCAGCTTCGTCTCGCCGAAATGGGTGCCGCAGATGGGCGACAATGCCGCCGTCATGGCGCAGCTGAAGCGGCGGCCGGGCGTGCATTACCAGGTGCTGGTGCCCAACATGAAGGGGTTCGAGGCGGCAATGGCATCGGGCGCGGAGGAGATCGGCATCTTCACCGCCGCCAGCGAGGCGTTCTCCCGCCGCAACACGAACTGCAGCATCGCGGAGGGCCTGGAGCGCGCGAAGCCGGTCTGCGACGCCGCGCTGGCGCGCGGGGTGAAGGTCCGCGCCTTCGTGTCCTGCATCGCCGGATGCCCCTTCGAGGGTGCCGTGGCGCCGGAGAAAGTGGCCGAGGTGACCGCTGCCCTCGTCGCGATGGGGGCCTACGAGGTCGCGCTGGGCGATACCATCGGCGTGGGCACCCCGGGGAAAGTCCGCGCGGTGGTCGAGGCCTGTGCGCGGCTGGTGCCGCTGGAGAAGCTCGCCGTGCATTGCCACGACACCTACGGCCAGGCCCTGGCCAATATCCTGGCGGCCCTGGAGGCCGGGGTGGCGAGCATCGATTCCTCGGTCGGCGGACTGGGCGGCTGCCCCTATGCGCCGGGCGCCACCGGCAATGTCGCGACCGACGACGTGGTCTACATGCTGGACGGGCTGGGGATCGAGACCGGCATCGACCTGCAGCGCCTGGTGCAGACCTCCTGGTTCATCGCCGACGCGCTGGGCCGGCCGCCGGCCTCCAATGTCGCCCGTGCGCTGAAGGGCCAGTTGGCAGCGTGATCGGCCGGCGCAACGGATCGTGACGACGGTCCCGCTCCGCATATCCTGGCGCTTCTGGCTCTGCACCGCGGCGATCCTGGCCGGCCTGATGATGCTGGCGGCCGAGCCGGGCTGGCTGACCGCGCAGCAATGGGCGGCAGCGGCGCTCGCCCTTGGCGCCATCGTGTTCTGGGGATCGGGGGCCCTGCCGGAGGCGTTGACCGCCTTCCTGTTCATGGCCCTGGCCGTCGTCGGCCTGTCCGCCCCGGAGATCGTCTTTTCCGGCTTCCTGTCGCCGGCCTTCTGGCTGGTCGCTGGAGGCATGATCTTCGGCCTCGCGGTGGCGCGGACCGGGCTGGGCGCCCGTGTCGCGCTGCGCCTGGCCACCCTGTTCGGCACGCGCTACGCGGCGCTTGTCTTCGGCATCGTGCTCTCGTCCGCCCTGCTGGCCTTCCCGATGCCCTCGGCGCTGGGGCGGGCCGTCCTGGTCATGCCGATCGTGGTCGCGCTGGCCGAGGCCGCGGGCTATCCGGCCGGCAGCCGCGGCTATCGCGGCCTGATCCTGGCGGGGGTGTTCGGCAGCTTCATGCCCGGCTTCGCGGTCATGCCGGCCAACCTGATCAACCTGGTGCTGGTCGGGGCGGCGGAACGCCTGCTGGACCATCATTTCCTGTACGGCGACTGGCTGCTGCGCTTCTACCCGGTGATGGGCTTCCTGCGCACCCTGGCGATCGCCACCCTGGTCCTGCTGTTCTATCGCGAGGCCCCGCAGGCGCAGGTCGACGCGGCACCCAGCCAGAGCCCGGTACGCGCTTCGGAATGGCGCCTGGGCCTGATCCTGGTGCTGGCGATCGTCGGCTGGGGGACGGACGTCCTGCACGGCCTGTCGCCGGCCTGGATCGCCATGCTGGCGGCGGCGGTCTGCCTGCTGCCGCGGGTCGGGGTGCTGGAGCCGAAGGAAATCGCCAGCCTCGGCTTCGGGCCGCTGCTCTACGTCGCCGGGATCCTGGCGCTGGGCGCTGTCGTGGCCGATTCCGGCCTGGGCGCCAGGGTGACCGCGGGGCTGCTGCAAGCCGTCGACCTGCAGGCCGTCGGGCCGCTGGGCGGATTCGCCGCGGTGACCGGCACGGCGATTCTCGTGGCGATGGGCACCACCCTGCCCGGTGCCGCCGCCGTGATGGTGCCGCTGGCCCCCGATATCGGCATCGCCGCCGGGCTCAGCCTGGACGCTGTCCTGAGCGCGATCATGCTGGGCTGCTCGACCCCGCTGCTGCCCTACCAGGCGGCCCCGATGGTGGTCGCCCTGCAACTCGGCGGCGTCTCGATGGCGGCGGGCACGCGCTTTGCGCTGATGATCGCGGCCGTGACCATCCTGCTGCTGCTGCCGCTGGAGATCCTCTGGCTGATGGCGATCGGTCTGCTATAGACAATGGTTCGCCGCCACAACACTCTCTGACCGCTGGAGCGTCCGTCCGGCCAATGACCGTGCATCTGTTGAAACTCTGCGTCGGCGTCGACCGGGTCGAGCAGCTTCAGGACTATATCGCCCGACGCCTGGCCGCGGGCGAGGCGATCGTGCACCACACCCGGTTCCAGCCGAAGCGGGCGGAGGAGGTGCTGGACGGCGGCTCGCTGTACTGGGTGATCGCGGGCTTCGCGCGGGCACGGCAGCGTATCCTCGGCCTGGACATGGTCACCGTCGAGGGCCGCGGCCGCTGCTGCGCGATCCGGATGGACCCCGAACTGGTGCAGTGCGTGCCGCAGCCGCGGCGCCCGCACCAGGGCTGGCGCTATCTGGAACCGCGGCATGCCCCGCGGGACCTTGCCCAGGCCGGGCTTGCGGACGGGGTGGAGGAGATGCCGGCCGACCTGGTGCAGGAACTGCAGGAACTGGGGCTTCTGTAGGTTGCCGGTTCAGTTGGGGGGGGAAAGCATGAAGATCAACGACCCGGCCGTTCGGGAAGAGGTGGAACGGGCCTTTGCCCGCTACGAGCGGGCGCTGGTGGGGAACGACGTGGCGGTGCTGGACGAGCTGTTCCACATCGCGCCGACGACGATCCGCTATGGCCTGGGCGAGAATCTCTACGGGCATGACGAGATCGCCGCGTTCCGTGCGGCCCGCCCGGCGAAAGGCCTGGAACGCCGCCTGGAACGCACGGTGATCACCACCTTCGGCCAGGATTTCGCCACCGCATCCACGCTCTACCGGCGCGACAGCCTGCCCGGCAGGATTGGCCGCCAGATGCAGACCTGGGTGCGCCTGCCCGAAGGCTGGCGCATCGTCGCGGCCCATGTCAGCAGCATCGACGACCCGGGTGCCGCCACCGGCTGAACCCCTGCCGGGGGCCTGCCGGGCGATGCGGAAGGTCAGGCCGCGGTCCTGAGCTCGCCGAAGCGGATCAGGCGGCCCTGCCGCTCGTCCCACAGCGACAGGCGCATGGCGCGCAGGCCGTCCCACAGGCTCAGCGGGCGTTCCTGGCGCAGCTGCGGCTCCCTGTCATGACAGTCCTGCAGGCGGTAGTTCGGGATCCGCGGTGCCAGGTGATGGATGTGATGCAGGCCGATATTGCCGGTGAACCATTGCAGGATCCGGGGCAGCTTCAGGTGCGACGAGCCCTGCAGCGAGGCACGCACATGCGACCATTGCGGGGCACGGGTCCACAGGGCGCCATCGAACCGGTGCTGCAGGGTGAACAGCCAGACGCCGATGATCGCGGCCACCGCGATCGCCGGCAGGTGGACCATGGCCACCGTGCCGAAGCCGAAGATCGCGATCAGGCCACCGAACAGCGCGACAAGCGTGAGATTGGTGAGGTAGACCGACAGGCGTTCCCGGCGCCAGTCCGCGGGCATGTCGAAGGGCAGGCGGAACAGCAGCAGGAAGATCATCGGCGGCAGCAGCAGGTGCATCACCAGCGGATGCCGGATCACGCGGTAGCCCAGCCGCTTGATCCGCGGCAGGCTGCGATACTCCTCGACCGTCAGGCAGACGGAGTAGATGTCCATGCCGGCCTCCCGGCGATCCAGGTTGTTCCAGTTGGCGTGATGCTGCGCATGCTGGCGCCGCCAGCTGGCATAGGGGGTAAAGGTCAGGATGCCGCAGACGCTGCCCACGATCGTGTTCCAGAGGCGCTTGTTGAAGAACGCGCCATGGCCGCAATCGTGCTGGACGATGAACACCCGGACCAGCAGCGCGCCGGTGGGGATCGCCAGGAGCAGGGTCGCCAGGGTGGAATAGCCGGCAACGATGTACAGGCCGATACAGGCCGCCAGGAACAGGCCGATGCTGGTGAAGATCTGAAAGACGCTTTTCCCGTGTTCGGCGCTTTCGTGGGCGACAAGCGACGCGCGCAGGGCGCGCCGACCGTCCTCGTCCGGCAGCTGCCGGTCCGCAGACGCAAGTTCAGGCAAGAGTTATCCTTGAGTTTGGGCGCCGAAATCCGGCAGCTCCCTATACATGGTGTCTGTGGCCGCCTCTCGCAATCGCCCATCCGGCGAAGGGCACACGCCCCGGTCGTGAAGCGATGCGGCTACCCGGCGTTCGCCGGACCGTCCTCGCCGGCCTGTGCGGCATAAATCGAGGTATAGCCGCCCGACCAGTCGGGCGGGATCTGGCAGGGCCTGGGATCGTGATGCGCCCAGCGCACCGGTTCGCCGCGCAGCAGGGCATAGCTGTGGCAGGTCGGCGAGGGGTGCGGCGTGTAGGGCTTGGCATCGGCCGCCGCATAGCAGTTCAGCAGCAGCGGGCGCGGCAGCGGCGATTTCGATGCGGGCGAGAAATGCAATGTCCGGGCATTGTGGATGGTGATGGAGCCTGCGGGGCCGGTCAGGTAGGCCACCCGCCCCATGTCGAGCGCGGCCGCATCGGCCTCCGACAGCATGCCGGTCCAGTTGCCCCGCGCATCGTACTGGTCGTGCAGCGGCTCCTCGTGCGAGCCGTCCAGCACGCCCAGCGGCCCGTTGTTCATGTCGGTATCGGCCAGATAGCAGCCGATGGTGAGGACATTGTAGTTGGTATGCGGGAAGAACTGGATGTCCTGGTGCCAGCGCACCCGGTCGCTTTCGTCGTACCACTTGAAGTTCAACTTGGCGTGATGAAAGGTCACGTTCGGGCCGACCAGGTCCGCGGCCACATCCGCCATCATGCCACTGGCGAAGCGCCAGTAGGCATCGCTCCGTTCGTCCGGGTTCTTCAGCCGCCGCAGGACGGGATGCGCCGCACTATGGCCCGGGCCGATGTCGAACCGGTCGTCCGATGCCGTCACCTGGCGGCTCTGGTCCACGAAATCCTGCGTGGCCGCCTGCAACTCCGCCAGCACCGGCGCCGGCACCAGGCTCTCCACCCCGACATAGCCGTGGGCGAAATAATGTTCGCGCTGTGCCTGCGTCAGCACGCGCGGCGGATGGCTCAGGATCTGCTCCGGCGTCATTCTGTCCTCCCGCGGATCGCCGCCAGCCTATTGGACAGCATTCCCCGGGATCTTGCCACCGGGCGCTGCCGCAGGGTCAGCGGCCCAGCACCCGGTCCGCAATGCGGGAGGCCGCCTGTTCGGCGGAGGCCAGCGCGCCATCCTTCCAGCCGGGCGTAAAGCTGACATAGTCGCCCGCCAGGTAGATCTGTCCGGCCGGGAAGCTCCGCTTGAGGTAGCGATAGCGCTCCAGGTTGGTGCGCACCAGATCGTCCTGGCTGACCCCCAGATAGCTGTAGTCGGCGCCCACGCCCAGGAAGTACGGCATCTTGTGCCAGGCGACGCTGACGGCACTCTCCGGGATCAGGTGGGCGGCAAACTGGCCAGGATGGAACTTCTCGCCAGCGGCGATGGCCGCTTCCAGCCTCTCCGCGAGGGATAGGTTGCCGAACGCCAGCGCCTTCTCGAAGCCGTTATAGGCGATGCGCATCACGCCGTGCGTGGTGAAGAACTCGCTGGATGGATACCAGAGCTGGCCGGTGATGCCGTCGGTCCAGCTGATACCGCCCAGGATGCGGTCCGTCGTGTCGCTGTCGCGCTCCCAGAACCGGCTGTCGAACTGTGCCGCCATGGTGACCGCTGGCCGATAGGGGATGGCGGCGAGCGCCGCGGTCAGCGCCGGGTCCAGGTTCGCTGCGCGTTGCGCCAGTTGCGGCGGGGCCATCGTCGAGACACAGAAGTCGGCGTCCAGCGTCTCACCGCCCTCGGTCACGACGGACACGCCGGTGTCGGTGTTGCGGAGCTGCGCGACCGGGCTGTTCAACCGCAGGCGGTCCCAGAGGATCCCGCCGCCGGGCACCGCCTGGCGCAGGATGTTTCGCCACAGCATGTCCATGCCGCCCACCGGCTGCACCAGGGTCGCCTGCCACTGGTACTGCAGGTGCTGGAACAGCTTTCGATCCCAGAGGTCGGATCGCACGATGTCCTGCAGGCCGAGCTTGGGGCGCAGCTGGCCGGCTTCCAGGTCGGCGATCGGGTCGATGAGATAGCCGGTCCGCGCCGTCTCCTCGAACAGGTAGCGGCCGTCCGGGGCGCGGGTCAGACCGCCGAACTGCTGCAGCATCTGCAGGAAGCGTTCGCGGTCGGCCTCGGTCAGCGGCACATCCAGGCCATGAGCCTGCACGTCGGAGGCCAGCATGCCGGCGATCTCGCCGCGCAGGCTGTGGCGGACCTGGCGGAACGGCATGGCCTTGCCGCCGAAGCTCCTGTCGCTCTGGAGCAGGGCGCTGGCGCTGTAGAATTGGTAGGGTTCCAGCCGCGTGCCGAAGCGGTGGCAATAATCCAGGACCAGCGCCGAATGGGCGCCGATCCGGCCGGCGCCGCAATTGACATAGGTCTGCTCGGCAACCGGCGTGCCGTCGGGATAGCGGTTCTGCACCAGCCGGAGGGTCTGAAGCGGTCCGCCCACCTCCGCGAAACTGTCGCCGTCGCGGGCGGTGAAGCTGCGTCCACCCGCCCGTGGGCTGGCCTCCAGGATGGTCACCGTGAAGCCGGCCCGGGCGAGGTGATAGGCGGTGCAGATGCCGGCCACGCCGGCACCGATCACCACCACTGAGCGGCCGCGCCCGGTCGCCGCCGGATAGTCCGGCATCGCGGCATGCGCGGAGCTCATCTTCAGCAGGCCCAGGGCGCCCGCGCCGTGATAGACGGCAGCCGCGCCGCCCAGCACGCCGAGCCCATGAAGGAATTGACGTCGCGTCGGAATTCCAGTGACAGACATGCCGTTCCACCCCCCCCCCCGCCAAAGCCCCGACCGTGCCGGACCTCCGGACAGTTCAGGATAGTTCCGCGACCGCACGGTCCGCCAGATCCAGCGACGCGGTCAGGCCGGGGCTCTCGATCCCGTACAGGTTGACCATGCCGGGCAGGCCATGCGCCGCAGGCCCCTGGATCATGAAATCCCTGAAATCCTCGCCCGGTGCCTGCAGCTTCGGCCGGATGCCGGCATAGCCGGGCTGCAGCGCGCCGTCGGGCAGGGCGGGCCAATAGCGACGGATTGCGGCATAGAAGCTGTCGGCACGGCGCAGGTCGACGTCATAGTCCAGGCGGTCGACATATTCCGCATCCGGCCCGAAGCGGGCCTGGCCGCCAAGGTCGATGGTCAGGTGCACGCCCAGCCCGGCCTTCACAGGCATCGGATAGACCAGCCGCGAGAACGGCGCGCGGCCCGCCAGGCTGAAATAGCTGCCCTTCGCGAAATAGCCGGGCGGGATCGTCCCGGCGTCGAGGCCGCCGATCCTGCGGGCGACCGCCTGGGCCTCCAGGCCTGCCGCGTTCACCAGGATGCCGGTGCGCAGGCGGAAGCTCTCGCCACCCGGCTGGGTCACGGTCAGGACGAAACCGCCGGCGACGGCCTCCGCCGCGGCGAGCGGGCTGTTGAAGGCGATCATGCCGCCGCGGTCCTCGAGTTCCCCCTGATAGGCGAGCATCAGCCCATGGCTGTCGATGATGCCGGTCGAGGGCGACACCGCCGCCGCGATGCAGGCCAGTTCGGGCTCCAGCGCCCGCGCCTCGTTATCGCCGATCAGACGCAGCGCCTCGTCCGGGCCGTGCAGACCGTTGGCCTCTGCCTTGGCGACCAGCGCCTCGAGCTTCGGCACCTCCTCTGCCTCGGCCGCGACGATCAGCTTGCCGCAGCGGCGATAGGCGATGCCATGGCTGTCGCAATAGCCGTAGAGGCGCCGGCGCCCGGCAATGCAGGACTCCGCCTTCAGGCTGCCCGTGGGATAGTAGATCCCGGCATGGATCACCTCGCTGTTGCGCGACGAGGTGCCGGTGCCGATCGCGTCCGTCGCCTCGAGCACGATGACCTCGCGGCCCTGCAGCGCGAGCGCGCGGGCGACCGCCAGTCCTACCACCCCGGCGCCCACGACTACTGCATCGACCTCGTCCATTCCTGCCTCCAGAATCCATCCGCGGGCTCCGGTCCACCTGCAAGCCCCGGTCACCGCAAGCCCCGGTCACCGCAAGCCCGGGTCACCGCAAGCTCGGGCGCTGCCCCGCGATTCGCCATCCTGGAACCTGCCGACCGGCCCATGTGCAGCGCCCGGTCCGGCACGCAGGAGGGCGCAAAACTGCCGCTCGCGGCCTCCCGCTTGACCCGGCAAGCGGGCAGCCGGCATTGCTTGTGGCGGATGGCCCGGCACAGGCAGGCCAGGACAACGTGAGGTGCTCCCGTCGCATGGCGCATACCATCGTTCTGGGGAACGAGAAAGGCGGTTCCGGCAAGTCGACCACCGCCATGCATCTGGTGATCGGACTGCTCTATGCAGGCTGCAAGGTCGGCGCGATCGACCTGGACGGCCGGCAGCGCACGCTCAGCCGCTACCTTGAGAACCGGCAGGCCTATATCGACCAGTTGGCGGTAACCCTGCCGATGCCCGACTGGGTGTCGATCAAGCGTTCCGAGGCGCAGGACCGGGCCGAGGCCGAGGCCGACGAGGCCGCGCGCTTCAAGGAATGGCACGACCGGTTCAGCGAACGCCACGACTTCGTCGTCGTCGACTGCCCGGGCAGCCACACCTATCTGGCGGCATTGGGCCATTCCTATGCCGATACCCTGGTCACGCCGATGAACGACAGCTTCATCGACCTCGACCTGCTGGCGGAGGTCAATCCGCGCGAAGTCGCGCAGAGCCGGCTGAGCCACTATTCGGAAATGGTCTTCGAGCAGCGCAAGGAGCGCATGCGCCGCGCCGGCAACACCACCGACTGGATCGTGATGCGCAACCGGCTGTCCAACCTGGACGCCAAGAACAAGCGCCGCGTGGGCCGGGTGCTGGAGAAGCTGGCCAAGCGGATCGGCTTCCGGCTGGTCCCCGGCTTCGGCGAGCGGGTGATCTATCGCGAGATGTTCCTGTCCGGCCTGACCCTCAGCGACCTGGCGGAACCCGATGCCGGCATCAACATGACGATGAGCCATGTCGCGGCCCGGACCGAGGTGCGGGCCCTGCTGCGCGGCCTGAAGCTGCCGGTCGCGCCATCGGCCTTCGATGGCCCGCAGGAGGCCCCGGAGCACCAGCGCGGCGCCGCCTGAGGCAAGGCAGCCGGCACGGCGCGTCGCGCCGCCGGGCGGCGACTGGACAGTCGCGGCATCGTACCAATTTAATAGCGAGGTTTGCCGGACGTGCAGTCGGGTGACGGGCGAAGGGTCATGGAACAGCGCAGATGTCCGGAAGCGATCGTCATATCGACCGACGGCAGCCAGGCAGTTCGGTGGACGGGTCTGCCGGCGGGCAGGGGGCCGAGGTCGGCGCGTTCCTGGACAAGCTGGCGCGGACGCCGAACGTCAAGCCGGCGGGCATCCGCGGGCGCCTGATTTTCGGCATGGATGCGACGGCCAGCCGGCAGCCGAGCTGGGACCGTGCGAGCCACCTGCAGAACCAGATGTTCCTGCAGACCGGTGCGCTGGGCGGCCTGGACGTGCAGCTCGTCTTCTTCCGCGGCTTCAGCGAGTGCAAGGCCTCGCCCTGGGTGTCGGACTCCGCGAAGCTCGTCCACTACATGGGCAGGGTGACCTGCCGCGGCGGCTATACCCAGATCTCCCGCATCCTGGGTCATTGCATCGCCGAGACCAAGCGGCGGCGGGTCAACGCGCTGGTCTATGTCGGCGATTGCATGGAAGAGAAGGTGGACGAGCTGGCACATCTGGCGGGGGAACTGGGGATGCTGGGGGTTCCCTGCTTCGTGTTCCAGGAAGGCGGCGAGCCGCAGGCGCGCATGGCCTTCCAGCAGATCGCGCAGCTCAGCGGCGGCGCCTATTGCAGCTTCGACGCCAACAGCGCCCGGGCGCTGCGCGACCTGCTGTCGGCCGTGGCGGTCTATGCCGCGGGCGGGCGCCCGGCGTTGGAGGATTTCGCCCGCGACCGCGGCGGCGATGTCGCGCTGCTGACCTCGCAGTTGCGGTAGGCGCCGGGCGTGGCGTGGTTCGTCCTGGGCCTCTGCCTGATCGGCGCGCTGCTGTTCGCCGGCCGCGTCCTGCTGACCGCAGACCCGAAAAAGCTGGCAAAGGTGATCCGGCTGACCGCAGGCAGCCTGCTCGGCGTTGCGGCGCTCGCGCTGCTGGCCTTCGGCCGCCCGATGCTGGCCGGCATCCTGGGGATGGGCGCCCTGCTTGCCTTCGGCCGCCCGGTGCCGGGCCTGGGGACCGGCGGCGGCCTGCTGGGGATGCTGGGCACATTGTTCGGCGGAACCGCCGCCGGGCGGGGCGGGCCGGGCGGCTTCCGGCAGGCCGGCGGGGCGCCGGGCGGGCCGCGCTGGCACGATGCGGCCGGCGGCGCGGGCAACAGCTCGCAGGTGGAGACCGCCTGGCTGCGGATGACCCTGGAGCATGACACCGGCGAGATGTCGGGCACGGTCCTGCAGGGCCGCTTCCGCGGACGCCGCATCGAGCAATTGCCGGCGCAGGACCTGCTTCGGCTGCTGCGCGAATGCCAGGTGGAGGACCCGGACTCGGTCACCCTGCTGGAGGCCTATCTGGACCGCACGGTCGGCCCGGAATGGCGCCAGCGGGAGGATGCCAGGGAGGATCCCGGGGAGCGCCGGCAGGAGGGCGGCAGGTCGGACCGCAGCGCCGGCGGTTCGGGCGGCGCGGATTCGGGCGGCGGGCCGGGCGGCGCGGATTCGGGCGCCGGCCGGGCCGGGCGCATGTCGGCCGGCGAGGCGCGCGAGATCCTGAACGTGGCCGAGGGCGCCAGCGCGGCGGAGATCCGCGAGGCGCATCGCCGGCTGATGAAGAAACTGCATCCCGATCATGGCGGTTCCAACTACCTGGCGGGCAAGATCAACGAGGCGAAGGATGTGCTGCTGGGAACCTGACGGGCCGTGGCGGGTTGCCGGTTTGCAGCTTGCCTCTGCCTTCGGCGGGGGCGTACAACGCCCCGTCATCCGTTCATCCCCGGCCGGCGGGGTCCGCCCGATCGGCCGGCCGGCCCGTCATCCAGCAGGAATGCAGCCAGCCCCATGAAGCAGAAGGTCCGTACCGCGGTCTTCCCGGTCGGCGGACTTGGCACCCGTTTCCTTCCCGCCACGAAGGCGATGCCGAAGGAGATGCTGCCGGTCGTCGACAAGCCGCTGATCCAATATGCCCTGGAAGAGGCGCAGGCGGCCGGGATCGAGCAGTTCGTCTTCGTCACCGGCCGTGGCAAGGCGGTGATCGAAGACCATTTCGACCATTCCTACGAGCTCGAGGACACCTTGCGCCGGCGCGGCAAGGACCAGGCGCTGGAACAGGTGGATGCCTTCGTGCCGCCGCCGGGAAAGGTCGCCTATACCCGCCAGATGCTGCCGCTGGGACTGGGCCATGCCGTGGCCTGTGCCGCCGACCTGGTGGGCCGGGAGCCTTTCGCGGTCCTGCTGGCCGACGACCTGATCCTCAGCCGGACGCCCTGCCTGAAGCAGATGATCGACGCCTATGAAGAGGTCGGCGGCAACATGGTCGCCGCCATGGAGGTGGCGCAGGAGGAAACCCGCCGCTACGGCATCATCACCGCCGAAGGCGGCCGCGAGGCCGCGGCGCCGGGCGAGCTGATCGGCGTGAAGGCGCTGGTCGAGAAGCCGGAGCCGGCGGATGCGCCGTCGCGCCTGGCGGTGATCGGCCGCTACATCCTGCAGCCGGAGATCTTCCAGCGCCTGTCGGAGACGCAGGCCGGCGCGGGCGGCGAGATCCAGCTGACCGATGCGATGGCGGCGATGATCGGCACGGTCCCGTTCCATGCCCTGGCGTTCGAGGGCGAGCGGTTCGATTGCGGCGACAAGGCGGGCTTCCTCTGCGCGAACCTGGCGTTCGGCCTGGCGCGCGCCGATATCGGGCCGGCCGTGGCCGATTTCCTGGGGCAGCGGCTGCACTCCCTCTACGGCGGCAAGTACGGCAAGTAGGGCACAGGCCGGCGCGGTGCCGGCGCGACCTTGGACAGCACGAATCCTGATTTCACTTTTCCGGGAGGGCCGCAATGCGCGTGGCGATGATAGGCACAGGCTATGTCGGCCTGGTATCCGGCGCCTGCTTTTCCGAATTCGGCCATGACGTGACCTGCGTCGACACCGATACCGTTCGGATCGAGACCTTGAAGGACGGCCGGGTGCCGATCTTCGAACCGGGCCTGGAGGATGTCGTGGCCCGCAACACGCGTGCCGGCAGGCTGCACTTCACCACCGACCTGACGGATCCCGTCGCCGCCGCGGATGCCGTGTTCATCGCCGTCGGCACGCCGTCGCGCCGCGGCGATGGCGAGGCCGACCTGAGCTATGTCTTTGCCGCGGCCGAGCAGGTCGCCCGCGCGGTCGACGGCTATACGGTGGTGGTGAACAAGTCGACCGTGCCGGTGGGCACCGGCGCGGAGGTCACCCGGATCATCCGCAAGACCCGCCCGGACGCGCAGGTCGATGTCGCCTCGAATCCGGAATTCCTGCGCGAGGGCGCGGCCATCGAGGATTTCATGCGGCCGGACCGGGTCGTGGTCGGGGTCCGCACCCAGCGGGCCCGCGACGTGATGCGGCTGATCTATCGCCCGCTGTTCCTGAACGAGACCCCGGTCCTGTTCACCGACCTGGAGACCGCGGAGCTGATCAAGTACGCGGCCAATACCTTCCTGGCGACCAAGATCACCTTCATCAACGAGGTCGCGGACCTGTGCGAACGGGTCGGCGTGGATGTGCAGGACGTCGCCCGCGGCATCGGCCTGGACAAGCGGATCGGTGCGAAGTTCCTGCATGCCGGCCCCGGCTATGGCGGATCCTGCTTCCCGAAGGACACGCGCGCCCTGGTGGCGCTAGCGCGCCGCATGGAGGCGCCCCTGTCGATCGTGGAGACGGTGGTGGCGGCCAATGACAGCCGCAAGCGCCAGATGGTGGACAAGGTGGTGGCGGCCTGCGGCGGCTCGGTCCGGGGGCGCAGGATCGGCGTGCTGGGCCTGACCTTCAAGCCGAACACCGACGACATGCGCGAAAGCCCCAGCCTGGAGGTGGTGCCGGGCCTGGTGAAGGCCGGCGCCGAGGTCAGCGTGTTCGACCCGGAGGGCATGGCCGAGGCGCGCAAGCTGATCGACGGCGTCACCTGGTGCGACGATGCCTATGCGGTGATGCCCGACGCGGATGCCCTGGTGATCGTCACCGAATGGAACCAGTTCCGTGCGCTGGACCTCGACCGGGTGCGCAGCCTGATGCGCTGTCCCCTGATGGTGGACCTGCGCAACATCTACACACTGGAGGAGGCCCGCGCCGCCGGCTTCGTCTATCACTCCATCGGCCGGCCGGTTGCCGACCCGGCGGCGCGCGGGTCGGACAGCCTGGCGGGGGAGGCGGCGCAATGACCGGTCGCAGCAAGACGGACGGCCAGGCCCTGCATCCCACCATCCTGCGGGAATACGATATCCGCGGGATTGTCGGGCAGACCCTTTCGGTTGCCGATGCCCGCGCCATCGGCCGGGCCTTTGCGAGCGCCACGGCGGAAGAGGCCCCCCATCCCCGGATCGCACTGGGCTATGACGGCCGGCTCAGTTCGCCGGAATTCGCCGCTGCGGTGGAGGAGGGGATGTGCGCCGCCGGGGCGGAAGTGTTCCGGATCGGTCGCGGGCCGACGCCGATGCTGTATTTCGCGGTCCATCACCTTGAAGCCGATGCCGGGTTGATGGTGACCGGCAGCCACAACCCCCCCGACCATAACGGCTTCAAGATGATGCGGGGGCCGCGCTCGCCGAAGGGCGCCCCGGTCTATGGCGCGGCGATCCTGGACCTGGGCCGCCGCATCGCGGCCGGCGATTTTGCCGCCGGCCAGGGGTCGGGCAGCGACCGGCCCGTGTTCGACGCCTATATCGACCGGCTGCTGCAGGACATCGACCTGAAGCGGCCGCTGAACGTGGCCTGGGATCCCGGCAATGGCGCGACCGCCGAAACGGTGTCCGCGGTGACCGCGCGGCTGTCCGGTACCCAGCGCCTGCTGAACGCGACGATCGACGGCACCTTTCCCGCCCACCATCCCGACCCGACGGTGCCGGAGAACCTGCGGCAGCTACAGGCCGCGGTGACGGGGGAAGGTCTGGACCTGGGCTTCGCCTTCGACGGCGATGGCGACCGGATCGGCGTTGTCGACGGCAGCGGCGCGATCATCTGGGGCGACCAGCTGGTCGCCCTGCTGGCCCGCGACGTGCTGAAGGACCGGCCGGGCGCGCCGATCATCGCCGACGTGAAAGCCAGCCAGGTGCTGTTCGACGAGATCGCGCGACTGGGCGGCCGCCCGGTGATGTGGAAGACCGGCCATTCGCTGATCAAGCAGAAGATGGCGGAGGAAAACAGCCCGCTGGCCGGCGAGATGAGCGGCCATATCTTCTTCGCCGACCGCTATTACGGCTTCGACGACGCGCTCTACGTCGCGCTGCGGTTCCTGGCGCAGGTCGCCGCCGGAGAGGCGAGCGTCGCCGCGCTGCGGCAAAGCCTGCCGCAGCCGGCGAACACGCCCGAGCTGCGCTTTCCCTGCGACGATACCGAGAAGTTCGGCCTGGTGGATCGCCTGCGGGACCGCCTGCGCGCCGGCGGCGCCGAGGTCAGCGACGTCGACGGCGTGCGGGTCACCCTGCCGGAAGGCTGGTGGCTGCTGCGCGCGTCCAACACCCAGGCGGTGCTGGTGGCGCGCTGCGAGGCGCAGGACGAGGCCGCGCTGGCGCATGTGCGCGGCCGGATGATCGCCGCGCTCGACGAGGTCGGCATCGACCTGCCGCAGGACATGCGCGGCTGACGGCCGACCGGACCGGTCAGAACGGCAGGCCGCCCGAGCGGTAGACCGGGCTGCCGCCCAGCAGGGTGAGGTCCACCTGCGTGGCGCCGATCTCCGCCACCGGGCAGGTCAGCGGGTCGCGGTCGACCACCACGAGGTCGGCATGGGCGCCGGGCGCCAGGTTGCCGATGCCCTGCCAGCGCAGGATCTTCGCGGCGTCCCGGGTCCACATCGCCAGGGCCTCTTCGCGGGTGATGCGCTGCGCCGGGCCCAGATTGTCCCGGTCGCTGCCGCCGAAGGCATGGGTCAGCGAGATCTCGATCTGCCGGAAGGCGTTCTTCGGCCCCCAGTCGCTGCCGCAGGCGACCGTCATGCCGTTGTCCAGGAAGCGGCGCAGCGGCAGCAGGTCGGCCAGCAGGCTTTCCGGCAGCCGGCGGCGGAACAGCTCGCCCTTGCCATAGACGAAGGACGGGCAGGTGGTGACATCCATGCCCAGCCGGGCGTAGCGGCGCGCCTGTTCGGGTTCGACGAACATGGCATGGACCAGCAGCCAGTGCAGCGACGGGATGTCGGCGGTCGCGGCGACCGCCTCCAGCTGTGCCAGGTTGTCCTCCTGGGCCTGCGTGCCCAGTGCGATCGTGTTCAGGCGCATGCCCAGGTCGGCGCAGAGCCGCATCGCCTGCGCGGCGCGGTCCTCGGAGATATAGGCCTGCCCCGAGGTCATCTGCCCGTAGGGACCGGGATAGGGCTCCTTCATCCGCATGCCGCCGGGCCAGCAGCTGCCGTCGCGGGTCAGGGTGACCCCGTCGAACCGCAGCAGCGGATCGGTAAGGTCGATCCGGCCCGCGGCATCCTCGATCCGGCGGGTGAAGTCCGCTGCCTCGCGCGGCCGGCTCCACGGCATGCCATAGGCCTCCGCTTCCTGCGCCAGCATCACTCGCAGGCTCAGGCGGCCGTCCCGGCGCAGCCGCCGGTACACGTTCAGCAGCGGCGGGTCCATCATGTGGTTCTCGTAGACCGCGGTGACACCCTGCGCGTTGTACGCCGCCATCGCCCGCGCGGTGGCGGGCATCATCAGTTCGGTCTGCAGGAAGGGCAGCCGGCGCCAGATCTCGCGGCCGAAGGCATCGCCGCAGAAATAGTTCGTCACTGTCCCGGTCAACAGGCCGGTGGGCCGGCCTTCGGCATCCTTCTCGATCCACACCTCGCCGATCCGGTCCGGCAGCTCCGCGCCGATCTCCAGCCGCCGCAGGGCCAGGGTGTTGAAGGCCAGCACGTTGGGGGTCACCGGGGCCCAGGCCTGGATCATCACGGGATGGTCGGCGGTCGCGCGGTCCAGCACCTCGCGGTCGGGCAGGCGCCCCTCCGCCAGGTCGCGCCACGACCGGCTGACGAAGTAGTGCCCTTCGCCGACCGGGCTGCACATGATCCAGTCGCCGGCCGGGGTGGTGGCGGCGCGGGCCGCGATGCGCTCGACGATCTCGGCATGGCAGGTCGCATCGGCCAGGTCGACCAGCGGCGCCTGCAGGGTGCCGTAGTGCAGCAGGTGGGGATGGGTATCGATCAGCCCCGGCAGCACGGTGCGGCCGTCCAGCGCCACCTCGCGCAGCGGGCCGGCCACGCGCCCGCGGAGCAGGGCCGCCGGTCCCGCCGCCACCACCGCCCCGTCGGACAGCAGCAGCGCCTCTGCCGCCGCCTCGCCCGGGACCATGGTCCGTACCGTGCCGCCGTGCAGCAACAGCGATTCCGCCGGGCGGTCCGGGGTCGCGGTCAAGAGGCCGTCAGGCTGTAGAGCTGCAGCCTCTCCTGTTTGCCGGCCAGTTCGGTCTCGCCCAGCGGCGTCGCGGCGATGCCGGCCGGCAGCCCGGTCTGTTCGAGCAGCGGCGCGGAGATCAGGCAGAACAGGTTGCGCGCCTTGCAGGCCTGCTCGATGCGGGCGGCGGTGTTCAGGGTATCGCCGAGATAGGCGATCTCGCGCTTCACATGGCCCAGTTCGCCGGTCACCACCGGGCCGGCATGCAGCGCGGCCCGGAAGGCGGGCACCTCGCCATAGACCCGGCGATAGGCCTCGGCATAGAGGCGCAGCCGTTCCGCCGCCTCGAAGCAGGCCCGGATGCAGCGGCCGTCCCTGGCGCCACGGTCCAGCAGCCAGGTCGCGATGATCTCGTCGCCGACATACTTGTAGATCTCCGCCCGCTGCTCCAGCAGCGGTTCGGTGATGTCGAAGAAGCTGCGGTCCAGGAAGGACAGGAAGGCATGGTCGCCGATCCGCTCGGCGATCCGCGTGGAGTCCCGGATGTCGATGATCAGGAAGATGCGCTGCTCGCTTTTCGGGCGATGGTAGCGGCCGGTGATCAGACGGCCGAGCATGCCCGGCCCCAGCAGCTCGTTGATCGCCAGGAAGGTGGTGAACAGGAAGCCGATCAGATAGGCGACCAGGATCTGCTGCAGCCAGGACGTGCCGCTTGCGGCGCTCTCGTCGCCGGGGATCGCCACCAGGACCTGGCCCAGCCGCAGGCCCAGCACGATGATGACCAGGTAGGCCAGGCTCTTGATCGCCAGGAAGACCAGGAACGGCTGCTGCCGCAGGGTCCGCCCCGCCGGGCCGCTCACGCCATAGACTTCCAGGAGGGAGGCCAGCAGGGAGATGGTGAAGCCGGTGGCCGCGCCGCGCAGCGCGCCCAGCACCGTCGCCACCTGCGGTGTCGTGCTGGCGCCGTCGCCCGCGGCGGTCACCGCCCCGTGGGCCACCAGGGCGCCATAGACGCTGCCGCCGGCTGCGGATAGGACGACGATGATCGCGATCGTGGTCAGCTGCCGGATGCGGGACTGGGTCAGGCGCACGATGGACCGGTTCTGGCGGGAGTGGACCGAGAACCCACTATAGGATGCAGCCCATGACGACGCACCATCCGGCGAGGCCTGATCGGCCGGCGGAACATGACTGGCAGGCGCGGCCCGGCGGGCCGGCGGGCTTCGCGGTCGCCGGCGAGGTCGCCGCGGCCCTGCGCGACGGCCGCCCCGTCGTCGCCCTGGAATCGACGATCCTGTCCCACGGGTTTCCGCATCCGCGTAACCGTGCGCTGGCGGACGAGATGCTGGCGGCGGTGCGCGCCGCCGGCGCCGAGCCGGCGCTGGTCGCGGTGGCTGACGGCGCGATCCAGGTCGGGGCGGGCGCCGGCCTGCTCGACCGGCTCTGTCGCGGCGGCGCGGCGCACAAGGCCTCCCGGCGGGACCTTGCCGTGCACATCGCCGCCGGCCACCTGGCTGCGACAACGGTCGCGGCGACGGCCTGGGCGGCCGCGCGCTGCGGCATCGGCGTATTTGCCACCGGCGGGATCGGCGGCGTGCATCGCTATGCCGCAACCCTGCCACCCGCCTTTCCCGACCTGTCCGGCGATATCCCGGGGCTGGCGGATGCGCCAATCGCCGTGATCAGCGCCGGGGCCAAGTCGATCCTGGACCTGCCGGCGACGATGGAGGCGCTGGAGGCCTTCGGCGTCCCGGTGGTCGGCTACCGGACAGGGGAGTTCCCGGCATTCCATGCCGCCGACAGCGGCATCGCCCTGGCGCATGCCGTGCAGGACATCGAAGGGCTGGCCGCGATCGTGGCGACACAGCGGCGGCTCGGCCTTTCGGCCGCCATCCTGGTGGTGCAGCCGCCGCCGGAAGGGGCGCGGATCGCGATGGCCGAGCTGGAGGGCTGGATCGCCGAAGCGCTTGCCCAGGCCGAGGCGCGGGGGATCGCCGGTCCGGCGGTCACGCCGTTCCTGCTGGCGGCAATGGACCGTCTGTCCGCCGGCCGGACCACCGGCACCAATGCGGCGCTGGCGGTCGCCAATGCCGGCCTGGGTGGTGCGCTGGCCGTCGCCCTGGCGCAGGGCGCGATCTGACCGGCGGGGCCGGGCCCGGACCTCGCGGGTCAGGCGCGCCGGCCTCAGGACGTTCCGGGCGACAGGGTGATGCAGGAGAAATCGCGGGTGACCAGCCGGCGGCAGGCATCGACCGCGCTGCGCTGGGTCAGGCCGATCAGGCGCGCGCGATACAGCCGGCCCTGTTGCGTGTCCAGCGGCATGATCCGGACCTGGTCGGTGCTGAGCAGGCCCGGCGCCCGGGACGCGGCGTCGGCGGCGCGGCGCCGGGCGCTGTCCAGCCCGCGGAATGCGCCGACCTGGATCGCCCAGCTGCCGTCGGACGGCGTCGCCGGGCGGGCGGCGACGAGGCGGGTCGGCCCGGCCGGGGCGGCATCGTCCGATGCATCGCCCTGCTCGACCTGGCCGATTGCGGCGTCGCGGCCGAGCGCCAGTCCGGAGGAGAAGGCGGTGCCCCCCGCGACGCTGTCGCTGCGCGGCGACAGGGCCTGTGCCAGCAGGGCGGCGCCCGAGGTCGGGCGGGGGCGGGGAAGCGGCACCGCCCAGGGAGTGGCGGCATGGGCGCTGGAGATCAGGGACGGCAGCTCGATCGACTTGAAGGCTTCCTGGATCAGGTCGCCATCGTCCTTGAGATGGCGAAAGCCGCGATCCAGCAGCTTGGCCATATGCGTGTCGCGCGACGCGCCGGTCCGGCCGCCGAAGACCACGCCGATCAGCCGCTGTCCGTCACGCTGCACCGAGGCGACGAGGTTGTAGCCGGAATCCCGGATATAGCCGGTCTTGATGCCGTCGGTGCCCTCGTAGCGGCCCAGCAGGTGGTTGTGGTTCTTGTAGGTGCGGCCGCGCCAGTTGAAGGTCTGGATCGAGAAATAGCGATACCGGTCGGGATGTTCGCTGAGCATGCCCAGGGCCAGTTTGGCCATGTCGCGGGCCGTGGTCTGCTGCCGGCGGTCCGGCAGGCCGGAGGCGTTGCGGAAGGTGGTGTCCTTCATCCCCAGCTGCCGGGCGCGGCTGGTCATCTTGCGGGCGAAGCCGCTTTCCGTGCCGCCCAGCCCTTCGGCCAGGACCACCGCGGCGTCGTTGGCCGACTTGGTGACCAGGGCCAGGATCAGCTCGCGGACGGTGATCGTCTGCCCGGCCCGCAGCCCCAGCTTCGATGGCGGCTGGGCCGCGGCATGAGCCGACACCTTCAGGCGCTGCTCGAGATCCAGCTTGCCCGACTTGATCGCGTCGAAGGCCAGCATGAGGGTCATGATCTTTGTGAGGGAGGCGGGATAGCGCAGGTCCGCGGCATGGCGCTCGTGCAGGACGTCGCCGGTCCGGGCATCGACGATGATCGAGGCGTATTTGCGGGCCTGAGCCGGCGCTGTCATCAGGGCTGCGGTGACAATGACGGCAGCCAGTGCTGCTGCAGCCGTTCGGATCAGACGCATGGCGGGTCCCCATTCGCGTTTCGGCCGTGCCGCGGTCGGCGGCTCCAATCCCCCGAAAGGCCCGGCCTCACCCCCTCAGGTGCGGTCCAAGCCGATCCCGGATTCTCGCTATGATTCACGGGCGTTCCGGGGTTGCCTGGGACTCTTGCATCAAGTTTCCCTAACAACGCGTTGAGATTAATGAGGAAAATTCGTCGATGTCCAGTTGCGCCCGCGATCCGGGCGTTGCGCGGAAACGAACTCGGAACGGAATGGGACCATATCGTGTTGCAAGCGGCGGGCCCGGATCCGTGGAAACCCGGCGAGTCGTCCCCGATTCGGCCGAATCGGGGTCGATGGCCTTGTGCCCCCGGGACTGATAGGACTCCTGGCGCTGCGGTCGGGAGCCGGAAACGAGGCGAGGCAGATGATGGCGTCAGGTGCAAGCAGGTCTATCGGGAAGGCGGTCCGGACGCAGGGCTGCGCCGGGGCGGGGCGACGTGGCGCAGCGGCGAGCCTCTTGCGCCGGGCAGGGGCCGGGCTCGCAGTGCTGCTGCTGGCTGCCTGCCAGTCCTCCGGCCCGGTGGACAACCCGGTGGGCCAGCGCCTGACCTGGTTCAGCTATCTGGATGGCCGGGACATCAGGGCGGCCTGCACGCCGGGCAGCCTGTCGCGCCTGCGCTTCGTCTACAACGGCACCTGGACCAGCCAGGTCCGCACCTACGATGTCGTGCAGACCGCAACCGGTGCGGAGGTGGAGGCACGGGTCCTGGGCGACGGCAATGTCGCCAATGTGCAACTCGAAGGGTTCAACCTGCTGTCCCCCTGGGAGTCCCGGAAAAGCGTGTCGCAACTCGATCGCGCCGGCTTTGCCGACCTGGTCGGCGCGGCGATCGCCAGCGGCCTGCGCAACCGTCCGCCGCAGGGCGACTGGTTGCGGTCGGACGCCTATTACTGGATTGCCGCAGGTTGCATCGACGGCCAGTACCACTGGAATGCCTGGGCGTCGAACTGGCCGCGGGACGGGGCGAACTTCATCGCCCGCGTGCGCTTCGTCGACTACCTCCTGAAGGCCGACACCACCGGCGTTCCCTTCAACCCGCCGCAGCGCCAGACCCTTCCGCCCTGGGCGAGCCGCGGGCCGCGCGCGGGCGGCTTCGAGCTGCAGATCGGCGGCGATGGCCTGAATCTCGGCCCGCAATTCTGACCGCGGCGCCGCCTTAGGACGCGCGGCATCTTTTATTGTGCACCGCACAAAAAATCCGCTTGACCCCCTGGCGGAGGCCAAGTACCTTCCCTACATGTTGCAGTGCAGCATGAGGGTGCAGCGCCTCCCGCCAGAGTAGAGCGTTTCGGTTTCGGGCAGGCGCGCCGCGACAGCGGGCCGCGATGGTCGGACGACTGGCCCCTGGATACGGCACCCTCCTTGTGCAGCCCGCCTGGTCCTGTGACCCGGCCGACCCGGTACAGGCCGCAGCGGGTTCAGCTCGTGCAGAGCCGGAAGTGAACGAGGAGAGAGTGGAATGGCCAACGCCAAGACGAGTGCAAAAACCGCCAACGAAGCCGCCACCGCCGCCATCGAGGGCGCCGTGAGCGCAGGGAAAGAGAATATGGACAAGATCATGAAGGCCCAGACCGATGCCGCCGAGCAGATGGCCAGCGTCGGGCGTGAGCGGATGGACGCTGCGATGAAGAGCTTCGAGACCTTCGGCAGCTTCGGCCGCGAGAATTTCGACGCCTGGATGCAGGCCGGCAACTCCGCCGCGAAGCTGTTCGAGACGATGAATGCCGAGCAGCTGGCCTTCGCCAAGTCGCAGGTCGAGGACACCGTCTCCGCCGCCAAGGCGATGATGGGCGCCAAGACCCTGCAGGAAGTCTACGACCTGCAGAACGATTTCATGAAGTCCAGCATGGACGCCATGATGCAGCAGTCGACCAAGCTGGGCGAGATGTCGACCAAGCTGACGAAGGAAAGCTTCGACCCGCTGAACGAGCGCTTCCAGCAGGCCGTCGACAAGATGATGAAGCCGATCGCCGCCTGATCCCGGCAGCATCGACGATGCGAAGGCCCGGCCCTGTGCCGGGCCTTTTTGCATTTGCGGCCTCCAGGCCGCGCCCCAACGGGGGCAGCCCTCGCACCTGGCCTGGCGGCGCCGCGTCGCCCGCCTTGCCCTCCGCCGTCGCGTCGGCGCGGGCGATGGCCGGACGCCCATCCCCCTGACCGGTCCCGGACCGCCGGCGCGCGCCGTGCGGGAGCGGGCCTGTTGTCCTTTCGGCTGATTTTCCGCCGGCGCCTTTGCCTTTGGCGGCCGGCCGCGCCACCATTGGAGTGCGGTCGGCGCCATGGCCGTCCCTGCTCCTTTAGCGCTCCCGACATGATTTTCAAGGTGTCACGGGAGGGTCAGTTCGGGGCAAGGGGGATGGACAAGCCCTGCCACTGCGACGACATTAAGGGCATGGGGTTGCCAGCGCCGGGGTGGCGCCGCACAGGGACGGTGCCGGTTTCGTTCGCAGGTGCGAAGCGCAGCTGCACATGCGGCGGCAGGTGCGACCGGCGGCGGACGCCTTTGCGGAGGCGGCCGATGGAAGAGCAACCAGCAGGCGATGACAGGGCCTGGCGAACACAGCAGCACGGCAGGGGCAGCACGGTAGGGTATGAGCGACGAACGCAAGCCTGGCGACGGTGCGCCGAATACGGGCGTGGTCACACGGACCAAGCCAAAGACGCAGAAGCCACCCATGTACAAGGTCTTGATGTTGAATGACGACTACACACCGATGGAGTTCGTGGTCTATGTGCTGGAGCGCTTCTTCCAGAAGAGCAAGGAAGAGGCATCGCGCATCATGCTTCATGTTCACCAGCGGGGCGTCGGCGTATGCGGCGTCTATACCTATGAAATCGCAGAAACGAAGGTCACCCAGGTGATGGACTTCGCCCGGCAGAATCAGCATCCGCTGCAATGCACCATGGAAAAGGCGTGAGGGACCCGAGTTGCCCACATTCTCCCGCGATCTCGAAGAAACACTGCACCGCGCGCTGAACCTGGCGACGCAACGTCGGCAGGAATTCGCCACACTGGAGCATCTGCTGCTGTCGCTGACGGAAGACAGCGACGCGGTGGCCGTGCTGCGCGCCTGCAATGTCGAAGTCGAGAAGCTGAAGGCGCGCCTGATCGCCTTTCTCGATGACGAGCTCAGCGTGCTGGTCGCCCAGGATGCCGAGGACGCCAAGCCCACCCTGAGCTTCCAGCGGGCGGTGCAGCGCGCGCTGTTCAACGTCCAGTCCTCCGGCCGCGAGGAGGTGTCCGGCGCCAACGTGCTCGTCGCGATCTTCTCGGAGCGGGAAAGCAACGCGGTCTACTTCCTGCAGGAACAGGACATGACCCGGCTCGACGCCGTCAGCTATATCAGCCATGGCATCGCCAAGGCGCCGGGCCGCAGCGAGCGCCGCCCGGTGCGCGGCGCCGCCGGTCAGGAACAGGACCGGCCGGGCAATGGCAGCAGCAGCGGCGGCGCCGCCGGCGAGGAGCCGGAGAGCCCCGGCGACAAGTCGCAGGAGGCCCTGGATGCCTATTGCACGAACCTCAACGAGAAGGCCAAGGCCGGCAAGATCGACCCGCTGATCGGTCGCCAGGCGGAGATCGACCGCACCATCCAGATCCTTTGCCGGCGGACCAAGAACAACCCCCTCTATGTCGGCGATCCCGGGGTCGGCAAGACCGCCATCGCCGAGGGCCTGGCCCGGCGCATCGTCAACGACGAGGTGCCGGAGGTCCTTGCCCCGGCCGTGATCTATGCGCTGGACATGGGCGCGCTGCTGGCTGGCACCCGCTATCGCGGCGATTTCGAGGAGCGGCTGAAGCAGGTCATGTCGGAACTGGAGGCGATTCCCGACGCGGTCCTGTTCATCGACGAGATGCACACGGTGATCGGCGCCGGCGCCACCTCGGGCGGGGCGATGGACGCGTCCAACCTGCTGAAGCCCGCGCTGGCCAGCGGGACGCTGCGCTGCATCGGCTCCACCACCTACAAGGAATATCGCAGCTATATCGAGAAGGACCGCGCTCTGCTGCGGCGCTTCCAGAAGATCGACGTCAAGGAGCCGACGGTCGAGGATACGGTGAAGATCCTCAAGGGCCTGAAGCCCTATTACGAGAAGCATCACCATATCCGCTATACCGACGATGCGATCCGCACGGCGGTGGAACTCTCGTCGCGCTACATCAACGACCGCAAGCTGCCCGACAAGGCGATCGACGTGATCGACGAGGTCGGCGCGGCCGAACTGCTCAAGCCGCCCAGCCGGCGCCGCAAGACCATCGGCGTGCGCGAGGTCGAGGAGATCGTCGCCAAGATCGCGCGGATCCCGCCGAAGAGCGTCTCGCGCGACGACAAGAAGTCCCTCGCCGACCTGGAAGGCAACCTGTTGCGGGTGGTCTATGGCCAGGACGAGGCGATCAAGGCGCTGGCCTCGGCGATCAAGCTGGCCCGCGCCGGCCTGCGCGAGCCCGAGAAGCCGATCGGCTGCTACCTGTTCTCCGGCCCCACCGGGGTCGGCAAGACCGAGGTGGCGCGGCAGCTGGCGGATATCATGGGCCTGCAGCTGACCCGGTTCGACATGTCGGAGTATATGGAACGGCATACGGTGAGCCGGCTGATCGGCGCGCCGCCCGGCTATGTCGGCTTCGACCAGGGCGGGCTGCTGACCGATGCCGTCGACCAGAACCCGCATTGCGTCGTGCTGCTGGACGAGATCGAGAAAGCGCATCCCGACCTGTTCAACATCCTGCTGCAGGTGATGGATCACGGGAAGTTGACCGACAACAACGGCAAGAGCGTCGATTTCCGCAACGTCGTCCTGATCATGACCACCAATGCCGGCGCATCCGAGGCCTCCAAGAACGCCATCGGCTTCGGCCGCGGCAAGCGGGAAGGCGAGGACGAGGAGGCGATCCGCCGGCTGTTCACGCCGGAGTTCCGCAACCGGCTGGATGCCACGATCGCGTTCCGCTCGCTGGACCTGAAGATCGTCCGCCGGGTAGTCGACAAGTTCGTGGCGCAGCTCGAAGCGCAGCTGTCGGACCGCAACGTGACGTTCGCGCTGACCGACGGGGCGACCGACTGGCTGGCCCGCGAGGGCTATGACGAGGCCTTCGGCGCCCGGCCGCTGGCCCGGGTGGTGCAGGAGCATATCAAGAAGCCGCTGGCCGACGAGCTTCTGTTCGGGCGGCTGGCCGATGGCGGCCATGTGAAGGTCTTCATCCGCGGCAAGAAGCTCGATTTCGAGATCACCCCGGATGCCCGCGGCAGCAAGAAGCGCACCCCGCCGAAGGGCGGCGGCACCAAGAAGACAGAGAAGGTCGGCGGCTGACGGGCCGCGGACCTCAGGCGATGACCGGCAGGAGGCGGGTGACCCTGGTTGTCCGCCTCTTGTCGTTGGAGCCCCTGTCCCTGCGCATTCCGTCACTGGAGTAGCCCGCACGATGGCAACGATGACGGACGGCGCGACATTCGATCCCGTCGCCGACGAGGTCCTGGCGCTGCTGGGCAGCAGCCGGCAGGTCGAGCCGTTCACGGCGCGCCATGGGGAGTTCGGGCTGGAACGGGCCTACCGGGTCGCCGCGCAGCTGCGGCAGGCGCGGGAGGATCGCGGCGAACGGGCCATCGGTCGCAAGATCGGCTTCACCAACCGCACGATCTGGGCGGAGTACGGCGTTGCCGCCCCGATCTGGGGCCATGTCTATGACGGCACCGTGCTGGATCTGGACGACTGCACCCAGGGTGTCCCGCTTGCCGGCCTGCCGGAGCCGCGCATCGAGCCGGAGATCGCCTTCGGGCTGTCCGCGCCGCCGGCAGCGGACATGACCGACGCCGAGTTGCTGGGCTGCATCCACTGGGTCGCCCATGGTTTCGAGATCGTGCAGTCGATCTTTCCCGGCTGGAAATTCGCCGCTGCCGACACGGTGGCGGCCGGGGGCCTGCATGCGGCCCTGCTGCTGGGCCCGCGACAGCCCGTGGCGGGACGCGAGGCGGACTGGCTGCGCGACCTGCCGCGCTTCGACATTGCGCTGTCCTGCAACGGCAAGCAGGTGGATCGCGGCCATGCCGGCAATGTGCTGGGGGGACCGCTCTCGGCACTGGCCCATCTGGCGGGCGTGCTGGAGGCCGATCCGGAGCAGCCGCCCCTGGTCGCGGGCGAGATCGTCACCACGGGCACCCTGACACGGGCCATGCCGGTGGCCGGCGGCCAGACATGGCGGACCGAGCTCACCGGCATCGACCTGGACGGGATCGCCGTCGAATTCGCCTGAGGCCCCCGCGCCGGCGGTCAGGCAGCCGCGGCAAGACGCGGCAGGAACGCGCGGATCGCCGGCAGCAGGCGCTCGTCCTCCAGGAAGCCGGCATGCCCGCCGCCGGGCAGCGGCCGCAGTTCCGCCTGCGGCCAGGCCGCCGCCAGGGTCTCGCTCTCGGCATAGGGCACGATCCGGTCGGCCGGGTCGTGCAGCAGCAGGGCAGGGTGGCGCAACCCGTGCAGCTGCGCCTCCAGTTCCATCGCATCAGTTTGCGGCCCGGTGATCCGCGGCAGCAGGCCGCGGAACGCTGCGGCGACCTCCGGCGTCAGGCCCAGAACCCGCGCGAACCGGTCGACCGCGCGCGACAGCGAGGCCGGCCCGGCAAGGTGCAGGCTATGGTTCACCTGCAGGCCCTGCGCGAAGGCGAACAGCCCTGCGGCAGAGCCCACGGAATGGCCGATGAAGGTGTCGACCGGCGCCGCCTGCGGCCCCAGACGGCCGGCGGTCAGGGCGCTGCCGATCGCCGTCGCGGCCCTGCCGAACGCCACCGGGTCGGACTGCCGGCCGGTGGAGGCGCCATGGGCGGGCATGTCGGGAGCAACCACCCGGTAGCCGGCCGCCAGCAGCACCGGGACCAGCCGGTGGAACTGCGCCGCGGCGCCCTCCCAGCCATGCACCAGCAGCGCGATGGGGCGGTCCGCGCCCTGGCCCCAGTGCCAGACGGCCAGGGTCTCGTCCTCGAAGTCGAGGCTCAGCCGCGTGGCTTCGGCCTGCAGCGCGGCGGCCTCCGGAGGGTCGGGCAACCGCCGGGGCGTGGTGAACCAGGCAAAGGCGGTCGCGGCGTCGATCGGCTGTTTCATTCCAGTCTCCATGAAAGCGTGTTGCGCAGGGGCGCGCTCAGCGGCGGGCCATCGCGACGGCGGGGGCGGGCAGGGCGCGGCACAGCAGCAGGGCGGCCAGGCCCAGCAGGGCGAGGACGCCTGTGGTGGCGGGCAGGGACAGCGGGAAGCCGCCCGGCATCGCGGTCAACAGCAGGGTGCCGGCGGTGCCGCCGGCCATCTGCAGGAAGCCCAGCATCGCCGAGGCGGCGCCGGCGACCTGCGGGAAGGGTTGCAGCGCCGTCGCCGTGCCGACCGGGTTGACGATGCCCAGGCCGAGCAGGAACAGCAGCTGCGGCAGCAGGAAGCTCGCCAGGGTGACCAGCCCGGACTGGAAGAGCATGGCCATGGCGCCGGCGCCAAGGATCATCAGGCCGATCCCCAGGCCGAGGGCCGCGGTCGCGCCGATCCGCCGGGCCAGGCGCGGGCCCGATGCGCCGCCGGCGAACACCGCGAAGACCGTGCCCGCGGTGATCAAGCCGAAGGCCAGCGGCGAGAAGCCGAGCACCTCGATGATCAGGTGCGGCGAGGCGGAGAAATAGGCGAACAGCGCGCCCAGCGCGAAGGCGGTCGCCAGCGCCGGCCCCAGGAACAGCGGATTGGCCAGGACCATGAGGTAGTTGCGCGCCACCGGGCCGACGGCGATCGATGCGGTGGGCTGGCGGTTGGTCTCGCCCACCCAGCGCAGGACCAGGGCCAGGCAGAGCGCGCCGAACAGGGCGACGAACCAGAAATTGCCGCGCCAGCCCCACAGGGTCTCGACCAGCCCGCCGACCAGGGGAGAGAAACCCGGCGCGCTGGCCATCAGGGTGGCGATCACCGCCATCGCCCGGGTCAGGGCCGCCCCGTCGAACAGGTCCCTGGCGATCGCGCGCACCAGCACCACGCCGGCGCAGGCGCCGATCGCCTGCAGCACCCGCCAGAGCAGCAGCATGTCCAGGCTGCCGGCCAGGGCGCAGGCGATGCTGCTGGCGACATACAGCGCCAGGCCGGCGACCAGGACCGGCCGGCGGCCGAAGCGGTCCGACAGGGGCCCGATGACCAGCTGGCTGAGCGCCAGGCTGGCCAGGAAGATCGTCAGGGTCAGGCCGATCCGTTCCGGCGCGACCTGCAGGTCCGCCGCGAGCGCCGGCAGCGAGGGCAGGTAGAGGTTGGTCGCCAGCAGGCCAAGGGTCGAGAGGGCCGTGAGCAGGGCAAGCAGGCGGCCGCGTCCCGTGCGGATCGGCTGTGCCTGGGCGGCGGGGATCTCTGGCATCGCTTTGCCCTTCCGGGAGTGATTTGGATGACGTTCGACATCTATATAGATTATCTGTATCATCTAAATCAAGGGCCGGATGCGCATATGGCGATGCGGCGCCCGGAGACCGGAAGGCAGGTGGCGATGCGGCAATCCAAGGAAGTGGCGGCACAGACCCGGGAGCGGATCCTGAAGACGGCGTCGCGCGCCTATCGCCGGCGCGGCATAGCCGGGATCGGCCTGGCCGAGCTGATGGCCGAGGCGGGGCTGACCCATGGCGGCTTCTACAAGCATTTCCCGTCGAAGGACGCGCTGGCGGCGGAGGCGATCGCCCATGCCCTGGACGAGACCCGCCGGACACTGGAGCGTGCCGTTGCGGCGGCGGCCCCGGGCGCCCGCCTTGCCGCCCTGATCGACAGCTACCTGACCCCGGTTCACCGCGACCGACCCGACCGGGGCTGCGCCCTGGCCGCCCTGGGCACCGAGGCGGCCCATGGCGCCCCATCGGTCAGGGCGGCATTGGCGGACGGTTTCGCGCGGCTGGCCGGGCTAGCCGCGGAGCAGATGGCGGATGCTGCCCTGCCGCTGCGCGAAGCCAAGGGCCAGGCGCTTGTTTCTGCCCTGGTGGGGACATTGATGCTGTCGCGGACCCTGCCGGACCGGGGGCAGTCCGATGCGATGCTGACCCGCAGCCGGGACACCCTGCTGGCAGCATTCGGCGGGGAAGGCGGCGCTGCTGCGTCCGTGCCGGGCGCGCCGGCCTCAGGGTAGCGGCCCGGCCGGTTCAGCCCGGGCCGGGCTGCTGGGCCATGGCGCGCGCCTGCCAGGCGGCAGGCGACATCATGGTGGCGACCAGCAGGGCGGCCAGCAGGGACAGGATCCCGCCGCCGAGGATCGGAACGGTGTAGGACGCCGTCAGGTCGTGGGCGAGCCCGGCCAGGACCGGCCCGGCCAGGGTGCCGATCGCCACGGAGGTGTAGAGGCAGCCGATGATGCCGGACAGCCTGGCGCCACCGAAATAGTCGGCGCAGACCGGCGGGATCGTCGCCGCATAGCCGCCATAGACCGCGCCGAACACCAGGGCGAAGGCGGCCAGGCCGGCGAAGCTGTCGGCAAGGGGCCAGCACAGCTGGCTGACGCCGATGCCGGCCAGCATGGCGGTCAGCGCGCGGCGACGGCCGAAGCGGTCCGCCGCGCTGCCGATCAGGAAGCGCCCGACGATGCTGCCGATGCCGATCAGCCCCACCAGCAGCACCGCCCTTTCGGGGGTGAGCCCGGCATCGCGTGCGAACGGCTCCAGGTGCACGAAGGGGATGAACAGGCCGAAGGACAGGACAGTGTTGGCGAGGTACAGCCGGGCGAAGACCGGGCTGCGCAGGGCGGCCCGGGTGTCCGGGTTCAGGAACCGCCGCAATGCGGGCGTCGCGGCGGCCTCCGGCCGGCGGTCGACCAGCAGGGTCGCGCAGGCGCCCAGGGCCAGGGCCACGGCGGCCAGGGCGGGATAGGCCTCGCGCCAGCCGAAACCGGCGATGAAGGCCGCGGCAGCCATCGGCATCACCAGGGTGCCCACGGCGATGCCGGCGACCGCCAGCCCGGATGCCAGGGCCCGGTTGCCGTCGAACCAGCCCTGCACGCTGGAGACCGCGGGCACGTAGATGCAGGCGATCCCGGTGGCCGCGCCGATGCCGTAGACGAGGTAAAGGTCGGTCAGGCTGCCGGCGCTGCCGGCCAGGAACAGGCTGCCGCTCAGCAGCAGGGTGCCGGCGGCGAGCAGCGGGCGCGGGCCGAAGCGGTCCGCCAGCAGCCCGGTGATGGCGCCCAGGGTCAGATAGGCGGCGGCGCAGATCGAGAAGATCAGGGCGATTTCCGCCCGGCCGGCGCCGAAGGCGACCTCCAGCGGGCGGAAGAAGGCGGCGAAGGCGTATTTCGAGCCGAAGGCGGCAAACATCGCCAGGAAGGCGCCACCCACCACCAGCCAGCTGCGCAACCCCTCGGCTGCGCTGCGTTCCGCGTAGGTCATGTGCGGGCTATTCCGGTTCTTCCGGCGGCGGTGCTTCGGGTTCGATCCGGAAGGGCGAGTGCTGCGACAGCCAGGCGATCTCCTGATCCACCTGGCGCCGCTCCTGGCCGAGGAACTGCGCGACGGCCTGGCGGAAGCCGGGATCCGCGATCCAGTGGGCCGAATAGGTGGTGACCGGCAGATAGCCGCGCGCCAGCTTGTGCTCGCCCTGGGCGCCGGCCTCGACCCGGGCGAGGCCGCGCTCGATGGCGAAGTCGATGGCCTGGTAATAGCAGCACTCGAAATGCAGGAAGCGGTGATGCTCCAGGCAGCCCCAGTTGCGGCCGTACAGCGCCGTCCCGCCGATCAGGTTCAGGGCCCCGGCGATCCAGCGCCCCCGGCGGCGGGCCATCACCAGCATGACCCGGTCGGCCATGGTCTCGTGCAGCAGGGCGAAGAACTGCCGGTTCAGGTAGGGGCGGCCCCATTTGCGGCTGCCGGTGTCCATGTAGAAGGCATAGAAGGCGTCCCAATGCTCGGTCTCGAGGGCGGCGCCGGTCAGCCGGAAGATCTCGATATCGTCGGCAAGGGCCTCCCGCCGTTCCTTGCGGATCGCCTTGCGCTTGCGCGACGACAAGGCCGCCAGGAAGGCATCGAAGCTCGCAAAGCCGCGATTCTCCCAGTGGAACTGCTCGCCGGTGCGCTGCAGGAAGCCGGCCTCCGCCATCAGCTCCCATTCCCGGCGCTCCGCGAAGGTGACATGGACCGACGAGATGCCGAGCTGGCGCCCGGCCTCCATCAGCCCCAGCGACAGCAGGTTCGCGGTCTCCGCATGGGGCTGGTCGGGGCGCACCAGCAGGCGCGGCCCGGTCGCCGGGGTGAAGGGCACGCAGACCTGCAGTTTCGGGTAATAGTCGCCGCCCGCCCGCTCGAAGGCATGGGCCCAGCTATGGTCGAAGACATATTCGCCGAAGCTGTTGCCCTTGAGGTAGGCGGGCACGGCGCCGACCAGGCTGCCGTCGGGATCCTGCAGCAGCAGGTGGTGCGGCGCCCAGCCGGTCTCCGGCGCGGTGCAGCCCGACCGCTCCAGGGCCGCGAGGAAGGCATGCGACAGGAACGGATTGTCGGCTCCGGCGCAGGCATCCCACTCCGCCGGCGACAGGTCGCCGATATCCGTGCAGAGCCGGATCGTCCGGGCCGACGAATCGTCTCTGCGATCCTGCTTCATGATGGCGGGTCAGTCCGTCTGCTCGAAGACGATGTTGTCTGCGGCATTGCCGGCCCGGGCATGCTCCTGCGGGCTGCGGACGGTCCAGGTCAGCACGGTGCGGCCGTCGCGGCGATAGCTGTCGGACAAGGGGGCCGGCAGGCTGCGGATGTCGTAGGCCAGGAAGTCCGGATCGCCGACCCGCAGCCGCAGCATCTCCATCAGCGCTTCCCGGCGGTTGCCGCTGAAATCCTCCGGATAGCGGCCCGCTTCCATGGCGACCTGGCCACGGCAGCGCCGCGGTGCGGCTTCGGCGAACCAGGTCGCCACGCCGGGATGGAAGCTCATCACCGCGGCCTTCGGCCAGTCGTCCCGCAGGAGCGCGGCGACGGCCTCGGCGGTCCCGCGATAGGCGGGCCCGTCGGCCTTGATCTCGATCAGCAGCGGCGTCTCGCTGCCGATCTCGGCCAGGGCGACGGCCAGGGTCGGAATCCGCTCCGTGCCACCGGCGATCGGAACGGCCGTCAGGTCGGCGGCCTTCAGGTCCGCGACCCGTTCCGGACGGCCGGCCAGGCGCTGCAGGTCGTCGTCATGGAAGACGACCGGCACGCCGTCCCCGGACAGCTGGATGTCGAGCTCGATGCCATATCCGCCGGCCTTGGCGGCGCGGAAGGCGGCCAAGCTGTTCTCCGGCCGCTGCGCGCCCGGCGCATGCAGGCCGCGATGGGCGAAGGGGCGTTCCGTCAGCCAGTCGGGCGAAGGCCGGATCATGTCGGTCCCGCGGGTCAGTCGCGCAGCGCGAAGATGGCCTCGACCTCGACCGCGCAGTTCAGCGGCAGGGAGCCGGCGCCGACGGCGAAGCGGGCATGGCGCCCGGCATCGCCGAACACCTCGACCATCAGGTCGGACGCGCCGTTGATCACTTTCGGATGATCGGCGAAGTCCGGTCCCGCGTTCACGAAGCCGCCCAGCTTCAGGACCCGCTTCACGCGGTCCAGGTCGCCGCCGCAGGCGGCCCTCGCCTGGGCGAGGACATTGATCGCGCAGGTCCGGGCCGCGGCCTGGCCCTCCTCGACCGGCAGGTCGATGCCGACCTTGCCGCTATAGGCGATGCGCCCGTCGCGGAACGGCACCTGGCCGGAGACATAGAGGATGCCGCCCTCCAGGGTGAAGGGGACATAGTTCGCCGCCGGGGCCGGTGCATCCGGCAGGACGATGCCCAGCTCCTTCAGGCGTGCGTCTACGGTTCCGGCCATCGTTCGTCCTCTCTTCTCTCGGGGTGGGCCGGCACCGTCCCGGCCGGCAGGCTGCCGGCCGGTCCGCGGCCCGGCATTGACCTGAGCCTTGCAGATGCGAATGGCAAGCGCAATTTGCAGTGGAGCCGCTATGCTGCCCGGCCCGTTGGGCCTGCCGCAGCGGGCGATGGCCCGATGCAGCGGCGGCCGCCATCCCATGCCGGACGGCCGTCCGAGCGGAGGTTGCAGATGAAGGATCGGAATCGTCCCACCGAGCGGCCGGTCATGCCGGGCCCGCCCCTGTCGGTCGGCTACGATGCCGTGCCGACGGTCGCGGAGCTGGAAGTGGACCCGTTGCCGATCCTCGGCCGGCTGCAGAGCGCCGGGCTGCGCGGCGAACGGATCAGCACGATGCTGCAGGGCGTCGCGGAGGATCTGGTGGCGGCCGGCCTGCCGCTGGGGCGGGGCCATCTGTCGGTGTCGACCCTTAACCCGATGTTCCAGGCGGTCGGCACGACCTGGTACCGGCAGTCCGGCACGGCCGACGAAGAGGTCTACGACAACAAGGACGAGGTCTACCAGCTATGGCTGGCCAGCCCGTTCCACCACATGGTCGCCAGCGGCGTCCTGGTCATGCGCCGCCGGCTGTCGGGCCCGGATGCGCAGACCGATTTCGAGATGCTGCGCTGGCTTGCGGACAAGGGGTTCTCGGACTGGTACAGCCGGGTGTTCGGCTTCGGCCTGGCTGCCGATCCGGCGATCATGAACACCGCCGAGATGGGCGTGATCTTCTCCTGGGCAGCCGACAACGAGGCCGGGTTCTCCGAGTCCCAGATCGCGCTGCTGGAAACCGTCGGCCATGGCCTGGCGGTGGCGGTGAAGGCCCTGGCGGTGACCGAGATGGGGCAGGCGCTTCTGGCGACCTATCTGGGACGGGATGCCGCCACCCATGTCATCCATGGCGCAGTGCAGCGGGGCTCGATGGAGGAGCTCGACGCCGTGATCATGTATGCCGACCTGCGCGGCTTCACCGAACTGTCCGAACGGCTGCCGGCGCGACAGGTGGTGGAACTGCTGAACCTCTATCTCGACGCCATGGGCGAACCGGTCGAGTGGCAGGGCGGCCAGATCCTGAAGTTTCTTGGCGACGGGTTCATCGCGACCTTCGCCCTGGACGGCGAGGATCCGCGGGCGGTCTGCCGCAAGGCGCTGGCCGCCGCCGATGGCGCCCTGCGACGGGTCGAGAGCTTCAACCGCGACCGGGCGGCGACCGGCCTGCCGGTGATGGCCCTGGACGTGGTGCTGCATGCCGGGCGGGTGCAGTACGGCAATGTGGGCACGCAGCGGCGCCTGGACTTCACGGTGATCGGCCCCGCGGTGAACCAGGCCTCGCGGCTGGAGCAGGTCTGCAAGGCCCTGGACCGCAACCTGGTGGCCAGCCGGGCGTTTCGCGACGCCGCCGGCGGGCAGGGCTTCGTCTCGCTGGGCGAGGTGGCGCTGGCCGGCATCGCTGCGCCGCAGGAGGTCTTCGCGCCGTTGCCGGGCGAGGCCGCCGCACGCCGATAGAACGGCTCAGCCGGGACCGACGGGGCTCGGCACCGGCCGGCCGGCGAAGAATGCCTCCAGGTTGTCCACCGCCTTCATGCCCATCGCCTCGCGCGTCTCCGTGGTGGCGCTGCCCAGGTGCGGCAGCAGGAAGACATTCTCCAGGTCGCGATAGCCCGGGTGGATGGCCGGTTCGCCGGCAAACACGTCGAGCCCGGCGGCGAACAGATGCCCGCTGCGCAGGGCGGCGATCAGGGCCTCGTCATCCACCAGGTCGCCGCGGGCGGTGTTGACCACCACGGCCCCCGGCGGCAGCAGCGCGATGCGCGCGGCGTTCAGGATCTTCCTGGTCTCCGGCGTCGCCGGTGCATGCAGGGAGAGGAACTGGCTGACCTGCAGCAGCGAGTCCGGGTCGGCATGGTAGACCGCGCCCAGGGCCTGGTCGTCGGGCAGCGGCCGGCGGTTATGGTAGTGGATCTGCATGCCGAAGGCGCGGGCGCGAGCGGCCATCGCGCGGCCGATCCGCCCCATGCCCAGGATCCCGAGGCGCTTCCCGGTCAGCTGCACGCCGCACAGCATGTCCAGCGCCCAGGCCCGCCAGCGGTCCTGGCG
Organism: Sneathiellaceae bacterium; assembly: GCA_040216765.1. Lineage (GTDB taxonomy): Bacteria > Pseudomonadota > Alphaproteobacteria > Ferrovibrionales > Ferrovibrionaceae > Marinibaculum. The sequence goes on along the minus strand of JAVJON010000042.1, from coordinate 48,510 downwards.
CACCAGGTCGCTGCCCTCGGTGGCGCGCCGGGCGGCGGCCAGCAGCAGGAGCATGCCGATCTCCGCCGTCGCATCGGTCAGCACGTCCGGCGTGTTGGTGACCGTGATGCCGCGCGCCGCCGCCGCCGGCAGGTCGATATGCTCGAAGCCGACGGAGTAGGTCGCCACGATGCGGATGCTGTCCGGCAGGTTCCCGATCGCGGCGGCAGGCAGGCGCTCGGTCGGGCAGATCAGCAGGCCGTCATGGCCGGCCGCCTTGTCGAGGACCCCGTCGGTGCCGTACAGCGAATCGTCGGGGTTCAGGGTCGCGTCGAACAAGCTCTCGGCGCGCCGGGTCACCGCCGGCGGCATGCGCCGGGTGACCAGAATCCTAGGCTTCATTTGCCTTTCCCCCCTGGAAGTCGTGTAGGTTAACGCCAGCCGGCGCCCGTGACCTGGGCCGGAGGCAGGCGATTCTGCCGTTTTGGACTGCTGGAAGCCATCCCATGCGTATTCGTGCCTGTTACATCCCGTTCCGCTCCCGTTTCGGCGCCCTCGCCGCCAGGGCTGCTGCGGCGTCGGTGCTGGGCATCGCGGCGGGCGGCGCCCCGGCGGCCGCGGCGCCGTCGGCGGTCCGGGCGGACCTGCAGCCGCACCGCGCGGTCTACGAGATGGAGCTGGCGAAAGGCGGGAATTCGAGCTTCTCCGACGGCTTCGGCCGGATCGTGATCGAGATGTCGGATGCCTGCGACGGGTTCATCGTCAGCCAGCGCCAGCGGGTCGAACTGGTGACCCGGGACGGCGGCAGCCTGCCGAGCGATGTCAACGGCTCGACATGGGAAGCCAAGGATGGCGGGCTCTATCGCTACAGCGTCGAGCGGCTGGAAGGGGTGGAGGCGCCGTCGCGCATCGTCGGGCGCGCCACCATCGAGCCTGGCGAGCCTGGCAGGGCGAGCTACCGGCTGCCGGCCGAGGAGGTGCTGCCGCTGCCCAAGGGCACCCTGTTCCCGACCAGTCACCTGGCCGCCACCATCGCCGCGGCGAAGGCCGGCGACGCGGTGTTCTCCGCGCCGCTGTTCGACGGCTACGAGCCGAAGGTGTTCGACGTGAGCGCGGCGATCAGCCCGGCCAAGGCCGATCCGGCGGATGCGGACTATCCCTTTGCCGCGCAGCGGGCCTGGTCCGTGCGGTTCGCGTTCTACGACCATGGCAGTTCGGTCGCCGTGCCGAGCTACGAGATCGACCTGCATCTCTATGCCAATGGCGTGGCCAGCGAGATCAGCTTCGACTATGGCGATTTCCGGCTGGATGGCCGCATGACCGACTATGAGGAACTGCCGCGCGCGCAGTGCGACTGACGCCCGGCCGGTCGGACAGGGCCATCCTCTAGCGCTGCCGCTTCGGGTCGTTCCAGGCCCGCCCCAGGTCGATCGTGTCTGCGCCGAACCGGTCGCGCAGCTGGCTCATTGCGGCTTCCAGCTGGCCGCGGTCGCGCTGCCGTGCCGGCAACAGCGGGTCCAGCAGGTCGGCCTCCGGCGGCGCCTCGCCATCCAGCAGGTTGGCGATGCCGATGCCGATCAGGCGATAGCTGCGGCCGTCGCAGAGCGGCGCGAGCAGGGCGCGGCCGGCCTCGTGGATCGCCCCCGCCGACCCGGTCGCCGCCGGCAGGGTATGGCTGCGGCTCAGGATCTGGAAATCCGCCGTCTTCAGTTTCAGCACGACGGTGCGGCCGGCGACCTGCTTGCGCCGGCAGGCATCGGCGACCCGTTCGCTGAGCCGCCAGAGGCGGGCATCCAGGGTCTCGAAGGCGGCGATGTCGCTGTCGAAGGTGGTCTCCGCCGAGATGCTCTTGCGTTCGCGGTCGGGGCGGACCGGGCGGTCGTCCTGGCCTTGCGCGAACCTCACCAGGCGCTGCGCGATGCTGCCATAGCGCTTCATCAGCCGCACCTCGTCGCGATCGGCGAGCTGGCCGATCCGCGTGATGCCGTCGGCCCGCAGGCGCGCCTGCAGCTTCGCGCCCACGCCCCAGATGTCGCCGACCGGCCGCTCTGCCAGGAAGGACCGGGCCTCCGCCCGGCCGACGACCGCGAAGCCGCGCGGCTTGTCGATCTCGGAGGCGAGCTTGGCCAGCGACTTGTTGTAGCTGAGGCCGACCGACACGGTGATGCCGACCTCGTTCTCCACGGCAAGGCAGAGGTCCGCCAGCATTCGCGCCGGCGGTGCCCCGTGCAGGCGCTCGGTGCCGTTCAGGTCCAGGAAGGCCTCGTCCAGCGACAGGGGTTCCACCAGCGGCGTCAGCCGGTCGAAATGGCCCCGGACGAGGCGGGAGGCGGCGGTGTACTTTTCCATGTCCGGGCGCAGCACCACGGCGTCGGGGCAGAGCGCCAGGGCCTTGAACATCGGCATTGCCGAGCGGACCCCCTGCAGGCGCGCGACATAGCATGCGGTGGAGACCACGCCCCGCCGGCCGCCGCCGATGATCACCGGCCGGTCCCGCAGCTCCGGCCGGTCGCGCTTCTCGACCGCCGCATAGAAGGCGTCGCAGTCGATATGCGCGATGGCCAGCCGGTACAGCTCCGGATGGGCGATCAGGCGGGGCGAGCCGCAATGCAGGCAACGCGCGGCCGCGCGGCCCGGCGGCGGTCCGCCGGCCGGCTCCGGCACGGTGCTGAGGCAGTCTCGGCAGAAGCCCGGCAATGCAACCTCCGCCGCCGATGGCGCGGTCCCGCCCCCGGGATCTCAGCGGTGGCCCGGCTCTGCCGCGCTGTCGGGGGTCCACAGCCAGGCCGCACCGCGTACGCCAGAACTGTCGCCGTGCAGGGCGGGTCTCAGCTGGGTCCCGATGGTATCGGAGAACACGTGCCGCGCCCATAGCGCCGGAACCTGGGCATAGAGCCTGTCGGCGCGGGACAGGCCGCCGCCGAGGACGACGATATCGGGGTCCAGGATGTTGATCACGCCGGCCAGCGCCTTCGCCAGGCGCCGTTCGTAGCGCTGCAGGCTGGCCTCGGCCGGGCGGTCGCCCGCCGCCGCCAGGGCCACGATTTCCGCGGCCGAAGGGCCGCTCCCGGGGGCGGCGGCGGTGGCGGCCTCATGGTCGCGGGCCAGGGCGGGGCCGGACAGGAAGGTCTCGATGCAGCCATGCCGGCCGCAATAGCAGCCGGGGCCCGGCCGTTCCGGATCCTCGGGGTCGGGCAACGGGTTGTGGCCCCATTCGCCGGCGATTCCGTTGCGGCCCGCGACCACCCGGCCGTCCAGGCAGATCCCGCCACCGACCCCGGTGCCCAGGATCACGGCAAAGACCGAGCGGAAGCCCGCCCCGGCGCCGTCGACCGCCTCCGACTGCGCCAGGCAGTTGGCGTCGTTGGCCAGCCGGACGGGGCGCTGCAGGGCCGCTTCCAGGTCGCGGTCCAGGGGACGGCCGTTCAGGCAGGTCGAATTGGCGTTCTTCACCAGGCCGGTCGCGGTGGAGATCGTGCCGGGCATGCCGATTCCCACGCTGCCCCGGCAGCCGATCTCCGATTCCACCTGTGCGACCAGGGCGGCAACCGCGCGGACGGTCCGCTCGTAATCGCCCTGCGGCGTCGGGACCCGGCGGCGCAGCCGCTCCTGTCCCCGGGGATCGAGGACGATGACCTCGATCTTGCTGCCGCCAAGGTCGATGCCGATGCGCATGGCCGTTCCCGTCGCTCCGGCCGCTAGAAGCCCTGGGCGGCGAAATGGCCCTCGATCGCCCGGCGCAGGTCCGGCCAGCTGTCGCAGGTGGCGTCGCAATGCTCGCTCGGCCCCAGCAGGGCGGCGAGGCGCCGGTCGGCGACGAAATGCAGGCAGTGCACGCCGGGGCCGGTGGCACGGACGGATTTGTGGTTCTGCGGGATGTCGTCGATGAACACGGCTGGCGCCGCGACGCGGGCCGCCATCTGGTGCACCGCCGCGCCCTTCGGCCCCCGATTGGCCACCAGCGGATAGTCCATGCCATTGCGGCGCAGCGCCTGCAGCCGGGCGTCGCGCTGGGGCAGGGGGATGTTGCTGAGGACGACGATCTGCGCGCGTTCCGCCAGCCCGGCGAGGGCGGCGGCGGCCCCTTCGACGGCCTCCAGCTCGGCGGCATGGGCGGCGAAGAAGGCATCCAGGTGATCTGCCAGATGCGGCATCTCCACGACCGAATCGTCGCTGCGCCGGCGGATATTGCCGTAGAGCGCGAACGAGGCCCAGTCGAAATAGAGCTCCTGCCCGGTGAGATAGCCCTCGAGCCCCTTCATGAACTGGAACAGCACCTCGTCGGCGTCGGTGATCACCAGCGGCCGGTCCGGGACGAGGTGCAGGTCGTCGAGCTGCGACTGGACATCGGCCTCCAGCGGGCGGGGCATGCGTTCGCTCATCGGGGGGGCCTGGAGGGATTCCTGGGGACGGGCGGCCGTCTGGGCCTGCCGCCGTCCGGCGGGGCCGGCGCGCGCAGCGCCTGGCGGGCCTGGGCGGGATGCTCCGGCGCGGCGCCGGAGGCGGCGCAGAACCGCAGCAGGGTCGCCTCGTGGGCCAGCAGCCAGTCCAGCACGCCGGCCAGGAAGGCCGGATTGCCGAGATTCTCCCGCATGTCCTCGGCCTGGAATCCGGTCATCGCCAGGAATCGGTCCCGCAGCTCGTCATCGCCCAGCACCCAGGTGAAGGCAGTCAGGGCCAGGGTTTCGGCGTCGTCGCGCGACATTGCGGAGCCGTGCGGCATGTGGCGCCCTTCCATCCTTATCCCTTCGATCGCTGGACGGCAGACCCGCTCCGGGGGCATCTTCGCTGCGAACTGTGCGATCCGTTAAACGAAGCTGGTCGACATGTACTATAGTAGCCCCCGGTCTGGTGCGCCTGTCGTATCCGGGCGACGGGACGATAAGATTGGGGCCTGACGCAATGACGAAGACCATCCTGATTGTCGAGGATAACGAGCTGAACATGAAGCTCTTCCACGACATCCTGGACGCGCAGGGGTACGCGACACTGCAGACGAAGGACGGGATGGAGGCTCTGGATCTGGCGCGCGAGCATCGGCCCGACCTCATCCTCATGGACATCCAGCTGCCCGAGGTATCGGGCCTGGAAGTCACCAAATGGCTGAAGGAGGACGATGACCTGCGGAAGATCCCGGTCATCGCGGTCACGGCCTTCGCCATGAAGGGCGACGAGGAGAAGATGCGCGAGGGTGGCTGCGAGGCCTATATCGCCAAGCCGATCTCGGTCAGCAGCTTCATTGCCACGGTGCGCAGCTTCCTGGAATAGGGGCCGCTGCGGCCGGTTCGACCTGGATCCGCCGGTCCCGGTCCGGGGCCCAAGGCGCGGGCGGCAATGCCGCGCGGCGGCGCCGGTCCGTCACGATCCCGGCCCGGTGGCCGGGATGACGGCGGCGGTGGGGGCGCGCAGCAGAACTCCCCCGGATCCGTCGTCCCGGACCTGATCCGGGACCCATGGCACAGGCGGCGATGCCGTGCGGCGGCGCCGTTTCGTCACGATCCCGGCTCGGTGGCCGGGATGACGGTCTCGGTTGCGAACCGGCTGGGCCCGGCCGCGCCAGCGACCTACTTGATCTTGTCTTCGCGGAACTCGACATGGCGACGCAGCTTGGCGTCGTACTTGCGCATCTTCAGCTTCTCGGTCTGGGTCCGCGGGTTCTTCTTGGTGACGTAGAAGGTGCCCGTACCCTCGGTGCTGACGAGCTTGATCTTCAGGGTCGTCGGCTTGGCCATTGGTTCTGCTCCGGATCGCGTGGCGCGCAGGGCGCCCAGCCCGGGACGGGCGGCGCAGGCGCGGAATAGCGGAGGCCGCAAGATAGTGACGGCCGGCCGTCTGTCAACTCCGTCTTGCGGCGCAGGCGGCGGGCGCGCGGACGGCGCCTGTCCCGGAGCGCCGGGTCAGCGGGATTCGCGGATCCGCGGGGCACCACGGACATAGCCGAACAGCGGCACCTGGCGGTGCTGCTGCCAGACCGATTCCGGCTGGCTGACCAGCTGCCCCGCCAGCCGGTGCAGCATGAATTCCGTGACATCCACCAGCGGCCGGCGCAACGCCTCCTCCACGTCGATCCAGGCCAGGTCCTCCAGCTCGCCGGAGCCGCCGAGCCTGCCGGTGGCGGCATCGGCCGGTGCCAGGAAGAAACGGGCATGGAAACGGATCGGGCTCTCCGGCGGGGTGATCGCCCGGTAATAGTAGGTCAGTGGCGACAGGTCCGGGCGATAGGCCGGGCCGCTGCCCTTGCCCAGGACCAGGCCGGTCTCCTCCATCGTTTCCCGGGCCGCAGCCACGGCGAGCGCCGAGGCCCGTCCCGGCGTGCGGGTATGGCGCCCCACCGCTTCCGCCACATCGGGGCGCAGGGGTTGCAGCGCCGGCCAGAGCCGATCGGCGCGGTCGACCCGCCCGCCCGGAAAGACGTAGTAATCGGGCACGAAGCGATGGCCGCGGGCACGTCGGCCCATCAGGACCTGCCAGGCGCCGCGGACCTGGCGCAACAGGATCAGGCTGGCCGCATCGCGCGGGCGCACCGGGTTCGGCACGCCGCCGGGCGGCCGCTCCCACAGGGGCTCGGCCCGCGGACGCTTCGGTTCGCCGCTCATTCGAAACCGAACCAGTGGCGTCCCCGCACCGTCTTGAAGACCGGGACCTCGGCGTCCGGGCCGCCCGGCATCCGCTCGGGCGGCGTCTCGTTCAGCGCCTCCAGCACGATCTCCGTGATGCGCGGTATCTTCAGCTCATGCGCCTTGGCGACAGGGATCCAGCGCAGCGAGCCCAGTTCGCTGGATTCCATCAGCCTGCCGGCGGCTTGGTCCGCGGCCAGCGCCAGGAAGCGGGCGTTGAAACGGCGCGGCCGGCCCGGCGGCGTGACCGCGCGGCAGAGATAGGCCAGGCGGTCCAGCGCCGGCGCATGCCCGGTCTCGAAGAACGGCTGCCAGTCGCGGGGCAGGTTCGCCGGCGGCGGACCGTCCAGCCTGCGGCCGATGATCAGCCCGGTTTCCTCGAAAGTCTCGCGAATCGCTGCCAGGGCCAGGGCGCGCGCACGGGCCGCGGTGGCGTTGCGCTGCAGCCGCGCGGCGACATCGGGGTGCAGCGGTGCCGCGACCGGCACCCGCCAGTCGTCGCGGTCCACCCGGCCGCCGGGAAAGACATAGCGGTTCGGCATGAAGGCATGCTTTGCCGAACGCTCGCCCATCAGCACCTCCAGGCCGTGGGCGGCATGGCGATAGATGATCAGGGTCGCCGCGTCTCTGGGGCGTACCGTGGGAAATCCGTCCTGGCTGGGATCGTAGCCCGGCCCTTCGGTCACCGGCCGGCCCATGTGGGGGAGCTGCTTGAACATGCCTGGACACTGCCGCCGCCTGCCGCGCTTGTCCAGCGGCTTGCAGGCGGGTCAGCGCGGCGCGGGGTCCCAGATGTCCAGGGTCTGCGGGTCCGACGGGCCGGCACCGCCATTCCGGGCGAAGCCGTGCATCCGGCGGGACCAGAGGAAGCCGATCAGCAGGCCCTTGATCGGCCGCAGCAGCCACAGGGTCATGGCCAGGGTCAGCGGCAGCCAGAACGCCATCTGCAGCCACATGGCCGGCGCCCAGAGCTGTTCCACGATCAGCACGACAGGGATCACCACATGGCCGACGATCAGGATCGTGACATAGGGCGGGGCGTCGTCCGCGCGGTGGTCGCGCAGGTCCAGCCCGCAGGACGCGCAGCTTTCGGCGACCGTCAGGTAGCCGCGGAACAGCCGGCCTTCGCCGCAGTCCGGGCAGCGCCCGCGCCAGCCGCGGAACAGGGCCGGCAGCAGCGGGCGGGGAGGTTCCCCTTCGCCCCGGAAGACCAGTGTCGCGTCATGTCCGTCCATCGTCACAACCACCCGCGGTGCTTGAAATACCAGAAGGGGACCAGGGCGGAGAACACCATGAGTCCCAGCGAGAAGGGATAGCCCCAGGCCCAGCTAAGCTCCGGCATCACCTGGTAGTTCATGCCGTAGATCGAGGCGATCAGGGTGGGCGGCAGGAACACGGTCGCCGCCACCGAGAAGATCTTGATGATATTGGTCTGCTGGATGTTGATCAGACCCAGGGTCGCATCCAGAAGGAAATTGGACTTGTGCGCCAGGGAATCAGCATGTTCGGTAAGCGACAGAACGTCGCGGTGCAGGGATTTCCAGCGCAGGCGCAGGTCCTTGTGGGCCTTCTCTTCCATCAGGATCTGGTTGTAGTAGGTCAGCAGGCGGCCGAAGGACATCAGGCATTCCCGGACCAGGGCGGTCTGGTCGGTGAGGCGGCCGAGGGACTTCAGCGCTTCCTCCAGGTCGACATCCTCGCCCTCGCCCTTGCGGCGGCGGCTCTTGCCCGATTGCACCTTGGTGCGGGCGATGAACACCCGCTTGGACAGCTGGTCCAGCCGCAGGCCGACCCGTTCCAGCACGTCCGCGCTGCGGTTCACCACGCTCTCGATGATCGAGACCATGGTCATGTCCACGCCGTTGCACAGGCCCGGCTGCCGCATCGCCTGGATCGAGAAGGACCGGAACGACAGCGGATCGGCATAGCGCAGGGTGACCAGCGCCCGGCTGGTGCGGATGAAGGTGACGGCCGTGGTCTCCGCATCGTCGGTGTCGGAAGCGTTGATCACGTTGGCGGTCAGGTAGATCGCCGCGCCCTCCCGGTACAACCGGTTGGAGAGCTCGATCTCCTGCATCTCCTCGCGGGTCGGCGCGTCGATCTCCAGCGCATGCTCGACGCGGCGCTCCTCCTCCGGGGTCGGTTCGAGCATGTCGATCCAGACGGTGCGTGGCGGCAGCACGCCGTCGTCCGGGAAAGGCAGCGGCTCGAGGACCTGATTGTTGCGCTGATAGACCCTGATCATTCCTGCTCACGATGCCGCACGGCCGCACCCGGGCCGCGCCCGGACCGGACCCCGGCCTTGTAGCCCTCCGGGGCGGTGATGGGAAGGATGCGACAGGGCTGGAACCGCCCGCCTGTCGAGCGACGCCTCAGCGCCGCTTCTGCTTGCCGCCGCGCTTGCCCGGCCGCTTGCCGGGCGGCTTCCGGGCCGGTCCGCCGGCGGCCCCCCTGCCGGCCTTGCCGCGGGACGGGGCGGCGGCAGGACCGCCGCCGCCGCCGAGATTCTCGACAAGCCGCAGTTCGACGCTGTTGGTCACCTGGTCGACTGCGCGGATCTCGACCTTCACCGGGTCGCCCAGGCTGTGGACGATGCCGGTGTCGCTGCCGGTCACGCGGTGGCGCACATCGTCCAGCACGAAGAATTCCCGGCCGATGCCCGACATCGGCACCAGCCCGTCGGCACCGCTCTCGTCCAGCTGCACGAACAGCCCGGCCCGGGTGACCCCGGAGATCCGGCCGCCGACCTCGCGCCCGACCTGGCGGGCGATGAAGGCCGTGGCGAAGCGGTCCATCGCCTCGCGCTCGGCCAGCATGGCGCGGCGCTCGGTCATCGAGACATGGGCGCAGGCCTGTGCCATCGCATCGGTGTCGACCTTGGGATAGCCGCCCCGGCCCAGGCCCAGCCCGCCGATCAGCAGGCGATGCGCCATCAAATCGGCATAGCGCCGGATCGGCGAGGTGAAATGGCTGTACTGCGGCAGGGCGAGGCCGAAATGGCCGGGATTCTCCACCGCGTAATAGGCCTGGGTCTGCGCCCGCAGGACCAGCTCGTTGATCAGCCGCTCCGAAGGATGGCCCTTCGCCTGCTCCAGCACCCGGTTCAGCACCTTCGGGCGGATCGCCTGGCCCTTCGCCAGCGGCAGGCCCAGCCCCTGCAAGGCCTCGCGCAGCCCCTCGATCTTCTGTGCGGCGGGTTCCTCGTGGGCGCGGTAGACGCCGATCGGGCCCTGCGCCGCCAGCGACCGTGCCGCGGCGACATTGGCCTGGATCATGAACTCCTCGATCATCCGATGGGCATCGAAGCGCTCGCGCGGCTGCACCGCCTGCAGATGGCCGTCCGGGCCGATGACCACCTGCCGCTCCGGCAGCTCGATCTCCAGCGCGCCGCGATCCTCGCGCGCCAGGCGCAGGGCGCGGTAGGCGTCGAACAGGTGGCGCAGCGCAGTGGCATGCAGGGCGCGCAGCGCGCCATCGCCGCCGCCATCCTCGGCCTCCTGCGCCTGCGCGTAGGTCAGCGAGGCGGCGGAGCGCATCAGGGCGCGGGTGATCCGGTGGCGCTGCAGCCGGCCGGACCGGTCGATCCAGAGATGCGCCGCCAGGCAGGCGCGGGCCTTTCCCGGGACCAGCGAACAGAGGTCGGCGCTCAACCGCTCCGGCAGCATCGGCACCACCCGGTCGGGAAAATAGACCGAGTTGCCGCGGGTGCGCGCCTCCCTGTCGAGCGCCGAGCCCGGCCGCACGAACTGGGCGACATCGGCGATCGCCGCGACCAGGTGCCAGCCATGGCCGTCCGCAGGGTCGGCATCGGCCGCCAGGTCGTTGCCTGCGGCGTCCACCGGCAATGCCCAGACCGCATCGTCGTGATCGCGGGCATCCTCCGGGTCGATGGTGACCAGGGGCAGGGCGCGCAGGTCCTCGCGCTGGCCCAGCGGCGGGGTGCGGGACTTCTCCGCCTCCTGCAGCGCGGCGGTGGGGAACTCGGTCGGGATCTCGTGCCGGGCGATCGCCACCAGGGAATAGGATTTCGGGTCGTGCATCGCGCCGATCCGTTCGGCGATGCTCACCGCCGGCCGGCCGCGCACCGGCCGCGGGGCCGCGTCCGCGACCACCACATCGCCGTCGGCGAGCCCGTCGGGCAACTCGCCGGAGACCGGATAGTCGCGCCGGTTCTTGCGGTCCATGCCGGAGACCTGGGGACCGTTCGGGCCGTTGCGGAACACCGCGACGATGCGGGACGGGCCGCGGCCGATCAGTTCGATCACCTTGCCGCGATAGCCGTCCTCCGGGTCGTGGTCGATCCGGCACAGCACGCGGTCGCCGACCGACAGCCGGTCCAGGTCGCGGGGCGGCCGCCGGCCACCCTTGCCGCGCGGCCCGGGCCGCCCGGTGGGCAGGAGCACCACCGCCGGTGCCGGACCTTCGCCCTCCCAGCGCATGGGCTCGGCCACCAGGTCGCCCTGGTCGTCGATGCGGGCAATCTGCAACGGCGCCACGTTGGGCAGGCGTTCCGCCGGATGCAGCTGCCGGCCATGGCCGCGGCCCAGCTCCCCGCCGGCCTCCATCTCCCGCAGCAGGGCCTTCAGCGCAACCCGGTCGTCGCCGCGCACGCCGAAGGCGCGGGCGATCTCCCGCTTGCCGACGCGCGACTGCGCGCCGCTGACGAAATCGAGGATCTGCTGGCGGGTCGGCATGCCGCCCGCATGGCCGGTCCGCTGTGCGCCGGCCTGGGCGGCGGCCTCGCTGCCCTGCTGGGCGACGGCATTGGCTTGCCGGATCTTGTCCCGCCGCTCGGCGCGGTTCCGGCTAGCCATGGCAGCGGGGCATTATGCGGCCGATCCGTCGGTGTCGGCTGCCGCATCCGTGTCCCGGGCCGCCGCCGTCTTGCGCGCCGGCCGCCTGGCCGTCGCCGCCGCGGCCTTGGTCTTGCCGGCAGCCTTCGGCTTCGCGGCCGCCTTCGTCTTGGCGGTCTTGGCCGACTTGGCCTTGGCCGCCTTCGGCTTGGCGGCGCCCTTCTTCGGGCTCTTGGCCGCCTTGGCGGTCAGCAGTTCGATCGCCTGGCTCATCGACAGGGCATCGGGCTGGGTATCCTTCGGCAGGGTCGCATTGACCTTGCCATGCTTCACATAGGGGCCGTACTTGCCCGCCATGACGGCGACCTCGCCGCCATCGGGATGCTCGCCCAGCACCTTCAGGGGCTCGCCGCCGGCACGGGCCGAGCCGCGCTTGCGCTTTTCCTCGATCAGGAAGATCGCCCGGTTGTCGCCGATGGTCAGCACATTGTCGTCCTTGGCCAGGCTGGCGAAGGTCTTGCCATGCTTCACATAGGGGCCGAAGCGGCCGATCCCGGCCTGGATCATCTCGCCCTCGTACAGACAGACATCCCGCGGCAGCGCCAGCAGGGACAGGGCCTGTTCCAGGGTCAGGGTCTCGGGCTCCGTGCCCTTCGGCAGGGAGGAGCGCTTCGGCTTCTCGCCGTTCTCGGCCTCGCCCAGCTGGACATAGACGCCATAGGGGCCGCGGCGCAGGCTGACCGGCAGGCCGGTCTGCGGATCCTCGCCCAGCAGCTTGGGTCCCTCGGCCATGCCCTCGCCATTGCCGTCGCCCACCGACAGCGGGCGGGTATAGCGGCATTCGGGATAGTTGGTGCAGCCGATGAAGGCGCCCATCTTGCCGACCTTGATGCCCAGGCCGCCATCGGCGCAGGCGGGGCAGGCGCGCGGGTTGCGGCCGTCCTCGCGCTCCGGGAAGAAATGCGGTCCCAGCACCCGGTCGATGGTCTCGATGATCTCCCCGCGCTTGCCCAGCAGCGCGTCGATATGGCTGACCGCGCCCTGCACCGACTGCAGGTCGCCCGGCGCGCCCGCGCGCGGCGCCGCACCTTCCGGCGGGATCGCCTCGTGCAGGCTGAAGTCGCGCCAGAAATCGCGCAGCACCGCCTTCCAGTCGAGCCGGTCGTCGGACACGTCGTCCAGTTTCTCCTCGAGCGCCGCGGTGAAGTCGTAGGCGAAGTAGCGCTCGAAGAAGTTTGTCAGGAAGGCCACCACGATGCGGCCCTTGTCCTCCGGGATGAAGCGGTTGCGGTCCATGCGCACGTAATTCCGCTCCCGCAGCACCTGCAGGATCGCCGCATAGGTCGACGGCCGGCCGATGCCCAGCTCTTCCAGCCGCTTCACCAGGCTCGCCTCGCTGTAGCGCGGCGGCGGCTCGGTGAAATGCTGTTCCGGCCGGATCTCCTCGGTCTTCATCGGCCAGCCGGCCTCGAGCGGGGGCAGGCGGGCGTCATCGGGATCGTCGGAGATATCGTCGCGGCCTTCCTCGTAGAGCTTCAGGAAGCCGGGGAAGGTGACGATGCTGCCGGTGGCGCGGAACGCATGGGCGCGCGTCTCGTCCTCGATCGTCGCGGTGGTCCGCTCGAACTCCGCCGCAGCCATCTGGCTGGCCATCGCCCGGCGCCAGACCAGCGCGTAGAGCTTCAGCTGGTCCTGGTCCAGATAGCGGCCCATCCGGTCGGGATGGCGGTTGAAGTCGGTCGGGCGGATCGCCTCGTGCGCTTCCTGCGCGTTCTTCTGCTTGGATTTGTAGATCCGCGGGCTGGGCGGCAGGTAGCGGTCGCCGAAGTCGCGGCCGATCACGTTGCGGGCCTGCGCCAGGGCCTCGCCCGCCATCGACACGCCGTCGGTCCGCATGTAGCTGATCAGGCCGACGGTCTCGCCGCCCAGGTCGATCCCCTCGTACAGCCGCTGTGCCACCCGCATGGTGCGGTCGGCGCTGAAGCCCAGCTTGCGGGAGGCTTCCTGCTGCAGGGTCGAGGTGGTGAACGGCGCCGCGGGGTTCCGCCTTGCCGGCTTCTTGGTGACGTCCGACAGGCGGTAGCTGCGGCCCAGCAGTTTCGCCATCGCCGCGTCGGCTTCCGCCGTGCTGCCAATGTCGAACTTGTCGAGCTTCGCGCCATCCAGCTGCACCAGGCGCGCGGTCAGGGTCTGGCCCTCCGGCGTCGCGAAACGGCCGTCGATGGTCCAGTATTCCTGGGCCGTGAAGGCCTCGATTTCCATTTCCCGTTCGCAGATCGCCCGCAGCGCGACGGACTGCACGCGCCCGGCGGAGCGCGCGCCGGGCAGCTTGCGCCACAGCACCGGCGACAGGGTGAAGCCCACCAGATAGTCCAGCGCGCGCCGTGCCTGCTGTGCGTTGACTAGGTTCATGTCCAGGTCGCGCGGATGGGCGATGGCGTTCAGCACGGCGGTCTTGGTGATCTCCGAGAACGCGACCCGGCGGACCGGCATGTCCTTCAGCACCTTGCGGCTCTCCAGCGCCTTCAGCACATGCCAGGAGATCGCCTCGCCCTCGCGATCCGGGTCGGTGGCGAGGTAGAGGGTGCGCGCGCCCTTCACGGCATCGGCAATCTCGCGAATCCGCTTGGCGGAGCGCGCATCCACCTCGTAGTCCATCGCGAAATCCTGTTCGGGGCGGACGGAGCCGTCCTTCGCCGGCAGATCCCGGACATGCCCGTAGGAAGCCAGGACCTTGAAATCGGGCCCCAGGTATTTCTCGATGGTCTTGGCCTTTGCGGGGCTTTCGACGATGACCACGTCCCGTGTCATGCAACGCCTCGTTGAAGAACTCCGCGGATGGCCGGGGCCCGGTCAACCGGATCGCTGCCACCGCGTACTGTCGGCGGGACCGGCGGGCGGCGGCCCGGAACGGCCCGCGCGGGGCCAGGCCGGCCCGGGCAGTCCGCTTCGGTATCGGTCGCGATTCGGCCGCCAAGGCGCCAGGGGACCCGCGGGCCGCAGACCATGGTGAATTCGCCTTCCGCTGTCAAACGGGGGTGCCGCGCCGCAGCAAGGTCACGGGCAAGGGCGCGATACCCGGTTCCCGGGGTGGCGCAGCAGCCGGCCGGCCACCTCGAGTTCCAGGATCAGGGTGGCGATGCTGGCGCTGTCGACCGCCAGTTCCCGCACCAGAAGATCGACATCAACCGCGTCCGGCCCGACCAGCTGCAACAGCCGGGCCTGCAGGCCCGCTTCCCGCCCTTCGTCTTCCCGCACTGACAGGTCGGGCAGGTCGGGCAGGTCGGGCAGGGCCTCGTCCTCGCCCCCGTCGACCGGCGCGGGCCGTTCCGCCAGCCGGCGCCGGACCTGGCCCGGCTCCGGCAGCGCGGCGAGCACGTCCTCCGCGGACTCCACCAGGGCGGCGCCGTCCTTGATCAACGCGTTGCAGCCGCGGGCACGTGGGTCCAGCGGCGATCCCGGCACGGCAAAGACCTCGCGGTCCTGTTCCAGCGCCCGGCGCGCCGTGATCAGGGAGCCGGAGCGCAGCGCCGCCTCGACCAGGACCACGCCGCAGGCGAGGCCGGAGACGAGCCGGTTGCGCCGCGGGAAGTGCCGTGCCTGGGGCTGCACGCCGAGCGGCATCTCGCTGGCCACCAGGCCGCCTTCCGCGCGGATCCGCCGGTAGAGGGCCAGGTTCTCCCGCGGGTATGGGATATCCACGCCACCGGCCAGGACCGCGACGGTGCCTGTGGCCAGCGCTGCCTCATGGGCCGCCGCATCGATGCCGCGGGCCAGGCCGGACACGATCGTCCAGCCTGCCGCGCCCAGCCCGCCGGCCAGGTTCGCGGCCATCCGGCGACCCAGGGCGGAGGCATTGCGCGCGCCGACCAGGGCCACGGAAGGCGATGACAGCAGTGCCGCCCTGCCGGCCAGGTGCAGCACGGGCGGCGGGTCGGCGATCTGGTGCAGCAATTCCGGGTAGGCGGGATCGCAGCCGGGCAGCAGCGCGATGCCCTGGCGTACGGCCGCGGCGATGTAATCCTCTGCACGGTCCCGGCTTGGCAGCTGCGTGCCCGCGCCGCCGCCGCGGCGCTGGAGGTCGGGCAGGGCATGCAGGGCGCTGCCGGCCGAGCCGAAGCGCCGCAGCAATCGCCAGAAGGTCAGCGGGCCGACATGGTCCGCCATCGTCAGGCGCAACCAGTCGACCAGGTCCGCATCCCGGACCGGGGCTGCCGCTGCCCGGGCTGCCGGCGCACGGCCGGCACCGCCGGTCCCGGCGAGCTTCAGGGTCATCCCGGTGGACCCGATGGCTCCGTCCCCCCATCCGCCGGCGGTTTCTTCTCCCCGATGCGGGATTCGGTTCCGGCAAGCAGGCGGCGGATATTGCTCGCATGCCGGATGTAGATCAGCACGGCGATGACGACCCCCAGTTCGGCATTCTGCGGCGAGGACCATAACCACAGGTAGAACGGTGCCACAAGGGCTGCAACCAGGGAGGCAAGGGAGGAGAAGCGGAAGGTCGCAGCCAGCAGGATCCACAATGCACCGGCGGCCAGGCCGGCCGGCCAGGCCAGGCCGAACAGGATGCCGAAATAGGTCGCCACGCCCTTGCCGCCGCGGAACCGCAGCCAGACCGGGAAGAGATGGCCGAGCAGCGCGCCCAGGGCGGCGAAGACGGTCGGGTCGGGCCCATAGGCCTGGGCGATCAGCACCGCCGCCAGGCCCTTGCCGGCGTCGAGCAGCACCGTGGCTGCCGCCAGGTCCTTGCGGCCGGTGCGCAGGACGTTGGTCGCGCCGATGCTGCCGGAGCCGATCTTGCGCAGGTCGCCGGCGCGGAACAGGCGGGTCAGGATCATGCCGAAGGGCACCGAGCCCAGCAGGTAGCCGCCCGCCAGCGCAATCAGATAGATCTTCCAGACATAGTCCCAGCTGATCGGGTCGGGCATCGCGTGCCTCTCGGCCTGGGTCCACTAAGCTCAGCCGCCGCCGCGGACCTCGCGGCGGCGCTGGAACACGGTACGCCCGGCCACCACCGTGCGCACGGCATGGCCCTGCAACGGCCGGCGGTCGAAGGGCGAGTTCTTCGATTTCGAGCGCAGCTTCGCCTCGTCGACGATCCAGGGCAGGTCGGGGTCGAACAGCAGCAGATCCGCCGGTGCGCCGGGCAGCAGCCGGCCCTGCGGCAGGCGCAGGATCTCCGCCGGGCGCACGGTCATGCAGCGCAGCAGGGTCAGCAGGTCGGCATGGCCGTTATGGTGGATCTCCAGCGCCAGGGGCAGCATCGTCTCGAAGCCGGTGATGCCGAACTCCGCCGAGGCGAAGGGGCGGCGCTTGCTCTCCTGGTCCTGCGGGCAATGCGCCGACGAGATCACGTCGATGGTGCCGTCGGCGATGGCGCGCACCATGGCGGCACGGTCATCCTCCTCGCGCAGCGGCGGGCGGGTCTTGGCGAAGGTGCGGTAGTCGCCCACCGCCGTCTCGTTCAGCGCGAAATTGTGCGGCGCCACCCCGGCGGTGATCTGCAGGCCGTCCTGCTTGCCGCGGCGCAGCGCCTCCAGCGACAGGGCGCAGGACAGGTGCGCGGCATGCAGCCGGCCGCCGGTCAGCTGCAGCAGGCGCAGGTCGCGCTCCAGCATCATCACCTCGGCCATCGCCGGGATCCCGGCCAGTCCCAGGCGGGTGGCGACCTCGCCCTCGTTCATCACCCCGTCATGGGCCAGGCGCGGCTCCTGGCAATGCTGCACCAGCAGGGATTCGCAGGCCCGCGCATAGGACAGCGCCCGGCGCATCACCAGGGCATCGGCGATCGGCGTGGCGCCGTCGGTGAAGGCCACCGCGCCGGCCTCCTTCAGCAGGGCATATTCGGTCATCTCGCGCCCCGACAGGCCCTTGGTCGCGGCGGCCGCCGGCAGGATGCGGATATGCGCGTTGTCGCGGCCGCGGCGGGCGACATATTCCACCAGCGCGACATCGTCGATCACCGGCTCGGTATCGGGCATCGCCACCACCGTGGTGATGCCGCCGGCGGCGGCGGCGTCCGACGCGGTCGCCATCGTCTCCTTATGCTCCTCGCCCGGCTCGCCCAGCCAGGCATGCATGTCGATCAGCCCGGGGCAGAGGCAGTTGCCGGCGCAGTCAACCACGGCGATGCCGTCCGGCACCCCCTGGCCGAACAGGTCCGGCCCGCGATCGGCGATCATCGCCCCGTCGGTCAGCAGCGCGCCATAGGTGTCCAGCCCGCTGGCCGGGTCCAGCAGGCGCGCATTCAGATAGGCGACGCGCTCGCCCTGCACGGGCCGGGCGGGGGCTTTCGCGGCAGGGGGCTTCATGCGGCACCGCCCCCTGGAAGCCGTCGTTCTCGGGCTCGACCCGGGAAGGGGCAGCTTGCGCCGCAGGTCGCCGTCATGCCCGCCTCCACTGCGCGCGGTGCTGGCTGAGCAGTTCCAGGCAGGCCATGCGCACCGCCACCCCCATTTCCACCTGTTCGCGGATCACGCTGCGGTCGATATCGTCGGCGACCAGGGTGTCGATCTCCACGCCCCGGTTCATCGGACCCGGATGCATCACCAGGGCGTCGGGGCGGGCGCGGGAGAGCTTTTCGGAATCCAGGCCGTAGAGGTGGAAATATTCCCGGATCGACGGCGTGTAGCTGCCCTGCATGCGCTCCAGCTGCAGCCGCAGCATCATCACGATATCGACCCCCTCCAGGCCGGCCTTCATGTCGGTGAAGACCTCCACGCCCAGCCGCTCGATTTTCGCCGGCAGCAGGGTCGGCGGCGCGATCAGCCGCACCCGGGCGCCCATCACCGACAGCAGGTGGATGTTCGACCGCGCCACCCGGCTGTGCAGGATATCGCCGCAGATCGCCACCAGCAGGCCCTGCAGCCGGCCGCGCCGGCGGCGGATCGTCAGGGCGTCCAGCAGCGCCTGGGTGGGATGCTCGTGGCTGCCGTCGCCGGCATTGATCACGCTGCAGCCGACCTTCTGCGACAGCAGCTCCACCGCGCCCGATTCGCCGTGGCGCACGACCAGCAGGTCGGGATGCATGGCGTTCAGGGTCATCGCGGTGTCGATCAGGGTCTCCCCCTTCTTCACCGCGGAGCTTTCCACCGACATGTTGATCACGTCGGCGCCCAGCCGCTTGCCGGCCAGCTCGAACGAGGTGCGGGTCCGGGTCGAGCTCTCGAAGAACAGGTTGATCAGGGTGCGCTCGCGCAGGGTGTCGGCCTTCATCCGGCCGGCGCGGGTGCGCTCCACATGGACATTCGCCAGGTCCAGGATGGTGCCGATCTCGTCGGGGGTCAGCCCCTCGATTCCCAGCAGGTGGCGATGCCGGAATGGCGGCGTGGCCGGCCGGTCCGCTTCGGAACCGGCGCCGGTCGGGGGACTGACTGTCGCCTTGCCTGCCACTTGGGGACCCTCCATTGCCGCCCCCTATAGCGAAGCCCCCCGACAGCGGCAATAGCATCCGCAATGCGGTCGGCCGGTGTCACCCCGCGCAGCAGGAGAGCATGGCCACGTCCTTTTCAAATGCCTGGGCGGCGAGCTTCAGTCCCTCGACGGTCGTGAGATAGGGAAAGATCGTTGCACCGAGGGCCTTCGCCGTCATCCCATGGGTCAGCGCAAGCGCCAGCGTCTGGATGCTGTCGGCGCCCTCGGGCGCAAGGATCTGCCCGCCGAGGAGCCGGTCGCTCCGGGCATCGGTCACCAGCTTGATCAAGCCCCGTGTATCCCGCGCGACAAGGGCTCGCGGCACCTGGTCGAGGGAGATCGTGGAGGTCCTGACCTCGTGGCCGGCGGACCGGGCGGCGGCCTCGCTCAGCCCCACGCCGGCGACCTGCGGGTCGGTAAAGACCACCCAGGGCATGGCGCGGTTGTCGTAGACGAGGGTGTCGCCGTTCAGGGCATTCAGTGCGGCGAGCCTTGCGCCATAGGCAGCCATGTAGACGAACTGGTCCCGTCCGGTGACGTCGCCCGCGGCATAGACGCCGGGCATCGAGGTGCGCATCCGTTCGTCGACGACGATGGCACCATCCGCCGACCGGGCAATGCCCGCCTCCGACAGGCCCAGGCCCGCTGTGTTCGGTGCGCGCCCTGCCGTTGCCAGCACCCGCTCGGCAATGACCTTCGTCTCCACGCCATCGGCCAGCATCGTGAGTTCGCCACCCTCGCCCGACCGCACGATGCCGCGATAGGTGAGGCCAGAATGGACCGCTATACCCTCGTCGCGCAGATGGCCGGTCAGCGCCGCCGAGATTTCCGGCTCGGCCGCCGGCAGCAGCCGGCTGCGCGTGACCAAGGTGACCGCCACACCGGCCCTGGCAAAAAGCTGGGCCAGTTCGCAGCCGATATAGCCGCCACCGATCACCAGGAGCGAGGCTGGCAATTCCTCCAGTTCCAGCGCCGCGGTGCTGTCGAGGACCGGGATGTCCCGGATCCCCGGAATGCTTGGCAGCGTGGCCGCAGCACCGGTGGCGATGACGATCCTGTCGGCCTGCACCGGCACCCCGCCCACGGTCAGACAGGGCGCCTCGAAGCGGGCCCGGCCCGGCAGGTAGGTCACATCCTCGCGGTCGGCCAGGAGACGGATGTACTTGCGCTCCCGCATGGCATCGACCAGGGCGTCCTTCGCCCCAACGAGGCGCGGCCAGTCGGCGATCCGGGCATCGCCGATCAGGCCGGGAAACCGGCTCGCGGCGCGCGCGCCGCGAACCGCCTCGGCGGCCCGGATCATCGTCTTCGACGGGACGCAGCCGACATTCACGCAGGTGCCGCCGATCGTGCCATGGCCGATCAGGGCAACCCGGGCGCCCTGGTCGGCCGCCGTCAGCGCGGCAGAGAAGCCGGCCGAGCCGGCCCCGATCACCGCGAGGTCGAAGCCGCCGCCGTCGTCCCGGGGCAGGGTCACCCCCGCACCGCGGCCGGGTAGCCCGCATCGGTCGAAGCGGCGGCGATCGCCTCGACCGTGGTACGTGCCGGATCGAAGACGACAGTTGCGGTTTTCGCGGCAAAGTCGATCTCGACCGACTGGACGCCGTCCACCTGCTGCATCGCCGTCTTCACGGTGACCGGGCAGAGCGCACAGGTCATGTTCTCGATGGCGAAGGTCGACGTCCTGGCGGCGGCGGCCAGAGCGGCGGAAGCTGCGGGGACCGGCGGCGCCGCGGCGCGGGATGGCATGACGCCGAAGACAGCCAGCGCAAGCGCGCAGGCGGCACCGATGAGGAGGCGCTTCATGTCGGTTCTCCTTGGTCGATGGAGGGGTTCAGTAGAAGAGAGGCGCCCACCAGTCGATTGTGAGCGCAAGCGCGACGAGGGCCGTTGCCAGCCAGAGCGCCGCTTGGGCGATGATCGAGGAAGCCGGGCGGGCACAGTACGAGCCCTCGGCGCATGCCGCCTTCGGCTTGAGATAGACCTGCCAGAAGCCGAGGCCGATGAAGGCCAGCGCGACCGCGGCGAAATACGGCTTGTAGGGCTCCAGGGCCGTCAGGTTGCCGATCCAGGCGCCCGAGATTCCAGCCGTCAGCAGCGCCAGCGGCAGAATGCAGCAACTCGAGGCAAGGATCGCCCCGGCGACCCCGCCAGCGGCGAACCAGCCCCTGGACCTGCCGCTTGTCTCCGCAGGCGCTTCGGGTCGCGCCCGCTCCAGTTCGGTTGAATGCATGGTGCAATCCTTGAGCTTCGATCGGATGCAGCCTAAACTCTGTAGAAACTACAGGGTCCAGGGGTATGACCGGCATGGGCGATCACGTTTCCGGCAAGGGATTGCGGCGTGCGCAGCTGGCGCGGCGGACCGGCTGCAATCTCGAAACCATCCGCTACTACGAGAAGATCGGCTTAATGCCGGAGCCGCCGCGCACGCCGGCCGGCTACCGGATCTATGGCGAGCGCGATGTGGCGCGACTGGGATTCATCCTGCGGGCGCGCGAGTTGGGCTTCTCCATCGACGGCACCCGCAGCCTGCTGGTCCTGGTGGATGGCGGCACGCAGACCTGTGCCGAGGTCAAGGCGCTCACGGAAGGGCATCTCGCCGACATCCGGACCCGGATCGCCGATCTCGAGCGTATCGAACGGATCCTGGCCGACACTGCAGCTCGATGCTCGGGCGAGATGGTTCCCGACTGCCCTGTCCTGGAGGCCCTCGCCTCCTGACCGCCGCGCGCCCGGCGTTCCGTCGCTGTTCGGGTTACGCCGCGGCCGCCTCCCGCTCCAGGAAGCGGATGACTTCCTCCCGCTGCTGCGCCGGCGCGCCCAGCAGGGCCGCGTTGCAGCGGGCGCGCTTGTAGTAGAGGTGGTTCTTCATCTCCCAGGTGAAGCCGATCGCGCCGAACACCTGGACGTTGCGATAGGTCGCGTCGCGATAGGCCTCGCTGGCATAGCTCTGCGCCATGGCGGCGGCCAGGGGGCCGCGCGGATCCGCTTCGGTCAGCGCCCAGGCGGCATAATGCACTGCGGCGGTGGCGCATTCGGCCTGGCCGGCGATCTCCGCCAGCTGGTGCTTGATCGCCTGGAAGGCGCCGAGCTGCCGGCCGAAGGCGATGCGCTCCTTGGCATAGGCCACCGCGTCGTCCAGCGCGGCATGGGCGCCCGCCGCGCTTTCCGCCGCCAGCACCAGGTACAGGCGGTCGCGCAGCCAGGGCCAGGTCGCCGCATTGCCTTCCGTCAGGAGTTCGCCGGGCGCGCCCGCCAGGGTCACCGTGCCGACCTGGCGGGTGATGTCGCGCCAGTTCAGCAGCTCCACGGCGACCTCCGCCGCCTGCGGGTCGACCACGAAATAGCCCGTCGCGCCGTCCAGGTCGGCGGCGACGACGATGCGGTCGGCCGCGGCGGCGTCGACCACGTACCAGGCCTTGCCGGTCAGGCGGTGGCCGCCGGCGATGGCGGTGGCGGCGACCGCCTCGCCGATGCGGCCATCCTGCCCGGCCATGGCGAGCGCCAGCCTGCATGTCCCGGCGACCACAGGGCCCAGCAGCCGGTCCTTCTGGTCGTCGGACCCGGCCTTCACGATCGCCCAGGTGCCGGCCAGGGTGCCGAAGAACGGGGCAGGGGCCAGGGTGCGGCCCATCTCGCCCACGATCATCGCCAGGTCGATATGGCTCATGCCCAGCCCGCCCTGGGCCTCCGGCACGACCAGGGAGGGCCAGCCGAGCTCCGCGATCTTCCGCCAGAGCCGGTCATAGCCGGCATCGGCCACCGTTGCGCCCGGCTGCAGCAGCGGCTTCAGGTCGACTTCCTTGTCCAGGAAGCTCTGGGCGGCGTCGCGAAGCGCGACATGGTCGTCGCTGAGCGTGAAGTCCATGGGTCCGTCTCCTCGTCCCGGCGCCGTCAGGCGACCTTGGGCTGCTGCCGGTTGATCTCGTTGAACGGCGTTGCGGCGGTGGGGTCGGTGTCCCGGGGCAGGCCCAGGATCCGCTCGGCGACGGTGTTCTTCAGGATCTCCTGCGTGCCGACCCCCAGGGTCGCGGCCGGCGCGAACCAGTAGGCATAGTCCCAGTTGTCGAACAGGCCGAACTCCCGGTCCGGCAGCGGCAGGACATCGGGATCGTCGATCATGCCGGCCGGGCCCTGGCTGCGCTTCGCCAGGTCGCTCAACCGCTGGCCGTGCGGCGAGGCGATCATCTTGCCCAGATTGCCTTCGAAGCCGGCCGGCTTGCCGTTGATCTTGTTGCTCATGTTCCGGTAGGTCAGCAGCCGCAGCAGCTCGCCCTCGATGTAGAGCTTCGCGGCCTCGTCGCGAAGCACCGGGTCCTTGATGCGGCCGGTCCGGATCAGCCCGTCGACCAGCTCCCGCGCGGTCGGCCCGTTGCCCCAGACCGCGCCCGGCATGGTCATCCCCTGGCGCTCGGTCTGCAGCTGCTCCATCACGATGCGCCAGCCATCGCCCTCGGCGCCCAGAAGGTTGCCGGCCGGCACCCGGACATCGTCCAGGAAGACCTCGTTGTACTCGTTCTCCTCGCCCGTCATGTCGATGATCGGGCGCACCGTGATGCCCGGGCTCGCCATGTCGACCAGCAGGACCGACAGCCCCCTGTGCTTGGGCACGGTGGAATCGGTGCGCAGGACGATGACGCCGACCTGCGCGCGATGCGCCAGCGAGGTCCAGATCTTCTGGCCGTTGATCACGTAGTCGTCGCCCTCGCGGCGGGCGGTGGTGCGCAGGGCCCCCAGGTCGGAGCCGCCGGACGGCTCGCTGAACAGCATGCACCAGACCTCCTCGCAGGCCAGGGCCGGAGGCAGGAAGCGCTGGCGCTGCGCCTCGGTGCCCCATTTCAGCAGCGACTGGCCGCACTGGTTGGTGCCGATCGGGTTCTTCAGGTGGGGGTGCGCGATGCCGGCGCGCTCCAGCTCCTGGTCGACGATCAGCACCAGCTCCGGCCCGGCGGACAGCCCCCAGGGGGCCGGCCAGTTCGGCGCCGCAAGCCCGCGCTCGGCGATCTGGCGATAGCTCGGCTTCGGGTTCGCCTCGAACCAGGCGCGGATCTCGATGCGGCGCGGATCGTCCTCGCCGGGCAGGGTGAAGTCCATGACGCTCCCTTCCTCATGCCGGCATCGCGGGCCGGTGCCGTTGGTTCCCAATTGGTCCTACCATTAACCGAATTGGTCCAATCGGCAAGAGGCTAAGGAGCGGTCCCGGGCCTGCGTCCTACAGAAGCCAGCCGAGCATGACCGGCATGGTGACGAAGGCGACGACGGTGGTCGCGGTGACCGCGGCGGCCATGGTCTCCGCATCGCCGCCGAGCTGGCGGGCCAGCACATAGGCCGCCGGCGAGGTCGGCAGCACGCCCCACAGGATCGCGGCGGTCAGCGACGCGCCGGTCAGGCCGAACAGGGTGGCGGCGCCGGCAATCAGCAGCGGGAACAGCAGGAGCTTGCCCGCGCAGGCGAAGGCCACCGGGCGGAACCGCGCGGCCAGACCGTCCGCGGTCAGGGCGGCGCCGACTGCCAGCAGGCCGAGCGGCAGGGCCGCGCGGGCCAGGATGAACAGCAGTTCGTCCGCCAGGCGGGGCACCGACAGGCCGGCCAGCTGCATCGCGCCGCCGGCCAGGCAGGCCAGGATCAGGGGGTTGCGGGCCACGTCGCGGGCGGTCCGCCAGAGCAGCTGCAGGAAGCCGCCGCCGCCCGATCGCGCGCCATAGAGCGACAGCACGGCCACGCAGGCCAGGTTCAGCACCGGCACCATCACGGCGATGCAGAGGGCGAAGGCGGCGACCACCTCGGCCTCGAACAGGGCCGCGGCGGCGGCCAGGCCGACATAGGTGTTGAACCGGGTGGCGCCCTGGAACACCGAGGTGAAGGCCGGGCCGTTGCGGGCCAGCAGCGGGCGGGCGGCCAGCAGGGCCAGGATCAGCACCGCCAGGGCGGACAGCAGGGTCGCCGCCATCGGGCCGACCTGGACACCGGTCAGGTCGGCGCCCGCTATGGTGCGGAACAGCAGGGCCGGGAACAGCACGAAGTAGACCAGCTTTTCCGCGGCCGGCCAGAAATTCTCGCCGGGGAAGCGCAGCCGGCGCATCGCCAGGCCGATCAGGATGACGGCGAAGACCGGGACCAGCGCGATGGCGACGGCGGCAAGACCCGCCAAGGCGATCAGCTCCCCGCCGCCATGCCGTCCACCGGCACGAGGTCGAAGGCGATGCTGATGCGCGGTGCCGTGCCGGCAAACGGCACCGTCTTGTGCCAGGCATAGGACGGGAACAGCACCAGCAGGCCCGGCTCCGGGCAGACATGGTCCAGCGCCGGCAGGTGCCGCGCCTGGAAGCGGGCATGCGGGCGGCCCAGCTCCAACCAGCCGGTCCTGGCATTGTCGTCGCTGCGGATTCCCGGCGCGGCGACATAGTAGACGCCGCTCAGCCAGCCCGAGGGATGGTTGTGGCTTTCCTGGTGGCCGGCCTCCCGCAGCACGGTGATCCAGGGCACGATCTGCCAGCGGTCCGGCGGATGGGCCAGGAAGGGGTGCGCCGGATCCGGGCAGCGGGCGGCGCGATAGGCGCTGCCGGCTTCCTCAACCGCCTGCAGCAGGAGGTCCAGCGCAGGCGATTCGCCATGGTGCAGCTGCGCGGTCTGCTGCCCCATCATCGTGGTCTTGCCGCTGCGGGCCTCCACCAGGGTGGGGTGGTTCAGGGCGAAGTCCGTCAGGGCCGCATTGTCGATCTGCGGCAGGCGGTGACGCTCCACCAGGGCCGGGTCGGCCAGCGCCCGGGCCTCGTCGTGGCGGCCGAGCTCGTCCAGCACGATCATCCGGGTGGCCAGCGCGCGGGTATGGCCTGGCCGGCGGTCCAGGGCTTCGTCCAGGTCCTGCAGCGCGGCATCCAGGTCGCCCAGGTCATAGGCCGCCACCGCCAGGTTGCACCAGGCATCGCCGGTCGCGCCGGGCAGCCGGGCGGCGGCCTCCAGCAGCGGCCGGGCCTCCGCCGGCCGGCCGGCATCGATCAGCAGGTTGCCCAGGTTCATCAGCGCCTGCGGATGGTCCGGCGCCAGGCGCAGCGCCTCGGCAAAGCTGCG
Source organism: Sneathiellaceae bacterium (assembly GCA_040216765.1). Lineage (GTDB taxonomy): Bacteria > Pseudomonadota > Alphaproteobacteria > Ferrovibrionales > Ferrovibrionaceae > Marinibaculum. The sequence continues at coordinate 22,637 of JAVJON010000042.1, read as the reverse complement.
CTCGGCCTCCTCCAGCCGGTGCTGCTGCTGCAGCGCCAGGCCCAGGCCGAGATGCGCCTCGACCATGCTCGGCGCGCCGTTCAGCGCCGCGCGAAACGCCATCCCGGCCTGCTTCGGGTCGTCGGCCTTCAGGTGCAGATGGGCCAGGTTCATGCGCGCGGGCAGGTTGCCGGGGTCGATGTTCAGCGCCGCCTCGAAGCTCTTCCGCGCCGCCGCGTCCCGCCCGGCGATGCTCTGCGCATGGCCCAGGTTGAACAGCAGCTGCGGGTCGCGGGGGCGGGCGGCAAGCGCGACCTCCAGGTCGGCCAGGCCGGCCTCTGCCGCGCCCGCCTGCACCTGGGCGATGCCCAGGATGGCGCGGGCATCGATCGCGGCGGGATCGGCCTTCAGCGCCAGGCGCGCCTCGCGCATCGCGGCCTGCGCCTTGCCCTGCTGCAGGGCGGCGGCGGCCCGCTGCAGATGTTTCAGCGCGGTGCGTGCGGCGGGGCGTCCGGCCATGCCTGTCTCCGCCGCGCGCCCGTCACCCGGCCAGCCGCGCCAGCGCGGTCTGCACCCGGTCGTCGGACGGCGCGACGTCGCGGGCGGCCAGGTACCAGTTCCGCGCGGTATCCCGGTCGGCGAGGTGCAGGGCGACATCGCCCAGGCCGAGCAGCACGCTCAGGTCGTCCGGCGCCTGGCGGTTGGCCTCCTGCAGCGCGGCATAGGCGCCCTCCGCATCGCCCAGGCGGAAGCGGGCGAAGGCGAGCGCGCTGTGCAGCGGTGCAAGGTCGGGCCGGGTGGCGATGGCCGGCTCCAGGATGGCGATCGCCTCCGCCGGCCGGCCCTGGCCCAGAAGCATGTCGGCAAGGTTGCCCATCGCCTCGAAATGCTGCGGGTTGGATCGGATCGCCGTGCGCCAGGCGGTCTCGGCGCCCGGCAGGTCGCCGCGCATGGCCAGGACATTGGCATGGTTGAACTGCACCTGGGCATCGTCCGGCAGTTGCGCGGCGGCGAAGGCCAGGCGCTCATGCGCCGCCTCCAGGTCGCCGGTCATCGCCGCCAGTGTGCCGTACAGGCCGACCGCCTGGGGATGGTAGGGCACCTGGTCGAAGACCTGCAGGATCGCCGCCTCGGCCTGGCCGGCATCCCGGGCGGCCAGGTGCTGGCGGGCCAGGTTCAGCAGCTCTGCGACCTTGTCGCTGTCTTTTCCGTCGCTCACGTTTCGCTCCCGCGGGTCCGGGGCAGGGATCGCCCGCCGGCCGTTCCGCTTGCCTGCCCGCTCACTTGTCAGTCTCTCAGGTTCCCGTCATAGGGGGCCGGGGCGCAATGCGCCAGCCTGCCGCAGGAGGCCTGGCCCCGGAAGGGCCGGGCGGCGGCGGGGCCGCGAACAGGAGGAAAGCATGGGACGTCTGCAGGACAAGGTTGCGCTGGTCACCGGCGGCACGAGCGGCATCGGCCTTCGCACCGTCGAGGTTTTTATCGCCGGAGGGGCGAAGGTGCTGTTCACCGGCCGGCGGGCGGCGCTGGGCGAGGAGGTGGCCGCGACGATCGCCCGGGAGACCGGCGGCGAGGTGCTGTTCGTCCCCGGCGACATGACGGTGGAGGCGGAGGTCAAGGGCGCGGTCGATGCCGCGGTGGAGCGCTTCGGCCGGCTGGACGTGCTGTTCAACAATGCCGGCGCGCCGGCGCCGGGCGGCGGCATCGAGGATATCCCGTGGGACGGCTTCCAGCGCGCGATGGACAACCTGGTCGGCAGCGTGATGCTGGGCATGAAGCATGCCGCCCCGGTGATGCGCCGGCAGGGCAGCGGCAGCATCATCAACAATGGCAGCGTCGCGGCCAGCCGGGCCGGCTATTCCTCCTCGATCATCTACGGCGCGGCCAAGGCGGCGGTGGTGCACCTGACGAAATGCGTCGCGATGGAGCTCGGCGAGGAAGGCGTGCGGGTCAACGCCATCTCGCCCGGCGGCATCGCTACCGGGATCTTCGGCAAGGCCGCCGGCATGACGGCGGAACAGGCGGAGGCGACCGCGGAGCCGGTGCGCCGGGCGCTGGCCGGCATGCAGCCGATCCGGCGTGCCGGCATCACCGACGATATCGCCCATGCCGCCTTGTTCCTGGCCAGCGACGAGTCCGGCTTCGTCAACGCCCATGAGCTGGTGGTGGATGGCGGCCTGATCGCGGGGCGGCAATGGACCCCGATGATGGAAGGGATGAAGAACATGCGGGCCCTGTTCGGCTGACCGGCGGGACGGCCCGGGCAGGCGGCAGGCCAGACAGGCGGCGGAACAGGCGGGCGGTGCGATGGAATGGCGCGACCGGGGCCTGGTGCTGTCGCGCCGGCCCTATGGCGATACCGGTGCCGTCGTCAGCCTGCTGACGGCGGAGCATGGCCGCCATGCCGGGCTGCTGCGGGGCCAGCGTTCGGCCCGGGGCATCGATATCGGCGCCCGGGTCGATGCGGTCTGGCGGGCACGGCTGCCGGAGCATCTGGGGGCCTGGCGGCTGGAAGTGGCCGGCGTCCCGGCCGGCGCGCTGCTGCGCGACCGGCTGGCGCTGGCCGCCCTGGTCTCCGCCTGCGCGCTGGCGGATGCCGCCCTGCCGGAGCGCGAGCCGCATGGCGACCTCTATGCCGCGACCGAGGCGCTGCTGGACGCGATCGCCGCACAGCCGCCGGGCTGGCCGGCGGTGCTGGTGCGCTGGGAACTGGGGCTGCTGCAGAGCCTGGGCTATGGCCTCGCCCTGGAGCGCTGCGGCGCGACCGGGCTCGACGCCGCGCAGGCGCCCGGCGGGCTGACCCATGTCTCGCCCCGGACCGGCAATGCGGTCAGTGCGGAGGCCGCGGCCCCCTATGCGGACCGGCTGCTGGCCCTGCCGCCGTTCCTGCGGCCGCCTGCCGCCGGGCCGGCGGTCGATTCGCCCCGGGACGCGGCCCCGACCCGGGCGGAGGTGGCGGCCGGTCTGGCCCTGACCGGGCATTTCCTGGAACGCCGCCTGTTCCTGGGCGAGGGCCGCGAAATCCCGGATGCACGCGGCCGTTTCGTCAGCCGCTACCTGAAGCAGGGGGAGGGCGGGGCTGACAGCCTGTCGCAGCCCCCCGCCGACCCTGCCGGTCATGATATATAGCCAGCCATGAACAAGCCGATCGGACCCGGGGACTTCCCCGAAAACATCCGCCCCGCCCCGCTCGCCGAGGCGCTGAGCGAGCGCTACCTGGCCTATGCCCTGTCGACGATCAAGTCCCGCTCGCTGCCGGACGTGCGCGACGGGCTGAAGCCGGTGCAGCGGCGGATCCTCTACGCCATGCAGCAGCTGCGGCTGCATCCCCAGACCGGCTTCAAGAAATGCGCCCGCGTCGTCGGCGACGTGGTCGGCAAGTACCATCCGCACGGCGACACCTCGGTCTACGAGACCCTGGTCCGGCTGGCGCAGGAGTTCGGGCAGCGCTATCCGCTGGTCGACGGGCAGGGCAATTTCGGCAATGTCGACGGCGATAACGCCGCGGCGATGCGGTACACCGAGGCCCGGCTGACCCTGATCGCCGAGCTGCTGCTGGAGGATATCGACCAGGATACGGTCGATTTCCAGCCGAACTACGATGGCGAGGAAGCGGAACCGATGGTCCTGCCATCGGCCTTTCCGAACCTGCTGGCGAACGGCTCCACCGGCATCGCGGTGGGCATGGCCACGGCGATCCCGCCGCACAACGCGATCGAGCTGGTCGATGCGCTGCTGCACCTGGTGCGCCACCCGAATGCGACGATGGAGACCCTGCAGGGCTTCATCCCCGGGCCGGACTTCCCCACCGGGGGCGTGCTGGTGGAGCCGGCGGCCAGCATCCGCGACGCCTATGAGAGCGGCCGCGGGTCGTTCCGCCTGCGCGCCCGCTGGGAGAAGGAGGAGATCGGCCGCGGCCAGTACCAGCTGATCGTCACCGAGGTGCCCTACCAGGTTGCCAAGGGCCGCCTGATCGAGCGCATCGCCGAACTGCTGGCGGAGCGCAAGCTGCCCTTCCTGGGCGATATCCGCGACGAGTCCGCCGAGGATGTCCGCATCGTGCTGGAGCCGCGCAGCCGCACGGTCGATGCCGAAGTCCTGATGGAAAGCCTGTTCCGCGCCACCGACCTGGAAAACCGGATCCCGCTGAACCTGAACGTCCTGGTCGGGGGCAAGGTGCCGAAGGTGCTGAGCCTGCGCGAGGCGCTGCAGGAATTCCTGAACCACCGGCTGGACGTGCTGGAGCGGCGCAGCCGCCACCGGCTGGCGAAGATCGAGGAGCGGCTGCACATCCTCGACGGCCTGCTGGTCGCCTATATCAACATCGACGAGCTGTTGCGGATCATCCGCTTCGAGGACGCGCCGAAGGCGGTGATGATGCAGCGCTTCGACCTGAGCGAGGCGCAGGCCGACGCGATCCTGAACATGCGCCTGCGGGCCCTGCACAAGCTGGAGGAAATGGAGATCCGGCGCGAGCATGAGGGCCTGTCGACGGAAGCCGAGGGCCTGCGCACCCTGCTGGGCGACGAGGCCCTGCGCTGGAAGCGGATCGGCGAGGAACTGCGCGCGCTGCGCAAGAAGATCGGCCCCGACAGCGCCCTGGGCAGGCGCCGCACCCTGGTGACCGATGCGCCGGCGGTGTCCGAGGTCCCCCTGGAGGCGATGATCGAGCGCGAGCCGATCACCGTGATCTGCTCCGAGAAGGGCTGGATCCGCGCGGTGAAGGGGCATGTCGCCGCCGACAGCGTGACCTCCTTCAAGGAAGGCGACAAGGCGCGCTTCCACCTGCATGCCGAGACCACCGACAAGCTGATCCTGTTCGGCGAGCAGGGGCGGGCCTATACCATCCCCTGCGACCGGCTGCCCCGTGGCCGCGGCCATGGCGAGCCGCTGCGCCTGATCGTCGAGCTGGTGAAGGAGGACGAGGCACTCACCCTGTTCGTCTATCGCGAGGGCGCGAAGCGGCTGGTGGCGGCGAGCGACGGCCGCGGCTTCCTGGTGCCGGAAGCGGCCCTGCTGGCCCAGACCCGCAGCGGCAAGGTGGTGCTGAACCCGGGCAAGGGCGCCAAGGCCGCGCTCTGCATCCCCGCTGCCGGCGACACCGTCGCGGTGATCGGCGAGAACCGGAAACTGCTGGCCTTCCCGCTGGAGGAGGTGCCGGAGATGGCCCGCGGCCGCGGCGTCATCCTGCAGCGCTACAAGGATGGCGGCATTGCCGACGCCAAGGTGTTCCGCCGGGAGGACGGGCTGACCTGGAACGACAGCTCCGGCCGCACCCGCACCGAGCCGGACCTGACCGACTGGCTCGGCGCCAGGGCCTCCGCCGGCCGGCTGGCGCCGCGCGGCTTCAACCGCAACGGCCGCTTCGACGGGTAGGCGGGCGGCGACCGCGGCGCAGGTGCCGATTCGCAATGGCTGTCGGCGGCCTTGTTCTGTGCTAGAAAGACTGCCAAGCAACAAGTCGATAAGCCCGGGAGGCTTTCAATCATGCAGGGAAAAGGCAGGCGCATTGCGCCTTGTTCGCCCTGTCGTCTGCGAGTGCGCTGTCCAACCGTCGCCGGCCAGGCCTGTCAGGCGTCCGTGGCGTGACGCCCTGATCCATTCTCGGCTGTCCGCTGCGGCGGCCGCTCCGGTTGTTTGGGCCCGTCGGATGGGAGTTTGATGTTCGACACGATTTATCAATGGCTGGTGCCGCTCGTCCTGCTGGTGCTGGCCGTCCTGGCGATCCTGTTCGCCGCCTATACCGGTTTCGCCGAAGCGCTGGTCCGCATTGTCGACGGGGTCAACGAGTTCGTTGGCCGCGCGGTCAGCTGGCTGACCCTGGGCACCGTGCTGGTCTGCTTCACGGTCGTGGCCCTGCGCTACGGTTTCAATATCGGCTGGGTCTGGATGCAGGATATCTACGTCTGGTTCCACGCCGCCGTCTTCATGCTCGGCGCCGGCTATACCCTGAAGGCGGGGGGCCATGTGCGGGTCGACCTGATCTATGCCCGGCTCTCCGACCGCCGCCGCGCCTGGGTCGACATCTTCGGCAGTTTCGTCCTGATGACCCCCTACCTGGTGATCATGACGACCGCCAGCCTGCCCTTCACCCTGTCCTCCTGGTTCGTCCTGGAGCATTCGCAGCAGCCTGACGGCCTGCCCGGCTTCTTCATCATCAAGTCGGTCCTGCTCGGCTACGCGCTGCTCCTGGCGATCCAGGCGCTGGCGCTGCTCGCCCGGTCGGTGCTGGTGCTGCGCGGCCTGCACCATTATGCGCCAGCGGCGATGAGCCACTAGGCGCGGGGGCAGCACATGGATCCGGTCGTCATCGGCGAGGCCCTCGCCGTCCTCATGTTCCTCGGCACCATCGGCATGGTGCTGGTGGGGTTCCCCGTCGCCTTCACCCTGGCCGGCACGGCCATCCTCTTCGCCGCGGCCGGCAGCGCCCTTGGCGTTTTCGACTTCAGCTATTTCCACGCCCTGCCCAACCGCGTCTTCGGCATCATGATCAACGAGGTGCTGGTCGCGGTGCCGCTGTTCATCTTCATGGGCATGATGCTGGAGCGCTCCCGCATCGCGGAGACCCTGCTGACCACGATGGGGGAGCTGTTCGGCCCGCTGCGCGGCGGCCTCGGCATTTCCGTGATCATCGTGGGCACCCTGCTGGCGGCATCCACCGGCATCGTCGGCGCGACGGTCGTGACCATGGGCCTGCTGAGCCTGCCGGCGATGATGCGGGCGGGCTACGACCCGAAGCTGGCCGCCGGCGTGATCTGCGCCTCGGGCACCCTGGGGCAGATCATTCCGCCCTCCACCGTGCTGATCTTCATGGGCGATATGCTGCAATCGTCCAACCAGGCGGCGCACAATGCCGTCGGCGACCTGACGCCGGAGCCGGTGTCGATCGGCGACCTGTTCGCGGGCGCGGTCTTCCCCGGCTTCGTGCTGGTCGGGCTGTACATCCTGTGGGTGATCTTCAAGGCGATCACCGCGCCGTCGAGCTGCCCGCCGGTGGAGGCGCCGAAGGACGACGAGCGGCACCTGATCCTGCGGGTGCTGGTGGCCCTGGTGCCGCCGCTGGTGCTGATCGTGCTGGTGCTGGGGTCGATCCTCTCCGGTACCGCCTCCGCCACGGAAAGCGCCAGCGTGGGCGCGATCGGGGCGATGGTCCTGGCGATCGGCCGGCGGCAGTTCAACCTGCGCATCCTGCTCGACGTGATGCGCAGCACGATGACCATCACCTCGATGGTCTTCATCATCCTGGCCGGCGCATCGGTGTTCAGCCTGGTGTTCCGCGGCCTGGGCGGCGAACATCTGGTGGCGGAGGTCCTGGCCGGACTGCCCGGCGGAATGGTCGGCGCCGTGATCGCCGTCATGGCGGTGATGTTCATCCTGGGCTTCTTCCTCGACACCTTCGAGATCATCTTCGTCGTGGTGCCGATCACCGCGGCCGCCCTCATCGTGCTCGGCGTGAACCCGATCTGGCTCGGCGTCATGATCGGCATGAACCTGCAGACCTCGTTCCTGACGCCGCCCTTCGGCTTCGCGCTGTTCTACCTGCGCGGCGTGGCGTCGAAAGCGGTCACCACCATGCAGATCTATCGTGGGGCCGTGCCCTTCGTGGGCCTGCAGATCATCGCCATGGTCATCCTCTGGTTCGTTCCCGGCCTTGCCACCTGGCTGCCGGACCAGATCTACAACAAGGGCCAGCCGCGGACCTACCTGGCCGGCCGCGATGTCAGCGGCGAGAACAGCGGCGCGTCGCAGTACCAGGGCTCCGACCAGCCCTTCGAACTGCCGATCGACAATTCCAGCGTCTTCGACCTGAACAGCGAGGGCGGCGGCATGTTCGGCGAGGGCGGCGGCGACGAGACGAACATGTTCAACGACGCCCCGGCCGGCAATACCGGGCCGAGCGAGACGGAAATGTTCAACGACCCGCCGGCCGGCGACAGCAACCAGTAGCCGCGGCGCGGGCGGGCCCAGGCGACCCGGCGCGACCGGGCGCGCCGGCCTGTCCGACATGTCATGCCAACCCCTCCCCAATCGTCATCCTCGGCCCCCGAGCCGAGGATCCACTCCGCCGGCCTCGCGGTGCTTCGCCGCTGGCGGAATGGATCCTCGGGTCAAGCCCGAGGATGACGATGGTGTGTGCGTCGGGCGACTCGGCGCCACCGGGCGCGCCGGCCTGTCCGCCCTGCCGCAGCAGCCTCTCGCCAGCCGTCATCCTCGGCCCCCGAGGACGACGGGGCGTGTGGCGGGATGACGCGGGACGCAGTGTTGGCGCGCGCCGATGCTCACAGCCGCCGGATCTGCGCCTCCGGTGCGGCAGCGGGGTCGTAGAGGAACTGCGGGCTGTCGTCCATGAAGCCGTGCAGGTGCACCACCGTGGTCTCGGCATCCAGGAAGATCACCGCATAGGCCGGCGGCTCCAGGGTCGAGATGTTTTCCCGGCCTGCCGTGAAATCCAACCGGTTCTGGTGATTCGTTCCCGGCACTGCGGAGAACGGAATGCCCCGCCAGCTGCCCGAGACCGGCCGGTGCACATGGCCGAAGAAGATATGCCGGACCGTGCCGTGGCGGTCGAGCAGCTCGCCCAGCGGCTGGTGGTCGACCAGCCGGTACTGGTCAAGGCGCGGCATCGCGATGGTCATCGGCGGATGGTGCATGAAGATATAGGCCGGTTGGCGCGCGCCCTCCGACAGCGCCCGGTCCAGCCAGCGCAGGCGGGCGGGGCAGTAGATCCCGCTATGGGTGCCAGCCTGCACGGTGTCCAGGAACAGCAGCCGTCCCGCCGGGCTGTCCCGGACCGACTGGACGAAACCCTCGGCGTCGACCGTCAGTGCCGGAAAGACCTGCCGCATGGCGGCCTTGTCGTCATGGTTGCCGGGCACCAGCTGCCAGGGCACGGCGAGCCCGGCCAGCAGGTCGCGCAGCAGTTCGTAAGCCGGACCATCGCCGTCATGGGCGATGTCGCCGGTCAGCACACAGAGCGCGGCGTCGGCATGCTGGCGGTTGATGTCGGCGATGGCCGCGGCCAGCCGCTGCGCCGGATCGCTGTCGAAGATCCTGCCGCCGGGGGGCAGCAGGTGGCAGTCGGTGATCTGCAGCAGCTTCAGCATGGCGGCATGTCTCTCATCCCTTGAGGGCACCGAGGCTGATGCCCTCGATGAAGCGCCGCTGCGCCACCAGGAAGGCAACGACCAGCGGTGCGGTGATCACCACCGTGCCGGCCATCAGCTCGCCATAGCGGTCGCCGGCATCCGCGGAACGAAAGGCGAGGATACCCAGCGGCGGGGTGTTCAGCTCCGGCGAGCGGATCACGATCAGCGGCCAGAACAGGTCGTTCCAGTGCGACACGACAGAGAAGATGCCGAAGGCAGTGGCGCTCGGCACCGTCAGCGGCAGCACGATGCGCAGGATCACGCTGACCTCGCTGCAGCCGTCCAGCCGCGCGGAATCCAGCAGGTCGTCGGGCAGGGTGCGGAAGAACTGGCGGAACAGGAAGACGGCGAAGGCCGACGAGACGAAGGGCAGGATCAATGCGGGATAGCTGTCCAGCAGGTTCGCCCCGGCGAAGCCGAGATAGATCGGGAGCGCCGTCGCCTGGATCGGGATCAGGAGCGCGAACAGAACCAGGCCGAACAGGATTTCGCGGCCGGCGAACCGCAGCTTGGCCAGCGCGAAGGCGCAGGGAACGGCGAACAGCAGCTGGAAGACAAGGATGCCACCGCAGACGATCGCGCCGTTCACCAGGTAGTGCAGCAGGGGCTCCCGCCGCAGCGCGCCGGCATAATTGGCAAAGCCCTCCACGCTCGTCGGGAAGGGCGACAGGCTGCCGCTGAAGATCTCGTCCTCCGGCTTCAACGAGAAGCCGATCATGTAGACGAAGGGCAGCAGGAACAGAGCGGCGGTCAGGCTGAGACCGACGAATCGCAGGACGTCCGACATGGCCGGCCGGCTCATCCGTAATGCACCGCGCGGTCCAGCAGCCGGAACTTCAGCAGGGTCAGCGCCAGCAGCACCAGGACAAAGACCACGGTCAGCGCCGCCGCATAGCCGATCCGGAAGTACATGAAGCCTTCCTGGTAGATGGTGAAGAGGACGACCTCGGATGCGCGCCGCGGTCCGCCCTGGGTCAGTGCCGCCACGGTCTCGAACACCCGGAACGACCGCAGCAGCGAGATGATCACGACGAACACCATCGTCGGCCCCAGCAGCGGCAGGGTCACGGTCCGGAAGCGCTCCCAGGGGCGATCGGCGCCGTCGATCGCGGCCGCCTCGTAGAGGGTGCGCGGGATCGTCTTCAGCCCGGCCATCACCAGCACCATGATGTAGCCGGCATTCTCCCAGATGCCGATCACGGCAAGGGTCGGCAGGACCGTGCCGGCATTGCCCAGCAGGCTGCGCTGCGGCACGCCGACGAACGCCAGCAGGCTTGGGATCGGTCCCAGGGTCGGGTGCAGCAGGAACTCCCAGACGATCGCCATGGCGACGGTGGTGGAGACGACCGGCAGGAACAGGGCAGAGCGGAACAGCGCGCGCCCCAGTGCCGAGCGTTCGATCACCACTGCCAGCCAGAGTCCCAGGATCACCGAGGTCGGCGTCACCATGAGCGCATAAAGGGCCGTGTTGGCCGCGGAGATGGCGAAGACCCTGTCGCCGAACAGCTCGCGGAAATTGTCGAGGCCGGCATAGGAGATCTGTGCATCGCCGAGCTTCCAGTCGGTGAAGGCCATGGCCAGCACGCCGAGGCAGGGCAGCAGGAGGAACAGGGTCAGGCCTGCCATGAAGGGAGCCGCCAGCAGCCAGCCGGCCGCCTCGCGCCGCAGCCGGCCCGGTCGCCGGTCGCGCGTGGCAGCCGCGTGCCTCCGGACTGTCCGGTCCGGCGCGATGCCCTGCACGTTCATCGTGCGGCCAAGGCCGCGGCAGGCGCGAAAGCGGCCGCCAGCGGCCTGGCCGGGGTTTCGGGCGGCAGGCCCGCATCGGCGCCGGACCGCGCGATCCGCTGGCCCTCGCTGTCGAAGAGGTGGAGCCCGGCAGGCGCAAGGGTCAGGCCGACCGTCATGCCGGGGGCCAGGCCGGCGGCCACTTCCGGCGGGACGCGCGCGGCTAGCGGCGCGACCTGCGGCAGGCTGTCGGGCTGCAGGTGCACCAGGGCCTCCGCGCCCAGGAACTCGACCTGGCGCACCACCGAGCGCAGGGCGCCGGGCCCCGGACCGTGACTCAGGTGCAGATGCTCCGCCCTGATGCCGATGGTGAGGGCGCCGTCGCGCAGCAGCGGCAGGGTGGTCAGCACCTCCGCGGCACCGGCGATCCGGATCGCGCCGCGCGCGACCTCGCCCGGCAGCAGGTTCATCTTCGGTGTGCCGATGAACTGCGCGACCCGGATATCGACCGGTCGCCGATAGATCTCGCGCGCCGTGCCGAGCTGCACGATTCTGCCGCCGATCATCACAGCAATCCGGCTGGCCATCGTCATGGCCTCGACCTGGTCGTGGGTCACGTAGACTGTGGTGACGCCGAGCCGGCGCTGCAGGTCCACGATCTCGGTCCGCGTGCTGGCCCGCAGCGAGGCATCGAGGTTCGAGAGCGGCTCGTCCAGCAGGAAAAGCCGCGGCTGACGCACCAGCGCACGGGCCAGGGCGACCCGCTGACGCTGGCCGCCGGAGAGCTGCCGGGGCTTGCGGTCCAGCAGGGGGGTCAGTTCCACGATCCCGGCTGCCTGCCGGACCGCCTCCTGGACCGCGGCGCGCCGACGGGCGACCTCCGTGCTGAGGCGCGCCGCGAACGGCATGCGCTGCCACCGGCTGAGGTCGCGCATCACCAGGGGCAGGGCGAGGTTCTGCGCGACGGTCATGTGGGGGTAGAGCGCATAGCTCTGGAACACCATCGCGACGTCGCGCTGTTTCGGGGGCAGGCCGTCGACCAGCCTGTCGCCGATGCGGACCTGGCCGGCGTCCTGCGTTTCCAGACCGGCGATCACCCGCAGGAGGGTGGATTTTCCGCATCCCGACGGGCCGACGACGGCGAGGAACTCGCCGTCGTCGATCGTCAGGCTGACATCGCGCAGCACCTGACTGGTGTCGAAGGCCTTGCACAGGCCTGTGAGGTCGAGCCGTGCCATGGCGGTGCTGCCCCGCCTGCCTGCCGGGCCGGGCTCAGTTGCCGGCCTGGGCGGGGAGCAGGCGGTTGACCTCCTCGGTCAGCGAGGCGAGCGCCTCGTCCGGCGTCATCGAGTTGTCGACCACCGCTTCCAGATGCTCGCCGATGACATCGTCGATCTTCAGGCTGTTGTCGCCCGGATACTGGTACCACTCCCGCACCAGCGGGATCTGCTCCACCGCCGTGCGGTGCTGCGGGCGATCGTCGAAATAGCCCTTCAGCAGCTGCGGATCTTCCAGGGCCAGCACGTTGACAGGGGTATAGCCGACGAGCTTGATCACCTGGGTGGTGCCGTAGGGGCCGGTGGAGAATTTCAGCCAGCGCCATGCGGCGTCCAGCACGGCAGGATCCTTCTCCGCGGCGGTGGTGATCAGGGCCAGGTTGCCGCCGGTCGGCAGGCGGCCGTTCTCTGCGGCCATCGGATGGCGGGCGGTGCGCAGGTCGAAGCGGTCCCCGATCGCCTTCTGGAAGCCATAGAGCCGCGAGATCGAGTCGATTACGAAGCCCATCTTGCCGGCGATGAACTGCTGGCGCTGCGCCTGGTCGGCGAGCGGCTTCATGCCGCCCTGCTCGGCCATGCTGTCGTACATGCCGACCGCCTTCTGCCAGGCGGGATCCTCGCTGAACGCCACCCTGGTCGCGCCCGGCTGCATCATCTCGCCGCCGTGGCTGAACAGCACGCCCTGGAAATACCAGGCGCCGTACCAGCCGGCGGAATAGGGGATGTACATGCCGGCATAGTCCGGCCCCAGGGCGGCAACCCTGCCTGCCAGGACGATGATGCCGGGCCAGTCGCGCGGCATGTTCTCGGGATCGCCCCCCACCTGGCGCACCAGATCGGCATTGTAGTAGGCCAGCGACATCGAGATCGCGAAGGGCAGGGCGAGCTGCCGGCCATCCACCCGGCCCAGGCTCTGCAGCGACTCCGTCCAGCCGTTCTCCTCGAAGGACGAACCGTCCGCTGCCATCAGCGGGCCCAGATCGACGGCCAGCCCGCGATCGGCGACCACCGGCAGGTGCGACAGGCCCAGATAGTCGACATGCGGCATGTCGTCGATCACCGCCTCGCGCAGCAGTGCCTGGATGCCGGCGCCGTAGTCCTTCAGCGGGCCACGAAACTTGACCGTCACGTCCGGGTTCTGCGCCTCGAACTCCTCCTTCAGCCTGGCGAACACGCCATCGAAGATCTGTGGCTGGGTGTACTGGACGACAAGCTCGACCTCGGCCGCGGCCGGCTGGGCGGCCGCGCCGGCCAGGGTGGCCGCGACGGCGGCGGCGGCCAGCGAACGGATTGCACGCTTCATATTCCGGATCCTCCTGTTTGCGCCATCCCGTCGGGACGGGGCAGCGGCTCGGCCGGGGCGGGCGGGTCCCTCGCGGCCATCGGGAGGCTGGCACGCCGATGTTTAAACAATTTGATTCTGCGGTGAACCTTGGATGACGGTTTCGGGGCAATGCAGTGACGGCAGCGCCTATGGCTTGAGTCCGATGCCCGGCGACGCCTAAGACAGGAAGTCGGGAACGGAGCCGGGGTGTCATGGGAGAGAGCAGCAATGCGGCCAAAGCCCCGCGCTGGCGTCAGATCGAGACGGCGCTGAGGGCCGAACTTGCCGGCGGCCGGTTCGGCCCGGGCGAACGCCTGCCCGGCGAACATGCGCTAGCAGGCCGCTTCGGCACCACGCGGAACACCGTCCGCCGCGCCCTGTCGGAAATGCAGGCAGCGGGCCTGCTGCGCATCGTGCACGGCCAGGGCTGTTTCGTGCGCGAGGAGCCAATCATCTACGAGATCGGCGAGCGGACGCGGCTGACGGAGAACCTGCTGACGCAGAACGCCCAGGGCGCCCGGCGCCTGCTCTCGGCGCGCACGGAGGTGCCGTCGGCCGAGATCGCCGCGGCCCTGCAACTGCCCCGGGGAACCGGGGTCACGATGCTGGAGGTAACGATCGAGGCGGACGACCGGATCCTGGGCTATGGCAAGGCCTGGTTCGACGCCGGGCGCTTCCCAGGCATCGAGGATTGCTTCCGGCAGAGCGGGTCCTTCTCGAGGGCCCTGGCGATGTTCGGGGTGGCAGACTACCGGCGCAGCGAGACCTCCATGATCGCCCGCCTGCCGACCAAGGCCGAGGCACGCATTCTGAAGCAGTTGCCGACACAGCCGGTGATCGAGCAGGAGAAGCTCGACATCGACGCTGCGGGACGGCCGCTGTCCTACGGGGTTGCCGTCTATGCGGCGGAGCGGATCCGCTTCGTCGTCCGCCGCGACGGGCCGGGGGTATCCGGCTGAGCGTCGGAAATGGAAACGGCCGCAGGCGGACCTGCGGCCCGGGCGAGCCACAAAGGAAACGGCCGCAGGCGAGCCTGCGGCCGTTGTCCGTGACGGGCCGCCCGGCCGAGGGGCCGGGGCAGGGACCGCTCAGCCGCGCGGATACTTGAACGGCAGCAGGCGGGCGTTGGCGAAGCCCTGGATGGAGATGCGGGTCCACTGCGCCAGCTCCCAGCGGGCCTTCAGGAAGCCGTTGGCGACCTTCTTGGTGATCGCATCGCCGTCGGCGATGATTTCTTCCATCAGTTCGCCGGCCGCGGTGCCCTGGGCCTCGAGGACGTCGCGCGGCAGCCGCTCCAGCTTCACGCCGTGCTTCTGGATCAGTTCCTGCAGCGCCGGGCCGGAGCGGGCGTCGAACTCCGCCAGCATGTTGACGTTCTCCTGCGCCGCGGCGGCGCTGATCGCCAGCTGCAGCTCGCTGTCGAGCGCGTCCCACTTCGCCTTGTTGATCATCAGCTCCAGGGTCGAGCCGGGCTCGTGGAAACCGGGCCAGTAGTAGTAGTTGGCGACCTGGTAGAAGCCCATCGACAGATCGTTGTAGGGGCCGACCCATTCGGTGGCGTCGATATTGCCGGACTGCAGGTTGGTGAAGATCTCGCCGCCGGGCAGCAGCACGTTGGTCGCGCCCAGCTTGCCCATCACCAGGCCGCCCTGGCCGGGGATGCGCATCTTAAGGCCCTTGAGGTCGGCCACGGAGTTGATCGGCTTGCGGAACCAGCCGGCCATCTGCGTGCCGGTATTGCCGGCCGGCATCGCCTTGAGGTTGAACGGCGCATAGAGCTCGTCCCACAGCTCCTGCCCGCCGCCCCAGTACAGCCAGGCATTCATTTCGCTGGGGATCATGCCGTACGGCACTGCGGTGAAGAAAGCGCAGGCCGGGCTCTTGCCCAGATGGTAGTAGGAGGCGTCATGCCCCAGTTCGGCGGTGCCGTCGGACACCGCGTCGAAGCAGCCCAGGGCCGGCACCAGCTCGCCGCCGGCATAGACCTTCACCTTGATCTTGCCGCCGGTCAGCTTTTCGATGCTCTCGGCGCAGCGCTGCGCGCCGGTGCCCAGGCCGGGCAGGCCCTTCGGCCAGCTGGTGACCATGCGCCATTCCATGGCGCCCTGGCTGAGTGCCGGTGCCGGAAAGGCTGCCGCTGCCGCCGCCGTGGCGCCTGCCGCCGCAGTCCCGGTCAGAAAATTACGCCGTTTCATTTGAGAACCTCCCAAGTAACGATTGTCGCTGCACTGTTTCGACGCGCCGCGACAGACAATCATCTGCCAGGAAAGACAGGGTATCTGCCATGGACGTCTGCCGCGCGCCTCCCTGCGGCGGATGCGCCCGCCGACCAACCGGCGGGCACACGCGAAATCTACAGGAATTTCATGGTCGTGCCCACCGCCGCTTGCCTGTCGTGCGGGCGAAGCGAACCGGCCATCGGGAGGCCGGCTTGACCCGCCGGCCGGTCGATCCTAAAAGGTCAGACCATTTGAAAAAGGCGGGAACGGTCATGCAGGATATCGAGAGCGAGGAAATGCAGATCTTCCGCGATTCCGTGCGCCGGATGGTGGAGCGGGAGGTCGCGCCGATCGCCGCGCAGATCGACGAGGAGGATCGCCTGCCGCCGCACATCGTCGACGTCTTCGGCGATATGGGCCTGCTGCAGATCCTGGTGCCGGAAGCCTATGGCGGCCCCGGCGGCACGATCACCATGGCCTGCGTGGCGAAGGAAGAGGTCGCGAAGCATTCCCTGGCGCTGTCGGGGCTGGTGGGCGGCACCTCGATCGGCTGCGTCCTGCCACTGCTGCACTATGGCACCGAGGCGCAGCGCCAGCGCTACCTGCCGGAGATCGCGAAGGGGCGCACGCCGACCGCGGTGGCGATCACCGAGCCGCAGACCGGCTCCGACGTGTCGGGCATCCGGACCAGCGCCCGGCGCGACGGCGACGAGTACGTGATCAACGGCCAGAAGGTCTACATCACCGGCGGCGACATCGCGCGCTACATCATGGTCTTTGCCCGCACCGCCGAGGGCAGGGGCCATGACGGGATCTCGTCGATCCTGGTCCCGACCGACCTTCCCGGGCTGACCATCGGCCGGGCGCCGAAGAAGATGGGCTATAACGGCGTGAAGAGCGTCGAGCTGTTCTTCGACGACCTGCGGGTCCCGGTGGAGAACCTGGTCGGCGAGGAGGGCAGGGGATTCCGTCATGCGATGGGAATCCTGAACCTGAACCGGCCGACGGTCGCGGCGGCCTCGGTCGGCGTCGCCCAGGGCGCGCTGGACGCGGCCCTGGCCTATGCCAGGGAGCGCGTGCAGTTCGGCCAGCCGATCGCCGCCTTCCAGGCGATCCAGCTGATGCTCGCCGACATGGCGATCCAGATCGAGGCGGGGCGCGCGCTGACCTACAAGGTCACCGCGCTGGCGGACAGCGGCGACATGGACCGGCTTCCGGTGATGGCGGCGATGGCCAAGACCTTCTGCTCCGACATGGCGATGAAGGTGACGACGGATGCGGTGCAGGTGTTCGGCGGTGCCGGCTATCTGCGCGAGCATCCGGTCGAGCGCTACATGCGCGACGCCAAGCTGCTGCAGATCTACGAGGGCACCAACCAGATCCAGCGCCTGACCATCGCCCGCGCGATGACCCGTTGACCCGGCGGCGGTCGCGGCGGTCAGCCGGTCTCCCAGAGCGCCTTGTGCATCCGCCGGAGATGCTTGCGCAGCTCATCGGTCGCCTTCTGCGCATTGCGGTCGCGCAGGTGGCGCAGCAGGCGCCGGCGCGACGCGATCAAATCGTTCGACGGCATGCCGGGCTGCGGCGACTGCATCAGGATGTATTGCAGCAGGATATGGGACAGCGAGTCGTTGAGGTAGACGATCGCGCTGTTCCGGCTGCACTCGCCGAGCAGATGATAGAAGGCATGGGCCAGGTGCGGCCGTTGCGCCGCATCGCCGTTGCGGATCGCCGCCTCCAGCGCCGCCACGTTGGCCTCCAGCGCGTCGAGCTGCGCCTCGGTCGCCCGCTCGCAGACCATCGGCAGCATCCCGCCATACAGCGCGATGCGCGCCTCCGTCAGTTCGGCGAGAGAGATCGCCCCCAGGTGGATCAGGTCCTGCAGGACCTCCGACATGCGGTCCGGCGTGCCCTCGCGGATGAAGGCGCCGCCCTTGATACCCTTTGCCATGCGCACGACGCCGGCGACCTCGAGGCTGCGCAGGGCCTCGCGGATCGCGCTGCGGCTGACGTTGAGCTGCAAGGCCAGCAGCCGTTCCGCGGGCAGCTTGTCGCCCGGCCCCAACTCGCCGCAGGCCAGCTTCGCGCGGATCTGGCCGCAGACCACCTCGAAGGTCCGGTGGGTCTGGACCGGCTGGAACTGAACCGCTTGCTGTTTCGGGGCCATGACGTCCTTCTGGCAACGCTGCTGTCGGCGGGGAAGATGCCACCCGCCGCGCCGCATGCCCAGCAGGGCATGCGGCGCCGGCAGGCGCGCAGCTCCTGGCCGGGAGGCGGCTTGATAAAAGGTCAGACCATATCTAGCTTGGACCGAAGCCGGGCCGGGCGCCAGCATCGGCGCCGCGGCAGCGCCGCGGCCCGGCTTCACGACAATCGCGGGGAGGGACGGCATGGAGGCGGCTGACGCACCATCGCAGCAGGAGCGTGACATGCTGCGGCAGTCGCTGCGCGGCTTCCTGACCCGCAACTGGCTGCGCGGCGAGGACGAGGCGCAGCTCGCCGAGCCGCAGGCGATCGCCGGCATCTGGCGCGGCCTCTGCGGGCAGGGCCTGTCCGCCCTGGGCGGCGACCCGGAGCAGGGCGGCCTGTCGGAGATCCTGCTCGCCATGGAGGAACTGGGCCGCGCGGCCTGTCGCGCGCCCCTGCCGGCAGCAGTGCTCGCAAACCTCGCGCTGGGCAAGCTGCAGGCCGGCGACGGCCCCTTCGCCGGCCTGCGCGATGCGATACCGGCCGGCAATGCGGTTCCCGCCTTCGGCTTCGGACCGCAGGACCTGGAGCACGGCCGCGCCGCCCTTGCCTTCTCCGACGGCCGTTTGTCCGGCGAACTGCAGCATGTCGAGGGCGCCGCCTGCGCCAGCCATCTGCTGGTGGCGAACGCGGCGGGCGATGGCCTTCTGCTGCTGGACTGCCGGGCGCCGGGCGTGACCGTGACCCCGGTCCGTGCAATGGGGATCGGCGGGCAGGCGCAGGTGAACCTGGACCGGGTGCCCGCACTGCCGCTGGCACTGGACCGCGAGACGATCGCGGACCTGCGCCGGGTGCACAGGCTCTGCCTGGCCGCCCGCGCCCTGGGCGCGGTGGAGGCGGGTTTCGAGCTCGCCGTGGACTGGGCGAAGGAACGCCGCCAGTTCGGCCAGCCGATCGGCCGCTTCCAGGCCGTGCAGCACAAGCTGGCGGACACCGCAATGGTGCTCGAGGCGGTGCGCCTGTCGCTGCAGAATGCGGCGACCCACCACGACCGGGACCTGCCGGTCTGGCGCAGCCTGGCGGCCTCGGCCGCCGCCCTGGCATCCGGCCGGCTGCGCCAGGCGGCGCTGGAAAACCATCATGCCATGGGCGCGGTCGGCTATGCCGAGGCGCATGCGCTGCCCGCACTTACCAAGTTCGCCCATCTGGACCTGGTCGGCCATGGCGGGGTGCGGCAGGCCCGCGCGGACCTGGCCGAGGCGTTCCTGGGCGAGGGCGCGCAGGGGCTGCCGGAGCAGGACCTCGGGGAAAGCGGCAATGCCTTCCGCCGCGAGGTGCGCGCGTGGCTGCAGCAGCATTGGGTGGGCGCGCGCAAGGCGGATTTCGACAGCAGGCCGTTTCACGAGCGCGAATACGATCCCGGCTTCGCGCGCGATATCGGCCGCACCGGCTGGATCGCGCTCGGCTGGGCCGAGGCGTTCGGCGGCCAGGGCCGCAGCCCGCGCGAGCAGCTGGCCTTCGTGGAGGAGATGGAGCGCGTCGAGGCGCCGCGGGTCGGCGCGGCGGTCCAGGCGGCGATGCTGATGGTGTCCGGCACGCCGGAGCAGCAGGCCAGGCTGCTGCCGGAGATCGCGCGCGGCGAAGCGGTCTACGGCATGGGCTACAGCGAACCGGAGGCCGGCTCGGACCTGGCCGCCCTGCGCACCCGGGCGGTGTGCGACGGCGGGGACTGGGTGATCAACGGCCAGAAGATATGGACCACCACCTATTGGGGCGACTACATGCTGCTGGCCACCCGCACCGATGCCGAGGCGGTGCCGAAGCATGCGGGCATCACGATGTTCATCGTCCCCATGAACTCGCCGGGCATCACGGTGAAGCCGATGCGGACCATGTACGACGGCACCTTCGCCAATATCTTCTACGACGATGTGCGGGTGCCCGACAGCGCGCGGGTGGGGCCGGTGAATGGCGGGTGGAAGGTGCTGACCGGCGCGCTGGCATCGGAGCGCAGCCTGGTCAGCGCCGGCATCATCTGCAAGGTGGCGCATGACTTCGACGAACTCTGCGCCTGGCTGCGCGAGGAGGATGGCGGCGCCGCTGCACGCGACCCCTGGGTGCGCGACCGGATCGGCGACCTGGCCGCGCAGATCGAGGGCGCCCGCCGGATGAGCCTGCGTTGCGTGGAAATGACCGAGACCCAGGTCACGCCGCCCCACTATGCCGCCATGGTCAAGGTGCTGGCCGGCGAACTGATGGAGCGGTTCGGCGAGACCGCGCTGGACATCCTCGGCCAGGCGGCCACCCTGTCGGAGGGCAGCCCCGGCGCCATCCTGCGCGGCCGCATCGAACAGAAGCTGCGGCATTCCCTGATGTGGGTGATCAGCATCGGCACCAACGAGATCCAGCGCACCTTGATCGCCACCCGCGGCCTGGGATTGCCGCGATGACGGCGCCGGAAGCAGGGGTCCGGCCGGCGGGGCCGCTCGAGGGGCTTCGGGTGGCGGATTTCACGACGATGCTGTCCGGCCCCTATTGCACCCGGCTGCTGGCCGATGCGGGGGCGGAGGTGATCAAGGTGGAGGCGCCGGACGGCGACCATATCCGCCACGCGCCGCCGCTGCGGGACGGGATGAGCAGTTATTTCGGACATCTGAACAGCGGCAAGCGCAGCCTTGTCCTCGACCTGAAGGCGCCGCGCGGCAAGGCCGTGGCGCGGGACCTGATCGCGGCCTGCGACGTGGTGGTGGAGAATTTCCGCCCCGGTGTCATGCAGCGCCTCGGGCTGGACTATGACAGCCTGCAATCGGACATGCCCCGGCTGGTCTACTGCGCGATCTCCGGCTTCGGCCAGACCGGGCCGCGGGCGGCCCAGCCGGCCTATGCGCCGATCGTGCATGCCCTGAGCGGGCACGACATGACCCATCTGCGCTATCAGGACGATATCGACCGGCCCGCCAAGTCCGGGATCTTCACCGCCGACATCATGTCCGGCACCTTCGCCTTCGGCGCCATTCAGACCGCCCTGCTGGGCCGGGCGCGCAGCGGGCGCGGGCAGTTCGTCGACCTGTCCCTGCTGGACACGATGCTGAACCTGCTGATCTACGAGGTGCAGGAGGCACAGTTCCCGGTGGATCGCCGGCGCGCCCTGTACACGCCGATGCGGGCACAGGACGGCTACGTGATCGTGGCGATGGTGAACCAGCGCAATTTCGAGCAGGTCGCCGCGGCGGTCGGGCAGCCGGACTGGGTCGTCGACCCGCGGTTCCGCGATGTGGCCGCCCGGCTGGAGAACTGGGAGCTGCTGATGCAGGAGATCGAGCGCTGGACGATCGCGCGCCCCGCCGCCGCCTGCGAAAGCGAGCTGATGGCCGCCGGCGTGCCCTGCGCCCGCTACCTGACGGTCGCCGAGGCGATACGCGACCCGCAGGTTGCGGCGCGGGGGCTGATGGCGGAGGTGCAGGACGAAAGCGGCAGCTTCCTGGTGCCCAACCCGCCGTTCCGCTTTGCCGATGACAGCATTGCCGTGCGGCCGCGGGTGCCGGCGCTCGGCGCCGACGGGGCTGCAATCCTGCAGGACCTGCTGGGCTACGACCCCGCGACGATCGCCGCCCTGCGGGACGCAGGCGTGCTGGGCGGCTGAACGGCCGCACCCGTCGAATCACAGACCGGAACGAGCGAGAGGGAAACGCGATGGCGGACTATTCGCACTACGAATGCCTGAAGATCGAGGTGGCCGACCGGCTCGCCACCGTCACCTTCAACCGGCCCGACCAGGGCAATTCGATCAACCACCAGTTCCATATCGAGCTGAACCAGATCTGGACCGACATGATGGAGGATGGCGAGGTCAATGCCATCCTGCTGGCCGCGGCGGGCAAGTATTTCTGCGTCGGCGGCGACGTGAAGGGGATGATCGACCGGCCGATGGGCGATGTCCGCGGCGAGAACGACAAGGTGCTCTGGCCCGGCCTCAGCCGCCACATGCTGAACGCGATGCTGGAATGCGAGAAGCCCATCGTCTGCGCGATCCATGGCGACTGCATCGGGCTGGGCGCCACCGTCGCGCTGTTCACCGATATCACCGTGGCCGCCGAGACGGCGCGCATCGCCGATCCGCATGTGAAGATCGGCCTCGTGGCCGGCGATGGCGGGGCAGTGATCTGGCCCCTGCTGGTCGGCCCCAACCGTGCCAAGGAATACCTGATGCGCGGCAACCGGGTGACCGGCAAGGAGGCCGAGCGGATCGGCCTGGTCAACCACGCGGTGCCCGCCGGGGAGGTCCACGAGAAGGCCCGCGAGATCGCGCAGGAACTGGCGGACGGCCCGACTTGGGCGATCCGCGGCACGAAATATTCGGTCAACAAATGGCTGAAGGACCAGGTCAACCTGATCCTGGATGCCTCCTCGGCGATGGAGATGGTCACCTTCCACACCGAAGACCATCGCGAGGCGGTGCGCGCCTTCGCCGACAAGCGCAAGCCCAAGTTCGTCGGGTACTAGGCGCGGCCGGCGGCCGGCGCTGGGTCAGGCCGCCGTTCCGCGCTCCCTGAGCCGTCATTGCGCGCCCTCATCCGTCATTCCCGGGCTTGAGCCACGGCTGTCCGGTTGAGCTTGGCCGGCATTCGCTCAAGGCGGCGACTTTGCCGGGCTTGCGGGGTCAAGCGTTGACGCTGGACACGGATGTCCTTGCGTTCCCCCAATCGTCACCACCGCGCTCGTCGCGGTGGTCCATGGTGCCGCCAGGTTCAATAATGGCCTGATCTTATTGAGGTGCGGCGCG
>JAVJON010000011.1:0-21105 GCA_040216765.1 Sneathiellaceae bacterium | reverse complement strand
CGCGCTCGTCGCGGTGGTCCATGGTGCCGCCAGGTTCAATAATGGCCTGATCTTATTGAGGTGCGGCGCGATGGATGCGCGGGACAAGCCCGCGCATGACGAAGCTATAAAACGCATGAGGCCGGAGAACGGCACTCAACCGGACAGCCGTGGGTCGAGCCCGCGGGTGACGACGGGGACGACGGGATCTCAGCCGTCGAGTTCGGCGCATCGAGCATGTCATTTACAGGCTCTCAGCCTTTTCCTTTCTGCGCCAGCCGCCGCTGCCGCGCCTTGCGGCTCATCATGTTGAGGCCCTCCACCAGGGCGGCGAAGGCCATCGCGGCGTAGATATAGCCCTTCGGGATATGCGCGCCGAAGCCGTCGGCCACCAGCATCGTGCCGATCAGCAGCAGGAAGCCCAGCGCCAGCATGACGATGGTGGGGTTCTGCTCGATGAACCGCGCCAGCGGCCCGGCCGCTACCAGCATCACGCTGACCGCGACCACGACGGCGACGACCATCACCGGGATATGCTCCGTCATGCCGACGGCGGTGATGATGCTGTCGATCGAGAAGACCAGGTCCAGCAGCAGGATCTGGACGATCGCGGCGCCGAAGCCGATGACCACGGCCTCCTTCGCGCCATGCACGCCGTCCTCCGGGTCCGGGTCGACATGGTGATGGATTTCCTTCGTCGCCTTCCAGATCAGGAAGACGCCGCCGGCGATCAGGATCAGGTCGCGCCAGGACAGGCCATGGCCGAAGATCTCGAACAACGGCGTGGTCAGCTGCACGATGAAGGCGACCGTCGCCAGCAGCGCCAGGCGCAGCACCAGGGCGAGGCCGATGCCGATCCGCCGGGCGCGGGCGCGCTGCGCATCGGGCAGCTTGTTCGTCAGGATCGAGATGAAGATCAGGTTGTCGATGCCGAGCACCACCTCCATCACGATGAGGGTGGCGAGCGCGGCCCAGACCGACGGCTGGGCGGCAAGGGACAGCAGGTACTCCATGCGATCTCCCGATGCTTGCTGTTCGCCAGACTGTTACGGCTTCGCCCGCGGCGACACAAGGTGCATGCGGAAACGCACCGGCACCGCCTGCGGTTGCATCGCGAGCCCCGAATCTTTAGGACTTACGGGGCAAGCACCGCATTCGCACTTCAGATGGGTCGCCGGCATGACAAGACGCGGTGCAAGGTCGCGGCCCGCCTCTGTCCGCATTGGATAGCCCATGATTCTCTCGGTCAACCAGCTGGAGGCGGCGAAGGCCGCGCTCGGGGCCGACCCGGTGCCCACCGACCACCCGGCCATGCCGCAGCTGCAGCAGGCCTTCGGCGAGCATACCTTCTATCTCGACGCGCGCGGCCTGCTGGTGTTCGAGCCGGCACAGGAGGAGGCCGAGGCACAGGACCCCGCCCGGCTTTTCCTGGTGGCCGCCTGGGCCGACGACAGCCGGCAGCAGCTCAGCCCGGTGCAGCCGCAGCCGACCGACGTCGTCGTCGACCTGGCGCCCGCCGCAGGCGGCACCGCCTGACCGCCTGAGAACGACATTCCCGATGCGCAGGCCGCGCCTGCCGGGACCCCGCCCCCCCTCGTCACCCGCGGGCTTGTCCCGCGGGTCCATCGCGCCACCCACCTCAATCGATTGAGACAGGCATCGACATGGACCACCGGGACAAGCCCACTTCTGTCCGGTTGAGCATGGCCGGCATTCGCTCAAGGCCGCGACTTTACCGGGCTTGCGGGGTCAAGCGTTGACGCTGGACACGGATGTCCTTGCGTTCCCCCAATCGTCACCACCGTGCTCGTCGCGGTGGTCCATGGTGCCGCCAGGTTCAATAATGGCCTGATTTTATTGAGGTGCGGCGCGATGGGTTGCCGGGCATCGCCCGGCGACCGGGACAAGCCCGCGCATGACGAAGCTGTAAAGCGCATGAGGCCGGAGAACAGCACTTAACCGGACAGCAGTGCCGGTCCGCCGGAGAGCGGCGGCCGCCCCGCTGAAGACCGTGCGGAAACGCCGGACGGCGTGGCGCGATACTCTACGCCACGCCGCCCGGCTCCAATATCCCGGGCTGCCGCCCCGGTCGGTCGCTCCGGTCAGTCCGACGGCTGGCAGCTGCCGGTCAGCGAAGGTGTCTGCTGCTCGCTGTAGTAGCAGGCACCGGCCGCCGTCTTGTCGCCGAGCCGGTCGAAGCCCTGCAACCAGGGCGAGCCCGCCACCGTCGGGAACGGTTCCGGCGCGGGGCGATGGTCCTTGTCATCCGCCTTGAAGCCGGCCGGCATGGTGAAGCTGAAGCCCAGGCAGCCGCCCTGCGGGCAGTCCAGGTCCTTGACCGCCCAGTCCGAGCAGATCTTGTCGCAGGTCTGCTTCAGGCCCGTGCCGAACTGCAGCAGGGCGCTGTCGCCCTCCGAGAGGCTGCAGCCGCAGGACCCGGCGCCGGTCCGCGTGCAGAACGAGGCCGGCTTGCAGGTGCCGTGCGTGTCGGTCTTCGGGTTCAGGTTGATCGAGGCCGGCAGCTTCGCATAGTCCAGGGTCACCTCCAGCACGTCCTTGACGCCCTTTGTGGTGCCCTCGATCAGCTCCGCCTTGGCCCAGCCTTCCGGCAGGGCCCATTTGGTGTCCACGGCGAAGTTGTTCGCTCCTTCCACCATCCGCACCCCTTTCAGGTGCTCGGAAATCTTGAAGTCGGGCCCGACATAGACCTGGTAGGTCTGCCGGGTATCCTCCTTCGCGAACAGCAGGAACAGGTAGTAGGTGCCGCCGGCCTCGAACACGTTCACGCTGCGCGGCGAGCAGTTCAGCTTCGGATTCTTCTGCAGGTCGCATTCGACATAATCCTGTCCCTGCTCGCCCGGCTTGCCGAGCGCGTCCGTCGTTCGCTGAAAGTCGTGGGAACGGGTGGTGTCGATATAGTACTTCCCGTTGTTCGCGGTCAGCGCATTGCGCTGCCAGACGGCGGCCCCGGCCATCCGGATGAACGGATAGTCGCATTCCGGCTTGCCGGCATTGGCCGCCTTGTCGCAACCGTTCTTCTCCCAGTCCTGCCATTCCCGGGCATTGCCGGTGGCCGTGCTGCTGGTCAGGTACTGCCGGTACAATCGCACACCCGTGCAGTAGGGGCCGCCGCAATCCCGCGACCAGGTCCCGCCGCGCTGCTTGGCATGCAGGTAGCGGGCACCGCGATCCGGGCCGGGCGGGGCACCGTCCCACTGGTCGTCGCCGGACCAGGTCCCGCAGGCCGCGAAATCGACCCGGTTCGCCCCATCCTTGCTGGCGGCGCATTCCGGATAGACCACGGTGGTCACATGGTCATAGGGACTGGTCCGGGCCACGGGCGTGTACTTGCTCTTCTTCGGGGCGCAGGCGGTGTCGGACAGCACATCCTTGTTCGACAGGCATTCCGCGGTCTGCACGGGGGCAGAGAAGAACGGGTCCTCGTTGACCGAGATCGTCCGCTTGAAGCCGGTCAGGGTGCCGTCGACATCGTTGAGGACGGTCTGCCGGTCGATATCGGTATAGCCGGTGAACTTGTTCACTTCCGGGTTGGCCTCGTTGTACCCGCCGATCAGCTCCTTCTTCATCTTGTCGGTATCGCCGATATAGGTGCCGGGCTTGAACAGCGGCACCGTCAGGTAGTGGCGGATATCCACCTTGTCGAAGAACAGCTTCTCGGAATGGAAGGCCGGCGGATAGTAGAAGCCGTTCGGCTGCTTCCAGCCGATCGCGGCGTTCGGCAGATAGCCCTCGCTCTTGTTCACCTGCGACCGCCGCACCCCCAGATTGCCGAAATACATGCAGCTGTCCTTGTCGAGGCAGGGCGAGGTCGGGATGTCCAGGTAGGCGTTGGCATATTGGTAGGCCGGGCCGTCATAGATGTTGAACAGCCGGTTGGTCGCCCAGTTCGACAGCGGATAGGCGACAGCGGCGTCCTTCACGATGCAGGCGTTGGGCTCCAGGATGCTGCAGACCGTCTGCTTGCCGCCCGGCTTCTTCGGCCCGGCGATCGAGGCAAAGCCGTTGTCGGGCTGCGTCTGGCCGACCAGCACGGAATGGCTGATCATCGTCCAGTAGCCCAGCGGCGCGGAGGATTTCGAGTAATCCCCGCCGGAGATCAGGCCGATGCCGCCGTTCTGCACGTCGCTGATGAAGCTGCGATCGATCAGGTTCCAGCCGCCGCGCAGCCAGATCGCCGAGAAGTTGGTCTCTGCCCAGTTGAATGACGAGGTATAGCTGTCCAGCACCGTCGTCGCGCAATGGATCGGGTCGGTGCCGGCGCAGAGCTTGGCCTGCTGGCAATCGTCCGGGTCGCCGAACTTCTTCGGCGGATTGCAGATCGTCGGGATGCGCAGCCCCGACAGGGCGGGATAGTATTTCGTGGCCTCCGGCGAACTGACGTTCGTCGGCGCGAAGCTCTGCTTGACCGGCGTGATGTGGCTGTCCGGCCCGATCAGGGCGCCGGCGGTATTGTAGAAATTCACGCCGGTGCAGCCGGCCGTGCTGCCGGTGCCGTTGAAGGAATGCATCGCCGTGCTGCAGGAGTTCTTGTAGAACTGCTTCAGCGGTGCCGTCCCGGCGACCCTGTGCTGCAGCGCCGCATAGCCGGACCAGGCCATGTCCTTCATGTTGGCATTGTCGGTCGCCGGCGGCAGCCAGTAGCAGGCCCCGCAGGTGCCCGCGCCGGCGGCCATGTTGCCGACGAAGTCGTTCCAGCCGTTGGTGATCCAGAACACCGTCGGATTGGTGATGTCGGAGCGATAGCGCAGCTGGTCGCCATTGTCGGGATGCGACAGGATCCCCGGCACGCTGCGCGGATTGTCGGGGCCCTCGACCGCGGCCCGGGCATAGACGCCCAGATTGCTGAACAGCCTGTTGTCGGTCTCCGTGGCATCCTCGAGATAGAAGCCGTGGCCGATCGACTTGTAGCCGACATTGCGCTGCATCAGGACATTCTGCGTCGCGTGCAGGACGATCCAGCGGGTCATCGACTCGTTGATCGCGCTGTCCTTGACGAAGGTGTCGTCAGGCACCTTGCGGGCCATGTGGAAATGCACCGGGTAATGGCCGAGGCGGCCGCCCTGCCCCATCCAGCGGAACTCCACACCCTGGATCTGCAGCTTCTCGAAGCCCTGGCGGAAGATGGTATGGGCGCCGAACTGGTATTTCGGGTCCAGGTCCGTTGCACTTTTCGCCTCGGGGTCCGCCTCCAGTGCCTTCTTCTTCTCGGCCTCGGATTCCCAGTCGAAAGGCTGACCGGACTTGTCGCCGCCAGAGACGATCCGGATGCTGCGGGTCAACAGGCCGACGGCCGCCCGGGTCTCCGCCTTCTCCCACTTCTTGTCGCCGTCGGGCTTGTAGAAGGCCGTCTTGAAGTCGCTGCTTGCCTTCGACAGCCGCTGCTCCACCGGAAAGGCGGTTCCGTTGTGGAAATATTCGGCCGCGCGGTCCACCACGACATGGTCGGGCTTGACCTCGACGATGGTGAATTCCTCGGAATGGTTGGGCAGGTAGTCGGTCGTGGTGACGACGATCCGGTCGCCCGCGGTCCAGCCCGCGGGCACGCCGCCGTCCAGGAAGATCTGGTTCTTGCCGACCTCCAGGTCCTTGGACAGGCGGGTCCAGCTCGACCCCGACAGGGTCGGGTCCGTATCGGCCGTCCCGTCCAGGTCGCTGCCCTTGTAGCCGCGCAATTGCAGCTTGCCGCCGTAGGACAGCGCCAGGACCTTGTAGCCGAAATAGCCGGGCTCGCCGGTCTGCGGGCCTGTCGTCCAGGCTTTGTCGTCGTATTTCAGCCCGTGATACATGTAGAAAATATCTGTCACGCCGCCCGGCAGGGTCACCGGCTTCTCCTGCCCCTGCACCTGCATCTTCCACAGGTCGACGCCGTCCTTCTGCTCGGGGATACCGCAGCGGGGCTGGACACAGGCCGCGCCCAGGCCCGACACGTCGACGGGGTTCCCGCCGCTCTGGTCCGCGCCGTACAGCATGATGTTGACGACATTGCCGTTGACGCCATAGGCCTTGCCGGTCGGGGTCCAGGTCTTGTCCCATTTCGAACCGAGCTCTTCGGGCAGCTTCGCATGCTCGGCCAGGCCGGCCTCCACCGAGCCGCCATTCTCGATGACGATCGAACTGGCCCAGAAGTTCGTCTTGTTCTTCGTGACGTCGGCCGGCTGCGGCGGCTCGAGGAAGATCAGACGCCCGCCCTTCACCACGTTGACATTGCGGTAGTGGAAGTCGGCCAGCTCATCGACGATGCAGATGCCGTTGACCTCCAGGTCCGGCTGGGCGGCGCCGGTGCCGGTGCCGCCGAACCGCAGGCCCTGCATCACGGCACCGCCCCTCTCCGGGCAGGAGATGGATTCCGCCCTGCCCTCGGGCACCAGCGCGACCGAAAGCAGGGCCAGTGCCGTCGCGCCGCCAAGGGCGGCCGAACAGGCCTTTCGGCGCAGGCCATGAAGCTTACTTGACAGTTGGATGCCCATGACGGGGTCCTCCTCGAATGTTCTCGTTCAGCCGCTCTTCGCGACAGTACTGTTTTCGAATAAATTCTGAATATGAAACAAATGACAGAGAAATATGTCTGTTTTTTGACATATTCTTTTGTCAATGCCACCGGCGCTATATTGCACGCCACAATCTATTTCTCGACCTGGAGGGACGCGATGCTGTTGCAGGACGTTCGCCCGGGCATCTTGCTTGCGGCTGCGGCGGGAACGCCGGAGGCCTGCGAACGTCAGTGGCGGCACCCGGGAGGCGGACGTCGTCGCCCTCGTCGAACCGATATGCGATGCCTCCTGGGGCGCTGCCCCTGACGGGACAGACGACCTGTTCCGCCGGCCGCCATTTGCGACGAATACCGACAGAAACCGGAAATCAATGGCGGGCATGCAGCCATCGGACTGCAGCCATGCTGAATTGCGGCGAGGGTCTATTGCGCAACAGCCGTGCATGGATCTTCCTTCTCGGGATCTTGTTCGGACCGGCCATTGTCCGGACCTGGCGACAAGATTTCCGCTCGACCTGCTGTCGCGGCCAATGCTACGGCAAAGCGTACCGGAAAGGGAACCCGCTTCCGGCGATCTGCCGGGCAAGGGGGTGCCGTACGATGGTCGCGGATCGCCGACCCGTCAGATGTGCCTGACCGGGTCGAACGCAAAGACATCATGCAAAGCCGGCAGCACTGTGACCCAAGGAGGGCCGGAAGTTGACGCCGTGGCTTCTGGCCCCGGCGGGACAGCCGCCTGACCGGCCTTCCTCTCAGTCCCCCAGCAGCCGATCCGCGATGCGTCCGCCTTGCGCACTTTCGTGCGCATGGCGTCGACAGGAATCTGTAATCGGCGGGGATCTGAAAGACAGGCCCCGCGGGCGGGCGCAGGCTTCATCCAACCGTAGTGCAGCGAGGGCGGCAACAACGCCCAGGCCCACGGAAGGAGGAAGCCCATGTCAGTGCCCGTGTCATCGATCGCCCGCGGCTCGCCCGAGCCGGTCGCCCCCGCGGCGTTCGACGCCGAATACGATGTCATCACCGTCGGCGGCGGCGCCGCCGGCCTGTCCTCGGCCCTGTTCTCGCGCTGGCAGGGCAATTCGGTGGTCCTGCTGGAGAAGGCCGACGCCCTGGGCGGCACCACGAAGAAGGCGGCCTTCTGGTACTGGGTGCCGAACAACAAGGCGATGCAGGCGATGGGCCTGGAGGATCGCAAGGAGGATTGCCTGCGCTACATGGCGCGGCTGTCGCGGCCGGAATCCTACGATCCGGACGATGCGCGGTTCGGCATGTCGGAGCTGGACTATGGGGTCTGCGAGGCGATCTACGACCATGCCTCCGCCGCCACCGAGCTGCTGTCCGAGAAAGGCGCCCTGGAATACCGGCATTGCGCGGCCGTGCCCGACTACTGGGCGGAGCTGCCCGAGGACAAATGCCCGACCGGCCGCGTGCTGGTGCCGAAGGAGGCCCGGGACACGATGTCCGACGGCGGCGAGGTCGCGATCCGCACGATGTCCGCGGCGGCGAAGCGCGACGGGGTCGAGATCCGTACCGGCCACCGGGTGCAGCGCCTGGTGCGCAACGAGCAGGGCCGCGTGGTCGGCGTCGAGGTCGACACCGCGAAGGGCAGCCTGCGCCTGAAGGCCCGCAAGGCGGTGATCTTCGGGTCCGGCGGCTTCACCCACGATCCGGAGATGCGCCGCAACTTCCTGAGCCAGCCGGTGCTGGGCGGCTGCGCGGCGATGACCAACGAGGGCGATTTCGTCCGCATCGGCGCGGCCGCCGGCGCCGAGCTGCGCAACATGAACTATCCCTGGATGTGCCCGATCGTCCTGGAGAAGGCGCTGAACGGCGACCCGACCCTGATCGGCACCTTCTCGCCGTCCGGCGATTCCATGATCTACGTGGACAAGACCGGCCGCCGGGTCACCAACGAGAAGCTGGCCTACAACGAATCCGCCCAGGCCTTCTTCAAGTGGGACCCGACGAAGGCCGAGTATCCGAACCTGGTGCTGATGGCGATCTGGGACCAGCGCAGCCAGGACCATTCCGCCGGCGACGAATATGGCCGCTTCATCGTGCCGCCGGGCACCGACGATGCCCATGTCATCAAGGGCAAGACCCTGGAGGCGCTGGCCGAGGGGATCCGCGGCCGGCTGGCGAAATACGGCAGCCGCATCGGCAACCCGAAGCTGGCGGAGGATTTCGCCGTCACCCTGAAGGCGACGATCGAGCGCTTCAACGGCTTCGCCCGCGCCGGCCGGGACGAGGATTTCCAGCGCGGCGAGCGCCAGGTCGAACTCCTGTTCAACGGCCCCGCCGCGGAAGAGCCGGCCTGCCCGAACCCGACCATGTACCCGATCAGCGACAGCGGGCCGTACTACGCCGCCCTCTTGACCGGCGGCAACCTGGATACCAAGGGCGGCCCGCTTGCGGGTCCCGACGGCCGCATCCTTGACCGCGAGGGCCGGGTGATCCCGGGCCTCTACGGCGTCGGCAATTGCGTGGCCTCGGCCTCGGCCCGCGCCTACTGGGCGGGCGGCGCCACCCTGGGCCCCTACCTCGCCCTGGCCTATTGCGCGGCGAACGCGGCCAACCGCGAGCCGGCGAACTGACCGGCCGCCAGCGACCCCAAACCCGCAACCAAGACGGGCTTTCGTGACCTGCCGCCATGCCCGCCGCCCCCAGTGATCCCGGGGCGGTCCCCGGTGGCCCGATGACCGCAACATCAAAGGAGGAGTCAATATGGCGCTCACCAAACAGACGATGACCGACGAACAGCGCAAGTCGGTCGCGATCGAGTATCTGAAGGCCTTCGACAATGGCGGCACGACGTCCACCGGCGGCTCGATCCTCGACCTCTTTGCCGACGACGCGCAGGTCTATTTCCCGAAATGGGGCGTGGCCACCGGCAAGGAACAGATCGGCCAGCTGTTCGGGGATGTGGGTGCGACCCTCAAGTCGATCGAACACCATTATTCGAACTTCAACTGGGTGTTCTCCGGCTCCGACGTGATCGTTGCCGAAGGTGCGAGCCATGGCGAACACCAGGACGGCCCCTGGCGGGCCGGCGTGCCGGATTGGGGTGCCGGGCGGTGGTGCGACGTGTTCGAGATCCGCGACTGGAAGATCTGCCGGGTCTTCATCTACCTGGACCCCGACTATGCCGGCAAGGACACCGCCCGCTATCCCTGGATCAAGACCTGAGCGGCCGGAATACAGCAAACAACGAAACGAAGTCCGAGGGAGGACATCATGACCACGATACTGACCGGCTGCGCCCGGCGGCTGCTGCCGCTGGCCGCCGCCGCGGCACTCGCCTTTCCCCTGGCGGCGGCGGCGGAGACCGCCGCCGACATGGAGATGAAGGCGCTGGGCACCACCGAGGGCCTGAACGCGGTGGTGAAGGAGACCTTCGACCGCGCCGCCCGGGAGCTGTCCAAGGAAGAGCAGGACCTGGCCCTGAAATGCTGGAAGGACCTGGTCTGCGAGACCGGCCGTGGCACCCTGACCGTCGCGCTGGCCGACGGCTTCGGCGAGAATGTCTGGCGCCGGGTCACCCACATGGAGTTCGTGCTGCAGGCGCTGAGCTATCCCGAGGTGAAGAAGATCATCTACACCTCCGCCCGCGGCGATGCGAGCAAGGCGATCTCCGACATGCGCAGCCTGATCGCGCAGAAGGTCGACATCATCGCCACCTTCCCCGATGCCGGCCCGGCGCTGCTGCCGACCGCGCGGGAAGCCACCGAGCAGGGCATCGTGGTGGTGCCCTATATCGCGGGCTTCGGCGGCAATGCGGGCACCGACTACCTGACCCTGGTGGCGGAGGATCTCTGCGAGCTGGGGCGGCAGTTCGTCCAGTATGTCGACGGCGCGAACAAGGAAGACAAGGTCGAGGTCGTCGAACTGGGCGGCACGCCCGGCAACCCGCTGAGCGCGGCCTGGCAGAAATGCGCCGAGGAAGAGCTCGGCAAGCATGCCCGCATGGAGCTGCTGGGCAAGGCCGACACCAACTGGACGCAGGAAGGCTCGTTCGAGGCGATGTCCGGCTTCCTGTCGCAGAACCCGGATGTCGATGCCGTGCTCTATGAATATGCCGACGGCTTCCGCGGCGGCGTGCGGGCGTTCGAGGCCGCCAACCGCCCGATGGATGTGATCGTCACCCTGCGCACCGACGAGCAGGGCCTGTTCTGCGACTGGGAGAAGGCGGGCGAGCCGAACTTCAAGATCTTCTTCTCGTCCGGTGGCACCTTCCAGTCCCGCATCGCGCTGACCGCGGCGATGATGTCCAAGGGCGGCACCGCGATCCCGCCGCATGTCGACGTGCCGTTCAAGATGAAGCAGGTGGCAAAGGGCATGTGCAACCCGGACCTGCCCGACGAGATGCCGGTCTCCACCCTGGTCAGCACGTCGATGCTGGACAGGATGTTCAAGTAGGCGAAGCGGCGGCACCGCACCCCAGTACCCAGTCGTCATCCCGGGCTTGACCCGGGATCCATTCCGCCAGCCCGTCGGCCGGGCCAGCGGAATGGATCCCCGGCTCGGGGGCCGGGGATGACGGCCGAGGTGCGGTGCCACCACCCGGCGGCGACAGGCAACCGACCATGACTTCCCCCGACCAGACTTCCCCCTCGCTGCGGCTCGCCGGCATCTCCAAGCGCTATCCCGGCGTCCAGGCGCTGTCGGAGATGAGCTTCGACTGCCTGCCGGGCGAGGTGCATGCCGTGCTGGGCGAGAACGGCTCCGGCAAGAGCACCCTGCTGAAGATCGCCTCCGGCACGGTTGCCGCCGATGCCGGGCTGATCGAGATCATGGGCCGCCCGCTCGACGCAGCCGACCCGATGCAGGCCCGCCGGCTGGGCCTGGCCACCGTCTACCAGGACGATTCCCTGGTGCGCGAGCTGACGGTCGCGCAGAACCTCTATCTCGGCCGCCCGGCGGGCGACGGCGCGGACCGGCTGCCGGCGAGCCGCCTGCGCGGCTGGGCCGCGGCCCAGCTGCAGCGCTACGGCCTGGACCTGTCGCCCGACGCGACGGTCGGCAGCCTGACCCCGTCGCAGCGGCAGTTCCTGGAAATCGTCAAGGCACTGGTCGCGGCGCCCAGGGTGCTGCTGCTGGACGAGCCGACCTCCACCCTGGACATGCCCGACGTGGAGAAGCTGACCGCGATCATCCGCAAGGTGCAGGCGGAAGGCACCGCCATCGTCTATGTCAGCCACCGCCTGCCGGAGATCCTGAGCCTGGCGGACCGGGTGACGATCCTGCGCGACGGCATCGGCCGCGGCACCCACCGGGTGGAAGCCGGGCTGTCGGAGGGGCAGCTCGTCTCGCTGATGGTGGGCCGGCCGGTGGAATCCGAATATCCCGCCAAGCTGGGCGCGCGGGCTGCCGGCGCCGCCGTCGCGCTGGAGGTCGCCGGCCTGAACGGCGAGGCCTTCACCGACATCGCCCTGACCCTGCGCGCGGGCGAGGTGCTGGGCCTGGCCGGGGCGGAAGGCAATGGGCAGCGCCAGGTGCTGCGCGCCCTGGGCGGCTTCCTGGAAGCGGATGGCCGCATCGCCTGCCATGGCCGCCCGATCCCGACGGGCGCGCCGCGTACCGCGATGGCGGGCGGCATCATGATGCTCAGCGCCGATCGTGCCGAGGAATCGATCTTCCCCGCGCTCGGCGTGCGCGAGAACATGACCGTGCAGATCCTCGGCCGCTTCGCGCCCGGCGGCCTGGTCTCCGCCCGCCAGGAGCGCGCCAGCGCGGCGGCGATGATCGAGGAGCTGGGCATCGTCACCGCCGGCATGGACCAGCCGATCGGCGGCCTGTCCGGCGGCAACCAGCAGAAGGCGGTGCTGGGCCGCAGCTTCCTCTACGGCGCGCCGGTCGTGCTGATCGACGAGCCGACGCAGGGCGTGGACGCCAATGCCCGCTTCGACATCTACCAGGCGATCCGCGCCAAGGCCGAGGCGGGCGCCGGCTTCGTCATCAATTCCTCCGACGCGCTGGAGCTGGCCGGCCTCTGCGACCGGGTGCTGGTCTTCTCGCGCGGCCATGTGATCCGCGAGCTGGCCGGCGACGAGCTGACCGAGGAGAACATCGTCTCGTCCTTCCTGACCTCGACCCGGGCGCGCGGCGGGCATCGGGACAGCGAAGCGACCGGCGGGCCCGGCCTGCTGCAGCGGCTGGGCCTGGGCGGCGGCCTCAACACCCGCTGGTGGACGCCGCTGCTGTTCCTTGCGCTGCTGCTGCTGATCGTCGGCGGCTATGCCTCGACACAGTCGGAAGCCTTCCTGACCACCCTGAACATGCGGCATATCCTGCTGGCCGCCGCGCCGCTGGCGCTGGTCACGATGGCGCAGTTCAACGTTCTGATGGTCGGCGGCTTCGACATCTCTGTCGGCTCGCTGATGAGCGTGACCGTCGTGCTCGGCTCCTTCCTGATCGCCTACGAGATGGGGCCCTCGCTGCTGGTGCTCGGCGCCATCCTCTGCCTGGCCGCCGGGCTGCTGGTCGGCAGCATCAACGGGCTGGTGGTGCGCAAGCTGGGCATCAACTCGGTGATCACCACCATCGCCATGCTGTCGATCCTGCAGGGCCTGGCCCTGTACCTTCGC
Source organism: Sneathiellaceae bacterium (assembly GCA_040216765.1). Lineage (GTDB taxonomy): Bacteria > Pseudomonadota > Alphaproteobacteria > Ferrovibrionales > Ferrovibrionaceae > Marinibaculum. Next base: position 8,031 of record JAVJON010000011.1, on the reverse strand, counting down.
CCGACCCCCACCGGCGTGATCAGCCTGGACTTCCTGGACCTCCTGAAGGCCCGGATCGGCTTCGTGCCGGTCTCCTTCTTCCTGCTGCTGGCGATCGCGGTGATCGGCGATTGCTGGCTCTACCGCAGCGCCAGCGGCCTGCGCCTGCGCGCCACCGGTTTCCGGGAGGAGGCGGCGAAGCGCAACGGCGTGCGCACCACCTTCGTGCATATCCGCGCCTACCTGCTGTCCGGCCTGCTGGCGGCGCTGGCCGGGCTGTTCCTGTCGTCGGAGGTCGGCGTCGGCCATCCCACCGTCGGCGGCACCTACACCCTGACCAGCATCGCCGCCGCAGTGCTGGGCGGCGCGGCCCTGACCGGCGGGCGCGGCTCCTTCCTCGGCGCGCTGCTGGGTGCCCTGTTCTTCACCCTGACGGTGAACATCATCCCGCTGCTGGGCCTGAACACCGCCGTCGGCATCATCGCCAGCGGCGCGCTGACCCTCTTCGCGGTGCTGGTCTATTCCGGCTGGGAACCGGTCGGCTGGCTGATGCGCCGCCTGCGCTCGGCGCTGGGCGGGCAGCGGGCGGGCACCGCGCGGGGCCTGTCATGACCGGGGCCGCAAAAGCGCCCGGCGGCATGCCGGCGCGCCCGGGGCCGCGCCCAGGGTCGCGCTCGGGCGGCTGGAGCCTGCCGGTGCCGCCGATGCGCTTCGCCGCGATCTGGCTGGCCCTGCTCGCCCTGCTGGCGCTCAGCGCGGTGATCGTGCCGCGCAGCCTGCTGCCCGGGTCGATTGCCGCGATCATCCCCTTCGCCGCCTTCCTGACCATCGCCACGATGGGGGAGACCCTTGTGCTGATGTCGCGCGGCATCGACCTGTCGATCCCGGCGGTGATCACCCTGTCCAGCACGGTGCTGCTGGGGGTGTCGGGGGGCAAGGATGGCGGGCTGCTGCCGGCGATCGGGCTGGCGCTGCTGTTCGCCCTCGCCGTGGGCGTGGTCAACGGCATCCTGGTCGCGCTGTTCCGGCTGAACGCGCTGATCGTCACCCTGGCGGTGGGCGCCATCACCGCCGGCGCCACCCTGTGGTACCGCGAAGGCATCGCCCAGGAATCGCGGGTCCCGCCGGCGCTGGCGGACTGGGGCGGCTCGCGCCTGCTGGGCCTCAACGTCTCGGTCTGGGTGGCCCTGGTCCTGATCGTCGTGGCGACCGTCGCGCTGCGCCGCATGCCGCTCGGCCGGCGGTTCGAGGCGGTGGGCGCCAACCCGCGGGCCGCCGCCATCGCCGGCATCAACGTCCCGGTCTACCAGATCGCCGCCTATGCGGCCGCCGGGCTGCTGTACGGCATCGCCGGGCTGCTGCTCGCCGCCTTCATCCGCAATCCCACCCTGGATGTCGGCAATGCCTACCTGCTGGCGCCGATCGCCGCGGCCGTGCTGGCCGGCACGGCGATCTCCGGCGGGGTGGGCAGCATGGTCGCGGTGGCCGGCGCGGCCCTGTTCCTGACCCATCTGGGGCAGATGGTGAAGATGCTCGGCCTCACCACCGCCGTGCAATACGTCATCCACGGCCTGGCCATCGCGCTGGGCATGGCGCTGGCGGGGTTCCGCCTCCCCCGCCTGTTCCGCGCGCGCCGGTAGGCCGCAGGTCAGCCCGGCGGGCGGGTCGCCGGCCGGTGTCAGCCTTTCTGCACGGCAATCCCTGCCCCGGCTTCCGGTGCGACCGCGACCGTTACCGCCATCTCGGCCGCCGCGCGGCGGATTGCGGCACGGACCCGGCGATCGCCGCTGCAGCGGCAGAGGCCGGCCGGGAAGGCGTCCAGGTCCGCCTCGGCGAGGATCCCGCCGCGCCGCGACAGCCTGTCCAGGAGCGCGACGGCCACGAGCATGGTGCCCGACTGGCAGAAGCCGCAGCGCGGCACCTGCTCCGCCTGCCAGGCCCGCAATACGGGATGCCCGCCATTGGCGGAAAGCGCCTCGATCGTGACCAGGCCGGCATCGGCCAGCCCGGCGACCGGGGTCACGCAGGACCGGACCGCCACGCCGTCCAGCAGGACCGTGCAGGCGCCGCAGGCCCCCATGCCGCAGCCGAACTTCGTGCCGCGCAGCCCGAGCGCCTCGCGCAGCGCCGCCAGCAGCGGGGTATCGCCGGGCACCTGCAGGTCCCGTACCTGGCCGTTCACCTTGACCCTGGCCATCCCACGATCGTCTCCGCTCTTCCGCCACCGGCCGCAAGGGCCGGGCGGGCGCCATTCTGTCCCGGAAGCCGCGGGCAGGAAATCGCCGGGGCCGGCCCCGGTTCACCGTGCCGGTGCGGCGCCGTGCAGGACGGCCTTGGGCCCCACGGCGTCTTGGCGTAAAGCTGTGCGGCTCCATTCCCGGGGCATCCGCCAGGCTTGCGAGACCCCCGTGCTGGACGTCTACACGATCATGATCCTGCTCTCGGCCAATGGCTTGGCCGTGGCCGTCGGCCTGTTATGGCTGCAGAAGGGCGAGGCCCGCTCCGCCGCCTTCCCCTGGTGGGCCGCCGGCTTCCTGTCCGGTGCCGCAGGCATCCTGCTGCTGATCAGCCGCGACGACCTGCCGAACATCATCGTCGTCGACCTGGTCGCCATCGACCTGGCGAATCTCCTGACCTTCCTGGCCTTCGCCTGCTGGCTCTGCGGTACCTACCGGTTCAACGGCCAGCGCCTGCGGATCTGGGCCCTGCTGCCCGCCGCGATCTGGCTGGCCGGCCTGACCATCCCCGTGATCCGCGAGACCTTCTACCTGCGGGCGGCCCTGCATCATGGCGCCGCGGCTGTCGGCTATTTCCTGCTCTGCGCTGCCTTTTCCCCCGACCGCTCCTTCCTGCGGCGCGGCCGTCGTCCGATCGTGCTGGTCCTGCTGCTTGCGGGTCTGTGGAGCATCACCGCCTGCGGCGCCGCGCTGGTGTTCGAACCGGCAAGCCTGGACCACTCCCTGGTGACCCTGTTCGGCGCCGCGGCCTCGATCCTGCTCGTGCTGCTGGTGGCGCTCTACGGCATGCGGATGATCCAGGAGCGCACGGAACGCCGGCTGCGGGACCTCGCCCTCACTGACATGCTGACCGGCGTGCTGAACCGCCGGGGCCTGACGGAGCGGCTGGACCCGCTCCTCCGGCAGGGGGACCGGCAGGCCGATGGCCTGGCGCTGCTGGCCTGCGACCTGGACCATTTCAAGGCCGTCAACGACCGACATGGCCATCAGGCGGGCGACGGCGTGCTCACCACCTTCTGCCGCCGCGCGGAAGGGCAGCTCCGGCCCGGCGACCTGTTCGGCCGCCAGGGGGGCGAGGAGTTCGCCGCCGTGGTGCGGGTCGCCGACGCGGCCCAGGCGCTGGCGGTGGCGGAGCGCATCCGGGCCGCCGTCGCTGCCACGCCGTTCGAGGTGGACGGGCAGTCCATCCCGGTGACGGTCAGCATCGGTGTCGCGATGCTGCCGCCCGGCGACCGGGACATCCAGGCCGCGATGAAGGCCGCCGACGGGGCACTCTATGCGGCCAAGGCGGCGGGCCGCGACCGGGCCCTGCTGGCGCCCGGGCCGGCCGCCGGCGCAACGGCGGCGTGACGGCGCACAGCTCCCCGCAAAAACTCTCTGCCGCACCCCGGGAACCGCAAGCGGAGATCGACGGTTCTGCCGTCGACCGGACCGTTGTGGCCCGGAACGCATGAGGAGAGCCAACCATGGCGGTTGTTGACAAGGACGAGACGTCCACCCTGATCTCGACCCACAAGGTCGAAGGAACCTCCGTCTACAACGGCGAAGGCGACCAGCTCGGCTCGGTCGATTCGTTGATGGTGAACAAGCAGACCGGCAAGGTCGCCTATGCCGTGATGTCGTTCGGCGGCTTCCTCGGGATCGGCGAAGGCCATCACCCGCTGCCCTGGGAGGTCCTGCACTACGACACCCGCAAGGACGGCTATGTCGTGAACCTGTCGAAGGACCAGCTGCGCGACGCGCCGACCCTCGGTCGCGACGAGGAGTACCGGCTGATGGACCGCGACTACGAGACGTCCATCCACAAGCATTACGGGGTCGCCCCGTACTGGATCTGACCGTCGGCCCGGCGGCCGCGCCGAGGCGCGGCCGCCGATCTGCCGATTCTGGCGCGTTCGTTCAAAACAGCATGGCCGCCGCCTCCCACCTGTCGTGAAGACAGCCATGGGAGGGCTTGCGATGGACCTGAGGGTCAACGGCACCAGTCACGCCATTCCGGCGGCCTGGCAGGGCGAAAGCCTGCTGCATCTGCTCCGCGAGCATCTGGGCCTGCGCGGCGCGAAGTTCGGCTGCGGCGCCGGCCAGTGCGGCGCCTGCAGCGTCCTGGTCGACGGCGCGGCGGTGCGCAGCTGCATCACCCCCGCCGCCGACACCGTCGGCAGCGAGATCCGGACGATCGAGGGCCTGGCCGCTCCCGCTGCCCTGCATCCCCTGCAGCAGGCCTGGATCGACATGGCAGTACCGCAATGCGGCTATTGCCAGGCGGGGCAGATCGTCGCCGCCGCGGCCCTGCTGCGACGAACCCCGAATCCTTCGGATGCGGAGATCGATGCCGCGATGTCCGGCAATCTCTGCCGCTGCGGCACCTACCGCCGCATCCGCGCGGCGATCCGGCAGGTCGCGGAGGCCACGCGATGAACCGCCGGAAATTCCTTGCCACCGGCCTTGCGGCAGGCGGCACGGCAGCGGCGCTGGCGCTCGCCGGCTGCTCGTTCGTCCCCGTCTTTCCGCAGCGCCCCAGCCCGGACATGGAGGCCGCGCTCGGCTGGATCAGCCATTCGGGCGGGCGCTACACCCTGCTTCTGCCGCGGGCGGAGATCGGCCAGAACATCGCGACGGCGCTGAAGCAGGTCGCCTGCGAGGAACTCGGCGCGGACTGGCAGGCGGTGGAGGTGCAGTTGCAGCGCACCACCGCCATGCCGCGGGTGCGCGCCACCGTCGGCAGCGATTCGATCCGCGACTATGCCGAGCCGCTCGCCCAGGCCTGTGCGGCGCTGCGCGACCATCTGGCCGCCGGCGCACCGGCCGGGCCGGTGCCGGCAGTGACCCGCCCGCGCGCGCAGCTGCGGGCATTTCGCGGCCGCCGCCATGTCGGCCGCAGCCCGGAGCCGGAGCAGATCCGTGCCATCGTCACCGGCGCACCGCTCTATGCCGCGGACATGCATGCCCCCGCTGTCCTGTATGGCAGGGTGCTGCGCGCGGCCGTTTCGCCCGAACGCCCGTCCGCGCCGCGGCGCTGGGATCTCGACACGGCCCGGCTGGTGCCCGGCTTCGTCGCGGCACATGCGGATCCCGGCTTCCGGCTCGGGGCCAGCGACGGCCTCGGCATCCTGGCCGAGACCCCCGGCGCGCTGGACCGGGTGGAGGCGGCGCTGGCGGTGGACTGGCTGGTCGAGGACGCGCCGGACGGCCCCGCGACACTGGCCGAGGCGGTGGATATCGACGCGCGGCTCGCGGCCGGCGACCTTGCCCATACCGTCCGCGACGAGGGCGTCGGGCCGGACGGCCCCTGGGCGGTCGACCTGCGCCTGGATATCGGCGCGGCCCCCCATGGCGGGATCGAGCCGCGCGCCGCCCTCGCTGTGCCCCGCGTGGATGGCGGGATCGAAGTCTGGACCGGCTCCCAGGACGTCTTCTTCGTGCGCGACGTGCTGGCCCGGACGCTCGACCTGCCGGCGGCGAAGGTCGATATCCGCGGCTGCCGGGCGGGCGGCGCCTTCGGTGGCCGCACCATCTGCACGGTGGAAGCAGAAGCGGCCTTGCTCGCCCGCGCCGCCGGCCGCCCGGTGAAGCTGCAGTGGAGCCGTGCGCAGGAGCTTGCCTTCGGCTTTCACCGGCCGCCCGGCAGCCATCGCATCCAGCTGCGGCTGGAGGGCGGGCGGCTCGGCGACTGGCGCCACCGCTTCGCCAGCAGCCATATCCTGTTCACCAATGCCGCCGTCCCGCCCTGGCTGCAGGGGATCACGGACACCTTCCTGGGCGACGACGGGGTGGCGCGCGGCGCCCTGCCGCCCTATCGCACCGGCGCGCGCGACATCGCCTTCGGCCTGACCCGCCTGCCGGTCTTCACCGGGCCGTGGCGCGGCCTGGGTGCAGGGCCCAACGGCCTAGTCGTGGAGAGCGCGATCGACGCGGCCGCGGCGGCCGCCGGCCAGGACCCGCTGGCGTTCCGCCTGGCCCATGTGGAGGATCCGCGGCTGGCTTCGGTTCTGCGCCGGGCCGGCGAGATCGCCGGATGGCCGGGCAGCCCGGCCCCGGCTGCCGGGCGGCGCACCGGCCGGGGCCTCGCCTGCGGGATCTACAAGGGCATGAGCTATGCTGCCGTCGTCGCCGACGTGGCGGTCGACCCGGACGGCCGGGTGCAGGTCGCCCGGCTCTGGTGCGTGCACGATTGCGGCGCCATCATCAACCCGGATCAGGTCCGCGCGCAGTGCGAGGGCAACCTGGCATGGGGGATCGGCATGGTCTTGACGGACGAGCTGCCCGTGGAGAACGGCGCCGTGGCGGCGACCGGCTTTGTCGATGCGCCGATCCCGCTTCTGACCGACATGCCGGCGGTCACCGTCTACCTGCTCGACAGCGACCGCCCGCCGGGCGGCGCCGGGGAAACTGCGATCGCCGCCGCGCCCGGCGCCATCGCCAATGCGGTGCGCGCCGCGACCGGCATCCGTCCGCTGCGCTTCCCGCTGCGGCCGGCGGACTTCGCGCTGGCCTGAGGATGGAGGATTTCGCCTCCGCCGCGATGATGCGGCTGATCCGTGCCGGCATCGCCCGCCAGGGGCTGCCGGCGCCGCCGATACCCGCCAGTGCCGAGGCGCGCGTCCCGCTGGGGCGCAAGCGGCAGGCCCTGCAGGATCTTCTGGCGCGGCATGGGCCGCTGGCGATCCTGCGCATCGGCGAGGCGGTGCGCCATGTGCCCCGCGAACCGATGCATCGCGCCCTGATCGTCGCCACGGACCCGGGCGACCTGCTGTCGCGCTGGAGCAGCCTGGAACGGTTCTCCCATTCCCGGCACCGGGTGGACTGGAAAGCGGCCGGCCCCGGCGCGTTTCGCCTCGAACATCGCGCAATCTCCGGCAACGCGGCACCGCAGGCGGCCGAAAGCCTGCTGGTCCTCGGCCTGCTCACCGTTCTGGTGGAAGCGATCGGCACGCAGGAGGTGGAGGTCCTGCCCGACGGCGACGGCCCCCGCCGGACCGGCGGGCGCTGGACCGGCCCTTCCGACTTTGCCGGCTTCGCGTCCTGCCAGATCACATTCCGCGAGGCCGCGCCGCCTACGGCGCCCCTGTCGCCGCCGGCCAGCGGGCCGGCCCTTGCAGGCGCCCTGCGGGCGGCGATCCTCGCCGACACGGCCCGGCCCTGGCGGCTGGCCGACCTGGCCGCCCGCACCGGGCGCAGCCCGCGCAGCCTGCAGCGGCACCTGGCGGCACTCGGCACCGGGCCGGCGCAGATGGTGCTGGAAGCGCGCCTGGAGGCCGCGGCCGCGCTGCTGGCCGGCACCGATCACGGGCTGGCCGAGATCGGCTTCGTCTGCGGCTTTGCCGACCAGGCGCATTTCAACCGCAGCTTCCGCCGCTTCACCGCGATCACGCCGGGCAGTTATCGCCGGGCCTACGGGGTGGCCGCGCGCCGGTGAGCCCTGTCGCCCGCCGCCGCGGCTCAGAGCTTGTGAAGCAATCGACCGTGAATTACGACAGCTCACTTGATGCGGCCATACGCGGGTGGTGCCGCTTCTCCGATGGGCGGCGCCCTCGCGCCCAAAGGCCGGCGATCCCACTTCCATCGTCACCACCGGGCTTGACCCGGTGGTGTCCGGTTGAGCATGGCCGGCATTCGCTCAAGGCCGCGACTTTACCGGGCTTGCGGGGTCAAGCGTTGACGCTGGACACGGATCTCCTTGCGTTCCCCCAATCGTCACCACCGCGCTCGTCGCGGTGGTCCATGGTGCCGCCAGGTTCAATAATGGCCTGATTTCATTGAGGTGCGGCGCGATGGGTTGCCGGGCATCGCCCGGCGACCGGGACAAGCCCGCGCA
>JAVJON010000033.1:0-76201 GCA_040216765.1 Sneathiellaceae bacterium | reverse complement strand
GGTGGTCCATGGTGCCGCCAGGTTCAATAATGGCCTGATCTTATTGAGGTGCGGCGCGATGGATGCGCGGGACAAGCCCGCGCATGACGAAGCTATAAAACGCATGAGGCCGGAGAACGGCACTCAACCGGACAGCAGTGGGACAAGCCCGGCGGTGACGAAATCTGGCGAGGCTGGCGCTGCCGCCCGGCCGCTACCGGCGCTGCCGTGCCAGGGTCCAGACCAGCCAGAAGCAGGGCAGGAGGGACAGCACGAAGGCCGCCGTGGTGATCAGGAAGCCGTCGCGGAAGCCCAGCATGTTGGCCTGCAGCCAGACCGTCTGGCCCAGCTGGTAGAGCGCCAGCGGCAGGTGCTGCGGCTCCGCCAGGCCGGATTGCGCCGCCAGCGCCTGGCCATGGGCGAGCCAGTCCATGGTCGCCGGGTTGCCGGGGGTCTGGGTCAGGGTCAGGGCCTCGGCGTGATGGGCGCTGCGCCGTTCCAGCATGATCGCCAGCAGGTTGACGCCGAAGGCGCCGCCCAGCTGGCGCACGAAGTTGGAGGCGCCCGAACCCTGCGCCATCAGGTGCTGTGGCAGCACCGCAAGCGCGGCGACGCTGAGCGCGGGAAACAGCAGGCCCAGCGACATGCGGCCGAGCAGGATCCAGATCGCGAAGGTCCAGAAGCTGGTGCCGATATCGACCTGGGCGGTCAGCCAGCAGGACCAGGCGAAGACGGCGGTGCCGAGGACGCAGAGCCAGCCGGGCGAGACCAGGTCCGCAAGGCGCCCGCCGATCGGAAAGACCACGGCCATCGCCATCCCGGCAGGCAGCATCAGCAGGCCTGCGGTGGTCGGGCTCATGCCCTGCACGGTCTGCGCGAAGATCGGGATCAGGTAGGTGGAGCCGAACAGCCCGGCGCCGAAGATGAAGGCGACGACCGATGCGGCGCAGAACGCGGAATTGGCGAACAGGCGCAGGTCCAGCATCGGCCGGGCGACCCGCCGTTCCCAGACCACGAAGGCGATGCCGCTGCCCAGCGCGAGGGCGAAGCGCCAGGCGGTGACCTCGCTGCCCCAGCCGTCGATCTGGCCGTTCGACAGCGCGGTCAGCAGCGCCACCAGGAAGACCGACAGAAGCACGAAGCCGATCCAGTCGAAGCCCGGCGGCGGCCCCTTCTCCTGCCGGCCGGGCAGCACCAGCAGCGCCAGCAGGATCGCCAGGCTGGCGACCGGCACGCCCATGTAGAAGACATAGCGCCAGCCCAGGGCGTCGATCAGGATGCCGCCGACCAGCGGCCCGATCGCCGGCGCCAGCACCACGCCCACGCCGAACAGGCCCATCGCCATGCCGCGGGCCGAGGGCGGGAAGGCTTCGTACATGATCAGCATGGACAGCGGCATCACCACGCCGGAGGCCGCGCCCTGCAGCACCCGCGACAGGATCAGCAGGTCGATATCCGGGCTGATCCCGCCCAGCACCGCGCCGATCACGAAGATCGTCATCGCCAGGGCCAGCCCCATGCGCTGGCCGAACACCTTCACCACCCAGTCGGTCAGCAGCATGGTCGCGGTCATCGCCGCGAAGAAGCCGGTGGCCAGCCATTGCGCGGTGATCTGGCCGATGCCGAAGGACCCCATGATGTCCGGGATCGCCACGTTGATGATGGTGCCCGGCAGGACGGCGGCCACCGCGGCGGTCACCGCGGTGACGCTGACGATGGTCTGGCGCAGCGGGCCCGCGACAGGGGGGGCGGCGGCGGCCTCCGCCATCTCAGTCGGCCGGCCCGGTCCCGGCCACGGCGCCCCCGTCCCCGTCGCCCGCGGCCCCGTCGCCCCCGTCCCCCTCGCCATCGGCCTCGATCACCGCCTCCACCATCATGCCGGGGCGCAGCAGGTCGCCGTCCTGCTGCAGCTCGATGCGGACCGGCAGGCGCTGCGTGATCTTGGTGAAATTGCCGCTGGGATTGGGGGTCGGCAGCAGGGCGAACTCGCTGGTGGCGGCATGGCCGATGCGGCTGACCCGGCCCGCGAACCGGCGGTCCGGATAGGCGTCCACCGTCACCCGGGCGCTGGACCCCACCTGGAAGCGGCGGATCTCGGTCTCCTTCACGTTCATCTCGACCCAGACCCGTGCCGGGTCGTGGTAGCGCAGCAGGCGCATGCCCGGCGCGACATATTCCCCGGCCGACATGTAGGTGCGGTCGATCACCCCGTCGAAGGCCGCGCGCAGCACGCGGTCCTCCACCTCCAGCCGGGTCATCTCCCGCTGCGCCTCGAGTTCGCGCTGGCGCGCCTGCAGCACCGCCAGGTCGCGGTCCAGCACCTCCAGCCCGTCGCGGGCGGCCTCGGCCGCTGCGATCTCGGCATGTGCGGTGGCGATATCGGCCTCGGTGGAGTGATGCTCCTGCATCGCCAGCTCGACCGCGGTGCGCGCCTCGTCCAGGGTCTGCGCGGAACTGACCCGCTTGGCATGCAATTCGCGGGTGCGGCGATGGGCGCTCTCCGCCAGGGAGAGGGCCGCCACCGAGACCCGGTGGTCGGCCACGGCGGCCGTCAGGCGGGCCTTCGCCTCTGCCACCTCGCTTTCGGTCTGCCGGTCCATCATGCGCCGCTGCGCGGCGAGCCGGCCCTCCTCGGCCTTCAGGCGCTCGGCCTGGGCGTCCAGGCCAAGCAGTTTCAGCCGCGCCTCGCGCTGGTCGATCACCGCCAGGATGTCGCCCTTCGCCACCCGGTCGCCATCCTCCACCGGCAGCTCGACGATCCAGCCCGCGATGCGGCTGGACAGGGTCACCGAGGAGGCATCGATCCGCGCATCGACCACATAGACATGGGTCCAGCGATCGTGCAGCCAGGACCAGCCGAACCAGCCGCCGGCCGCCAGCAGCGCGCCGGCGGCGAGGATGCGCAGGGCCCGGCTGCGCCCGCGGCGGGAGATGTCCCGGGGGATGCGGTCGGCATGGCTGTCGCTCATGGGCGGCGGGCGGGCGGCAGCGCAGCGGGCTGGAGCGGCGAGTCCGGCAAGGGCGTTTCTCTTATTCTGGACCGGGTTCGATTTTCCGCCGCCGGCCGCCCTGCCGTCAACGCAGGCAAAAGGGGCCGGGCCCTGCGCTCAGGGCATGGCGCCGCCAGGCAGTGGCGACGGGTCGGCCGCGCCTCAGGCCGCCTCCATCGCCCAGCGGCGGTTATAGGCGATGCCGGGGCGGCGGGCGCTGCGCCGCTCCAGGGCGGGGCGCACCGCATCGCCCTGGCCGGCGGCAATGCCGGCGCGCAGCCAGCACTGGTGGAACAGGTCGCGCTGCGCATGGCTGCCGCCCAGGGCCTGCAGGCGGGGCCGTGCCTCGCCGAGCAGCTGGTACGCGGACAGGGTGTCGCCCAGGCCGAAGGCGGCCATGCCCTTCGCCACCGGCAGGGCGGTTTCGCTCCAGGTGGCGCGGCACCAGCCCGGTGCGGTGGGTGCCCAGGCATCCAGGTTGGCGAGCATCTGGCGCAGCTCGGCGCGGCGGCCGGCGCGGGCCAGGGCATAGGCGAAATGGGCCGACAGGAAGGGGTCGATATGCTCCGCCACCCGGCCAGCCAGCCGGTCGGCGATATCCGACCAGCGCGCCGGCCCCACCTCGATCCCCTGGAACTCCAGCCGTGCCGCCAGGCTGATCGCATTGCCCTGGTCGCCGGCATAGCTCTTGTCGACGCCCCAGACCCGGTCGTCGAACAGGGCGAGGGCCTCCGCCGCCCGGTCGCCGTCGATCAGGAACAGCGCGACATGCCACCAGTTGTGGCTGAGCATGAAGGAGGTGCAGCCCTGCCATTCGCCGGACAGCGGCAGCAGCCAGTCCAGCCCGTCCTGCCAGCGGCCCTCGGTCTCCAGCACATGGGCGATGGCGTGATGCGCCCAGGGTTCGCGGCGCTGCATCTCCACCGCGCGGCGGCCGGCCGCCTCGGCCTCGCGCAGGCGGCCGACCTCCTCCAGGGCGAAGGCCATCATGCCATGGGCATAGGGGCGGTCGCGGCAGGTGTCGAAGACCGCCTCGGTGATCGCCAGCTGGCCCGCCACGTCGCCCTGCAGGAACATGTGGATCTGCCCCAGGCGGGCGCTGACCAGGTCCGCCGGCCAGCGCTGCGCGATCTCCCGGTGGGCGGCGATGGCGCTGTCCTTCGCGCCCTCGGCCCAGGCCGTGACCGCCGTGAGCCAGAGCCGCTCCCGCTCGGTCGCGGTGGCGGCGGCAGCCTGTGCCGCCTCCAGGTGGGGACGTGCGTTGCGCGGCGCCTCCCAGGTGTCGCCGAACATCCGCAGCATCGCCGCCAGGCTTTGCGCCTGCACGCAGTCCGGCGCGGCCTCCACCGCCGGGAAGATCGCCAGGATCTTCTGCAGGTCCTGCTGCAGGAAGCCTTCCCCGCAGCTGTCGATGGCGGCGATCGCGGCCGGGTCGTCGGTCGTCACCGCCAGGCCCTGGCTGTCCTTCAGCATGGCAGGCTCCCTCGTTCCGGGCCGTCAGTCGGGGCGGTTGATCCGGTCCAGCGGATAGACCGGGCGGCGCACCGCCTCGTAGTCGAGCAGGCTGTTGTCCGACGTGGTGACCCCCTCGCCGTCCAGGGTCAGGTGATGGTCGGACAGGCCGCCGAAGCCCGCGCGATAGTGGATCCGCGATTTCAGCAGCAGGAACTTCTTGTGCTGCGGCTGGATGCCGACCGAGGTGAAGACCCCCTGGTCCCAGGGTTCGTGATGGTTGGAGACCACGACGATCTGCACCTTGCCGGTATCCAGTACCGCCGTCGGGCCCATCTTCACCGTCACCCCGGTATACATCGGCCCGTGCACGACCCATTCGCCGTCGGTCAGGGTGCGCACCCGCCCGGTCACCTCCAGCGGCCGGCCCGCAAGCCCGATCGCCGGCATGTCGGTGCGCCCGCCGAGCTGCAGTGTCACCGTCGCGCCGACCCCCGCATCGCGCATCGCCTGCACCGCCGCGGGGTCCCAGACCGCGGCGACGGCGACATCCTCCAGGCCCTGCGCGATCACCTCGGCGATCACCGTCATCACGTCCTGGGTGGCACCGGAGCCGCAATTGTCGGCATGGTCCAGCAGGATCACCGGGCCGTCGACCTGCGGCCCCAGCGCCTTGGCGCCGGCCACCGCCTCGCCCAGCGGGCGGTGGCGGTAGATGAAGGCCTCGCGGGCCGCCCAGGCGCTGGCCAGCAGCGCATCGCGCCAGGCGGCAGCGGCTTCCGCATCGCCATCGGCGACGACGATCGCGGAATTGCCCGAATCCTTCATGTCCGCCAGGGCAAAGCCGCCGAAGACCGTGGAGGCCAGCGCACCCTCGGCCTCCTGCGCCCGGGTCATGGCGACCAGGCCCTTCATCGGCTCGTCGTCGGTGCCCTGGCAGAGGGTCTGCGACAGGAGCGGGATATTGGCCCAGGCCATCACCGGCCGGACCTTGCCGTCGATGGCATCCAGCATCACCCGGCCGATCTGTTCGCCGACCTCGTACATGTCGGTATGGGGATAGGTCTTGTAGCCGATCAGGGCGGTGCAGTTCTCCACCATCAGGGCGGTCAGGTTGCAGTGCAGGTCGCAGGTCACGCCGATCGGCAGGCCGGGCGCGATCTCCCGCATGCGCTGCAACAGCCTGCCCTCGCCGTCGGGCGTGACCTCCGACACCATGGCGCCGTGCAGGTCGAGCAGGGCGAGATCGACGCCCTTGCCCACCGCCTCCAGGATCGGCGCGGACAGCCGCTCATAGGCATCCGCCGTGACCGGGCCGGAGGGCATCGCCTCGGCGGCCACCGGCGTGACGATCTCTGCGCCGCGCGCCTCGGCCAGCTTCAGGTAGGCGCCCATCGGCATGCCGGTGCCGGCATAGGCGGCCCGCGCCGCGGCGCCGAAATGGCAGCCCCAGGCTTCGAAGCGCGCGAAATCGGTGACGATGGGAGAGAAGGTGTTGGTCTCATGCTTCATCATGGCGATGAGCACGCGCATGGCAGGGCCTCCCGGAACGACTCGGCGGTTTATCGAGAAAGACCCTAGCCCAGGCCGGCGCGCAAGCAGAACCCGCAATTTGCGGCGGTCCGCAAAAGCAGAACCCCCGGCAGCGGGGCTGCCGGGGGTCCGGGTCGGATAGCGCTGTGCGTCGGGCCTAGTTGCGGTTGCCCAGCAGGTGCATCAGCAGCATGAACAGGTTCAGGAAGTTCAGGTAGAGCGAGACCGCGCCCATGATCGCCTTCTTGGAGGTGATCTCGCGGGCATCGCCCTCGTAGAAGTCGGACTTGATGCGCTGCGTGTCGTAGGCGGTCAGCCCGGTGAACACCAGCACGCCGATCACCGAGATCACGAACTGCATCATCGAGGAGCCGATGAAGATGTTCACGACGCTGGCGATCAGGATGCCGATCAGCCCCATGAACAGGAAGCTGCCCCAGCCCGACAGGTCGCGCTTGGTGGTGTAGCCGTACAGGCTCATCGCGCCGAACGTCGCGGCGGTGATGAAGAACACCCGGACGACGCTTTCGGCGGTATAGGCCAGGAAGATGGTCGACAGCGACACGCCGAAGGCGGCCACCATCACCCAGTACATGATCTGGAGGGTGCCCGAGCTCCACTTGTTGATGCCGAAGCTCATCGCGAAGAGCAGGCCGATCGGCGCCAGGATGAAGAGCCAGACCAGGCCCGGCTGGAACACCACCTGCTGTACTTCGGGCGACATGGCGATGACGGCACCAACGATGCCGGAGAGCAGCAGGCCGGACGCCATGAGATTGTAGACCCGCAGCATGTAGCTGCGGAGCGCCTGATCGACGACGGCGCGATCGGCGGTGCGGGTAGCGGACCAGCCGCCACGACCTAGCTGTGTGTTCATCGCCTCCTTAGCCCCTATGCATATTTGGAAGACCTGTTAACTGCCGCTGATATTGGCGGAAGTGGGGGCGAAATCAAGAACAACCGGTGCCGGCACGGCGATTCATGCCCGGAAATTCCGAAATAAATTCAAGGATTTGGCGGATCGCGCGGAAGGGCCGCCCGGAATCGGCGCGATCACGCCGATGTTACCGGGGGTGCCGGGTGCCGCGCTCAGATTTCCCGCAGCACCCGCGCCGGGCGCTGCGACAGGATCTGCCAGGTGCCGGCGAGGCCGAGCAGCACCGTCAGCGCCATGGCGCCCAGCGCGGTGAGCAGCAGGGTGCCGGGCAGCATCACCCACTCCGCCCCCATCACCTGGGTGATCACCACCCAGGCGGCGATCCAGCCGACCAGGCCGCCGACCACCGCGGTCGCCAGCCCCAGGATGGCATATTCCACGATCATCGCCCGCAGCACGTCCGCGCGCGTCGCCCCCAGGACCTTCAGGATGGCCGCCTCGCGCAGGCGGGTGCGGCGGCCCGCCACGATCGCCCCGGCCAGCACCAGGATGCCGGCCAGCAGGGTGATGCCGGCGGCGGAGCGCACCGCCATGGCGACCTGCGCCAGCAGGCGGTTGACCTCCTGCAGGGCCTCCTTCACCCGCACCACCGAGACGTTCGGGAAGGCATCGGTGACGTCGCGGAACAACGCCTCCTCCGCCGCGCCCTCGGCATGGACGGTGGCCAGGTGCGTGTGCGGGGCGGCGGACAGCAGGCCCGGCGAATAGATCATCACGAAGTTGATGCCCAGCGACGACCAGTCGACCTCGCGCAGGTTGGCGATGGTGCCCGTCACGTCGCGGCCCAGCACGTTGACTGTCAGGCTGTCGCCGACCGCCAGGCCCAGGCCCCGTGCGGCATCGACCTCCATCGAGATCAGCGGCGGGCCGTCATAGTCCGCCGGCCACCAGTCGCCCTCGACGATCTCGGTGTTCTCGGGCGGGGCGGCGGCATAGGTGATGCCGCGATCGCCGCGCAGCACCCAGCGCTGGTCCTCGGCGACCGTCAGTTCGTCCGCCGGCACGCCGTTCGCGGCGGAGATCCGCCCGCGCAGCATCGGCACCCGGTCCAGGCCGCTGGCGCCGGGCACCGCGGTCACCACCTCGTCGAATGCGGCGACCTGGTCGGACTGGATGTCGATGAAGAAGAAGGCCGGCACCTCCTCGGGCATGCGCCCGCCGATCTCGGCATTCATGTTGCCCTGGATCAGCGCCACCGTGACCAGCAGGGACAGGCCCAACCCCAGCGACAGCACGATCCCCGGCGTCGCCGCGCCGGGCCGGCAGATGCTGGCCAGCGCCAGCCGCACCGCGGCGATCCGCGGCCGTCCGGCGCGGCGCGCGGCGCGGGTGATGCCGACCGCCAGCAGGCGCAGCAGGACCAGGCTGGCGGCCGCGCCCAGCACGAAGCCCAGGGCGAAGTCCTGCGCCGCGGTGGTCAGCACGGCGATCGCCGCCAGGGCCAGGAACATCGCCCCCGTGGCCAGGATATAGCCGCGGCGCGGCCAGCCGCCCGGCGGCGCCGCGGCGGCGCGGAACAGGCCGGCCGGGCTGACCTCGCGCGCCCGCGCCAGCGGCCAGAGCGCGAAGGCCAGGGCGGTCAGCAGGCCGTAGAGCAGGGCCAGCAGCAGCGGCCCCGGATAGAAGCCGACCGCGATCGGCACCGGCAGCACATCCTCCAGCAGGGCGGCCAGCGCCACCGGCGCCACGGCGCCCAGGGCCAGGCCGATGGCGATGCCGCCCAGCGCCAGCACCAGGATCTGCACCAGGTAGGTCTGGAAGATCACCTGCCCCGGCGCGCCCAGGCATTTCAGGATGGCGATGGTGACGGTCTTGCCGTCCAGGTAGCTCTTCACCGCATTGGCCACGCCGACCCCGCCGACGAGCAGCGCGGTCAGCCCGACCAGCACCAGGAACAGGCCGATCCGGTCGACGAACTGCCGCAGGCCGGGATTGCCGTTGCGCCAGTCCAGCACCCGCCAGCCGGCCTCCGGAAAGGCGGCCTTCATCTCCGTCACGAAGGCGGCTGTGTCGCTGCCGGGCGGCAGCTTCAGCCGGTAGAAGTAGAACAGCAGGCTGCCCTCGGTGACCAGGCCGGTCTCCTCCAGCGCGGCGCGCGACACCAGCAGCTTCGGTCCCAGGGTCAGGCCCGCGCTGCCGCGGTCGGGCTCGCGCTGCAGGGCGGCGCGCAGGACGAAATCCTGCGTCCCCACCCGCAGCCGGTCGCCGGGCTGCAGCGCCAGCCGCTGCAGCAGGATCGGGTCGGCGACGGCGCCGGGCAGGCCGTCGGCGCCGCTGGCCAGGGCGTCGTCCAGCGACAGGGGCGCTTCCGAGGGCGCGCCGGGGCCGGCGGCCAGCACCGCCCGGCCATAGAGCGGATAGGCCGCGTCGACCGCCTTCAGCTCCACCAGGGTGCGGCGGTCGTTGGCGACGGCATGGGCCATGGCGCGGGTCTGCACCACCTGCGAGACCTCGGCCCGCGCCGTCAGCCAGTCCAGCTCCGCCGGGCTGGCGGGCCGCAGCACCAGGCGCAGTTCCACATCGCCGCCCAGGATGGAGCGGCCGTCACGCTCCAGCCCGGTGACGATCGCCGCCGCCAGGGAGCCGACGGCCGCGATCGCCGCCACGCCGAGCGCCAGGCAGGCCAGGAAGATGCGGAAGCCCTTCAGGCCGCCACGCAGCTCCCGCCGGGCAAAGCGCAGGGCGATCGGGAGGCTCTGCATCCGGATCAGTCGCCGGCCGTGCCGGTGGGGCGGCGTGCCGCCGCTGCGGCGGCGGCCCGCGCGGGCTCGTCGGCCACGATGCGGCCGTCGCTGATCCGCACCAGGCGGTCGCAGGCCCGCGCCAGCGCCTCGTCATGGGTGATCAGCACCAGGGTCGTGCCGTGGCGGGCCTGCAGGGCGAACATCAGGTCGACGATGGCGCCGCCGGTCCCGGCATCCAGGTTGCCGGTGGGTTCGTCCGCCAGCAGCAGGTCCGGTTCGCCGGCCGCGGCGCGGGCCAGGGCCACCCGCTGCTGCTCGCCGCCGGACAATTGCGTCGGGTAATGGGTGCGGCGATGCGCCAGCCCGACCGAATCGAGGGCCGATTCGGCCAGGTCGAAGGCGTCGCGGCGGCCCGCCAGCTCCAGCGGGACGGCGACATTCTCCACCGCCGTCATGGTCGGGATCAGGTGGAAGGACTGGAAGACGATGCCCAGATGGCGGCGCCGGAACAGTGCCAGCGCATCCTCGCCCAGGGCCGACAGGTTATTCCCGGCGACAGTCACCGTGCCGCTCTGCGCCCGCTCCAGCCCCGCCATGACGGCAAGCAGGGTGGACTTGCCGGAGCCCGAGGGGCCGACCACCCCGACCGACTGGCCGGGCGCAATGGCGAGGGAGAGGCCACGCAGGATATTGACGGGTCCGGCCGTGCCCACCAATGTCAGGTGTACGTCGTGCAGGTCCACCATCGCCGTGGCGGTGGCCGGGGCGGGCGCGGATGCCCCGTCCGGCAGCGAAGGTCGGGCGGTCGGCGGATTGGTCAGATTCATCGGAGACCCGGTATGCGTGGCGGGAGAGGCAAGGTTCGGCACCCTGCGCCCCGTCACGGACGAGGCCCATCCGATCCATATGGCCGGCAATCCGGCGGGATCAAGCACCGCTTGGCCGATGCCCGGCTCCCCGCCGGGCATCGGCGGTCCGGCCCGATTCGCCTGCCTGCCCTGCTGCTGCTCGTCCTCCTGCCCCTGCTGGGGCTGCCGCGGGCGGCATCCGCGGCGGACCCGGTGGTCATCACCATGCTGGGCGACAGCATCACCGCCGGCTATGGCCTGGCGGAGGGCGAGGCGCCGCCGGCGCGCCTGCAGGCCTGGCTGGCGGAAAACGGCCTGGACGCCCGGGTGATCAATGCCGGGGTCAGCGGCGACACCACCGCCGGCGGCCTGGCGCGGCTGGACTGGGTGCTGGCGGAGAAGCCCGACTACCTGATCGTCGCGCTGGGCGCCAACGACGTGCTGCGCGGGCTCGACCCGGCGGCGGCGAAGGCCAACCTGGACGCGATCCTGGAGAAGGTGGCGGCGCGCGGCATCCCGGTGCTGCTGGTGGGCATGCTGGCGGCGCCGAACCTGGGGCCGGACTATGCCGCTGCGTTCAACCCGATCTATGGCGAGCTCGCCGCGCGCCACGACGTGCCGCTCTACCCCTTCCTGCTGGACGGGGTGGCGGTCCGGCCGGAGCTCAACCAGGCCGACGGGCTGCATCCCAACGCCGCCGGTGCCGCGGTGCTGGCGGAGCGGCTCGGCCCGGCCGTGCTGGAATTCGTGCGGGGCGGTTGAGCCCCGCCTTCAGGCCCGCCGGACCGGCGGGATGGGAGTACAGGCGATGGACAGGCGCCCGCTGGGCCGCACCGGCATAGAGGTCAGCGCGTACTGCCTGGGCACCATGACCTGGGGCGAGCAGAACGACGAGGCAGAGGCCCATCGCCAGCTCGACCTGGCGCTGGACCGCGGCGTCGACTTCGTGGACACGGCAGAGATGTATCCGGTGCCGCCCAGGGCGGAGACCCAGGGCCGCACGGAGAGCCATATCGGTTCCTGGCTGGCCGCCCGCGGCGGCCGCGACCGCATCGTCCTGGCCAGCAAGGTGGCGGGTCGCAGCCCGATGAGCTGGATGCGCGACCCGGCGGCGGGCCTGGCGGAGAGCCGCCTGGACCGGCAGCAGATCACCTATGCCCTGGAGCAGAGCCTGCGCCGCCTGCGCACCGACTATCTGGACCTCTACCAGGTGCATTGGCCGGAGCGGTCGACCAACTTCTTCGGAAAGCTGGGCTATGCGCCGGAGGAACGGCCCGACTGCGTGCCGATCGCCGAGACGCTGGAGGTGCTGGGCGACCTGGTGCGCGCCGGCAAGGTGCGGGCGGTCGGCGTCTCCAACGAGACCCCCTGGGGCATGCTGGACTATCTGCGCGCCGCCGATGCCGGGCGGGGCCCGCGCATCGCCAGCATCCAGAATCCGTACAACCTGCTGAACCGGACCTTCGAGATCGGCCTGGCGGAAATCGCGATGCGGGAGCAGGCCGGGCTGCTTGCCTATTCGCCGCTGGCGATGGGCGTGCTCAGCGGCAAGTACCTGAACGGCGCGAAGCCGGCGGGCGCCCGCCTGACCCTGTTCGACCGCTTCCAGCGCTATGCCACGCCGGAAGCCGTGCTGCCGGTCGCACGCTATGTGCATCTGGCGAAGGACAATGGCCTGGACCCGGCGCAGATGGCGCTGGCCTATGTGGCATCGCGGCCGTTCGTGACCTCGACGATCCTGGGCGCCACCAGCATCGAACAGCTGGAAGCGGACCTGGGTGCCGCCGACCTGAAACTCGACATGGAGGTGCTGGAACTCATCGAGACGATCCATACCGAACAGCCCAATCCCTGCCCATAGAGCATCCCCCCTTGGCGCCGGCCGCCTCCGGGCGGCGCTGTCGCGCCCAGCAGGAAAGGTCGCACGCGATGATCAGATTGTTCACCGCCATTGCCCTCCCCGACAGCGTGAAGCAGAGCCTGATGCTCTATTGCGGCGGGCTCGCCGGCGCGCGCTGGCAGCGGGAGGACCAGCTGCACCTGACCCTGCGCTTCATCGGCGAGGTGGACGAGCGGACGGCCGACGATGTCGTCTATGCCCTGGCGGCGATCCGCAGCCCGGCGTTCAGCCTGTCGATCGCCGAGATCGGCATATTCGGCGATCGCAAGCGGCCGAAGGTGCTGTGGGCCGGGGTGCGCAGCAACCCGGCGCTGATGCGCCTGCAGACCAAGGTGGAGACAGCCCTCGCGCGGGTCGGCCTGCCGCCGGAGAACCGCAAGTTCCACCCCCATATCACCCTCGCCAAGCTGGATCGCGGCGTGCCGGGGAACCGGCTGGGCGACTATCTGGCGCGCAACAACGTGCTGTCGCTGCTGCCGTTCGAGGTCGACAGCTTCCAGCTCTATTCCTCGCAGCTGTCCCAGAGCGGCGCGATCTACCGCATCGAGGAGAGCTTCGACCTGGATGGCGGCTCCGGCGCAGGCGTGGCGGCCGAGGCCGCCTATGCCTACGCCGATGGCTGATCGCGCCTGACAGGCCCGGCCGTCAGACGACCCCGCGGCGGCGCTCCTCGGCGGCCCGGAAATGGCGCAGGGCCGCGTCGAACTTGTCGCGGCAGCCCGGATTGCAGAAGCCGACCACCTTGCCATCATGGACGGTGAGCGAATCGGCGGCGACGGGCTTGCCCGACCAGGGGCAGGTCTCGTTGACGCAGTCTTCCAGGCGCAGCGGCTGGCGCGGCCTGAGGGGGGCGGAGCCGGATGCAGCGGCCATGGCGGCACTCTCCTCTCGCGGCCCGGCCATGCTGGCCGGGCGAGGGCGCCAGGATGAAGCCAAAGCCGGGCGCGGGCAATCCGGCAGATTGTGCGACGGCAGATCGGGCGACGCCGGATCGGACGAGGGACGGGAGGGGGCATGGGCTATCGACGGATCGTCATCCTGACCGGGGCGGGGATCTCGAAGGAAAGCGGCCTGGACACGTTCCGCGACGCGGACGGGCTGTGGACGAAGGTGCGGCTGGAGGATGTCGCCACCCCGGGCGGGTTCGCCCGGGACCCGGGCCATGTGCACGACTTCCACAACAGGCTGCGCGCCGGCATGGCGGGTTACCGGCCGAACGCGGCGCATCTGGCGCTGGCGGAGCTGGAGCGGGCGCATCCGGGCCGGGTCCTGGTGGTGACCCAGAATGTCGACGACCTGCACGAGCGTGCCGGCAGCCGCAACCTGCTGCACATGCATGGCGAGATCCTGAAGGTGCGCTGCGACAGCTGCGGCACCGTGGGGGAATGCCGCGCGGCGATCGGCGCCGATACCGCCTGCCCCGCCTGCGCCGCGGCGGGCTTCATGCGGCCCGATGTGGTCTGGTTCGAGGAGATGCCCTTCCACATGGCGAAGATCGGGGTGGAGCTGGCGGCCTGCGACCTGTTCGTGTCGATCGGCACCTCGGGCAATGTCTACCCGGCGGCCGGCTTCGTGGATGAGGTGCGCCGCCATGGCCGGGCGCATACCGTGGAGCTGAACCTGGAGCCGTCGGAAGGCGCCAGCCTGTTCGCCGAGGCGCGCCGGGGCCCGGCGACGGAGCTGGTGCCGGCCTTCGTCGCGGAGCTGCTGGCCGGCAGCCCGTAGCCGGGATCCGCGGTCAATCGGCCTCGTCCTCGAGGTCATGCATGTCGTCGTCGGAGAAGCCGAAATGATGGCCGATCTCGTGCACCAGGACATTGCGCACGACGTCGGCCAGGGCCTCGCCCGTTTCCTGCACATAGGCCAGGATCGGCTCGCGGTAGAGCCAGATCATGTCCGGCAGGCGGCCCGAATCCAGCACCGACTGCTGGTCGATGCTGACCCCGTGATAGAGACCCAGCAGGTCCAGCGGATGGTCGATGCCCATCTCGTCCAGGGTCGCCCGGTCCGGCCAGTCGGCGACCCGGAAGACGATCCCGGCGCAGTGCCGGCGCAGTGCCTCCGGGATCTCCGCGAAGGCGGATTCCGCCAGGGCGAGGAAGCGGTCGGGGCCTTCCGCGCGGCTGCTCAACATGCGACACCGGCCCTGCTGCCGGGCAACCGGATCGGATATGCCGGGTTCCGGTAGTGCAGGCCGCGACAGGCGCAATGGAGGGACTGGATCATGGCAACAGCAAAGTTGGACGCGGATGCCCGCCGGCAGGCGCTGGCGGGGCTGAACGGCTGGGTCGAGACGGAGGGCCGCGAAGCCATCGGCAAGACCTTCCGGTTCGCCGACTTCAGCGCCGCCTTCGGCTTCATGAGCCGGGTGGCCCTGCTGGCGGAGAAGATGGATCACCATCCGGAATGGTTCAACGTCTACAACCGGGTGGAGGTGACCCTGGCGACCCACGATGCCGGCGGCGTGACGGACAAGGATATCGACATGGCGGCCTTCATGGATGCCATCGCCTGAATTTCGGGGCCTGACTTTCGGGGCCTGAATTGCGGCGGAGCGCCGGACTCCCCACATTCCCGGTCATGAACAGTTCCACAGGCATGTCCACCGGCCTGGGCCCGGCGGCGGAAGAGGCCCTGGTCCGCGACGGCTTCTGGCGCAAGCTGCGCCGCACCGCCGGCCGGGTGCCGTTCTCTGAAACCGCCGTCGCTGCGTTCTACAGCGCCATCGACCGGGGCACACCGGTGGCGGCGAAGGCAACCCTGTTCGGCGCCCTGGCCTATTTCGTGCTGCCGACCGACGCGATCCCCGACTTCCTGCCGGGCATCGGCTTCACCGACGATTTCGCGGTCCTGCTGGCCGCGACACGGGCGGCGGCAGGCAGCATCCGCGAGCGGCACCGTGCGGCCGCGCGACGGTTCTTCGGTGCGGCGCCCGATCGCTGACGCCCGACGTCGCTGACACCCGGCCTCAGAGCTTGTGAATCAATCGACCGTCTTACCGAACGCCCGCTTGCATCGTCACCACCGGGCTTGACCCGGTGGTCCATGTCGATGCCGGTCTCAATCTATTGAGGTTGGTGGCACCATGGACCCGCGGGACAAGCCCGCGGGTGACGAGATGGGCCTAGGGCCGCAGCTTTCGGGGTCTGCGCATCGCGCATTCATTGTCAGGCTCTCATCCCTCGGCGGCCGGCGCCATCTGCCCGAACTTGCCGCCGCAGAACAGCAGGGGCCGTGCTTCGGCATCCCGCCGGAGATCGGTGACCCGGCCGATCACGATGGCGTGGTCGCCCGCCAGGATCTCCGATTGCACATCCGCAAAGAACTGCGCCACCGCGCCGGCAATCACGGGACGGTCCTGCGTCCGGGCAAGGCGGATCGCCAGGGCCGGATCGCCCTGCCCGGCAAAATGCCTGGCCAGGGGCTCCATGTCGTGGCGCAGGACATTCACCACGTAGCGGCCCGACTGCCGGACATAGCCCAGCATCCGGCAGCGCAGCGACAGCGAGATCGAGACCAGCGGCGGGTCCAGCGAGACCGACATGAAGGCGTTGGCGGTCATGCCGTGATCGCCCTGCCCGGTGGCGGCGGTGATCACCGCCACCCCGGTGGCAAAGCCGCCGAAGGCGTCGCGCAACCTTTCCCGCGTGAGGTCAGCCATCGCCGCACCCCGGATTCGCCGTGAGCATCATCAGCCCGGCCAGGAAGGCACCGGCAGGCGCATCCAGAAGCGCCGCCGCGGCGGGTTCGTCGCCGGCATCGCGCAGCGACCTGATTCGGCTGGACGACACGACCTGTCCCGCGCCGCAGCGAACCGGGCCATGCACGACGACAGGGAAGGCGGTCCTGAGCAAGGCGATGTCCCCCGACTGGCCCGCGCCGAAGCGGAAATCCCCGCCGACATGGACCTGTTGCGGCGCGATGCCGGCCAGGCTGGCCAGGAAGCGCTCGGCGCTGCGCGCGGCATAGGACGGGGTGAACCGCGATACGATGATCCAGTCCGGGCCGAGCGCGGCAATCCGGGCGAGCCTTTCGCCGCGCGGGGTCAGCGGCCTGGCCTTGGCGAACAGCACTTTGGGCAGGGGGTCGAAGGTCCAGACGACGGCCGGCAGGCGCAACGCCCTGGCGCTGCGGATGGCAGCGGAGATCAGCGCCTGGTGGCCGCGATGCACGCCGTCGAACGCCCCGATCGTCACCACGCTGGCCGGCAGGTCCAGATCGCCCTCGCAGGCGATCCGGACCCCTCCGTCCCGGTCGTCGGGAAACATGCCCGCGCCGCCGTTCGCCGGGCCGTCGATCAGGGCTGGAAGCCCTGGCGCAGCCGGTTGACGTCCCAGGGATTGACCATGTCGGGCGCGGTCCAGCCGTCCAGGTCGTACTCGGCCATGTAGTCGGTCACCAGCTGCTGCATCATCTCCATCTCGCCGTTGGCCTGGGCCGTCAGCATGGTCTCGATGCGGATGTTTTCGTAGTTCCCCGCGTAGTTGGTCTCGTAAAGCTCGTGCCGGCCGCCGAACTCAGAGCCCATCGCATCCCACAGCAGCTTCAGCAGCTTCACCCGGTCGATCGCCTGCATGCCGTTCGAGCCGCGCACGAAGCGGTCGAGATAGGGGCGCACCGCCTCGTTCTCGAATTCCAGGGATGAACTGGGAAGGTAGATCAGGCCGCTGGCCACATGGCGCTCGATCAGCTCCTTGATCCGGGAATAGGCCATCGGGCCCAGCACGCGATAGGCATTGCCGTAGCCGATATTGGGCAGGTTGTAGCCATCGGTGCCCGGCCAGGGCACGGGGCTTTTCACCATGGCGTCCGACAGGCCCCAGAACAGGTTGCGCCAGGCAATCACCTCGCCCACCGCGGTCTGCGGCCCGCGGAAGGCGCTGGTGCCGGTGGCCTCCAGTGCACGCGCGAACAGCCCGGTGATGAAGTCCAGCTTCACCGCCAGCCGCGTCGTGCCGTGCAGCGTGAAGCGCGGCACGAAGCCCGAGGCGGGGAAGAACATGTTCACCTTCTCGATATCGCCGTAGATGAAGACGTTCTCGTAAGGCACCAGCACCTTGTCGAACACCAGGATCGAATCGTTCTCGTCCATGCGCGACGACAGCGGGAAATCGAACGGCGTGCCCATCACGGCCGCGTTCAGCTCGTAGCTCGCGCGCGAGATCAGCTTCACCCCGTCGGCGCCCATCGGCGCGGTGAAGACCAGGGCGAACTTGGTGTCCTTCACCGGCAGCCCGTAATGGGCGATGAAGTTGTAGTGGGTCAGTGCGGAGCCGGTGGCGACGACCTTCGCGCCGGAGACGATCAGCCCGGCATCGGTCTCCTTCTCCACCTGCATGTAGACGTCGCCGGTTTCCTCGATCGGCAGATGGCGGTCGACGGGCGGGTGGACGATCGCGTGGTTCCAGTAGTCGAGCCGCTCCTGGCTGCGGGCGTACCAGCGCCGGGCATTCTCGGCATATTCGCCATAGAAGCCGGCATTCGCGCCCAGGGTGCCGAGGAACGAGGCCTTGTAGTCCGGCGAACGCCCCATCCAGCCATGCGACACGCGCTGCGTCTCGGCGATGGCGTCGCGGCTGCGGACCAGGTCCTCGGCGGTCTTCGAGCCCTTGAAGAACGGATGGGTCCAGCCGCCCGAGCCAGTATCCGTCGGGACGCCGATCGCGTCCTTCTTCTCATGCAGCCGGTCGTACCAGCGCGCCACCATCCGCGCCGAGTTGCGAAAGGCGGGGTGCTTCGTGATGTCCTTCACCCGCTCGCCGTGGATGTAGATCTCGCGCCCGTCCTGCAGGCTGTCGAGGAACTCCGCCCCGGTATAGGGCGCCGCGACCTTTCCCTTGCCGACATTCATTGGATTGTTTCCTCCCTGGAAGTGCCCGCTGCGTTGAGCAGACCTGAAATCCAGGGCACTTTGTCAGCAGAGCGGCGATGTCGGAAGGTATGTCATCATACCGGGCGATTCTCCGGTATTACCGGAAAATCATACGCAAGGGGGGTGCGGATGAAGACGATCAGGAAGATCGGCGCGGTCCTGCGCTGCTTCTCGGCGGAGCGCCCGGAGCGGCGGGTGTCGGAGCTGGCCCGCGAGCTCGGCTACTCGGTGTCGGGCGCGCATGACCTGGTGGCGGGGCTGGCCGGGATCGGCCTGCTCTCGAAAGTCTCCGCCGGGCAATACCGGCTGGGGCCGCTCGTGGCGTCGCTGAACCGGGTGCTGGAGGAATCCTCGCCGCTGGTCGAGGCGGCGCGGCCGGTCCTCAATGCCATGCGCGAGGAATATGGCGAGACCCTGCACCTCACCCAGCATGACCACGATGCCCTGCTGATCGTCAGCCAGCGCGAAGGGACGCGGGCGGTCCGCGTGGCCTCGACCTTCCTCAGCGGGCAGGTGCCGCTGCACGCCTGCGCGCCGGGCTGGCTGCACCTCTCCACATTGAACGAGGCGGCGCTGCGCGACTATATCGCGCTGCGTGCCGGGCGGCCCGGCGGCATTGCCGATGCAGACGGGTTCCAGGACCGGATACTGGCGCTGAAAGACGCCGGCGATGTCGCCGACGATGGCGGGTACGACAGGAACATCAGCTGCTGTGCCGCATGGATCGGCGATCACGCCGCGCGCCGGGTCGCGGTCCTCAGCCTCTCGATCCCGCGCAGCCGCTTCGCCGACCAGCCGCGCGCGTTCCGCGCGATCACGCGCGACGCCGCCCACCGGATCTCGGGGCGCCTCGGCTTTGCCGAGCTACCGGTCATCGGCGCCCTGAATGCCAACCTGAACGGTTGACGGCGCCGCTCAGGCAAGCAGCGCCATGGCAGGCCGGGCCGGCTCGCTGCGGGCTTCGCGCCGGCAGAGCTCCAGGAACTGCCGGACCTGCGGCGCGCAATTGTCGCGCCGCACGCCCACCGACAGCGCGACCTGCGGGTTCCGGCCGGCATAGGGGCGGAGAACGACCTGCGGCAGGCAGGCTGCCCCGGCCGAGGAAGGCACCAGGGTGACGCCGGCACCCATGGCGACCAGGCCCAGTGCGGCGCGCATGTCGGGGGCGCCGATGCACTGCACCGGGTCGAAACCCTCCGATCGGCACAGGGCCAGGATCGGGTCGTTCTCCTGCCCGGCGCCGGGGTTGAGGTAAACGATCAGCGGCCAGTCCGAGAGCAGGGACAGGGAGGCCAGCTGCCGGCCTTCGCCTGCAAAGCGGCAGGGCATGGCCGCGACCAGCGGCTCCAGGCAGAGATGTTCGACGCGAAAGGCCTCGTCGGCCAGGGACTGGCGGCTGACCGCCAGATCGATCTCGCCGCGGATCAGGGCGCGCGCCAGGGTCGTGGCGCCATAGGGCGTAAGCACGAGGTCGACGTCGGGAAACCGCGTGCGATAGGCGTGGGTCAGTTCCGGCAACGGCCCGAACGAGGCGCAATCGGAGAAGCCGACCCGCAGCCGGCCGGCGCGCCCGCTGCCGATCGAGCGGGTCTGCTCGATCGCCTCGTCCAGCTGCTCAAGCAATCGCTGCGCATGCTCGCGCAGGACCGATCCGGCCTGGGTCAACCGGATCTGGCTCCTGCTGCGGTCGAACAGCTCTGCGCCGATCTCGCTCTCCAGCAGCGCGACCTGGCGCGACAGGGGCGGCTGGGCGATGTCCAGTCGCGCCGCGGCGCGCCCGAAGTGCAGCTCCTCTGCCACCGCCAGAAAGTATCTGAGCCGCCGGATCTCCATGTTTCGCATCCCTTCGATACCCAGGCCGAAGCACCGCTACCCTTGTCCATAGCGGTCGGGCATCGGGCCTGTCCAACAGCGGTTCGGTTCCTGATTGATACTCTTGGAGTATCAATTGCCGCTCCACTTCACATTTCCGGTATGAGGCTGGCGCGGTCATAAGGGAGCGACGCCAACAACAGGTGCCGATAATCGGGCGCCGGACGCCAGAGGGGGAGCGGGATGAGCCACAACCGGGTCGATGAGATCGTCTACGACATCGTGACGGCGGTGCGCGGCGTGATGGACAGGCATGACGTGACGTTCGAGGAATATCGCAACGCCGTCGGCTTCCTGATGGGCTATGCAGGGGCGGCGCCGTTCGAGATTCCGCTGTCCTGCGACCTGTGGTTCAACGCGACGATCCACGATATCGAGATGAAGCGCCGCAAGGGGTCGACCACCGCGCTCGAGGGGCCGTACTTCAAGGAAGAGACCCCGCTGGTCCGGGACTCCCTCAAGGTGCTTGAGGGGCAGGGCGAGCCGATGATCGTGCGCGGCACGGTCACCGACCTGGCCGGCAGGCCGATCGAGGGTGCCGAGCTGCACATCTGGCACGCCGATCCCGACGGCAATTACAGCGGATTCTGCGACTATATGGACGATCTGGCCTATTACCGCGGCCGCCTGAAGATCGGCGCGGATGGCGCCTATTCCGTGCGCACCTCGGTGCCGGCCCCCTACACGATTCCGCATGACGGGCCGACCGGCAAGCTGCTGGAGCTGATGGGGCGTCACCCCTGGCGGCCTGCGCATGTGCATTTCCGGATCCGGGCGGATGGCTTTGCGGAGCATGTCACGCAGGCCTATTTCGAGGGTGGCGTCTATGTCGACGAGGATTGCGTCGAAGGGGTCCGCCCGCCCCTGATCCATGCACTGGGCACCGCGGAGGGCATCCGGGTCCTGGAGAAGAACTTCGTTCTCGATCCTGCCTGACCGGAAGGCCCGCATGTTCTACGTCCCGGGGCAGGATCACGGCCTGCCGCACGATCCACTGATCGCCTGTGTCGTGCCGCGGCCGATCGGCTGGATATCGACGATCGACCGGGATGGGCGGGCCAACCTTGCGCCGTTCAGCCTGTTCAACCTGGTGCGCTACAACCCGCCGGCGGTGATGTTCTCCGCCAATGGGCCGCACCAGGACGGCGGGCTGAAGGACAGCGTCCGGAATGCCGTGGAAACCGGCGAGTTCGTCTACAACATGGCGACCCATGCGACCCGCGATGCCTGCAACGAGAGCTCCGCCTTCCTGCCCCGGGGGCAGGACGAATTCGCGTTCGCCGGGCTCACGAAGGCGCCATCGCGGCTGGTCGCCCCGCCCCGCGTGGCGGAAAGCCCGGTGCAGTTCGAGTGCCGCACCCTGATGCAGGTCTCGCTGCCCGGCGACCCTCCCAATGCGGTGATCTTCGGCACGGTCGTGGGCGTCCATATCGACGATGCGGCGCTGACCGACGGGTTGCTCGACTACGACCGGCTGCAGCCGCTGGCGCGGATGGGATATCTGGATTTCGCCATCGCGCGGCCGGCCTTTCCGATGCCCCGCATCGGCGTGGCCAAGGCCTGACCGCGATGGCGGATCTCGCGGTCCTCGCCCCGGCCGCCACGACGATGGGCGACACCATCCAGGCCGTCGAAACGCGGATCGTGGACATCCCCGCGGTGCGCAGCCACACCCATGCGGCGACCACCGTCAGCACCCAGACCTGCCTGCTGGTCCGCATCGTCAGCCGGGACGGCGCGGTCGGCCATGGCGAGGTCGCCACCGCCGGCGGCCCCTGGTGGAGCGGCGACAGCATCGAATCCGTCAAGGCGATCATCGACACGCATCTCGGCCCGGCGATCTGCGGTCGCGAGGCGATGGGCCTGAATGCGGCGCTGGCGGCGATGGACCGCGCGGCCCATGGCAATGCCTTCGCCAAGGCCGGCATCGAGATGGCCCTGCTCGACCTGGCGGCGCGGCGGCTCGGCCTGCCGGTCCATGCCTTGCTGGGGGGCGGGCAGGTGCCGTCTTTCGCACTTTCCTGGCCCCTGGGCGCGGCGGATGTCGCCACCGACCTCGACGAGGCGGAGCAGCGGCTGGCGGAAGGCATCACGCGGTTCAAGGTCAAGATGGGCGGCCGGCCGGAGGAGGCGGACCGGGCCCGCGCCCTGGCCATCGGCAAGGCGCTTGCCGATCGTGCCGAGCTACGCATCGACCTGAACGGTGCGTGGAGCGAATTGCAGGCCGGACGCCATTTCGCCGCCCTTGCCGATGCCGGCTACCGGGTCGCCGAACAGCCCCTCCCCCGCCACGACCTTGCCGGCCATGCCCGGCTGCGCGGGCGGTTTCCGATGACCCTGATGGCGGATGAAAGCCTGTCGGATGCACGCAGCCTGCTGGCCATCGACCGGGCGGGTGCCTTCGCGGCGCTGGCGCTGAAGCCACTGAAATCCGGCGGGCTGCTGGCCAGCTTGCGGCTGGCGCGGCTGGCGCGGGAACTTGGCTTCGCGCTGTTCGGCGGCTGCTTCCTGGAAACCTCCCTCGGCACCGCGGCGTGCTTGCATCTGGGTGCGGCGATCGGGACATTGGACCTGGGTTGCGAATGGATGGGGCCGCGATTCCTGTCTTCCGATATCGTGACCGTACCCATCCGCTATGGCGCCGGGATGGCCTGGCTGCCCGACGGGCCGGGATTCGGCGTGGAGATCGACGATACCGCTGTCCAACGATTCACACGGCGCTGAAACGGTCCGGACCCTCGCTTCGCTGCCGCCGGGCGTCGACCTGCGGCTGCTGCGCTATTTCGTCATGGTGGCCGAAACGCTGAATTTCCGGGCGGCGGCTGAACGGCTGAACATTTCCCAGCCGCCATTGTCCCGCGCGATACAGGACCTCGAGCTGCGCCTCGGTGTCGGCCTGTTCCAGCGCAATCGCCGCAACGTGGCCCTGACCCGGGCCGGCGCGCAGTTCCTTGCCGATATCCAGGCCGTGCTGTCGGGCATGGAAAAGGCGGTGGAGAGCGTCCGCCTTGCCGAACGCGGCATGCAGGGGCAGATCAACATCGGCTATTTCGGGTCGCTGATCTACCGCTTCGTCCCCTGGGTGCTGTCGGATTTCCAGGACCGCTATCCCCTGGTCGAGCCGCGCCTGCACAACCTGGCGAAGGACCAGCAGGTCGCCGCCCTGCTCGAGG
Source organism: Sneathiellaceae bacterium (assembly GCA_040216765.1). Classification (GTDB taxonomy): domain Bacteria; phylum Pseudomonadota; class Alphaproteobacteria; order Ferrovibrionales; family Ferrovibrionaceae; genus Marinibaculum. The sequence continues at coordinate 52,961 of JAVJON010000033.1, read as the reverse complement.
GCCGGATCGATATCGGCTTCGCCCGCCAATATCCCGTCCGTGCCGGGCTGACGTCCGAAGCGCTGGTCGACGAGCCTCTCGTGCTCGCCACCCCGGCCGGCGGGGCGTTGGCGCAGCGGGGCCGGGTGACATTGGCCGACCTGCATGACGAGCCGCTCGTCGTCTTCCCGCGGGCGCCCCGCCCAAGCTTCGCTGACAGCGTGGTGGCGCTGATGGCCGCCGCAGGCGCCGTGCCCAGCATGCTGACCGAGATGGAAGATGCTGCAGGTTGCCTGGCCATGGTCTCGGCGGGGCGCGGCAGCGCAGTGATGCCGGCCAGCATGCGGATGTTTCACGGCGCGGCGGCGGCCTTCCTGCCGTTCGCGCCGCCTGTCCCGACCAGCCCGATCGCCTGCCTCTATGCCAGCGGCACCCCGTCGGGCCTCGTCGGGAACTTCCTGGCCGTTGCCCGCAGCCGGGCCCGGGCCTTCACCCGGCCATAGCCGCGCGGCCCGGCGGTTCAGGCGGGGCGGTTCAGGCGTGCCGCAGCTGACCGTTCCAGTCCCGGAATGTCAGGGCGCGCGGTTCAGGCGGTGCGGTTCAGGCCGTGCGGCCGGTCAGGCTCTTCCAGTGCGGGTCGATATCGGCGGGATTGCCGTCGGGTGCCCCCAGCGGCCTGCCGCGATGGGCACGCCAGGCGTTCAGCGCCCATTGCACGGTGGGAAAGGCCAGTTCGGTCCAGGGAATCTCCTCCCAGTCGAACAGCCGGCTTTCCAGCGATTCCGGACCCGCATCATGGCGGCCGCCCACCAGCTCCGCACGATAGATCAGCTGCACCTGGCTGATCCGGGCGATGTTGTACACCCCCAGCAGGCCGTCGATGCGGATCTCGGCGCAGGCTTCCTCGCGCGCTTCGCGGGCCGCGCCCTGCTCGCTGGTCTCGCGCTCCTCCATATAGCCCGCCGGGATCGTCCAGAAGCCCAGGCGCGGCTCGATCGCGCGGCGGCACAGCAGCAGCTGTTCGCCATGGCTGATCACCGCGCCGACCACCAGCTTCGGGTTGACGTAGTGGATCCAGCCGCAATCGCCGCAGACCAGCCGCTGCCGGTCGTCGCCGTCCGGGATCTCGGCCCGGAACCCGTAATCCGCTGGCACCTGTACGCTCATGCGGCACATCTTGCGCGCTCCGGCGGCGCTGTCCAGTATCGCCGCGATGCCGCCCCCCACAGGCGAGGCAGGCAGGTCAGGAGGGTCCGGATGGCCGACGAACTTGCCCTGCAGCTGGACCACCTGACCCTGAATGTCGGCGATCTGGCCCGGGCCCGGAGATTCTATGCCGCCGTGCTCGCGCCGCTCGGCCTGGAGGTGGTGGGCGAGCGGCCCGCCGAAGGCCCGGGCGATGCCGCCCTGGTCGGCTTCGGGATCGGTCGCAAGGGCAATCTCTGGCTGGCGGCACGCGGACGGCAGGAACCGGCCGGCCATTTCGCCTTCCGCGCCGCCAGCCGGCAGGCCGTGCGCGCCTTTCATGCGGCGGCGCTGGCGCATGGCGGCAGCGACAATGGCCCGCCCGGCATCCGGCATGCCTACCACCCGGCCTACTACGCCGCCTTCGTCATCGACCCGGAAGGCCACAACGTCGAGGCGGTGTGCTTCGACCCGGAGTAAGCCGCGGCAGCCCCGGATTCAGACGTAGATGTTGAGGTTGCGGCCGAGCCAGTCGGGCAGGCCGCCGCGCGGCCCGGCGCGGATGCCCGGGTCGTCGAAGGCGAAGCCCTGGTCGCTCCCGGTGCCGCCCTCGTCCTGGTTGGAGCGGGTGCGGCCGCGGGCCGCCTGGCGGATGCGCTGCACGGGGCCGACGGGACCTCCGCCGGGATTGCCGATCCGTATATTGTCGCCGTCAGCCATTGCCGTCAGCCGCCGCTCCGGTCGTTCGTTCGGGCCGGACCCTGTCCGGCATCCACTGCCACAGCAGGGAAGATAAGGCGCGCATGCGGAATTGGCTACCTTTCCGGCCCGTTCCCGCGATTCCCGGTATCGTCCTCGGGCGGGGTCCCGTCGGTGCCGGCCGGGGCCTTGCCTGCCTCGCGCTGGTGCAGTTCCTCCACGATGCGCGAGACCACGGCGGTGCGCTCGTCCTCCGGCGGCAGGACCGCAAGCAGGCGCCGGAACCAGTCCAGCGCGGCCCGCCAGTCCTGTTTCTCGCTGGCCGCACGCCCCATCAGGAACAGGGCGGACGGCTCCTTCGGCTCGATCGCGAGCACCCGGCGCAAGGCCACTTCGGCCTGCGGCGAGAGCGGCTCGTCGTTGCCGTCGGACTGCAGCACCGCGGCGGCATAGGCCGTGGCCGCGGGCAGGCTGTCGGGCTGCAGCGCGGCCGCCCGGGCATAGGCGTCGCGGGCGCGGACCGGTTCGCCGAGCACGAGCCGGGAGCGGCCGAGCTGCATCCAGCCGTCGAAATCGTCGGGGCTGTCCGCCAGCCTGGCTTCCAGCCCGTCGACCATGCCGGCGATCATCTCGGCGCGTTCCTTCGCGTCCATCTCGCCGGCGGCGCGCATCCGCTCGGCCTGGCTGCCCTGTGCCAGCACCGGCGCATCGCGCAGGCGCTGCGCGAGCGGCATGTCCGGCATGCCCGGCGTGCCGGTCAGGAAGTAGAGTCCCAGGGCGGCCGCCGGCACCAGCAATGCCAGGATGGCGGCCAGAAAGGTGGCGGGACCGGCGGCGGCCGGGTCCTTCACCGCAGGCGCCGCGCCAGCCTGACGGTCGGTGCGCAGGATGCGCCGCTGGATCTCCAGGCGGGCGGCGGCGGCGGCGTCTTCGCCCAGCAGGCCGCTGGCCCGGTCGCGCTCGACCTCCGCCAGCTGATCGCGATAGACCGCCCGGTCATGCGACGCCGCGTCGGGCAGCGCGGCGCGGCGGCGCAGCGCGAGCGGCAGCACCAGGGCCATCGCCACGATGGCGGCGAGCAGGCCGGCGATCATCCAGAACATGCTGCCGCACCCCCATGCCGGCGCAGGCCCGATGTCCCGCCGGGCATCGTCATGTGCCGTCGCGCTCGAGCAGGGCCGCGAGACGGGCCTGCTCTGCCGCATCCAGCGGCCGGTCCGCGACAGCCGGCACGGCGCTCCCGCGTCGGCGCAGCAGGATGACGCCGATGCCGGCCAGCAGGATCAGGGCCGGCGCCAGCCAGAGCAGGGCGTTGCGCCAGTTCACCGGCGGCCGCATCAGGATCCACTGGCCATAGCGCGCCACCAGATAGTCCCGCACCTCGGAATCCGAGCGGCCGGCCGCGACCTGCTCGCGGATGATGCCGCGCAGGTCGCGGGCCAGGTCCGCATCGGATTCCGCGATCGTCTGGTTCTGGCAGACCAGGCAGCGCAGGGTCTCGGCGATGTCCTGCGCCCGCTGCTCCGCGACGGCATCCGCCAGCGGCCGGTCGACGCCGATCGCCCAGGCCGGGACCAGGGTCAGGGCCAGGAGCGCGACTGCAAGAAGCGCAGCCCGGGCGGTGTCGGAATGGTGCCGCATGACCCGCTCAGCCGCCCCTGCGATGGGCCTGGCGCTGCAGGGTCTTGACCATCGGCGCGATCACCCGGCTCCAGTCCTGCTCCGACAGCGGCCCGACATGGCGATAGGCGATGCTGCCGTCGGGCCGGATCAGGTAGGTTTCCGGCACGCCATAGACGCCGAAATCGATGGCGACGCGCCCGTCCTGGTCCACGCCGATCGCGTTGTACGGGTCGCCCAGCTTCTCCAGCCAGGCGACGGTGTCCGCCGGCTTGTCCTTGTAGGCGATGCCATAGATCTTCAGGTTCTCGTCATAGCTGCCGGCGATCCGCATCAGGACCGGATGCTCCACCTTGCAGGGCGCGCACCAGGAAGCGAAGACGTTCACCAGGGAGACCTGGCCCTTCAACTGCTCGGAATCCAGCCCGTTGCGGCGGTCCGGCAGCGACGGCAGGGCGAAGTCCGGCGCCGGCTTGTCGATCATCGCCGAGGGCAGCCGGCGCGGGTCCAGGTAGAGCAGGCCATAGCCCATCGCCGCCGCGATCACCGCGAAGACCAGGGCAGGCAGGCCATAGGTCAGCAGGAGGCGGCCCAGGCCCCGGCGGGTGACGCCGTCCGGCGCAGCCTCCCCGGCCGCGGTTCCTCCGGAGGCGCCGTCGGGGCCTTCCGCCCCCTTGTCCTGGGACCCGGATCCGCTCATGCCGTCGCCCGCTCCCCCAGATCGCGGCCGCGCCGCTGGGCCGGTGCGCCGACACGGTGCCGCCGGTCGCTGAGCGAGATCCCGCCGCCCAGCGCCATCACCAGGGCGCCGAGCCAGATCCAGGACACCATCGGCTTGTGATAGACCCGGACCGCGAACCGTTCGGCGCCGGCCTCCGGCGGCCGGCCGACCACGGCGTAGAGGTCGGCGCTCAGCGCGGAGCGGATCGCCGCCTCCGTCGTCTCCATCGGCGGGTCGGTGTAGCGCCGCTGCTCGGGCGCCAGCTCGACACTGCTGCCGTCGTCCCACTGTGCCGTCATCCGCGCCGACAGGGCCGTGTAGTTCGGGCCCTGGATCTCCCCCACCCGGTCCAGCCGATAGCTGACCGGCCCGGCCGCGAGGCTCTCGCCCGGGCCGAGCAGGCCCTGCGTCTCGGTCGACCAGGTGCTGGAGACGGTGATGCCGGCGATCAGCATGGCCATGCCCAGATGGGCAACCGTCATGCCCCAGCCGGCGCGTGGCAGATGCCCCATGCGGCGCCAGGTCTCCGCCGGTGCGGCCCGGAACAGCCGCACCCGGCCGGCCCATTCGGTCAGGGTGCCGACCGCCAGCCAGGCCGCCAGGCCCAGCCCCAGGGCGGCCAACGCCGCATCCGCATCGGCCAGCGCGATGGCCAGGAGCGCGGCGGCGGCCGCCGCGGCCATCGCCAGGTACAGCCGGCCGAACGCGCCCGCCAGGTCGCCGCGCTTCCAGGCCATCATCGGCCCGACCGCCATCGCCGCCACCAGCGGGATCATCAGCGGCACGAAGGTGGCGTGGAAATAGGGCGGGCCGACGGTCACCTTCTCGCCGCTGACCGCATCCAGGAACAGCGGATAGAGGGTGCCGACCAGGACCGTCGCCGCGGCGGTGGCCAGCAGCAGGTTGTTCAGAACCAGCGCGCCTTCGCGGCTGACCGGGCGGAAGCTGCCGCCGCCCCGCAGCGCGGGCGCGCGCAGGGCGAACAGGGCCAGGCTGCCGCCCACCACCAGGACCAGGAATCCGAGGATGAAGACGCCGCGCTCCGGATCGGTCGCGAAGGCATGGACCGAGTTCAGCACGCCGGAGCGCACGATGAAGGTGCCCAGCAGGCTCAGCGAGAAGGTCAGGATCGCCAGCAGCACGGTCCAGGCCTTCAGCGCGTCGCGCTTCTCCACCACCACGGCGGAATGCACCAGCGCGGTACCGGCGAGCCAGGGCATGAAGGAGGCATTCTCCACCGGGTCCCAGAACCACCAGCCGCCCCAGCCCAGCTCGTAATAGGCCCACCAGGAGCCCAGCGCGATGCCGAGGGTCAGGAAGGTCCAGGCCGCCAGCGCCCAGGGCCGCACCCAGCGCGCCCAGGCGGCATCCACCCGTCCCTCGATCAGGGCCGCCACCGCGAAGGCGAAGGCGACCGAGAAGCCGACATAGCCCAGGTAGAGGAAGGGCGGGTGGAAGGCGAGGCCCGGATCCTGCAGCAGCGGGTTCAGGCCCTGTCCGTCCAGCGGCGGCGGATAGATCCGCAGGAAGGGGTTGGAGGTGAACAGGATGAAGGCCAGGAAGCCGATCCCGAGCCAGGCCTGCACCGCCAGCACCCGCGCCCGGAGCGGTGCCGGCAGGTTGCCGCCGAACAGGGCCACGGCCGCGCCGAACAGGGCGAGGATCAGCACCCAGAGCAGCAGCGAGCCCTCGTGATTCCCCCAGGCGCCGGAGATCTTGTAGAGCAGCGGCTTGGCGGAATGGGAGTTTGCCGCGACGTTTGCCACCGAGAAGTCGGATACCAGGTAGGCCTGGACCAGCAGGGCGAAGGCCAGCAGGCAGAGCGCGGCCTGGACGCAGGCGGCGTGGCTGCCCAGGCGCATCAGCCCGGCATGGCCGCGGGCGGCGCCGGCCAGCGGCAGCACGCCCTGGACCAGGGCGACGGCCAGCGCCAGCGCGAGCGCGAAATGGCCGATCTCGACCGTCATGAGCCGCCTGCCGGGTTCGCGGCGGGGACGCCGCCGGTGGGGACGCCATCGCTGGGGACGCCACTGGGGCCGTGCTGCCAGACGCCGGCGCGCTTCAGGCTGTCGGCGACCTCCGGCGGCATGTAGTTCTCGTCATGCTTGGCGAGCACCTGGCTGGCGGTGAACAGGCCGTCGCGGCCCAGGGCGCCTTCCGCCACGATGCCCTGGCCTTCGCGGAACAGGTCGGGCAGCAGGCCGCTGTAGCGGACCCGCAAGGTGCTGACCGTGTCGGTGACGGTGAACTCCGTGACCATCCCGTCGCGGCTGACCGAGCCTGCCTCGACCAGGCCGCCGATGCGGATGCGGCGGTCCGGCGGGACCTGCTTCCCGGCGATGTCGGTGGGGCTGTGGAAGAACACCAGATTGTCGTCGAAGGCCGACAGGATCAGCGCGACGGCGACCCCCAGCAGCGCCATGCCGCCCAGCACCATCCAGAGCCGCCGGCGCTTGCGGCTGCCCAGCCCCGCCGGCCGTCGGCCATATCCCGGCGCCCTATCGGTCATCCGACCGTTCCTCCGCGGCCGCCCGGCCGCCCGCCGGCGCCTTGCGCAACCGGCCGACCAGGGCCTCCTGCCGCTCGGCCGCCCGCAGCGCGGCCAGGCTTTGCAGCCACAGGCCGAGCAGGACCAGCAGGGCAAGCCCGAGCGCCGGCCAGACATAGGCGCCATGGCCGCCCATGGCGAGAAAGGCGCCGAAACTGTCGAACCTGCCGGGAAAGTCCATCACGCTCCGCGCGGCGGCGCGGCGCCTGGCTGCGCCGTGCTGTCGCCATCTCCGTCATCCGCTTCGCGCCGGACTGTCGCCGGGCGGCGATCGCCGCCGGATGTCATCTGGACGGCAATATATCCGCCGTGCCGGCCCCGTCCAGACGGTGCGACACTGATGCCGCCGGGGCCGGCCCATATGATCATGCCTTGGGCGGTCATGCGCCGGACAGGACGGCAAGGCGCGCGATGCGGACCTTGCGCCGCAGGATTTCGGTGCGCACCCGCAGGCAGAGCACGAAGACATAGAAGGCGGTGAAGCCGAGCCCGGTCAGCAGGAGCGGCCAGAGCAGGGTGCTGTGGATATGCGGGCCGTCCATGGTCAGCACGCTGGCCGGCTGGTGTAGGGTGTTCCACCAGTCCACGGAGAACTTCACGATCGGCACGTTGATCGCCCCGACCAGGGCCAGGATCGCCGCGGCGCGCGCCGCCTTCGCCTGGTCGTCGAAGGCCTGCCACAGGGCGATATAGCCCAGGTAGAGGAAGAACAGGATCAGCACCGAGGTCAGCCGCCCGTCCCAGACCCACCAGGTGCCCCACATCGGCTGCCCCCAGAGCGAACCGGTGACCAGACACAGGAAAGTGAAGGCGGCGCCGATCGGTGCCGAGGCCTTGGCGCTCAGGTCCGCGACCGGATGCCGCCAGATCAGGCCGACCGCGGAGGCCACCGCCATGCAGACATAGATGAACAGGGCCATCCAGGCGGACGGGACATGGACGTACATGATCCGCACCGTCTCGCCCTGCTGATAGTCGGGCGGGGCGTAGAGCAGGCCCCAGCCCAGCCCGGCGGCGATCAGCAGCAGCGCCGCGACGCCGGCGACCGGCTGGATCCGGCGCACCAGCGCCAGGAAGCGGGTCGGGTTGGCGAGGCGGTGAAGGGCATTGGCCATGTCTGTCGGAGCCGGGGTCGGTGATGCTGCTGTCTAGCTAGAGGGCAGGGCGGCGGCGCGCAAGCCGGCGCCTTGCCGCGGCAGGGATCGGTGCCGGCTATTCCAGTGCCAGGCGGAGCGCCGCGGCGGCCGCCCAGGGTGCCAGCACCAGCGCCACGCAGAGGGTCGCGGCCAGCAGCAGCAGGTGGGGCGCGGGCGACAGGCCGAAGGCCGCGGCATCCACCGCGGCGCTGCCGAAGATCAGGGTCGGGATGTAGAGCGGCAGGACCAGCAGGGCCAGCAGCGGGCCGCCGCGGCGGATGCCGACGGTCAGCGCGGCGCCGATCGCGCCCAGCAGGGTCAGGCAGGGCGTGCCCAGCGCCATGGCGAGCCAGGCGGCGGGCAGCGCCTCCACCGGCAGGGCCAGCGCCAGCGCCAGCGGCGGCCCGACCAGGGTGAGCGGCAGGCCCGCGGTCAGCCAATGCGCCAGCGCCTTGGCCAGCACCGCCATCGGCATCGGCAGGCGGCCGAGCGCCAGCAGGTCCAGGGTGCCATCGGCGAAATCCGCCTGGAACAGCCGCTCCAGCGACATCAGGGCCGACAGCAGGGCGGCCACCCACAGCACCCCGGCGGCGATCCGGGTCAGCACCTCCGGCGCCGGCCCGATGCCGAGCGGAAACAGGGTGATCGCCAGGACGAAGAACACCAGGACCAGCATGGTCGCCCCGCCCTGGCGCAGCGCCAGGTGCAGGTCGCGCCGGACCAGCGCCCAGAAGGCCGTCATGCGGGCGCGCTCATCGCGGCGGCCATGGTCGCTCAGCCCGCCCAGGCATCGTCTTGCGCGGCGGTCAGCGAATGCGGTGCCAGGTCGAGCTCCCGGGCGTCCGGCAGGCCGGCCGGGCCATGCACGGCGGCGATCACCATGCCGCCCGCGCCGCGGTGGATCGCGCATTGCGCCCAGAGCGCGTCGGTGGCGTCCCGGTCCAGGCCGGTTGCCGGTTCGTCGAGCAGCCAGAGCGGCGCCGGCCCCAGCAGCAGCCGCGCCAGGGCGAGGCGGCGCCCCTGGCCCGCGGAGAGGTAGCGCGCCGGCAGCTCGGCCAGGTCCCGCAAGGCGAAGGCGGCGAGCGCGCCGGGCACCCGGCCGGCATCTCCGCCCGGCTGCAGGCGGGCCCAGAAGGTCAGGATCTCCACCACCGTGAGGGCCGGCTGCAGCGCATTGGCATGGCCCAGATAGACCAGGCGGGCGGTGTGCCGGTCCGGCGCATCGGCGACCGCACCGTCATGCCAGGCCAGATGCCCGGCAAAGGGCGGCAGCAGTCCCGCCAGCACCCGCAGGAGCGAGGATTTGCCGCTGCCGTTCGGCCCGCGCAGCAGGAGCGCGCCGCCGGGCTCCAGCCGCAGGGAGACGTCGCGGAACACCGCGCGCTCGCCGCGGGCGCAGGCCAGGTTCTCGGCACGGAAGAAGGGCGGGCTTTGCGACATGCCCCCTTATGCCATGCAGGATCCGTTTCTGCCCATTGCCGCTGGCCGGGGCGGGGGGCTGGGGCGGGGGCAGGGGTGTCGCTACTCGGCGGCCTCGCGCTCCTGCGCCACGGCGTCCCGCAGATCCTCCAGGTCGATCCCCAGGATGCCGTGGAAGGCGGCGGCCCCGGTGGCCGTCGGCAACAGCGCGCGCCCCTCGCCGCTGCGGGTCAGCCAGCCCTGGGCCAGGAACCGCTCCAGCAGGCTCCGCCCCAGGGTGCCGGCCAGGTGGAAGCGGCGCTCGGTCCAGTCCAGGCAGGGTTTCGTCCAGGGTTGGGCACGGGACGGCGCGGTGGCCGGGGCGATCGCCTCCGGCCCGGGCGGCAGGCCGAGCCGGGACAGCAATGCCGGCGCCTGCGGCCCGGGCACGAAGGTGCCGCCGCGGAACGCCAGGGCGTCCATCTCGGTCAGCCGCGCCGCGAGGGCCACCGCCAGTTTCCCCGCCAGATGGGTCCAGCAGGACCGGGCCAGGACGAAATCCCCCTTCGCACGTGGCGGCAGGTTGCGCAGATGCGCCTGCGGCGCGGCCGCCATCAGCGCCTCGACCGCCGCCGCGATGTCCGGATCGCCGATATGGAAATAGTGGTGGCGCCCGCGCCGATAGCCCTCCAGCACGCCGCTTTCGGTCAGCCGGCGCAGGTGGAAGGATGCGGTCTGCGGCGTGACCTCGGCGCGGAATGCCAGTTCCTTGGCCGAATAGGCGCAGCCGTCCATCAGGGCCGCGACCATGCGCGACCGGGCGCGGTCGGCGAGGGCCGCTGCAAGAATGTCGATCCGCGGTTCCTGGTTCATGCCCGCAGCGTGGCAGGCGGTGCCGGGGATGGGAAGCCGGCGCCGGGCGCAATCCTTCGATGACGGCTTGCGCGTCGGGCCCCGCCGGCCCCGCCGTTCCTCAAGCGCCGAACGTCAGGGCCTTGGCCGGCAGCGGGCGCCCCAGCGCCTGCTGGATGACCGTCCAGTGCAGCACCTCGTCCGCGGCGATGCGGGCGGAGACCTGGCCCAGCCCCTCGGCGCGCAGGTCGGGGATCGCCTTCAGGTAGCCGTCGGCGGCCTCCCGCTCCAGCCGCAGGGCCAGTTCCAGGACATCGGCCTGATCCTTCAGGCTGCCGGCATCCAGCGCCGCTGCATAGCTGGCCAGCGGCTTCGGCCCCTGCGGGCTGCCGCCCAGTTTCGTGACGGTCGCGGCCAATGCCTCGCGATGCGCCTGGTGATGCGATTGGAACAGGGTCGCGACGGGGCGCACCTGTGCGGTCAGAAGGCCGGACTCCAGCGCCAGCTGGTAGGCGCCGATCGCCTGGTCCTCCAGCCCGATGGCGCCGTTCAGCAGGGCGGCATCGGCGCCCGGATCGGCCGCCATGCCCTGCTTCGCGGCCATGCTCTCGCAGCCGATCAGCAGGGCCATGGCGCCGGCGGACAGGGTCGCCGTGCCGGCACCCTGCAGGAAGCGCCGGCGGGCCGGCGCCGGTCCGGCGATGGGGGCGGGGATCTGGTTCTGGACGGGCTGCGACATGGTCTGTCTCCTTGGGTCCGTGAAGCGTCCGGATCTTCGTCCGGCAACGGGAAACGCCCAGTGGATACGGCCGAACCCGGAAACTGGATGCAGGAAACGCCCCGGCCGCCCCTCAGTGCATGCCGCCGTCCACCCGCAGGAGCGCCCCTGTCGTGTACCCGGCATGGTCCGATGCGAGGTACAGGGCGGCCGCCACCACCTCGTCCGGCTGGCCGCCGCGCTTCATGGCAATGCTGCTCTCCGCGCGCGCATTGAACGCCGCCATGTCCCAGGCCTTGGAGATGTCGGTCAAGAACGGGCCGGGCAGGATGCAGTTCACCCGCACCTTCGGGCCATAGGCATCGGCGAAGGCCTCCGTCATCGCGTTCAGGGCGGCCTTGGCGGCGGCATAGGTGATGATGTCCTTGCGCGGCCGGATCGAGCCGACGCTCGAGATGTTGATGATCGACCCGCCATCGCCGTCCAGCATCCGCTGGCCGATCGCGGCGCTGAGCCGGAACGGGCCCTTCAGGTTCACGTCCAGGACGGAATCGTAGAGCCGTTCCTCGATATCCACGGGGCGGTCGTAGAGCGGCGACTTGCCGGCATTGTTGATCAGCACGTCGACCCGGCCGAAGCGGGCATAGGCGGCCTCCACCAGCGCGTCGCATTCCGCCCAGCGGCCGACATGGCAGGCATGGGCCCAGGCCTGGCGGCCCAGCGCCTCGACCTCGCGGGCGGTCTCCTCGCAGGCATCCAGCTTGCGGCTGGTGATGCCGATATCCGCGCCCGCGGCGGCAAAGCCCAGCGCCATCTCGCGGCCCAGGCCGCGGCTGCCGCCGGTGATCAGGACGACCTTGCCGGTCATGTCGATGATATGCTTGGCGCCCACCTGGCGTTCCCCCATCCGTTACTTTCAGCGGGCGGCATGTTCGGGCGCCGGGAGCGGCGGTGCAAGGGGGGCCGCTATCCCGCCACCGCGGCCGCGATGTCGGCGGCGAAGCGGTCGACCACCTCCGGCTCGGTGTCCCAGGCGCACATGAAGCGGCAGCCGCCGGCGCCGATGAAGTCGTAGAACTTCCAGCCTTTCGCCCAGAGCGCCGCGATCGCGGGGCGCGGCAGGCGGGCGAAGACGGCGTTGGCCTGCGGCGGGAACATGATCTCCACCCCGGGCAGGCCGCGGATGCGGTCGTGCAGGCGGGCGGCCATGGCATTGGCGTGGCGGCCGTTGCGCAGCCAGACATCGCCGTCCAGCAGGCCCAGCCAGGGGGCGGAGATGAACCGCATCTTCGAACAGAGCTGCCCGGCCTGCTTCACGCGGAAGGCGAAATCCGCGGCCTGCGCCTTCTTGAAGAAGACCACCACCTCGCCCACCGCCAGGCCGTTCTTGGTGCCGCCGAAGCAGAGCACGTCGACCCCTGCCCGCCAGGTGATTTCCGACGGGTGGACATCGAGCGCCGCCACCGCATTGGCGAAGCGGGCGCCGTCCATATGGACCTTCAGGTCGTGCCGCTTCGCCATGGCGGCGATGGCGCGCAGCTCCGCCACCGAATAGACGGTGCCCACCTCGCTCGCCTGGGTGACCGACACGACCTCCGGCTTGGGGTAGTGGATATCGGTGCGGGCGGTGACCTTCGCGGCGATCGCATCCGGGGTCAGCTTGCCGTCGGGGCCGTCGGCCAGCAGGAGCTTGGCGCCGTTGGAGAAGAACTGCGGGGCGCCGCATTCGTCGGTTTCGATATGCGCCAGGGGATGGGCGATCACCGAATGGTAGGGCTGGCACAGGGCGGCCAGCGACAGGGCGTTGGCCGCCGTGCCGTTGAACACGAAGAAGATCTCGCAATCGGTCTGGAACAGCTCCCGCATGCGGTCGCAGACGACCTGTGTCCAGCGGTCGTCGCCATAGCCCGGCTCGTGTCCGGTGGCATCGGCGCGGATCGTCGCGGCCAGCACCTCGGGGCACATGCCGGCATAGTTGTCGGACGCGAAATGGGTGGCGCGATCGCTTGGCTCGGTCATCGGGGTCTGCCGGTCGGTGGCGGGTGGCGCAGACTAGCCCGCGCCGCCGGCCGGCAGAAGCTGGCCTCTGCCGCGCCGGCCGTTATCGTGCCGCGGTGGCGAGGGGCTCGTCCGCGACGGCATGGCGCAGGGCAATATCCGCTTCACCGCGGATTTCTGACTGCGGCTTCCCGACCAGCGCGGGCCGCGACCGCACCGGCATCGGGTGCGGTCGCGGGCAATGCCCCGACGCCGGCGTCAGGCCGCCTTCTTGCGGCCGCGGCGCGGGGCGGGCGCCGCCTTCTTGCGGCCTAGGCCGATCTTCACCGCCAGGACCCGACGGGTCTCGGCATAGGCCGGCGCGACCATCGGATAGTCCGACGGCAGGTTCCATTTCGCGCGATACTCTTCCGGCGTCATGTTGTACCGGGTGCGCAGGTAGCGCTTCAGCATCTTCAGCTTCTGCCCGTCCTCCAGGCAGATCAGATAGTCCGGTGTCACCGACTTCTTGACCGGTACGGCAGGCGGCTGATTCGCCGCCGGAGCCTTTTCTTCCGTCGACGACACCTCGGCCAGTGACCTGTGGATATCGGAAATCAGCGCCGGAAGCTGCGCGGCCGGCATGCTGTTGTTCTTCAGGAAGGCCGAAACAATCGTCGTCGTCAGTTCCAGCAGGGTCTCGGAGTCCAAGGGTGCCGGCTGCTGCTCATCTGTCATTCGATATCTCCTGCGTACTGGATTCGTCGTGCACTATGCCGTCACAGACGATTTGATTTGCCTTGAGCGCACTACCTAAGTCATGCGCAATGGCTCGGCAAGAGACTTGAAAAAAAGTAATGACATCGACTGGCCGCTTCCCGGCGAATTCGCCGGTGATATTCGCCCCGACAGGCTGTTCTCTTGGGCAGGTGCGGCGGACTGTCGCAGCTGGTCAAGCAAGGCGGCCGGCCGCCAGCGGCACCCTAGTTCAACAGCACCCTGGGCAGCCAGAGCGCCAGTTCCGGGAAGGCGATCACCAGGATCAGGCCGGTCAGCTGCAGCAGGACGAAGGGTATGATGCCGCGATAGATGTGCTGGATGCGGATCTCCGGCGGGGCGACCGCCTTCAGGTAGAACAGGGCGAAGCCGAAGGGCGGCGTCAGGAACGAGGTCTGCAGGTTCACCGCCAGCAGGATGGCGAACCAGTAGGTGACTTCCGCCTTGGGGACATGATCGCCGAAATCCAGTGCGGCGACGATCGGCGCGAAGACCGGCAGCACGATCAGGGTGATCTCGATCCAGTCGAAGAAGAAGCCCAGGAAGAAGACGATTCCCATCAGCAGGATCAGGAGGCCCCAGGGGCCCAGTCCCAGATGGTCGATGAAGCCTTCCACCAGCGCATCCCCGCCCAGCGAGCGGAAGACGAAGGAGAACAGGGTCGCCCCGATGAAGATGCCGAACAGCATCGCGTTGGTCAGCGCGGTGCGGATGACGACGTCCTTCAGCGTGACCCAGAAATTGACGAAGGCCGGGCCGAAGCCTTCGCCCTCCCGCGCCGCCACGACGTCGTATCGCGCCTCGCCCTCGAAATGCATTTCCTTGGCGCCCAGGCCGGGCAGCAGGACCAGGTTGATCAGCGCCAGGACGATCGCGCCGAAGGCGCCGACACCGGCGGCCTCGGTCGGCGTCGCCAGGCCGGCCAGGATCGAGCCCAGGACGCAGGCGATCAGGAAGACCGGCGGGATGAACGAACGCAGCAGCATGATGCAGAAGTCGAGCGGGTTCTGCGGCCCCATCCGCGCCGGCAGCTTGGGCGCCAGGTCAGGGCGCAGGACGCAGAGGATGATGATGTACACCATGTACATCCCCGACAGCATGAAGCCGGGGATGATCGCCGCCACGAACAGGTTGCCCACCGAGCGGCTCAGCAGGTCGGCCATGATCACCAGCATGATCGATGGCGGGATCAGGATGCCCAGGGTCCCGGAGGCCGCGATGGTGCCGGACGCCAGCGACGGGCTGTAGCCGCGCGCCATCATCACCGGCAGGGCCAGCAGGGACATCATCACGACCGAGGCGCCGATGATGCCGGTGGTCGCCGCCAGGATGGTGCCCATCAGGGTCACCGCCAGGGCCAGTCCCCCGGGCACCTGCCGCAGCAGGACCTGCAGGCAGTTCAGCAGGTCCCGCGCGATGCCGGAGCGCTCCAGCATCGTGCCCATGAAGATGAACATCGGGATCGCGGTGAGAATCAGGTTCTCCGCGATGCCGCCGAAGATCCGGCTGGGGATGGAGCCGAACTGCGGCCAGTCGAACAGCCAGGGGTCCAGGGCCATGGCCAGGAAGGCGAAGCCCAGGCCGACGCCGCCCAGCACGAAGGCGACGGGAAGGCCGGAGAACAGCAGCACCGCAAGGGCGCCGAACATCAGGATCGGCAGAAGTTCCGAAAGGGCCATGATCGATCCGCCGCCCGTCAGCCGAGGGTCTCGGCGACCCGGTCCTCGGGCAGCCTGCCGATCAGTCCGGCAAAGGATTTGATCAACTGGGAGATGCCTGCCAGCCCGAGCAGGATGAACATGGCCGGCAGGGAGAGCTTCAGGATCCAGATATGGGTCAGCCCGATGGTCGACTTCGAGGCCTCGTTCTCCTGGAACGAGTAATGCGCATAGGTCCCGGTGTACCAGGTGCCGATGGCGACATAGGTCAACAGGAACAGCACGATGCCGAGGCATTCCATGGCATAGCGGGCGCGCCGCGGCAGCCGTTCGCGCACCAGGTCGATCCGGACATGCGCCTGCTTGGTATAGGCCCAGCCGATCACCAGCGCGAACAGGAAGGTGTGCAGCCAAAACTCCGATTCCTGGACCTGCGTGGAGTTCAGGCCGAACGGCTTCGGCAGGCCCAGATAGCGGGTCGCGACATCGAAACAGACCACCGCGACCAGTGCGACGCCGCACCACGCGCCGATCCTGGCGATCACCGACAGGACCCTGTCGATGATCGTGCTCAGGCCCAGGAGCATATGCATGAAACCATCACCTTCCCGCGGCCGGCAAGCGACAGGGCGGCGGGTGTCGGGTTCGGGGGCGGGGGTCGCCCCGGCGGTCCTCGCGCCGGGGCGACCCTTCCGTCAGGCGCAGGGGGCTATTTCAGATAGCCCAGCTCGCCCCAGCGCTTGTACTCCTTGCGATAGGCCGACAGGGAATCCCAGGCCTGCTTGAACGAGGGGTCCTCGGCCGCGAGCTCGGCGGCGACCTCGTTCCAGGTCTCCTGGAACTGGGCCAGGATCTCCGGCGGCCAGGTGTGCAGGGTCACCCCCTTGGCCTCCAGTTCCGACAGGGCCTTGCCCTGGATCGCCTCGCCCTCGGCCATGCCGATGGCATAGTTGGCGCGGCAGGCCAACTTCAGCAGGGCTTTCTGCTGATCGGTCATCGCGTCCCACTTCTCCTTGTTGAGCATCAGCTCGAACGTCGTCGACTGCTGATGCCAGCCCGGGAAGTAGTAGTTCTTGGCGACCTGGTAGAAGCCGAGGTTCAGGTCGATGGCCGGCTGCGAGAACTCGGTCGCGTCGATCGTGCCCCGCTCCAGCGCGGGATAGATGTCGGCTGCGGCCAGCAGCTGGGTGTCCACGCCCAGCTTCTGCATCACCCGTGCGCCCAGGCCGAAGAAGCGCATCTTCTTGCCCTTCAGCTGGTCGAGCGAGGTGATCGGCTCACGGAACCAGCCGGACGCTTCCGGCGCGATGACGCCGCAGATCAGGGAGTGGATGTTGTGCTTGTGGTAGATCTCGTTCATCAGGTCTTCGCCGCCGGCATTGAACAGCCAGCCGCCATACTCGCCGGCGGAAGGGCCGAACGGCACTGCGGCGAACAGCGCCAGGGCGGGCTCCTTGCCCTGCCAGTAGCCCGGCGTCGACCAGCCGGCGTCGACGGAGCCCGACTTGATCGCGTCGAAGATCTCCAGGGCCGGCACCAGTGCGCCGGGCTCGAAGAACTTGATCTCGATATCGCCGCCCGAGGCGGTGTTGACATTCGATTCCAGCGTCTTGCCGAGGGTGCCCAGCTGGGTGAGGCTCGACGGATAGGTCGATGCCATCTTCAGGCGTACCGGGTCGGCAGTGGCCGGGGCGAGCGCCACCCCGGTGACAGCAAGAAACGCGGCTGAAGCGATCAGCAGTCTCCGCATCTTAAAACCTCCCTGAATATTTTTTCTTGTCGTGCCTTGCGGAGGGCACGTCGGCGCAGTCTACACGTTCGCAGCCCGGGGGGAAGTCGAAGTTACCGGAATGCCTGTCCAGAAGGCGTTCCCGGGCAACCGGAGCGCGTGCCGCGGGATAGCCGGACGCGCGCCAGCCCGCCCGGCTGCAGCGGTACGAACGTCACGATGCCGCGACGGATCTGCCGGGCGGCGACATCGGGCGGTGCAGGGCGACGGCGCTGCACCGGCGCGGCGCCAGGGCCGGCAGGCGGCGGACGCGTCAGTCCGCGGTGCGGCCGGCGAGGGCGTCCACCACCGCCTGGTAGCTGTCCGGCGTCTCGCCCGCCGCGGCCTCGGTCTGCGCGGCGGTGACGATCCACATCACCCGGTCCAGATAGGCGGCCCTCGCGGCCTCACGGGCTTCCGCCGCGGCGGGATCGGGGGTGTAGGCGTCGACCTGGCCCGGCGCGATGCCGCCGCTGCGGGCCAGCAGCCGCTCCACCGTGTCGAGCCGCTCGCGCAGCACCCAGACCTCGCCGGCCAGCGCAAGCAGCATGGAGACCAGCCTGTCGGTATTGGGGTCGGGCGCGAAGGCCGGCCGCCGGCCGCGCGCCTTGGCACCGGGGCCCGGCGTCGTGCCGGTCATGCGGCGGAGGCCTGCGCCGCTTCCGCCTTGCGGGCCCCGACGATCTGCCAGTAGCGGCGCCCGCCGGAATCGCGCTTGTCGGAGAAGACATGGGCGGCATTGCCGCTGCGCGACACCAGGGCGGAGACCAGGCCGTCGGCGGGAAAACCGGCGCCTGTCAGCAGGGCGCCGGCATCCATGTCGCGGAAGGTGCCCCAGAACGGCTCGTTGTTATGGTGGGTGTCCCAGTCGAGCATGAAGGCGTCGAACGGGTCCATGCCGTCATACAGCGCCAGGTCGACATGCAGCGCCAGCCCGCCGGGCCGCAGCAGGCGATGGCATTCCGCCATCACCTCGCGGATCGCCCGGCCCGAGGTCTCGTGCAGCAGGATATGCGACACGATCAGGTCGAAGCTGCCATCCTCGTACGGGGTGGCGGTGGCATCGGCCTGCCGGAACTGCACCGCCTTGCCCAGCGCTTCCGCGCGGGCATGGGCATAGCGCAGCTGCGGCGCGGAGACGTCGATGGCCTGGATCTCGGCGCCGGGGAAAGTGTCGGCATAGGGCAGGGTCGAATTGCCGATGCCGCAGCCCATGTCCAGGATCCGCCTGGGCTCGAGCCCCGGATGCGCCTGGCGGATATAGTCGGCGATCGTCCGCCCCATCGCGCCGTTGTCGGGGCCCCAGCCGGCCATCGCATAGATATGGACGATCCGGTCGTAGAGCGGTCCCGCCAGATCGCCCATATAGCCGCCGGGCATGCAGTGGATGTCGACGGCGGTGACATAGGCCGGCGCGGCCACCGCCGGGTCCAGGGTGAGGGAGCCGACGGGGTCGGCCGGCGGCGCCATCCTGGCCAGCAGCGCCTCGCGCTGCCGGGTCACGGAGTCCAGGGCCGCCGCGTGCATCATCTCCTGGCTGCAGCGCTGCATCGAGCCCCACAGCTGGTAGTAGGGCTCGTCCCGCATCAGCGCCGCGACTTCCCGCCGGTCGGCCGGCGGCCGGCCATGGGCACGCTCGAAATCCGGCTTCAACCGGCGCTCGTAGATCTCGCGGTTGCCCGGCACCACCTTGGTGGCCAGGTGCAGCTTCAGGCTCTGGACGAAGGCCTGCCGCGCCGCCTCGTCATGATCGGCGGATGGCAGGGCGGCATGTTGCAGCTGCGGTTCCATGGCAAAATCCTCCCCCGGGTGCCGATCCGCCAAGGATCCGCTCTGGTCGTGCTGCCGTCAACGCGGGCCGCCGGTGCGACCGCTGCGGCCATCGGCCGGGGCTCAGGCCTGCCTGGCGAAGGATTCCAGCCCGCCGGCAAACTCCTTGCCGGCAAAGACGTCCGGTAGAACGGCCTCGAGCCAGTCCGGGTCGGGCGTCATGCCGTTCCGCTCCAGCATCGGCAGGGACCGGTCCGCCAGCGCACGCCATTCGCCGGCCATGCGCCAGCCCTCCAGGGCGTCCCGCCGCGGTTCGCCGCCCAGGGCACGGACCAGGATGTCGGTGAAGTTGATGACCGGCTTGCCGCCGTTTTCGGCGGTGGCAGCGAGCTGGCCATGACAGCCGTGGTAGAGCGAGACCAGCGCATCGATTCCCGGTTCGGCCAGCCTGGCCATGGTCTGCGCCCGACGCTCGGCCTTCAGCCCCGGCGAACGGTCGGCTCCGGAACCGCCGCAGGTATAGCCGGACTCCCAGGCGGTGCCGACGACCTCGAGCCCGGGGACCTGCTGCAGCAGGCGCAGGACATTGCCGCCCAGGTCGGCCATGCCCTCATGGGCATGCAGCAGCACCCGCAGCGGCACCTCGGCGGTGTAGAGCCCGGCCAGCCGCTCCTCGTTCTCCACCATGAAGCCGGTGACATGGTCGAAGCCGAAGCCGGCATCGCGATAGCCGCCCAGGGTTTCGCCCAGATGCAGCTGGCAGGACGGGCACCAGCTCAGCACGCGCTCCGGCCGGTAGTCGCCGAAACGCCGCAACGTGCCGTCGGTGACCCTGCCGCCGGCCGCGGCCTCGCCTTCCCACTTGGTGTGGATGATGCCGCAACAGGCGGCGGGCCCTCCCAGCACCTCGTAGTCGATCTCGATCGCATCCAGCACATACATAGCGTTGAACAGCAGGTGCGGCGTCCGCACGGCGTTGCAGCCGACATAGAACACCACCGGCACGTCGCGGATCGCCGGCGGTTGCAGCAGCCGGGTCAGGTCGGCAGGCGCAAGTTGCA
This sequence comes from Sneathiellaceae bacterium, assembly GCA_040216765.1. Taxonomy (GTDB): domain Bacteria; phylum Pseudomonadota; class Alphaproteobacteria; order Ferrovibrionales; family Ferrovibrionaceae; genus Marinibaculum. The sequence continues at coordinate 33,094 of JAVJON010000033.1, read as the reverse complement.
TGGCCGCCATCAGACGGATCGCGCGCGCCATCTTGCGGAACAGCTGCGGGGTCTCCGTATGGCTCGCCGCGGAAGCGCTGTTCGCCAGCATGATCAGGGTGCGCGGGTTCACTCCTTCGGGGCATGCCGGGATGCAGCGGCCGCAGCCATCGCATTGATGGGCCCAGTCGGCTGCCGGCCCGGCCAGCTCGCCGCCGTTGCGCAGCACCTCCAGCACGCCGCCGACCACCTGGTCCGGCGGGATGCCGGCGATCCCGGCATGGGGGGCGACCGGACAGATCTCGACGCAGGCACCGCAGGATGTGCAGGCCGCGCTCAGGCGCTCGGCCTCCGTGCGAAGATGCTCCTGCAGGCTGGCTGGCGGCATGGTTCCCGTCCTGTCGGTTGCGTCGTTCAATCGCCCAGATGGGCCACGGCCTCGATCTCCACCAGCATCTCCGGCACCGCCAGGCGGCGCACCTCCACCAGGGTGCTTGCCGGCCGGGCGACGAAATGTTTCTGCCAGACATCGGCATGCTTGCCGAAGCCGTCGATGTCGGTGGTGTACATGACGATCTTCACCAGATCCTCGAAGCCGCACCCGGCGGCGGCCAGAACGTCGCCAAGATTGGCGAAGCAGACTTCCATCTGGCGGCGCATGTCGCCCGCCCCGACCAGCTTTCCGTCCGGGTCGCGCGCGGTGATGCCGGCGGTGAACAGGGTCCGGCCGGTCACCTCGACGGCCTGGGCGAAGGGAATGCTCCTGTGCCAGGGCTTGTCGACATCGATGCCGCGACGGCTCATTGGATCCTCCTGCAGAAGGTGCCGCGGCAGTCTCCGGCAGCGCGGCCGGCAATGCAATCTCGCCCTCGAGAACCGACCTCGGGCACGGGCGGTCTCACTGCCGCGCCTGTGCCGTTCGCAGCAACCGGTCCAGCATCGGCCCGCCGGCACCTGCCAGGTCGCGCGGCCTGCCATAGAGCAGCCAGGTCGCCACCACCTGGCACATCGCGCCCAGGAAGATGTCGGCCAGCAGGTAGGGATCGGCATCGGCGTCGAACTCGCCGCGGCGCATCCCCTCCTTGAACAGGGTCACGAAGCGCAGGGCATAGGCGTCGATCGCTTCGCGCACCGCGGTCTCGGCGACCAGCGGGCTCGGCCAGATCTCCAGGAAGAAGACGCGGCCCCAGGCCGGGTTGCGGCTGACATAGCCCAGGGTCAGGGCATAGAGCAGGCGCAGCTGTGCCTCGCAGCTGTCCAGGCCGGCCAGGCGCGCATCCGCCTCGGCATAGAGCTCTTCGAAATTGGCCCGCGGCACCTCGTAGAGCAGGGCTTCCTTGCTGCCGAAATAGTCGTAGATGCTTGAGGTCGGCACGCTGGCCAGGCGGGCGATATCGGCCATCCGCGCGCGGGTCACCCCCTGCTCGCCGAAGACCCGGGTGGCGGCCAGCAGGATCGCCCGGCGGCGCTCCCGGCTGCGGCTCTGCGTCACCGGCAGCAGGCGGTGCCGCCGGGCCCTGGCTGGGGATGTCATCGCACTCCCGAAGTCGAATGGCGGTCGAGTTTCATATTGACGGCCCGGCCTCCGGCGATCAAGCTGAATTCGAATGAAAATCGACTTTTGCGAGGGCGCGATGGACAGCCTGCTGACACCGGAGGCCGCGGACTGGCGCCGGACGGTCCGCCGCTTCGTGGAGGAGCGCCTGCAGCCGCATGACGCGGCGATCGAGGAAAGCGGCCGGATCCCGCCGGAGGCCGTCGCGGCCATGGCGGAATTCGGCCTGTTCGGCCTGAACGCGCCGCGCGAGCATGGCGGCGCCGGGCTGGCCATGCTGCATGCGGCGCTGGCGACCGAGCAGCTCGGCCGCGCCCATATCGCCTACTACTACCTCTCCGGGGTGAACGGGCATATCGGCTCCAAGGCGATCGAGTTCGCCGGCACCGCGGAACAGCAGGCCCGCTGGCTGCCGGGCCTCGCCTCCGGCCGCTGCATCGCCGCCTTCGCGCTGACGGAGGAGGGGGCCGGCTCCGACGCGGCCGCGGTGGCGACCACGGCCCGGCGCGACGGCGACGGCTACCTGCTGGACGGCACCAAGCGCTACATCACCAACGCGCCCGATGCCGGCCTGTTCACCGTCTTCGCCAGCACCGATCCGGCGGCGCGGGGGCGCGGGCTGACCGCCTTCGCGGTGGAGGCCGGGACCCCGGGCCTGGAGATCGGCCCCGAGACGCCGATGTGCGGCGGCCGCGGTTCGCGCCATGCCAGCGTGCATTTCAGGGGCTGCCGGGTGCCGGCAACGCAACGCCTGGGCGCCGAGGGCGAGGGGTTCGCCATCGCGATGCGCTGCCTGGATGCCGGCCGCACGCACTGGGCCGCCTATGCGGTCGGCGCGGCGGAGCGGCTGCTGGAGCTGGCAGCGAGCCATCTCAAGGAGCGCCGGCAGTTCGGCCGGCCGCTGGCCGACAACCAGGGCCTGCAATGGATGCTGGCCGGCCTGGCGACCGACCTTCACGCCGCGCGGCTGGTCTTCCTGGACGCTGCCCTGGCCTATGACCGCCGGCCGGAGCAGCGCCGGCTGGCGGCCGCGCGGGCAAAGCTGCACTGCACGGAAACCGCCTGCCGGATCGCCGACGGCGCGATGCAGATGTTCGGCGGTGCCGGCTATGTGCAGGGCCTGCCGGTGGAGCGGGTCTGGCGCGAGATCCGGGTGGCGCGGATCCTGGACGGCACGTCGGAGATGCTGAAGGGCCTGGTGGCGCGCGACCTCCTCGCCTGACAGGCCGGGAGGTCGCGCGCGATGCCCGTCAGGCGGCCTCTTCCTCGACGCCGAAGCCGGGCGGCGGCGCCATGGTGGCGACCTCCTCGCGCAGCGCGGCGATGGCGGCCTCCAGGCCCAGGCTTTCCTGCGCCTTGGAGCCCAGGCGGCGGATCGCGACACTGCGCTCCTCGGCCTCGCGCTTGCCCACCGCCAGGATCACCGGGACCTTGGCGCGACTATGCTCCCGCACCTTGTAGGAGATCTTCTCGTTGCGCAGGTCGGCGGTGACCCGGAAGCCGGCCGCGTCCAGCGCGGCGGCGACCTCGGTCGCATAGCCATCGGCATCGGAGGTGATCGTCGTCACCACCGCCTGCTGCGGCGCCAGCCAGAGCGGCAGGCGGCCGGCATAATGCTCGATCAGGATGCCGGCGAACCGCTCCAGCGAGCCGAACAGCGCCCGGTGCAGCATCACCGGATGGTGCTTGTCGCCATCCTCGCCGACATAGGTCGCGCCCAGCCGCTCCGGCAGGTTCAGGTCGACCTGCAGGGTGCCGCACTGCCAGTCGCGGCCGATCGCGTCGCGCAGCACGAACTCGATCTTCGGGCCGTAGAACGCGCCCTCGCCGGGATTGTGGCTGTACTGCATGCCCGACGCCTCGATCGCCGTCCGCAGCGCCGCCTCCGACTTGTCCCAGACCGCGTCGGAGCCGACCCGCTTCTCCGGCCGGTCGGAGAATTTCAGCCGCACGTCGGTGAAGCCGAACTCCCGGTAGATGTCCAGGATCAGCTTCGTCACCGTCACGCATTCCGCGGTGATCTGCTCCTCGGTGCAGAAGATATGCGCATCGTCCTGCGTGAAGGCGCGCACCCGCATCAGCCCGTGCAGCGCGCCCGAGGGCTCGTAGCGGTGCACCTTGCCGAACTCGGCCATCTTGTAGGGCAGGTCGCGATAGCTCTTGATGCCCTGCCGGAACAGCTGCACCGCGCCGGGGCAGTTCATCGGCTTCATGCAGAAGCAGCGCTCGTCCGGCGTCTCGGTGACGAACATGTTCTCGCCGAACTTCTCCCAATGGCCGGAGGCGACCCACAGCGACTTGTCCAGGATGTCGGGGGTGTTCACCTCGACATAGCCGGCCTGGTGCTGGCGGGCGCGCATATAGGCGATCAGCTCCAGGAACATCGACCAGCCCTTGGGGTGCCAGAACACCGACCCCGGGCCTTCCTCCTGGAAGTGGAACAGGTCCATCTCGCGGCCGAGCTTGCGATGGTCGCGCTTCTCCGCCTCCTCCAGCCGGTGCAGATGCGCCTTCAGCGCCTTCTCGTCGGCCCAGGCGGTGCCGTAGATCCGCTGCAGCATGGCGTTGCGGCTGTCGCCGCGCCAATAGGCGCCGGCCACGCTCATCAGCTTGAAGGCCTTGCCCAGCCGGCCCGTGGAGGGCAGGTGCGGCCCCAGGCAAAGGTCCAGGAAGCCGCCCTGGCGATAGACCGTGATGGTCTCGCCCTCGGGCAGGTCGCGGATGATCTCCGCCTTGTAGGCCTCGCCGATGCCTTCGAAATAGGCGATCGCCTCGTCACGGTCCCAGACCTCGCGGGTGATCTCCTCGTCGCGGTCGACGATCTCGCGCATCCGCGCCTCGATCACCTCCAGCTCGTCGGAGGAAAAGGGCTCCGCCCGGGCGAAGTCGTAGTAGAAGCCGTTCTCGATCGCCGGGCCGATGGTCACCTGGGTGTCGGGCCAGAGCTCCTTGACCGCCTCCGCCATCACATGGGCGGCATCGTGGCGCAGCAGCTCCAGCGCCTCCTCCGTGTCCCGGGTGACGATGGCGACCTGGGCGTCGCGCTCCAGCGGGCGCGCCAGGTCCATCAGCCGGCCGTCCACTTTCATGGCGATTGCGGCCTTGGCCAGCCCCTTGCCGATCGAGGCGGCCAGGTCCAGGCCGGAAACGGGATTGTCGAAATGTCGGACGGAACCGTCCGGCAACGTGATGTCGGGCATTCAGGTCTCTCCTGCCGCAGCCGGGCGATCGCCCGCTGCCGGCTCGCAATGATACCGGGCCTGCGCAGGTCAGGCCCCCCGCACGGATCAGGCCAGGGCGGCGCGGGTGGTCCCCTCCGCCCGGCCGGCATCGCGCGCGGCCTCGATTTCGGTGAAGGCCTTGTCGAGCGCGTCGAAGGCCAGCATGATCGAGCGGTGGCGCGCCTTCACGGCGCGTGCCGGGGTCAGGATCTCCAGATCGGACCAGACCCCGCCGGGAGGCGGACCGCCCTCCTTCAGCATGGCGCGCAAGGCCTCCCGTGCCTCGCGCACCTCGGTGGTAGTTCGCCCGACGATGCCATGCCCGACGATCGAGGCGGCGGCGGAGCCCAGCGCGCAGGCGCGCACCTCCTGGCCGAAATCCGCCACCCGGTCGCCGTCCAGCACGACATCCACGGTGACCCGGCTGCCGCATAGCGGGCTGGTCAGCGCCACGGTCGCATCCGGGCTCTGCAGCCGCTCCGTCCGCGGGATCTCCGCGGCGAAGGCCAGGATCTTCTCGTTGTAGACGTCGTCCAGCATGGTCTCTGCTCTGCTCCGCCCGCAGGGGGCGGCGCCTTGTCCGTTCCACCCTTAGATAGTCCCACCGCCCCCCCGACGGCAATACTCGGGATGCTTGCCCCTCCGCGTGGTCATGCCGCCGCATCGCCCCAGCCTCCCCCAGTCGTCATCCCATGGCTTGACCATGGGATCCATTCCGCCAGCCTGGCGGAGCTGCCGCCGGAATGGATTCCCGCTCAAGGCGGGAATGACGGGAAGGGGGCGCCAAGGCTCGCCGCCGGTCCTGCTCTGCCCTTTCAGAGAGGGCTGCCCGCTTTCCTTCTCTCCCATCGTCATCCCATGGCTTGACCATGGGATCCATTCCGCCAGCCGGGCGGAGCGGTCGTTGGGATGGATCCTTGGCTCGGGGCTGTATATCGGGGGCCAAGGATGACGGTAGTGGTGTGGCGCGCTGCGCCGGTCAGGCCGCCTGCGCCGCTTCCGCACGGGCGAAGATCGCCTTCAGCATCGCCTTCAGGCCGTTGCCGCGGGTGGTGGAGAGATGCTGGTCCAGGCCGATCTCGGCCACGAAGTCAGGCGGGGTCGACAGGATCTCCGCCGGCGTCCGGTTGGAATAGACCCGCAGCAGGATGGCGATCAGGCCGGAGACGATGGCCGCATCGCTGATGGCATGGAACCGCAGGCGGTCGCCCGCGCTCTCGGAGACCAGCCAGACCTGCGACTGGCAGCCGCGCACCATATTGGCCTCGGTCTTCCAGTCCTCCGGAAAGTCGGGCAGCTGCCGGCCAAGGTCGATGATGTACTGGTACTTGTCCATCCAGTCGTCCATCAGCGCGAAGCTGTCGACCAGGTCCTCCTGGGCCTCGGCGATGCTCTCCTCCGGCGGTGCCGTCCCGGTCATGACGCCACCTTCCAGGTCGTGCCCTGCGGGCCGTCCTCGATGGCGATGCCGCGTGCTGCCAGATCGTCGCGGATCCGGTCCGCGGCGGCGAAGTCCCGCGCCTTGCGGGCGTCGGCGCGGGCCGCCACCAGGGCGTCGACCTCCGCACGCGCCGCCTCCGACAGCTCCGCCGTGCCGCCGGCACGCTGCGCCCAGGCGACGGGATCCTGCTGCAGGATGCCCAGCAGCCGGCCGCCGGCCACCAGGGCGGCAGCGGCATCACCGCCCGGCCGGGCCTGCGCCGCCTTTGCGGCGGCGAACAGCGCGGCCATCGCCTTCGGCGTGTTCAGGTCGTCTTCCAGGGCCGCCACCAGGTCCGGCGGCGGCGGGACATCGGCATCGCCCGGGGCGGGCAGGTCCGCCAGCAGCGCATAGAGCCGGTCCAGGCTGCGCCCGGCCTGCGCCAGACCCTCGTCGCTCCAGTCCAGCGGCTGGCGGTAATGCGCCGACAGGAGCGCTAGGCGGATCGCCTCGCCCGGCGCCTGCGCCAGCAGGTCCTTCACCAGCAGCACATTGCCCAGCGATTTCGACATCTTCTCGCGGTCGACATTGACGAAGCCGTTATGCATCCAGGTCCGCGCATAGGGCGCGCCGCCATGGGCGCAGGTGCCCTGGGCGATCTCGTTCTCGTGATGCGGGAAGATCAGGTCGTGGCCGCCGCCATGGATGTCGATGGTCGGCCCCAGATGGCTCTCGATCATCGCCGAGCATTCCAGGTGCCAGCCCGGCCGGCCGCGGCCCCAGGGGCTGTCCCAGCCCGGCTGCTCGCCGGTGGAGGGCTTCCACAGCACGAAGTCCGCCGGGTCGCGCTTGTAGGGCGCGACCTCGACACGGGCGCCGGCGATCATCTCGTCCCGGTCCCGGCGCGACAGGCTGCCATAGGCGGCAAAGGAGGGCACGCTGAACAGCACATGGCCCTCGGCCGCATAGGCATGGCCGCCGGCGATCAGGGTCTCGATCATGGCGATCATCTGCGGTACATGGGCAGTGGCGCGCGGCTCCAGGTCCGGCGGCAGCACGCCGAGCGCCGCCATGTCGGCGTGATAGGCCTGGGTGAAGCGCTCCGCGATGGTGCCGATATCGGTACCCTGGTCGGCGGCCGCCTTGTTGATCTTGTCGTCGATGTCCGTGATGTTGCGGGCATAGACGAGGCCGCCGAAGCGCCGCCGCAGCACGCGCGCCAGCACGTCGAACACCACGGCGGGGCGCGCATTGCCGATATGCGGGTGGCTGTACACCGTCGGGCCGCAGACATACATCGTCACCCGGCCCGGATCCTGGGGCGTGAAGGCCTCTTTGCTGCGGGTCAGGGTGTTGTAGATCTGCATGCGGCTCGCCGGTCGAAGGGTTCGGGATGAGGACGGCGCCTTACCTACGCCAGACCTGGGGCGAGGCCAAGCAGGGATCAACCGGCCCGGGTTGCCGCCGGCGCCCGTGCCGCCTATAAGCCGCGCACTTCTGCCGGAGAGAGACCGATGTCGGATAGCAAATGGTACGCGCCGCGGCGCACCGTGGAACAGGTCGAGGAAGGTGCCGAGCTGGCGCCGAAGTTCGACGAGAACGGGCTGATCCCGGTGGTGACCACCGACCATGCCAGCGGCGAGCTGCTGATGCATGGCTATATGAACGAGGCCGCCCTGCGGGAGACCATCCGCCTGGGCGAGGCGGTGTATTTCTCCCGTTCCCGACAGGCGCTGTGGCACAAGGGCGCGACCTCCGGCCTGGTGCAGAAGGTGGTCGAGCTGCGCATCGACGACGACCAGGACGCGGTCTGGCTGCGGGTCGACGTTGCCGGCGGGGCAAGCTGCCATGTCGGCTATCGCTCCTGCTTCTACCGTTCCCTGCCGGTCGGGCGGGAGATGCCGGAGGCGCCGATCGAACTGACCTTCGAGGAAACCGAGAAGGTGTTCGACCCTGTCGCGGTCTATGGCGACGCGCCGAACCCCACGAAGCTCTGAGGGCGTCGCCCGCCATCCTGCCGGCCGGATTGCCGCTTCGCCGGTGCTGGGGTTGCGCGGCGCGGCGTGCCACGCCGATACTCGTTCCCGGCTGTCTTCATTCCTGAATTCCGTGCCGCTGTCGCGCCCGCTGCGTGACTGTCCGCGCAGCTGTTCATCGCCTCACCCATCGGGGGGTCCGAGCGAACGCCAATGAAGCTGCGGTTCATCCTCTTTGCCGCCTTTGCCGGCACGGCCCTGCTTCCTGTGGCGGCCCTTGCCGGCTGGTCGATTTTCACGGCCATGGACAAGGAGATGGAGGATGTCCGCGACAAGCACCTGGTCATTGCCAGGAATGTCGGCGAGGCGCTCGAGCGCTATTCCGTCGATCTTAAGAACGCCTTCGACCTGGTTGCCGGTCTGCAGGGCCGGGCGCGCAACGAGCCGCTGCTGGTGGAATTCCTGAACAGCCTCGACTTCGTCCACTTCTGCATCGCGAACCTTCGGACCGGCGTCGTGGAGACCTGTGTCGCGCCGGATTCCCAGGCCTGCCCGGCCCGGATTCCGCCGGACCGCCTAGCCGCCTTCACGGCCCTGCTGCAGCCGGGCGAGACGGTTTTCACGCCGGTGATGCGGAACCTCAACGGGGACCCGTCGATCTACATGCTGCGCGCGACCGGCGACCGGTTGTTCATCGGCGCCGTCGGGACCGGCTATATCGTCAAGCAGGGCCGCGCCGTCGCCTTCGGGGCCAAGGGGCATGCCGCCATCGTCGACGCCACGGGCCAGGTCATCGCGCATCCCCTGGCGGACTGGCGCAAGAGCATCAGGAACATCGCCCAGGTGCCGCCGGTCCGGCGCATGATGCAGCGGGAAACCGGCGTGACCTCGTTCTTCTCGCCGGCCCTGCAGGCGGACATGGTGACCGGCTTCACCTATGTCCCGACCACCGGGTGGGGCGTGATGATCCCGCAGCCGCTCGCCGAAATCCGGGCCGAGGCCGACGCTGTGCAATACCGCGCGGCGGGGACCGGCCTGCTCGGCGTCCTGATCGCGGGCCTGCTGAGCTGGTACCTGTCCGGCTATCTGGCGAGGCCGCTGTCCTCGGTCGCCCGCACCGCCCGGCGCATGGCCGGCGGCGACCTGTCGGCGCGCGCCAGCTTCGAGAACGGCTTCCAGCCGCGCGAAGTGCGCGACCTGCGGGAAGCGTTCAACGGCATGGCTGCCGAGATCGGCAAGGCCAATGGCGCGATGGCCGCAGCCGTGGCCGAGGCCAACAGGGCCAACCAGGCCAAGTCGGAGTTCCTTGCCTGCATGAGCCATGACCTGAGGACGCCGCTCAATGCCATCGTCGGCATTGCCGATGCGATGCGCAGCAAGGCCCTGGGGCCGCTGGACGACGACCGGCGGGACAGCTATCTGGGCGATATCCAGCGCAGCGGCAACATGCTGCTGGTCCTGATCAACGACATCCTGGACCTGTCGAAGATCGAATCCGGCAGCTACGACCTGATGGAGGCCGATATCGACATCGGCACCGCGCTGCAGGATGCCGCCGACCTGTCGGACTACATGGCCCGCCAGCATGGGGTCGGGCTGACCCTGTCCCTGGCGGACGACCTGCCCCTGCTGCGCTGCGACCGGCGCAGCCTGGCGCAGGTGCTCAACAACCTGCTGTCGAACGCCATCAAGTTCTCCCATCGCGGCGGCGAGGTGCGGATCGGCGCCCGGATCGGTCCGGCAGGCGGGCTCGAGATCGCCTTCGGCGATGACGGCATCGGCATGATGCCGGAGGAGATGGACCGGCTGAAACAGCCCTTCACGCAGGCCGCCAGCCACACCTCACGGGTCTACCAGGGCACCGGGCTGGGCCTGTATATCTGTCTCAAGATCATGGAGCTGCATGGCGGCACATTGGAGCTGGACAGCCGCTTCGGCCGCGGCACGACCGTGACGGCCCGGTTTCCCGCCGCCCGCTCGATCGCCCGCGGGCAGCCGCCAGGTGCCGGAACCGGCGGAGCGTAGTACGGTCACCGGCGGACCATAATCCTGTCACATGCATGTACTTTCCTGACCGTTGCCGATGCACCATGGGCCCGCAACGGCCTATGTCCTGTGGCCCACTACAGAAAAGGAACTCGGGGAATGAAGAAGCACACGACTGCGGCACTTGCCGCCATTGCCGCGCTGGGCGCCGGCGCCGTCGCGCTGGATGCCGCACCGGCGCGTGCGGAAACCGCCCAGTCCATCACGTTCACGATCACCACCACGCCGGCGAAGAGCGGCGACTGGACCATCGACAGTGCGTTCATCGGCAACATGGCCGATCCGAACGCCTGCACCCAGTACTACTACCAGCCGCCGCCGGCCTCGAGCTGGACCTGGAACAACAACGGCAGCAACCTGAACCCGTTCGGGATCGTGGTGAACTACAAGAAGAGCGGCGGCACCGGCGATCCGACGCAGACCGCCTTCCGGTGCGTGACGGTCGATCCGAACAACATGCCGGCGGCGAACAACACCGTCGACATCAGCCTGACGGCCTGCAATGTGGGCGGTGCGTCCGGCAATCCGGGCCTGCTGGTGAATTCCTCGAGCCCCGGTGTCACGGTGAAACAGATCGGCGGCCAGCCGAGCTGCAGCTGATCGCGCCGCATCTGCCTGGCGAATGCGAGGGCCCCGTGGCGGACGTCGCGGGGCCCTTCGCTTTTGCCATCCGGCGCAGGCACCAGGATTCCGGACATCTTCGGACATCCCCTGGCCATCCCGTGGGGCGAACCGGGCACGAAATCGTTCATGACCCGCCTGGTCCGGGATAGGATGCCGGTCCGGGCGCGGCGGCGAGCGGCCGCGCGATACGAAAGCCACGAAGGGGGAAGGCCAATGCCCAGAACGACGTTCCTGCTGCCTCTGGCCGCCGCTTCGGCCCTCGGCCTTGGCGTGGCGGCGGCCCAGGCGGAAACGGCGCAGACGATCACCTTCAACATCACCAGCGTGCCGGGCCAGAGCGGCGACTGGACGATCGACAGCGCCTTCATCGGCAACATGGCCGACCCGAATGCCTGCACCCAGTACTACTATCAGCCGCCGGCTGCCTCCTCCTGGACCTGGAGCAACAATGGCAGCAACCTGAGGCCGTTCGGCATCGTGGTGAACTACCGGAAGGACGGCGGTTCCGGCGACCCGACGCAGACGGCCTTTCACTGCGTGACGGTGGACCCCAACGACATGCCGGCGGCGGACCAGGTCATCGACATCAGCCTGACGGCCTGCAACGTGAACGGCGCGGAGGGCAATCCGGGCCTGCTGCTGAGCACCAGCAGCGCCGGCGCGACGGTGAAGCCGATCGGCGGGCAGCCGGGCTGCAGCTGACCGGTGTCAGCGCGCGGCCGGCGCCGCCCGGTAGTCGTGCACCACCTGTCCGAGGTCGTGGGTATAGTCCGCCCGCATGAAGAACGCGGTGCCCACGGATAGCGGGCGGAAGCGGTGCCAGGGATCGATGTCGGTGATCGTGGGGAAATCGAGGGCGGCGCGCCCGGCATAGAGGAACGCGCTGCCGTCCGCGCCCTGCGCCAGCCTGGCGGCTCCCTCCAGGCGAATCAGCTGGGCCACGTCGGGCGGCCCGCCATCGGCCGCCGGGATCAGCTTCAGCGACAGGGCCGGATGGCCCGCCATCTCCGCCGGATCGCCCTGCCGGTCCAGCATCATGGCCGCCTGCGCCAGGACGGTGCCCGCGGGGCGCTCGATCCGGGCGGTGAACTGGTCGCCGGGGCTGGCGCGCCCGGTCCAGCTGCAGTGGATCGCAGCCAGCTTCTTCGGATAGCCCCAGATCTCGCGCCCCGCGACCAGCGGCGCCTCCTGGTCGGTGACGATGACCGTGACGAAGCGGTAGGCCGCGCCGGCGAAGCGCACGCCGGTGGCGATATAGGCCTCGTGATAGGCGCCGTGCGGCGAGTAGGGCGCCCAGCGCGCCTTGAACCAGCACGGGACCGGGTCGTCCAGCGGCTCCACCAGGGGCGGCAGCAGCGGTGCAACGGTATCGGGCGAGGCCGTGAACGGGATCAGCAGGTCCTCGGCATCGCGATACCGATGCGGGGGGCGGCGGTAGGGCTCCGCCATGCCGGCCGGCATGGCATAGCCCCGCGCCGGATCCCAGCCGGCGCCGCTCATTTCAGGACGCCGTCCAGGCGCTCCTGCAGCGGGTCGCGCCAGTCGTGCTGCGTCATGTCCAGGTGCAGCGGCGTGACCGAGACGTAGTTCGCGGCCACCGCGCCCAGGTCGGTATCGGCCGGCGCATCGCCGACATCGTGCTTGAAGTTGAGCCAGTAGTAGGGAAAGCCCCTGGTATCGACACGCGCCGTCACCTGCGCCTGGTTCAGCTTGCGGCGGCCCTGGCGGGTGACCCGCACGCCCTGCACCTGGTCCGGTTCGCAGGCCGGGAAGTTGACGTTGACGAAGACCTCGCGCGGCAGGTCCGCGGTCAGCAGCGCCCGGATCAGGCCGGGGGCATGGGCCTCCGCGGTGCGCCAGGGCACGTCCTCGCGGTCGGTGAAGCACTGGCTCATGGCGATCGCCGGGATGCCCAGGATGACCCCTTCCATCGCCGCCGCGCAGGTGCCGGAATAGCTCAGGTCGTCGGCCAGGTTGGCGCCGCGGTTGATGCCCGACAGGATCATCGTCGGCTTCGCCTCGGTCATCAGGTGGTTGTTGGCCATCACCACGCAGTCGGTGGGCGATCCCCGCAGCGCGACCCGGCGCGGCTCCAGCTCGCGCAGGCGGATCGGGTCGGCGAGGCTCAGCGAATGGCTCTTGCCGCTCTGCTCGGACTCCGGCGCGATGACCCAGACCTCGCCGCCGCCCTCGGCCTCGCACAGGCCCAGGGCCAGCTTCTCCATCAGCTGGATCCCCGGCGCATAGATGCCGTCGTCGTTGGTGACCAGGATGCGGCGCATCGTTTCTCCCCCGTTCATGGCGCAGTTCGTGCCGGCCTCTGCCCGACATGATTGTCGGACAATATGGCCCGGCGCGGATCGACATGATAGTCTGGCAACAAAACGATCACAGTGCCCGGCCCGGGGCGCGGGAGGAAGCCATGACGGATGTCTACATCGTCGGCGTCGGCATGACGCCGTTCGGCAAGTATATGGAAAAGTCGGTCCGCGACCTGACGACCGAGGCCGTCGGTGCCGCCCTGCGCGATGCCGGTGCGGGCGCCGATCTTGCGCTGGGCGAGCAGGTCGACAGCGCCTTCTTCGCCAACGCCGCCCAGGGCGCGATGGAGCGGCAGTTCTCGATCCGCGGCGAACTGGCCCTGCGCGACATCCCGCTGCGCCCGGTGCCGGTGGTGAACGTGGAGAATGCCTGTGCCTCGGCCTCCACCGCGCTGAACATGGCCTATACCCATATCCTGTCCGGCCAGTCCGACGTCGCGCTGGCGGTCGGCGCGGAGAAGATGTTCGACGACGACAAGGCGAAGATGTTCGGCATCTTCGACGGCTCCTGGGACGTGCATGGCGTGGAACAGTCGACCGCCACCCTGCTGGCGCTGGGCGAAGGGGTGGCGACCCCGGAGGAGTATCGCGACACCGGCCCGCATTCGGTCTTCATGGATGTCTACCAGGCCTTCGCGAAGTTCCACATGCGGGAGTTCGGCACCACGGCACGGCAGATCGCGGCGGTGGCGGCGAAGAACCACCGTCATTCGGTCGACAACCCGCTGGCGCAGTACCGCAAGCCCTTCACCGTGGACGAGGTGCTGGCCGGCCGGATGATCGCCTGGCCGATCACCCTGCCGATGTGCTCGCCGATCTCCGACGGCGCGGCGGCGGCGATCCTCTGCTCCGGCACGGCGCTCTCGAGGTTCGACAAGGCGCGCGCGATCCGCATCCGCGGCACCGCGCTGGGCTCCGGCGGCCGCCGCGACCCGCGCGACTACAAGGCGGAGGTGTCGCACCTGACCGCGAAGCGCGCCTACGAGATCGCCGGGCTGGACCCGGCGGATATCGACGTCGCGGAGGTGCATGACGCGACCGCGCTGGGCGAGATCCAGCAGGCCGAGAACCTGATGCTCTGCGGCTTCGGCGAGGGCGGGCCGCTGGCGGAAGGCGGTGCCACGACGATCGGCGGGCGGATCCCGGTGAACCCCTCCGGCGGGCTGGAATGCAAGGGCCATCCGATCGGTGCCACCGGCCTGGGCCAGGTCTACGAACTGGTCGGCCAGCTGCGCGGCGAGATGGGACCGCGCCAGGTCGAGGGCGCGCGGATCGCCGTCGCCGAGAATGGCGGCGGGCTGATCGGCGTGGAATCGGCCGCGGTCTGCGTGACCGTTCTGGAAAAGGCGGCCTGACCCGCATGAACCTCGCCGTCCTGCTGGCCAACACCGCCCGCAGCTTTCCGGATCGGCCGGCGGTCACCGTCGGCGATACCGTGCGCATGGATTATCGCACCATGGCCGGCCGGGCGGCCCGGCTGGCCGCCGGCCTGACCGGGCGGCTGGGCCTGGCGCCCGGCGACCGGGTGGCGGTGGTGATGAGCAACCGGCCGCATTACCTGGAGATCCTGTTCGGCCTCTGGCATGCCGGCCTGGCCGCGGTGCCGGTGAACAGCCGCCTCCACCGCCGCGAGATCGCCTATATCCTGGGCAATTGCGCCGTCGCCGCCGTCTTCGTCACCCATGACCTGGCCGAGGATGTCGCAGCTGCCGCGGCGGATTGTGCGCCATCGCCGCGGGTGATCGACGCCGACGGGGCGGAGTACGAGGCCCTGCTGCAGGGCGATCCCGCGCCGATGGCTGCGGTTTCCGGCGCGGATCTGGCCTGGATCTTCTATACCAGCGGCACCACCGGCCGGCCGAAGGGGGCGATGCTCAGCCATCGCAACCTGATGGTCATGGCGATGGGCTACCTGGCGGATATCGACCTGCTGACGGAGGCCGACGGCCTTGTCCATTCCGGGCCCCAGAGCCATGCCGCCGGCCTGTTCGGCCTCAGCCATGTGGCGAAGGGCAGCCAGCAGATCCTCAGCCCCTCGGGCGGCTTCGACCTGGACGAGTTCTTCGACCTGCTGGGCGCGCATCGCAACCTGACCCTGTTCCTGGCGCCGACCCTGCTGCGCCGGGTGCTGGACGATCCGCGGACGGCATCGGCTCCGGTGGACCATATCCGCACGATCCTGTCGGGTGCCGCGCCGATCTATCCGGAGGATATCCGCCGCACCCTGGCGGCCTTCGGGCCGCGCTTCTGGAACGGCTATGGCCAGGGCGAGAGCCCCTGCACGATCACCGCGGTGCCCAAGCATCTCTATGTCGATACCGGCCATCCCGACCATCTGTCGCGGATCGCCTCGGTCGGCATCGCCCGCACCGGCATCGAGGTCCGCGTGGTCGACGGCGAGGACAATCCCCTGCCGGCGGGCGAGATCGGCGAGATCGTGGTGCGCGGCGACACCGTGATGGCGGGCTACTGGCGGAACCCGGAGGCGAGCGCGGAGACCCTGCGCGGCGGCTGGCTGCATACCGGAGACATGGGCCAGTTCGACGCGGCCGGCTTCCTGACCCTGAAGGACCGGTCGAAGGACATGATCATCTCCGGCGGGGTGAACATCTATCCGCGCGAGGTGGAGGAGGTGCTGACCGCCCATCCGCTGGTGGCGGAGGCCGCCGTGGTCGGGGCGCCGGACCGCGAATGGGGCGAGCGGGTGGAGGCCTTCGTGGTGGCGCGCGGTCCCGGCCTGGCGGCGCCCGCGCTGGACGCGCTCTGCCTGGAGCATATCGCCCGCTTCAAGCGTCCGAAGGCCTATCATTTCGTGGAGACCCTGCCGAAGAACAATTACGGCAAGGTGCTGAAGACCGAGCTGCGCCGGCGGCTCGCCGGGGAACAAGCGTAATCAAGAAGAACGCGTCGGGAGGAAACGGGATATGGCGGGCAATGTCAGCTATGCGCAGCTGCTGGAAACCAACAACATGCTGCAGCACTTCACGGACGAGACCTATTTCCAGTGCGTCATGCGCACCGCGCAGGAAAGCAAGCTGTTCCCGATCTCGCCCTACATGATGCTGAACTACCTGAACGCCTTCTACCGCTACCCCGCGCTGCTGCGGAAGATCGAGGCGCAGATGCCGGCGGAGGAGATCGGCGACCGCGCCCGCATGATGGGCAGCAAGATCGACAGCCTGACGATGGGCTGGTGCATCGCCGGCTTCTACCTGATCGGCCGCGAATGGCTGATCAACATGGGCCTGCTGCGGCCGGAGGATGCGCTGGAGGATGTCGTCCAGGTGATGGACTTCTGGAAGCGCATCAACCTCAGCTACCGGCGCAATTCCGGCCATTTGACCTCCGTCCAGTTCGGCCATCGCACGCAGCTGCTGCCGGAATACCAGCTGCAGATCTTCGAGGCCGACATGTGGCCCTGCCAGCCGGGCGACCGGCTGCAGACCGCCATCGCGAAGTTCCAGGCGACGATCTCGCAGTACCAGTTCCTGTCCCACTGCGAATGCCGCATCGGCATCTGCAACCAGGGCCCCTACCGGTTCGGCGCGGACGGCGAGATGATCGTCCGCGACTTCCTGGACCTGGGGGAGGGCGACTATCCCTGGCTGGACGGCATTGCCGGGGAATTCCCGTTCAACAACATCACCATCCCGATCGCCACGAAAGGCACGCATTTCTACATGATGGACGAGTTCGGCACCTTCGAATCCGAGCCCGACCTGAAGCCGGAGATGATCACCCATGTCGGGCTCTACACCTCCGACTACCTGACCGAGGGCTGGCAGCCGGTGGCGATGGAGAGCCCCGAGGCGCTGGCGGCGATGTTCGAAAGGTTGAACGACATCGCCACCCGGGCGATGGCGGAGCTGTGGAAGCGCATCGCCGGCTGGTCGCGGATGGAGATGATCGAGGCCGGCGCCATGGTCTACTACGCGATTCCGAAGGACCTGGCGCATCTGGCCGGGGTCTACGAACAGTCCGACTGGTTCGACCTGGACGAGCGCGCGAAGCGGTTCATCCCGCTGCTGAACGACGAATATTCCAACAACCTGCTGGGCGAGCTGGTGGTGCTGCTGTCGATGCCGACCCAGCGGCTGAACGACTACACGATGATGAAGTTCTCCGACCAGCCGACCCGGATGATCACCCACCTGCCGGTGGGCGTGCTGGCGAGCGGCGATTATGTGCCGACGGTCGGACCCATATATCCCGGCGCCCATGTCCTGCCCGACAAGACGGGCAGGTGGCGCACCAGCCGGGGCGACCTGACCCAGGCGGACTACAATGCCGCGGTCCGCGGCTTCACGCCCAGGCTGGCGCAGGCGCCCTATCGCTGGCTGGACGAAACCTGGGTGAAGTACCATTACGACGATCCCCAGGTCGACGAGATGTACCGCATCGCGCAGGAGAGCTCGCGCAACCTGAAGGGCCGCGGCGCCGGCCTGAAGCGCGCCGACATCTGGAAGATCCGCGGCGACGGGTGAAGGCGGGCTGCCTGCCGCCGAGGGCGGTAAGGCGGTATGACGGGCGGCGGGCTCAGCGCTGCCCCGGATGGGTGGCGATCGCCTCGATCTCGACCAGGGCGCCCGGCAGCAGCAGGCCGCTGGCAACCATCGTGCGCGCTGGCGGGTCCTGTGCGAAGAATTCGGCATAGATGGCGTTGTAGGCCGCAAAATGCTGCGGGTCGGTCAGCCAGCCGGTGATCTTCACGACATCGGCGAAGCTTCCGCCGGCTTCGACAAGCACCGCGCCCAGGTTGGTCAGCGCCTGCCGGGTCTGCGCCTCGATCCCGCCAGCGACCAGCGCACCCGCCGCATTCAGTCCAAGCTGGCCGGCGGTGAAGATGAACCCGTTCGCCACCACGGCCCGGGCGATCGGGAAACGCCGCCCGTCAGCAAGCTCGAGCGGTGCGCCGATGCTCGTTTTCATGTCCGGCTCCTGTCCTGGTTCTGGCCTCGGGGGCGTCATTCTGCACGGATGTCAGGGGCATCGCCTGACCGGTTGCGTCTGCGACCGGTAGGAATCTGACAGGCTCGCGCCGCTGCGGGCAACCGGTTCCCAGGGATGCGGGCGGCCGCCCGAACCGATACCTTCCGTTGGAGTCCATGTCACATTGGCGGTCGCCATTCCGTCAGACAGGTGCAGCCACGACGGCAATGGAGACGATGATGACCCCACGTGTGACGAATCCCCACAAGGCGGCACCTGCCGCGATCAAGGCAATGATGGCGCTTGAGGGCATGCTGATGAAATCGGGCCTGGAGCCGGGCCTGCTGCATCTGGTGAAGCTGCGTGCCTCGCAGATCAACGGTTGCGCCTTCTGCATCCACATGCATGCCAGCGACCTGCGCCAGGCAGGCGAGAGCGAGATGCGCCTCTACATGCTCAATGCGTGGCGCGAATCCCCGCTCTACAGCGAGCGCGAGCGGGCGGCCTTGGCCTGGACCGATGCGCTGACCCGGCTTGCCGAGACCGGCGCCCCGGACGAAGACTATGCGCTGGTCAAGGCAGCCTTCACGGAGGCCGAGCAGGTGAACCTGACCCTGGCGATCGGCGCGATCAATGTCTGGAACCGGCTGCAGGTCGGCTTCCGGGCAACACATCCGGTCGACGATGCCCGCGACGCCGCCTGACCCGGCGACGGCTGCGTTCGAGGCGCATCGGCCGCGGCTGGTGCGCCTCGCCTACCGGATGCTCGGCTCCATGCTCGAAGCCGAGGACCTGGTGCAGGAGGCCTGGCTGCGCTGGCAGCGTGCCGACCGCGCCGAGGTGCGGGAGCCGGGTGCCTGGCTCAGCCGCACGGTCACCCGCCTCTGCCTCGACGCGATGGGCTCCGCCCGGGCGCGGCACGAGACCTATCTCGGGCCCTGGCTGCCGGAGCCGATCGTCGAGCCGGCGGACGAGGCGATGCGCCCCGACGAGCTGACCCTGACCCTGATGCTGGCGCTGGAGCGGCTCTCGCCGCTGGAGCGCGCCGCCTTCCTGCTGCACGACGTGTTCGACATGCCGCTGGACGAGGTCGCGGCCGCCCTGGACCGCCGGGGACCGGCGGTGCGCCAGCTCGCCGCGCGGGCACGCCGGCATGTCCGCGACGCGCGACCGCGCTACACGGTGGCGCGGGAGGAGGGCGAGCGCATTGCCCAGGCCTTCTTCGCCGCATCCGCCAGCGGCGATACCGCCGGACTGCGCAGCCTGCTGGCGGACAACGTCGTCTTCCACGCCGATGGCGGCGGCAAGGTCCTGGCCTTTCGCTGGCCGATCGCCGGCATGGATCGGGTGCTCCGCCTGTTCGCCGGCCTGGCCCGCAAGTACGGGGCACGGCGCGTACGGTTCCTGCGACCCGTGTGGATCGACGGGCTGCCCGGCTATGTCAGCCGCGAACGCGACGAAGTGCTGCAGACCACGGCACTGCAGATCGAGGATGGCCGCATCTCCGCCATCTACGTCACCCGCAATCCCGATAAGCTGGCGGGCATTGCGCGGACGATCGGCGTGGGGCTGCCCGGCTGCGCGGTCCCTTGAACGGCCGGGGCGCAGCTGCCGCAGTCGCATTTCGGCAGCGGGCGGCCGGTCGTCCGTCCGCCGGCTATCCCGGGTCGGGCAATGCGGATGGCGGTTCCGTCACCAGGCGTGCGACACCCTCGCCCGGCCGGGCATCGGCGTCGTAGGCTTCGACCTCGAAGATCATGTCGACGGTCCGGCCATCGGCGGCCAGGGGCAGCAGGCACCATTGCAGGCTGGCATGGCTGCGGTTGCGGTAGGCGTAGCTGTCGGCGCCGAATGCAGGCTGGCCGGTATCCGCGACCCGGCTGTAGATCCGCAGCCAATAGTCGCGCCATTCAGGCTGCGCCACGCCGTAGTTCAACCGCCTGCCGGTCAGGTCCACGCCGTTCATCTCCACCACGCGGGTGCCGGTCAGCCGGAATCGGATGTCGAAGGGCGCGCGAAGCACGTCGCTGAGGATGACGTTCGGCAGCAGCCGCTTGATCTCCGACGGGACGATATCGGCACGTGCCGGCAGCTTCCCCTCGCGCTGCTTGGAGCGCCAATAGGCATGGCCTTCCAGCACCAGCGGTGCGGTGACCTGTTCCAGAGCGATCAACACAGCGGCCGGCCCGGAGATCGTCCTTCAGGCATCGTCATGCCATGGTCCCCTTGTCTGACCTGCCGAACCTAGCGGGCAACGGGCCGCTGCGGCAACGGACGAGCGGGGCGGGGTGCCCCGGCCTGCACCGCGCGGCCGGCGCAGCTGCAACCGGGCCGGTGGCGCGGCAGGGCGATGACGAGGCCGTGCATGGCGGGTGCCCGAATGCTTGCCGAACCGGCGGCCATCGGGCCAGATTGACATATTGGCAGAGGGTCCGGGTTTCGCATGATCGACGACCGCGACAGAAAATTGCTCGACCTACTGCAGGTCGATGCCGACCTCCCGGTGAGCGAACTGGCGGAGCGGGTCGCGCTGTCCGTCTCCGCGTGCTGGCGGCGGATCAAGCGGCTTGGCGACGAGGGCTATATCCAGAAGCGGATCGCCATCCTCGACCGGCGCAAGATGAACGTGCCCACCACGGTGTTCGTGATGATTCGCACCTCCGATCATTCGATCGACTGGCTGGAGCGATTCCGGCGCGCCATGGCCGACATCCCGGAGATCGTGGAGGCGCACCGACTCACCGGCAATGTCGACTATCTGCTGAAGATCGTGCTGCCCGATGTCGAGCATTGGGACACCATCTACAAGCGCCTGGTGAACCGGGTGAACTTCTTCGATGTGTCGGCATATATCTCGATGGAGGAGCTCAAGGCGACGAGCGTCATTCCGACAGACTATGTGTGACGCGGCCGTCGCCGCGCTCATGCCGGGGCGGCGGCGGGCCGGGGCCGACCGTTCCGGTACAGCGCCCCCGGCCCGTGCCATCTCCCCCGGGCGTCAGGCGGTGTAGCCGCCATCCACCGCGATGACGGAGCCCGTGATGAACCAGGCCTCCTCGCGCGCCAGGAAGGCGACCATGCCAGCGATGTCTTCGGGCATCGCAAGTTTCTTGATCGCGCAGAAGTTCAGCATCATCTGGACCCGCGGCGAGTCATGCTCGCCGATCATGCGTGTGGCGGTCGGGCCCGGATTCACCAGGTTCACGGTGATGCCGCGCTCGCCGAAATCATGCGCCATTCCCTTCGTCATGCCGACCAGCGCCGCCTTGGTCGTCGCGTAGAGGGAGCGGTTCTTTCGCGGAACGCGGACCGCATTGGTGGTGCCGATGGAGATGATCCGCCCGCCTTCGGTCATATGGCGTGCCGCCGCCTGTGCGCCGACGAAGGGCGCACGCAGATTCACCGCGATCGCCTGTTCGAGGGTCTCCAGCGAAACCTCTTCGGCGAGCTGCAGGTTGCCGACCGCGGCGTTGCTGACGAGGATGTCGAACCGTCCGAAGGTCTCGGCCACCGTGTCGACTGCCGCGACCACGGCCTGGCTGTCCGCGCAGTCCAGGCGGAGCACCATGGCCCGGCCTTCGGCCATGCCGAGTTCGGCGGCGAGTTCCGCTGCCTGTCCGGCGGATTCCTCGCGCGTGTGGGTTATCGCCACCCGCGCGCCTTCCGCCGACAGCCGTTTTGCGATGGCCGCGCCTATCCCGCGATTGGCGCCAGTGACCAGCGCAACCCGTCCGTTCGGCATATCCGTCATCTGTCCTATCCTTGTCCTTGCAAATGCATCGGGGCTTCCGGCGGTGTCTCGACCAGACGAAGCTGCCCGGGGGCGGAGGCGAGCAACAGCCGTGTGTATGGGTGCTGCGGATCGGCGAAGATCTCGGCAGTGGGGCCGTACTCGACGATGATGCCTTCCTTCATGACCGCGATCTCGTCGCAGATCTGGGCGGTGACACGCAGGTCGTGGGTGATGAAGACCATCGAGAGGCCGAGCTCGTTGCGAAGCCGCGCGAACAGCTTCAGCACCTGCGCCTGGACCGACACGTCCAGCGCCGAGACCGGCTCGTCGGCGACCAGGATTTTCGGTTCCAGCGCCAGCGCCCGTGCGACACCGATGCGCTGCCGCTGCCCGCCGGAGAATTCATGCGGGAAGCGGTCCATGGCGCGCGGATCGATGCCGACCAGTGCCAGCAGCTCTTCGACCCGCTTCATTGCCCGGTGGTGCGGGATGCCGTGGATGGTCATCGGCTGGGCGATCAGGTCGCCGACCTTGCGCCGCGGGTTCAGGGACGCAAAGGGATCCTGGAACACCATCTGTATGAGCCCGGCCTTGCGGCGCAATTCGCGGCGCGGCAAGGCGGTGAAATCCAGCTCGCCGATCCGCACCGTTCCGGCATCCGGATCGGTCAGCCGGACCAGAGCCCGGGCCATGGTGGATTTTCCCGAGCCGCTTTCCCCGACGATGCCGAGGGTGCGTCCGAGCGGCAGGTCGAAGCTGACGCCGCGCAGGGCATGCACCGTGCGCCCCTTGCCGAACAGGCCCGGCCGGCCGAAGGTCTTGACCAGATCGCGGACCTCCAATGCCCGACCGGGATTGTCGGGCGGAGCGTAGGGCGGTGGTTCCAGGCGTGGGACGGCGTCGATCAGCGAGCGTGTATAGTCGTGCTGCGGATTGCCCAGCACGCCGGCGCCGGATCCCTGCTCGACAATGCTGCCTTCCTTCAGCACGACCACGCGGTCGGCGATGTCCGCGACGACACCGAAATCATGGGTGATGAACAGGACCCCGGTGCCGTTGCGCTGCTGCAGTTCGCGGATCAGCTTCAGGATCTGCGCCTGCGTCGTGACATCGAGCGCCGTGGTCGGCTCGTCCGCAATCAGCAGATCGGGGTCCAGCGCCATCGCCATGGCGATCATCGCCCGCTGCCGCTGCCCGCCGGACAGCTCGTGAGGATAGGCCCTGAACGCCTTGCCCGGCTCCGGGATATGCACCGCGTCAAGCAAGGCCAGCGCCTTCGCTTTCTGTTCCGAGCGTTGCATCCGCCGGTGCAGGTGGAACATCTCGGAGATCTGCGTGCCGATCCGCTTCAGCGGGTTCAACGCGGTCATCGGCTCCTGGAAGATCATGCCGATGCGCTGACCGCGGACCTTGCGCATGCGGTCGGGCCGCAGCTTGAGCAGATCCTCCCCGTCGAGGCTGATCGTCCCCGCGGCCACCCGCACGCCTTCCGGCAGAAGGCCCATCACCGCGCTGGCGGCCATCGACTTGCCCGAGCCGCTTTCACCGACCACGCAGACGATCTCGTTGCGGGCGACGTCGATCGACACGTCCTGCAACGCCAGCTCCCGGTCCGCCCCCTCGGGCAACCGGACGCTCAGGCGCTGGACCCTGAGGAGGGTGTCCCCGGGCATCAGGCCTGCATCTCGGCGAGGCTCGACTTGCCGGTGAACTCGGAATGCTCGAAACCTTCCAGCGCGGTGATGTAGCTGTCCGCATCGGCAAGATAGAGCGATTGCACGATCCCCTCGACCACGCGCGTGCTGGTGAACGGGCTGCCGTTCATGCCGGTATAGCCCGGGCCGATGCTGACCAGCGCGGCATTGTTGGCGAAGATCAGGTTGGCAAGGATCCTGTCGGCCTCGGGATTGCGGCCCCGGCATTCCAGATGGGGCCCGAGATAGGGGTGGCGGCCGATCGCCTGGTCGATGGGATCGTCGCCGAGTTCGGCCACCTGGCGCCAGAGCAGGATGTCATCGCAGAAACTGCTGAGATAGCCGACCTTTTCGAGATCGACCTCGAATCCGGTTCCCAGGATGACGAAGTCGGCCATGTGCCGGGCGCCGGAGGTCGTGGTGATGACCAGCCCCTCCGGCGTTTGCGCGATGTCGCGCCAGCCCGTCGCCATGTGGAACCTGAAATTGTCGAAGGCCTCGCAGCGCTCGATCGACCAGAGCGGCGGCGGCACGGCACTGGCCAGGTTGGTTCGGACCACACGCAGGCGCCGTTCGTCCTCCATCAGGGGGAAACTGCGGAACATTCCGGCGAACTCGAGATAGCGGAGCGTGTTCCGTTCCGGATGGGCGGCACGACGGATGAAATGATCGACCCGGGCGGCGCCGTGATCCAGTGCCGTGGCAGCATTGTCGAGTGCCGAGGCGTTGCCGCCGAGGACCGCGACGCGCTTGCCCTTCAACGCCTTGAAATCGAAGATGTCGCTGCTGTGTTTCCAGAGCGCCGGGTCGATGCCCGACATGTCGAAGGGCAGCCGCGGCCCGCCTGCGCCGACCAGGCCGGTGGCTGCCACCACCTTGCGCGCGACATAGGATACCAGGCCGTTCGGGGTTTCCACCTGTGCGCGGAATCCCAGCGGATGGGGAAGCAGCTTGACCACCCGGGCTTCGCTGACCAGGGGGATCTCGAAGACTTTCCGCAGCCAGTTCAGATAGTCCATCCACTGTCCCCTGGGGATCAGGGTCAGACTGTCATAGGCCTCGGGCCCGAACTGTGCCTCGTACCATGCCCGGAAGGTTGCGGCGGGGAAGCCGCCGTCGGGTCCGTGCAGGCGCTTCTCGGTACGCAGGGTGTGCATGCGGGCATAGGTCACCCAGGGCCCTTCGTTCCCTTCCGGGTTCTCGTCCAGCACCTTGAAGTTCGCAATGCCCATGCCCAGCAGACGCACGGCGATGGCAAGCCCGGCGAGCCCGCCGCCGATGATCAGCACATCCAGCGCCGGCTCGCCCCCCTGCGTCCGGTGTTGCACCGGCCAGACTCGATCGGGATAGGCCAGGGTCGTTCTTTCCCAGGCCAGGCGCGCCTCGAGCTGCTGCAGCGGGTCGCTCATCGTGGGCTTCCTTATCAGGGGCACCGGCGGGCAGAAGCGGTGCACAGTAGAGGTCAGCGGTTGCGCAGCCGCGGGTTCAGCCTGTCGTTCAATCCCTCGCCGACGATGTTGATACTCAGGACCAGCAGGAAGATCGCGAAGCCGGGCACGACGGACAGGTAGGCAGCGGAACGGATCACCGGCCTGCCCTCGGCCACCATGCCTCCCCAGGAGGCCACGTTGGGATCGCCCAGGCCAAGGAACGACAGCCCTGCCTCGATCAGCACCGCTGTCGCGACCATCACCGAGGAGACCACGATCACCGAGGAGAAGCAGTTGGGCAGGATCTCGGCGAAGATGATGCGGACCGGCTGCATGCCGATCAGGCGGCAGGACTGCACGAACTCGCGTGACCCGAGGCTGAGGAACTCGGCGCGGACGAGCCTGGCCACCGGGGGCCAGGAGACCACGGCGATGGCCAGGGTGATCGTGAAGATCGTGGGCGTGAAGATCACCATGAGGACGATGACGAACATGAAGCTGGGGATGGTCTGGAAGATCTCGGTGAAGCGCATCAGCCCGTCGTCCACCCAGCTGCGGACATAGCCCGCCGTCCCGCCCACCACGATGCCGATGACCGCCGCGGCGATGGTCGAGGTGATGCCGATGACCATCGACACGCGCGCGCCATAGGCCAGCATGGCAGCGACGTCGCGGCCCAGGCCGTCGGTGCCCAGCGGCAGGCCGGATACCGTCAGCGGCGGGGTGAAGGGGTCGCCGGCCTGTACCCACGGGCCTGCCGGCCAGACCAGCCCCGCGGTGACGGCCGCGGCGGTGATCAGGATCAGCAGCAGGCAGCCGATTAGAAACAGCGCACTCCAGCGGGACCGGCGTCGGGCCGTTCGCGGCGGGTCGGCGATGGCGGCCTCGGTCATCCCTTCACTCCGATGCGGGGGTCGACCCAGAAGTACAGCAGATCGACAATGAGGTTGGTGACGACCACGCAGACCGAAGACAGGAACAGCACGCCCAGCAGAAGGTTGATGTCGCGGGAGAAGATCGCGTCGTAGGTCATGCGGCCAAGCCCGGGCCAGCTGAAAATGGTCTCGACCACGACCGAGCCGCCGAGCATCCCGCCGATCTGCAGGCCGAGCATGGTCAGCACCGGCAGCATGGCATTGCCGGTGACGTGGTGCAGGTAGACGCGGCGCTCGCTCATGCCCTTGGCACGGGCCGTGCGGACATAGTCCTGCCCGGCGACCTCGATCACCGAGGATCGCATCAGCCGGACGAAAATGGCGAGGTAGAACACCGCCAGGGTGCAGGCGGGCAGAATCAGATGTCGGCCGATGTCGAGCCATTGCGCCAGCAGGCTGCCGCGCATGCCGATGGTCTGCATCCCGCCCGACGGCAACCAGCCCAGGCCGATGGTGAACAGCAGGATCAGCAGGAGGCCCAGCCAGAAGAGCGGTGTGGCATAGCCGATCAGCGCCACCACCGAGATCGCCGCGTCGAGCGGCCTGCCCACATTCCTGCCGGCGAGCGTGCCCATCAGGATACCAAGCACGAAGGCCAGCACGATCGCGGAGCCCATGAGCAGCAAGGTGGCGGGCAGCCGCGCGAGGATCGCGTCCAGTACCGGCATGTTGCGGGAATAGGAATAGCCGAGATCGAGACTGAGGAGATGCCCGACATAGGTGGCAAGCTGAGCCGGCAATGGCCTGTCGAGACCGAATTCCCGGCGCAATTGCTCGGTGTAGCCGGCATCGCCGCCACCATCCATGCCTGCCATCACGTCGGCCATGTCCCCAGCCGGCAGGTTGAGGATCAGGAAATTGACGACGATGATCCCGATGATGATCAGGAGCGATTGCAGGATTCTGCGGATCAGGAAACGAAGGGAATCTGGCATCGCACCTTGCCGGTGGCGGATTGAAAGCCCGAATATCGCCGGGGCGCCCCAAGAGACCTCGCGCACGAGACCTCGCCCACGAGATCTCGCCCGGGAGACCTCTCTCAGGGCGCCCCGGCCGCTGGTTCAGCGGTCGATATAGACGGTCGAGAAATTGCCGCCGAAGCCGAACGGGCTGACTTCGGTGTTTTTCAGCCGGGTGTTCTTGACGGCGAAATACGGCAGGTCCGCGATCGGCAGGATCGGCAGGTCCGTCGCGGCCTTCCGCTGGAACGCGTGGAACAGCTCGGTCCGACGTGCCGGGTTCGGCTCGGCGGCCGCAGCTTCCAGGATCGCGTCCATCTCCGGGTCGGAATAGCCCGAACCGTTCGAGAAGGCCACGCCCGGGATGATGTTCTTCGACCAGAAG
The DNA here is from genome assembly GCA_040216765.1 of Sneathiellaceae bacterium. Taxonomy (GTDB): domain Bacteria; phylum Pseudomonadota; class Alphaproteobacteria; order Ferrovibrionales; family Ferrovibrionaceae; genus Marinibaculum. The sequence continues at coordinate 5,887 of JAVJON010000033.1, read as the reverse complement.
AAGCGCTGCACGCCGATCGTCGGATCGGTCAAGGCCGAGGCGCCGGAGATCGTCAGGTCGAAATCGTTATCGCCATAGACGCGCTTGAAATAGGTCGCGGGGTCGCCCGAGCGGATCGTGACATCGATGCCGACCACACTGAGAGCCTGCTTGATATAGGCCGCGGCGGGTTTGGCGACGCTGCCATAGGGCAGCGGGTCCAGCGTCAGGGACAGCCGGGTCCCGTTGCTGTCCGGCTTGAGCCCCGCCTCGTCGAGCAGCTTCTTCGCCAGTTCGGGATCGAAATCGTAGGTCGGCACGTCGGCAGTGTAGAAATTCTTGATCGGCGCCGGGACCGGCCCGGTGGCGATCGTGCCGAAATCGAAATAGACGCTCTTCATCATGAACTCGCGGTCCAGCGCATGCAGGATGGCGCGGCGGACCCGCACATCCTGGAGCTCCGGCCGACGCAGGTTGATCTCCATGAACGTGTTGTTGCCATAGGCTTCGAAGCCGGTGTCCGGGATCTCGATATGGGGCAGCTGCTCCAGCCGCCTCGCATCGGCCAGGGCCACGGGGATGCCGCCTGCGATGTCGACCTCCTCCGCCTCGAAGGCGATGGCCTTGGCCGAGCTGTCGCCAACCAGCAGGACCACGATCTGGTCGACATAGGGCTCGCCCTCGGCCCAATAGTCAGGATTCTTCTCCAGCAGGATGTATTCGCCCTGCCGCCACTCGACGAACCGGAACGGGCCGGAACCGATCGGCGCATTATTTGCCGGGTTCTTCAGGATGTCCGTGCCCTCGTAGATATGGCGCGGGAGCACCTGCGCCTCGCTTGCGAACAGCGCGTTCATCACGAACGCCGAGGGTTTCGAGAAGTTGAAGACCGCGGTCAGTTCGTCGGGCGTGTCGACGCTTTCCAGGGCGGCATAGGTGGAGCGGCCGCGGGGGTGGTACTTGCGCCAGACCTCGGTGGCCGAGAAGGCGATGTCGGCCGAGGTGATCGGCTTGCCGTCGTGCCATTTCAGGCCTTCGCGCAGGACGATGGTCAGCGTCTTCGCGTCGTCCGACATCGTGACCGAGGACGCCATCCGCGGGTGCGGCGTCATGTCGTGATCGTATTCGACCAGCCCGTCGAAAATCTTGGGCGAGATCTGCGCAATCGGACCCGACGAACTGATGGCGCTGGTCAGGTACACCGGCTGGTTCAGGAAGATCCGGACCGTCCCCCCCTTGACCGGGTCCTTGGCAAAGGCGGTGGTGGTCAGTCCGCCCAGTGCCGGCCAGGCGACCGTCGATCCAAGAACGGTGAGAAAGGTTCTGCGGTGGATGTCCATGCGCGATGCTCCTGTTGGGCAGTTCCGGTTCTGTCAGGCAGCATAGACGAAACCGCTGACCGCTTGCCGGGCTGGGTGGATGTTCATGCGGGCGGGGGTTGCCTGCGCGGGCCGTGAAGGCGCGGGGCCGATGCCGGCCGCGATATCCTCGGGCGCCAGCGCGCCCTTACCGTCCGGCAGGATATTTCGGGCAGGCAAAGGGCCGCCGGATGCGTGTCGGACGATCTCCGTCTCCCTCCTGCGAGGAACAGGTTCCGTCCAGCTGATCGCGGTACGATCGCCGGGCGGGACGCCGGCATGCTCACGCCGTATTGCCCTTGGTCGCCAAACCCAGCGACAGCATCAAGCGGTTCGCCCAATTGAAGAATGCGATGGCGTTGATCGCGTCGGCGATGGCCGGGTCGTCCATGCCGGTGGCGCGCAGGGCCGCGACATGTTCCGGCCCGAAACGCGAGGGCGTCTCGGACAGCGCGACGGATGCGTCGATGATCGCGTCCCAACGCGGATCGATCCTTGCACCAACGCCTTCGTCCAAGAGCCGCTGCACCTCGTCGAACCGTTTCGAATACTGTGCCGCGAACCGCGCATGGACCGAGGCGCAGTAGATGCAGCCGTTCAGCCGCGACGTGGCGGCGGCTGCCAGCTCGCGCTCCGCCCGGGGCAGCCCGGAATCGGGGTTGTGGAAAATGTCCATGTCCGTCCGGGTCCGGTATTCCAGAATGTCCGGGTCCCGGGCCAGCAGCATGAAATAGGGCATCTTCGACCGCCGCTTCTGCACCAGCGCCTCCCAGTGGCGCTCGGTCAGGTCGCCTTCCTCAAGCGGCGGCAGCCAGCCCTCCCACCCCAGCATGTCCTGGGTGAAGACATTCGGCTCTTCGACATCGTGGTCCAGCAGGACGGTCTCGGCCATTGCGGGTTCGGTCATGGATGCAATTCCGGTTACTTGGTCGCTGCCAGAAGCCGCAGGCCGCCGGCGGTGCGGATCTGGAAGGTCAGGAAGGAAATCAGTTGCGACAGCGTCACGATTTCGGTGCTGCTCCAGCCGGCTGCAACGAGGTCTTCGATGGCGGTTCTTCCCGCATCGCGAGGATGGAATACCAGAAGATGCGCATGTTTGAAGGCGGCGGCAAGCCGCGGCCCCAGCGCGGCGGCATCGGCGGCGTAGTGCGGGCCCGACATATCCTCCACGCTGAGCGGGCCGGGCGGAAAGGCACCGTACGGGCCTGTGGTCGCGCCAGCGGAAGCCGCGGCGGCGATGGCCGCGGACAGAGATGCTGCGGGCGAGTCAAGGAGCAGCGCGCCATAATGCTCGATCGCCGGCGCATCCTGGTGAAGCCCGGCGACGAAACAGGCGATGGCCAGGCGCTCGTCCAGCGGCATCATGTCCCTGGCAGGCCGCAGGAACAGCGCCTCGTAGCTTTTCTGTGCGTAGGCACGCGCTTCCGGGCGGAGTGCGCGCAGCCCTGAATCGGCCGGGAGCCCGGCCAGGGCGTCGATTGCGTCATCCGATCCGGTCATCATGCCCCACTTTCCAGGCGCCGCTCCGGCAGCGCCGGTTGCGCGGACGCATTCCGGTCGGCCTGTGTCGCCGGCCGCCACACTGGCAATCCGCTGTTCCTTCGGCTCGTCATACTGCTTCCTCGGCATGCTCTGAATATGCGAACCGGGCCGTGACCGGATCGCCCACATAGTTCTTTGCAAGACCCGGGGCGCGTTTTGCAAGATCGGCTACCGCGGAAATGATCTGATCCGCCTGTGCATCGCTGAGCAAATAGGACAGGTTCAGGCGGATCCAACCCGGCTTCGCCAGTTCGCAGCCAGCGTGCAGCCGCTCCCTGATGACGTCCGACGCCGTGCGGTCGAGTCCGAGCAGGCGGTGTGCATAGGGCCCCGCGCAGGCGCAGCCGCCGCGTGCCTGAATCCCGTGCACATCGCTGAGCATCCGGGTGAACAGCTGGTGGTGCAGATGCCCGCCGTCGGGATGCCGCACCCGGAACGAGAAAACCGGCAGCGCCAGGCTGCCCGGTCGTTGACCCAGGAGCTCGATCTCGGGCAGCGCCTGCCAGGCGGCCAGCGCGCGCTCGCGGAGCGCCTGGTCGCGCGCGGCGATCCGGTCGCAGCCGATGGCTTCCTTGACCAGCAATACCAGGGCCGCACGGATATTGCCGATGATGTTGGGGGTGCCCGCCTCCTCGCGGGCCTCGATGCTGTCGCTGTAGGCATGACCCCAAGGCGAAACGAACCGGACCGTGCCGCCGCCTGGCGTTGTCGGGCACGGGCGCCAGCCGATGCCGTCGCGCAGCAGGAGGATGCCGGTTGCACCGGGGCCTCCGGGAAACTTGTGCGGCGAGAACACGATCGCATCCTTGGCGGTTTCGCCGGCACCCATGTCGATCGGCAGATAGGCCGCCGCGGCGGCATAGTCCCAAATCGCCAGCGCGCCGGCGGACCGCAACCGGCGCGTGACTGCCGCCGTGTCGGTCACGATCCCGGTGACATTGGAGGCCGCCGAAAAGGCGCCGATCACGCAGGCTGCGCCGCGGGCCTGCGACAGCGCGGCATCCAGGGCCACCATGTCGGGGCCGCCGCCCGGCGCCTCCTCGATCTCGATCACCTCGGCTCCGGATTCGCGCCAGGGCAGGATGTTGGAATGATGCTCATAGGGACCCGTGAGCACCACGATACGCTCCTGCCGGGCCACCCTTTCCCGCAGGCCGAGCCCGACGACGATACGGTTCAGTGCGTCGGTCGCGCCACTGCCGGTGAAGATGACATGCCCGTCGCTGCCGACACCGGCAATACGGGCGATCTCGGCCCTGGCCTGCTCGCGCAGGCGCGACATGGCCTCGCCGCAGAAGGACGCCTCGGTATGCGTGTTGGCGTAGTAGGGCAGGACCTGCGCGGACACGAAATCCTCGACCTGCCGCAGCGCCCGCCCCGAGGCCGTATAGTCCGCGTAGACGAGGCGTTTCGATCCGAAGGGGGTGTCGAACGCCATGCCCTCGCCGATCAGGCCGGCACGGAGGGCTTCGATCAGCCGCGGCTGCCCAAGGGCAGCCTTGAACATCTCGAGCGGGGAAACGGTCGCGCTGTGTTGGGACATGTAGGTTTGAGGACCCTGCACTGATCATCGCCAGGTTTCTGCGAAGCGCCGATTTTTGTCTATGATCGAGAGCAGAAGATGGAAAAAAATTGCTTATATCTGTGAATGTGCGCGATTTTTTTGCGTCAGCGATAGCCCGGTCCGGGTCCTGCGGAACCTTGTGCCGTTCAGGATGTCGATGCCTGGCATGCCGCCTGCCGCGGCGGCCGCATGACGCGACATCGGCGGTAGCCCGATTGGTCCGATAACTGTACCTTTCGACCCGCCGGCGGCGGCCGGTGCAGTCAATTCTGGGGGAGAGGCGCTTTGGATATCGAGACCCTGTTCGACGTGAAGGGGAAGACCGCGCTGGTGACCGGCGGTTCCGGCGGCATCGGCTACATGATCGCCGAAGGGCTGGTCCGGGCCGGTGTGAATGTCTGGATCTGTTCCCGCAAGCCCGCCGATATCGAGGCAGCGGCCGAACGGCTGTCGGCCTTCGGCACATGCCGCGCGCTGACCGCGGACCTGTCGCGGGACGCGGATGTCGAGCAGCTCGCCGCGCGGCTGAACGGCGAGGGGCCGCTGCATATCCTGGTGAACAATGCCGGCGCCACCTGGGGCGCGAAACTGGACGATTTTCCCCGCAAGGGGTTCGAGAAGGTGATGAACCTGAACGTCACCGCGCCGTTCGAGCTGACGAAGCAGCTGTTGCCGGCGCTGCGCGCCGCGGCGACCCGCGAGGATCCGGCGCGGGTGATCAACATCGCCTCCATCGACGGCATGAAGGTGCCGCGCTGGGAAAGCTATCCCTATTCCGCCAGCAAGGCGGGCATCCTCCACCTGACCCGGCATCTGGGGAAATTCCTGGCGGCCGAGGATATCAGCGTGAACGCCATCGCGCCGGGCCTGTTTCCGTCGAAGATGACCGCCGGGGTGGTCGATTTCGACAGCGAGGAGGCGCTGGAGCGGGTCGCCTCGCCGCTTGGCCATCGCGCCGGCCGGCCCGAGGATATCGCCGCCGGGGTGATCTACCTGTCCAGCCGCGCCGGCGCCTGGCTCAGCGGCGTCACCCTCCCGATCAGCGGCGGCGTCGCCACCCTGGACTGAGCCCCTGAACAGGACTGTTCGACGGGCAGGCATTGGCTACTGAAACCCGGCCGCACCCCTTCGTCACCGGCGGGCCTGACCCACTGCGGTCCGGTTCCCCTGCGGCTGCTCGGCCGGAGCTCGTTGTTCCGTCTGACCTTCTCACGGAACGCGCTGAACCGGGACAGCGATTTGGCAGCTGCTCTCCCCATCTCGTCACCGCCGGGCTCGACCCACTGCTGTCCGGTTGAGTGCTGTTCTCCGGCCTCATGCGTTTTATAGCTTCGTCATGCGCGGGCTTGTCCCGCGCATCCATCGCGCCGCACCTCAATAAGATCAGGCCATTATTGAACCTGGCGGCACCATGGACCACCGCGACGAGCGCGGTGGTGACGAT
>JAVJON010000018.1:0-1285 GCA_040216765.1 Sneathiellaceae bacterium | reverse complement strand
CCGCGCCGCCGATGTCTACGACCTCTATGTCTACCGCAGCCTGGCGGTGGATTTCGCCGCCTGGCTGCGCGACGCCTGCGCCGAGCATGGCGTCGCCATCGCCCCGCCGGAGCCGGGCTGCCTGGTCCTGGCATGAGGGCGTCGCCGCTGCGCGCCGCTGCGGCGCTTCTCCCACCGATGGTCTGCGAACGGCAGAGCCGTGCCTGAGCCGGCGGCGGCGCGAGCTGGCATCGCCGGGCTCCGCCGGCGGAGCCACCTGCAACTGTCGCCCCTGGCCCGGACAAAGAATGGCCTGTCGCTGGCTAACAAATGCATCTGCCTGATCATTGTCCTCTCGTCTGTCCTTGCGATCCTTGAAACGGAACCGACCTTCGTGCGGGGCTGGGAAAGCGGGATCTATGGCCTGGAACTGGCCTTCACCGCGATCTTCGTCCTGGAATATGCTGCGCGGGTCTGGACGGCCGTAGAGGATCCGGCCTATCGGCATCCGCTCTGGGGCCGCCTCCGCTACGTCCTCACCGTTCCGGCCATCGTGGACCTGCTAGCAATTCTTCCTGTCCTGCTGCTGGCTGGGGCCTCCGACGCGATCCTGCTGCGGCTTTTCCGGCTTTTCCGGATTCTGCGCCTGGCGCGTCTGGGGCGATTCTCGATGGCCTGCAACCATGTGCTGGAGGCGATCCGCTCCCGGCGGCATGAGCTTCTGTTGAGCCTGCTCGTTGCCGTGATTGCGCTGGTGGTGTCCTCTACACTGCTGTTCCTGGCCGAAGGGGCGGTCCAGCCCGCGACGTTTGGCAGCATTCCGCGGGCGATGTGGTGGTCGATCGCGACCCTCACCACAGTCGGCTATGGCGATGTCTATCCCGTCACCGTCCTGGGAAAGGTCCTGGCGGCCTTTACCGCAGTCATGGGGATCGGCCTGATCGCCATGCCCACCGGCATTCTAGCCGCAGCGATGAGCGATGCCTTCCAGCGTCGGCAGCACCGGGCCATCGACCAGACGGACCCGGCGGAGCAGGATTGATGGAGGGACGTAGGGAAGTGCGATTGCAGCGCGGCAGCAGGACGATATTCGGGTCGGCATCGGTGGCTGGGTCTATCCGCCTTGGCGGGGCGGCACCTTCTATCCCCCGGGGGTTTGGCGTAGCGGCTGGCGGGCGCACCATCCGCAGCGGTGCTGCTGAAGGGGCTCGACCTGGACCTGCACCCGGGCGTCTTCCCGCCCGGCGCGGTGGCGCAATCGGTGGTGCATCATGTCGGAGTCACGGTCCTGGCCCGCGCCGCCGAT
>JAVJON010000017.1:0-25912 GCA_040216765.1 Sneathiellaceae bacterium | reverse complement strand
ATCGGCGGCGCGGGCCAGGACCGTGACTCCGACATGATGCACCACCGATTGCGCCACCGCGCCGGGCGGGAAGACGCCCGGGTGCAGGTCCAGGTCGAGCCCCTTCAGCAGCACCGCTGCGGATGGTGCGCCCGCCAGCCGGAGGCCGGAGCGGCTGTGCCCCAGGTCGACAACCGCCCCCTGGTCGGCCGCCAGATGGTCGCGCAGGCCCGAGACAGGGTCGGTCTCGTCGGTCAGCATCAGGTAGCGGCCGGGGCCCGTCGCCGCCAGCAGGCAGAAGCCGCCCAGGACATAGCGGCCCGGCTCTGCCGGCAGCTCCATGCCGCACCAGTCGCGCAGGGCCGCCCGGCCCGCCGCGGCGGCCTCCGGCCAGAGCGCGATCTCCGCGCAGCCGGCGGGGCGCAGCTCCCGCAGCAGCAGCGGCGCCGGCTGGCCCGCCACCGCCGGCCGCTTCGGGAACAGCTCCGGATGCGCGCGCTCAGCCATGCATCCGCCTCCCCTCCGGATCCACGAAGCAGGGCGCCACGACCTCGACCCGCTGGCTGTCCCAGCGCAACGGGTCGGCGGCGGTCAGGGTCTCGCCCAGGCGCCCGGCGCCGCCCTCCAGCAGGGCCAGGGCGACATAGGCTTCCTGCGCCGGGCTGTAGGTGGTCGAGGTGACATGCCCAAGGCTGGGGCCCAGCCTGTGCTGTTCCGGCGTGCCGCGACCGGGCGGCGCCAGGGCTGCCACCAGGTGGGCGCCGCTGCGCAGGGCGCGCCCTTCCAGGGCCTTCAACCCGACCAGCGCGCGGCGCTTCGGGTCGGTCAGGCCCGGCCGGTCCATCAGCGGCCGGCCGATATAGGGCTTCTTCGTCGAGGCCATGCGCCCCAGGCCCAGATCGGCCATGGTGACACGCCCGTCCAGTTCCGGGGCGGAGACATGGCCCTTCTCGATGCGCAGGGTGCCCATCGCCTCGGTGCCATAGGCGATGATCCCCGCCGCGGCACCGGCCGCCATCACCGCCTGCCAGACCGGCATGCCGCAATGGGCCGGCGCATAGACCTCGAAGGCCAGCTCGCCGGAGAAGGACAGCCGCGCCACCATCACCGGCATGCCGTCCAGGCTGGCCGCGCCGACCGCCATCGCCGGGAAGGCCGCATTGTCCAGGTCCAGGCCGCTCACGCAGGCCTGCAGCACCTCCCGCGATTTCGGCCCGGCCACCGCCATGGCCGCCCACTGGTCGGTGACGGACGCCACATGGACGCGCAGCTCCGGCCAGGCGATGGCCAGCAGGAACTCCAGATGCGCCAGGACGGGGCCGGCGTTCGCGGTGGTGGTGGTCATCAGGAAATGCCGCTCCGACAGCCGCCAGGTGGTGCCGTCGTCGAACACCAGCCCGTCGTCGCGCAGCATCACGCCATAGCGCGCCTTGCCCACCGGCAGCTTCAGGAAGCCGTTGGCATAGACACGGTTCAGGAACTCGGCGGCATCCGGGCCCTGCACGTCGATCTTGCCCAGGGTGGAGACATCGACCATGCCCACCGCCTCGCGCACATGCCGGGCCTCGCGCACGTAGGCCTCCTCCAGGCTTTCGCCGCCGCGGCGATAGGCCCGCGGGCGCAGCCAGAGGCCGCTGGCCAGCATCTCCGCCCCGGCCGCGACATGCCAGTCATGCATCGGCGTGCGCCGGACCGGGCGAAGATGCGCGCCGGTCGCGGTGCCGGCGATCGGCCCCAGGGCGACCGGCGCGGCCGGCGCCCGGAAGCTGGTGGTGCCGACCTCGCCGATCGGCAGGTCGCGCGCGGCCGCCAGGATCGCCAGGCCGTTCAGGTTCGAGGTCCGGCCCTGGTCCGGCGCCATCCCCAGGGTGGTGTAGCGCTTCAGATGCTCCACCGAGCGATAGCCCTCGCGGGACGCCAGGCGCACATCCTCCGCCGTCACGTCGTTCTGCAGGTCGACGAAGGCCTTCGCCCGGCCGCGGCGGGGCGGCACCTCCCAAAGCGGGACGCCCGGCCCCGGCTCCAGGTCGGCAGCCCCGGCCGGCAGCGGCGCGGGGACGGCGTCGAAACCGGCATCCCGCGCGGCAGCGGCGCCGGCCTCCGCGCCGCTCTGCAGGCAGGCCTGCAGCGCGGTCAGCCCTGCGGCCGCGCCGGCGACCCGCCAGCGCTCCCGCGCAGGCCCGGGCAGGAATGTCAGGCGCTGCGGATCCCAGACCGGGCGCCCGCCGGCCTGCGCCGGCAGCTGCAGGTTCGGGTTCCAGCCGCCGGCCACCAGCAGGGCGTCGGCCGGCAGGGTCTCGACCCGGCCGGTCGGCCGGCTGCCATCCCAGGCCGCCAGGGCGACCCGGCCGAGCCCCCCGGCCCCGCCATCGGCGGCACAGACCACCTGGCCGGGCCGCTGCCCGATGCCGCGCGCGGCGGCGCCCGCGCGGAGCCGCTCCGCCAGCGCCGGCCGGCAATCCACGATCGTCTGCACCGGCACCCCGAGGTCGTGCAGCGCGAAGGCCGTGTCATGGCCGCCGTCATGGCAGGTGAACAGCACCGCCTTGCGCCCCACCGCCACGGCCTGCCGCGCCGCATAGCGCAGGGCCGCGCCGGCCAGCATCACGCCGGGCCGGTCGTTGCCGGGAAACACGATGGGCCGCTCGATGGCACCGGCGGCGATCACCACCTGTTGCGCCTGGATCTTCCACAGGCGCTGCCGCGGCTGTTGCGGCCCCGGCCGCGGCAGGTGGTCGGCGACCCGCTCGACCGCGGCCAGCAGGTTGCCGTCGTAATAGCCCGCCACCGTGGTGCGCGGCAGCAGGGTCACGTTGGACAGGGCGGCCAGCGCCTGGAAGCGGCCCTGGCCCCAGTCCCCCGCCGCGATGCCGTCCAGCCGGCACGACTCCTCCCACAAGGCGCCGCCCGGCACCGCCTGTTCGTCGGCCAGGATGACCCGGGCGCCGCCGGCCGCCGCCGACCGGGCCGCCTGCAGGCCGGCCGGGCCGGCACCGACCACCAGCACGTCGCAGAACGCATGCCGGCTGTCATAGCCGTCCGGATCGGGCTCCAGGCTGGCGCGGCCCAGGCCGGCTGCCCGGCGGATATGGCGTTCCGCGAAATGCCAGCCGCGCTGGCCGCCCGCCATGAAGGTCTTGTAGTAGAAGCCCGCCGGCAGCAGCGGCGCGGCCAGGCCGATCAGCGCATGCAGGTCGAAGGCGAGCGAGGGCCAGCGGTTCTGGCTATGCGCGACCAGGCCGTCATACAGCTCCACCATGGTGGCCCGGCTGTTCGGCTCGCTGCGCGCCCCGTCATGCAGGGTGACCAGCGCATTGGGCTCCTCCGGCCCGGCGGACAGCGCGCCGCGCGGCCGGTGGTACTTGAAGCTGCGGGCCAGGGTCATCCGGCCGCCGGCGAGCAGGGCGGAGGCCAGGCTGTCGCCGGCAAAGCCGTGCAGCTCGAGGCCGTCGAAGCGGAACGGCACCCGGCGCTCGCGATCCAGCAGCGCGCCGCCCGTCTCCATGCGCCAGCCGGTCACGACGCTTTCTCCTCCGCCCCGCCGGCGCCGCAGCCGGACCAGGGGCCGACGAGCCGCGCGCCGGCGATGGCGTGGGTCAGGGTGTCGCGCTCCAGCAGCAGCCAGGCGCGGCAGCCGCCGCTGTGCTGCCAGTATTCGCGATGGGCGCCGCGCGGGTTGTCGCGGGCATAGACGGCGGCCTGCCAGGCTTCCGCCGATGCCTCCAGGTCGGGGCGCACCACACCGGCATCGCCGCCATAGGTGAATTCACCGACAGAGCGCGCGCCGCAGACCGGGCAGGGAATCCGCATCGCCGGCCTCCTAGTGCAGCCGGGGCACCGGACCGGCACCCTTCTCGTCGAGCAGTCGGCCGGTGGCGAAGCGGTCCAGGGTGAAGGCCGCGTTCAGGGGATGCGGTTCGTCCTTGGCGATCGTCCAGGCGAAGCACCAGCCGGCCGCCGGCGTCGCCTTGAAGCCGCCGTAGTTCCAGCCGGCATTCAGGTAGAGGCCGGGCTTCGGGCCGGTGCAGATGATCGGGCTGCCGTCCATGCTCATATCCACCACCCCGCCCCAGTTGCGCACCACGCGCAGGCGGCTGAGCGCGGGAAAGGCCGCCACGGCCAGGCCGGCGACATCCTCGAACAGCGGCAGGCCGCCGCGCTGGGCATAGGAATTGTAGCCGTCCAGGTCGCCGCCGAAGACCAGGCCGCCCTTGTCGGACTGGCTGACATAGAGATGCCCGACCCCCAATGTGACCACGGTGTCCAGCAGCGGCTTCAGCGGCTCGGTCACGAAGGCCTGCATCACATGGCTCTCGATCGGCAGGCCCTCGATCCCCGCCGGGCGCAGCACTTCCGACGTGCTGCCGGCGACCGAGACCGCCACCTTCGGCGCCCGGATCTCGCCCCTTGCCGTCCGCACCCCGCAGATCCGGCCAGCCTCCTCCAGGAAGCCGGTGACCTCGCAATTCTCGACGATGTCGACGCCCAGGCGGTCCGCGGCGCGGGCATAGCCCCAGGCCACGGCATCGTGGCGCGCCGTGCCGCCGCGGGGCTGCAGCAGCCCGCCCAGGATCGGGAAGCGGGCGGCCTCCGACAGGTCCAGGCCGGGCACCATCTCCGCCACCTGGTGGCGGTCCAGCATCACCGCATCGGCGCCGTCCAGCAGCATGGCATTGCCGCGCCGGGCGAAGGCATCCAGCTGCGCCGGCGAATGCGCCAGGTTCAGCACGCCGCGCTGGGAGAACATGACGTTGAAGTTCAACTCCTGCGACAGGCCCTCCCACAGCTTCATGCCCATCTCGTAGAAGCGGATATTCGCCGGCAGCAGGTAGTTGGAGCGCACGATGGTGGTGTTGCGGCCGACATTGCCGCCGCCCAGCCAGCCCCGCTCCAGCACCGCGATGCGGGCCAGGCCATGCTCCTTGGCCAGGTAATAGGCGGTGGCCAGGCCATGCCCGCCGCCGCCGACGATCACCGCGTCATAGGAGGATGCCGGCTCTGCCTTGCGCCAGGCAGGCCCCCAGCCGCGATGGCCGGTCAGGGCGTGCCGCAAGAGCGAAAATGCGGAATATCGGGTCATGCCGGTCCGGAAATTGGCCTGCTGCAAGGGTGCGCGAAAGGGCGGCGGCGCTCAAGCGCAATCGGCTTGCCGCGTTCACTGCCGACGCTATCATGGCTCTTTCGGCACTGCACAACCTGCTTTGCCGGCAATCTGGGCAATCTGGGCGGAGGCGGCGATGACCCTCGACGAGTTCCGGCTGACCGACGAACCCTACTACCAGCCGAACGGCGGGGAGGTGGACCTGTTCACCGCCGCCTATTCCTGCCGCCTGCCGGTGATGCTGAAGGGGCCCACCGGCTGCGGCAAGACCCGGTTCATCGAGCATATGGCCTGGCGGCTGCAGCGGCCGCTGATCACCGTGGCCTGCCACGAGGACATGACCGCATCCGACCTGGTCGGCCGCTACCTGCTGGACGAGGGCGGCACGCGCTGGCATGACGGGCCGCTGACCCTGGCGGTGCGCCATGGCGCGATCTGCTACCTGGATGAAATCGTCGAGGCGCACCAGGACACCACGGTGATCATCCACCCGCTGACCGACGACCGCCGCGTCCTGCCGCTGGAGAAGAAGAACGAGCTGGTGAAGGCGCATTCCGACTTCCAGCTCGTGATCTCCTACAATCCCGGCTACCAGAGCGTCCTGAAGGACCTCAAGGAATCCACCAAGCAGCGTTTCCTGGCGCTGGACTTCGGCTATCCGGAGGCCGCGGCGGAAGCCGCCATCGTCGCGCGCGAGGGCGCGGTCGAAGCGGATCTCGCCGGGCGGCTGGTCGACCTGGCCGGCCGCACCCGCCAGCTGCAGGGCGAGGGGCTGGAGGAAGGCGCCTCCACCCGCATGCTGATCCATACCGCGCGGCTGGTCGCCGCCGGGGTGGCGCCGGCGACCGCCTGCGACGCGGCCATCGTCACCCCGATCACCGACGACCCCGACATGCGCAAGGCATTGCACGCGGTCGTCGGTGCCTGCCTGTAGGACCGGCGCGGACAGGACCTTTTCGCCATGCCAGGCAGCCGCCCGCAGCTCACCGTCGTGACCACCGATGCGGAAAGCCGCATCGCGCGGCTGCACCGCTATATCGCGCGGCGCGACGACATGCGGGCGACCTTCCAGGATATCTGGCAGCGGCTGGAGGCCGGCCCGGTCGGCGCCTGGCGGGAGGACTGGAGCGCCGCAGCGCTGCGGCTGTTCGAGGTGAATGCCGGCCCGGCGGTGCAGATGGCATTCTGGCGCCTCAGCCTGACCGAGGCACGGCGCTGCGAGGCCGCAGCGCTGATCGCCACCGCCGACACTGCGGGCGGGATCTGCCGGCATTGCGGTTCGGCCGCCGCGCGCGGCTTCCTGGAACGTGCGGGCCAGCTGCTGGCCGCGACCGACGGCGCGCGCGCCCTGGGGCCCTGGCTGGACGGCCTGCTGGATCTCGCGACCGCCGGGGCGGAGCCGCTGGCAGCCGTGCTGCAACGGCTGGAAATGCTGCTCGGCACCCTTGACGGCCCCGGCTTCCGCCATTGGGTGGAAAGCGGCCTGGCCGTCGCCGCGCAGGACCGCGCGAAGCTGCGGGCGTTCTTCGCGCTGGAGGATCCGCTGGCGCGGCAGCTGCTGCAGCGCAGCGCACTGGGCGACCCGCTGGGCAAGCTGGAGCGGTCGCTGCAGATCTACCTGCACGCATTGACCGAACAGCCGGTGCGGATCCGCGCGCTGCCGCCGCCGACCGCCGACGCACCGGCCCAGCGTGCCGCCTTTTCCGGGCGGCTGGCGCTGCTGCCCGAGAGTTTCGAGCGCGACGAGGGCCGCGCCGGGGGTGCGGTCTATTTCGCCGCGGCCGCGCATATCGCCGCACATATGACCTTCACCCCCGGCCGGCTCGAGCCCGGCGGCCTGAAGCCGGTGCAGCTGGCCCTGGTCTCGCTGGTGGAGGATGCGCGGGTGGAGCATCTGGCGATGCGCCGGATGCCGGGGCTGCGCCGGCTCTGGGCGCCGTTCCACACGGCCCGGCCCGACGGCGCACGCACGATGCCGAGCCTGCTGGCCCGGCTGGCGCGCGCCCTGTTCGACTTCGACCATCCCGACCCGGAGCCCTGGGTGCAGAAGGGCCGCGCCATGCTGCAGGCGCGGCTGGCCCGGCTCGACGACCCGCTGCTGGCGCGCGAGCTCGGCAACCTGCTGGGCCATGACCTCGGGCAGATGCGGATCCCCACCATCGCCCGCCACCATGTGGTCGAGCCGCTCTATCGCGACGACAATTCGGGCCTGTGGAACATCCCGCCGCCCGAGGATGCGCCGGAGGTCGAGGCCATCGCCATCGACACCGTCCGGCTGGAGCGGGAGGAGCGGCCGGACGGCGGCCGGGAGGACGAGCCGGACCTGTCGCCGGAGGCCGGCAAGGTGCGGCCTGCCGCGGCGCCGCCCGACGAGGATGGCATGCCGGTCGCCGCCTACCCCGAATGGGACTATCGCGCGCGCATCGAGCGGCCGGGCTGGGCGATCGTGCGCGACGCTCGCGCCCCGCCGGCCCCGGCAGAAGCCGTGCGACGGGCGGAAGAGGCCTATCCCGCGCTGACCCGGCGGATCGAGGCGCTGGTGCGCGGCGCGCGGGTCGGCCAGCCGTTCCGCCGCAAGCGGCAGCCGGACGGCGAGCAGCTGGACCTCGACGCGGCGGTGGAGGCGACGATCGCCTTCCGCGCCGGCGAGCGGCCGGACCAGCGGGTCTACCAGAAGGTCGCCCGGCGGCCCCGCGACCTGTCGCTGCTGCTGCTGCTGGACGGCTCGCGGTCCACCGCCGACCGGGCGGCGGGCCCGGGTGGCGTGACAGGCGGCGGCCCGGCCATCGTGTCGCTGGAGCGCGACGCGGCCTTGGTCCTGGCACGCGCCATGGCCCGGCTGGACGATCCGCTGGCGATCCGCAGCTTCGATTCCAACGGTCGCGAGAAAGTCCGCATCCGCCGCCTGAAGGATTTCGACGAGCCGTTCGACCGCCGCGCCGCGGCCCGCATCGCCGGCCTGCAGCCCGGACTGTCGACCCGCCTGGGCGCCGCGATCCGGCATGCCGGCACGGAACTGGCCCGGCGCCGTTCCTGGCGGCGGCTGCTGGTGGTGGTCACCGACGGCGAGCCGTCGGACATCGACCAACCTGACGGCCGCTACCTGGCGGAGGATGCCCGCCGCGCGGTCCACAGCCTGCGCGGCGCCGGCATCGACGTCTTCGCCCTGGGCCTGGACACCGGGGTCACCCGGGCCGGCCGCGAGATCTTCGGCCGGCAGCATTTCCTGCCGATCCGCGACGTGGCCGACCTGCCGGAGCGGCTGGCGATGCTCTATTTCCGCCTGCTGGCGCGCTAGGCGCCGGTGCCTTTCCGGGCAGTGCCCGGCATGTTCTCGGCTTCTGCCCGTTACCGTTTCTTAAGCCTCGCCGCCGATACTGCAGGCATATCCATTCGCCTTCAGGTGGCTTCGATGCTCTGCATCATGTTGATCCTCGCCTTCGCGGCGACCGTCTATTTCAATTTCGGCTCGGTCATCGGCTGAACCGGCCCTGGCAAAGCCAGGCCGGCCACGGTTATGCTGCGCGCGCCGGGCCGCTTCGCTCGCGGATTCGAGACCGGCCATCAGGGGGAATCGCAGGACATGTTCAGGACAGTTCATCTGCTCGCCGCCGGCGTTCTGTGCGGCGGCCTGCTCGCCGGCTGCGCCGCGCCGGTCATGGAGGCCGCCAGCATCACCAAGGACCAGGTGATCTACGACCAGAACATCGAGCAGGCGCGCGCCGGCAATGCCGAGGCGCAGTACAAGGTGGGCGAGGCCCAGTGCTGCAACCTGATCGACGCCGGCGAGAAAGCCGGCCTCTACAACACCGTGGAGGCTGTCCGCTGGCTGTGCAAATCGGCCGCCCAGGGCTATGGCCCGGCCGCCTACAAGGTCGGCAAGGTCTATGCCGGCGATGTCGTCGACGGCGTCCGCCTGATGCGCCGCGCGGCGGCAGGCATCATCGGTACGGTCGAGAACCCGCCCGTCGCCTATGCCTGGCTGCGGCAGGCGGAGCTGAAAGGTGTCGACGGCGCCAAGGACCGCGCCTCGGACCTGTGGAAGGACATGACCCCGGCGCAATGGCAGGAAGCCACCAAGCTGGTACAGAGCAAGGCGCCCCTGCCCTGCGACTGGGACAAGGTGATCGGCGCCAAGGCCCCCGCCGACAGCTGATCGCCGCCAACAGCTGATCACTTCCGGCGGGGCGCAGGCGCCACGCCGAAGCGCAGGGTGAAGGCGGCGGCGAACAGGTCCGACATCGCCGCCGTCAGCCCATGGCCCGACGGCGCGAGCACCCGCACCCACAGGCCCAGGCCGGCAGGCAGCGCGTCGGCGCCCCAGATGCAGCCCGGCGGCGGCGACAGGCCGGCCAGCAGGCGCTGCGGCGGGCCGTCGCGGAATGCCGGGCCGATGCAATAGAGCGCGGCCTGCGCCAGGTAGCCCGGGCCGCCGGGCGATCCCGCATCGGCATCCAGCGCGGCCGGCACGGCCAGGCCTGCGAAGCCCTGCCGGTCGATCGCGCGTCCCAGGCCGGGCACCTGGATCCGCACCTCGCTGAACAGCCGCCCCACCGGGCGGGCCGGCAGGCCGTCGGCGGCCTGCGGATCATGGCCCAGCATCGCCTCGCCCAGGATCAGGCAGGCATCCGCCGGCAGCTCGGCATCGATGCGGCTGTCCAGCTCCGCCCCCGGGAACAGGATCGTCGGGTCCGGGGTCAGCGCCAGGACGGCGCCGGGCGCCAGGCGCAGGCGGGTGCGCAGGCTGGCCCCCGCACCGTCATGGGCACGATGCACGATGGTCGAGGACTGGCTTGTGACATGCGCCGCCGCGCCTTCCGCCAGGGCGATGTCGGTGCCCAGCCGGTCGCCGCCGTAGAGCCCGCCCGAGGCCGATTGCAGATAGAGGGTCGCCAGCCCGGGCAGCTGCGGCCGGTCCAGGTGGAACGGCCGGGTCAGATGGAAGGGATAGCGCACGAACTGGCGGTGCAGATAGGTCCGCCCGCGCCCGTCGGCGCGGAACTGCAGGTCCAGGTGCCGCGCCGCCTCCCTGGCGGCGGCAGGCGTGGCCGCCGTGGCGACGCTCACCGCAGCATGTAGCGCTGGGTCAGCGGCAGGCGCCCGGCCGGTTCGCAGGTCGCGAGTTCGCCATCGACGAAGACATCGAAGCTCTGCGGGTCGACCCGGATCGCCGGGCAGGCGGTGTTGTGCAGCATGTCCGCCTTGGAGATCCAGCGCGTGCCGCGCGCCGGCAGCAGGGCCTTGCTCATCCCCAGCCGGTCCTGCAGGCCGTTCTCGATCGCCAGCGGGTTCACGAAGCAGGCGCTGAGCGCCTGCTTGGCCCGGCCGAAGGCGCCCCATTGCGGCCGCAGCTGCAGCGGCTCGCAGGTCATCAGCGACGCGGCGCTGTCGCCCATCGCGCCCCAGGCGATGAAGCCGCCCTTCACCACCAGCTCCGGCTTGATGCCGAAGAAGGCCGGGCGCCAGAGCACGACATCCGCCATCTTGCCGTCCTCCAGCGAACCGACATGGTCGTGGATGCCGAAGGTGCGCGCGGCATTGATGGTGTATTTCGCGATGTAGCGGCGGATCCGCTCGTTGTCGCCGCGGGCGCTGCGCTCTTCCGCCAGGCGGCCGCGCTGCCGGCGCATCTTGGAGGCCAGCTGCCAGGTGCGGCAGACCACCTCGGCGATCCGGCCCATGCCCTGGCTGTCCGACCCCAGCATCGAGATCGCGCCGATATCGTGCAGCACATCCTCCGCCGCGATGCTCTGGGGCCGGATGCGGCTCTCGGCGAAGGCGACATCCTCCGGGATCGCGGGGTTCAGGTGGTGGCACACCATCGTCATGTCGAGATGCTCGTCGAAGGTGTTCACCGTGTAGGGGTTGGTCGGGTTCGTCGACGAGGGCAGGCAGTTCGCCTCGCCCGCCACCCGGATGATGTCCGGCGCATGGCCGCCGCCCGCGCCCTCGGTGTGGTACATGTGGATGGTGCGGCCGGCGATCGCTGCCAGGGTCTGCTCCAGGAAGCCGCTCTCGTTCAGCGTATCGGTGTGCAGCTGCACCTGGAAATCGTACTCGTCCGCCACCGCCAGGCAGGTGTCGATGCAGGCCGGCATCGCGCCCCAGTCCTCGTGGATCTTCAGCCCCAGCACGCCGGTGCCGATCTGCTCCACCAGCGAGGCGGGACGGTGCGAATTGCCGCGGCCCAGGAAGCCGAAGTTGATCGGCCAGGCCTCGGAGGCCTGCAGCATCTTGCCGGTATTGAACGGCCCGCCGGAATCGATCCCCACCGTGATCGGCCCCAGGGAGCCGCCGATCATCGTGGTGATGCCCGACGCGATGGCATGCTCGCAGAGCTGCGCAGAGTCGAAATGCACATGCACGTCGATCGCCCCCGGCGTGGCGATCAGCCCCTCGCAGTCGCGCACCGTGGTGGCGGCCGAGGGGATCAGGCGGGGATCCACCCCGTCCATGATCGCCGGGTTGCCGGACTTGCCGATGCCGACGATCTTTCCGTCGCGGATGCCGATATCGGCCTTCACGATGCCGATCACCGGATCGATCACCACGGCATTGACCAGCAGCATGTCGAGCGCGCCCTGCGCGGCCGTCAGGCCGGCGGCGAGGCCGATCCCGTCGCGCAGGGTCTTGCCGCCGCCATGCAGGCATTCCTCGCCATAGACGGCGTAGTCGTGCTCGATCTCCGCCACCAGGGCGGTGTCGCCGAGCCGCAGCCCGTCGCCCCTGGTCGGCCCGTACATCTCGGCATAGCGTTCGCGGCTGATCGTCGCCATCTCGCAAGTCCCTCTCGCCCGGCTGCAGGGATGCGCCAGGTCGCCGGCGCAACCGGCCCTGGCCCTGCCGAGTATAGGATCAAACGCGGACTCAGGGCGAAACCCCGTGCTGCCGCCGGGCCGCTGCCGCGCGGCGGCGCCCCGTCTTGCCGCGCCGGGCTGCCACCTCTTGTTCTTCATCGCGCTTCGAACGCAACCCAAGGTTCGGCATTGTCCTCCTATATGCTATCGTATAGGATATCGCCTATCAGACTGCCTCGGTCGTTCCGGATCCATCATGGTTATTCAGCGGCACAAGGGACTGGCCGATGACGTCTACGCGGCGATCTTCAACAAGCTGCTGTCGCTGGAGATCGCGCCGGGCGCCCGCATCCCGGTCGACGGCCTTGTGCGGGAGTTCGAGGTCTCCCAGACACCCATCCGCGAAGCGCTCGGACGGCTGGAGAGCGAGGGGCTGGTGGTCAAGACCCACCTTGTCGGCTACAGCGCTGCGCCGCAGATCTCGCGCCTGCATTTCGACGAGATCTACGAGCTTCGCCTCCTGCTCGAACCGACCGCCGCCGGCCGCGCCGCGCGCCGCATCGATGCCCGGGGCATGGCCAAGCTGACCGAGACCGCCGAGCGGATGCGCAATCTGGACGGCCGCCAGATGCGGCTGGGCTATTCGCGGTTCGCCCAGCTCGACGCCGACCTGCACGACCAGATCATGGACATCGCCGGCAACGGCCTGATTCGCAGGACGCTGGCGCATCTGCACATCCATTTCCAGATCTTTCGCCTGATGCTTCAGGCCCGGGTGACGGAAGAGTCGCTCGACGAGCACGACACCCTTCTGGCGGCGCTGTCCTCGGGCGACGCCGACGGCGCGGAGCGCGCCATGCGTGCACATATCGAACGGTCGCGCGATCGACTTCTGGTGGCATTCGCGTGATGTGCGATGCATCGGCCGATGATCCGTGGCATCCTGGACGATGCAGGGTTGCAATCGGGCCCGGGGGCGCGGCCCCCTGTCGATGGACAGGGGGCGCTGCGACGGGCAAGGGGGGACGCGATGGGGCAAGGCGATAACTGCGCGCTGAGCCTGGCGAATATCGCCAAGTCCTATGGCCGCGTGCAGGCGCTGGACAACCTGTCCTTCACTGTCGCGGAAGGACGGTTCTTTGTGCTGTTCGGGCCGAGCTCCGTCGGCAAGACCACGACCCTGCGCACGATCGCCGGCCTGGTGACCCCGGACAGGGGGCGGGTGGAGATCTTCGGTCGGGACTGGACCCACGAGCCGGTCGCCGGCCGGGACGTCTCGATGGTGTTCCAGTCCTTCGCGCTCTACCCGCATCTCAGCGTCTACGCCAATTTCGCCTATCCCCTGAAGGAGGCAAAGGTCCCGCGCGCCGAGATCGACCGGCGGGTCAGGGAAACGGCGGCGATGCTCAAGCTCGAGCAGAAGATCGACCGCAAGCCCGGCACCCTGTCCGGCGGCGAGCAGCAGCGCGTGGCGCTGGGCCGCTCGCTGATCCGCCGGCCGCGGATCCTGCTGCTCGACGAACCGCTGACCAACCTCGACGCCAAGCTCCGCCATGACATGCGCGCGGAGCTCAAGCGCCTTCACCGCCAGTTCGGCCTGACCATCGTCTACGCCACGCCGGACGAGCTGGAGGCGCTGTCGATGGGGGAGGAGATCGGCGTGATGCGCGACGGCGGCATCGTCCAGATCGGCACGCCGGACGAACTCTACGAGACGCCGCGCGACCTGTACGTGGCCGGCAAGATCGGCTCGCCGCACATGAACATGATCACCGGCAAGCTCGCTGCGGACTGCACCAGCCTCGCCACCGGCGCCGGCGCCCTGCCGTTCGCGCGGCGGCTGCACTCCGCGACTGCGGGAGAGGCCGCCGTGGTCGGCATCCGGCCGAACGACCTTCGTTTTGCGGCGGACGGCGAGACCGGCCTGGCAGCGCGCATCGCGATGCTGGAGCCGCTGGGCGACGTCACCGTCGTCTCCGTCGAGACCGGCGGCGAGACCTTGCGGATGGTGTTGCCGGAAGCGGCGGCATCGGGCCTGGAGCCCGGCCGGCCGGCCAAGGTCATACTGGACCCCGAGAAGATCCACGTCTTCCGCGCCTCCAGCGGGCAGGCCATGAGCTGACGCAGGAGACCAGAAGGAAAAGACTGCAGACAACGATAATAATGGGAGGAGACCTGAGGATGACTGCAAGAAAAACGATCAAGAGCGCACTTATCGCGGCGGGCATCGCAGCCGCGCTGCTGGCGTCGTTCGACGCAAGACAGGCGAGCGCCGAAGACGTGACCTTGACGATGGCGGTGCCGGACTGGCCACCGACGCGCATCATGAAGAAGTACTTCGACGAGCAGTACAAACCGAAGTCCGGCAACAACGTGAAGCTCGAGGTGGACTTCATCCCCTGGCCCGATTTCTACACGCGGGTGAATGCCTCGCTGACGTCGGGCGAGCAGAAGTACAACTTCATCGTCTCGGACTCGCAATGGCTGGGCGCCTTTGTCGAGGGCGGCTATTTCCGCAAGATCA
This sequence comes from Sneathiellaceae bacterium, assembly GCA_040216765.1. Lineage (GTDB taxonomy): Bacteria > Pseudomonadota > Alphaproteobacteria > Ferrovibrionales > Ferrovibrionaceae > Marinibaculum. The sequence continues at coordinate 11,511 of JAVJON010000017.1, read as the reverse complement.
ACGACCTGCTCGATGCCGATCCCGAGTTCAAGAAGACGTTCATGGAGATTCACGAGAATCCCCGCAACGCCTATTCGACTTATCCCCACAAGTCCGAGAACTACTACGGTTTTCCGCAGTTTCCCGACGTCCTTGTGAACTTCGTGCGCAAGGACATTGTCTGCCACGAGACCGAACAGAAGAACTACATGGAGAAGTACGGGAAAAAGCTTCCCTGCACCGGCGAAGAGTTGGACCAGATGACCTGGGACGACTTCAAGAACGTGGGAGAATTTTTCCGTCGCAAGAAAGGCGAGATGCTGGCCGGCAAGCCGGCGGATGACGATTTCTATGGAATCGCCTACCAGGCCGGCAAGGGGTACGACTTCTCTTCGATGCAGATCAACGGCCTGATCTGGCAGATGGGCGGCGATATCTGGGACGAGACCCAAGCGCCGGCCGGCCAGGCGGAAGGCGTCGTCAACTCTCCGGAGGCAGTGGCCGCGCTGGAGAAGTACCTCGAGATGATCGACTACATGCCCCCCGTCGCCAAGACCGGCACCATGGACATCTTCAAGTCGGACGAACTGTTCCGCGAAGGCAAGGTGGCCATGAACATCGACTGGATCGGGCTGGGCGAGGCCTCGCTCGACCCGAACAGCTCGAAGGTCTCCGACAAGCTGGTGTTCGGCATGATGCCGGGCACCAAGGGCCCGGATGGCAAGATCATCCGCTGGTCCAATATCGGCGGCCAGCCCTTCGTCCTGACCACCTGGACGACGCCGGAGCAGATCGAGGAAGCCGTCGAGTTCGTGAAATGGTGGCTGTCGCCCGAAATCCAGCACCAGTTTGCGGCCGGCGGCGGGCAGTCCGCCGTGAAGTCCGTCTACACCGATCCGAAATACGTCACCTATCGGCCCTGGAACCGGGCCTGGGCGGCGTCCCTGGACTGGCAGAAGGACGTCTGGCACGTGCCGCAGTTCTTCGAGCTGCTGACCCAGCAGCAGGACCAGTTCGATCTCGCGATCACCGGCAAGCAGGACGCCAAGACGACCTTGGACAATATCGCCAAGTTCCAGCAGAACCTGCTGTCGGAAGCGGGCTTGATCCAGTGATGTGAGACCCGGTCGCGGCCGCGCGGCACCTGCCGTAACGGCCGTCGTCCAAGCCACGGGCCGGGGGAGAGCGGGCGCGCCCGCGCTTCCCCGGCCCGCCGGGCCGGGCGGCCGGATGTTCGCCGCGATCGCGGCAGGCCGGCCGGCCTCTCACTGAATTCGGGGTTCTCCACACGTCATGTCAGTCACGGAATCTGTGCGGGCCACGCCCACGCGCTTCGTCGCCTCGGCCGACAACTGGCGGCTGGCGATGCTCGTCGGGCTGGCGGTTTCCGCGCTCGCCATCGCGACCCTGCCGCCCTCCGCATCCTTCTGGGTGGTCGGCGCCATGGTGGCGATGGTCGCCGCGGCCCTGGTCGTGAATGCCTACCGGCGCCGGTACTATGGCGGGCTGCTCGTCTCCCCGGCGATCGCGGTCCTGGTGGTGATGAACATCTTTCCACTGCTCTGGTCGCTGGGGCTGTCCTTCTTCGCCTATCAGTCCAACCTGCAGTCGATCCGCTTCGTCGGCCTGGACAACTATGTCAAGGTCCTGACCAACGACATCGCGGCGCCGGCCAACTGGAACGCCCTGGTCAATACGGGCATGTTCGTCGTCATCACGGTGTCGGCGCAGATGGTCGTCGGGTTCCTGCTCGCGATGCTGTTCGCCAAGGAATTCCCGCTTCGGAAGTACCTGCTGATCCTTGTCCTTACGCCGATGATGCTGTCGGTCGTCGCCTCCGGCGTGTTCTTCACCTACTACTACGACCCCACATTCGGCATCCTGAGCTACGTGGTCGACAGCATCACCGGCGGCCAGTTCATCCTGATGTCCAGCAAGGCCGGTGCCGTGGCGGGCATCGTCTTCGCCGACGCCTGGATGTGGTCGCCCTTCGTCATGCTGCTCGTTCTGGCCGGCCTGGTCTCGGTCCCGAAATATCTCTACGAGGCCGCCGCCATCGACCGGGTCTCCGCCTGGCGGCGCCTGTGGAGCATCACCTTTCCCTACATCCGCGGCCTGCTGATGCTGGCGCTGCTGTTCCGCACGATCGAGGCCTTCAAGCTGGCCGACCTGGTGATCCTGCTCACCAAGGGCGGCAACGACACGATGACGATCTCCTACCACCTGATCCGCATCGCCAACGAACAGAACAAGACGAGCGAGGGCGCGGCGATCTCCTACATCATGCTGTTCATGGTGATCGTCCTGACCAACCTCTATCTCTACCTCGCCAACCGCAGGAACAGGAAGGTGACGGCATGACGACCCTGTCCTCCGCCCTTGCGCTGGTCGGCATCCGCCGGCGCAGCAGCGTGGTCGAGGCCGGCTGGGGCCGCACCGCGGTCGTGGCCCTGGTCAGCTTCATCTACTTCCTGCCCGTCCTGTTCATCATCTTCACGGCGATCAAGCCGCAGGAACTGGCATTGTCGGTGCCGCCGACGATCTCGCCGACCTCGCTGTTCGGGCTGATCCCCGACGCGTTCGTGTTCTCGCCGACCCTGGAGAATTTCGGCTCCGTCTTCTCGCGGGTCATGCTGGCCGGCGGCGACCCGGAGCCCACCGGCTTCGACCTCTATTTCTTCAACTCGATCGTCATCGCCACCGCCTCGGTGCTGCTCGCGCTGATGCTCGGCACCGCGGCGGCATTCGGCTTCTCGCGCTATCCGCTGCGCGGCAACGACACCTATCTGTTCATCATCCTGACGACACGCATGCTGCCGGCGATCGTCGTCATCATCCCGGTGATCCTGATGTTCCGCGTCACCGGCATGGCGGGGTCCTATCTGGGCATCATCATGCTCTACACGGCGTTCAACCTGGCCTTCACCATCTGGATGATGAAGAGCTTCTTCGACGAGCTGTCGGTCGATATCGAGGATGCGGCGCGCATCGACGGCTCCTCGGAGATCAAGGTCTTCTTCAAGATCTGCCTGCCGCAGGTCGTCGCCGGCCTGGCCGCGACATTCGTCTTCGGCCTGATCCTGACCTGGAACGAGTTCCTCTTCGCCCTGCTGCTGACCAGCTCCGACACGCGGACCGTGCCGGTGGCGATGAACCAGGCCGTCTCGTCCGGCGGCCGCGGAACGGACTGGACCCTGCTGGCGGCCATCGAGACCCTGTTCCTGATCCCGGTCTTCCTTGTGACCTTCTTCCTGCAGAACCACCTGCTGCGCGGCGTCACGTTCGGCACGGTAAAGAGATAGCCATGTCGACAATCGAGATCCGCAAGGTCACCAAGACGTTCCGCAAGTTCGTCGCCGTCCGCGACGCAGACCTCTCCGTCGCCGCCGGCGAGGTGGTCTGCCTGCTGGGCCCGTCGGGCTGCGGCAAGACGACCACCCTGCGCATGATCGCGGGCCTGGAGCATGTCACCGCCGGCGACGTCTTCATCGGCGGCCGGCGGGTGAACGATGTGCCGCCGGCGAAGCGCGACATCGCCATGGTCTTCCAGTTCTATGCCCTCTATCCGGCGCTCACGGTCGGCGAGAACATCGCCATGCCGCTGCACAACGAGCGCATCGACGGCGCGCAGAAGGCCGAGCGGGTCAAACGGGTGGCCGACATCCTGCACCTCGGTGGCGTGCTGGACCGCCAGCCGGACCAGATCTCGGAGGGCGAGAAGCAGCGGGTCGCGGTTGCCCGCGCCATCGTGCGGGACCCGAACTGCTTCCTGTTCGACGAGCCGCTCTCGCGGCTCGACATCGAGCTGCGGGAATCCATGCGCAGCCAGATCAAGGGCGTGCTCTCCGGCCTGTCGAAGGCGACGGTCATCGTGACCCACGACCAGCTCGAGGCCCTGACCATGGCCGACCGCATCGCGATCATGCGGGAAGGGCTGATCGAGCAGGTGGGCAGCCCGCACGAGGTCTTCGCCCTGCCGGCAAACGTCTTTGTCGCCAGCTTCATCGGCACGCCGCAGATGAACCTGCTGGAGGCCGACCTGGCCGGCTATGACAACGGCACCGCGACGATCCGGTTCGACGGGCAGGACGTCCAGCTGATGGTCAATCCCGCGGTGGCGGGCCTGAAGCCCGGCAGGGTGACGGTGGGCATTCGCCCCCGTGCCTTCTCGGCGGTGCCGGAGCATACCGGCGGCGCGATCGAGACCGTCGCCGAGCTGATCGAGCCGATGGGCGCGGAGACCCTGATCCATGCCCGGTCGCGGGCGGGCAGCGACATCCGGGTGGTGATCCCGCGCGAGCTGAAGGTATCGCCCGGCGAGGCGCTGCACCTCGTTCCCGACCCGGTGCAGACGCATGTCTTTGCGGATGACGGAAGGGCGGTGCGTGCATGACCGGCGACAACCCGGCGAAAGCCCGCGACGACGCCGTCGGCATGTCGGCGGCAGGGGCATTGCGGCTGGAATACGGGATCATCGCGCTGGGCATTGTCGCGCTGATCATGATCTTCCAGCCCTTCAGCATCGCGCTGTTCGCGGTCGGCTGCGTCACCGTCATCCTCGCCGCGCTGGCCAACAACCTTCTGCCGCTGGCGCGGCCGGGGGTGCCGGCACGGGCCGTGGTGAAGATGGCGATGATCATCGCCCTGATCTTCTGCATCGCGGTGCTGGTGGCGATCTGCGCGGCGAATCTCTACGGGATCTTCTTCCTGCAGCCGCCGAACCCGGACACGTTGATGGGCCGGGCGCAGCTGAACGCCACGCCCTGGTACATGCACAGCTTCACCTGGGCCGTCGCCGTCGTGGCGGCCGTGCTGATCGGCCTCATCACCCTGCAGGGCCGCCGCAGGACCTGACCTCGGCGGCGGCAGCCCTTCCGATCAAACCATCTCCGGAGCACCACCGATGAGCGACCCTTCCCAGACAGCCGGCTTCGAGCGCATGCAGCAATTGATGTCCTCGTCGCCGGTGCCGTCGATTTCCACCGAGCTGCTTGTCGCCGCCGAAGGCGAACTGAACCGGGAGCTCAGGAGCTTCCTGCTCGATCCGGCGACCGATCCGACATTGCTGGAGGGCAAGCGGATCGCGATCTGCTGCACCAACGGCGTGGAGGAGGTGGAGATCCTGGGGGCGCATCGCTGGCTGACCGAACATGGCGCCACCGTGCATATCGTCTCGCCGCGGATCGGCGATTTCGACCCGAACCTGGGTCTGCGCTTTCCGCCGCAATGCGCCACCCATGTCCTGGCCATCCGGCTCATGGAGAATGCGGGCTGGCTGAAGATCGACCGCTATACCGACGAGGCGAAGGCGGAGGATTACGACGCCATCCTCCTGCCCGGCGGCTGCTGGAACCCCGATGCGCTGCGCATGGACATGGATGCGCGCGCCCTGGTGCGCGCCATGTACGAGGCGGGCAAGCCGACCACGGCGATCTGCCACGGCCAGTGGGTGATGGTGAGCGCGAAGATCCTGGCGGGCAAGCGCGCCACAGCGGTGTGGAACATCCAGGTCGACCTGGAGAATGCCGGGGCAACCGTGCTCGACGAGCCCTGCGTGGTCGACGGCAACCTGATCACGGCCCGCTTTCCCTACGACCTGCCGCGCCTGGTGCAGGCGCTGGTCAGCCAGCTGGTACCGGGCAGGAACTAGGGCCCGGCCCCGGCCAGGGACCTGGACCCGCTAGCCGCCCGCCGCCACCGCCACCGCCAGACGAGGAAGGCCGCCCGATGCCGCAGGTCTATGTCATCGGCACCTGCGACACCAAAGGCGAGGAGCTGCGCTTCGCCTGCGCCTGCCTGCGCCGGGCCGGAGCCGCGCCGAAACTGGTCGATGTGTCCACCATGGCGCCGGACGACAGGGCGGATGTCGCCGCGGCGGAGGTCGCCGGCCATCATCCTGGCGGACGCGACGCGGTGCTCGGCCAGACCGACCGCGGCCGCGCCGTCGGCGCCATGGCGGAGGCGCTTCGCCGCTACCTGCTGTCGCGCAGGGATATCGGCGCCGTGCTGGGGCTTGGCGGCTCGGGCAACACGACCATCGTCACCGAGGCGATGCGCGCCCTGCCGGTCGGCCTCCCCAAGATCATGGTCTCGACCCTGGCATCGGGCGACGTGGCGGGCTTTGTCGGCCCCACCGACATCATGATGATGCATGCGGTGACCGACATTGCGGGGCTGAACAGCATCAGCCGCGCGGTGATCGGCAATGCGGCCCATGCCGCGGCGGGCATGGCGCTCAGCCGCGTGCCGAAGGCGCGGCAGAAGCGGCGGCGGATCGGCTATACCATGTTCGGGGTCACCACGGCCTGCGTGAACCAGGTCCGGACGCATCTGGAACCGGCCTGCGAGAGCTTCGTCTTCCACGCGACCGGCACGGGCGGCCAGAGCTTCGAGAAACTGGTCGAGTCGGGCTTCATCGATGCCGCCTTCGACCTGACGACGACGGAGGTCGCCGACCATCTGGTGGGCGGGACCATGCCCTGCACGCCGGACCGCTTCGGCGCCTTCCTGCGCAATCCGGTACCCTATATCGGCTCGGTCGGTGCCTGCGACATGGTCAATTTCGGCGCGCGGGAATCTGTCCCGGAACGGTTCGCCGGCCGCAGGCTGCATGTCCACAACGCCAACGTCACCCTCATGCGGACCACGCCGGAGGAGAATGCCGGGATCGGCGCGTTCATCGTCGAGCGCCTGAACCGCATGTCCGGCCCGGTCCGCTTCCTGCTGCCGCTCGGCGGCGTCTCGGCGATCGATGCGCAGGGCCAGCCGTTCCACGACCCGACGGCCGACCTGGCGCTGTTCGCGGCGATCCGCGACGGCTGGCGCCCGGCGGACAATCGCGCCCTCATCGAGCTCGACCTGCATATCAACGACCCGGCCTTCGCCGCCGCCGCCGTGGCAGCAATGGCCGGGATATCGTAGCACCGGGCAAGGCTGCCGCGCGCACCGCCCCTGACGGAGAAGATCATGCCCCGCGCCTATGCGTCGATAATCCTCAAGGCCCCGGTGGAAACCGTGTGGAGCCTGGTGCGCGACTTCAACGGCCTTCCCGGATGGGCCTCGGGGATCGCGGATTCCGAGATCGAGGATGGCCTCGATGCGGACACCGTCGGCTGTGTGCGGTCCTTTCACCTCCGGGACGGCACCCATGTGCGCGAGCGCCTGCTGTCGCTCGACGATGCCAGCCACAGTTTCAGCTACAACTTCGAGACCCCGGCCTTCCCGGTGAAGAACTATGTCTCCACCCTGCGGCTGTTCCCGGTGACCCATACCGACCAGACTTTCGCGGAGTGGGAAGCGAACTTCGACGAAGCGCCGGAGGACGAGGGCAAGTACGAGCGCATCGTTTCGCGCGATGTCTTCGCCGCCAACTGGGCGAGCCTGGCGCGGCTGATCGCCGCCACCAAACCGCAACGGCCGGACGGCGCCGTGCGCTGGAAGGGTTTCGCGCCGAACAAGGTCTGGACCTCGCGCGTCCTGCGCGCGCCGGTGCGCGACGTCTGGGGCGTCATGCGGGACTTCGCCGGCATGGGCGCGTGGCACGACGACATCTCCGGCATGCACATGCTGGACGGCGTGCGGCCGGACAAGGTGTCCGGGATCCGCGACTTCCGTTTCGGCGACGGGCATCTGAACGAGGAACTGCTGCACCTGTGCGACCGCACACGCTCGTTCTCCTATCGCATCACGAAATGCGACATGCCCTGGATCAACTATGTCTCGGGCGCCCGCCTCTGGCCCGTCACGGCGAACAACACCACGTTCGGCGTCTGGACCGGCGACTGGGACGCCTCCGCGCAGGACGACCGGGTGCTGATCCCGCAGACCGAGCAGAACGTCTACCAGAAGGCCTTCGCCACCGTCGAACGCAGGCTGCGCGGCAAGTGACCTCCCCGCGGTCGCGCGGCGGCGCGGCCCGGGTTTGCTGTTGACAAAATCGATTTGCGATAGTGAAACATTCCTCGATCAGGGAGGGTCGCAGGAATGCATTTCGCCAGGTCCGCGGACGGGACGGGCATCGCCTATCGCGTCGATTCCGCCGTCCCGCCGGGGCAGCCGCCCAGGGCAGCGGTCCTGTTGCAGCACGGGCTGGGACTCGACGGCAATGCCTGGCAGGGCTGGCTCGCCCCGTTGCTGACGGCGGGCTACCTGGTGATCCGGCCGGACCTGCGCGGGCATGGCGGATCCGACCGGCCGCCCGCCGGTGCCCGATGGTCGACGGCCCTGCTGGGCGAGGACCTGACCGCCGTGCTGGACCATGCCGGGATCGGGCCCTGTCACCTTGTCGGCGAATCCTGGGGCGGCACCGCGGGCCTGGCATGGGCGGCGGCCAACCCGGCACGGGTCGGCTGCATGGCCGTCATGTCGACGACCTTCGATGGCCGGCTGATCCCGACCATCGGGACGTTCGCCGCCATCGTGCGCGAACAGGGCATCGCGGCCTGGTCGGCGATGATGAACGAGGCCCGCTTCGCGCCCGGCTTCGACCCACAGGTCCGGGCATGGGCCGACCGGGTGCAGAGCGCCTGCACGCCGCACGTGATCTGCGACATGTGCGCCTATGTGGCGACCGAATCGATCGAGCCGGCGCTGTCCGCCATCGCCGCACCGGTGTTGGTCCTGGCGCCGCAGGGCAGCCCCTTCGTCAAGGCCGAGATCGCCGCGGCCCTGGCCGCGCGGCTGCCCGATGCGGAGCTGCACCGCTATCCGGGACACCGCCACGGACTGGTCCTGTCCGGCGCGGAGATCGGCGCGCGGGAACTGGTCGCCTTCCTGCAGCGTCGCGCGGCACAGCCGTGACCCTGCCCGACGGGGATGCCGTCCAGGTCGCCAGGGAGCTGGGTCAGCGCCTGAAGGCCGGCGATGCCGCGGTGGCGGAACTGCTCTCGGAGGATGTCACCTTTCATTCGCTGAACATCGAGATCAGCGGGCGCGAAGCCGTGCTGCGGCGCCTGACCGACCGGACGACCGGGCAGGTCTATCGCGAGGCATCCTGGCAGGATTTCCGGCGCAACGGCGATGCCGTCCAGGTCACGGCGCGCATGCCGGCAGGTGCCGGCCAGAGCGGCAACATCCTGCTGCTGCAGGTGCGCGGCGGGCGCATCGCCGGGATCCGGCAGCAGCTGGTCCGGCCCACCCCGCCCGCGCCGGAGACCCCGCTGCGGCTGACGGCGGAGCTGGTGGCGCTGATCGACGGGGCGCTCGGCACCGGGCATCCGATGCTGCTGTCCTTCGTGGACGAAACCGGCCAGCCGAACCTGTCGTTCCGGGGCTCCACCCAGGCGTTCGGCGAAGACCGGCTGGCGATCTGGGTGCGCAACCCCGAGGGGCAGTTCGTGCGGTCGATCGCCCTGAATCCGAAGGTCGCGCTGATCTATCGCGACCAGGAGCGGAAGATCACCTTCCAGTTCCAGGGCCGCGCGCGGGTTTCCGCCGATGCGGGCGACCGGCAGCTTGTGTACCGCAGGGCCCATCAGGCGGAGCAGGATCACGATTATGCCCGGCTGGGCGCCCTGGTGATCGTCGACCTCGACCGCATCGAGGGCTATGCCGGCCTGACCGCGGAGGGGCCGGTGGGCCGGATCAACATGCGCCGGCAGCCCGGCCAGTAGACCGGTTGCCTGTGCCGGCGGCGCGGCCGCACGGCGGCACGGGGAGGGGGAGTCGCGGCAAGGCCCCATCCGTACCCTCGGCCCGGGCCTGACCCGGGACCCATGGCGCCGGCGTCGAGGCCAGGCGGCGGCACCGCTGCATCGCGATCCCGGACCGGCGTCCGGGATGACCGCGCGGTTGGCCGCGCTGCAAGGCCCCTGGCTGCCTCGTCCGGGACCGGTCCGGGATCCACGGCACTGGCGGCGAGGTGGTTCCGGCAGGAGGCGAAGGGACCGACCTGCCGGCCTCAGGCGCCCTTGAAGCCCTTGGCCTTCGCCGCGGCGAGGGCCGCGTCGCGCACGACGGGATCGCCCGCCGCGCCGTCGGTCAGGGCGTTCAGGCCGGTCAGCTGGCCGCGGCCGCCGAACGGCACCAGGGTGACCTCCTTGCTCTGGCCGGGCTCGAAGCGCACCGCGGTGCCGGAGGGGATGTCCAGATGCCGGCCGAAGGCGGCCTGCCGGTCGAAATCCAGCGCCTTGTTGGTCTCGAAGAAATGGTAGTGGCTGCCGACCTGCACCGGGCGGTCGCCGGTATTGGTGACGGTCAGGCTGTGGCGCGGCCGGCCGGCGTTCACCTCGATCTCGCCCTCGCCGAACAGGATCTCGCCGGGCACCGGGTCGTCCTCGGTGGCGGCCGGGGCATCGCCGCGGATCGGCTGGTGCACGGTCACCAGCTTGGTCCCGTCGGGGAAGGTGCATTCCACCTGCAGCACCGGCAGCAGCTCGGCCACGCCCGGCATCACGTCGGCGGCGGTCAGGACGGTGGAGCCGAAGCCCATCAGGTCGGCCACCGTGCGGCCTTCCCGCGCGCCTTCCAGGATCTCGTCGGCGATCAGGGCGGTGGCCTCGGGATGGTTCAGCTTCAGGCCCTTGGCGCGGCGCTTCCGCGCCAGCTCCGCCGCCGTGAAGATGGTCAGGCGTTCCAGTTCCGTGGGCGTCAGCAGCATGTCGTCCCTCCCTCAGAATGGGCTGTGCGGCTCCGCGCGGGCGCCCCGGGGCATCAGCTGGAAAACAGCCTCGCCCCGTCCTGCCCGCCCTGCATGATCGCGATTTCCGTGAGCGGCGTGAAGGCCGTCATCACGGCATCCTCCGCGACCGCCTCGCCCGCCGCCGCCTCGACCTCCGGCAGCAGGTCGCGCAGCATGGCCTGCGCACCCAGTGCGCCGACCAGGTTGAGCCGCACCGCGGCACCGGTCAGCCCGGTCAGGAAGACATAGCCCGACATCGCCACGGCGACCTCCTCCGGCAGCCCCAGCCCGGACCAGACCAGGCCCTGCACCGGCGCCAGATGCCCTTGCGCCCGCCCCGCCATGACCTCGCGGCGCCAGGCGGCGGCGCCGTCTGTGCCCAGGCGGTCATGGGTCGCCAGCAGGGCCGCGCCGTTGCGCCGCGAGCCGTCGCGGAAGCGGGCATTCAGGGTCACCGCCTCGACCTCGGCGTCCAGCGCGGCCAGCGCCGCCGGTGCGCCGGCGCAGCGATGGGCAAGCGCCACGGCCACCCGGTCCGCGCCATGCCAGCGCTGGCGCAGCTGCTGGGCGACGAAGCGGGCCAGGCGTTCCGGCGGCATGCGGCGCGGCGCGGCGCCGCCGTCCCCGGCGGGCAGCCCCAGCCAGGCCTCCAGGCCCTGGGAAAAGGCGAAGCCGCCGCTGGGAAAGGCGGTATCGGCATGCTGCAGCGCCAGCAGCGCGGCCTGCAGGCTCATCTGCGCCCCGCAGCCCGGGCGGCGGCACGGGACAGGATCGCGGCCGCCCGGCGGCTGTGCCGGGCGGCCGCGATGCCGCAAGCCGTGGCGCGGTTCAGCGGTGTGCCGCGGCCTTGGCCGGAATCCCCTCGATCGGGCATTCGTCGGTCCCGGCGGAATCGCGGGTCATGGCCTCGACCA
>JAVJON010000012.1:0-121718 GCA_040216765.1 Sneathiellaceae bacterium | reverse complement strand
GTCGGGATCGTGGTGTTGCGGTCGATCAGCCGGGTGAAGACGCCGCCCAGGGTCTCGATGCCCAGGGACAGCGGCGTCACGTCCAGCAGCAGCACGTCCTTGACGTCGCCCTGCAGGACCGCCGCCTGGATCGCCGCGCCGATCGCCACGACCTCGTCCGGGTTCACGCCCTTGTGGGGCTCCCGGCCGAACAGCTGCTGCACGACCTCGCCGATCTTCGGCATGCGGGTCATGCCGCCGACCATGACGACCTCGTCGATATCGCCGGCGGTCAGGCCGGCATCCTTCAGCGCCTTCTTGCAGGGCTCCAGGGTGCGCTGCACCAGGTCGTTCACCAGCGCCTCGAGCTTGGCGCGGGTCAGCTTCATGGTCAGGTGCTTCGGGCCGGAGGCATCGGCGGTGATGAACGGCAGGTTGATCTCGGTCTGGGTCGCGCTGGACAGCTCGATCTTCGCCTTCTCGGCGGCTTCCTTCAGCCGCTGCAGCGCCAGCTTGTCCGACCGCAGGTCGATGCCGTTCTCCTTCTTGAACTCGGTGGCCAGGTAGTCGACGATCCGCAGATCGAAATCCTCGCCGCCCAGGAAGGTATCGCCGTTGGTGGAGCGCACCTCGAAGACGCCGTCGCCGATCTCCAGGATCGACACGTCGAAGGTGCCGCCGCCCAGGTCATAGACCGCGATGGTCTTGCCTTCCGACTTGTCCAGGCCATAGGCCAGGGCCGCCGCGGTCGGCTCGTTGATGATCCGCAGCACCTCCAGCCCGGCGATCTTGCCGGCATCCTTGGTGGCCTGGCGCTGGGCGTCGTTGAAATAGGCCGGCACGGTGATCACCGCCTGGGTGACCTTGTCGCCCAGATAGGCCTCGGCCGATTCCTTCATCTTCTGCAGGATGAAGGCCGAGATCTGGCTCGGCGAATAGCTCTTGTCGCCGGCCTTCACCCAGGCATCGCCATTGTCCGCCTTGACGATGTTGTAGGGCACCATGCCCTTGTCTTTCTGGGTCGTCGGGTCGTCGAAGGTGCGGCCGATCAGGCGCTTGATCGCGAACAGCGTGTTGGTCGGATTGGTCACCGCCTGACGCTTCGCCGGCATGCCGACCAGTCGCTCGCTCTCGGCATTGAACGCCACCATCGACGGCGTGGTGCGCGCGCCCTCGGCATTCTCGAGGACCTTGGGGGTCTTGCCCTCCATCACCGCCACGCAGGAATTGGTGGTGCCAAGGTCGATTCCGATAACTTTACCCATAATCATCCTCTCGTTTCTGGCAGTCTGGCCGGGCCACGTCATGCACCCCGCCGGACCCCACGGGACCTATGTTCGCTCGATATATAGGCGGGGGCCGATGGTGTCGCAACGGTGCGAAACCCAATTGTTCCGGGGCTTTCCGGGCATCCGGACGATGCCCGGCGTCGCGGCGGGCAATAGCCCGGCCGCCTGGCCGGTCGAAATGACGGTGAACGGGACGGCCCGATGATCGACGGATTCGAACTTCATCCCGGATACCTTGATCTGGCATCGCAGCGCCGCCTTGTCGAGGCGGTGGGCGCGATTGCCGCAGCGGCGCCGCCCTATCGGGCGGTGATGCCGCGCAGCGGACGGCCGCTTTCGGTGCGCATGACCAATGCCGGCCCGCTCGGCTGGTACACCGATCGCGGCGGCTACCGCTACGAGGCGCTGCACCCCGGGACGGGCCTGCCCTGGCCCGCGATCCCCGAACCGCTGCTCGACCTGTGGCGGCGCCTGGCGCACTACCCGGTGCCGCCGGAATGCTGCCTGGTCAATTTCTACGACCATGACGCCGCCCGGATGGGGCTGCATCGCGACAGCGACGAAGCGGCGCTGGACGCGCCGGTCCTGTCGGTCTCCCTCGGCGACACCGCGCTGTTCCGCATCGGCGGCACGACCCGGCGCGACCCGACGCACTCCCTGCGGCTGACCTCCGGCGACGTGCTGCTCCTGCGTGGCCGTGCCCGGCACGCCTATCACGGGATCGATCGCATCCAGCCGGGCAGCTCGCGCCTGCTGGGTGACGCGGGCGGGCGGATCAACCTCACCCTGCGCCGGGTCACCCTGCCGCCGCCGGGCTGAGCGCGGGACGGCGGCCGGGCGGCCGCCTGGCAGCCGTCACGCCTTGGTATCCACCCGGGACTGCACCTGGCCGCCGCGCGACACGCCGACCTGGGCCGGCCGCAGGAGCCGGTCGGCGATGGTATAGCCGGAGGCCAGGACCTGCACCACGGTCCCTGCGGGCTGCGCCGGATCCTCGAGCTCGAACATCGCCTCGTGCAGGTTCGGGTCGAACTTCTCGCCCATCGCCTCGATCCGGCGGATGCCGTTGCGCTCGAAGGCCTGAAGCAGCGAGCGCTCGGTCGCCTCGATCCCCTCGATCAGGTTGCGCAGCGGTTCCGGCAGTTCCTCGCGCTTGGCCCCCTGCGGCGCATTGTCGAGCGCCCGGCGCAGGTTGTCGGCGACATCGAGCATGTCCTTGGCGAACTTCGAGGCGGCATACTTCACCGCGTCCTCGCGGTCCTTCGCGTGCCGCTTGCGGCTGTTCTCCTGCTCGGCCATGGTCCGCAGCAACTGGTCCTTAAGGCTGGCGACCTCGGTCCGCAGGCTCTCCACCTCGCCGACCCGCGGATCCTGAGCTGGCGCCGCCGGCTGGGCGGTCTCCTCGACCTCGGCGTCCATCACCTCGCCGACCCCGCCGGTCGGCGGATCCGGCAGCTTCTCGTCCTCCAGGTCGACCCGGCGCGTTGCATCGCCGTCCTGCCCGGTCTCGCCGGCAGGCTGGCGCTGGCTGTCCTCGGCTGTGGGATTGCTGTTGTCGTTTCCGCTCATCTGTCTGCTCCGTTCAAGCGGGCGTTCGGCCCGGCCGTGCCCTGTCCGGGTGCCACGGCACGGCCGCACCCGGCTGTTCCTCAGGTCGTCAGCCGATCAGCCGGCCGACGACCTGTGCGGTGAAATCCACCATGGGAATGACCCGCGCATAGTTCATGCGCTGCGGGCCGATGACGCCGAGGGCGCCGACGATCTGCTGGTTGCGGTCCTGGAACGGCGCCACGATCATCGAGCAGCCGGCCAGCGAGAACAGGTTGCTCTCCGCGCCGATGAAGATCCGCACGCCGTCCGCGCCCTCGGTCAGGCTGATCAGGCGAAGGAGGTTCTCCTTCTCCTCGAGTTCGTCGAACAGCCGCCGGATACGCTCCAGGTCCGCCATGGCGCTGACATCTTCCAGGAGATGCGCCTGGCCCTTCACGATCAGGGTGGCCTGGTCGCCGCTGCCGGCCCAGACCGCCAGGCCGGCGGAGACCACCCGGGCCGCGACATCGTCGAGTTCGGAGCGCTTGCTCTCCAGCTCCTCCTTGATCATGAAGCGGGCCTCGGGCAGCGAATGGCCGCGCACCCGGCCGACCAGGTAGTTCGCCGCCTCGGCGAGCTGCGCCGGGGTCAGGCCCGGCGGCAGGTCGAAGATCCGGTTCTCCACCATGCCGCTGGAATCCACGATCACCACCAGCGCGCGATTGCCCGGCAGCGAGACCAGTTCGACATGCTGCAGCACGGTGTCGCGCTTGGGCGCGAAGACCAGCCCGGCACAACCGGACAGGCCGGACAGGGTGCCGATCGCCTCGTTCAGCACGTCCGGCACCGAGCGGCCCCGGGCGGCGCATTTGCCCTCGATGGCGTTGCGCTCCTGCTCGGTCAGCGCGCCGACCTCCAGCAGCCCCTCGACGAACAGGCGCAGGCCGGCCGGCGTGGGCAGGCGCCCGGCAGAGGTATGGGGCGCATAGAGCAGCCCGAGATCTTCCAGGTCGGACATCACGTTGCGGACCGAAGCCGGCGAGAGCCGGGCCTCCAGCCGCTTGGAGATCAGCCGCGAGCCGACCGGCGCACCGGTTTCGACATAGGTCTCCACCACCTGCCGGAAGATATCCCGGCTGCGTTCGTTGAGCTCCTGTATGGCCGGGCCGTTCATGATTCGTTTATACGCGCCTTGCTGGGCCGCCTGCCGGCATCCCGGGAGATCCTCGACGGGGCTCTCGCGGGGGGTCGGTGTCGCGGGACGGAATGTTGTTCCGGAGAGGGGATTTAGGAAGCCGGTAGCCCCTCCGTCAACATGCGGCTTTGCCGCGCCCCCTCCGGTAGACCGCGACACCGGGCCTGAGATAGAACCCGGGGCGACAGAATGACGGGGCGGCGCGACGGCAGCGGGCGGGGGCGAAACGGCCCTGCCCGGCCGCTGCGCAGGCCCCGGCAAGCCAGAAGGATGGAAAGCCGATGCGTCCGAGCGGACGACGACCTGACGAAATGCGGCCGGTCACCCTGGAGCCGGGTGCCGCGAAATATGCCGAGGGGTCCTGCCTGGCGCGCTTTGGCGAGACGGTCGTGCTCTGCGCTGCGACCATCGAGGAGCGGGTGCCCGGCTGGATGCGCAACAGCGGGCGCGGCTGGGTGACCGCGGAATACGGCATGCTGCCCCGGTCGACCCACGAACGCACCGACCGGGAGGCCGCGCGCGGCAAGCAGTCCGGCCGCACGCAGGAGATCCAGCGGCTGATCGGCCGCTCGCTGCGCGCCGTCACCGACCTGGAGGGCCTGGGCGAACGGCAGATCCGGATGGACTGCGATGTCCTGCAGGCCGATGGCGGCACCCGGACCGCGGCGGTCACCGGCGCCTGGGTGGCGCTGCACCTGGCATTGTCCAAGCTGGTCGCCGGCGGGGCCCTGCCGGCGCTGCCGCTGACCGGCCATGTCGCGGCGATTTCCTGCGGCATCTATGCCGGACAAACGGTGCTCGACCTGGACTATGCCGAGGATGCCAATGCCGATGCGGACGCCAACTTCGTGCTGACCGACACGGCCGGGATCGTGGAGATCCAGGGTACGGCCGAGGGCGCGCCGTTCAGCGAGGCCGAATTCCAGCGGCTGCTGCAGCTGGCCAAGCAGGGCACGGCTGCCCTGGTCGGCCTGCAGAAGGCCGCGATCGCCGCCGGGTGACGGGCGCGCAGATGACCTCCCACGGCATGCACCGGCGGTTCGAGGGCGCCGAACTGGTGGTCGCCAGCCACAATCCCGGCAAGGTGCGGGAGATCGCCGACCTGCTGGCGCCGCTCGGCATCCGGCCGCTCGGCGCGGCGGCCCTCGGCCTGCCGGAGCCGGAGGAAACCGGCAGCACCTTTGCCGAGAATGCGGAACTCAAGGCCCATGCCGCCGCGCAGGCGAGCGGCCGGCCCGCCCTGGCGGACGATTCCGGCCTGTCGGTGCGCTGCCTGGCCGGCGCGCCGGGCATCTTCTCCGCCCGCTGGGCCGGGCCGGACAAGGATTTCGGCAAGGCCATGGCGCGGGTCTGGCAGGCGGTGCAGGACCAGGCGCCGCCGCCGGAGCAGGGCCCGCCGGACCTGGCGGCGCATTTCACCGCGGCGCTGTCCCTGGCCTGGCCCGACGGCCATTGCGACACCTTCCTGGGCGAGATCCACGGCCGTCTGGTCTGGCCGCCGCGGGGCGACCGGGGCTTCGGCTACGACCCGATGTTCCTGGCCGAGGGCTGCACCCTGACCTTCGGCGAAATGGAGCCGGACGAGAAACATGCCATCTCCCATCGCGCCATCGCGTTCCGCAAGCTGCTCGATGGCTGTTTCGGCGGCGCCTGACGAGGGCCTGGCCCTCTATGTCCACTGGCCGTTCTGCCAGTCGAAATGCCCCTATTGCGACTTCAACAGCCATGTCCGCGAAGCGGTCGACCAGGACGCCTGGCGTCAGGGCCTGCTGGCCGACCTGCGCTGGGAGGCGGCGCGCACCGGCAGGCGGCGCCTGGACAGCATCTTCTTCGGTGGCGGCACACCTTCGCTGATGCCTCCGGAGACGGTCGCGGCGGTGATCGAGACGGCCCGCAGCCTCTGGCTGCCGGCAGGCGAGCTGGAGATCACCCTGGAGGCCAATCCGGGCTCGGTGGAGGTCGGCCGCTTCCGGGGTTATGCCGATGCCGGGGTCGGCCGGGTCTCCATCGGCGTGCAGGCGCTGCGCGATGCCGCCCTGCAGCAGCTCGGCCGGCTGCACGACGTCGCGGCGGCGCGCCGGGCGGTGGCGACCGCCGCGGCGATCTTTCCGCGCTACAGCTTCGACCTGATCTATGGCCGCCCGGGCCAGGGCCTGGCCGACTGGCGGGCGGAGCTGCGCGAGGCGCTGGACATGGCCGGCAGCCACCTGTCGCTCTACACCCTGACCCTGGAGCCCAATACCGGGTTCTACGGTGCCTGGCGCCGCGGCGCCCTGACGATGCCCGACGAGGAGGATGTCGCCGCGCAGTTCGACCTTACCGCCGAACTCTGTGCCCTGGCCGGACTGCCGGCCTACGAGATCTCCAATCATGCCCGGCCGGGCGCGGAATCCCGCCACAACCTGGTCTACTGGCACTATGGCGACTATGTCGGGATCGGCCCGGGCGCCCATGGCCGGCTGGGCGAGGCCGGCGCCCGCATCGCCACGCGGCGGCTGTCGAAGCCGGAGGCCTGGCTGCAGGCCGTCGCGGAAGCGGGCCACGGCATCGCCGAGGAACAGCCGGTGGCCCCCGCCGAGCAATGGCCCGAGGCCCTGATGATGGGGCTGCGCCTGGCGGCGGGCGTCGACCTGGCGCGGCTGCGCCGCCGGATCGGCCGGCACGAGGACAGCGCCCTCGACATGCAGGCGCTGGCCCGGCTGGAACGCGACGGCATGCTGGTGCAGCGGGACGGCCGGCTGGCCGCCACCCCTCAGGGACGCAGCCTGCTCGACGCGGTCCTCGGCCAGCTGCTCACCTGACCGCCGTCGGCAGGAACCGCGGCTCAGGACCCGGCCGGGGTCGTGAAGCGCTCCGGCGGCGGGGCGACGGTCAGGAAGCCGTTCGGCGTGACCTCCAGCACCGCCAGGCCGCGCTCGGCCGTGCCATTGGGGTTCAGCCGGAAGATCCCGCCATAGCCCACATAGCCCTCCGGATCCTCGAGCGCGAGGCGCGAGAACTTCTCGCCCGGGCTCGTCTGCGGCCGCTGCGCCAGGGCCGCTGCCAGGGCGACCGCATCATAGGCCAGGGCGGCGACCTTCGGCGGCTCCTCGCCATAGACGGCGCTGTAGCGCTGCGCGAACGAGGCGGCCAGGTCCGGCGGCGCGGTCGCGAACCAGCCGCCCAGCAATGCCTGTTCCCGCTGCAGGCCGGGATCGTCCCACAGGCCGGTGCCCAGCAGCCGCGCGGTGCTGGCCGCCGGCGCGGTGCCGCCCGCGGCCGGGGCGGTCGGGCTTTTCAGGGAGCGGGCAATGAGCCGCAGCCGCTCGCCGCCATCGGCGATCAGGATGGCATCCGGCGCGAGACCGGCCGCGCCCGCGCTGCTGCCGGCCAGCGTGGCCACCGCCTCGGGGATCGAGGCGCCGTCGGGGCGGTACAGCTCGGTCTGCGCGATCGTCGCCCCCAGCTGCCCCGCCGCGCGCTGGGCGCCCTGCACCACCGTGGTGCCATAGGCATTGTCCGGCGCGAGGACGGCGATCCGGTTCAGGCCGGCCTGAACCGCGTGGCGCACGATCCGCTCCGCCTGCTCGCCCGGCGTGAAGCCGAGGATGTAGACGCCGTTTCCGGCGACCTCGCTGTTCGACGAGAAGCTGATCACGCCGATCCCGCGGGACCGGGCGACCGGCGTGGCGGCGCGGGTGGATTCCGCGAACAGCGGCCCGACCAGCAGCACCGCGCCCTCGACGGCAGCCGCATTGGCGGCGGCGGCGGCGCCGTCGGCGCGACCGGCCGTGTCCCGGGGCAGCAGCACCAGCCGCGCGCGCGGCTGGTCGAACACCGCCATCTGGGCGGCGTTCAGCAGGGCCTTGCCGACGCTCTCCTGCGGGCCGCTCAAGGGCGCCAGGAAACCGATCCGGATCTGGTCGTCCGCCTGCACCGGCAGGGGGGCCCCGCCGGACGGGGCGATTCCGCCCGCCGGCAGGGTGTTCTTCGGCACACTCGCGGAGCCGCCCTGGCCCGGGCTACCCTGCTGGTTGGCACAGGCAGCCGCCAGCATGCCGAGGGCTGCCAGCAGGAGCAGCCGCCCGGGGCGGCGGCGGCGCGATGATGTGCCGGGTGAACGGAGTATTTCCAGTGGATCGCAGGCCAGTGGATCGCAGGGGCGTCGGATCGAAGGACGGTAGCTCGACACGGCAGGCGGCCTCTTCCTCGGGGGCGGTGGGACGAACCCGTTCCGACGGTTCTGCGGACACGCCGTCGGCCGGGCCCGGCGACGCGGGCAGGTCCGACCCGGATGCCGGCGCAGCGGATCTCCAGGCGTCTGACGCTCTGGCTCCAGGACTCTATATCGTTGCCACCCCCATCGGCAATTTGCAGGACCTGACTTTTCGGGCGCGCGATGTCCTGGCACGCGCCGATACGATCCTCTGCGAGGATACGCGGGTGACCGCCAGGCTCTGTGCGGCGCATGGCATCGACCGGCCGATGCGGCCCTATCACGACCATAATGCGCCCCGGGTGCGGCCCGGCATCCTGGCGCAGCTGGCGGAGGGCGGGGCGGTCGCCCTGGTTTCCGATGCCGGCACGCCGCTGATCGCCGATCCTGGCTACCGGCTGGTGCGCGAGGCCCGCGCCGCGGGCATCGCGGTGGTGCCGATCCCGGGCCCCGCCAGCCCGATCGCCGCGCTCTGCGCCGCCGGCCTGCCGACCGACCGCTTCTATTTCGGCGGCTTCCTGGGGCAGAAATCGGAGCAGCGCCGGCGCGCGCTGCGCCTGGTGGCCGGGCTGGAGGCCAGCCTGGTGTTCCTGACGGGCACGGCCCGCCTGCCGGCGGTGCTGGCCGACATGGCGGCGGAGCTGGGGCCTGCGCGGGAGGCCGTCATTGCCCGGGAGCTGACCAAGCGGTTCGAGGAATTCGTGCTGATGCCGCTGGGCGCGCTGGCCGACAGCTATGCCGCGTCGGGGCCGCCGAAAGGCGAGGTGGTGATCATGGTGGCGCCGCCGCCGGACGGCCCGGCCGAGCTTGCCGCCGAGGATCTGGATGCGGCCCTGCTGGCGGCGCTGGCGGCAGGGACGGTGCGCAGCGCGGCCGACGAGGTCGCGCAGGCCTATGGCCTGAAGCGCCG
Organism: Sneathiellaceae bacterium; assembly: GCA_040216765.1. GTDB lineage: Bacteria > Pseudomonadota > Alphaproteobacteria > Ferrovibrionales > Ferrovibrionaceae > Marinibaculum. Next base: position 112,620 of record JAVJON010000012.1, on the reverse strand, counting down.
CACGGTCTATGCCCGGGCGCTGGAGCTGCGCGACCGTGTGCCGACCGCGCAGCCGCCGGACCGTGGCGGCAGCCGCGAATGACCCGGCAGGCCCGCCGCCGCCGCTGGCAGGCAGGGCGCCGGGCCGAGCTGCTGGCCATGCTCTGGCTGCGGCTGAAGGGCTACCGGATCCTGGCCCGGAACTGGCGGGCGGCCGGCGGCGAAGTGGATATCCTTGCCCTGCGTGGCGATGTCCTGGTCGCCGTGGAGGTGAAGCGGCGCGAGACCGGGGAGCGTCTGGACGAAGCGCTGGAAGCCCTTGCGCGCGGCCAGCAGCGGCGGATCGCCAGGGCGGCCATCGCCTTCCTGGGCACCAACCGGTCGCGCGCGGCAGGCGTGGCGGGACCGGGCGGTATGCCGCAGCTGCGCTTCGATCTTATAGTCGTGAACGGAATCCGCCTGCGGCACCTGACCGATGCCTGGCGGATCGACATGTAGGCCCCAGATGGTGGGGCAGGGCGTCCCGCCCGATTTTTCCGCAAGGCCGCTGGCGTATTGCCGGGCTGCTGGCCGCGACACCGATGACCGGGAGAAAGACGATGCTGGCAAGAGCCATAGAGGTCCCGGTCCGGGGGACGCTGCTGGCGCTGCTGCTTGCAATGACGGCGGCCGGGACCGGCTGCTCGCCCGTCGGCACGGTGGTGGGAGGAATCACCTCCGGTGCGGCGGCGGTCGTGGAAGGGGCGGCGGACGTTACCGCCGCGACGGTGCGGGGGGTCGGCAATGTGGGCAGTTCGGCGGTCGACGCTGTGACCGGCTCGGGTGACGACGACGACGATGACTGACCGGCGGTTGCGGATCGGGCTCTGTGCCGGCGCGGTCGCCGGGCTGACCGCCCTGGCGCTGGCCGGCTGTTCGCCGATCGGCGCGGCGATCGGCGCCGCCTCTACCGTCGGAGTGGCCGCCGTGCAGGAACGCAGCCTGGACGATGCCGCCACCGATACCAGGATCCGGGTGGCGCTGAACGATGTGTTCCTGAGCCGCGACCTGTCGCTGTTCAGTGCCGTGGACTTCGCCGTGGTGGAGGGGCGGGTGCTGCTGGTCGGCAATGTGCCGAGCCCGGACGACCGCGACTATGCGGCGCGGACGGTCTGGGCGATCGACGGCGTGGAACAGGTGATCAACGAGCTGCAGGTCGGGCCGGCGCCGGGGCTGTCGCAGATCGCCGACGACCGCTGGGCCGCGGCACAGCTGAAGGCCGCCCTGTTTCGCGACGGTGCGGTCGCCGATGTCAACTACTGGGTGCTGGTGAACGACGGTACGATCTACCTGCTGGGCGTGGCCCTGGCCCCGGGTGAGGTGGATCGCGTCGTCGCCCATGCGCACAATATTCCCGGCATTCGCCGGGTCGTGAGCCATGTGATCTTGAAATCGGACCCGCGGCGCGCAAGCTGAAGCGGCTGGGACGGGGCTCGGGCCGGGGGGTCGTGGATGCTGGATTGGGCCGCCTGGGAGGGTTGAAGCCCCGATGGAACCGGAAGAGGCGCTGGCTGCGCTGCGGCGTATCGGCCAGCGGCCGGACGACGAGATCGACCTGATCGAGGCGGCGCTGCTTCTGGCAGTGCGCGATCGTCCCCAGGTGGCCCTGGACCGCTACCATGCCTATGTCGACGAGCTCGCCGACACCCTGACGGCGAAGGTGGCGGCGGGGCAGGATGCCGCGGTGACCGCGCTGATCCGCACCCTGGCGGACGATCATGGCTATCGCGGCGACCAGCGGACCTACGACGATCCGCAGAACGCCAACCTGATCCGCGTGATCGATCGCCGTCGCGGCCTGCCGGTCAGCCTGGGCATCCTGTATATCGGGGTGGCCCGCCGCGCGGGCCTGCAGGCCTGCGGCCTGAATTTCCCCTCCCATTTCCTGATCGCGGTCGATGCCGATGGCACCCGCGAGGTGATCGACCCGTTCCATCATGGCCGCCGCCTGAATGCTGGGCAGATGCGCCATCTGGTGCGGACCCTGGCCCAGGCGCCGGACCTGAAGCCGGAATTCTACGCGCCGGTGGGAAACCGGGACGTGCTGCTGCGGCTGCAGAACAACGTCAAGATCCGCGCGGTGCAGAGCGAGCAGCCGCAGCGTGCGATCCAGACCCTGGAGGCGATGGTCGCGCTGGCGCCCGACCATGGGGAGAGCTGGCGGGAGCTCGGTGTGCTGCGCGCCCATGTCGGCGAACTGCTTGGCGGCATCGACGCCCTGGAACGCTCGCTCAGCCTGCATGGCGACGATGGCGAGCGGCACCGGATCGCGATCCTGCTGCAGCAATTGCGCGGCAGCATGAACTGACCCTAAAGTCCGCGCCGGTTTCCACCGGTCGGAAGCCATCCCCAGCGGAGACTGATATGGGCCTGAGCGTCGCGATCCAGATGGACCCGATCGACGGAATCGACATCGACGCCGATTCCACCTTCGTCCTGGCGCTGGAGGCGCAGAAGCGCGGGCACCGCCTGTGGCACTACCTGCCGCGGGACCTGACCTTCCGTCGCGACCCTGGCTCGGCCGCCGGCCTGGTGCAGGCGCGCGCCCGCCCGCTGGAGGTGCGGCGCGAGCGCGGCGCGCATTTCACCCTCGGTGCGCCGGAACTGCTGGACCTCGCCACCCTGGACGTCGTGCTGCTGCGCCAGGACCCGCCGTTCGACATGGCCTATATCACCACGACCCACGTGCTGCAGCACATCCATCCCCGAACCCTGGTGGTGAACGACCCGGCCTCGGTCCGCAATGCCCCGGAAAAGCTGTACGTCACCCAGTTCCAGGGGCTGATGCCGCCGACGATGATCACCTCCGACGCGGCCGCGATCCGGGAGTTCCGTGCGGAGCATGCCGACATCATCGTGAAGCCGCTCTACGGCAATGGCGGCGCCGGCGTGTTCCATCTGCGCCCGGGCGACGAGAATCTCGGCGCGCTGCTGGAGATGTTCACCGAACGCGGGCGGGAGCCGGTGATCGTGCAGCGCTACCTGCCGGAGGTGCGCCAGGGCGACAAGCGGATCATCCTGGTCGAGGGCGAGCCGGTGGGCGCGATCAACCGCGTGCCGGCCGAGGGCGAGGCGCGCTCCAACATGCATGTCGGCGGCAAGCCGATCCGCGCGGCGCTGACCGCACGGGAGCGGGAGATCTCCGCGGCGATCGGCCCGGCCCTGCGCGAGGCGGGCCTGACCTTCGTCGGCATCGACGTGATCGGCGACTGGTTGACCGAGATCAACGTGACCTCGCCGACCGGCCTGCAGGAGGTCAACCGCTACGACGGCGTTGTCCTGGAAGCCGCGATCTGGGACGCGATCGAGGCCCGTCGGGCAGCCGCTCCCGCCTGACCTGCGGTCGCTCTGACGGGGTCAGTGCAGCCCGACCTGCAGGTCGACGAAGCGCGCGCCTGCCGGGCCGACGATGCCGGCATGGGCGACGCGGACCCGGTTCAGCTTGCCTTCCAGTTCGCGTTGCCAGAAGTCGAGGAAGCGGTACAGGACCGGGAAGCGCGGCGCGATGTCCATCTCCTGCCAGACATAGGTCTGCAGCAGTTTCGGATGATCCGGCATGTGGTACAGGATCTCCGCGGTGGTCAGCCGGTAGCGGGTGATGTCGAGCACGCGCCCGCCCTCGATCGTCCCTTCATCTTCCGCCGGCAACGGGGCGGCGTCGAGGCTGTGCAGCAGGCGCGGCGGGTCGTTCCGGTCCATGGTCATGCGTCGGTGCCTCCTTGCTCTGTCGGACAGAACAAGTCTCGCGGCCGGTCGATCCCTGGGTCAAGCCAGAAAGTGTAATAATTTCAGGATGTTAGCACTCGCCTCAAAAGAGTGCTGCCAAGCCTTGACAGTGCCTGCCTGATTTCATACCTGTCTGGCACTCGCCGGTGAGGAGTGCCAGCACTCCGGCGGTCGGCGGGTATCACCTGATTCCGATGCATATGGTGGCGCCCGGGCAAGTCCGTTCCACGGTGTCCCTCCAGGGCAGGAACCGCCCCGGCATGCCATCCCTGCAGCTATATAGGAGAGGCAGCATGAAATTTCGGCCCCTGCATGACCGCGTTCTGGTGCGGCGTCTGGACAGCGAGGCGAAGACCGCCGGCGGCATCATCATCCCCGACACCGCCAAGGAGAAGCCGCAGGAAGGCGAGATCATCGCCGTCGGCGCCGGTGCCCGCGACGAGAGCGGCAAGCTGGTCCCGCTGGACGTGAAGGTCGGCGACACCGTGCTGTTCGGCAAGTGGTCCGGCACCGAGGTGAAGATCGACGGCGAAGACCTGCTGATCATGAAGGAAAGCGACGTGATGGGTGTCATCGAGGGCACCGCGGCGCCGAAGTCCAAGAAGAAGGCGGCCTGATCCGGGCCAGTCACCGGCGATCCGGATCCCGGCCGGCGGCAGGTCCGCCGGCCCGATTGGCTGCAACCGTCCCCGCAGGCGCTGCCGTTCGACAGGGCGCCGCCAGGACAGGAGTGCGGCCGCAAGAGGAGCAATGAAAGACCATGGCAGCAAAAGAAGTTAAATTCTCTACCGATGCCCGCGCCAAGATGCTGAAGGGTGTCGACACCCTGGCCGACGCGGTGCGCGTGACCCTGGGCCCGAAGGGCCGCAACGTCGTCATCGAGAAGTCCTTCGGCGCGCCGCGCATCACGAAGGACGGCGTGACCGTCGCCAAGGAGATCGAGCTTTCCGACAAGTTCGAGAACATGGGCGCCCAGATGGTCCGCGAAGTGGCCTCCAAGGCCAATGACCAGGCCGGCGACGGCACCACCACGGCGACCGTCCTGGCGCAGTCGATCGTGCGCGAAGGTGCCAAGGCCGTTGCCGCCGGCATGAACCCGATGGACCTGAAGCGCGGTATCGACCTGGCGGTCGACGCCGTCGTCGTGGACCTGCAGAAGCGCTCCACCAAGGTCACCGGTCATACCGAAGTGGCTCAGGTCGGCACGATTTCCGCCAACGGCGAAGCCGAGATCGGCAAGATGATCGCCCGCGCGATGGAAAAGGTCGGCAACGAGGGTGTCATCACGGTCGAGGAGGCGAAGAGCCTGGAGACCGAGCTGGACGTCGTCGAGGGCATGCAGTTCGACCGCGGCTATCTCTCGCCGTACTTCATCACCAACGCCGAGAAGATGGTCTGCGAGCTGGACACCCCGTACATCCTGCTGCACGAGGGCAAGCTGTCGAGCCTGCAGGCGCTGCTGCCGGTCCTGGAATCGGTGGTGCAGTCCTCCAAGCCGCTGCTGATCGTGGCCGAGGATGTCGAGGGCGAGGCCCTGGCCACCCTGGTGGTCAACAAGCTGCGTGGCGGCCTGAAGGTCGCGGCCGTCAAGGCGCCGGGCTTCGGCGATCGCCGCAAGGCGATGCTGGAGGACATGGCCGTCCTGACCGGCGGCCAGGTGATCTCCGAGGACCTGGGCATCAAGCTTGAGAATGTCAGCCTCGCGATGCTCGGCACCGCCAAGCGGGTGACGATCGACAAGGAGAACACCACGATCGTCGACGGCGCCGGCAAGAAGAAAGAGATCGAGGCCCGCTGCAACCAGATCAAGGTGCAGATCGACGAGACCTCGTCGGACTACGACCGCGAGAAGCTGCAGGAGCGGCTGGCCAAGCTGGCCGGCGGCGTTGCGGTGATCAAGGTCGGCGGCGCCACCGAGGTCGAGGTGAAGGAGCGCAAGGATCGCGTCGATGACGCGCTGCATGCGACCCGCGCCGCGGTCGAGGAAGGCATCGTCCCCGGTGGCGGCGTCGCGCTGCTGTACTGCGTCAAGGCGCTGGAGAAGCTCAAGGGCGGCAATTCCGACCAGCAGGCGGGCATCGACATCGTCAAGCGCGCCCTGCAGCAGCCGGTCCGCCAGATTGCCGAGAATGCCGGCACCGACGGTGCCGTCGTTGCGGGCAAGCTGCTGGAGAGCAAGGACCCCCATTGGGGCTTCAATGCCCAGACCGGCGAGTACATCAACCTGATCAAGGCCGGCATCATCGACCCGACCAAGGTCGTGCGTGTCGCCCTTCAGGGTGCGGCCTCCGTGGCCGGCCTGCTGGTCACCACCGAGGCGATGGTCGCCGAGAAGCCGGAGCCGAAGGGCGCCGGCGGCGGCGGCGGCATGCCCGACATGGGTGGCATGGGCGGCATGGGTGGCATGGGCGGCATGATGTAAGCTGCTGCCATCCAGGCAGGACCAGGACTACGGGAGGGGCCGCCGGGCAACCGGCGGCCCCTCTTCCGTTCCGGATCAGCCGGCGCTCTCCTGCCGGCAATACCCCTCCCAGATCTGCCGATAGGCCAGTTCCAGGCATCTGGCGGTGAACCGCATGTCGTTCAGCCGCGCCCGGCCGACCGCCTGCGGCAGGGCGCTGCGATAGGCCTGCAGCCTGGGCAGGTCGCCGGCCAGGGCCACGGCCCGGTCGACATAGCCGTCGGCGGTTGGCGCCGTCAGCTCCTCATGCCCGATGGTGCGCAGCAGGCTGGCGCTGAACCGGCCGGCCAGCCGGTCCCCGGCCAGTGCGATCACCGGCACGCCCTGCCGCAGGGCCTGCAGGCAGGAATAGTTGGAACTGAAGGGGATCGAATCCAGCGCCATGTCCACATTGTTCATTGCCTGCGCGAAATCCCCATGGGGGCGGACCTCGAGGCGGTAGCGCGCAGGGTCGATGCCGTTCGCCGCGAAGCCCTGGCGGATCTTGTTGCCCATCAGGTCGGACATGTAGGGCGTGCTGTAGCTGAACACCGCTTCCGGCAGGCGATGCAGGACCCGCGACCAGAGCCGCAGGGTGCTGTCGGTGATCTTGTAGATCGACGCCGTGCTGCCGATGGTGACCGGTCCGCCGGCAAGCGCCGGCGGCGGTACGATTGCCGGCGCCGGCGACATCTCCGCCACCACGCACAGGGCCTGGGGCAGGGCCAGCAGCCGCGCGCCGCCGGGCATCGCGAAGTCGCCTGGAGCGAACAATTCGGCATCGCCGATGACCCAGTCGACGAGCGGCGGGAACTGGGGCAGCAGCTTGTTGCTCCAGCCGACCTGAACCCTGGCCGGCCGGTATGCCAGGATGCCGTTCCGCTGGGCGTCCCCGGTGCCGCCGAGGTCGACCAGGATGTCGATATCGTCGTTGCGGACGATGGTGGCGGCCGCCAGGTCCAGCATCCCGAACAGGTCCCGGAACCTGCCGAACTTCGGCACCACCGTGCCCGCCCCGATGCGGGTCGGGCCGCTGGAATAGGCATAGGTCTCAACGGCGGCCGGATCGTGCTGCGCCAGCGGATGATAGTCCGCGGGAAAGCCGAAGGCCGGCGAGAGATAGCCGATGCGCAGGCGCCGGCCGGCCTGTCGCGGCGGCGGCGGCGGAAGCGGCGCGTTGCGCATGGCGGTCGCCAGATGCTGTGCCCAGCGCTCCCCGAGGCGACCCAGTTCCAGCGGCGACAGGTAGGACACGAAGGGCGCCCAGAACAGGGCCTGTGACAGCGCCCCATGCTGCACCGGGAAGGTGTGCGCCTTCAGGCTGAGCTCCCATGCGGCCCGGAACGCCCGCTCGCTGTCATGGGCGTTGTGCGGGATCCGCATGGCGCTGTGCATCAGAAGGTCGTCGGCCGGATTGCGCGCCTGCAGCCCGTGGATGATCGCCAGCGCCTCGGCATAGCGGCGCGCATTGGCGGCATCGGCCGCGCGCTGCCACTCGGCCAGATCCGCCGGGCTCAATGCGGAACCCTCGCCACCGGGCCCGCCGGCCCGCCCCGGCGTCTCGGCGCTGCCGTCAGCTGCCATGACCCTGGTTGTTGGGGCTCGGGTTGCCGGCATTCTGAGTGCCGGGATTCTGAGTGCTGGGACCGCTCTGGGTGGCACGGCGCCAGATGGTGCCGAGCGCCTCCTCGATCAGCGCCACCGCGCGCGCCGGATCGGCAAGGCCCGCCCGGTCCACTGCCGAGGGCAGGATGGTGCGGTAGCGGGCCAGGCGCTCCGGGTTGGCCGCGAGGCCCAGGACGGTCCGCAGCAGGGCCTGGCCGTCCTTCCGGTCGTCTTCCACCACGAGCTCGTCATGGCCGATGGCTGTCAGGACGCTGGCGCTGCGCCGCTGCGACAGCCGGTCGCCGCAGGCGGCCACGACGGGGACGCCGCTGCGGCACAGGGCGAGGGTATCGGCCTCGCTGCTGCCGGTCAGGCCGTCGACGACCAGGTCAGCCCGGGCCAGCGCCGAACCGCGGGTTCCACCGGCCGCCAGGGTGATCCGGTGGGTGTCGATCCCGGCATGCGAGAAGGCGCCCAGGATCCGGTCGGCGATCAGGTCGCTGAACCGTTCGCCCGTGACGAGGAAGCGGGCGTCCGGCATCTGCGCCAGCATCCGGGCCCAGAGCGCCGTGCTCGCGGTGTCGATCCGGCTGGCATCGGGCAGCGCCGCAAGGGTCAGATAGCCGTTCCGTGCGACGGGCGGCGGCGCCGGCCCTTCGCCCGCCGGGGTGGCGAACAGGATCGCAGGCCCGGGCATCCCGTAGCGCTGCGCACCCTCGCCCGCCGCATAATCCTCGCCGCCGAACAGCAGTGCATCGCCCAGCACCCAGTCATGACCGCCGTCATAGTCGGGCAGCAGCCTGTTGGCGAAGCCGATCTGGATCCGGGCCGGGCGCAGCATCGAGAGCATGTCGGCGACGGGCGTCCCGGCGCAAGACAGGTCGACCAGCAGGTCCAGATCGTCCTGCCGCATCCGCGCCGCTGCAGCGCTGGCGGTCAGCCCGCCGAGGTCGATGAATCCGGCCCCGGGCGCGGGCGAAGTGCCGAGCCAGTAGGTGCGTGCGGTGATGCGCGTCGTGTCATGCGCGTCCGGCGGCAGGAAGGCTGCATCGGCGGGGGACTCGGTCAGCAGATAGCCGACGCGCAGCGGCCAGCCCCGGGCGCGCGGTGCCGGGGGCGGCACCTCCTGGCCCAGCCGGCGGGCCATCAGGTGCCCGCTCCAGCGCTGCGACAGGCCGCGCAGGTCCAGCACGTCGATGTCCGGGATATGCGGCGCGGCGGCGATCGAGATCTCCCAGGCCGCCGCGCGCCGGCTCCAGTCCATTGCGAAGCGGGTCACCCAGTCCGCCTCGGCCTGGGCCGCGACCATGTCGCCGGCTGCGAACAATGTCCGTGCCAGTGCCAGGCGAAGCGCTTCCTGGTCGGGGCTATCGGCCAGTGCCTGCCGCACCTGCGCGATCAGGGGCAGGAAGGTGCCGGTCGCGGATGCCTGCGCGAGGTGCTCCTCGAGGGCGGCGGCCGGCTCCCCGGACGGCGATCGGTTTGGGGCGAAGTCGGTCATGCCGGTTTGTCGGACCAGTCAGTCGTGAGGGAAGCGGCGGAGCGATGCCGCGGGCCGGCGCCGGCGGCCTGCGGCAAGGGGCCTGTATAGGATGCTGCGGCGCGGCGCGGAAGAGGGAATTCCCGTCGCGGGCGACCGACCGCCGGCGGCATGCCCGCGAGGGGGCGGAGCGCAGTCCGGCCCGGTCAGACCTCGAGCCATTCGCGGCGGACATCCTCCGCGGCGATCAGGTCCTGCGGCGTGCCCTCGAAGACCATGGCGCCATGGCCCATCACATAGACCCGATGGGAAATCTTCAGGGCGATGGCGAGCTTCTGCTCCACCAGCAGGATCGAGATCCCGCGATCGGCGATCTCTTCCAGCAGGCGGCCGACCTGCTCGACGATCTTCGGCGCCAGGCCCTCGGTCGGTTCGTCGATGATCACCAGGTCGGGGTCGCCCATCAGCGTGCGGCACATGGTCAGCATCTGCTGCTCCCCGCCGGACAATGCCCCGCCGGGGATGTCCGCCCGTTCCCGCAGGTTGGGGAACAGGTCGAACATGTCCTCCATCGACCAGCGGCCCTGATTGGCCCGGCGCATGCTCTTGATGCCCAGGATCAGGTTCTCGCGCACCGTCAGGGTGGGAAAGATGTCGCGGTTCTCGGGCACATAGCCCAGGCCGCGATGCGCGATCTGGTGGCTGGACAGCCCGGCGATTTCCTCGCCCCGGAACAGGATCGAGCCCTGCGGCGGCACATCGCCCATGATCGCCTTCGCCGTGGTGGTGCGGCCGACGCCGTTGCGGCCCAGCAGGGCGACGATCTCGCCCTCGCCCACGTTGAAGGTCACCCCCTGCAGGATATGGCTCTTGCCGTAATAGGCATGCAGGTCCGCGACCTCGAGCATCGGGCGCAGCCGGGCCGCGGCCCGCGCGTCGGCCGCCATGTCCGCGCCTGCCCCATCCTGCGCCATGCTCATGGCTGCGCCTCCTGGTCTTCCAGCAGCGCGCCCAGATAGGCTTCCTTCACCGCCTTGTTCTCGCGGATCTTCTCCGGCACGTCGCAGGCGATGATCTCGCCATAGACCAGGACCGAGATCCGGTCGGCGAGGTCGAACACCACGCCCATGTCATGCTCCACCATCACCAGGGTGCGGCCTTCGGAGACCTTGCGGATCAGCGAGACGACCTGCTCGGTCTCGCTGTGGCTCATGCCGGCGGTCGGCTCGTCCAGCATCAGCACGCCGGCGCCGCCGGCCATGGTGATGCCGATCTCCAATGCCCGCTGCTCGGCATAGGTCAGCACGGCGGCCGGGATGTTGCGCCGCTCGGTCATGCCGATCTGCGCCAGCACGTCGTCCGCGCGGTCGGTCAGTTCCTGCTCGCGGTCGACGGTGCGCCAGAAGGAATAGCGGTAGCCCATCGACCAGAGCAGGGCGCAGCGTACATTCTCGAAGACCGACATGCGGGGGAAGATGTTGGTCACCTGGAACGACCGCGCCAGCCCCTTCCGGTTGATCTCGTAGGGCGGCAGGTTGGTGATCTCCTCGCCGTGTAGGAAGATCTGGCCGCCGCTGACCCGGTAGCGGCCGCTGATCAGGTGGAACAGGGTCGATTTGCCGGCCCCGTTCGGGCCGATGATCGCATGGCGCTCGCCCGCCTCGATGGCCAGGTCGACGCCCATGATGATCTGGGTCCGGCCGAAGCTCTTCGCCAGGCCGCGCAATTCCAGGGCTGCGGTCATTTCGGGCCTCCCCGCGGGCGATAGCCGCTGGCTTCCGACCAGGCCGCTGCCAGGCCCGGCGCCAGCAGGCGCAGCCCGGCGATGCCGCCGGCGGCCAGCAGCACGAAGACGAGCCAGGGCAGGATCGCGTTCGCGTCGAAGGTCAGGAAGAACAGCCCCATCTCGCCCTCGCCCGCCGGCGCGGTATTGGCATGGTGGATCAGTTCCAGAAGGCCGGAGACCCCGAGCAGGGCGGCAAGCGCGGGTCCCGCGGCCACCAGGTAGGGCAGCACCAGCTGGCGCAGGGTGCCGCGCTGGGCCGCCGGGATGTGCATCATCAGGATGCCGGTCAGGCCGGTGGGCATGAACACCACGGTGGCCAGGAACAGGATGCCGACATAGAGCTGCCAGATGTCGGTATAGGCCCCCAGGACGCTCTGCAGCAGGGTGAACAGGACGGCCCCGACCATCGGCCCGATGAAGAAGCCGATCCCGCCGATATAGGCCATCAGGAGGGCCGTGCCGGAGGTGATCAGGTTGAGATTCTCTTCCGTCACGATCTCGTAGTTCACCGCGAACAGGCCGCCCGCGATGCCGGCGAAGAAGCCGGCGGCGGAGAACGAGATGAACCGCACGATGCGCTGGCTGTAGCCGACGAACTCCGCCCGCTCCGGATTGTCCCGCACCGCGTTGGCCATGCGCCCCGCCGGCGTGCGGGAGAAGAAGTACATCGCCGCGGTGGCGACGAAGACCCAGAAGGCGATCAGGTAGTAGACCTGGATGTCCTGGCCGAAGCGCAGTCCGAAGAACGGCATCGGGTCGGTCCGGTTGGCGCTGATCCCTTCCTCGCCGCCGAAGAAGAACACGAAGATCAGCGACAGCCCCGCCACCAGTTCCCCGATGCCGAGCGAGATCATCGCGAAGATCGTGCCGGCCCGGCGGGTGGAGAAGCTGCCGAACAGGATGCCGAACAGCAGCCCGAACAGGCCGCCGAACAGCGGCACCACCGGCAAGGGCACGTCGAACAGGCCCTCGTCGATGAAGATCAGGGCATGGGCCGTCATGAAGCCGCCCAGGCCCATATAGACCGCATGGCCGAAGGACAGCATGCCGCCCTGGCCCAGCAGCATGTTGTAGCTGAGGGCGAAGACGATCACGATTCCCATCTGGTTGAGGAGCGAGACGCCGAAGGTGGTGTTGAACACCAGCGGCGCCACGATCAGCAGCACCAGGAAGAAGATCCAGAAGCCGAAGCGGCGGATCTGGCTGCGGCCGGTCACGCCGGCCGCGACGCGGGGGACATCGGTCATGTCTCGCGCTTCCCCATCAGGCCCGTCGGGCGGAAGATCAGGATCAGCACCAGCAGCAGGTAGGGTATCAGCGGTGCGATCTGCGGCAGGGTGAGGCGCCAGATGTCGCGCAGCGCATCGGTGGTGTCGACGCCGATGCCGACCCAGCCCAGGACATCGGCGACCGACAGGTTGATGGCGATGGCGAAGGTCTGGATCACGCCGACCAGCAGGGAGGCGACGAAGGCCCCCTCCAGCGAGCCGAGGCCGCCGATCACCACGATCACGAAGACGATGGAGCCCAGCAGGAAGGCCATGCCCGGGAACGTGCCCAGCACGGGCCCGGCGATCACGCCGGCCAGCCCGGCGAGCGCGGAGCCCACGCCGAACACCAGCATGAAGATGAAGGGCACGTTGTGGCCCAGCATGCCGACGATGTTCGGATGGGTGATGGCGGCCTGGATGATCAGGCCGACGCGGGTGCGGGTCAGGACCACGAACAGGCCGATGAAGATGGCGATCGAGACCAGCAGCATGAAGCCCTTATAGGCCGGGAAGTTCTGTCCCCAGAGGGTGAACAGGGTGCCCTGCAGGATCTCCGGCTCCTGGTAGGGCTTGGTCAGCTTGCCCCAGACGAACTGCACCAGCTCCTCGATCAGGAAGGCGAGGCCGAAGGTGAAGATCAGCTCGGCGACATGGCCGAACCGGTGCACATGGCGAAGCCCGAAGCGCTCGATCAGGGCGCCGACCACGCCGACCAGCAGCGGCGCCACCACGAAGCCCGTCCAGTAGTCGAAGTATTGCGAGATCTGGAAGGCGAAATAGGCGCCCAGCATGTACAGGCTGGCATGTGCGAAATTCAGCACGCCCATCATGCTGAAGATCAGGGTCAGGCCGCTGGACAGCATGAACAGCAGCAGCCCGGTCACCAGACCGTTCAGCAGGGCGAAGACGACGATTTCCATCGATGACTGTCCCGGCGCGGCGGCGGAAAGGAGCCCGCCCCGCGGCGGCCGTGGCCTGGGCCGACGGCTGCCGCGAGGCGGACGTTCGCGTCAGGTCAGGCCGTCAGCTCGGCCGGTCCATCTGGCAGGTGGTCGGCAGGACGGTCTTCTCCGCCGGGATCGAGGTGACGGTCTTCAGGCCGAAGCCGGAATTGTCGCCGTCGAACTCGATGCCGTCATCGGTATGCACCGAGATCTGGATCGCCTGGGTCAGCTGATGGTCGTCCGCACGCATCGTCAGCTCGTCGCCGCTTATCGACGTGAAGGTCATCCCTTCCAGCGCCCGGGCGACTGCGCCGGGTTCGTCGGACTTCGCGTCCTTCATCGCCTGCGACAGCATCTGCAGGGCATTGACGATGCGGAACTGCGTCAGGTCGCCCTCGGGGTACTTGGCCTTGAACGCCTTGTGATAGTCCCGCAGCGCTTCGCTCGGCGCCGGGTTCACATGGCCTTCGTGGATCAGGAAGATCTGGCCCTTGCCGCTTTCGCCGATCGCGGCCGTGATGCCGTCATAGGCTGCATAGTAGGTAAAGATCGGGATGTTCAGGCCGGCCTGGTTCACCGCCTTCGCCAGGTTCAGCATGTCGGCGCCCCAATTGCCGGTGATGATCGCATCGGCGCCGGAATCCTTGATCTTGGTGACGTAGGGGGCGAAGTCCTTCACCTTGCCGATCGGATGCAGTTCGTCCCCGACGACTTCGATCGTCGTGCTCTTCTCCCCCAGATACAGGTTTGCCGCCGCAGCGACCGCCTTCCCGAAGGAATAATCCTGGCCGATGATGTAGATCTTCTTGATTTCCGGCTGCGAAACGATGAAATCGGCGAGCGCGTTCATCTTCATGTCGGCATTGGCGTCGAAGCGGAAATGCCAGAAGTTGCACTTCTCGTTCGTCAGCGCCGGGTCCACCGCCGAATAGTTCATGTACAGGATCTGTTCGTCAGGATTGCGCGAATTGTGCTTCTCGACCGCTTCGGTCAGCGCATTCGCGACGCCGGAGGAATTGCCCTGCATGATATAGTGGACGCCATCGCCGATCGCCTTCTTCAGCTGCAGAAGGCTCTCCTTCGGGCTGATCTGGTTGTCGTAGGACAGCACCTCGAACTTCTTGCCCAGCGGCGGATCGGTGTTGATCAGGGTGTCGACGGCAAACTGGACCTGCTTCAGGCCGTTCGAGCCGGTCGCGGCGAACGGGCCGGACAGCGGGTCGATGAAACCGATCTTGATGGTGTCTTCGGCATGTGCCGCCATGCTGATCGAGCCGGCGGCAGCCAATGCGAGCATGACTCGCGGCATGCGGGATAAGCGCATCTGTTCCTCCCTACCTTATCCTTGGAGCGCCGGATGTGGTTTTCTGCCCGTTGCGCCCTGCTGGAACGGTGCATGAGGGGGCCCGGGACGTCAAGCTGCCCGGGAAGTCCCGGGCCGCAGGCAACCTCGCGCTCGCAACGCATGCCATCGGGACAGCCGGGAGTTGCGCCAGGCCGGCGGGGCCGGCAGCAGCGGGGGTGCCGGCAGGGACCGGGCGGTCCCGCCGGCACCGCCGCAACGGCTACTCGGCCGCCTGTTTCGTCGCCGGCCGCTCGACCCGGTCGGCCATCATCGCCGTCAGGTGCACGATGTCGGACACCGTCGCGCCCATGTCGACGATCTGGACCGGCTTTTCCAGGCCGACCAGCAGCGGTCCGTAGACCGTGGAGCCGGCCAGCACCTGCAACAGCTTGGCACTGAGATTGGCGGAATGCAGGCCGGGCATCACCAGCACATTGGCCGGCCCGTTCAGGCGGGAGAAGGGGTAGAGCTTGCGCAGGTCCGGGTTCAGGGCGATGTCGGCCGACATCTCGCCCTCGTACTCGAAATCCACGTCCATGCCGTCGAGCAGGCGGACCGCCTCGCGCACGCGGTCGCCGGTCACCCGCATCGGATTGCCGAAATTGGAATGCGACAGCAGGGCGACCCGCGGCTCGTGGCCCATCAGGCGGGCCAGGCCCGCGGTCTGCACGGCGATGTCGCGCAGGATCTCGCCCTCGGGCAGCTCGTGCACCGTGGTGTCGGCGACGAACACGGTGCGTCCCTTCGAGATCACGATCGAGACGCCGAACACCCGCTTGCCCGGCAGCGGGTCCAGCACCCGCCGGACATCCTCGTAGGCCACCGAATAGGACCGGGTGACGCCGGTGACCATCGCATCGGCATCGCCCATCCGCACCATGCAGGCGGAGAAGATGTTGCGGTCCTGGTTCACCATCCGCTGGCAGTCGCGGAACAGGAAGCCCTGCCGCGCCAGGCGGCCGTACAGGAACTCCGTATAGGAATCGTTGCGCTCGCTGATCCGTGCGTTCGTGATCTCCAGCTCCGCGGTGGTGACGTGCAGGCCGATCCGCTTCATGGTCTCGGCGATCCGCTCCTCCCGGCCCACCAGGATCGGATGGCCATAGCCGGCATTGCGGAACGCGATGGCGGCGCGGATCACCTTCTCCTCCTCGCCCTCGGCAAAGACCACGCGGCGCTCCGCGCCGCGCACCCGGTCCAGGATCATCTGGATGGAGCCGATGGTCGGGTCCAGCCGCGCGGCCAGGGTATGGCCGTAATGCTCCAGGTCGGCGATCGGGTGGCCGGCCACGCCGGAATCCATCGCGGCCTTTGCGACGGCCTTCGGCACCTCGACGATCAGCCGCGGGTCGAACGGCACCGGGATGATGTATTTCGGGCCGTATTGCGGCCGCTCGCCGCGATAGGCGGCCGCCACCTCGTCGGGCACGTCCTCGCGCGCCAGGCGCGCCAGGGCATTGACCGCCGCGATCTTCATGTCGTCGTTGATCGTGGTCGCCCGCACGTCCAGGGCGCCGCGGAAGATATAGGGAAAGCCCAGGACATTGTTGACCTGGTTGGGATAGTCCGACCGGCCGGTGGCCATGATGGCGTCGCCGCGCACCTCTGCGACTTCCTCCGGCGTGATCTCCGGGTCCGGGTTGGCCATCGCGAAGATGATCGGCTTGGCGGCCATCGAGCGGATCATGTCGCCGGTGAAGGCGCCCTTCACCGACAGGCCCCAGACCACGTCCGCGCCGCGCATGGCCTCTTCCAGGCTGCGGGCGTCAGTCTCCACCGCATGGGCGGACTTCCACTGGTTCATCCGCTCGGTGCGGCCCTTGTAGATCACGCCGGCGGTGTCGCAGAGGATGGCGTTGTTCTGCGGCAGGCCCATCGCCTTCAGCAGCTCCACGCTGGCGATCGCCGCCGCGCCGGCGCCGTTGATGACGATCTTCACATCCTTCAGGCTGCGCCCGGTCAGGTCCAGCGCATTGATCATGCCGGCGGCGGCGATGATCGCGGTGCCGTGCTGGTCGTCATGGAAGATCGGGATATCCATCAGCTCGCGCAGGCGCTGCTCGATGATGAAGCAGTCCGGCGCCTTGATGTCCTCCAGGTTGATGCCGCCGAAGGTCGGGCCGAGGAACTTCACGGCATTGATGAATTCCTCGACATCCTCGGTGCCGACCTCGATGTCGATGCCGTCCACATCGGCGAAGCGCTTGAACAGGACCGCCTTGCCCTCCATCACCGGCTTGGAGGCCAGCGCGCCCAGATTGCCCAGGCCCAGCACGGCGGTGCCGTTGGAGATCACCGCGACGAGGTTGCCCTTGGCGGTATAGTCGTAGGCGGTCTTGGGGTCCCGCTCGATCTCCAGGCAGGGCACGGCAACGCCGGGGGAATAGGCCAGCGACAGGTCGCGCTGGGTGGCCATGGGCTTGGTGGGGACCACTTCGAGCTTGCCCGGGCGGCCACGTTTGTGGAAAGCCAGGGCCTCGTCTCGCAGACTGGCCTGCTGTTGATCGCTCAAGTCGCTCATCTGATGGTTTGCCTTGCTTTTTGCGCGTTTCCCAAGCCCGGCCGGCGCGGCAACGGTGCCGCCCGGACCGCGCGCGACGGATCCGGCCGGCGGCCCGTCCTGTTTCACGCGACGCCCTGAAAGGATGATAGGTGCCGGATTCGACCCCTGACAAACGGGAAATCGGGGAACGCCGGGAAAAGGCGGGGGCCGGGGCGGCCGCCGAGCCGCCCGGCAGCGCCGCGCGCGCGACGCCGATGATGGCCCAGTACCTGCGGATCAAGGACAGCCATCCCGACGTCCTGCTGTTCTACCGCATGGGGGATTTCTACGAGCTGTTCTTCGACGATGCGGTGACGGCGGCGGCATGCCTGGACATCACCCTGACCCGGCGCGGCCGGCATCTGGGCGACGATATCCCGATGTGCGGCGTGCCGGTCCATGCCGCCGACGGCTATCTGGCGCGGCTGATCCGCGCCGGCCACAAGGTTGCCGTCTGCGAACAGACCGAGGATCCGGCGGATGCGAAGAAGCGCGGGCCCAAATCGGTCGTGGCCCGCGACGTGGTGCGGCTGGTCACCCCCGGCACCCTGACCGAGGACAGCCTGCTGGATGCGCGGGCCAACAATTTCCTGGCCTGCATGACCGCGGCCGACCGCGACGGCCGGGTCGGCCTGGCCTGGATCGACATCTCCACCGGGCAGTTCGCGGTGACCGCCCTGGCCCTGCCCGGCCTGGCGGCGGAACTGGCGCGGCTGGCGCCGAAGGAGCTTGTGCTGCCGGAAAGCGCCTTCGAGGCAGCGCGCGCCGCCCTGCAGGCCGGGGCGGGCGAGGCCACGGCCCTGACCAGCCTGCCGGATTCCCGTTTCGACCGGCGCAACGCCGAGGCGGTGCTGCAGCGCATCTTCCAGGTGGCCACCCTGGATGCCTTCGGCAGCTTTGCGGCCGCAGAGACGGTGGCCGCAGGCTGCCTGCTGGACTATGTGGCGCTGACCCAGGTCGGCGCGATGCCGGACCTGCGCCCGCCGCGGCGCGAGGCTGCCGGTGCGGTGATGGCGATGGACGCCGCGACCCGGCGCAACCTGGAACTGACCGAGAGCCTGGGCGGTGGCCGCCGCGGCAGCCTGCTGGCGGCGATCGACCGCACCGTCACCGGCGCCGGTGCCCGGTTGCTCGCCGTCCGGCTCGCCGCGCCGCTGACGGTCCAGGCGGAGATCGTGGCGCGGCAGGACATGGTCGCCTATTTCACCGGCGACGATTCCCTGCGGCAGGCGGTGCGGGCGGCGCTGCGGGCGGCACCCGACCTGGCGCGGGGACTGGCACGGCTCAGCCTCGGGCGCGGCGGCCCCCGCGACCTGGCGGCGGTGCGCGACGCCCTGGATGCGGCGCAAGGGATCGCCGGCCGGCTGGCGGCGGTGGTGCCGCGGCCGGCCGGGATCGACACCGCTTCCGCCGACCTGTCGGGCCATCAGGACCTGGCGGCGGCGTTGCGGGCGGCCCTGGCGGACGACCTGCCGCCTGCCCTTGCCGATGGCGGTTTCGTCCGGCGCGGCCATGACGGCCGTCTGGACGAACTGCGCACCCTGCGCGACGAGAGCCGCCGCCACATCGCCGCCCTGCAGGCGAAATATGCCGCCGCGACCGGCGTGCCGACCCTGAAGGTCAAGCACAACAACATGCTGGGCTATTTCGTCGAGGTGAATGCCCGGCATGGCGCGCGGCTGGGGCCGGACTTCGCCCATCGCCAGACGATGAAGGACGCGGTGCGCTATTCCACCGGCGAGCTGGCCGACCTGGAGAGCCGCATCGCCGAGGCGGCCGGCGAGGCGCAGGGCCTGGAGGAAGCGATCTTCGCCGGCCTGCGCGACCTGGTGCTGGACCGCGGCGCCGCGCTGGCGGCGGCGGCCGAGGCGCTGGCGGCGATCGACGTGGCGGCCGCGGCGGCGGAGCTGGCGGCCGATGCCGGCTGGGTGCGGCCGCTGGTCAGCGAGACGCGGGCCTTCCGCATCCGCGGCGGCCGCCATCCGGTGGTGGAGGCCGCCCTGCGCGCCGCCGATGGCAGCCCGTTCGTCGCCAACGATGCGGACCTGGGCGAGGCGCAGCGGCTCTGGCTGCTGACCGGCCCGAACATGGCGGGCAAGAGCACCTTCCTGCGGCAGAACGCGCTGATCGCGATCCTGGCGCAGACCGGCCTGTTCGTGCCCGCGGAGGAGGCCGAGATCGGCCTGGTCGACCGGCTGTTCAGCCGGGTCGGCGCCGCCGACGACCTGGCGCGCGGGCGGTCGACCTTCATGGTCGAGATGGTGGAGACGGCGGCGATCCTGAACCAGGCGGGGCCCGGCGCGCTGGTGATCCTGGACGAGATCGGCCGCGGCACCGCGACCTATGACGGCCTGTCGATCGCCTGGGCGACGGTGGAGCATCTGCACGACGTGAACCGCTGCCGGGCGCTGTTCGCGACCCACTACCACGAGCTGACGGTGCTGTCGGACCGCCTGCCGGCACTGGTCAACCGCACCATGCGGGTGAAGGAATGGCGCGGCGACGTGGTCTTCCTGCACGAGGTCGCCGAGGGCGCGGCCGACCGCTCCTACGGCATCCAGGTGGCCAAGCTGGCCGGCCTGCCGCCACCGGTCCTGGCCCGCGCCCGCGCGATCCTGAAGGAGCTGGAGCGTGGCGGCCAGAAGGGCGCCGTGCGCGCGCTGCTCGACGACCTGCCGCTGTTCGCCGGCCTGGTGGCGGCGCCGGCGGGCGCGGCGGACGCCGGGGCCGGGCCGGGCGAAGAGTCGCATCCGGTGCTGGCCCGCCTGCGCGGCCTCGCCCCGGACGAGCTGGCCCCGCGCGAGGCGCTGGACCTGCTCTACGAGCTCAAGCGGCTGGCGGAGGATGGCGCAGACTGACCCGGCGCCGTCAGTCCCGCGGCTCCGGTGCCGGCTGCACCAGGGTCGGGCCGTCGGCGAAGCGGATGGTGAGCTGCCAGTCGCGCCAGGTCCGGCGATAGGCCGCGGCCAGGTCCGGCGGCAGCCGGATGCTGGCGCTGCGCCGCTGCGGCGGCGGGTCCATTGCGCGGGCCAGGATGTCCAGCGACAGGCCCAGCGAGACGCCGGTGTCCGAGCCGCCGTGGATCGCCACGCCATAGTCGCGGTCCGCCGGCCCGACCGGCAGGCCGGCCGCCCGGGCGATCCTGCCGTCCGGCGCCAGCAGCTCGGCGGCCGCGATCGGTGCGGCGGAACGCGCCGTGACCAGGACCTGCGCCGTGCCGTCGGGGCCGCTGCCGGCCCAGCGGGCATAGGCCTCCGGACGCGGCACGGCATCCGGTCCGCCGCAGCCGGCGGCTGCCAGCAGAACGGCCAGCGCCAGGGCGCGACGCAGCCGCGGGCGGCGCGTCCCGGGCATCTGGAAGCCCTGTTGCGAACCGGTTATCGTCCGCTCCGACCCACGCATCGGCGATCCATTCATTGGCGATCCGATCCAGACAATGACAGCGGGCGGCGCCGCGGCTCCTGCGCCCGGCGGCGCCCCACGGGAGGAACATTCCGCATGACAAGCCTGTTCGACCTCAGCGGCAAGGTTGCCGTCGTCACCGGTTCCAGCCGCGGCATCGGCCGCGCCATCGCCGAGCAGCTCGCGGCCCATGGCGCGAAGGTCGTGGTGTCCAGCCGCAAGGCACCGGCCTGCGAGGAGGTGGTCCAGGCGATCACCGCCGCCGGCGGCGAGGCGGTCGCGATCCCGGCCAGCATCTCCGACAAGGCGCAGCTGGAGAAGCTGGTGGCGGAGACCCGGAAAGCGTACGGCCGGATCGACATCCTGGTCTGCAATGCCGCGGTCAACCCGCATTTCGGCCCGGCGAGCGAGATCCCCGACGAGGCGTTCGACAAGGTCATGGCCTCCAACATCAAGTCGAACCACTGGCTGTGCAACATGGTGATCCCGGAAATGGCCGAGCGCGGCGACGGGGCGGTGATCATCGTCTCCTCCGTCGGCGGCCTGTTCGGCTCCGACAAGCTGGGCGCCTATTGCATCTCCAAGGCGGCCGACATGCAGATGGCGCGCAACCTGGCGGTGGAATGGGGCCCGAAGAACGTGCGGGTGAACGCCATCGCGCCCGGCCTGATCAAGACCGACTTCGCCCGCGCCCTGTGGGAGAATCCGGAGATCCTGAAGATCGCCACCAAGGGCTATCCGCTGCGCCGGATCGGCCAGCCGGACGAGATCGCCGGCGCCGCCGTCTATCTGGCCTCGGCCGCAGGCAGCTTCATGACCGGCCAGACCCTGGTGATCGACGGCGGCGGCGCGATCAACCAGGGCGGCTGACCCGGCAGCGGCCGGCCGGTCTGTCCGGCCAGTCAGTCCGGCCAGGAGGGCTTGAGGTCTCTGCCGCGCTGCCGCACATCACCTGTTAGGCTCGGCAGGTGACACTGCGTGCCGGCACCCGGCCGGGTGCCTCGCGGGCAAGGCCAGGCGGGCGGAAAGGCAGAGGCATGTACGACATACCCCATCGGCGCAGCATCGTGGCGCGCGCCGACCTGCTGCAGGCGCTGGGCTGTTTCGGCCCGGCAGTGCAGCTGCTGTCGGACGCGGCTGCCGCACGGGCGCTGGCACTGGAGGTGCTGCGCCCCGCCCTGGATCGCGGCGAAGCGGAGATCCGCCGCCGCTTCGAGGCGGGCGGCAAGGCGCGCGAGGTCCTGCACGGCCGCAGCTACCTGATCGACCAGGTGGTGCGGGTGCTCTACGACTTTGCCAGCAACCGCGTCTGGCCCCTGCCCAACCCGACCGATTCCGAGAAGCTGTCGATCCTCGCCGTCGGCGGCTATGGCCGCGGCGAACTGGCCCCGCAATCGGATATCGACCTGTTGTTCCTGTTTCCCTACAAGCAGACCTCCTGGGGCGAGCAGGTCGCGGAGTTCATGCTCTACAGCCTCTGGGACCTGGGGCTGAAGGTCGGCCATGCCACCCGTTCGGTCGGCGAGTGCGTCCGCCGCGCCCGGGACGATGTGACGATCTCCACCGCCATCCTCGAGGCGCGCTGGATCTGGGGCGACCAGGAGCTGTCGCAGGAGCTGTCGCAGCGTTTCGAGGCGGATGTCGTGGCAAAGACCGGCGCGGCCTATGTGCAGGCCAAGCTGCTGGAGGCACGCGAGCGCCACAAGCGCATGGGCGACACCCGCTACCTGGTCGAGCCGAACCTGAAGGAAGGCCAGGGCGGCCAGCGCGACCTGCAGACCCTGGTCTGGATCGCCCGCTTCTTCTACCGCATCGACGATCTGGGCGAGGTGGTCTCGCGCGGCATCGTTTCCGCATCGGAATATCGCCGCCTGATGCGGGCACAGGCCTTCCTGGCGAAGGTGCGCTGCCATCTGCACTACGTCACCGGCCGGCCCGAGGAGCGGCTGACCTTCGACGTGCAGAGCGAGATCGCCGCCCGGATGGGCTATGCCGACCGGGCCGGGCAGCAGAGCGTCGAACGGTTCATGCGGTTCTACTACCTGACCGTCAAGGATGTCGGCGACGTGACCCGGATCTTCTTCCGCGCGGTGGAGCAGGAGGTCGAGAGCCGCTCCCTGCTGCGCCTGCCGCGGATCCGCCGGCGGCGCACCCGGGACGGCTTCATCACCGACGGCAAGTGGGTGACGGTGGAGGATCCGGGGGTCTTCGTCGCCGATCCGGTGCGCATCCTCCGCCTGTTCCACCTGGCGGAGGACCAGGATCTGGACCTGCATCCCGATGCGTTGCGGGCGATCCGCAGCAATCTGGGCCTGGTCAACCGCGCCTTGCGCAAGGATGCCGAGGCGAACCGGTTGTTCGTCGACCTGCTGACCTGGCCGGGCCGTGCCGAACGGGCGCTGCGGCGCCTGAACGAGGCCGGCGTGCTGGGCCGCTTCGTGACCGATTTCGGGCGGGTCGTGGCCCAGACCCAGCACGACATGTACCACGTCTATACCGTCGACGAGCATACCATCCGGGCGATCGGCATCCTGTCGCGGATCGAGCAGGGCGAGCTGTCGGAGGATCATCCGCTGGCGACCGAGGTGATCAAGAAGGTGCTGTCGCGGCGGGTGCTCTATCTCGCCCTGTTCCTGCACGACATCGCCAAGGGGCGCGGCGGCGACCATTCGCAGCTGGGCGCCGAGGTGGCGCGCAAGCTGGCGCCGCGGCTGGGCTTTACCGCGGCTGAAACCGATACGGTCGCCTGGCTGGTGCGCTGGCATCTGGCGCTGTCGGCCACCGCCTTCAAGCGCGACCTGGCCGACCCCAAGACGATCACCGACATCGCCCGCCACGTGCAGAGCCCGGAGCGGCTGCGCCTGCTGCTGGTCCTGACGGTCTGCGATATCCGGGCGGTCGGCCCCAATGTCTGGAACGGCTGGAAGGGGCAGCTGCTGCGCACGCTCTATCACGCGACCGAGGACGTGCTGCTGGGCGGCCATGTGGAAAGGAACCTGGAGCGCAACGCGACCCGGTCCCGCAAGGTGCTGGCCGAGCGCCTGGCCGACTGGCCCGAAGAGGAACGCGAGGGCTATCTGGGCCGGCACCTCGCCTTCTACTGGCAGGCCTTCGACGACGACAGCCACGAGCGCCATGCCCGGATGATCCGCCGGGCGGACCGGTCCGGCGACCCGCTGACCCTGGAGACCCGCACCGACACCTTCCGCGCGATCACCGAGGTCACGATCTATACCCAGGATCATCCCGGGCTGTTCGCCCGGCTGACCGGCGCCCTCTCGGCCGCCGGCGCCACGATCGTGGATGCCAAGGTGCACACCACCCGCGATGGCCAGGCGCTGGACACCTTCCTGATCCAGGACCTGGACGGGGGCGCCTTCGACCGGCCGGACCGGCTGGCACGGATGTCGCGCATGGTCGGGCGCACCCTGGCAGGCGAGGTCAAGCCGCGCCAGGCGATCGCCGCCGGCAATCCCGGTGAGCCGGCGCGGATGCGCAAGGTGTTCCGCGTCGCGCCCGTGGTGCTGATCGACAATACCGCATCGGCAAACCATACGGTGATCGAGGTCAATGGTCGCGATCGGCCGGGACTGCTCTACGACGTGACCTGGGTGCTGTTCACCCTGAACCTGACCATCCATTCGGCGCATATCGCCACCTATGGCGAGCGCGCGGTCGACGTGTTCTATGTCCAGGACCTGGTGGGCATGAAGGTCACCTCGGCCAGCCGCCTCGCCGCCATCGAGGACAAGCTCTCCGACGCCCTGCTGATGCCGGAGGAGCGCCAGGCCGGCGCAGGGTCGAAGCCGGCGCGGGGCGGGCGGTCGCGTGCCCGCAGCGGAGAAAAGGAAAAGGCCGCCGTCGGGTGACCCTGCCGGGATCGCCGGGCGCCGCCAGTCGTCATTCCGGCCGCATCGTCCTGCGGCCCATTCGGTAACTTGTCAGGAGCAGGTCTATGGGAGCGGGACTTCTGGTCACCGTGGCTTTGGTGGCTGCATTCGTCGCTGGCACCGTGATTCCGCTGCAGGCCGGGCTGAATGGCCGGCTCGCCCAGGCGATGGGAACGCCGCTCTGGGGCTCGGGCATGTCCTTCCTGATCGGCACCGCGATCCTGCTGCCCGTCGCGACCCTGGTGCGCAGCCCGGGCCTGGCCTTCGCCGACCTGTCCAGCGTGCCCTGGTGGGCCTGGCTCGGCGGGCTGATGGGTGCCTGCTTCGTGACCATCACCGTGTTCGCGGCACCGATCGTCGGCGCGACGGCGATGATCGCCGCGGTGATCGCCGGGCAGCTGATCATGGCCCTGGCGCTCGACCATTTCGGCCTGGCGGGTTACAGCACCAATCCGATCGGCTGGCGCGACCTTGCCGGAATCCTGCTGCTGGTGGCCGGGATCGTGGTGCTGCGCACCGGCCGCGGCTAACCCGCAGGGCCGCGCGCCGCGCGGCCCTGCGGGTTAACGGGGCAGGCAGATATGGTCATGCTCCAGCGCAGGCAGGCCATGCAGGTTGTCGGCCTCGAACGCCGCGATGTCCGCCGCCAGGCGCAGTTCCACCATATGGGCATAGGCGTTGCACATCGCCGCTGCGGCCCCGTCGCCGGTCTGCCGTGAGGTCAGGAAAGGGCCGGCCTTCGGGTCGGGGTCCGGCAACCGGCATTCCGCCGCGGTCTTGCCGTCGGCAGCGGCGGAGAGGGTGCAGCGGGCCTCCTCGCGGATGCGGGCCAGCCACTGGCCCAGCTCGATGCACATGTCGACGCTGCGGAACGGCTCGCCCTTGCGCTCCTCCCGCACATCCTCGCAGACCGCGGTGACGCTTTCCGCAGAGGTGCGGTAGTCGCCCTCCGCAGCCGACAGGCGCAGGCGCAGGTCGGCATGGACCACCTCCCGCCGCCAGTACCGGTAGCGCTGCGGATCGGCATAGCTGAACGACACGCGACAATTGCAATCCACGGCCGCGGGCGGTGCGGCATTGTCGGTCTGCGCCGCAGCCGCGCCCGGGCCGGCCAGCCCGGCGAATGCGCCGAGCAGGAGCAGCCGCCAGAAGCGGCGATGCCCGGCCGCAAGGGCGGTACCCGTCCGGCCGTCGCGCGACCCGCCTTCCTGTGTCCGGCCCCGCCGGTTCCCCGCCCCCATCCTGTTCGGCCTCCTGTCCTGGCGCCAACCCGCGCCTGCGGCGCCGACCGGGCCATTGTCGGCCGAGCGCGCCGGAAATTCAAAGCGGATTGCGCTCGCGCCGGGCGCGGGCCGCTGCTACAGGGAATGCCGACCCAGTGAACCCTGCGAGACCGCCAGCGCCCATGACGCAGTCCGCCGTGCCGGCCATCCCCCTGATGCGCGCGTTTGCGACGGTCAGCGGCATGACCATGATCAGCCGCCTGGCGGGCTTCGTGCGCGACATGCTGATCGCCGCCTTCCTCGGCGCCGGCCTGTTGTCCGATGCCTTCTTCGTCGCCTTCAAGCTGCCGAACTTCTTCCGCTCGCTGTTTGCCGAGGGCGCCTTCAATGCCGCCTTCGTGCCGCTGTTCAGCGAGCGGCTGACCCGCGAGGACCGTGCCAGCGCGATCCGCTTCGCGGAGGATTCGCTGGCCGTCCTGCTGACCGTCCTGACCCTGTTCGTCGCGGTCTGCGAGATCGCCATGCCGGTCCTGATGCTGGGCCTGGCGCCGGGCTTTTCCGACGATCCGGAGCGTTTCGAGCTGGCGGTCCTGTTCACCCGGATCACCTTTCCCTATCTGCTGCTGATCAGCCTGGTCTCGCTGTGCGGCGGCATCCTGAATGCGCTCGGCCGCTTTGCCGCGGTCGCCGCCGCGCCGATCCTGCTGAACCTGACGATGATCGGCGCGCTGCTGCTGCTGACCCCGCTGCTGCCCAATCCCGGCTATGCGCTGTCCTGGGGCGTGCTGCTGGCGGGGGTCACGCAGTTCGCCTGGCTGGCCTGGGCCTGCCACCGGGCCGGGGTGCGCCTGCGCCTGCGCCTGCCGCGGCTGACCCCGGGGGTCCGGCGGCTGTTGCGGCTGGTCCTGCCGGCGGCGGTGGGGGCCGGGGTGACCCAGGTCAACCTGGTGGTCAATGTGATCCTCGCCTCCCTGCTGCCCTCCGGCGCGATCTCCTATCTGTTCTATGCCGACCGGCTCAACCAGCTGCCGATCGGCGTGGTCGGGGTGGCCGTCGGCACGGCGCTGCTGCCGCTGATGTCCCGGCAGATTGCCGCCGGCGACCGTCCGGGCGCGATGGCCAGCCAGAACCGCGCGGTCGAGCTGGTCCTGCTGTTCGGCCTGCCGGCCACGGCAGCGCTGCTGGCCGTGCCGGAGCCGATCATCGCCGTGCTGTTCGAGCGCGGCGCCTTTTCCGCCGAGGACCGGCTGGCGACCTCCGCCGCGCTGCGCGCCTATTCGCTGGGCCTGCCGGCGTTCCTGTTGCTCCGCTGCTTCACACCCGGATTCTATGCCCGGCAGGACACCAGGACGCCGGTGGCGATCGCGATCGCGGCGATGAGCGTCAACCTCGCGGCGAGCCTGGCCCTGATGTGGAGCCTCAGCTATGTCGGCCTGGCCCTGGCGGCGGCCATGGCGGCCTGGGTGAATGCCGGCCTGCTGGCGCTGGTGTCCTGGCGCCGCGGCCTGTGGCGGCCGGATCCGCGCCTGCTGTCGCGCACGCTCCGGATCCTGGCGGCGACCCTGCTGATGACCCTCGCGGCGCTGGCGATCGGCGATCTCCTGCAGGACTGGTTCCTGGCCGACGACCTGGCGGTCCAGATCGCCGCCCTGCTGGCCCTGGTGCTGGGCTGCGGGCTGCTCTATGGCGGCCTCGCCCTGGCATTTCGGGCGGCCCGCCTGGGGGAATTGAGGCGGCTGCTGCGGCGCGGGCCGCCCGCATCGTGACAATGGTGCGGCAGTCGGCCCCGGCAGGTGCGCGTTGACCTTTTGCGCCGGCCGCGCCATGAAGGCCGCCGCTCGCGGCCGGCCAGGCCGCACCCGGCCGGCCGGACGGCCGGCACCCGGAACCCCTTACGCGGCAGCAGAGCATCCATGAGCGACAGAAAGTTGATTTTCTCCGGCATGCAGCCCACCGGAAACGTCCATCTGGGCAATTACCTGGGCGCCATCCGGAACTGGGTGAAGCTGCAGCGCGACTATGACTGCATCTTCTGCGTGGTGGACCTGCATGCCCTCACCGTCTGGCAGGAGCCGGCGAAGATGGCGGCGCAGACCCGCGAGGTCGCGGCGGCGCTGATCGCATCGGGGATCGACACCGAGCATTGCCTGCTGTTCAACCAGAGCATGAACCCGGACCATGCCCAGCTGGCCTGGCTGTTCAACTGCGTCGCGCGGGTCGGCTGGATGAACCGGATGACCCAGTTCAAGGAGAAGGCGGGCAAGGACAAGGAACGGGCGAGCCTCGGCCTCTACGCCTATCCGACCCTGATGGCGGCCGACATCCTGGCCTACAAGGCCACGCATGTGCCGGTGGGCGAGGACCAGAAGCAGCATCTGGAGCTGACCCGCGACATCGCCCTGAAGTTCAACAACGACTACGAGACCGAGCTCTTCCCGGTCTGCGAGCCGCTGATCCTGGGCCCCGCCGCCCGGGTCATGTCGCTGCGCGACGGCACCAAGAAGATGTCGAAATCCGACCCTTCGGAACAGGCCAGGATCACCCTGACGGACGGGCCCGACGAGATCGCCCAGAAGATCCGCCGGGCGAAGACCGACCCGCAGCCGCTGCCGGAAACGGTGGAGGCGCTGGCGGGCCGGCCGGAGGCGGCGAACCTGCTGGGCATCTTCGCGGCATTGACCGACAAGGATCTGCAGGCCGTGGTGGCGGACTTTGCCGGACAGCCGTTCTCCGCCTTCAAGGCGGCGCTGACCGAGGTGGCGGTCGCGGAACTGGGCCGGGTCGGCGGCGAGATGCAGCGCCTGATGGCGGATCCGGCCCATGTCGACGCCATCCTGCACCGCGGCGCGGAGAAGGCGCGCGCCATGTCGGCGCCGGTCATGCGCGAGGTCTATGACGCGCTGGGCCTGCTGCGGCCGTGACGGGATTGCGCGCGGCCGCTCGATGCGGGCTCACTTGATGACGACCCTGGGGAAAGGCAACATCCTCTCATGAACGCCGACAAACCAGCGACCGAGGGGCGTGGCAATGTCCGTGCGGACCGCCGCCGGACGAAGTTCCTGACGGTCGTCGACGACACGCCGGAGGCCCGTGTGGCGCTGCGCTTCGCCGCAAGCCGTGCGGCCAAGGTCGGCGGCGGGGTGGCGGTGCTGCGGGTGATCCAGGACGGCGACGACAACCAGCAATGGCTGGCGGTTGCCGAGGCGATGCGCGAGGAGGCCCGCGAGGATGCCGAGCGCCTGCTGCGCGACCTTGCCTCACAGGTGAAGGAACTGACCGGGCTGGTGCCGGAGGTGATCATCCGCGAGGGCGGCCTGCGCACCGAGCTGATCCGCCTGATCACCGAGGATCCCGACGTCCGGATCCTGGTGTTGGGCGCCGCCCCCGGCCCGGACGGACCCGGCCCCCTGGTGACCGCCCTGGCCGGCCAGATGCCGGGCGATTTCCGCATCCCGGTGACCGTGGTGCCCGGCAAGCTGACCGATCAGGAAATCGAGGAACTGACCTGACGCGCCCCTAGGCTATCCCGCCGCGGATTCGAGCGGGACCCTGGCCTCCGCCGCTGCGGTTGCCGCGCTGCTGCGCGCAGCCTGCCCGGCCAGTTGCTCCGGCGGCACGGCAAACACCTGCAACGGCCGCCGCAAGCCCCGCAATGGATGGCTGCCCATGTCCTGCATCGGCACGCCGGCGGCACCGGCAAACTCCGCCGAGGCGAGAACCGGCAGGTTCAGCGCCTTGCACAGCTCCTCCAGCCGCGCGACGGTATTCACCGCAGGGCCGATGACAGTGAAGTCCAGCCGGTCCTGCGCACCGATATTGCCGTAGATCACCTCGCCCAGATGCAGGGCCAGGCCCAGCCGCAGCGGCGGCGCCCCGCCGATGCCGCGGCCCTGGTTCAGCACGTGCAGGCGCTCGAATGCGGCCCGCACCGCCGACAGCGCACGATGGCAGGCCGCCGCCGCAGCCGCTTCCTCGTCTCCCTCGGCGGAGTCCTCGAGCCGGAAGATCGCAAGCAGGCCGTCGCCCATGAACTTCAGGACCTCGCCGCCATGGTCCTGGATCGGCCCGGCCAGGCATTCGAAGAAATCGTCCAGGGTGACGATCAGCTCGTGCGAGCGCATGCGCTCGGCCATCGCGGTATAGTCGCGCAGGTCGCAATACCAGATCGCCGCCCTGATCCTGTGGCCTTGGCCGCGCTGGACGGTGCCGGACAGCACCTGCCGGGCCGCCCCGCTGCCCAGATAGGTGTTCAGCAGATCCTCGGCCATGCGATAGGCGGACCGCAGCTCCAGCCGCAGCGAGACGATCGGCATGATGTCGTAGATCACGCCCAGCTGGTCCGCCGTGAAGCCCTCCGGGCAGTCGCTGGACCAGGAGATGAAGGCGCGGACCCCGCGGCTGAACTCCAGCGGCATGACCAGATAGTCGGTGATCCCTTCCGCCTTCAGCTCGTGCAGGATCGGGAAATCCATCGGCGTGGCCGGATCGCAGAGCCGCCGGCGGATCGCCACACCGGTGCGGTGGATCAGCGCCACCGGGCTCTCCCGGTAGAGCGCGGTATCCAGGATGCCGTGCTCGCGCGTGATCTCCCTGGCATCGCCCGACCGGGTCCATTCCAGCCCGCGCGCGAAATGCTGGGGGTGGACGGCCGGCAGGCCGGCAACGACCCGGGCCAGGGGCACGCCTTCGTCGGACAGCCGCTGGCAGAATTCGGAAAAGAACGGCACGGTCGGCATGTCGCGATGCGACTGGTCCAGAAGCCAGTCGATCATGCGCACGAGCATCCGCGAGCGGTTGCCGCTGCCGGCGAGTTCGATCATTGGGCCTGCCCGATCAAGGCGATCGCCTGTCCTGCACGGATCCGCCCGCCGGACCCGGACTGGTCTTCGGCGTGGCCGAGGCCGCCGCCGTACCGTGTGACAAGTAGCCCCTCGAAGGCGATTTCGCCAGTGCGCAATGGCGGATTTCCGCAGGTGGCAGGCCGCCGCCCGGGGGCCGGCGGCGCGTGGCTTGATCCCGCCGCCATTGCGACCCATCTTGCCTGGGCGGAATTCAACAGAAGCGAAACCGGACAAAGATGTTCATTCAGACAGAGACGACGCCGAATCCGGCGACCCTGAAGTTCCTGCCCGGGGTCACAGTGATGCCCGCCGATACCGCGGATTATCGAAATGCCGAGGAAGCGGGGAACTCTCCGCTGGCCTTGCGCCTTTTCCAGGTGCATGGCGTGCAGGCGGTGTTCCTCGGCTCCGATTTCGTCACCGTGACCAAGTCCGACGATGTCGACTGGCATGTGCTGAAGTCATCGATCCTGGGCGCCATCATGGAACATCTGATGGCCGGGCTGCCGGTCGTCGAGGGTGAGGACGAAGGCGCCGGCGGGGCGGAATCCTATGCCGAGGCCGATGCGGAAATCGTGTCGCAGATCAAGGAGCTGCTGGAGACCCGGGTCCGCCCGGCAGTGGCGCAGGATGGCGGCGACATCGTCTTCCGCGGCTATGAAGAGGGGATCGTCTACCTGCACATGCAGGGGGCCTGCGCCGGTTGCCCGAGTTCGACGGCCACCCTCAAGCATGGCATCGAGAATATGCTGCGGCACTTCGTGCCGGAGGTGAGCGAGGTCCGCCCGGTCTGACATTTTCGTCCCGGCAGGGGCGGACCCGAGATCGGACTGGCCGGCGGCAAGACCCCGTCCGGCGACAGGACGGGCTGGCGCGCCTATCCGGCAGGGCCGGAAACGCGACAGCCCAGGATAACAGGCTGGGCAGGGGAAACAGGCTTCAGGGGTGACAGGCATGTCGCGGCGCAGACCGCCGACCTCCACCACGGTTCCGGGGTCCGATTTCCGGCAGGTCCTGTTCGGCCTCGCCGGGCTGGCCGTTCTCGGCCTGTCGTTCGGCGGGGCGCTCTCCGCCTACCAGATGGACGGGCGGCCGGTCGGCGAGCCGTCGCTGCGCGAGACGCCCCTGGTCGCGGCCGGCGACCTGCAGCAGGCGGCCGCGGCGCCCCAGCGCAACCTGCCGGTGCCGCGGGCGGCGGGCGGCTTCACCGCGCAGCCCCCGGTCGCCGCGGTGCCGCGGGCCGTTCCCGCCCATCCCGAGGACCGCAATCCCGAGCCGGTGGCCGCTGCGGCCGGCCGGCCAGTGCCCGCGGCGCTCCCGGCTGCGCCGGAACCGGTCACCGCCGTGGCGGCGGGAGCGCATCCGCAGGTCCGGGCCGCCGGGCCGGCACCGGCCCCGACCGCGCCTGCAGCCCTGCCCCCCGGCCCCGTCCCGCAGCCGAAACCGGCACGCCACGATATCGCGCCGCACCGGCTGGAAGCGGATGCAGGTCCGCCGTTCCAGCTTGCATCGCTGTTCCTGCGTCCCGATACCGGCACCGGCGACAGGTCCTGGCGCCGCGCCGTCGACCTGCTGGAGGCTTTCGGCAATGCCGGCTACGACCTGCGGCGGATCCGCGCCGGCAAGGGCGACGTGCCGCGGATCTTCGTGGCGGCCCTGCCGGAAGACATGCGGTCGATCCGCCTCGCCGAGCAGCGCAAGCGCACCTTCATCAAGTCGGTGCTGCCCCTGGTGCTGCGTGCCAATGACGCGGTCCTCGCGGAGCGCCGGCGCCTGCGGGCAATCCTCGCGGAGCAGGCGGCCGGCCGCGGCCCGTCGGCCTGGCAGCGGGCCTGGCTGGCGGAGATGGCGGAGCGTTATGGCAGCGCGTCCACCGATGCGAAGGCGTTGCTGACGCGGGTGGATATCGTTCCGGTATCGCTGGCCCTCGCCCAGGCGGCGGAGGAATCCGGCTGGGGCACATCGCGGTTCGCCCGGCAGGGCAATGCGGTGTTCGGCCAGTGGACCTGGGATACCGAGATCGGCATCGTGCCGCGAGACCGGCCGCGTGGACGCTATCACCTGGTGCGCAAGTTCCCGGCGCTGCAGCATTCCGTGACCGCCTATGTCGCGAACCTCAACAGCAACCCCGCCTATGCCGCCTTCCGGGAGGCCCGGGCCCGGCAGCGAAGCAAGGGCGAGGTGCCTGCCGGCATTGCCCTGGCGGCGCATCTCACCGCCTATTCGGAACGCGGCACCGCCTATGTCCGGACCCTGCGCAGGATCATCGGGCAGAACGCGCTGCAGGACCTGGATGACGCCCGGCTGTCGGAATCCGTCACCGGCTGGACGGCACGCCTGGCGGGCGGTGCCCTGCGCAGCGTGTTCTGAAGCAGCCCGCGGGTGAAATGGCCGGCCCGGGCGGTCAGGCGGCGGGCCGTGCGACCTGAAACTGCAGCCCCAGCCAGCGCCATCGCCGGACGCCATCGCCGTCCCGCACCGGCAGGGTGCAGTTGACCCGGGTGCGGCCCGGCCGAAAGGCGGCGGGCAGCCCGGCCTCGAAGCGGCGCGGGCCGATCCGCTCCAGGGCCAGGGGCCGGTCGCTGCCCGAGACGTAGCAGGCGATCCGATCGAGATCCGCAACACCTGGCGCCACGGTGAAACGCAGCCGTGGCGGATTCGGGTCCGTCACCCGCGGATCGGCGGGCGACAGATCGGTCACCGGCAGGGGCAGGCTGTCGCACAGCAGGCGAAACCGTTCGAGGCGGCCGTACTTTTCGTTCAACGGATAGCGCGGCAGGGAAAAACGGTCGCTGCCGGGCCAGACGACGCCGGACTGCTCGCCGAAGGCGGCGGCGAAGCCGGCGTCCACCGCCGCTGCACGCACCGCCGGGCTCCATTCTCCGTAGGGATAGGCGAACAGCGAAGGCGCCGCGCCAAGTTCCGCCTGCAATGCGGCCTGGGCGGCATCGATCTGGCGCACCGCCTGTGCGGCGGGCAGCGCCGGCAGATGGGCATGGTCCAGGGTTTGATTGCCGATCGTCACGCCTTCGCCGGCCAGGCGCCGCAGATCGTCCCAGCCGAGATAGCCGTCGCCGGCCCGTGCCGCGGCGGCAGCGACGGGGAACAGGGTCACCGGCAGGCCGGCAGCGCGGAACCGCGGCCATCCGATGTCGGCGAAGGACCGCACGCCATCGTCCACCGTGATGCCGACGGTGCGGTCGGGCAGGGGCGCGCCGCTGCGGATCGCGGCCAGGATCTCCGGCACCGGCAGCACGCTGTAGCGGCCGGAGCGCAACAGCGCGATATGGGCCTCCAGCTGTGCCACCGTCACATTGGTCGACGGATAGCGCGTCTCGCCGAAGCGGTGATACATCAGGATCGCGGCATGCGATGCATCGGCGGCCAGCGGCT
This sequence comes from Sneathiellaceae bacterium, assembly GCA_040216765.1. Lineage (GTDB taxonomy): Bacteria > Pseudomonadota > Alphaproteobacteria > Ferrovibrionales > Ferrovibrionaceae > Marinibaculum. The sequence continues at coordinate 78,714 of JAVJON010000012.1, read as the reverse complement.
CCGCCGGGGCGGCGGCGTGCGCTGCCCTGCCGGCCGGGACGGCAAGGCAGGCCGCGGCGGCAGCCAGCGAGCCGGCCGCCCGCAGGAGCCCGCGCCGGTCCGGCCGGCAGCCCAATCGGAAGGAATGTGCCATGTCAGATCCGCTGGACGCCCTCCAGGCCCGGTCGCGCATCGCGGCGCCCATCTTGGCCCCGAAGGCTGCCGCGGCCAAGGCAGGGCCGGCGCCTGCCCGGTTCGCCGCCCGACCGACAGGGCTGTCATGACGATCCTTGCCATCGAGACGGCCTTTGCCGCCTGCCAGGTCGCCGTCCGCGGCGCGGATGGCGCGCTTCTGGCGCAGCGCAGCGAGGTCATGCAGCGCGGCCAGGCCGAAGTGCTGCCGGCCATGCTGCAGGCGGTCATGGCGGAGGCCGGCCACAGCTTTGCGGAACTCGCGCTGATCGCCGTCGGAATCGGGCCCGGCAGTTTTACCGGCGTGCGCGTCGGCGTGGCGGCGGCGCGCGGCCTGGCCCTGGTCGCCGGGTGCCCGGTGGCCGGTGTCACGACCCTGGAGGCGCTCGCCCATGCCGTGCCCGGCGGCGAAGGTCGGGCGGGACAGACCGTGCTGGCAGTGGTCGATGCACGCCGCGGCCAGGTCTATGCGCAGGGCTTCACGGTGGCGCCGCGTCCCATCGCGACAGGCGAGCCGCTGGTCGGCGACCTGGCGGAACTGGGCCCGCAGCTGGCCGCAGGCGGCGTGGCGGACTGGGTGGCCGGGGACATGGCGGAGCCGGTCGCCGCGGCAGGCTGGGCCCGGCGGATCGTGCCCGGGGCCATCCTGCCGGCCCCGCAGGACCTGGCATCGATCGCATTGCTGGACCTGCGCCGCGGGACCGTCCGCCCTGCCGTGCCGCTCTATGTCCGGGGCCCCGGCGCGGTGCCGTCGCGGCCGGGCCGAACGGGTCCGTGACCGGCGGCGAAGGCGATATGACGGTCGCCGGCCCGGCCGATGCCGCCGTGCTGGCGGCGATCCATGCGGCCGCCTTCGGGACCGGCTGGGGGGCGGGCGAGATCGAGGATCTGCTGCGCCTGGAGACCGTCCTGGGCCTTGTCCTGTGCGCCGAAGGCCAGCCGGCCGGCTTCGTCCTGGTCAGCCAGGTGGCCGGCGAGGCGGAGATCCTGACCCTCGCCGTGCCCCGGGAGCGGCGGCGCCAGGGCCTTGGCCGGCGCCTGCTGGCGGCGGCGCTCCGGCTTTCCGCCGCCCGGGGCGCCACCCGGATGGTGCTGGAGGTCAGCGAGGCCAATGCGGCGGCACGGGCCCTCTATGACGCGGCCGGCTTTTCGCCCGTCGGACGCCGCCGCGGCTATTACAGGGGCGCTTGCGGCGCCGAAGATGCATTGGTGCTGGCGCGGCACTTATCAGGGGGAACGAACGAAGCAAGCGATTGAGAATCGGTTTCATGACTGCTGGCAGGATGTTGCAGTCATGGAACCCTTGTTACATTTTTCTGTGCTATTTTGGAGAAATCAGTTGCTTCCTTGTGAATATTACACAATCTTTGTTGCGAAATGTGTATGCAGTCGACACCGGTTTCGCATCAGGAGAACGTCGAAAGATGACGGAGAAGGTTGAAAAAGCAAAGCTGCTGACGCTGACGGCAGAAATCGTCGCGTCGCATGTCGGCAGTAACCGCGTGGATTCGGCAGAACTTTCTCAGATCATACAGCAGGTCTATTCAAGCCTCAGTTCCGTCGATGGCGCGCCAGCCCGTCCCGAACGGCCGCAACCGGCCGTCCCGATCAAGAAGTCGGTCACGCCGGACTTCATCATTTGCCTGGAAGACGGCCAGAAGCTGAAGATGCTGAAGCGTCATCTGAAAACCGCATACAACATGTCGCCGGAAGAATATCGCGACCGTTGGGGCCTGCCGGCGGACTATCCCATGGTTGCACCGAACTATGCGACGCAAAGACGGGAACTCGCCAAGAAGATCGGCCTGGGGACGAGCAGGCGGAAAAAGAAGCGGGCCTGAGGCCCTTCGGCACCGGCTCGGGGCCCGGGCGGGCGCGGTGCGCGGGGCGGCCCGGACAGGGTTTTGCCTTGCCGCTCGATATGCCCCATATCTGCAGGGGTCGCCGGTTGTGACCGTTCCCCCCGCTATGGGTTCTCGGCGTACCGGCGGCACCTTCCGCGACCGCGATGCAGGCGGGCGCATTTCGAAACCAACGGGGGCGGCGGCGGCGAGGTTGCATGAGGGGTCGCGGGCCCTGCCGGGCCGGGCCAGGCGCGGGGCGCCGGCCGGTCGACAGGGTCGGGACGCGGTAGACGGCAGGGCCGCGGCCCGGCGGCCACTGGCGGCGGTCTGCGACGACAGCGTGCAAGCTGCCATGTGCCGGATGGGAACAGATGCCGAATCGCTTGGAAAAGATCTGTCTCGACAAGGGTATGCGGATGACCGGGCAGCGGCGCATCATCGCGCGCGTGCTGTCGGTGGCCGATGACCATCCCGATGTCGAGGAATTGTACCGCAGGGCATCGGAGGTCGACCCGAACATCAGCCTGGCGACGGTCTACCGCACCGTCCGGCTGTTCGAGGAGGCCGGGATCCTGCAGCGGCACGATTTCGGGGACGGCCGCGCCCGTTACGAGGAAACCCCGGACGAGCATCACGATCATCTGATCGACATGCGCAACGGCAAGGTCATCGAGTTCCACGACGACGAGATCGAGGCGCTGCAGGAGAAGATCGCCCGCCGCCTGGGGTATCGCCTGATCGATCATCGGATGGAACTCTACGCGGTCCCGCTCGAAGACAAGCAGCGCGACACCGGCGAGCGCAGCGCCGGGTAGCCGGCCGCACGGCCCCTCGCCGGCCACAGGTCTTTCCGCAGCTTGAAAAAACGGCCTGCCTGAGCGAAACTCCGCGCGCTTCACTGCGGCCGCCGGGCCGGACGGCGGATTGGCTGTCGGTCCGTCGGAACGGCAGGGTTCTTCGACATGGCCGGCCCGCTGAGGGCCGGGGCCCGGATCAGGGCCGCCCAGCCCCCGGTGGAAGTGATTGGCGAGACGGGCCGGTATCGGTCCGCCTCGCGCTGCAAGCCTCCTGAGTGAGGCCGGTACCCCGATAGATGGCCAGCACCCGCGCGGTAGTCTCGATCTTCCTGTTCATGACCTGGACCATGGCCCTGCTGCCCGTGCAGGCGCTGGCGGTGCAGTTGCGTTGGCGGCAGATGGCCGAGGCGGTGCCGATGCTCTACCACCGCGGCCTGGCGCGGATCCTGCGCCTGCGGGTCCGCCGGGTGGGCACGGCATCGCGCGACCGGCCGACCCTGTTCGTCTTCAACCATGTCTCCTGGCTGGACATCGTCGTCATCGACACGCTCTTCCCGGGCTGCTTCGTGGCGAAATCCGATGTCGCCTCCTGGCCGGTCTTCGGCCTGCTCGCCAAGCTGCAGCGGACCGTCTTCGTCGAGCGCCGGGCGAGCCGCTCGGCGGACAGCCGCGACGAAATGTCGGTCAGGCTGGAAAACGGCGACAACCTGATCCTGTTCCCGGAGGGCACTTCGTCGGACGGCCTGCGGGTCCTGCCGTTCAAGAGCACCTTCTTTGCGCTGGCCGAGCGCGAGGTCAAGAACCGGCCGCTCAAGGTGCAGCCGGTCTCGATCAGCTATTGCCGGCTCAACGGCCTGCCGGTCGGCCGCACCTGGGCGGGGAATTTCGCCTGGATCGGCGACCAGGACCTGGCGTCGCACCTCTGGCAGTTCCTGAAATCGGGCCCCTCCGAGGTGGTGGTCCAGTTCCACGATGCGGTCACGATCGAGGATTTCGGATCCCGCAAGGCGCTGAGCGCCCATTGCCAGACGGTTGTGGCGCAGGGCGTTTCGGACGCCCTGGCGGCCCGGGCCTCCTGGGCGCCGGGGCATGGCCCGAAGGCGAGCGGCAATCCGCTCAGCGGGCGCCGGCAGGCACGGTTCCGCCGTTTCCGCCGTCGCAAGCTGGCACCGCGGCGTGCCGGGGCGGCGACCCGCGGCCCGGGCGATCTGCCGGCCGACGATCCTGCCGCCGGGCTTGCATCGGCGGCGGGGCAGGCGGCATCGCGGACGGCACCGCCGGGTGACGGGCGGCCCGCGGGCTGATCCGCAGCGGCGGCCAGCCCGGCCGCGGACCGTCACCCCAACCGGCAATGCCGTGCAACGGTCGGCCGCGCCGCGCGATGCCGGGTCTTTCAATTGCGGCGAGCCGCGCCCAGATGCTAGTTTGCGTGGTGCCGGGTTCGGCGAAGCGGCGGGTCGCCGGCGGGATGCCGGGCGATGTGTCGCGGCGATCCTGCCGGCATTCCACGAACCGGAAATCCGGGGTCCCGACCGCCCCGGCCGTCCACCGACCGCATGCTGCCGCGGTGCCACGTGACTCCCTGCGAGCCGGAGCCCTCTTGTCAAAAAGCTATGCCATCACGTCGTACGGGTGTCAGATGAACGTCTATGACGCCGAACGTATGGCTGAAATCCTTGAGGCGGACGGCTATCGCGCGGCGGAGACCGCCGAGGCGGCGGACCTCGTCATCCTGAACACCTGCCATATCCGCGAGAAGGCGGCCGAGAAGGTGTATTCGGAGCTGGGCCGCCTGCGCGCGCAGGATCGCGCCCAGGGGCGTCGCCGGCAGGTTGCCGTCGCGGGCTGTGTCGCCCAGGCCGAGGGGGAGGAGATTCCCCGCCGCGCACCCAATGTGGACCTGGTGATCGGGCCGCAGGCCTATCACCGCCTGCCGGCCCTGCTGGCGGACGGCGCGGCGGCGCAGCGCCCCGGCCCGGCGGTGGCGACCGATTTCGCCGCGGTCGCGAAGTTCGACCTGCCGCGGCGCCCGTTGCCGCAGGGGGCCGGGGCCACCGGCTCCGCCTTCCTGACGGTGCAGGAAGGCTGCGACAAGTTCTGCAGCTTCTGCGTGGTGCCCTATACCCGGGGGGCGGAATATTCCCGCCCGGCGAGCCAGGTCCTGGCGGAAGCCCGGCGGCTGCTGGACGCCGGCGCCCTGGAGCTGACCCTGCTGGGCCAGAACGTCAACGCCTATCACGGCGCGGGGCCCGACGGACAGGACTGGTCCCTGGCGCGGCTGCTCGCCGCGCTCGGCGCGCTGCCGGGGCTGAAGCGGCTGCGCTATACGACCTCGCATCCGCTGGAAGTGACCGGCGACCTGATCGCCGCCCATCGCGACCTGCCGCAGCTGATGCCGTATCTGCACCTGCCGGTGCAGTCCGGCAGCGATACCGTGCTGCAGGCGATGAACCGCCGCCACACGGCCGCTGCCTATCTGCAGCTGGTGGACCGGTTGCGGGCGGCGCGGCCGGACCTGGCGCTGTCGAGCGACTTCATCGTCGGCTTTCCCGGCGAAACCGATGCCGATTTCCAGGCGACCCTGGCCCTGGTCCGCGTGGTCGGCTATGCGCAGGCCTATTCCTTCAAGTACAGCGCGCGCCCCGGGACCCCGGCGGCGGAGCGCGAGGATGCCGTGCCGGAGGCCGTGAAGGCGGAGCGCCTCGCCGAACTCCAGGCCCTGATCCAGGAGCAGCAGCAGGCGTTCAATGCGGCCAGCGTCGGGCGCCGGGTCGAGGTCCTGCTGGACCGTCCCGGCCGCCGGCCGGGCCAGCGCCTGGGACGGACGCCGCACATGCAGGCGGTTCATGTCGACGTCCCGGGCGAGCTTCCGCCGGGGCCGGCGATGCGGCCGGTCCGCATCGTCTCGTCATTTCGCAACAGTGTCGCGGGCGTTCTTGCCGCCTCTGCGGCCGCGGCATAGGAGACGGCGCCGATGTCCCCGCGCCCGCCAGCCCAGGATCGCGGCGGTTCCGGTGCCGTACCGGATCGCGCGCCGCCGGTGGTGCTGGATTTTCCCGACAACCGCCTGCTGGTCGATCTGTTCGGCGACCACGACCGTCACCTGGCCCGCATCGAGGAGGAGCTGCAGGTCGCCTTGACGCCGCGCGGCAACCGCCTGGCGATCGAAGGGGCGGCCGGCGCGCAGGAGGTCGCCCGCTCCGTGCTGACCGGGCTCTATGCCCAGCTGGAGCGCGGGCGCAAGGTCGATGACGGCGAGGTCGACGGCGCCATCAGGCTGGCACGCGGCCGGCAGATCCAGATCGAGGCCGGCGAGGTCGATCCCGACGCCGATCCCGGCACCGAGGACGAGGTCGTCACCCGCAAGCGCAGGATCGCCGCGCGGTCGCCCCGGCAGGCCGAATATATTGACTATCTGCGCCGCTGCGAGCTGGTCTTCGGCCTTGGCCCGGCGGGCACCGGCAAGACCTACCTGGCGGTGGCCGTCGCCGTGACGATGATGCTCGAGGGACAGGTCGACCGGATCATCCTGTCGCGCCCGGCGGTGGAGGCGGGCGAGCGCCTCGGATTCCTGCCCGGCGACATGAAGGACAAGGTGGATCCCTATCTGCGCCCGCTCTACGACGCGCTCTATGACATGCTGCCCGGCGACCAGGTCGCCCGCTCCCTGCAGAGCGGCGAGATCGAGGTGGCGCCCCTGGCCTTCATGCGCGGCCGCACCCTGGCCAATGCCTGCGTGATCCTGGACGAGGCGCAGAACACAACGCCGGTGCAGATGAAGATGTTCCTGACCCGGCTGGGCGAGAACTCGCGGATGGTGATCACCGGCGACATGTCGCAGATCGACCTGCCGATCGGCGTGCCCTCGGGTCTGCGCGATGCGCTGGATATCGTCGAGGGCATCAAGGGCATCGGCATCGTGCGCTTCACCGATGTCGATGTCGTGCGCCATCCGCTGGTCACGCGGATCGTCCGTGCCTATGCCGAGCGGGACAAGGACCTGGGCCTTCAGGCCCACGACCAGCCGCGACGAAAACGCTGACCGCAGCGCGCCGGAGCCGTCGAGATGCAGCAGGCCGGACAGAGACCGCAGGAACGGCAGCAGGCCGTGCCCATGGATCTGTCGGTCACCGTGCAGGACCCGCTCTGGCTCGAGCTGCTGGCCGAGTCCGGCGACAGCGCCGGCGGCCAGGCCGCGATGGAGCGCCTGATTTCCGATGCGGCAGCGGCGGTGCTCGCGGCGACCCCGCTGCCCGCCGGCCTGGCGGGGCGGGGCTGCGAGGTCTCCGTCGTGCTGACCGACGATGCCCGGATGCAGGAGATGAACCGCACCTGGCGCGGCATCGACAAGCCGACGGACGTGCTGTCCTTCCCTGGCGATGACGGCTTTGCGCCGTCCGATATGCCGGTGCCGCTGGGCGATATCGTCCTGGCGCGGCAGACCATGCTGCGCGATGCGGCGCTGCTGCACAGGGACCTGCCGCATCACCTGAGCCATATTGCCGTGCATGGCCTGTTGCACCTGCTGGGCTGGGACCATGAGGTGGCGGCGGAGGCCGAAGAGATGGAAGCGCAGGAGCGGCTGGTCCTGCGGGAACTGGGTTTTGACGACGATCACGAGGAGGACGGCGGCTCCGGTCGGATGGCCTGACGGCCAATCGGACCGGTTCGCGCGGAGAGAGGAGAATGACGGACGCATCGGGCTGGCGCCCAGAAGACAGCGACGGCGGCACCAGGGGCCAGGACGCCCGTGGCAGCGAGCCGAGGGGCGGCGAGGCGAAGGGGCAGGACCCGGGGCCGGGCGAGACGGGAACGTCGGGCGGCGGCGTCGGCCTGGGCGCCCGGATCCTCGACCTCTTGCGTGGCATTTCGGGGTCGGTCCGGCGCGACGACGACCTGCGGGCCAGCCTGGAAGGGCTGCTGGACGAGCACGAGGCCGCGAACGGCAGCGCCGCCGACTATGGCGAGGCGGAGCTGATCCGCAATGCGCTGACGGTGGGCTCCAAGGATCTCTACGACGTCATGGTGCCGCGTGCCGACATCAAGGCGATCGATGCCGGCTCGACCCTGTCGGAAACGGTCCGGGAGCTCCGCGAGGCGGCCCATTCGCGGATGCCGGTCTACCGGGATTCCCTCGACGATGTCGTCGGCATGCTGCACATCAAGGACATCATGCAGCACTGGGGCCGCGACGAGGCCAGCTTCGAAATGTCGAAGGTCCTGCGGCGGGTGCTCTACGCCCCGCCGTCCATGCGGGTCCTGGACCTGCTGCTCGAGATGCGCGCGACCCGCGTCCACATGGCGATGGTGGTCGACGAATATGGCGGGGTCGACGGTCTGGTCACCATCGAGGACCTGGTGGAACAGGTCGTGGGCGAGATCGAGGACGAGCACGACAAGGTGGCCCGGCCGATGATCGTGGAACGGGCCGACGGCACCCTGGACGTCGATGCCCGCACGGAACTGGAGGAACTGGAGCAGCGCCTTGGCCTGGACCTGCTGGACGACGATCGCGACGAGGATGTCGACACGGTGGGCGGGCTGATCTTCGAACTGTCCGGGCGCGTGCCGCAGCGCGGCGAGATGGTGGAGCATGAAACCGGCCTGCAGTTCGAGATCCTCGATGCGGACCCGCGCAAGATCAAACGCGTCCGTATCAGCGGCGACGCCCTGGTCGGATCGGGTCAGGCAAGCGCCGCCGCTCCATGACAGGCGGCGCCGGCCGGCCGGACCCGGCCCCCGCTGATCCTGCGCCGCAGGCCGGCCGGCCCGCGCCGCTGGCGCGGCCGCGGCACGGCCTGCACCGCCATGCCGCCGGCATTGCCGCCGCGATCGCCGGGCTGCGGCCCTGGCTGCGCCTGCTCCTGGCCCTGGCGGCGGGCGGCCTTCTGGCCCTGGCGCAACCGCCGCTCAGCCTCTGGCCGCTGCTGTTTCCCTGCATGGTCCTGCTGGTCTGGCTGCTGGATGCCGCGTCGGGCCGCTGGTGGCGCTGCGCGATCCTGCTGGCCTTCCTGTGGGCCTATTTCGCGGCCGGCCTGTACTGGGTCGGCATCGCCTTCTTCGTGGACGCCGCGCGGTTCGCGATCCTGCTGCCCCTGCCGGTGATCGGCCTGCCGCTGCTGCTGGCCCTGGTGATGCTGGTTCCGGCATTGCCCTTCCTGTGGCGCTGGCCGCGCGACCTGCGCCGGGTGCTGCTGCTGGCACTGGCGCTTGCGGCCGGCGATTACCTGCGCAGTTTCCTGTTCACCGGGTTTCCCTGGAACCTGTTCGGCTATGCCTGGCTGGGGGTCGACGGGATGCTGCAGGCCGGCGGCTGGATCGGCATTCATGGCCTGGGCCTGCTGACCCTGGTGCTGGCGGCAATGCCGGCGATCCTGGCGGACCCGCCGGCGGCGCGACCGCCCGGCGGGCCGCCGGCCTGGATCGGCGGTGCCGTCGCCCTGTTCGCGGTCATCGCCCTGCTCGGCACCTGGCGATTGTGGGCCAATCCCGCGGTCGCGTTGACGGACCTGCGCCTGCGCATCGTCCAGGCCGATGTCCCGCAGGCGGAGAAATGGCACCCGGCCACCCGCGAGGCGCATTTCCTGCGCAGCCTGACCCTGTCGCGCGGCGGCGACGCCGGCGGGGGCGGGGACGCCGGCGGCGGATCCGGGGCGGGCACCGGCTCCGGCCCGCCCGACCTGACCATCTGGTCGGAGACCGCGGTGCCCTTCTTCCTGGCGAACGACGAGGCGCGGCGCGCGCAGCTTGCGCCGGCAGTGCCGCGGGACGGCTGGCTGATCACCGGCGCGCCGCGCTTCGAGCGGCCTCCCGCCGGCCCGGCGGCGGCATCGCCCACCGTCTGGAACAGCCTGCATGTCGTGCTGCCCGGCGGGTCGATCGCATCGACCTACGACAAGCGGCACCTGGTGCCGTTCGGCGAATATCTGCCGCTGCGTGGCCTGCTGTCGCGGATCGGCCTGGACAATCTCGCCCAGGGTGGCACGGATTTCAGCATGGGAACGGTGCCGGGCGTGATCCGGCAGCCGGGCCTGCCGCCGTTTCGCGCGCTGATCTGCTACGAGGGCATTTTTCCGGCGGAGATCGCCGAGGGGCCGGTGCGGCCCGCCTGGCTGCTGAACATCACGAACGATGCCTGGTTCGGCGACAGTTCCGGGCCCTACCAGCATTTCGGCATGACCCGGCTGCGGGCCATCGAGCAGGGTGTGCCCCTGGTGCGTGCCGCGAACACCGGGATCTCGGCTGTCGTCGATCCCTATGGCCGGGTGATGGCCCGGCTTGGGCTCGGCGAGCGCGGCGTGCTGGATGCGCGACTGCCGGCGGCCCTGGAGAATCCACCGCCCTATGCGGGGTTCGGCGACTGGCTCTCCCTGCTGCCGGCGATGCTGGTGCTTCTGCTGTTCGCGGCGGCCCGGCCGCCCGGATCCCGGCGTCAGGACGCGGGGCGGCCGCGAAAAGGCTCACCGGGACAAGTAGAATGATCAGATGTCTTCAGCGGTAATCGGCCAGGCCCGGACGAGAAGTTGACGCGTGGGTTGGAGGGCAGATTTGGATTTTCCCGTACAAATTAGGGCAATTTGGCGTACCCACTGCCGATTGGTCTATTGACCCAGAAGTGTGTGCCGCATAAATCCACAACCGCGTCGGGCCGTAGCGTGTGGAATGCCCGGGAGAGGACTATCAGTGGCACAGAGAAAGAATCCCGTCGACGAGTATGTCGGCAACAGGTTGCGCCTGCGGCGCACACTGAACGGCATGAGCCAGGAGCGCCTGGGCGAAGCGGTCGGGCTGACCTTTCAGCAGATCCAGAAGTACGAGAAGGGCGCCAACCGGGTCGGGGCGTCGCGGCTCTATCAGTTCTCGCAGATCCTCAGCGTGCCGCCATCGTTCTTCTTCGATGGCATTGCCGACCATCTGCAGGCGCCGGAAGAGGCCTTCATCGGCACCGGGCTCAAGGAAGTGCCGCAGGCCGGCTATCATGCCAATGGCGAGGACGGGGAGCGCGACCCGCTGAGCTCGCGCGAGACGCTGGAGATGATGCGCGCCTTCAACCGGATCTCCGATCCGGCGGTCCGCAAGCGGATTTTCGAGCTCTGCAAGGCGGTTTCCGACAAGGAGCCCGAGGACGAGGAAGCCCGTGGGCGCCGCGGCCGCAAGCGGATGGCGGCCCGCCGCTGATCTGCGCTGCAGGCCCTGCACTGGCGGGGCCGCAGCTTGACCCCTCCCCGGATCCGCGCAATAAACCCGACCTTCTGACGAAGAGCAGGCTTGTACCGGGCGGTTTGCCCGGCCCGCAACTCGTCGCAGTCCCGGCGCGACAGTGTGCGCCGGCACGGCCGGCCGGAAACGGTCGTCGGGTGCCATGCCGGCAGGTACAGATCCGGGTCTCCCGGATATTCGGAGGCTTCGCTTTCCGACACTGAAGTGTCCGGCCCGGCGCAACCGGCCGGCATGGCTTCGGGCAAGAGCCTGCGGCCAGTCCCGGTATGGCCTTGTGCCCGGGCTGCGACGGCGCATCACCGTGCGTATCCGGCAGGCCGATGACCTCGCCGTCCACGGAGCCGTCCCGGCGACCCCTGTCGCCGATGGCTGCAGGACGGCGGCAGAAACCGGTGTCGGCAATCCGGCGCCGGTAGGGCGGCATGCGCCCGGGCCGTTGGCGGCTTTCCATCCGGCCGCCTCCCGGCCCCTGGCTGCGCTGTTCTGGCGATCAAGCGAATGACCGAATGAGGAAGATGCGATGACGAATTCCTACCTGTTTACCAGCGAGTCCGTGTCCGAAGGCCATCCAGACAAGGTCTGCGACCGGATCTCGGATGCGGTGGTGGACGCATTTCTTGCCACGGAAGACCCCCTGGTGCGGGTTGCCTGCGAGACCCTGGTGACCACCAACAAGGTCGTCCTGGCCGGCGAGGTGCGCGGCCCGCAGGAGCTGGTGGACACGGACGGCAAGATCAACAAGGAGCGCATGGTCGAGCTCGCCCGCCAGAGCGTGAAGGCGATCGGCTACGACCAGGACGGCTTCAGCTGGCGCACCGCCGATGTCGACGTCTACCTGCATGGCCAGTCCGCCGATATCGCGATGGGCGTCGATGCTTCCGGCAACAAGGACGAAGGCGCCGGCGACCAGGGCATCATGTTCGGCTTCGCCTGTGACGAGACGCCGGCGCTGATGCCGGCGCCGATCCAGTATTCGCACCAGATCCTGCAGCGCATGGCGGCGGACCGTCATTCCGGCGCGCAGCCGAAGCTGGGGCCCGACGCGAAGAGCCAGGTCACCCTGCGCTACGAGAACGGCAAGCCGGTCGGCTGCACCGCCGTGGTGGTGTCGACCCAGCATGCCGGCGATATCGACACCGGCGCCGTGCGCGAGATCGTCCTGCCCTATGTGGAAAGCGTGCTGCCCGAGGGCTGGCTGCCGCCGGCGGACGAGATCTATGTGAACCCGACCGGCCGCTTCGTGATCGGCGGACCCGACGGCGATGCCGGGCTGACCGGCCGCAAGATCATCGTCGATACCTATGGCGGCGCCGCGCCGCATGGCGGCGGGGCGTTCTCCGGCAAGGACCCGACCAAGGTCGACCGCTCGGCGGCCTATGCCGCGCGCTACCTGGCCAAGAACGTCGTGGCGGCCGGGATCTCCGACAAATGCACGATCCAGCTGTCCTATGCCATCGGCGTCTCGAAGCCGATCTCTGTCTTTGTGAACCTGCACGGCAATGGGCAAGTGGCCGAGGATGCCGTGTCGAAGGCGCTGCAGCAGCTGGTCAACCTGAGCCCGCGCGGGATCCGCGAGCACCTGAAGCTGGTGCGGCCGATCTACGAGCGCACGGCGGCCTATGGTCATTTCGGCCGCGATCCCGGTGCCGATGGCAGCTTCTCATGGGAAAAGACGGACCTGGTCGACAAGCTGAAGGCGATGCTCTGAGCGTCAGCCCCCGGGACCAGGGCGACCGGCCCGGCCGGCCGGCCACGGCCAGATCGGCCGCGGCCGCCGTGCCGGGCGGTCGCCGCCCTTCCCCTGGCATGGAGCCGGCGGACGGCGACCGCCAGTTCTACGGCCGGCGCCATGGCAAGAAGCTGCGGGAGAACCGCGCCGCCCTGATGCGCGACCTGCTGCCGCGGATCGCGGTCCCCGCCATGCCGCCGGCAGGCGGCGGCCCCGACGCGCCGGCCGGCGGCGTGGATCCGGGCCGCTGGTTCGATCCGCCGGCCAGGGCGGTCTGGCTGGAGATCGGTTTCGGCGGCGGGGAGCATCTGGCGGCGCAGGCGGCGGCGCATCCGGATATCGGCCTGATCGGCGCGGAGCCCTACATCAACGGCGTCGCCGCGCTGCTCGCGGCGGTCGAGCGCGACGGCCTGCGGAATGTCCGCGTGCTGGCCGACGATGTCCGCCTGTTGCTGCCGCGCCTGCGGCCGGGCTGCCTGGAGCGGGTGTTCATCCTGTTTCCCGATCCCTGGCCGAAGCTGCGGCATCATCGCCGGCGGATCGTGAACGACCGGTTGCTCGACAGCCTTGCCGCCGCCATGCCGCCGGGCGCGGAACTGCGCATCGCCACCGACCATATGGACTATGCGCGGTGGATCCTGGCGCATCTTGGCCGGCACCCCGCGTTCGCCTGGATGGCGGAGCGGGCGGCCGACTGGCGGCAGCCGCCGCCGGACTGGCAGGCCACCCGGTACGAGCAGAAGGCCCGCGCCTGCGGTGCCGAACCGGTCTATTTGCGCTACCGTCGGCGGGAGACGGCTTGAACTCCCGCTCTAGAAAAGTAATATTGGTGCAAGCTAACGAGTAGCTCCTGTGACGGCCGGTCCGTTGTACCGGCAGTCTGGCGTGCCGGCCCCTGTCGGGGCGAGCGCGGCCATCGTGACCATTTCGCAGAACGGGACCGATCCGGCCCGGGCGGCTACAGCCTGGATTGGGAGTGTCGGCCGCATCGCGATAGGGTCGCCGATCGGGGCAGGTCGGGCCTCCGGTGATGTTCGTCGAGATGAGCGTCGCGGGGCCGGGGCAGGATGCGCCGCGGACGTTCCGCTGGCGGGGATCCTGAACCGGTTCGCGCGGCTTTGCGTTTTTCGGGCGGCCGCGGCCTGCAAGGCGGATGAGGCCGGAGCGCCAGGGTTCGGTCAGGCGTGTTCGGTCAGGCGGGCCCGGTCAGGCGGCTTCGGCCGGACAGGTTCGGGCCGGCAAGTGGGCGGGCCGGCATATTCGAATGCGAGGGCCGGCGGATGGGCCGGCATGGATAGCGAAGCGCATGGACGTGATGGAACGGGTCGACGCACTGATCAGGCCCAGTCTTGAAGATATGGGATACGATCTGGTGCGGGTGCATTTCACCGGCGGCGGACGGCCTGTGCTGCAGATCATGTGCGAACGCACCGACGGCAGCATGAACCTGGACGACTGCGCCGAGGTGAGCCGCGCGATCTCTGCCCTGCTGGATGTCGAGGACCCGGTCCCGGAGGCCTATGAGCTGGAAGTCTCCTCCCCCGGGGTCGACCGGCCATTGACCCGGCTGCGGGACTTCGATCGCTATGCCGGCCATGAGGCGAAGGTCGAACTGGCGGAGCCGGTGCAGGGCCGGAAACGCTATCGCGGGATCGTGAAGGGCATCGATGGCGACGACGTCGTCCTTGCCGTGGTGGATGGTGATGTCGCGCTGCCGTTTTCGCAGATCAAGGCAGCGAAACTGGTGCTGACCGATGCGCTGCTGGCGGCCCATGCGGCCACGGCCCCGCAGGATGGCGGTCGGTCCGCTGGCAACGGCGCCGGTTCGGGACAGGAGTAAGGGATAGATGGAACAGGTCACCAGTCTGAATCGATTGGAGCTCCTGCAGGTCGCGGACGCCGTGGCGCGGGAGAAGGCGATCGAGCGGGATATCGTTCTCGGTGCGATGGAGGAGGCGATCCAGAAGGCCGCCCGCTCCCGCTATGGCCAGGAGAACGACATCGTCGCCGAAATCGACCGCAAGACCGGCGAGATCAGGCTGGCCCGCCACATGGAAGTGGTCGAGGAGGTCGAGAACGACGCCCAGCAGATCCGCGTCGAGGATGCGCTGGCGCGCAATCCGGACGCCCAGGTCGGCGACTTCATCAGCGAGCCGCTGCCGCCCCTGGATTTCGGCCGGATCGCCGCACAGACCGCCAAGCAGGTGATCGTCACCAAGGTGCGCGAGGCCGAGCGGGCGCGCCAGTACGAGGAATACAAGGACCGGATCAGCGAGATCGTGAACGGCCTGGTGAAGCGGGTCGAGTACGGCAACGTGACAGTGGATCTGGGCCGCGCCGAGGCGGTGCTGCGGCGCGACGAGCTGCTGCCGCGCGAGACCTTCCGCCAGGGCGACCGGGTCCGCGCCTATATCTACGACGTGCGCGAGGAGCCCCGCGGCCCGCAGATCTTCCTGTCGCGGTCGCATCCGCATTTCATGGCGAAGCTGTTCGCCCAGGAGGTGCCGGAAGTCTATGACGGCATCATCGAGATCCGCGAAGTGGCGCGCGACCCGGGCAGCCGGGCGAAGATCGCGGTGCTTTCGAACGACAGCTCGATCGATCCGGTCGGTGCCTGCGTCGGCATGCGCGGAAGCCGGGTGCAGGCCGTGGTGAACGAGCTGCAGGGCGAGAAGATCGACATCATCCAATGGTCGCCGGACCCGGCGACCTTCATCGTGAATGCCCTGGCGCCGGCCGAGGTGGCCAAGGTCGTGCTGGACGAGGATGCGCAGCGGGTCGAGGTGGTGGTGCCGACCGACCAGCTGTCGCTGGCGATCGGGCGCCGCGGGCAGAACGTGCGGCTCGCCTCGCAGCTCACCCACTGGGAGATCGACATCCTCACCGAGGAGGAGGAGAGCGAGCGGCGGCAGAAGGAATTCCGCGACCGCAGCCAGCACTTCATCGAGACCCTGGAGGTCGACGAGACCGTGGCGCAGCTGCTGGTCACCGAGGGTTTCGCCGAGGTGGAAGACATCGCCTACGCCTCGGTCGACGAACTGGAATCGGTCGAGGGCTTCGATACCGACCTGGCCGAGGCGCTGCACGAGCGCGCCGCCGACTATCTGGAACGGCTCGACGAGGAGCAGACGGCCAGGCGGCGCGAGCTCGGTGTCACCGACGATGTCGCCGAGGTCGCCAACATGTCGCCGGCGATGCTGGTGAAGCTCGGCGAGAACGGGGTGAAGACCCTGGACGACCTGGCCGACCTGGCCGGCGACGAGCTGGCCGACCTGTTGTCGGACTGGGATGTGCAGATCGACGATTGCAACGCCATCATCATGGCGGCACGGGCGCATTGGTTCGACGACGAGGAAGAGGCCGGCGCGGAAGAGGCTGGCGCGGAAGAGGCCGGCGCGGAAGCGGCGGGGGATGCGGACCAGGCCGAGCCGGAGACGGTTGCCGGCCAGGCGCCCGGCCAGGACTGAGCGGTAGAGCGGCCGGCGCGCGGCCAGGCGGCAGCGATGCCACGGTCCCTGGCGGAGGATCCGCCGGAGCGGCGCTGTATCGTGACCGGCGAGCGGTCGGATCCGGCGGGGCTTCTGCGCTTCGTCGCGGGGCCGGAGGGACAGGTGGTGCCGGATATGGACGGCGACCTGCCCGGCCGTGGCCTGTGGGTTACGGCACGCCGCTCGGTCGTGGCCGAGGCCGTGCGGCGCAATGCCTTCTCGCGTGCCGCGCGGGAAAAGCTGGCGGCGCCGGCGGACCTGCCGGACCTGGTGGCCGCATTGCTGCGGCGCCGCGCGCTGTCCCGCCTGGGACTGGCGCAGCGCGGCGGGGCGGTGGTGGCGGGCGCGGACAAGGTGCGGGACTGGATCGTCAAGGGCCGCGCCGGGGTTCTGGTCCAGGCCAGCGACGGTGCAGCGGACGGGCGCAGGCGGTTGGCCCATCTTGCGCAGGCACTGCCGCTTGTGGCCTTGTATGCCGGCCAGGAGTTGAGCTTGGCGCTGGGCCGGGAAAATGTGGTACATGCGGCCATCGCGGCAGGCGGCGCGGCAAAGCGGGCATTGCAGGACGCGCAGCGGCTGTCGAGCTACCGGGAGCAGGGCGAGGCCGGGGCGGCATTGCTCGCGGGGACGGGCAGCGGCATACGCTGGCCCGCGGATGCGGTGCCGGACCCGGAGGCGGGCGTGACGGAACAGGCCGCTGCGGCAGCCGGCGGCAGCGTGCCGGACCGGTAGCGCGGCGTCCGCCTGGCAGCGTGATTTCGCGCGGCGGTGCAGGAGCGCCTGGCCGGGCGACGAAAGTTTGGACAGATGGCGCCGCGGCGGCGATGGGCAGCCACGATGAGACGACCTGCTGGGTCGATCGGATAACAGATGAACGACCTGAAGAACACAGACGAAAACAAGACCTTGTCGGCCGGGAAAGGGAAGCGGTTGCAATTGAAGCGTAACGTTGAGTCGGGACAGGTTCGCCAGAATTTCAGCCATGGCCGGTCGAAGACCGTCCAGGTGGAAGTCAAGAAGACGCGCAGCGCCAAGACCCGCGGCATAGCCGAAGGCGTGGTGGCGAAGCCGTCGGTGGCACCGGCGCCAAAGCCGGCCGCCCGGCCCGACACTCCGGCGGCCAAGCCGGAGGCAGCCGCGCCCGCCGTGGCGCCGGCGCCGGCGCAGGACGCTGCGGCGAAGGCCGCGCCGGCACCGGCCAGCCCCGCGCAGCCGGAACCGGCAGCGCCCGCCGCGGCAGCACCGCCCGTCGCGGAAGCATCGCCCGTCGAGACCGCGCCGCCGCCGCCGGAAGCGGCACCTGCCGCCGAGGCCGCCCCGGCTCCGGCCGCGGCCGCTGCGCCGGCGCCCGCCGCGGAGCCGGTGGCTCCGCCAGCGGCCGCCGCGCCCCCCGCTGCGCCCGCCCGCGAGGAAGCGCCCCGCCGGCCTGCGGCACGCGAGGAGGCTGCGGCCAGCCCTGCGGCCAGCCGCCCGGCGCCTGCCGGTCGCGGCACGCCGTCACGCCAGGAGCGTCCCCCCGCCGCATTGCGGCGGCAGACCAGGGGCCGTGCGGTGCTGAAGGAACTGACCGACGAAGAGAAGGCGCAGCGGGTCAAGGCCCTGGAATCCTCCCGCAAGCGTGCCGTCGAGGCGCGCGCGAGGGCAGAGGTGGAAGCGCGCCGGCGCGCCGAGGACGAGGAACGCACCGCCAAGGAGCGGGCTGCGGCCGAGGCCCGTGCCCGCGAGGAGGAAGAGCGCAAGCGCACCGAGGCCGAGGCGCGGCGCCGCTCCGAAGAGGAAGCCGAACGTCGCCTTCGCGAGCAGGGCCAGGCCCGCGCCGGTGCCGAGGCAAAGGCTGCCACCGCCGGCGTGGCGCCCGAGGAGGGCCGGGCGACCGCTGCGACCCGCGAGCGGGCGGCGGCGCCGGAGGAGGATGACGATCGCGGTCGCAAGACCCGCGGCAAGACACCGGTCCCGGCACGGCCGGGCCCGACCCGCAGCCGTGGCGGCGAGCGCCGGCGCGGCGGCAAGCTGACCATCAACCAGGCGCTGGACGACGACGAGCGGCAGCGCTCGCTGGCCGCGATGCGCCGCCAGCGCGAACGCGAGCGGCGGGCCCAGCAGGGCGCGGCGCGTGACGCGTCGGCGCGTGTCGTGCGCGATGTCGTGGTGCCGGAGACGATCACCGTCCAGGAACTCGCCAACCGCATGGCGACCCGTGGCGTCGATGTCGTGAAGACCCTGATGAAGATGGGCGTGATGGCCACGATCAATCAGGTGATCGATGCCGATACCGCGGAACTGGTGGTTTCCGAATTCGGCCATAACATCCGCCGCGTGGCGGAGTCCGATGTCGAGATTGGCCTGGCTGGGAGCGACGACGTGGATACCGACCTGCAGGCGCGGCCGCCGGTGGTGACGATCATGGGCCATGTCGACCATGGCAAGACGTCGCTGCTGGATGCGCTGCGCAAGACCGATGTGGTGTCCGGCGAGGCGGGCGGCATCACGCAGCATATCGGCGCCTACCAGGTCACCACGAAGTCGAACCACCGGATCACCTTCATCGATACGCCCGGCCATGCCGCGTTCAGCCAGATGCGCGCCCGTGGCGCCCGGGTGACCGATATCGTCATCCTGGTGGTGGCCGCCGACGATGCGATCATGCCGCAGACGGTCGAGGCGATCCGCCATTCCCGCGCGGCGGGCGTGCCGATGATCGTCGCGATCAACAAGGTCGACCTGCCGGATGCCAATCCGGAAAAGGTCCGCCAGGGCCTGTTGCAGCACGAGATCGTGGTGGAGTCCCTGGGCGGCGACGTGCAGGCGGTCGAAGTCTCGGCGAAGACCGGGATCGGCCTGGACGCGCTGGAAGAGGCGATCTCCCTGCAGGCCGAACTGCTGGAACTGAAGGCCAATCCCGACCGGCCGGCCGAAGGCGTGGTGGTCGAGGCGAAGCTGGAGCGCGGTCGCGGCCCGGTGGCCACGGTCCTGGTGCAGCGCGGCACCCTGCGGGTCGGCGACATCTTCGTGGTCGGCGCGCAATGGGGCCGGGCGCGTGCCCTGGTGGACTACCGGGGCGAGAACGTTACCGAGGCGGAGCCGGCCTTCCCGGTGGAGATCCTGGGCCTGCAGGGCACGCCCGAAGCCGGCGACTCCTTCCATGTGGTGGAGAACGAGGCCCGCGCCCGCGAGATCTCCGACTATCGCCAGAAGAAGAACCGCGACGCCCGCGCCGCCGAAGGCAGCCGCGGGACGATGGAGCAGATGTTCGCCTCCATCAAGGCCGGCGAGGTCAACGAACTGCCGGTGGTGGTGAAGGGCGATGTGCAGGGCTCGGTGGAGGCCATCGTCGGGGCGGCGCAGCAGCTGTCCAACGACGAGGTCCAGGTCCGCGTGCTGCATGCGGCAGTGGGTGCCATCAACGAGTCCGACATCACCCTGGCGGGCGCGTCCAAGGGCTTCGTCATGGGCTTCAACGTCCGCGCCAACAAGCAGGCGCGCGACCTGTCTGCCCGGGATGGCGTCGACATCCGCTACTACAGCATCATCTACAACATCATCGACGACCTGCGGACCATGCTGACCGGCATGCTGGCGCCGAAGATGCGGGAGGATTTCCTCGGCAATGCCGAGATCCTGCAGGTGTTCAACATCACCAAGGTGGGCAAGGTCGCCGGCTGCCGCGTGACGGACGGTGTCGTCCGCCGCGGCTCGCATGTCCGGCTGCTGCGCGACGATGTGGTGATCCACGAGGGCAAGCTCTCGACGCTCAAGCGCTTCAAGGACGAGGTGCGCGAGGTCCGGCAGGGCACCGAATGCGGCATGGCATTCGAGAACTACCAGGACCTGCAGGCCGGCGACGTGATCGAATGCTTCGATCTGGTCGAGGAACAGCGCGAGCTTTCGGCCGCCAGCTGAACGCCTCGCGGGCGGCATTCGCCGCACCCCGGCAGGGTCGCTGACCCGGCCGGGGCGCGGCGTCCGCGGCGGCGGCCGCAGCGGCGGACCGTCAGGCGCGGCCGCCGCGGGACCGGTCGCCAGCGACAATGGACGGACAGGAACGATGTCACGAGGGCGAACCCGTTCGGCGCGTGCGCATGCCGCGGCGCCGACCCAGCGGCAATTGCGGGTGGGCGAGGCCGTGCGCCACGAACTCGCCGGCATGCTGAACCGCGGCGATCTGCACGATCCGGACCTGGCCGGGCAGTCGATCACCGTCACCGAGGTGCGCATCGGCCCGGACCTGCGCAGTGCGACCGCCTATGTGCTGCCGCTCGGCGGGAGCGAGGCCGCGACGATCGTTGCCGCGCTGAACCGGGCGGCGCCGCATCTGCGGGGCCAGCTCGCCCGCGTCCTGCGGCTGAAGTTCGCGCCGCAGCTGCGCTTCGCGATGGACGATACCTTCGAGCATGTCGCCCGCATGGAACGGCTCCTCAGCAACCTGCCGGACCACGAGAAGGCCGGGCAGGAGGCCGCCGACCGGGACCCCGACGATAGCGATGGCGAGAGCGGAGAGGGCCGCTGATGGCGCGCCGCCGCAAGGGCGACCCGGTGCATGGCTGGCTGGCGGTCGACAAGCCGCAGGGCATGACCTCGGCCGCCGTGGTGGCCTGCCTGAAACGCTGGACACGGGCGGCAAAGGTCGGTCATGCGGGCACCCTGGATCCGCTTGCCACCGGTGTCCTGCCGCTGGCGTTCGGCGAAGCGACGAAGACCGTGTCCCATGCCCAGGCCGGCCGCAAACGCTATCTTTTCGAAGTGACGTTCGGCGAGGCGCGCGATACCGACGACAGTGCCGGCGCGGTCACCGCCAGGTCCGACCGCCGCCCCGGCCGCACCGCGCTGGACGAGGCCCTGTCCCGCTTTCACGGCACGATCTGGCAGCGCCCGCCCGACTATTCCGCGATCAAGAGCGGCGGCCGGCGCGCCTATGACCTGTCCCGGGCCGGCGCACCGCCGGACCTGGCGCCCCGCGAGGTGTTCATCGCGAGCCTGGCCGTCCACTCGCTGACCGCGGCCGTGGCGGACCCGGATGCCATCGACATGGCGGTCCTGGAGGCGGAGGTCGGCAAGGGGTTCTATGTGCGTGCGCTGGCGCGCGACCTCGGTGCCGCGCTCGATATCCCGGCCCATGTCGGTGCGCTGCGCCGGCTGCAGGTCGGCGGCTTCACGGCGGAAATGGCAATTCCGCTGGATAAACTCGAGGAGATGTGCGAGAAGGGCGCCCTGATTCCGAACCTGCTTCCGGTCGAGACCGCGCTGGACGACATCCCGGCTCTGGCCCTGACCGGCGAACAGGCGAACCGGCTGCGTGCCGGTCAATCGGTACGGGTGCTTCGCACACCCGGTCTGCCCGATGGTGAAGGCGATTGCTACGCGGTCGCCGACGGCAAGCCGGTCGCCCTGGCCCAGGTACGGGCGGGGGAGATGCATCCCATGCGCGTTTTCAATCTTTGAGCCGGCCGCTTGCGGCCGGTGGATAGCGAAGGATTACACGATGTCGATCACGTCGGAGCGCAAGACTGCGCTCGTGAAGGACTATGCCCGTGCCGATGCGGATACGGGCTCCCCTGAGGTCCAGGTCGCGATCCTCACCGAGCGGATCGTCAACCTCACCGAGCATTTCCGGACCCACAAGAAAGATGTGCATTCCCGCCGCGGGCTGCTGAAGATGGTGAGCCGTCGCCGCCGTCTGCTGGACTATCTCCGCGGCAAGGATGAATCCCGCTATCTGGAGCTGATCCAGCGGCTCGGACTCAGGAAGTAGGGGGCCCGTTCGGGGCCCGCAGGAACGGAGCGGCGTGATGGGCGCGGTACGGCCTTGCCGGCGCGCCGATCGCGGCATGCGGTTCGCGTGCAAGGCGCGGCGGGGGCAGGCCCCCGGTCGCGACCGGATGCGCATGTGCGCCGCCGCTCAGCAGCAGGAAGAAAGATAACGACATGTTCAACGTCCAGAAGACCGAACTCGATTTGGGCGGACGGCCCCTGTCCATGGAGACAGGGCGCATTGCCCGCCAGGCCGACGGTGCGGTCGTCGTCCGCTATGGCGAGACGGTGGTTCTCTGCACCGCCGTGGCGGAGAAGACCCCCCGGCCGGGCATCGACTTCCTCCCCATGACGGTGAATTACCAGGAGAAGACCTTCGCGGCCGGCAAGATCCCCGGCGGCTTCTTCAAGCGCGAAGGGCGGCCGTCCGAGAAGGAAACCCTGACCTCGCGGCTGATCGACCGGCCGATCCGGCCGCTGTTCGCCAGCGGCTATCACAACGACACCCAGATCATCTGCACCGTGCTGAGCCACGATCTGGAGAACGATCCCGACATCGTCGCGATGATCGGTGCCTCCGCGGCGCTGACCCTGTCCGGGGCGCCCTTCATGGGGCCGATCGGCGCCGCCCGGGTCGGCTATATCGACGGCGCCTATGTGCTGAACCCGACCTCGACGCAGATGGCGGACAGCAAGCTGGACCTGATCGTCGCGGGCACCACGGACGCGGTCCTGATGGTGGAGTCCGAGGCACAGGAGCTGTCCGAGGACGTGATGCTGGGCGCCGTGATGTTCGGGCATCGCGGCTATCAGGCGGTGATCGACGGGATCATCGACCTGGCGGAGCGCGCGGCGAAGGAGCCGATGAACCTGGCGGAACGCCCGCAGCGCGCCGAGCTGGCACAGCGCTTCGAAACGGCCGGCGTGGCGGCCAGGCTGCGCGAGGCCTATGCCGAGCCGGTGAAGCAGGACCGGGTCGCGAAGGTCTCCGCCGTCAAGGACGCCGCCAAGGCCAGCCTGGGCGAGGATCACGGCTTCGACCCGGTCGATGTCGGTGCCGCGCTGAAGAACATGGAGAAGGACGTCGTCCGCGGGCAGATCCTGGACACCGGGACGCGCATCGACGGCCGCACCACCACGGACATCCGCCCCATCGTGTCGGAAGTCGGCGTGCTGCCGCGCAGCCACGGCTCGGCGCTGTTCACCCGCGGCGAGACGCAGGCCCTGGTCGTCACCACCCTGGGGACCGGCTCCGACGAGCAGATCGTCGACGCCCTGGCGGGCGAATATCGCGAGCATTTCATGCTCCACTACAACTTCCCGCCCTATTCGGTGGGCGAGACCGGGCGGGTCGGCGCCCCCGGCCGGCGCGAGATCGGCCATGGCAAGCTCGCCTGGCGGGCGATCCGGCCGCTGATGCCGGCCAAGGACGTCTTCCCCTACACGATCCGCGTGGTGTCGGAGATCACCGAGTCCAACGGCTCCTCGTCGATGGCCACGGTGTGCGGCACCTCGCTGGCGCTGATGGATGCCGGCGTCCCGCTGGCACGGCCGATCGCCGGCATCGCGATGGGGCTGATCCTGGAGGATCGCGGCTATGCGGTCCTGTCCGACATCCTCGGCGACGAGGACCATCTCGGCGACATGGACTTCAAGGTCGCGGGCACCGAGGTCGGCGTCACCTCGCTGCAGATGGACATCAAGATCGCAGGCATCACCGAAGAGATCATGCACACCGCCCTGGGCCAGGCCCGCGACGGCCGGCTGCACATCCTCAAGGCGATGTCCGGCGCGCTGACCGGCGCCCGTGGCGAGGTCCGCGAGACGGCGCCGCGGATCACCGTGATCCAGGTGCCGAAGGACAAGATCCGCGAAGTGATCGGCACCGGCGGCAAGGTGATCCGGGAGATCACCGAGCAGACCGGCACCAAGATCGACATCGAGGATGACGGCACCATCAAGGTTGCCGCCACCGATGCAGAGGCGGCGCAGAAGGCCATCGACTGGATCAAGTCGATCACCTCGGAGCCGGAAGTCGGCGTGACCTATTCCGGCAAGGTCGTGAAGATCGTCGATTTCGGCGCCTTCGTGAACTTCTTCGGCAATCGCGACGGCCTGGTCCATATCTCGGAACTGGCGGCGGGCCGCGTGGCCAAGGTCACCGACGTGCTGAAGGAAGGCGAAGAGGTCAAGGTGAAGGTGCTGGACATCGACGATCGCGGCAAGGTCCGCCTGTCGATCAAGGCCGTGCTCGCCGATACGGCCAAGGCCGACTCCGAGCAGCCGGCCGAGTAGGCCCGGATTTCCCCCGGCCCGCGGCGCAAGGCGCCCGGGCCGGGGCCGGTCCGGCACGAAACGACGAAGCCCCCGCGCAGCCGCTGCGCGGGGGCTTCGTCGTTCCGTGCGTCTTCGCTTTGACGGGAAGGCCCGGCAGGCTCAGTCGGTTGCGGTTTCGGACCCGTTGGTGCGCAGCACGACCGCGGCCGGGTCGCTCTCGGGCATGCCGACGATGTTGAAGCCGGAATCGACGTGATGGACCTCGCCGGTTACGCCGGCGGACAGGTCGCTCAGGAAATAGAGCCCGGCACCGCCGACGTCGGACAGCTGCACGTTGCGCCGCAACGGGGCGTTGTCGCGGCTGTAGCGATAGACATAGCGGGCCGCGCCCACGGCAGAGCCGGCAAGGGTGCGCATCGGGCCGGCGGAGATCGCGTTGACCCGGATCGCGCGGGGGCCCAGGTCCGCGGCCAGGTAGCGGACGCTGGCTTCCAGCGCCGCCTTGGCAACACCCATCACGTTGTAGCGCGGCATCACCCGATAGGACCCGGCATAGGTCAGGGTCAGCAGCGCGCCGCCCTGGTCCATCAGGCCCGAGGCGTGGCGCGCCGCATCCGTGAACGAATAGCAGGAGATGTCCAGGGTCCGCAGGAAATTGGCGCGGCTGGTCTCGATATAGGGGCCCTTCAACTCGCCCTTGTCGGAAAACGCGATGGCATGGACCAGGAAGTCCAGGCGGCCCCAGCGGCGGCCGATCTCGGCAAAGGCCTCGGCGATGCTGTCGGGGTCGGCAACGTCGCAGGGCAGGATCAGGTTGCTGCCCAGCGCTTCCGCCAGGGGCCGCACGCGCCGCTCGAAGGCGCTTGCCTGGTAGGTGATCGCCAGTTCGGCGCCATGCGCCCTGAGCGCCGCCGCGATGCCATAGGCAATGGAATGATCGTTGGCGATCCCCATCACCACCCCGCGCTTGCCCGCCATCAGGCCCCGCAACGCATCGGGCACGCCTGCCGCGGCCTGCGCCGGCGGTGTCTGCTCTTCCGTCATGACTGCAGTCGCTCCCCCCGCGCCGGTGCCGCCCTGTCGAAGGCGGCGCCTGCTCGCTCGGTCATTGTGGCCCCCTGCTGCCGCGACGCCCGCGCGGCACCTCAGGCATGGTGTCGCTGGAAGACCAGGCAGGCGTTGGTGCCGCCGAAGCCGAACGAGTTCGACAGCACCGTGTTCACCCCGGCATTGTCGATGCGCTGACGGACGATAGGAACATCGGCGAACGCATCGTCGAGAGTCTCGATATTGATCGATTCGCCGATGAAATCGTTCTGCATCATCAACAGGCAGAAGATCGCTTCCTGCGCGCCGGCCGCGCCGAGCGAATGCCCCGTCTGCGATTTCGTCGAGGCGATATGCGGGATCCGGTCGCCGAACACCTTGCGGATCGCGTCGATCTCCACCGTATCGCCGATCGGTGTGGAGGTCCCGTGGGTATTGATATAGTCGATCGGCCCCTCGACTCCCTCGATCGCCATCTGCATGCAGCGCATGCCGCCCTCGCCGGAAGGCTGCACCATATCGTGGCCGTCGGAGGTCGCGCCATAGCCGACGAGCTCGGCATAGATATGGGCGCCCCGCGCGATCGCACGGTCGCGTTCCTCCAGCACCAGGACGCCCCCGCCGCCGGCGATCACGAAGCCGTCGCGGTCGCGGTCATAGGCACGGGACGCACGCTCAGGCGTCTCGTTGAAGCCCGTCGACATGGCCGGCATGGCGTCGAACAGCACCGACAGGGTCCAGTCCAGTTCCTCACCGCCGCCGGCGAACATGATGTCCTGCTTGCCCCACTGGATCAGCTCCGCCGCATTGCCGATGCAATGGGCCGAGGTCGCGCAGGCCGAAGAGATGGAATAGCTCGGCCCCTTGATCTTGAACGCGGTCGACAAGGTCGCGGAGTTCGTCGAGGACATCGCACGCGGCACCATGAAGGGCCCGATCTTGCGGGGGCCCTTGTCCCGCGTGATGTCCGCCGCCAGCAGAAGATTCCGGGTCGAGGGCCCGCCGGAGCCCATGATCAGCCCGGTGCGCGGATGCGAGACCTCGTCCGGCTCCAGGCCGGAATCGGCAATGGCCTGCTGCATGGCCAGGTAATTGTACGCGGCGCCATCGCCCATGAACCGGCGCTGCCGCCGGTCGATCGCGCTTTCGAGATCGATCTTGACGTTGCCAAAGACCTGGCTGCGAAAGCCCAGCTCCTTGTACTCCTGCGCGAAGGAGATGCCGGACCTGCCCTCGCGCAGGGCGGCGATCACCTCCTGCGCATTGTTTCCGATGCTGGAGACGACGCCGAGACCGGTAACCACCACTCGACGCATGGCATGCTGTCCCTTGTTTCAGCTTTCGTCGGCGCTGAACACGCCGACACGCATATCCTTGGCCTCATAGACCGTTTCACCGTCGGCCTTCACCACGCCGTCGGCAATGCCCAGTTTCAGCTTGCGCAGAATCACGCGCTTGATATCGACCTGATAGGTCACCTTCTTGACGCTCGGCAGGATCTGGCCGCGCAGCTTGACCTCCCCCAGGCCCAGCGCACGCCCGCGGCCCGGCGCCTTGATCCAGCCGAGGAAGAAACCGCAGAGCTGCCACATCGCATCCAGACCCAGGCAACCGGGCATCACCGGGTCGCGCTCGAAATGACAGTTGAAGAACCAGAGGTCGGGTTTGATATCCAGTTCCGCAACCACCTCGCCCTTGTCGAAGGCGCCGCCGGTGTCGGAAATCCGTGTGATCCTGTCGAACATCAGCATCGGCGGCAGCGGCAACTGGGCATTGCCTTCGCCGAACAGCTTTCCGTGCGCGCACGCAATCAGGTCGTCATAGGTGAAACTGGTCTGTTGCGAGGCGTTGGACATGCAGCTTCCCGACTGGCTCTTCCCATCGATGGGAGTGGTATTGGGCAGCGTTCCTGGAGGGTCCGATTCGCCGAAGCCTCCGGCGGACCGGGCCCGGGAGCAGGCCCGATGGTGATGGTGGCAACGACCGCGGCATTGCAGGGATCCGGCCCGCAACCTGCAGCCGCTGGGTCGCGTCAGGCATGGCGAAACCGGCCCACGGTCTTGCAATGCCGCCGCGTCCCGACTAATCGCACTATAGGGCGTGCCGGCGCGGCACTGTCAAGCCAGGGTCGGGCCGGCAGGCGCCGGTCTCGGTCGCCTGCCCGGCGGGCGGCGCCTGCCGGCATCGCACGGGATCTCTGCCCGGCCGGCTCTTCAAGCCGGGCCTTGCCGTCCTATATGGTGGGACATGGATACAAATCTCCAGGATCGAGATCTGACGGCGGCGCTGCGCCGGGTCGGCCTGCGCCCGACCCGTCAGCGCGTGGCATTGGCGCAGCTTCTGCTGCAGCAGGGGCCACGGCATGTGACGGCGGAGGCGCTTCATGCCGAGGCCGACGCGATCGGCATCGCGGTCTCTCTGGCCACCGTCTACAACACGTTGCACCAGTTCACCGAGGCCGGCCTGCTGCGCCAGGTCGTGGTGGCCCAGGGGCGCAGTTATTTCGATACCAATACGGCCGACCATCACCATTTCTATTTCGAGGATACCGGCCGGCTCGTGGATATCGATGCGGACCAGGTGGCGTTCGATCGCCTGCCCGATGCCCCGGAGGGCACCGACCTGAACCGCATCGACGTGGTGATCCGCCTGCGCAAGCCTGCCCGCGGATAGCGCCAGGCCCGGCGCCTGGCAGCGCGAATCATTCGCACATTTAGAACTCTTCCAGACTATTGACCCGTCCGGCGCCTGTTGCCATATCAACGGGCAGAAAGCCCTGTCGGCGGCATCCGGCGCTTGCGTGTCGAGCGCCGCGGCAGACAGGCCTTTCGTCACCGGCGGATCCGTCTGCCGGCAGCAGCACCGACGGCCGGGCGGGGAACCCTGCCGGCGCCGGTGTGCGGATCAATGGAGGAGAGAATCATGGCACTTTCGGGCACCAAGACCCACGACAACCTCAAGGAAGCTTTTGCCGGCGAGAGCCAGGCGAACCGCCGCTATCTGTATTTCGCCCAGAAGGCCGATGTCGAAGGCTTCAACGATGTGGCGGCGGTGTTCCGGTCGACCGCTGAAGGCGAGACCGGCCATGCGCACGGCCATCTGGAATTCCTGGCCGAAGTCGGCGACCCGGCGACGGGCGAGCCGATCGGCGAGACCTCTGCCAACCTGAAGGCCGCCATCGCGGGCGAGACCCACGAATATACGGACATGTATCCGGGCATGGCGCGGACCGCGCGCGAGGAAGGCTTCGACGAGATCGCCGACTGGTTCGAGACCCTGGCCAAGGCCGAGAAGAGCCATGCCGGGCGTTTCCAGAAGGCGCTCGACACCCTCTGATCCGACGGCACTGTCGGACAGGCGTTCCGCGGGGCCAGTTGCGGCCGGCATCGTTCCGGCGGCGGCTGGCCCCGCGACGGCGCCCTGCGCGCCGCCATGCCTGCCGTCGGCGCGCCGCATGAAATCCCCGTGACAGTTCCCCGGTTGGCTTTCCGTGCCCGACCTCGCACAGTGGCCGGGTATCGTTGGGGCCGGGCACCGATGGGCAGGGCGCCAGCGGCCGGGACAAAAAGCAAAAATCGGATCCTGAAGGAGATCGCGTCATGTCTGAAGGCAGCCTGGACGCGCCGACCCGTCATCCGCTTGCGTGGGACGATCCCGATTTCACCGATCCTGCAAAGCTGGACGAGGAGCTGCGACGGGTCTTCGACATCTGCCACGGCTGCCGGCGCTGTTTCAATCTGTGCGACAGCTTTCCCCGCCTGTTCGACCTGATCGACGAATCGGAGAGCGGCGAGCTCGATTCCGTCAGTTCGGATGCCTTCAAGCCGGTGGTCGACGCCTGCACCCTCTGCGACCTCTGCTTCATGACCAAATGCCCCTATGTGCCGCCGCACGAATTCAACCTCGACTTCCCCCACCTGATGCTGCGGTACCGCTATGCGGCCTTCAAGGCGCATGGCAGCGGCTTTGCCGACCGGCAGCTGACGGAGACCGACCGGAACGGGCGGCTTGCCGGCATGGTCCCGGCCTTGGCGAACTGGGCGAACCGCGAAGGCAATGGCGTGACCCGGCCGGCGATGGAAAAGGCGCTCGACGTGCATCGCGAGGCGGCGCTGCCGAAGTTTCATGGCCGGACGTTCAAGGCGCGCGCGACCGCAGCGCCGCCCGAGGTGAATCGCAAAGCGCCGGCTTTCGGACGCAAGGCCGTGCTCTATGCGACCTGTTTCGCGAACTACAACAACCCCGCTATCGGCACCGCGACGCAGGCCGTCCTGGCGCGCAACGGCGTGGAGACCCGGGTGGAATATCCGCGCTGCTGCGGCATGCCGCATCTGGAGCAGGGCGACCTGGAGCGGGTCGCCGCCCATGCGCGGGAGGTCAGCCGCGCCCTCGTTCCGCTGGTGGAGCAGGGCTTTGACATCGTCGCCCTGGTGCCGTCCTGCGCACTGATGCTGAAATTCGAATGGCCGCTGATCCTGCCGGACGACGAGATGGTCCGGAAGCTGTCGGCGGCGACGCGCGACGTCACGGAATATGTCGTGGACATCGCCAAGAAGGAGGGCCTGGCCGACGGCCTGCAGCCGCTGGACGGCAAGGTGGCGCTGCACCTGGCCTGTCATGCCCGCGCCCAGAACATGGGCGCCAAGGCGGCCGAGATGCTGCGCCTGATCCCGGACGCCAAGCTGGACGTGATCGAGCGCTGCTCGGGCCATGGCGGGTCATGGGGCGTGAAGAAGGAATTCTTCGAGGTGGCGCTGAAGGTCGGCAAGCCGGTGGCGCGGCAGGCGAAGAAGGCGGAGGCGGCCTATATCGCCTCGGAATGCCCGCTGGCGGGCATGCACATCATCCAGGGAATCGACCGGCTGGGCGACGGGCCCTCGCCGGTCAGGGAATCCAACCACCCGATCGAGTTGTTCGCGAAGGCCTATGGCCTGCGCTGAGCCGAAGCCGGGTGACGCCGCCGCCGGCATCTGCCGCGGCGCGGAAAGGACCGATCGATGAAACACGAGATCACGCGGGCGGACATCCTGTCGCCCGAGGCGTTCGAGAAGGTGCGCAAGGAGCGCCGCTCCGACCTGATCGCAAAGAAGCGGCTGCGGCGGATCGAGGTCGGGCCCTACGCCATGTTCTATTTCGAGAACTACGACACGATGTGGTGGCAGATCCACGAGATGCTGCGCATCGAGAAGGGCGGCGAGGAGCAGATCGCCGACGAGCTTCAGGCCTATTCGCCGCTGGTGCCCAATGGCCGCGAGCTGGTGGCGACGATGATGCTGGAGATCGACGATTCCGTCCGCCGCGACCGGGTGCTGCGGGAACTCGGCGGCGTGGAACGGGCCATCAGCATCCGGATCGGCGAGACCGCGGTGCAGGCCGTGCCGGAGGAGGATGTCGAACGCACCAAGGCGGACGGCAAGACCTCGTCGGTGCATTTCATGCGCTTCCCGTTCGACGAGGCGGCGGTGGCGGCGTTCCGCAAGGGCGGTGCGCCGGTGCTGCTTGCGATCGACCATGCGCATTACGGCCATATCGCCGTCATCGCGCCCGCCGTGCGCGAGGCCCTGGCTGCGGATTTCGACTGACGCGGCTGTGGCCGCCGGCTATTCGTCGGCGGTGACGCCCCAGATCCTGTCGCGCGGCAGGTAGCCTTTGCGGTCCGCCAGGACGACCCTGCACCAGGTGTCGTCGCAGCCCTCCAGCTCTCCCATGACGCCGGGTTCCGCCCGCAGCAGGGGCGGCGCCTCGGCATGGGGCTCCGATCGCAGCAATACGATCCGGCCTTCGATCAGGAAGGAGCGGCGACCCGACAGCAGGGCGTGATGCACCCAGGATTCGTCGCCGTCATGGTCGCGGATCTTCCGCCAGTTCTGCGATTCGGCAACGATCAGGACCGGCAGGAAGCGGCGTTGATAGGTCCAGCGGATCGGATATTCCACACCCGGGCCGGCACGGGCGTTGACCCGGGCCGAGGCGAGGCTGGCGAAACGCGGCAGGGCACGGCCGGTGACCGGCCCGGTGGTGGCGGCAGCGCCTGCGGCGACCTGCACCGCGACCCCTGGCGGCCAGCCGCCGGCCAGCACGATGGCGGCGAGAAGCCAGGCGGCAATGGCTCCGGATACGGTGATCCTGCCGCGCCGCCTGCCATCGCCCGCGGGCGACCTACCCGGCCCGGCCGCCGCCCTTGCGGCACCGCCTGTCGCAGCCCTCGTCATCGCAGCTCCATACCTCGCTGCCCTGTCCTGCCGCCTGCAGCCCCCGCACCCGTTGCGCTGGTATCCCGCCGTCCCGGCGCGGTCAAGCGCCAGGATCCGGGATGGGGATTTGCGGCCGGCGCGGATCAATTGTCGCCCCGGCACCGATCTGCTAGGAGAACGCTAACCCCAACCGGGTCGTGGCGCCGCGCCGGCTTCGCCGGAAATCGGATGCGGCGGGCCGGGGCTGCGATCCCAGGCGCATGGCATTACGAATCGACAGCTTTGGCGTCGCGCCGCCGCCCCGGCGGCGTGGCGTGGCGATGGCGGTCCGGGGGAAGGCGGGAACGACAAGTAGCGGCCGAAGGACATCGAAATCATGGCGTCTTCCAAGAAGCCTCTGGTGATCGTCACCCGGAAGCTGCCGGACTCCATCGAGACCCGCATGATGGAACTGTTCGATACGCGCCTGAATGTCGACGATCATCCGCTGTCGCAGGCCGAACTGGCCGCGGCGGTGAAGACCGCCGATGTCCTGGTGCCGACCGTCACCGACCGGATCGATACCGGCGTCCTGGCCCAGGCCAATCCGAACCTCAGGCTGATTGCCAGTTTCGGCACCGGCGTCGACCATATCGACCTGGCCGCGGCGCGGGCCCGGGGCATCACCGTGACCAACACGCCGGGCGTGCTGACCGAAGACACCGCCGACATGACAATGGCGCTGATTCTTGCGGTGCCGCGCCGCCTGCTGGAAGGCGCGAACGCGTTGCGGGGCGGCGACTGGGGCGGCTGGTCGCCCACCTGGATGCTGGGCAAGCGGATCTGGGGCAAGCGGCTGGGCATCATCGGCATGGGCCGCATCGGCCAGGCGGTGGCGCGGCGCGCCAAGGCGTTCGGCCTGTCGATCCACTACCACAACCGCAACCGGGTCGCGCCGGAGGTCGAGGAGGAACTGGAGGCGACCTACTGGGAAAGCCTCGACCAGATGCTCGCCCGGATGGACATCATCTCGGTCAATTGCCCGCACACCCCGGCCACCTACCATCTGCTGTCGGCCCGGCGCCTGGACCTGATCAACCGCGGCGCCTACATCGTCAACACCTCGCGCGGCGAGGTGATCGACGAGAACGCCCTGACCCGCAAGCTCCGGAAGGAGGAACTGGCCGGAGCCGGCCTGGACGTGTTCGAGCACGAGCCGGCGGTGAACCCGAAGCTCCTGGAACTCGGCAATGTGGTGCTGCTGCCGCATATGGGCTCGGCCACCCTGGAGGGCCGGATCGACATGGGCGAGAAGGTGCTGATCAACATCAAGACCTTCGTCGACGGGCATGCCCCGCCCGACCGGGTGATCGCCAACCTGATCTGACGCTGGCCCGTCGCCGGCCGGCAGGCCCTATGCCGTGCCGCAGAGCGGGCAGGCCGGATTGCGGCGCAGCCGGATGGTGCGGAACTCGGCATTCATCGCGTCGTAGAGCAGCAGCCGGCCGGCCAGTCCGGTGCCGACCTGCAGCACTTCCTTGAGGATCTCGGTGGCCTGCAGGCTGCCCATCACGCCGGCCAGGGCGCCCAGCACGCCGGCCTCGACGCAGGCCGCGTCCAGCTCCTCCGGCGGCTGTTCGGGGTGCAGGCAGCGATAGCAGGGCAGGTCCGCGCCCTGGTGCGGCTTGAACGTCGACAGCTGCCCGTCGAACTGCTGGATGGCCGCGCTGACCAGGGTGCGGCCGGCGCGATAGCAGGCATCGTTCAGCAGGAAACGGGTGGCGAAATTGTCGCTGCCATCGGCCACCAGGTCATAGCCGCCGACCAGGCCGGCGACATTGGCCGCGGTCAGCCGCTCGTCATGGGCGATCACCCGGACGTCGGGGTTCAGCGCGGCGATCCGTGCCGCCCCGCTTGCCGTCTTGCGCCGGCCGATGCCCGCCATGTCATGGAGGATCTGGCGCTGCAGGTTCGACAGCGCCACCACGTCGTCGTCGACCAGGCCGATCGTGCCGATCCCGGCCGCTGCGAGGTAGAGCGCCAGGGGCGACCCCAGCCCCCCGGCACCCACGACAAGCACCCTCGCCGCGAGCAGCCGTGCCTGCCCCTGCCCGCCGACATCCTTCAGCAGGATGTGGCGGGCATAGCGTTCCAGCTGCTCCCGGCTCAGCACCGGCCTAGAGACCCTCGAACAGCGCCGTGGAGAGGTAGCGCTCGGCGAAGGAGGGGATCACCACGACGATCACCTTGCCCTTCATCTCCGGCCGGGCGCCGAGCTCCATCGCGGCGGCGATCGCGGCGCCGGAGGAAATGCCGATCGGCAGCCCTTCCATGCGTGCCGCCTTGCGCGCGGTCTCGAAGGCGGTCTCGTTGCCGATGGTCAGGACCTCGTCGATCAGGGCGGTGTCCAGGATACCCGGCACGAAGCCGGCGCCGATGCCCTGGATCTTGTGCGGGCCGGGGCTGCCGCCCGACAGAACCGGGCTGTCCTCCGGCTCCACCGCAACCATCTTCAGGCCGGGCTTGCGGGCCTTCAGCACCTCGCCGACGCCGGTCAGGGTGCCGCCGGTGCCGACCCCGCTGACCACCACATCAACGCGGCCATCGGTATCGGCCCAGATCTCTTCCGCCGTCGTGACACGATGGATCTCCGGATTGGCCGGATTCTCGAACTGCTGGGGCATGATCGCGCCCGGCGTCTGCTCGATCATTTCCTGCGCACGGGCGATGGCGCCCTTCATGCCCTTGGCCGGGTCGGTCAGTTCCAGTTCGGCGCCCAGCAGCTTCAGCATCTTTCGTCGCTCGATCGACATGCTCTCGGGCATCACGAGGATCAGCCGGTAACCCTTCGCCGCCGCCACGAAGGCCAGCGCGATGCCGGTATTGCCGGAGGTCGGCTCGATCAGCACGGTGTCCGGGCCGACCCGGCCGTCACGCTCCAGCGCTTCGATCATCGACAGGCCGATCCTGTCCTTCACCGAGGACAGCGGGTTGAAGAATTCCAGCTTGGCCAGGATCTCCGCGTCCACGCCGGCATCTTCCGACAGGCGTTTCAGGCGGACCAGCGGCGTGCTGCCGATCGTGTCGATGATGGAATCGTAGATCCGGCCTCGCGGCGGGGTGAAACGGTTGTCCATTTTAGGCTCTCCTCCATTGTCGCTGGCATTGTCGGTGTCGCTGGCTCGATCCCGGCCCTCCGCCAGGTCGCCTGCCCCAGTACATCTGTCGCAGGCGGAAGATGGTGGCGTCAGATGGAAAAATCACCCGCCTCGTCGTCCTGTGCCGTGATGCCGACATCGCGGGCCCGGGCGCAGAGCTCCTCGAGGGTGATGGCGTTCAGCCGGACGACAAGCTCGGCCTCCACCTCCGCCCAGAGCGGGCGGACCACCTTCTGGCCCAGATGGGAGCGGCTTTCGCCGACCTCCTCGCTGCCATCGCGGTCCAGGCCCTGGATCGCCTGGACGATGTCGCCGACCGAGATCCGCCGCCGTTCCCGGGCCAGCACATAGCCGCCGCGCGGCCCCCGTACGCCCTTCAGCACGCCGGCATGGACCAGCTGCTGCATGACCTGTTCCAGGTAGCGCGGCGGGATCCCCTGGCGGCGGGTGATCTCCTTCGCCTGCACCGGGTCGGGCCGGGCATTGAAGGCGATGTCGACCACCGCCTCCAGGGCATAGAGCGCTTTACGCGGCAGGCGCAGCATCGGCGCTAGCTCCCGGCCGGCCGGTCCGGGCCGATCGACCCCTGGCCCGCCTTGCCCTGGCCGGTCGAGCCGAAGCCGCCGGCGCCGCGCCCGGTTTCCGGCAAGGCCTGCCGTTCCGACCAGGTCGCGCGGGTCACCGGCGCGATCACGAGCTGGGCGATCCGGTCGCCCGGCTGGATCTCCACCGGCGCGTCGCCCAGGTTGACCAGCAGGACCTTGATCTCCCCGCGATAGTCCGCATCCACGGTGCCCGGGCTGTTCAGGACGGTCACGCCGCTGCGTGCCGCCAGCCCCGAGCGGGGCCGGACCTGCGCCTCATGGCCGTGCGGCAGGGCGATGGCCAGGCCCGTCGGGATCATCGCCCGGGCGCCCGGCGCCAGATGCAGCGGTTCCGCCACGGCCGCCATAAGGTCCATGCCCGCACTGCCTTCGGTGGCATAGGCCGGCAGGGGCAGGTCTGCACCATGCGGCAGGCGCATCACCGCCACGGCGATCGCTGCCGTCATGCCGGCATCCCCTCGGACAGGGCGGCCGCGATACGGGCGGCGAGGCGCGCGGCGACCGCCGTCTTGTCGGCCTTCGGCCAGTGCTCCACCGCAGCCTCGGTGATCAGGTGGACCTCGTTCTGGTTGCCGCCGAACGTGCCGGTCGCGGGGCTCACATCGTTGGCCACGATCCAGTCGCATCCCTTGCGGCTGCGCTTCGCCTGCGCCTCCGCCACCACGTTGGCGGTCTCTGCCGCAAAGCCGACGACCAGCCGGGGGCGCAGGCGGTGGCGGCTCACCGTCGCCAGGATGTCGGGATTCTCGGCCAGCGCCAGGACCGGCGGTGCGCCAGCCTTCTTGATCTTCTGCTCCGCACGGCTCTCCACCCGCCAGTCGGCCACGGCGGCGGCGAAGATCGCGGCATCCACGGGAAGCGCCTGTTCGCAGGCGGCAAGCATGTCGCGCGCGCTTTCGATGCGGACCACCTGCACGCCGGCGGGGTCGGCCTCCTGGACCGGCCCGCTGACCAGCACGACCTCGGCGCCGCGGGCCGCAAGGGCGGCGGCCAGGGCATGGCCCTGCTTGCCCGACGACCGGTTGGCGATGTAGCGCACCGGGTCGATCGGCTCGTGGGTCGGGCCGGAGGTCACCAGGATCCGCCGCCCGGCGAGATCGGCGGCCGCATTCGCCGGCGCCGGCGCCTCAAGCAGCCTGGCCTCGATGGCGGCGACGATCTCCAGCGGCTCCGCCATCCGGCCGGGGCCGAACTCGCCGCAGGCCATGGCCCCCTCGTTGGGGCCGACGAAGGCGATCCCGTCCTGCGCCAGCGTCGCCATGTTGCGCCGGGTCGCCGGATGGTCGTGCATCCTCACGTTCATCGCCGGCGCCACCAGCACCGGCGTGTCGGTCGCCAGCAGCACGGTGCTGGCCAGGTCGTCCGCGAGGCCGGCCGCCATCTTCGCCATCAGATCCGCGGTGGCGGGCGCAACGACCAGCAGGTCGGCGTTGCGGGAGAGCTGGATATGGCCCATCTCCGCCTCGTCGGTCAGGTCGAACAGGTGCTGGTAGACCTTGTCCTCGCTCAGCGCCGCCACCGACAGGGGCGTGACGAATTCGGCGCCCGAGCGGGTCAGCACGCAACGCACTTCGGCCCCGCGCTCACGCAGGCGCCGGATCAGGTCCAGGCTCTTGTAGGCGGCGATACCGCCGCCGATGACCAGCAATATGCGCCTGCCTGTCAGCATTCCCTCCCCCCGATTCCCTCCACCCGGGATTCCAAGCGGCCCGGCAGCCGGGCCGTCATCCCGGCCCCGCCGGACGGGCTCGCCGTTATAGACCCGCTGCCGGGCGGCAACAATCGAGCCGGGCCCGGCGGCGCCCGGGTTCAGGCGAACAGCAGGACGAGGAACAGGACCAGGGCCAGGATCCAGCCCGCGGGACCGGCAATCGCCCAGCCGATCCCGGGGCCGGGTGTTGCCGAAGCCAGCTGGCGCAGGGTCTCCGGATGCAGGCGCAGGCCCTGCCCGGCGGCCTCGGCGCCGAAGCGCTCCAGCGTCTCCAGGGCCTGCGGCACCCGGGGAAGCGCCTCGACCAGGCGCTCGGCGGTTTCCCGCAGCCGGGCCTCGGGGCCCAGATGGCTGCGCAGCCAATCCTCCACCACCGGCTGGGCAACCGCCCACATGTTCATGTCCGGATCCAGCGAACGCGCGATGCCTTCGGCGCTGACCATGGTCTTCTGCAGCAGCAGGAGCTGCGGCTGGGTCTGCATGCCGAACAGCTCGGTGATCTGGAACATCTGCTCCAGCAGGCGGCCCATCGAGATGCCGGCGGCGGTGCGGTCGCGGATCGGTTCGCCGATCGAGCGCAGCGCCATGGCGAATTCTTCCAGCGACTGGCCCGCCGGGACATAGCCGGCATCCAGATGGGCCTTCGCCGCGCGCCGGTAGTCGCGGGTGATGAAGCCCACCAGGATCTCGGCCAGGGTGCGCCGGGTCGGCCAGTCCAACCGCCCGACGATGCCGAAATCCACCGCGATCAGCTGGCCGTCCGGCGCCACGAACAGGTTGCCCTGGTGCAGGTCGCCGTGGAAGAAGCCGATCTCCAGCGCCTGGTGCAGGAAGCCCTGGATCAGGGATTCGGCCAGGCGCGGGCGGTCATGGCCATCCCGGTCGATCGCCTCCAGGTCGTCGACCGGCAGGCCCTCGACCCAGTCCAGGGTGAGCACCCGGTCCGAGCAGTGGCTCCAGATCACCGCGGGCACGCGGAAGCTGGCCGGGCTGCGGTCCAGCGCGGCGAATTCCGACGCCGCCGCCGCCTCGAAGCGGAAGTCGGTCTCTACCCGGACCGTGCGCGCGAAGGTCTCCACCACCGCGACCGGCCGGAGGCGACGCAGCACCGGGCGGGTGCGTTCCGCCAGCTGCGCCAGCCAGTACAGCAGGGCGATGTCCCGGGCGAAGGCGCGCTCCACCCCCGGGCGAAGGATCTTCACCGCCACCTGGCGGGGCGGGCCGCCGGCGAGGTCGGCGATGAACGCCCTGTGCACCTGCGCGATCGAGGCCGCGGCGACAGGCTCCGCCTCGAAGTGCTGGAACAGGTCTTCCAGCGGGGCCTCCAGGGATCCTTCCACCGTGGTCCGGGCCTCGGCCGTCGGGAAGGGCGGCAGCCGGTCCCGCAGGCGGCCCAGGTCCCGCGCCAGTTCGTCGCCGATCAGGTCCGGGCGCACCGAGAGGGCCTGGCCCAGCTTGATGAAGCAGGGGCCGAGGCCGGTGAAGGCTTCCGCCAGCCGCTCGCCCGGGCGCAGCCCGCGCCATTTCCGGCGCCGGCCCGGGCCGGCCAGCAGCCGGGCGGCCAGCCGCAGGCCCTGGCGCAGCGGGCGCGGCAGCGGCGCCAGGTCGAAGACGAACATCGCGTCGTACCGGGCCAGCGTGCGGACGATGGCGACCAGGCGCCCGAGATGCAGGGCGCCGGCCAGGCCGCCGGCAGGCGGCAGGAACCGCTGGGCGCGGACGCTGGCCGCAAGGGAGGGGGGCTGGAAGGGTGCGTCGGACAAGATGGATCCCGGGCCTGGCCCTGGCGGCCGCTCAGATGGCCCAGCCGGAATGCAGCGCGACGATGCCGCCGCTCAGGTTGCGATAGCGCACCTGGGAAAGGCCGGCGCCGCGCATCATCGCGGCCAGCCGGTCCTGCGGCGGGAAGCGGGCGATGCTTTCGGCCAGATAGCGGTAGGATCCGGCATCCCGGG
Organism: Sneathiellaceae bacterium; assembly: GCA_040216765.1. Classification (GTDB taxonomy): domain Bacteria; phylum Pseudomonadota; class Alphaproteobacteria; order Ferrovibrionales; family Ferrovibrionaceae; genus Marinibaculum. The sequence goes on along the minus strand of JAVJON010000012.1, from coordinate 39,791 downwards.
TGACGATCGCCCCCATGGCCGGCAGGAGATGGGTGGAATAGCGCGCATAGAGGCGGTCCAGCAGGGGCAGCACCACCTGGGAGAATTCCAGGCAGAGAAACCGCCCTCCGGGCTTCAGCACGCGGCGCGCCTCGCGCAGGGCCGCGTCGATATCGGTGGCATTGCGGATCCCGAAGGCCACCGTCACCGCATCGACCGAGCCGCTGCGCAGCGGCAGGTCCTCCATCAGGCTGCAGGTCCAGGCGATCCGGTGGGCCAGGCCGCGGTCGATCGCGCGATCGCGGCCGACGGCCATCATCTGGGCATTGGCGTCGGCGACGAGGATCCGCGGCGCGGGGCCCGGCAGGCCGCGCCGCGCCGGGTCCGCGTCGGGGCCGTCCTCTGCGGCGAAGCGGCCAAGGATGTGAAAGGCGATGTCGCCGGTGCCGCCGGCCAGGTCGGCGACCTGCCAGCCGGCGCGCGGCGCCAGCCAGTCGACCATCCTGGCCTTCCACAGGCGATGCACGCCCAGCGACATCAGGTCGTTCATCAGGTCGTAGCGGCCGGCGACGGAATCGAAGACCGCCCGCACCAGCCGCGGCTTCTCGGTCCGGTCCACATCGCGGCGCCCGAACGGCACCGTCCGCGACGGGTCCTGGCCCGGGCCGTGATGGCCGGGCGCGTCATGGCCAGGAGGGGGCGGCCGGCTCATTGCGTGCTGCCCGCGGCCGGCGCCGTTTTCGGCGAGAAGGCGAGCGACACCAGCAACGGGAAATGGTCGGCACCGATGCTGGGCAGAACCTCAACCCCGACGACCTCGAAGCCCGGGTTGTTCAGGACATGGTCGATCGGCAGGCCGAGGAAGGGGAAGCGGCTGAACCAGGTCGGCTGGATGCCGGCGCCGACGGAGGCATCGGTAAGCCCGGCCATCCGCTCCATGCGCCCGAAGGCAGAGGACCAGGGCGTGACGTTGAGGTCGCCTGCCAGCAGAACCGGCCGTTGCCGGTCGCGCGCGGCGATGCCGGCGGCGGCGTTCAGCTGGCGATTGCGCAGGGCCAGGTTGCCCTCCCCCAGCGGCCGCGCCGCATGCAGGGCGACCAGGCTGTAGCAGGGCGGGCCGTTGGTCTCCGCGGTCACCAGCGCCTGCGTGGCGCAGAGGCGCGCATCCAGCACCGGCAGGTAGCCGGCGGTCGGATAGACGAACTGATAGGCAAGGATCCGGTGGCGGCTCAGCAGCAGCACGTTGTACGGGCTCTTGCGCAGCTCTGCCGCGCGGAACGGATAATCTGCCTCCAGCGGTTTCAACGCTGCCTCGCTGCCGGCCGCGATCTCGGTCACGACCAGCAGGTCCGGCCGCCGCTGCCTGGCGACCTCGACCATCGCCTGCGCGCTGCTGGTCCGGCCCTGCAGGTTGACCACCAGGACCGTGACGTCGGGCTGCCGGCCGGACGCTTCCGCAGCGGGATAGTAATAGGGCACCAGCGGCCAGGCATTGGCCAGCAGGGCCAGGATCGCCAGGACCAGGGTCCAGCGGCTCCAGGCCAGCAGGCCGGCCGCGACCATCGCTACCGCGGCGACGACCAGCTGCGGCCGGAAGTTCGCCATCAGCTCGGCAATATCGATGGCATCGCCGAGAAAGCTGAAAATGGTGGCCGCCAGCAGGACAGCCGCGACGAGCGATAGAAGGAGTCGGAGCCAGCGCATCAGTGTCTCGCCTCGCAAGTGGCGCCGCGGGACCGCGAAGACGGCTTCCCCCATCTGCGAGACCCGGCCCGGCATTGCCGGGTGCGGTCGGGGTAAAGACGGCCCGGCCTGGCTCCTGCTTTGGCCGGCCGTCTGATGGGGGCGCGTTTCGTTGACAGCCCTGTGCGGCGCGCGCACCATGCCGTTGTTTTGCGGCCTGCCGCAAGTCCGTCGCACCTTCCGAACCCGCCATGGCGGCCCCCGCGACCTTCTGCCCAGCCGCCGCCCGGCGCCGGAACGCCCGGGGGCAGCCGGACCGTCCGGGCGATGCCGCGATCGCGCGTGCGGGGAAGTCAGCCAGAGCTCCAGGATGCCCGAACTGCCTGAGGTGGAGACTGTCCGTCGCGGCCTGGAGCGCCGGATCCTCAATCAGCGGTTCGCCCATGTCGTGACCCGGCGCGACGATCTGCGCTGGCCCCTGCCGCCCGGTTTTGCCGCCGCGTTGCAGGGCCGGCGGATCGACCGGCTGCGCCGCCGCGGCAAGTACATCCTCGTCGACCTCGATTCCGGCCCGCATCGCGACGGCGGGCGGGTGATGCTGCTGCATCTGGGCATGTCGGGGCGGGTGGTGATCGGCGGCGAGGAGGCCGAACTGCCGCAGCACGAGCATGTCGTCTTCATCATGCAGGACGGCCTGCGCATCCGGTTCCGCGACCATCGACGGTTCGGTGCGATGGACCTGTTTGCCCCGGCAGAGGAGGCGTCGCACTGGCTGCTGGCCGGGCTGGGCCCCGAGCCGCTCGATCCCGCCTTCACCGCCGCCGTGCTGCGGGCAAGGCTGGCGGGCCGCCACACCCCCCTGAAGGCCGCGCTGCTGGACCAGAAGGTGGTCGCCGGCCTCGGCAACATCTATGTGTCCGAGGCGCTGTTCCGTGCCCGCCTCTCGCCGCGGCGCCTGGCTCATACCGTGGGGCCGGGCCGCGCCGCGCGGCTGATGCCGGCCATCCGCGAGGTTCTGCAGGAGGCGATTGCCGCGGGCGGGTCCTCGCTGCGCGACTATGTCGATGCCAGCGGCGAACTCGGCTATTTCCAGGCCCGGTTCCGGGTCTATGACCGGGCGGGGCAGCCCTGCCCGAGCTGCGCGCGCCCTGTGCAACGCATCGTCCAGTCGTCCCGTTCGTCTTTCTTCTGTCCGGCCTGCCAGAAATGACGGGATGCCGGGCCGGGGGTTGACGTCGTCGCCGGTTTGGCGTTTCTCGCGGCGCATTCGGCGGCGAGCCAGCCGGGCCATAGTCAGAGCTGAGGAGAGGGATCCATGGCGTACGAGAACATCCTGGTCGACCAGAAGGGCGCGGTCGGGATCATCACGCTGAACCGGCCGAACGCGCTGAATGCCTTGAACGCGGCGCTGATCGAGGAGCTGAACGAGGCGCTGGACCGCTTCGAGGCCGATCCGGAAGTCGGTGCCATGGTCCTCACCGGATCGCCGAAGGCCTTCGCCGCCGGGGCGGATATCAAGGAGATGCAGCCAAAGCACTACATGGATGTCTATTTCGAGGACTTCATCTCGAAATGGGAGCGCATCTCCCGCTGCCGCAAGCCGGTGGTCGCCGCGGTCGCGGGCTATGCCCTGGGCGGCGGCTGCGAACTGGCGATGATGTGCGACATCATCCTGGCCGGCGACAATGCCAAGTTCGGCCTGCCCGAGATCAATCTCGGCACCTTCCCGGGCTCCGGCGGGACCCAGCGCCTGCCGCGGGCGGTGGGCAAGGCCAAGGCGATGGACATGGTGCTGACGGCGCGCATGATGGATGCGGCCGAGGCCGAGCGTGTCGGCCTCGTCAGCCGGGTCTTCCCCAAGGACGAGCTGCTCGACGAGGCGATCAAGACCGCCGAGAAGATCGCCGAGAAATCGCTGCCGGCGGTGATGATGGCCAAGGAATCGGTGAACCGGGCGTTCGAGACGACATTGGCGGAAGGCGTGCGGTTCGAACGGCGCCTGTTCCATTCCACCTTCGCGCTGGAAGACCAGAAGGAAGGCATGGCCGCCTTTGCCGAGAAGCGCGAGCCCCAGTTCAAGGATCGCTGACGGGGGTTCCGGCCTCAGCACAGCCCCGGCCGGCGGCCGCACGCCGGCGCCGGCGGGCGGGATGAATTGCCGCGGGCCGGCCTTCCCTGTTGACTGCGGGGCGCCGGACCTTTAAAAGCCGCGGCCTGTTTCACTTCTGGCAGAGAATTCTTTCATGGCAAACCACAAGCAGGCGGAAAAGCGCAACCGCCAGCGTATCCGGCGGACAGCCGTCAATCGTTCCCGCAAGACGCGGATCCGCTCTGCCGTGAAGCGGGTGGAGCTTGCCGTGGCCGCGGGCGACCAGGCGGCGGCGCTCAGCGCCCTGCAGGCGGCCCAGCCGGAACTGGACCGCGGCGTCGGCAAGGGCGTCCTCCATCGCAGCACGGCATCGCGGAAGCTGTCCCGGTTGACGGCACGGGTCCGGTCGCTCGGCGCCAGCAGCTGAACCGGGCGGGGCCCGCAGGCCGCCCGACAGGGAGGCTGCGCGGGACCGGGCGGCCATCCAGAGACCGCCGCCGATATGCGCCGGGCCCCTGTCGTTCCAGGGGCCGGCGATCGACAGGGGAGCCCGCACGGGCTCCTTTTTCGTTTCCGGGCCGGGCCGGGCTGATCGACGGGCCTCGGCGCCGCCGGTGCGACGGGATCCGGCGAGCGTGTCGGCGGACATTTACCGGTTGCGGTAAAGGGATACCGAGCTAGGGCCGCCCGCTGTACCGATTGGCATATCTAGTGGCACCGCTCGCAGCGGTCTGCTGCAACCCTCCGGTCACAGTGTCAGGACTTTAGTCCGGTGGAAAAAATCCGGGCGACGATTTTGTTCGCCGGCCACGGTCTTTGACCCCGCATCATCGCCATGCAAGCGGATCGGGAATCGCGGATTCTGTCGCCATCAGCGATCTGCATTGTTCGGTTCGGGAGGCCCGGCGGGTGACGAAGGCAGCGTCGAGACAGGCTCCCGGGCGCCCGGCCGAGGTCCCGCGCGGTTGCGACGGCCCGTTGAGTCCGACTACTCTACAGCTCTCGCACGGGCACGGGCCTCGGGCCGCCCAGTCCTGAAATTGAGCCGCTTTTAGGCGGGGAAACGACCTTTCCGCGCAGGGGTAATTGCGCGCGGATTGCGATGGGGACCAGTGCGGAGCAAGCCGGCGTCACGGCGCCCGGTCAGGGTATGGAACGGAATTTGTGCAGGACCATTGACGGTGCCGGTTGCGCCGGCTGCGACCAATGCAGTTCTGCGACGAACATTGATTGAGGGCATTTGAATGACGGCTTCTGCAACAGACCCCGGTGGAAATGGCAATGCGCGGCCGGGCGGCACGGCCGGCGGCTATGCCGGCGATATCGCGCCTCGCCAGGCATGGGACATCCTGGCGGCGGAGCCTGCGGCAGTGCTCGTCGATGTCCGCAGCACCGCGGAATGGACCTTCGTCGGCTTGCCGGACATCCGGGACCTTGGCAAGGAGCCGGTGCTGATCCCCTGGCAGCATTTCCCGGGGATGACCGCAAATGCGGAGTTCGTGACGGCGCTCCGGGCGCAGGTGGCGGACCCTGCGGCGCCGATCCTCTTCCTGTGCCGCTCCGGCGGCCGCTCCCGCGCCGCTGCCATTGCCGGCACATCGGCCGGTTTCAGCGCCTGCTACAACGTGGCGGGAGGCTTCGAAGGAAATCTGGACGAGTCCGGGCATCGCGGCGGGCGCGACGGCTGGAAGGCAGACGGCCTGCCCTGGATGCAGAGCTGAAGCATGGACATGCGACGCGACCTGCGCCCCCTGATCGGCGCTGACGAGGACGAGGCGCAGGCCAGCACCGGCGGGCACCGCCCGGACCCCGGGGCCGCCGGCGGTCCTGCCGGGCCGGCGGCACCTGCCCCGGCGGCATCCGAGAGCGTGGTGCCGCTGCAGACGGGTCCGGACCAGGCCATGGATGACCAGATGGGAGACGACCAGACGGGGGACGGCGGTGCGGGAGATGGCGGTGCTGGAGATGGCGGTGCGGGCGGCGACCGGCCGGTCGCCGATGGTGCCCAGGCCGCCTGGCAGCGTGTCCGCGGGCGGATGCGCCGGGAAATCGGGGCCGAGGCCTTTGCCTCCTGGCTGAACCCGATGGTCCTCCACTCCGCCGAGGCGGGCGAGATCCTGCTGGCATTGCCCAGCCGGTTCATGCGCGACTGGGTGGCCAGCCACTATGCGGAGCGGCTGAAGGCGCTGTGGCAGGTCGAGTGGCCAGCCACCCGGACGATCGCCATCCGGGTCCAGCCGCGTGCCGCCTCGGCAGCGCCGCCGCCGCGTGCCGGCGCTCCCGGGGCCGGCCAACCGTCTTCCGCGGCATCGGGCCCGGGCCTGCGGCTGCCCCTGCCGGCCGGCCGTGGCGGGGCAAACCGCCCGGCCGCGACCAGGCCGGCTGTCAAGGCAAAGAGCCTGGGGCAGACGGCGCCGCGGGTGATCGCGCTGGCGCGGCCGCCCCAGGGGCCGGGGGCCGCAGCCTCCGGCGGCGGAGCGGACCGCAAGGCGGGGCCCGACGACCAGGCGGCCCCGGATGCGGGGATGCCCGGTCAAGACCGGCCCGGCGCTGCGGTGGCGGCCGGTGGCGCGATTGGCGGCGGCCCGCCGCGCCGCGCCGCGGCGGCGGTGCCGCGCGGCGATGGCGGGGAGGCCTATGGCGGCTTCGGCCAGGGCATGTTCGGCATCAATCAGTGTGGCGCGCTGGACCAGCGCAACACCTTCGACACCTTCATCGTCGGCCGGTCGAACGAACTGGCCCACGCGGCGGCGCGGCGCGTGGCCGAGGCAGAGCGCGATCGCGTGCCGTTCAATCCGCTGTTCCTCTATGGCGGCGTGGGGCTGGGCAAGACCCACCTGATGCACGCCATTGCCTGGCATATCCGCCAGCGGGACCCCGACCGGCGCGTGATGTACCTGTCGGCCGAAACCTTCATGTACCAGTTCGTGTCGGCACTGCGGTACAAAGATACCATGGCGTTCAAGCAGCAGTTCCGTTCCGTCGACGTGCTGATGATCGACGATGTCCAGTTCATCGCCGGCAAGGATTCCACGCAGGAGGAGTTTTTCCACACCTTCAATGCGCTCTGCGACCAGAACCGGCAGATCGTGATCTCCGGCGACCGTTCGCCGGCCGACCTGGAGGGGATGGAGGAACGCATGCGCTCGCGCCTGGGCTGGGGCCTGGTGGCGGATATCCACCCGACCGACTACGAACTGCGCCTTTCGATCCTGCAGTCCAAGGTCGACCAGATCGACATCGACGTGCCGCGCAACGTCCTGGAGTTCCTCGCGCATCGCATCACGGCGAATATCCGCGAGCTGGAAGGCGCGCTGAACCGGGTTGCCGCCTTCGCCAGCCTGGTCGGCCGCTCGGTCGAGCTGGAGATGGCGCAGGAGGTGCTGCGCGACCTGCTGCGGGCCAGCGACCGCCGGGTCACCATCGAGGAGATCCAGAAGCGGGTGGCGGAGCACTACAATATCAAGCTGTCGGAGATGCATTCCCCGCGCCGCGCGATCGCGGTGGCCCGGCCGCGCCAGATCGCCATGTACCTGGCCAAGCAGCTGACCACCCGCAGCCTGCCGGAGATCGGGCGCAAGTTCGGCAACCGGGACCACACGACGGTCATGCACGCGGTCAAGCGGATCGAGCAGCTGCAGGGCCAGGACAACGATCTGGCCGAGGATATCGTGCTGTTGCGGCGCATCCTGGCGTCCTGAACGGCGGTCCGGCCGCCAGGCCGGGACAGCCGGCGATCGGGTCCCGCGGCCGGCCCATCCCGCGGCCGCCGAGTCCCCTTGGAATCGCTGAGAATTCTCGCTTCGTCCGCGTGAATCTGCTACATTCCGCTTCCCCCGTAACGGGGGGTCACCCATGCCGTCGCCGGGGCAGTCGCAGAGCCGGCCCGACGCGGCAGAGCGGGTCGCATCTGTTTCCCGGTCGACTGCCGTCCGGGGGGCAACGGCGCTTCGCATGGAGTTCCAGGCAGACCGCCCTTACGGACCGCCTTGGCCGTCATTCCGGCTGGCAGGATGGGGAGGGAGTCTTTCCGGGAACGGGCAGCGGGCCGCGACCCCAGAAACGGCTTCGGGGTGCGCGGCGGCAAGCCGGTTGCACAGACGAGAACGAGGTTGGGCGTACCAGATGGAAGTCGTGATCGAGCGCGCCGCGCTCCTGAATTCCCTGAATCATGTCCAGAGCGTCGTCGAGCGGCGGAACACCATTCCGATTCTGGCGAATGTGCAGATCGAGGCCGGCGGCGGCGCGGTCGCGCTGACCGCGACGGACCTCGATATCGCGGTGGTCGAGCGCCAGTCCGTCACCGTGGTGCAGGATGGCGCCACCACCGTGTCGGCGCATACGCTCTATGACATCGTCCGCAAGCTGCCGGACGGCTCCGAGATCCGCCTGGCGATGAAGGATGGCGAGCAGCGGCTGAGCCTGTCCGCCGGATCCTCCGCCTTCAAGCTGCCCTGCCTGCCGAAGGAGGATTTCCCGGTCATGGCGGAGGGCGATCTGGCGACCCGGTTCACGGTGGGCGCCGCCGACCTGAAGCGGGTCATCGAGAAGGCGCGTTTCGCGATCTCGCTGGAGGAAACCCGCTACTACCTCAACGGCATCTACCTGCATGCGGCCGAGAACGAGGGCGTCGCCGTTCTGCGCGCCGTGGCCACCGACGGCCATCGCCTGGCGCGGGTGGAGATGCCGCTGCCCGACGGCGCGGCCGGCATGCCCGGCGTGATCATCCCGCGCAAGACGGTGGGAGAGCTGGTGCGCCTGCTGCCCGATGGCACCGATACGGTCGAGATCGCCCTGTCAGACACCAAGATCCGCTTCGAGTTCGGCGACGTGGTGCTGCTGTCGAAGCTGATCGACGGCACCTTCCCCGACTATGAGCGGGTGATCCCGAGCGGCAATGACAAGGTGATGGAAGTCGATGCCGCCCTGTTCTCCAAGGCAGTGGACCGGGTCTCCACGATCTCGAGCGAGAAGTCGCGGGCGGTCAAGCTTGCGCTGGAGCCGAACAAGCTGGTGCTCAGTGCCACCTCTTCCGAACAGGGCAGCGCCACGGAGGACCTGCCGACGGTCTATGACGCCGACCCCATCGAAATCGGCTTCAATGCACGCTATCTGATCGACATAACCGACCAGATCGACGGCGAGAGCGCGCGATTCCAGATCGCCGATGGCGCGGCGCCGGCCCTGGTGCGGGATGGCGCCGACGAGTCGGCGCTCTATGTGCTGATGCCGATGCGGGTCTGACCGCGCCGGGCCCGGCATGGGAGTGGCGCAGCCGACGGTCGAGCGACCCGCAGGCGATCCACCGGACAGCCGCACTGCCGCGCCGGCAGGTGTCGTCCCGTTCGGCGTGACCGACCTGCGGCTGACGGCGTTCCGCAACTATGCGCGGGCGCATCTGCGGATCCGGGCCGGGCGGATCGTCCTGGTCGGACCGAACGGTGCCGGCAAGACCAACCTGCTGGAGGCGATCTCGCTGCTGGCACCCGGACGCGGGCTGCGCGGCGCGGCCCTGGGCGAGATCCTGCCCGGCGCGCATATCGCCGCCGCCCGGGAGCCGGGGAAGCAGGCCGGGGACGCGGATGCCGGCTGGGCTGTCAGCGCGCGCATTGCGGTGCCCGGCGCGCCGGACGGGACCGGCGGCGCCGACCCGCAGCGCCAGGCGGCGGCAGCCGAGATGCAGCCGCTGGAGGTGCAGCTGGGGGTCGGCCTGCGGCGACTGCCGGATGGCGCCGAGCGGCGGGAGACCCGGATCGACGGCGCGGCCGGGCGGCCGATGGCGGAATTCGCCGGCCTGCTGCCGATGCTCTGGCTGACGCCGGCGATGGACCGGTTGTTTGTCGAAGGGGCTTCGGCGCGGCGGCGGTTCCTGGACCGCCTGGTCTATGGCTTCGACCCGGCGCATGCGCGGCGGGTCGCAGCGTTCGAACAGTCGATGCGGGAACGCAACCGGCTGCTGAAGACAGGGCGCGGCGATGCCCGCTGGTTCGCCGCGATCGAGGCACGGATGGCCGAGCAGGCCGTGGCCGTGGCGGCGGCGCGGCGCGATGGATGCGCCCGTCTGGGCCTGGCCCTGGCGGAGGCGGAGGGGCCGTTCCCGCAGGCGCTGGTGGCGCTGGACGGCCTGCTGGAGGACTGGCTGGAGGCGGCGCCCGCCGTCGCTGTCGAGGATCGCTACCGGGCGCACCTGGCCGCGGCTCGGCAGCAGGACGGCGAGGCCGGCCTGACCCGCGCCGGCCCGCACCGGACCGACCTGCTGGTGTGGCAGGCCGAAGGCGGCGCGCCGGCGGCACGCTGCTCGACCGGCCAGCAGAAGGCCCTGGTGATCGCCATCGTGCTGGCCAATGCACGCATGGTGCGCCAGTCCCGCGGCTGGGGCCCGGTCCTGCTGCTGGACGAAATCGCGGCCCATCTGGACCGGCCCCGCCGGGCCGCCCTGTTCGCCGCGCTCGCGGCGCCGGGAATGCAGACCTGGATGACCGGGACCGATGCCGGGCTGTTCGCCGACCTGACCGGCGGCGTGCAGATCTTCGAGGTCCGGGAAGGACATATCGCGGAGGCCGAACCCGGCCCGGCCGCGACCGAGTAAGGAAGACGAGTTGCCATGAACGATTCCGCCCGCAACAGCACCGATGGCCAGCCTGCCGCCGGGACCCCCGGCGAAGGAACGCCAGCACACGGTGGCGCCCCCAAGGCGGTGATCTCCCCCGGGGGCCTGCAACCCAGCGGCACCACGGACCAGGGCGAGAGCTACGATTCCAGTGCGATCTCCGTCCTGAAGGGACTGGACCCGGTGCGCAAGCGGCCGGGCATGTATATCGGCGATACCGACGACGGGTCCGGCCTGCACCACATGGTCTACGAAGTCGTCGACAATGCCATCGACGAGGCGCTGGCCGGCTATTGCGACCGGATCGAGGTGACCCTGCGGCCCGATGGCGGCTGCACGGTGCGCGACAATGGCCGCGGCATCCCGGTGGACATCCATCCCGAGGAAGGCGTCTCCGCCGCCGAGGTGATCATGACCCGGCTGCATGCCGGCGGGAAGTTCGACCAGAATTCCTACAAGGTCTCCGGCGGCCTGCACGGCGTGGGCGTGTCGGTGGTCAACGCCCTGTCGATCTGGCTGACCCTGACGATCTGGCGCAAGGGCAAGACCTGGAGCATGCGGTTCCATCACGGCGAGCCCCAGGGCCCGCTGGAGGAGCAGGGTCCCGCCGACGGCCGGCGCGGCACGGAGGTCAGCTTCCTGCCTTCGCCCGCCACCTTCACGATGACCGACTTCGACTACGACACCCTGGGGCACCGGCTGCGGGAACTGGCCTTCCTGAACGACGGCGTCACCATCGTCCTGCGCGACGAGCGGGGCATCGAGCCGCAGGTCATGGAGATGCGCTACGAAGGCGGCGTGTCGGCCTTCGTCCAGTACCTGGACCGCAACCGCACGCCGCTGCATGCGGGGCCGATCGCGATCTCCGGCACGCGCGACGGGATCGAGGTGGATGCCTCGCTGCAGTGGAACGACGGGTTCCACGAAAACGTGCTCTGCTTCACCAACAACATCCCGCAGCGCGACGGCGGCACCCACCTGGCCGGCTTCCGCGCGGCACTGACGCGCAGCATCAATGCCTATGCCGGGTCGTCGGGAATCCTGAAGAAGTACAAGGTCGCCCTGTCCGGCGAGGATGCCCGCGAAGGGCTGACCTGCGTCCTGTCGGTGAAGGTGCAGGATCCGAAGTTTTCCAGCCAGACCAAGGAGAAGCTGGTCTCCAGCGAGGTGCGGCCCGCGGTCGAATCCTTCGTCGCCGAGCGGCTGAACTCCTGGCTCGAGGAGCATCCCAAGGAGGCGCAGGCCGTCATCGGCAAGGTGGCCGAGGCCGCCGCGGCGCGCGAGGCCGCCCGCAAGGCGCGCGAACTGTCGCGGCGCAAGACCGCCCTGGATGTGGCGAACCTGCCGGGCAAGCTGGCGGAATGCCAGGAGCGCGACCCGTCCAAGGCGGAGCTGTTCCTGGTGGAGGGCGATTCCGCCGGGGGCTCCGCGAAATCGGGGCGCGACCGGGCGTTCCAGGCCGTGCTGCCGCTGCGCGGCAAGATCCTGAACGTGGAACGCGCGCGCATCGACCGGATGCTGTCGTCGCAGGAGATCGGCACCCTGATCACGGCGCTGGGCACCGGGTTCGGCGAGAACGAACTGGATCTCGGGCGGCTGCGCTACCACAAGATCATCATCATGACCGACGCAGATGTGGATGGCGCGCATATCCGCACCCTGCTGCTGACCTTCTTCTACCGCCATATGCGGCCGATCATCGAGGCGGGGCACCTCTATATTGCCCAGCCGCCGCTGTTCAAGGCGCGGCGCGGCCAGTCGGAAACCTACCTGAAGGGCGAGCGCGAACTGGAGGACTTCCTGATCGAGGACGGCCTGAACGGCGCCGCGCTGACCCTCTCCGGCGGCGCGCAGCGCGCCGGAGCCGATCTGCGCGCCGTGGTCGAGCAGGCGCGCGGGGTGCGGCGGATCCTGGACGGCATCGCGATGCGCTACAACACGCGCATGGTGGAGCAGGCGGCGATCCTCGGCCTGCTCGACCCGGAGGGCCCGCTGGCCGGCGCCACCGGTGCCGAGGATCCGGCGGCGGGCGCCGCCATGGCCCGGCTCGCGGCACGGCTGGACGATCTGGCCGACCCGCAGGACCGCGGCTGGCAGGGCCGGCCGCGCGAGGATGGCGGCATGCAGATCTCCCGCACCCTGCGGGGCTACACCGAAACCTACCTGCTGGACCGCGGCTTCTTCAGCAGTGCGGAGGCCCGGCGCCTGCACGGCCTTTCGGCGGAATTCGAGGGGCTGTTCGAGCAGGCCTCGAGCTTCGAGCGGAAGGACGATCGCCGCCCGGTGGATGGGCCGGTGGGCCTGCTTGACGCCGTCATCCTGGCCGGTCGCAAGGGCCTGACCCTGCAGCGCTACAAGGGCCTGGGCGAGATGAACCCGGAACAGCTGTGGGAGACCACCCTGGACCCGGAGGCCCGGCGGCTGCTGCAGGTGAAGGTCGACCATGACGATACCGCCGACAACATCTTCGAGACCCTGATGGGCGACGTGGTCGAGCCGCGCCGCGATTTCATCCAGAAGTTCGCCCTGACGGTGCAGAACCTCGACATCTGACACCCCCGGCCTGTCGCCCGTCCGGCCTTTTCCGGTATCCTTCCGCGCGATGCGGATGGGCGGGGCAAAGCGGCGGGCGGAGGCGGGGCGGCAGTGGCGCGAGACCGGGCCGCACCCCTGGATCGCCCTCGGCCGGGTCCCGGTCGGCGTCCTTCTGGCCCTGGGCCTGGCCCTGCCGGGAACCGATGCCCTGGGCCAGACCGCGGCAGAGGCGGCGGCTCCGGCGGCCGCGATCCGGGATGCCGCGAGCCCGGATGCCGCGAACCCTGATGTCGCGAGCCCTGGGACCCGGGATTCCGGCGCGATACCGCCCTGGGCGCTGGGCAGCGGGACCAAGCCGCCTGCGCCCGCCGGCACCGAGCCGCGGGCCGTCAGCATGTCCCTGGCCGATGCCGTCCTGCTGCTGCTGCGCAACAACCGCAGCATCCGCAGCGCCTACCTGAACCGGATCACCGCCAAGTACAGCCTGATCCTGGCGGAGGACAGGTTCGTCCCGACCGGCTCGATCACCGTCGGCCCGACCTGGTCGCGGTCCCGCGACACCTCCGACGTGATCACCAACACCACCACCTGGCAGGTGAATCCGTCGGTCACCTGGAACACGCCGCTGGGCGGCAGCTTCACCTTCGGCTGGAGCAATACCGGCACCAGCACCGACGGCGTCACAAGCTATGCCGGCAATCCGAATTTCAGCCTGAACCTGCCGCTGCTTCAGGGCGGCGGCTTCGACGTGAACCAGATCCCGATCGCGCAGGCCCGCATCACCAACCTGAACGCGACCTGGGGCCTGCGCGGCAGCCTGACCAGCCAGATCACCAGCGTGATCCAGAACTACCGGAACCTGATCCAGCAGAGCGAAGGGCTGAAGATCCAGGTGCAGGCGCTGGCCCGCGCCCGCCAGCAGGTCCAGGTCAACGAGGCCCTGATCGATGCCGGGCGCATGGCGCCGCAGGACCTGGTGCAGTCGCAGTTCAGCCTGGCGCAGAACCAGATCTCGGTGTCCCAGGCGCAGAACAGCCTGGACCAGGCGCGGCTGGTCCTGCTGGACCAGCTCAACCTGCCCGACGATGTCCGCATCGTGCCGACGGAATCCCTGGACACCCCGGCGGTGACCCTGGATTTCGAGCGGCTGTTCGACATCGCGCTGGCGACCAACCCGCCCTACCGGCAGGCGCTGCTCGGCATGGAGGCCGCCAAGCTCAGCCTGAAATCGGCAGAGAACAACTATCTCTGGTCGCTGAACCTGACGGCGCAGGGCTCCTACACCGGAACCGCGCAGAACAGCCTGGTGCCCCGCGGCGCGGGCTACCAGACGCAGGATTCCGAAACCCTGGGCCTGACCCTGACAATCCCGCTGAACGACCAGACGCGCGACCAGACCCTGGTCTCTGCCAGGGTCGGCCTGCGCCAGCAGCAGCTGTCCCTGGAGGACAGCCGCCAGACCCTGCGGACCGCCATCCTGAACGCCGTCCGCAACGTGGAGATCCTGTTCCGCCAGTTGCAGCAGTCCCGCGTCGCCCTGGACCTGGCACGCCAGCAGCTGGAGACCGAGCGGGTCAAGCTGCTGAACGGCCGCTCCACGAACTTCCAGGTGCTGACCTACGAGAACTCCTACGTTTCGGCGCAGGTCAGCGAATTGCAGGCCCGGATCAGCTACCTGAACGCCTTGACCAGCCTGGACCAGACATTGGGCCAGACCTTGGACACATGGCAGGTCGAGGTGCCGTTCCAGACCGCGCCGCTCAACCTGGACCGGCCCTGACCCCGCCGGCCTCGGGACCGCTCAGCCGCCGGCCTCGGCCGTCGCCTGAGAGGCATTGGTGACGATCGTATCGCCCGCCTTGAGGCCGGACGTGATCTCGATCCCGCTCGCCGTGCGCTGGCCAAGCTCGACCTGCACCGGTTTCGGCTTGGCATCCGCAGTGCCCGCCACCACCAGCACCCGGGCATCGCCCGGCCCGCCGAGCACGGCGTTGAACGGCACCACCAGCGCCGAAGGGTTCTCGTAGATCACCACCTGCAGGTTGGCCGACATGCCCACGCGGATATTCCTGCGTGCCTCGTCGTCCAGCGATTTGACGGTGACCTTGGTGCCGAAGGTCGGCACCCCGCCGCCGCTGGAGGAGGCCTGCGAGGAAACCGCGGTCACCTCGCCATGCAGGGTCGTGCCGGCCAGCGCATCGCTCGTCACATTGACCTTCAGCCCCGTCTTCATCGAGGCGATATTGTATTCGGAGACGTCGCTGGAGATCGAAAGGGTCTCCAGGTCGCCGATCGACAGCAGGATCTGGTTGTCGGACACCGGCGCGCCGACGGCCAGGTTCTGCGGCGTCCCGCCGCCATTGCCGCCGCGACCGCCGCCGCCGGGGCTGTCGACCGGGCGCAGCACGATGCCGCTGACCGGCGCCTTGATCACCGCCTGGGAAACCTTTCGCCGGAACTGGTCATACTTGAACTTCGCATTCTCGAAGGTCAGCCTGGCGACCTCCCGGGCATTCTTGTCGCCCTGCTTGAGGGCGGCCTGGACGGCGTCCTTGGCCCCGGTCACGGAGACCTGGGCATTGCGGTAGGTGCCGTCGGCCGAGGTCAGCTCCTGCTGCGAGACGATGCCCTTGTCGTACAGCGCCTTGGTCTGCCGGTAGTTCTGCTGTGCCTGAGACAGCGACATCTGGGCCTGCTCCAGGGACCGCTGTGCCGAGGCGACGGTGGAGCTGGTCTGCCAGCTCTGCACCTCCTCCAGCTTCTGCCGCGCCTGGATCAGTGCGGTTTCCGCATCGCGCAACTGCACCTCGACATCGTCGGTATCCAGGGTCAGCAGCACCTTGCCCTTGTCGACCCGGGCGCCATAGCTGAAGTCGATGCTCTTGATCTGGCCGGCGAAGGGCGCCACCAGGTTGACCACGCGGCCCGGATCCAGGGTGCCGGTCAGGTTGATCGCATTGGTCAGCGGCCGTGGCGCGACCTGCATGGTCTGGATGCCGGTCTGCACGCCGCCGCCGTCCAGACCCAGGACATGGTCCAGGTCACGGACATTCATCCGGGTGGCCATCCAGGACCAGCCGCCGACGAACAGGAAGATGCCGATCACGGCCGCGGTCGCCATGATCCTGGACCGGTTGCCCAGGGTCGCGGCCGTGCGCAGCTCCCGGTTCTCCGCGACGCTGCGCCGATAGGCCTCCGCGATGCGGCGCGCGCCGTCATCGCCGGTCGGGGCCGGCCTGTCAGCCCCGTCAGCCCCCTCAGCCCCCTCAGCCCCGGCAGCGCGGGCGGCGGCAGCGCCGGCCGGCGCGATGCAGACCGCCATATGGTCATGGTCGGTCGCGATGCGGCTGACCTCCAGCAGGCCGCGTCCGGCCAGGTCGACCTGGCAGGTGTCGTTGGTCGGCACGGCCTGGGGGCCATGCGCTGCGGCGGCGAATGCCGCATAGGGGCCGCCCACATCGGTCAGCCGATGCGCCACCAGCCGGTCCCTGGACAGTCCCAGAAGGGCGGCCGCCCGGGCGTTGCACTGCAGAATCACGCCATCGGCGTTGCGCACCAGGACGATCCCGACATCGTCGCGCTGCAGCAGTTCCTCCGCCGCGTCCCCGGTCATGCCCGGCGTCCCAGGACCGGCTCGGTGCCGGCCGCCGCCGCCCCGGAAACCGGGCCGGAAGCGGGGAAGCCATCGGGGGCGCCGCGGTCCGCGCGAAGACCGCGGATCGGCCGGCCGCTGGCGATATACCGCTCGATATGCTCCAGCGAGAGTCGCCTGGGATCGGGCACGACCCGCCACAGCAGCGCCACGCCGATCAGGGTCGCCACGCCATAGGCCAGGAACAGCGACGCATCGCCCAGATCGCTCGCGGCGGCCTGGTAGCTGAAGACGATGGGCACGTCGAACAGGAAATTCAGCGACAGGATGACCGGGATGCCCATGGTGCGGACATGCAGGGGCATCAGTTCGCAGGTCAGCAGCACCGGGATCGGGCCCAGGCTCAGGGTGATCGCGCAGACCGCGACGGCGACGATCGCGCCCTGGACCAGCGGCGAGTCGACAAAGGCCAGCGCGCCGCCCATCGCCGGCATGGCGATGGCCACCGCCACCAGGCCGAGCAGCAGAAGCAGGCGCCTGCCGACCCGGTCGATCAGGGCAAAGACCAGGAGGGTCGTCGCCAGGTTGCCTGCCGCGACCAGCAGCTGGTACTGCCGCCCCTCCATGCCCGGGATCAGCGACTGGTTGAACAGGATGTTGGAACTGCCGGTCACCTGGTCCATCAGCATCAGCGCGCCGGTCAGCAGCAGCACCGGGCGCACCACCGGCGACAGCAGGGTCAGCCGCTCGCCCTTGCGCACGGTCTCGACGATCTTGCCGGCCTTGGGCGTCGCCAGTGCGTCCGGCCAGCCGAGCCGTGCCAGTGCCGCCCGGCCCGCGTCGTGATCGCCGCGGAGGAACAGCCAGTAGGGCGAGCGCGGGCAGAACCAGGCGGCGCACAGGGCGGCCAGAGCCAGGGCGCAGGCGAGCCAGAACGCCTCCCGCCAGATTTCGGCATAGTCGACGATGGCCTGCAGGATGGCCATGGCCAGGATGCCGGTGGCCATGCCGACGAAGAACAGGGTGACCATGCGGCCGCGGGTCTCCGCCCTGGCGCATTCCGACAGCAGCATCGGCGCGGAGACCCAGGCCAGGCCGATGCCGGCACCCAGCACCAGGCGGCCCAGCGCCAGGTCGCTCACGGACCCGGCCAGCGCCGATTGCAGGCTGCCCAGGACCAGGAACGCGGCGCAGACGATCAGGGCCCAGCGGCGACCCACGATCTCCGCCAGCGGGCCGCCCAGCAGGGCGCCGCCGAAGGCGGCGACCGGCACCGAGGTCGCCAGGATGCCGATCACGAAGCCGGAGGTCCCCGCCGCCGTCCGGGCGAGGTCGACCAGCTCGGTCGTCGCGGCATAGGCAAAGCCGGCCGCGATGCCGAGGAGGACCGATGCGATGACGATCCGGCTCATGCCTCAGGAAATCCTTTGCTCATTGCGGGGAATCCCGTCCCTCCGCCCGGCGCCGGGTCAGTCCAGCAACGGGTCGCTCATCGCGACCCACCCATGGCGGCGCATGCAATAGTCGAAGATGTCGGCGGACGCGCCCGGCCGGCCGGCTTCTTCGCCGCAGGCGCGCCGGGCCGAATCGAGAGCGGTCGGATTCGGCCGGACATCGACCCAGGTTGTTGACAGGCGGGTGATCACGTTGCCGCCGCAGCCGGTCGCGGCGACGGCAAGGCAGGCCAGCACCAGGCCGGCGGCACGGCGGCGGCGGCAGCGCGCCCGCGCGGCATCGCGGCTGCCGGCCGGTCCCCGGTGCGCCGGCTGCCGGCCGCCCGGCCCGCCTCCCGGCCCGCCTGTTGTCTGCCCCCCTGTCACGCCAAGCCCGCACCGTCACCTCGCTGCCCCGGCCCGATGATAGTCGGGGCGTGATTGCGCGGCAAAGAGCGGGCTGCGCACCGCCGGACGGCGGACACTTTCCATCGGCCCGGCGGGCGTCGATAATTCCGCCATGGCGCTTTTCGAGCTCGAGAGCATCCGCAAGACCTACCACACCGGCGAGATCGCCCTGGATGTGCTGAAGGGCATCTCCTTCGCGGTCGACAAGGGCGAGATGGTCTCCATCATGGGCCAGTCCGGCTCCGGCAAGTCGACCCTGATGAACATCATCGGGCTGCTCGACAAGCCATCCGCGGGGACCTACCGGATCCAGGGCCGGACCGTCGCCGAACTGGGGCCGAACGACATGGCGCGGATCCGCAACCGGTCCATCGGCTTCGTCTTCCAGTCCTATCATCTGCTGAAGAAGGTGACGGCGCAGGAGAATGTCGGCCTGCCGCTGTTCTACCGCCAGGCGCCGCGGCGCGAGATGATGGTGCGCGCCCTGGCGGCGCTGGAGAAGGTCGACATGGCCGAGCGCGCCCACCACCGGCCTTCGGAGATGTCCGGCGGCCAGGCGCAGCGCGTCGCGATCGCCCGGGCGATCGTCGGCGATCCCGAACTGCTGCTGGCGGACGAGCCGACCGGCGCGCTGGACACGCGTGTGGGGGACGAGATCCTGACCCTGTTCCGCCAGTTGAACCGGGAACAGGGATTGACCGTCGTCATCATCACCCACGACCCGGCGGTGGCGCAGGCCTGCGACCGGCGGCTGGTCGTGCGGGACGGGCTGCTGGTCGACGACGAGGGCGAGTTCCAGCACCGCCAGGCTGCCGCCGCGGCAGGCGGCTGACCGCGCCGATGACCCTCACCGTCGTCCTTCAGCTGCTCGCCGAGGCGCTGCGCAACTTCGCGGCGTCGAAGCAGCGCACCGTGCTGGCGCTGATCGGCCTGGTGATCGGCACCTCGTCGGTGATCGCCATGATGAACGTGGGCAAGATCGTCGCCGTAGAGGCCCTGCGCTCCTTCGAGAAGATGGGGACCGACATCGTCACGGTGGGTGTCGGCCATGCCTCGGGCCGCGATGCCGGCCCCTTCGGCTTTGCCGATTTCGAGGCGTTCCAGGACCAGGTGCCGCTGCTGACGATCTCGGCGCCGATCGTCCAGTCCGGCGGCACCACCCGCTACAGGGATGTCAACCTGCAGGGCATCGTCACCGGCGCCACCTGGGAGTTCGCCGAGGTCGCCAAGGTGACTGTCAGCGACGGGCGCTTCATCTCGCCGTTCGACGGCAACCGCCCGTTCGCCGTGCTGGGCAGCAATGTCTACAAGCGAACCCTGCAACCGGGCGGCGACGGGCCGCCGGTCCCGCCGCCACGGCCCGGCGATACCATCCTGATCGGCAGCCTGCCCTTCACCGTCGTCGGGATCCTGGACAGCTATGCGCAAAGCCCGATGATCCCGGTCTATATCGACGGCTCGATCTTCATCCCGGCGGAGGCGACGCCCCGGCTCGGCAATTTCGAAGGCGTCACGAACATCATCGGCCGGATGGCCTCGACCAGGGAACGCGAAGCCGTCGTCCACGCGATCGACAGCTACTTCCAGGGCATGCAGCCGCCACGCAGCGCGCAGATCCAGACCGCGCAACAGCTGATCCAGCAGATGGAGGCGCAGGCGCAGATGTTCACCCTGCTGCTGGGCGCGATCGGCAGCATCTCGCTGATCGTCGGCGGCATCGGCGTGATGAACATCATGATCGTCTCGGTCAGCGAGCGGCGGCACGAGATCGGCCTGCGCATGGCGATCGGCGCCCGCCCGCTCGACATCCAGATGCTGTTCCTGGTGGAGTCGATGGTGCTGTCGTTCTTCGGCGGGATCATCGGCTGCGTCCTGGGAATCGGCGCGTCCTATGCCTTCGCCACGTCACAGGGCTATGGCTTCATCGTTTCGGAAACGGCGGTGCTGCTGGGGCTTGTCGTTTCGGTGATCGTGGGCATCTTCTTTGGTTACTATCCGGCGCTGCAGGCATCCCGCCTGGACCCGATCGAAGCCCTGCGGTCCTGAAACGGCCGTCCCGACCCACCGTCCTGCGAGCTGCCGATGCCCTCCCCCTCCGCAACCTGGTATGGCCTCCATGGCTGATTTCGACCTCCTGCTGACCGACGGCGAGATCGTCACCCCCGCGGGCCGCGGCGCGGCCGCGATCGGCATTCGCGACGGGCGGATCGCCGCGATCGGCGACCTGGCGTCCGCCCATGCGGCGGAACGGCTGTCGGTCGCCGGGCTCACCGTGCTGCCCGGCGTGATCGACAGCCAGGTGCATTTCCGGGAACCCGGCGCGACCCACAAGGAGGATCTGGAAAGCGGCACCCGGGCCGCCGCCATGGGTGGCGTGACGGCGGTCTTCGAGATGCCGAACACCGCGCCGCAGACGGTCGATGCCGCGGCCATCGAGGACAAGCTGGACCGCGCCAGGGGCCGTGCCCATGTGGACCACGCCTTCTTTGTCGGCGCCACCGGCGAGAACGCGTCGCTGCTGGGCGCGCTGGAGCGGTTGCCCGGGGTCTGCGGCGTGAAGATCTTCATGGGCAGTTCGACCGGCGGCCTGCTGCTGCCCGACGATGGCGGCCTGGCGCGGGCGCTGCGCAGCGGCACCCGGCGCATCGCGGTCCATGCCGAGGACGATCTGCGGCTGACCGCCCGGAAGGGGCTGGCCGCTGCCGGCCGGCCGGAAACCCACCCGGTCTGGCGCGACGAGGAGACGGCGATCCGCGCGACGCGACGGCTGCTGCACCTGGCCGAAGCGGCGGGCCGCCGGGTCCATGTGCTTCATGTCACCACGGCCGACGAGATGGCGCTGCTCGCCGGCTTCAAGGACATGGCCACCGTGGAGGTGACGCCGCAGCATCTGACCCTGGCGGCGCCGGACTGCTATGCCGAGCTGGGCACGTTTGCGCAGATGAACCCGCCGATCCGCGACGGCCGGCACCGCGACGCCCTGTGGCGGGCGCTGGCGGACGGGACGGTCGACGTGATCGGCTCCGACCATGCGCCGCATACCCTGGAGGAAAAGGGCCAGGCCTATCCGGGATCGCCGTCGGGCATGCCCGGTGTGCAGACCCTCGTGCCTCTGATGCTGAACCATGTTGCCGCCGGGCGGTTAAGCCTGGAGCGCTTCGTCGACCTGACCGCCCATGGCCCGGCGCGGATCTACGGCATAGCCGGAAAGGGACGCATTGCGGTGGGCAACGACGCGGATTTCACCATCGTCGATCTGCGTGCCAGCCGCCGCATCGAGGAGGGCTGGTTGGAATCGAAATGCGGCTGGTCGCCCTTCACCGGCATGACGGTAACGGGCTGGCCGGTGATGACGGTGATCCGTGGCCGGGTGGTCATGCGCGAGGACGAATTGCTGGCGCCGGGCATCGGACAGCCCTGCCGCTTCGTCGAGACCCTGCCGGTGCGCCCGCTCTAGCCGGGCCGCCGCGCAGACCAGGAACCACGACCGTTCGGGAATGGAGGCCGGATGATGCAGCACGCGGAAGCCCGACAGCCAGAGGGCGCAGCGACCGGCCATGCCGGGGGCGGCGCGATGGAGATCGAGCGCGTCGGCGCCGGCACCGAAGGCGTGCCGCTGGCGCTGCGCTATGCCGCGGTGCGGCGGCGCAGCCTGCAGCTTACGGCGCCGCTGTCGGCGGAGGACATGGTGGTCCAGAGCATGCCCGATGCCAGCCCGGCGAAGTGGCATCTGGCGCATACCACTTGGTTCTTCGAGACCTTCCTGCTGCAGCCGGAAGGCACGGCCTACAAGCTGTTCGATCCGGATTTCGGGTTCCTGTTCAATTCCTACTACGACGCGATCGGCGCCCGGCATCCCCGGCCGGCCCGCGGCATGCTCACCCGTCCCTCGGTGGCGCGGGTCTGCGACTACCGCCTGCACGTGGACGATGCGATGCAGGCGCTGATCGCCGGCCGTGCCGAAGGCAATTCGGAGCTGCGCTCGCTCATAGAACTCGGCCTGCATCACGAGGAGCAGCATCAGGAGCTGCTGCTGACCGACCTCCTGCATGCGCTGTCCTGCAATCCGACGGACCCCGCCTACCTGGAGGGGGCCCTGCGGCGGGACGATGCCGAGGCCGCGCCGTCGCGCGATGCGTCCCGCGACCCGGGCCGCGACCCGGGCCGTGACCCGGGCTGGGTGGAGTTCGCCGGCGGCATCGTGCCGATCGGCCATGACGGCAACGGGTTCGCCTTCGACTGCGAGGGCCCGCGGCATGACGCGCTGCTGCGCCCCTACCGGCTGGCGCGGCGGCCGGTCAGCAATGCGGACTGGTGCGCCTTCATCGACGATGGCGGCTACAGCCGTCCGGAGCTCTGGCTGTCCGACGGCTGGGCACGGGTGCAGGAGGAGGGCTGGCAGGCGCCGCAGTACTGGCGGCAGGACGACGGCCAGGGCAGCTGGACGGCCCTCACCCTGCGTGGGCGGCACCGGGTCGATCCCGCCGCGCCGGTCGCCCATGTCAGCTATTACGAAGCGGATGCCTATGCGCGCTGGGCCGGCGCGCGGCTGCCCTCCGAGGTCGAATGGGAGCATGCCGCCGGCCATGCCACACGCAGCCCCCTGCGCGGCCGCGCGGTGCAGGGCAATATGCTGGGCAGCGGGGCCCTGGTGCCGTGCGCCGCCCCCGATGGCGGCGAGGGTGCGCCGCGGCAGATGTTCGGCGATGTCTGGGAATGGACCCAGACCGCCTATTCGCCCTATCCCGGGTTCCGCCCCGCGGCAGGTGCGGTGGGCGAATATAACGGCAAGTTCATGTGCAACCAGCAGACCCTGCGCGGCGGCTCCTGTGTCACGCCCGACGATCATGTGCGTCCCAGCTATCGCAATTTCTTCTACCCGCACCAGCGCTGGCAGGTGATGGGATTGCGGCTGGCGAACGACGCCTGATCCGGGACATGCCCCGAGCCATGCCCCAAGCCATGCCGCCACTGCCGTTCCGATGACCCCTGCCGGCTGAGTCATGGCAGCAGGCGGCAGCCGCCGCGGCGGCCCTCCGCACGGGCCCTCCGACGGTCGGTCCGGCGGCAGGAAGGCCAGCGGCAAGGGCAGGCGTGCGGCCGCCACGGGAAAGGCCGCTCCGGCCGGCCGGAAGCCGACTGCCCGGAAACCGGCCGCGAAGCCGTCCCGGGCCGAAGCTCCAAGCCCGGCCGCGAACGGCAAACCGGCGCCGCGGCGCCGCCGTGCCGCCGCCGGGACGGCAAGGCGGACGGGCCGGCGCGGCGCCGGGACCGGCGCGGGGTTCTGGCGGCGCCTGCTGAAATGGGGCCTGGTCGCCGGGATCTGGCTGGCCATCCTGTCCCTGGCCGCGCTTGCCTGGTTCGCCTATGACCTGCCGCGCACCGGCGAACTGGCGCGGGCGGCCAGCCTGGACCAGGGGCCGGCGGTCGTGGTCACTGCCGAGGATGGCACGGTCCTGGCGCGATATGGCGCGTTGTACGGCGCCCATACGCCGCTGGACGCCGTGGCGCCGGTCCTCGTCGATGCGGTCCTGGCTACCGAGGACCGGCGCTTCTTCCAGCATTTTGGCATCGACCCGCTTGGCGTGGCGCGCGCCCTGGCGGTCAATATCTGGGCGGGACGGATCGTGCAGGGCGGCTCCACAATCACCCAGCAGCTTGCCAAGAACCTGTTCCTCACCCCGGACCAGACGGTGCGCCGCAAGATCCAGGAGGCGCTCCTGGCGCTCTGGCTCGAGGTGCAGCTGGACAAGCGGCAGATCCTGGAGTTGTACCTGAACAGGGTCTATTTCGGCGGCGGGGCCTATGGCATCGGCGCGGCGTCGGCGCGCTACTTCGGCAAGCTGCCCGCCGCTCTCGACCTGGCGGAAAGCGCCATGCTGGCGGGCCTGCTGAAGGCGCCGTCGCGCTGGGCGCCGACCGGCAACCTGGCCGGGGCGCAGGCCCGGGCCGGCGCCGTGCTGCGGAACATGGTGGAAGCCGGGATGCTGGATGCGGTAGCCGCGCGCGCGGCGCAGGCCGCGCCGGCCCGGCCCGTGGCGGCGCTGGGCGAGACCCGCGGCGTGCGCTACTTCACCGACTGGGTCCTGGAGGAGTTGCAGCAGTTCGTCGGCCGGCGCACCGACGACCTGATCGTGCGCACCAGCCTGGACCTGCGGATGCAGGCCGCGGCGGAGGCGGCGGTGCGCAGCGGGGTTGCAGCGGCGGCGGACCGGCGGGTCGGCCAGGGCGCGCTGGTCGCGATGCGCCCGGACGGCGCGGTCCGCGCCATGGTGGGCGGCACCGACCATCGGCGGTCCGCCTACAACCGCGCCACCCAGGCGCTGCGCCAGCCGGGATCCGCGTTCAAGCCGTTCGTCTACCTGGCCGCGCTGCAGGCCGGCTGGGGCCCCGACAGCCCGGTGTCCGACCGGCCGGTGGATATCGGCGGCTGGCAGCCGCAGAACCATGACGGCCGCTATCGCGGCGAGATCAGCCTTACCGATGCGCTGGCGGCATCCGCCAACGCCGCCACGGTGAACCTGTCGGAGGCCGTCGGCCGCGACCGGGTGGTGGCCATGGCCCAGCGGCTGGGGATCACCACGCCGCTGCAGCCGCTGCCGGCGATCGCCCTGGGGGCGGCGGAGGCGACCCTGCTGGAGCTGACTTCCGCCTATGCCGTGTTCGCCAATGGCGGACGAGGCGTATTGCCCCATGCGATCGAGGAGGTGCGCCGGCGCGACGGCGAGCTGGTCTATGCCCGGGCCGGGTCCGGCCCGGGCAGGCTGGTGGCGGCGGAGGATGTCGCGGCCCTGACCGGGATGCTGCGGGCGGTGGTGGAGCGCGGCACCGGGCGTGCGGCGCGGCTGAACCGTCCGGCCGCCGGCAAGACCGGGACCAGCTCGGATTATCGCGACGCCTGGTTCATCGGCTATACGGCGGGCCTTGTCGCCGGGGTCTGGACCGGCAATGACGATGGGCAGCCGATGGACCGGGTCACCGGCGGCGCCGCGCCGGCCGCGATCTGGCACGACTTCATGATGGCGGACAGCGTGCGCGATCGCGGGGGCTGAACAGGGGCCGGTCAGGCCGGCATGGCACCATAGGCGAACAGGGTGGGACCGCGTTCCCGCAGCCAGCGGCGCGCGGTATCGGCGGCGGGGTGCATCTGGCGCACCAGGGCCCAGAACTCCGCCCCGTGATTGGCATGCCGCAGATGCGCAACCTCGTGCGCCGCGACATAGGTCAGCACCACCGGCGGGGCCAGGATCAGGCGCCAGGCGAAGCTGAGATTGCCGTTGGCGGCGCAGCTTCCCCAGCGGCTGTGCAGTTCGCGGACAGCGACCCGGCGCGGCCGCAGCCCGACATCGGCCGCCAGGCCGGTCGCGGCCAGCGACAGGTCGGCGCGCGCCTGGGCACGCAGCCAGTCGACGATCCGGCGCGGCAGGAACTCCGCGGCGCCGCCGACATGCAGGTCATGCCCGTCGACCCGGACCGTGCCGCGCAGTGCAGTGTCATGGCAGATCCGGTAGGCCTCGCCGCGAAACGGCAGCTCCGCCCCGTCACGGAACGGGCGCGCCGCGGGCAGCGAGGCGATCTGTGCCGCCAGCCAGCCGGAATGACGTTGCAGGAAGGCCTCCGCCTGGGGCGGGCGGAACCCCGGCGGCAGGGTCAGCGCCACAAGCCGGCGCGCGGAATCGACCCTCAGCTGGGCGCGCCGGGCGCGCGGATTGTGCCGGCAGACCAGAGGCAGGCTCAACCCGGTGCCGCAGGGCAGGGTCAGGGCGATCCGGCTGTCCTGCAGCTCCGTCCGGATCGGCGCGATATGGCCCATGCGCCGCAGTCTACCGCGATTCGCAGGCAGTCCAGAACGATCCCGGGCCTGTCATAATTCTGCCGTCGCGGTTACGGATGCTCCGGCGTCTTCACAATCGAACGGGCGGTCCCGGCATGCATGTCACCCTTGCCAGCTACAACATCCATTTCGGCGTCGGGCAGGACGGCCGCTATGACCTGGGCCGGCTGGGCCGGGCGGTCGCGGATGCCGATATCCTCTGCCTGCAGGAGGTCACCCAGCATTGGCCCCAGACCGGGCATGAGGACCAGCTGGCGGTGCTGGCGGGCGACCTGGATCGCCATGCCGTGTTCGGCCCGATGCTCAGCCTCGACGCCTCGGACCGCGATGCCGGGGGGCGCATCCGCCACCGCCGCGCCACCTTCGGCAATGCGATCCTCAGCCGCTGGCCGATCCGCCATGCCCGAACCCTGCTGCTGCCGAAGCGGGCGCAGGCGGACCGCTTCGACCTCCAGCGCGTGGCGCTGGAAGCGGTGATCGACCTGCCCGGCCTGTCGCTGCGCGTGTACTGCGTGCATCTGAGCGACATTTCCGCGGCACGGCGGCGGGGGCAGGTCGGCGCCCTGCGCAGGATGGTGGCGGAGGCCCCGGCCACCGGTCGGCCCTGGGACCATACCAGCGCCTTCATGGAGTTCCTGGGCCATGGGCCGTTCGACATGCCGGAGGCCGTCGCCATGCTCGGCGACTTCAACTTCACTCCGGCGGAGGCCAACTACCGGCGGCTGCTGGCACCGCTGGGCGGCAGGCCGTTCCTGGTCGACGCCTGGGAGCGTGCCGCGCCGGCTGCGGCTGCACGGACCTACGCCCTTGGCCCGGAGTCGGATGCCCGCATCGACTATTGCTTCCTGGGCGGGTCGCTTGTCGACCGGGCGGAGCGGGCCTGGATCGACAGCGGCGCGGAAGGAAGCGATCATTATCCCCTGTTCGTCAGCCTACGGATCTGAGCGCCCACATGACCACCGCACCGCAGAAAACGGCACCGCTGTTCCACCTTGCCTTTCCCGTAGACGACCTGGCCCGGGCGCGCGCCTTCTATGGCGGCCTGCTGGGCTGCCCGGAGGGCCGCTCGTCGGCGGAATGGGTCGATTTCGACTTCTATGGCCACCAGATCGTGGCGCATCTGTCGCCGGGAGAAACCGGCCTGGCCGCGCGCAACGCGGTCGATGGCGATGCCGTGCCGGTGCGCCATTTCGGCGTGATCCTGGACATGGCCAGCTGGCATGACCTGGCGGAGCGCCTGCTGGGCGCGGATGTCGACTTCCTGATCGAGCCGCATGTCCGCTTCAAGGGCGAGGTGGGGGAGCAGGCCACGATGTTCTTCTGCGACCCGGCCGGCAACGCGCTGGAGATCAAGGCTTTCGCCGATATGGGGCAGGTCTTCGCGCATTGAGGGCGCAGGCCGGCGCCGCTTCAGGCGATCCGGTAGTGGATCGGCTTGAAGGCGTAGTTGTTGGACTGTTCCGCCGAACAGGCCGTCAGGCCGATCACCAGGTCCATCTCGGCACGAAACGTGGTGCGGTCGCCGGCGCGGCTTTTCGGCGGCAGGACGGTCAGTGCGCCGGTATCGCCATCGATGTCCACATGCATGAAGATGTTGAACGCCACCGGGATCCGGTCCGGCCCGATCCCCCAGGGTGCCAGCGCCGCCGCCAGATTGCCGTGACAGCCCCGATGCGGGTCGGCATGGCCATAGATGATCCGGAAGGTATCGGCGCTGCACGGGGTCAGCAGGAAATCGTGGCGGCCGACGGTGTCTTCCTCGATCTGGAGCATGACGCGGCTGCGGTTGGAGTAGAGCGGGTCGCCGGTGGTCAGGAACAGCCGGCCTGCATAGTCCAGCGTGCGGCCCGACGAGATCGCTTCCGCGGTATCGCCCGCGGCATAGGCGACCATGTCGGACACCTGTTCCCCCTGCGGGTCGATCACGGTGAGGCGCTGGCCCCGGCGCAGCTCGAAAGCGGTGCCCGACCGCGGGGGGATGACGTTCACCTTCACGCGGCTGTCTCCTCGGGTTCGGCATGGAACGGGCAGCGCCAATCGCTGCCGACCTGCCGGCCACTGTACTGGCGGGCCTCGCTGACCTCGCCGTGGCTGGCGGCCATCGGGTTGGGCGCACCGTCCAGTTCGGTGTCGCGCTCGCGAATCGTCGCCTTGAGCGGCTCGAAGCGGCCATCGTCGCGGAGCTGCTCGAACTGGTCGTGCAGGTTGAGGACCAGTGTCGGCCAGGCGAACCGCCGGGCGCGGCGGCTGGCGGCGCCATGCAGGCCGACGATGAAGCAGGCCTCCGCCATCAGGCTGAAGCTGAACTGCGGCGAACCCGCATCGGGCGATACCCGCGGATCCCACCGGTAGCGCCGGGCGTCGAGGCGATGGAGCGCCTGCAGGCGCCGCCACATGGCGCGCTCGAAGGCGATTTCCGACAGGTCGCGCGGCAGCTGGAAGATCGCCACGAAAGTCGTGAACGGAGCCCGGTCGCGCCGGTAGGCCGCAATGAAGCGGTAGATCGCTGAAAGCAACCTGGCGTCGTCGGACGCATCGGTCAGGCAGCGGCCGACGAAGAAGTGCATCTGGTCCTTGGCAAGTGCGGACTTGGCGCCGACACAGGGAAACCGGCGCCTGCCAATGAAGTCGCGGAAACGGGCAACGGGATCGCCCTCGGCCCGACCCGAAACCTGTCTCATGTTCGCTCTCCGACGGGATGATGCCTGGGGGTGCATCGGTGGGGAGAGGAACGGGCCGGCCCGGAAAGCGTTCCAACCGGGCCGGTGCGGCCGGTGGCGCATCAGGGGGCGTCACTGGCGGCGGCCGAGCATCACCGGCTGGAAGAAGCCGGTCTCCTCCGGCATGCGCCAGGCGCATTGGCTGAAGCCCGCGGTGCGCGCCATGCGGGCGAGTTCCGCGCGGCGCAGGGCCCGGTAGCGGGTCACGCCGTGATGCACCTGCCACGGCCCCGGTGCCGGCGGGCCGGCGCTCCCTGCGGCGGCCTCGGGGCCGGTCCCGGCGCCGGGCTCCGGGTCGCGTTGCCAGGTGATGTAGAGATGCGCGTCGTAGACCCGCTCGTCGCGCCAATCCCAGACCTGGTAGAGGATGCGTCGCGGCGGCACGGCCTCGTGGATGAACGGCCCCTCGCCGAACGGCCGGGTGCCGCCGTCGAGGCAGCTGTCATAGTCCCGCATGCTCAGGACCAGCAGCCCGCCCGGGCGCAGCGCCGCGGCCAGCGCCCGCAGCGCGACGATGACCTGGTGTTCCGACAGCAGGTGCGGGATCGCGTTGTCGACGGCCAGCACGGCATCGCGCGGATTGCGGATCATACCCGGCAGGTCGCGGATGTCGCAGGCCCGTACCGGCAGCTGCAGGTTCAGGGCGCGCGCCTCCTGCGCCAGGTGCCGCAGGGCTGCCGGGCTGACATCGGTCGCGGTGACGCGGTAGCCCGCCTCCGCCAGGCCGAGCGCCTGGGTGCCGATGCCCGCGGCGGCGTCGAGGATCTCCGCCCCCGGCGCGATCTCCGCTTCCGCCAGCAGGGCGGCGAAGATCTGCGCCTGCTGCCGCCGCGCGGCCTGCCAGTCCGGATAGATCAGGCGGTAGACCGCGGCCAGGCCGTCGTAGAAGCCGTCCGGCGCCGGCGACGGCCCGGCGCCGTCCGATGCCTGCCGCGCGGGCGGCGCCGGCCGTGCCGCGCCGTCGCGGCGTGCCCCGCCCTGGCGGGAGGGCGCTCCGGTGGCGGGTGGCGGTGGCGGCGTCCTGCTCACTCGATCCAGTCGACGATATGGTCTTCCAGATCGCCGGCCTCGTCCTCCGACAGGGTCAGGCCCCGCATCCCGACGCCGACCCGGTGGACCTCGTTGCGGTCGCCGCAGACCAGGTGGTGCCAGGGCGGCAGGTCCCGTCCCTCGGCCACCAGCCGATAGGCGCAGGTCACCGGCATCCAGTTCAGGCTGTCGATCACCTGCGGGGTGAGCATGACGCAATCCGGCACCTGCGCCTTGCGGTCGGCATAGTCGGTGCAGCGGCAGGTGGCGCTGTCGAACAGCCGGCAGGCGACGTTGGTATATTCGATCTCACGGGTATCGGCCCATTCGATCTTGTGCAGGCAGCACTTGCCGCAGCCGTCGCAGAGGCTTTCCCACTCGTCGGCATCCATCTGCACCAGGGTCTTGCTGCGCCAGAACGGTTCGGCGGCCGCCATGCCCGGCGTATCGGGAGCTGGCGCGTCGGGGCCGGCCGCATCGGGGCTGCCCGCTGCGTCCCGGGCGGGCAGGGTCTCAGGCAATGGCCGGCCTGGGCTCAATGGCCGGCCCGCGTGCCGCGGATGAAGGCGGCGATGCGCGGCGCGATCTCGCCACGCCAGCGCCGGCCGTTGAACACGCCGTAATGGCCGACACCCTTCTGCACATAGTGCAGCCGGCGGGAATCGGGTATCGCCGAACAGAGGTCCTGCGCGGCCTGGGTCTGCCCCAGGCCGGAAATGTCGTCCAGTTCGCCTTCCACCGTCATCAGCGCGGTGGTGCGGATCCGCGACGGGTCGACCGGCCGCCCGCGGCTGGTCAGGACGCCCCGCGGCAGCTGGTGCTCCTGGAAGACCTTCTGGATGGTCTGCAGGTAGAACTCCGCCGGCAGGTCCATCACCGAGAGATATTCGTCGTAGAAGTCGCGATGCGCCTGCGCGCTGTCGCCATCGCCCTGGATCAGGTGCTGGAAATGCTTCATCTGGGCGCCGACATGGCGGTCCAGGTTCATCGTCATGAAGCCGGTGAGCTGCAGGAAGCCGGGATAGACACGGCGCATGAAGCCGAGATAGGGCAGCGGCACGCGGGTCGTGACCGTGTTCTCGAACCAGGCGAGGCTGCGCGACTGCGCCAGGTTGTTCGGGGCCGTCGGGTTCCGCCTGGTGTCGATCGGCCCGCCCATCAGGACCATCGCGGCCGGCGTGCAGGGATGGTCCGCCGCGGCCATCAGGCTGACCGCAGCCAGCACCGGCACCGAGGGCTGGCAGACCGCCATCACCGTGGTGCTGGGGCCGAGGAACTCCAGGAAGCCGACCAGGTAGTCGATATAGTCGTCCAGGTCGAACGGCCCGTCGGGCAGCGGCACGTCGCGCGCGTCGCGCCAGTCCGTCACGAACACCCTGTGATTGGGCAGCAGCGCCTCCACCGTGCCGCGCAGCAGGGTCGCATGATGGCCGCTCATCGGCGCGACCAGCAGGATCTTCGGGTCGTGCCGGAACGCGCTGCCGAAGCGCTTGAAATATTTCAGGTGGCAGAACGGTCGCTGCAGCACGTCGCGCTCGCGCACCCGCACCTTGCGTCCGTCCACCTCGGTCTCGCGCAGGCCGAAGGCCGGCTTGCCATAGGGCCGGGTGTTGCGCTCGAAGATATCGCTTGCCGCGGCCAGCGCCCTGCCGCCGGGCGTGAAGCTGACCGGGTTGTAGGGGCTGCGCAGGAAGTAGGTATTGGCCTCGGCGGCCAGTCGCCACGGCATCATGGCCGCGTTCTGCATCTCGTGCAGATGGTAGAGCATTGGGTCAGCCTTCTTGTCATTCCGGCCGGGGCGGCCCGCGAAAGCGGGCGCACTTTAGGCCGATCGCCGCATGCGGCAAAGGTTGCTGGGCGGCCTAGAGGGCCGCCTTGACCCGGTCCGCCATGTCCTGCGGATCGCTGTTCGGCCGGAAATGCGCGAGGTAGCGCCCCTCGGCATCCAGCAGGTAGACGAAACCGGTATGGTCCATCAGGTATCCGACACCGCTGTCCGGCATATCGACCTTCGCGTAGTAGACCTTGGCGGCCCGCGCCGCCTGCGCGATCTGCTCCGCGCTGCCGGTCAGGCCGATGAAGCGGTCGTCGAAATGGCCCAGATAGCTCTTCATCACGGCCTGGGTATCGCGTTCCGGGTCGACCGTGATGAACACGGGTTGCACCCCGTCCGCCGCCTCGCCGAGCAGGTCCATGGCCTGGGTGATATTGGCCAGTTCCGTCGGGCAGACATCGGGGCAATAGGTATAGCCGAAATAGAGCAGCATCGGCCTGCCGGACAGGCCTGCGGCCGTGACCGTGCGGCCGTCCTGGTCGGTCAGCGTGAACGCGGCATGGATCTCGGACGCCGGGTCGCGCAGCATCTCCTCGGAGGTCAGCCACCGCACCGCCAGCACGGCGCCGGCGGCCGCCAGGATCACGACCACCAGCAGAACGCCGCGCCGCAAGCCGCGCATCATCGGGCTGCCTCCCGGCGCCTGCCCGTCCCCGCCCTTCATGTTCCTGTCGGTCATGAGCTCGCCCTTCCTGCAACTGCCACGGTCCGGCGCTGCCGCCGGCACCTGCCGTTCACGCCCATTGCCAGTGCGCCGACAGCACCAGGACGGCCGCCAGGCCGGCCAGCAGCGGACCGATCCCGGGCCTGGCGAGCCAGCGCAACGGCGCCCGGCCCGGCCGCAGGCCCGACAGAGAGATGAAGCTGGCGATGGCGCCAATCAACCACAGCGCCAGAACGCCGCGCTCGAACAGGGTCGCGGTCTCGTGCCAGAGCGCGGGCGCGGCCAGCACGATCACGGCGCTGGCGCCGAGCACCGCTGCTGTCAGCAGGCGGCCGGCGGTGATGCCGTACCGGGTCATTCGCCCTGCTGCAGCAGCAGGCCGTCCCGCCGCGCGATACGGAAGCACCACAGGAAGGCCGCGGCGCCCAGCGCCAGGTAGACGAGGTTGAGGGCAAATCCGGTGGCCATCAGGTCCGGCCGCACGATGCCATCCTGCAGGATCGACCGCATGCCCTCGAAACTGTAGGCGGCCGGCATGGTCCAGGCGAGCCAGGATATCCAGTCCGGCAGCGCGGAGACCGGATAGTAGACCGCGCTGACCGGAAGGATCCCGAAGATCGCGGCCCAGGCCAGGGATTCCGCCCCCTGGCCCCACAGCAGGACCAGTCCCGACACGGCCAGCCCGATCGCCCAGGCGAAGATCAGCAGGCTGAAGAAGAAGGCGACCAGCGACAGGCCGAGATCGAAGATCGAGAAGCCGAAAAAGGCGATCGCCAGCCCAGCCGCCGGCAGGATGCCGATCAGGGTGCGGATCAGGCTCATGGTCGTCAGCGCGGCAACCAGTTCCAGCGGGCGCAGGGGGCTGACGAAGAGATGGCCCAGGTTGCGCGACCACATCTCCTCCATGAACGAGATGGCGAGGCCGATCTGGCCGCGGAACAGGATGTCCCACAGCAGGACCCCGGAAATCAGCACGCCGAACGCCTGCGAGATGTAGGACGAGTTCTGCTCCAGGAACACGGTCATGAAGCCCCACATCACCATCTGCACGGTCGGCCAATAGGCCAGTTCGGCAAGGCGCGGCCAGGACGACAGCAGAAGATAGGTGTAGCGGCGCACCAGGGCCGCGACCCGGCGCAGGCTCCAGGCCGGGACCGTGCCGCGCCGGTCCTCCTGCACCGGGACCCCCAGGTCAACCACCTGCCGGATCCCCCGGGCCGTCCTGCGCGGCATTGTCGCGGCCGTCTGCCGCCGCGCGGCCCTGCTGCCGCGCGATGTCGAGGAAGACCTCCTCCATGTTGCGCCGGCCGTAGCGCTCGATCAGGCCCCGCGGCGTGCCCTGGTCGACGATGCGGCCCTGCCGCATCATCAGCACGGTGTCGCAGATCCGCTCGACCTCGATCATGTTGTGCGATGCCAGCAGGATCGTCGCGCCGGTCGTCTCGCGATAGCGGGTCAGCCAGGCGCGGACCCACTCCGCGGTATCCGGGTCCAGCGATGCGGTCGGTTCGTCCAGCAGCAGGGCCATCGGCCGGTTGATCAATGCCTTGGCCAGCGCCACCCGGGTCTTCTGGCCGGCCGACAGCTTCCCGAAGGGGCGCGCCAGCAGCCCCTCGAAATCCAGTTCCTGCGCCAGTTCGGCGATCCGCTGCCGGGGCTGGCGCACGCTGTAGAGCTCCGCATAGATCGTCAGGTTCTGCCGCACGGTCAGGCGGTGCGGCAGGTCCACATAGGGCGAGGAGAAGTTCATCCAGGGCAGCACCCGGTGCCGGTCGCGCAGCATGTCGACGCCAAGGATGAAGATCTCGCCCGCGCTGGGCAGCAGCAGGCCCAGCATCATGGACAGGGTCGTGGTCTTGCCCGCACCATTGCCGCCCAGCAGGGCCGTGACACTGCCGCGGGGCACCGCGAAGCTGATCGCCTCGACGGCCACGACCTTGCCGAACCGCTTGCCGAGGCCCGAAACGACGATCGCGGGATCGGCCGCCAGGTCGGGGCCGGGCTTGCCGGCGGGCGGCGGGGCCGGAAACGGTCGGGCCGAACGGGAAGCATCGCGGCCCGCCTGCAGGCTGGCCGCCGGGGAATGAGCGCTGGCATCCATGCGGCATATATGCGCTGCTGGGCGTGGCTTGGCCATAGGAGAGGTGCAACAGGTGCAGGCACCGCCGGACACAATGGCGGCGGATCCGGTCGGCGGTCCGCACGGCCTGGTGGAGGACCCCGAATCGGCCGTCGCGATGGCGGCGGGCGGCACCTCGGTGCGGCTGCGCACCCTGGGCGTGATCCGCTGGGTGGCGATCGTCGGCCAGGCCCTGGCCGTGCTGTTCATTCACTATGCGCTGGGGCTGCGGCTGCCGATCGACGCGGCCCTCGGGGTCATCGGCATATCGGTCCTGGTGAATCTCGCCTGTTTCCTGATCTATCCGGCGGCGACCCGGCTGGACCACCGGCAGGCGGCGGCGCACCTGGCCTTCGACCTGGTGCAGCTGGCCGCCCTGCTCTACCTCTCCGGCGGGCTGGAGAACCCCTTCTCGCTGCTGATCCTGGTGCCGGTCACGATCTCCGCCACCATCCTGCCGCTGCGCGCCACCCTGGCATTGGGCCTGCTGGCGGTGATGCTGCAGAGCCTGCTGCTGTTCGTGCACCTGCCGCTGCCCTGGCTGGCGCCCGGCTTCGCCCTGCCGGTGCTCTACATGATCGGCATCTGGGTCAGCCTGGTGCTGGGCCTTGCCTTCCTGTGCATCTATTCGTGGCGGGTGGCGGAGGAGGCCCGCCGCATGTCGGCCGGCCTCGCCGCCACCCAGCTGGCGCTTGCCCGCGAGCACCGGCTGGCCGCCCTGGGCGGGCTGGCCGCGGCGGCCGCACATGAGCTCGGCACGCCCCTGGGAACGATCGTGGTCGCTGCCGCCGAACTGCGCCGCGAGGCGGCGTCCGCGGCGCCGGACCTGCAGGCGATCCGCGAGGATGCCGAGCTGCTGCATGCCCAGGCCGGGCGCTGCCGCGGGATCCTGGCGCAGATCTCCGCCCGCCCGGACGACGATCATGGCGCCGACCATATGCGCAGCTTGACCGTGGGGGCGCTGGTCGAAGCCGCCGCGGAGCCGCATCTGGGGCCGGACAAGGACTTCGACCTGCGCATCCTCGATACCGGCCCGCAATTGGTGGTGCGGCGGCGGGCGGAAATCATGCATGCCCTCGGCAACCTGATCGAGAACGCGATGGACTTTGCCGCAAGCAGGGTCACCGTGACCGTGTCCTGGACCGAGAGCGAGCTGCAGATCGAGGTTGCGGACGACGGGCCCGGGTTCAACATCGACATCCTGTCGGCGCTGGGCGAGCCCTATACCACCAGCCGGCCGGGCGAAGGCGGCATGGGGCTGGGCGTGTTCATCGCCAAGACCCTCCTGGAACGGACCTCGGCGCGGATCCGCTTTGCCAACCTGGCGGCTGCCGGCGGGGCGCTGGTCTCGATCCAATGGCCGCGCGCCGCCATCGAGGAGCGGCAGCCGGGCCAGCCGGGCGGCGCGGTGCCCTAGCATTCGGGGGATGGCCCGGCCGCCGCGCTTGCGCCCGGGGGGACTTGGCCGTATCTCCCCAATTGGCCATAGTTTCACCGGGCTCCAGGGTGGAATTGCCAGAACAGGGGCCAGAACAGGGGCGGCGAGAGCCGATCCGAGGGCGCAGGCCGCGCCGCCCGCCGGGAGAAACGATGTCCAGCGACACAGCCGAGGAGGGTCGGGCGACCGGCCCCGACGAAGACGGCCAGGGCCGCAGCCTGCTGATCGTCGATGACGACGAGCCGTTCCGGATGCGGCTGGCCCGCGCAATGGAAAAGCGCGACTTCCGGGTCCAGGTCGCCGGCGGGGTGGAGGAAGCCATCCGGCTGGCGCGGCACGATGCGCCCGGCTTTGCGGTCGTCGACCTGAAGCTGGCGGATGGCAGCGGGCTGGACATCGTCGAGGCGTTGCGCCGGCTGCGCCCGGACATGCGCATCATCATGTTGACCGGGTTCGGCAATATCGCGACGGCCGTTGCGGCGGTGAAGGCCGGCGCCATCGACTATCTGGCGAAGCCGGCGGAACCGGACG
This sequence comes from Sneathiellaceae bacterium, assembly GCA_040216765.1. GTDB lineage: Bacteria > Pseudomonadota > Alphaproteobacteria > Ferrovibrionales > Ferrovibrionaceae > Marinibaculum. The sequence goes on along the minus strand of JAVJON010000012.1, from coordinate 3,293 downwards.
ATATCGAAGCCGCCCTGCTGGCCTCGCCCGAGGGCAAGCCGGAACCCCCCGAGCATCCGATGTCGGCGGCCCGGGTCCGCTGGGAGCATATCCAGCGGGTCTACGAGCTGTGCGACCGCAACGTCTCGGAAACCGCCCGGCGGCTGAACATGCATCGGCGGACCCTGCAGCGGATCCTGGCCAAGCGTTCACCGCAATAAGCCGGCCCCCGGGGCATGGCGGCACGCCTCTTGCGGGGCTGCAGGCCGATCCCTTTCAGTGACAATCCCGAGGTGGCGGCCGCATGCGTGTCCTTTTCCTGCACAACAATTTTCCCGCGCAGTACCGCCATGTGGCGCCCGCCCTGGCAGCGGACGGTGCCAACGAGGTGGTCTTCGTCACCCAGCGGGATCGCGGCAGCCTGCCCGGCGTGCGCAACCGGATCTACCGCCCGACCCGGGATGCCGCAAGGGAAACGCATCACTACCTGCGCGGGACCGAGACAGCGGTCCTGAACGGCCAGGCGGTCTGGCGGGTCTGCCGGGAACTGGCGCGCGAGGGCTTCGTTCCCGACCTCGTCTGCGCCCATTCCGGCTGGGGCAATGCCCTGTACATCAAGGACGTCTTTCCCAGGGTGCGCAGCCTGATGTACTACGAATGGTACTATCACGGCCTGAACTCCGATGCGGACTTCCTGAACGATCCGCCGCTGAGCGCCGACGATCTGTGCCGCCTGCGCACGCGCAACGCGTCGATCCTGATGGACCTCGCCGCCTGCGACTGGGGCATATCGCCCACCCGCTTCCAGCTGTCCCGCTTTCCCACCCTGTTCCGGCAGAAGCTGTCGGCGCTGCATGACGGCATCGACGTGACCTTCTTCGCCCCGGCCGCCGATGCCCGCGAGAAGCTCGGACGGCTTGCGATCCCCGGGCTGCCGCTGACCCCGGAGACCGAGATCGTCACCTATGCCACCCGCGGGATGGAGCCCTATCGCGGCTTTCCGCAGTTCATGCGGGCGGCCGCGCGGGTGCTGCGGGAACGGCCGCAGGCCCATGCCGTCGTGGTCGGCGAGGACCGGGTGGCCTATGGCCGGCAGCTGCCGCCCGGCGAGAGCTGGCGCCAGCGCATGATGGACGAGCTGAAGATCGATCCGGCGCGCATCCATTTCACCGGGCTGCTGCCCTATCCCGACTACCTGACGGTGCTGCAGTCCTCCGACGCGCATATCTACCTGACCGTGCCGTTCGTGCTGTCCTGGTCGCTGCTGGAGGCAATGGCCACCGGCTGCCTGGTCATCGGCTCGCAGACGGCGCCGGTGCAGGAACTGATCACCGACGGGGTGGAGGGGCTGCTCGCCGATTTCTTCGACGAGGATGCCCTGGCCGGGCGGATCCATGCCGCCCTGGACCTGCCGGAGCGCGGCGCAGCCCTGCGCCAGGCGGCGCGGCGACGAATTGTCGAGGGCTACGCGCTGCAGGACCTGCTGCCGCGGCATCTGGGCCTGATCCGCGATGTCGCCGCCGGCGCCCTGCCGCCCGGGCGGGACTGGCCGAAGGCGGCGACGGCCGGCGAGGGCGGGGATGCGGCCGGAGCGGAGGAGAAGCCGCGCGCCGCCGGAAAGCGCCGCAAGGCGAGCCGGAAAGCGACGGCGTGACCAGGCTGGGATTTGCCGCGCCGGACAGGGGGCAACCGGTCGTCCTGGAGGCCGCGCCCGGGACCGCCGCGGTGATCGATCACCTGCGGGCGGTGATCGCCGGCTGGCCCGGAGCCCCGGCGGGCCCGCCCGACAGGCCCGCGGCGGGCCGCATCAGCGTCGCGGCAGAGGGGCTCTGGCTGCTCGAATCGGACACCCTGGAAGATGGCGAGGCGCGGTTCGACAACGCGCTGGCTGCCGCCAATGCCGTTGCCGGCGTGCTGATCGGCGGCCTGCTGGCGGCGCGGCCCGACTGGCTGTGCCTGCACGCCGCGGCCCTCGACCTGCCCGGCGGGGCGGGCACGATTGTCCTGCCCGGCGCGCACAAGGCCGGAAAAAGCCTGTTCGCCGCCTCTGCGGCCGCCCGTGGCAGCACCGTCCTGGCGGACGACCGCGCCGTGCTGCAGCCGGCGCCGGGCGGCGGCGCCACGGTGATTGCCATGGGCGTGCAGCCGAAGCTGCGCCTGCCCCTGCCTGCCGCCCTGCCGCCGGACATCGCCGGCTTCGTCGCCGCACGCCTCGGCGCGGCGGAGGGCGGGATGCGGTTCCTGGCGCTGTCCGCCGGCCGCGATGCCGGGGCATTGCTGCCGTTCGGCGCGCGGCTGCCGCTGGGGGCCCTGTGCTTCCTGGACCGGGAGCCGGACGGCCATGACCCCGCCTGCCTGCCGCTGCGACCGGCTGAAGCCATTGCGCGCCTGATCCCGTATATTTATGCGCCCGGGCTGGATGCCGCCGGCCGGGTGGCCGCAGCACAACGGCTTGTCGGCACCGGGCCGGCCCTGATGCTGCGCTATCGCCAATGCTGGGATGCCCTGGCGCTGTTGCCGGGGTCGGTGCAAGCTGCCGCGACGCCCTGAGCGTCCCGGGGGGGCCGTGCCATGATGACCGTAGACACCTATGCCCGCCGCGCTTCGCTGCCGGCGACCGAGGTCGAGGACGAGGTCTTCCTGGTGATTCCGGACGGCCAGGAGATCGTCCATCTGGACCGGCTTGCCGCCGGGCTCTGGCGTCTGCTGGAGGCACCCCTGACCCTGAACGCCGTCGTCGACACCTTTGCCGCGGCGTTTCCCGACATGCCCGTTGCGCAGCTGCGCGCCGATATCCTGTCAGCGCTGGGGGAAATGGAGGAGCAGCAGGTGATCGAGGTCACGCGGCCTGGCCGGGGCGGCCCGCTATAGCCGCGCTGTGCGGCCCAGCGCTTGTGAAGCAATCGACCGGCATTCTGAATCCCCACTTCCATCGTCACCACGGGCTTGACCCACTGGTGTCCGGTTCAGGTCGGCTGCTGTGCGATATGGCGCGACCAGCCTCCCAAAAGGTCGTCACTCGCGGGCTTGTCCCGCGAGTCCATGGTGCCGCTGCCCAACGGTTTCCGTCACGTTCTGCCGCTATTGAGTCTCGCCTCGGGATGGACCGCCGGGTCGCGCCCACGGCTGTCCGGTTGAGCATGGCCGGCATTCGCTCAAGTCCGCGACTTTGCCGGGCTTGCGGGGCCAACCGCTGACGCTGGACACGGATGTCCTTGCGTTCCCCCAATCGTCACCACCGCGCTCGTCGCGGTGGTCCATGGTGCCGCCAGGTTCAATAATAGCCTGATCTTATTGAGATGCGGCGCGATGGG
>JAVJON010000056.1:0-12899 GCA_040216765.1 Sneathiellaceae bacterium | reverse complement strand
CATGCCGACCAGCATCTCGCCGATCTTCCGGGCATTGGCCAGCACCTCGGCCTTGGTATGCAGCCGCGGCATCTTGTAGTTCACGACAGCCACGCCGACCGTGTCGTTACTGCTGGAAATATCGCCGTGTAGCATCGACTTTTCCTCCCTTAGGCACCTTCCAGGCCCGGGTGCGAAGGCAGCCCGGGCCGCTTGCGAATTCGTCTGTCGTCAGCGTATCCCGTGCCGCTATACCGTCATGTATCGGTCCACGAGGTCATCCGTCAGTTCGTCGACGGATCCCTGCGCCGCGACGCTGCCCCGATCCATGAGCAGGAAATTGCGGGACGCGCGCCGGGCAAATTCCACGTTCTGCTCGACCAGAACGATCGTGATCCCGCGGGAGCGATTGAGGTCCAGGAGCACCTCCTCGATCTGCTCCACGATGTTGGGCTGGATGCCTTCCGTCGGCTCGTCCAGCAGGATCACTTTCGGCTCCGTGAGCAGCGCCCGGGCAATCGCGAGCTGCTGCTGCTGGCCGCCCGAGAGGTTGCCGCCACGCCGGTTCATGAACTCCCGCAGCACCGGGAACAGGTCCAGCACCCAGTCGTCGACCTGCTGCCCCGGCCGCGCGCTGGCAAACGTGCCGAGCATCAGGTTCTCGCGGACGGTGAAGCGCGGCAGGATGCCCCGCCCCTGCGGGACATAGCCGATCCCGGCCCTCGAGCGTTCATGGGCCGGCCGGCGCAGGATCTCCTCGCCATCGAGCCGGATGCTGCCTTCGCACCGGTCCATGAGGCCGACGATGGCCCGCATCAATGTCGTCTTGCCGACCCCGTTCCGGCCCAGGACGGAGACGAAATCGCCGTCGCGGACAGTCAGGCTGACGTCATGGATGGCGCGGCTGTTGCCGTAGTAGGCGGCGATCCCGCTGAGCTCAAGCACCGGCAATCCCCCGTGACCCGAGATAGGCTTCCCGGACGCTCTTGTCCTTCTCGATCTCCGCCGCCGTGCCCTCGGCGAGCATGCGGCCGTGATGCATCACCGAGATCACGTCGCCGATCTGCTTCACGAAGCCCATGTCGTGCTCGACCACGATCAGGGTGTGCTGCCCCTTCAGGCGGATGAAGAGTTCGGCGGTCTTTTCGGTTTCCTGCCGCGTCATTCCGGCGGTGGGCTCGTCCATCAGGATCAGCTGCGGGTCCTGGGCCAGCAGCAGGGCGATCTCCAGCCACTGGGTCTGGCCGTGGGACAGATGGCCGGCTTCCATGCCGAGCTGTTCCTCCAGGCCGACAAGCTGCGCCAGTTTCTCCAGGCCGTCGGTCTCCGCTGCCCTGCCCATCTTGAACAGGTTGGCAATCACCCCGGTCTGCCTGGAGAACGCCACTTCCAGGTTCTCCATCACGGTGAGTTCGCGGAACACGCTCGGCACCTGGAACTTCCGCCCCACGCCGCGGCGCGCGATCCGGTGCTCGTCCATGTCGTTGATTCTGGTGCCGTCGAACATCACCGCGCCCGAGCTGGGGCGAACCTTGCCGCAGATCAGGTCCAGGGCCGTGGTCTTGCCCGCCCCGTTGGGCCCGATCAGGCAGCGCAGCTCGCCACGCGCCACCGACAGGTTCAGGCCATCCACGGCCCGGAAGCCGTTGAAGCTGACGACCACGTCCTCGATGCTCAGATGCGCCGTCATTCCGCGCCCTCCGCCGGCTTTGCGGCGATCTGCCCGTCCCGCGCCCGGCTCGCGCCGCGCGACCGCCCGCCGCCCAGACCGAGCCGCTGTGCCACCAGGTCCGCGGCCCCGGCCAGCCCCTTCGGCAGGAAGAGGACCACGAGCACGAAGACGAACCCCATGATCAGCATCCAGGTGTTCAGGAACACCTCGGATTCCGACAGCGCGCCCTGCATGCCGGTCACGACGATCGCGCCCAGCATGGCGCCCAGCAGGCTCTGCCTGCCGCCCACCGCGCACCAGATGACCACGAACAGGCTGATCGACACGCCGATGAAGGTCGGCGAGGCGAACTCCATGACGATCGTGTAGAGCATCCCCGCCACACCGGCGATCGCCGCGGAGGCGGAGAAGGCGAAGATCTGGTAGTTCGCGACATCGTAGCCGAAGTAGCGGACCCTGTTCTCGTGATCGCGCACGGCCTGCAGGATGAGCCCGGTCTTGCTCTTCGTGATCGCCAGGACCAGGAACAGGCAGATCGTGAGGGTGCCGGCGATCAGGTAGTAGGAGGAGGAGCCATAGGCGTCGAAGGTCAACCCCATGATCTCGAGCTGCGCGAGGTCGGTGATGCCGTTGAAACCGCCGGTATAGCGCTGCTGGTCGATGATCAGGAGGTTGACCACCACCAGGGTCGCCAGGGTGATGATCGCGACATAGACCCCGGTGATCCGTGCCCGGAAGATGAACCAGCCCAGCAGCATCGCGAACAGCACCGGCACCACGATGCCCGCGGCCAGCCCGAACCCGATGGAATGGAACGGGACCCAGAACCAGGGCAGGGTCTCCACATTGTTCCAGACCATGAAATCCGGCAGCCCTTCCGCGCCGGTATGGACCGGCACGGTGCGCAGCTTGAGCATCATCGCCATGCAATAGGATCCCAGGCCGAAGCTGATCGCATGGCCCAGGTTCAGGATGCCGGCGAAGCCCCAGCACAGGCTGAGCGACATCGCGAAGATGCCGAGCACCAGGTAGCGGGCATACTTGTTGAGGATGAAGGCATCATCCACGAAGGTCGGCACCAGCAGGATGGCAAGACAGACCAGGCCGTAGACGACGATCTGCAACTTCGTCCGGCCGGACATCCGTTCGCGACGCTGTTCGCTCTGTGAACCAGCCATCGCTCAGCCCCTCACGCGCGCGGTGAACAGGCCGCGGGGGCGGAACCGTATCAGGATGATGATCGCCACCAGCACCAGTGCCTTGGCGATCGTATCGTTGCTCAGGAAGGCGATGGCCCCGGTCATTTCCCCGATGATCGCCGCGCTGACGATGGTGCCCATCAGGCTCTCGACGCCGCCCAGGACCACCACCATGAAGGCGTCGACCACATAGGTCGTGCCCATTTCCGGCGAGACGCTCTTCAAGGGCGAGACCAGGGCGCCGGCCAGCCCCGCCAGGCCGGCGCCATAGGCGAAGGTCAGGCTGTAGATCCGGCGGCTGTTGATCCCGAAGCAGCTGGCGATCTCACGGTCCTGCGTGATCGCCCGCAGCTTCATGCCGAACGGGGTGCGCCGCATCAGGTACCAGGTCAGCACGAACAGGGCGATGGCCACCAGCAGGATGAAGATGCGGAAGGCCGATGTCTCGATGCCCAGCACCGACACGCTGCTGCCCAGCCAGACCGGCATCTCCACATAGCGCAGTTCGCCGCCGGCGAGCATGCGGATTCCCTGCTGGGCGATGACGCCGATTCCCCAGGTGGCCAGGATCGTGTCCAGCGGCCGGTGGTAGAGGTGGCGTATGACGAGCCGCTCGACGATCCAGCCCAGCGCCGCGACGATCAGGAAGATCAGGACCAGGCTTTCCAGCAGGCCGAGGCCGACGAAGCTCTGCAGCGCCCATGCGCTGTACGCGCCAAGCATCACGAATTCGCCGTGAGCGAGATTGATGACGCCGGTGGCGCCATAGATGATCGCAAGACCGAGCGCGACCAGCAGCAGGATCGAGGCGATGCTGAGCCCCGTGAACAGCTGCAGAAGGAACGACTCCATGCCGGGTACCGATTTCGTCGATGTCAAAGGTGGCGGCGGGGGCGAACCCCCGCCGCAGGACCAGTCGGAATCGCGGGCGTCTAGCCCTGTTGCAATCCATCCTCCTTGCAGACCTGCCCGTCATAGGCGGAGTAGGGCACCGGCTCCAGCCAGTTGTCGCTCTGCTTCAGGATCTTGAACTGCCCGTCGGCCTGGCACTGGCCGATCTTCGGCCAGAGCCAGGTGTGCAGGTTCGCACGCTCGATCATCACCTTGCCCTGCGGTGCCACCATTTCCTCGCCCTTGATGGCCTCGCGGATGTTCGGCGGGGTGATGTCGCTGGCGGCCAGCTTCTCGACCGCCTGCTTGAACAGGAAGACCTGGAAGTAGGCCGGCTCGGAGACGAAATGCGTCACCTTGTCGGCACCCCAGCGGGCACGATAGGCCTCCACGAATTTGTGGTTCTCCGGCGAGTCATAGACCATGAAGTACGGTGCCGAGGTGAAATGCCCGGCTGCGGCGGCACCGCCCATGGCGGCCACCTCGTTCTCCGAGGTGGTCAGGCTGGCCATCGGCATCTTCGCCGGGTCGAGTCCCGCGGCATGATACTGCCTGTGCAGCGCCACCACGGAATCGCCGACCACGGTGGAGAAGATCACGTCGGGCTTCTCGCTGCGGAACTTGTTGATGACCGACGAGAACTCGGAATGGCCCAGAGGCACGTATTCCTCGTCGACCACCTCTGCGCCCAGCCCTTCCAGCAGCTTCTTGCAGTAGTTGTTCTCTTCCTTCGGGTAGATGTAATTCGAGCCGATCAGGTACCAGCGCTTGCCGAACTTCTCGACCAGCCAGGGCACGAAGTCGTCCTGCTGCTGGTTCGGGACCGCGCCGGTATAGATCACGTTCTTCGAACATTCCCGGCCTTCGTACAGGGTCGGGTAGAAATACAGGTTGTTCCGCTTTTCGAAGACCGGCAGGACCGCCTTCCGGCTTGCCGAGGTATAGGATCCGAAAACGCTCACGCACTTGTCGCTGAGGACCAGCTTTCGCGCCTTCTCGGCAAAGGTGGCCGGGTCGGACGCGGGGTCCTCCTCGATCGGCACGATCTTCATGCCGTTGATGCCGCCGGCATCGTTGATCTGCTCGATGGCAAGGATCGTGGCCTTGTTCAGCGATTCCTCGACGATCGCCGTGGTCCCCGTCAGGGAGAACAGGACACCGACCTTGATCTCCCCGCCCGCGGCCCGTGCCAGCGATGCGTCCTTGATCCAGATATGGGGGAATCCGACGGCCGCGGCTGCACCGGCCGCGGCGGTCCCCTTGAGAAACGCGCGCCTCCCGAACTTCATTGCTTACCTCCCAGTCAGACGGCTTTGATCCCGCCGGGAAGGCCATGCCTTCCGGGCAGGTGCGGGGTGGACCGATGGGGGTAGTGCCGGCAGCGCGACCGCGACGATTCCGGGACGCAAGCGGTCCGGGACAGGGCACAAAAAAGCCCCAGAGGTATGGTCGCGAGACCAACCCATCGGGGCTCCATTGCCTTGATCAATTTCGGGGCAGCGCCGTTGCTGCCTGCCTTCGGGTGCGACCCGTCAGGCACCGATGACGTTAGGCAAGCAGATCTTCGGAGTCAACGATCATCGAAGCCAGCGCGCCGATCGACACGCGCCGTTCCATCGCCTTTCTGCGCAGGAATCCGTAGGCCTCTTCCTCGCTGATGCGGCGGCTGCTGATGAGGATCGCTTTCGCGCGCTCGACGTTGCGAATATTGCGGAGGTTCTCGTCCAGCTTCTCGATCCGTCGCTGCATCCGGCCGACATACAGGAACTGCTCGCGCGCGGAGTCGAGTACGGCCGGAACGATCTCGCCCGACACGGGAAGCTGCAGGACGCCGTGCGGCGCGCAGTTCCTTAGCGCCTCCTTGTTCAATGTCCCGCGCGCCGGCAGAACCACCACGAGCGCCATGGCGGGATTGCCCGGCAGCCAGGGCAGGCGGCGCGGCAGGTCGTCGCTCAGCTGGCAGAACAGCGCGTCCCCCTCGATCGGGATATCGTCGCCCGGCGGCCAGATATGCCGCAGCTCCGCGCGGGTCTTCTGCAACTGCCGGATCAGCAGGTCGCCATCCTCGTCGCGCGGCACCATCACGGTAATCGACAGAGCCGCCGGGGCCTGCTTCGGCCTCCTGGTCCGCTTGTCGGCATCCGGCGCCGCGACGGGGCGCTCCTCGTCATGCACCTTGCCCGGGCCTCCCGGCCTGTCCCGCCATCGCTCAGATCCCGGCCACGGTCCGGCCATAGCCGATGAGATAGGGGTCTGCCGGCACCCGCGCCGGGGACTGGTAGACAAGGTCGAACTGGCCGCGGCGGTTGGCCCGGCCGATGCGGGTCCACAGATCGGTATGCCCGCACCGCGCATTCACCGTGACCCGGCCCTGCGGCGCCTCGAACTCCGAACAGAGCACCGCCGGCCGCAGGATCTCGGTGTCCATGGAATTGCTCGCCTCCAGCGCGCGGGCAAAGATATGCACCTGGAAATAGGCCGCCTCCAGGCACATGTTGGTCGGCGCATCGCTGCCGTAGCGCTTCTTGTATCGTTGCACGAAGGCGGTATTGCCGACATTGCCCAGGGACTCGAAATAGGGCGCGGCGGTGATATGGCCCTCCCCGACATCGGCGCCCATCGACTGGATCTCCGCCTCGGTCGTGGTCAGGCTGGCGATCGGCATGACCTTCGGGTCGAAGGCGGCATCGGCATAGCTCTGGTACAGAAGGGCGGTGCCGTCGCCCACCACGGTAGAGAAGATCACGTCCGGCTGCAGTTCCCTGATGTCCTGCATGATCGGATGGAAGTCCGTGCGCCGGGCGCGCAGATTGACATAGCGTTCGCCCACCACCTCGCCGCCGTTGTGGCGCAGAAGCTCGCGCATGATGCGGTTCGACTCCCGCGGATAGACATAGTTCGAGCCGACGAAATAGAAGCGCGTGCCGTACTGCTCGATCAGGTAGGCACAGAGCTCGAGGCTGTTCTGGTTCGGCGCGGCGCCGGTATAGACCACGTTCGACGAGAACTCGAAGCCCTCATAGAGGGTCGGGTACCAGAGCAGCCCGTTCAGCCGCTCGACCACCGGGATCACCGCCTTGCGGCTGCTGGAGGTATAGCAGCCGAACATCGTGGTGATGCCATCCTCGACCATCAGGCGCTTGGCCAGCCGGCCATAGGCGGCGGGTTCGGATGCCGGGTCGTAGATGACCGGCTCGATCGGCCGCCCGCAGACGCCGCCCGCCTCGTTGATCTCGTCGATCGCCGTCAGGGTGCCGCGGAGTTGCGTCTCCTCGATCACCGCGGTGATGCCGCTGCTGGAGAACAGCACGCCCACCCGCCAGGGGGCTCCGGTCTGGGCTTCCTGAAGCAATTGTCCGCCTCCCCACTCCCCGGGGGCTCGCGACCCTGGGGGGCGCCTTGGTCGTCTTCTTTTGCGCCTGTTTCCTTTCCGATGGTAGTCAATGTCCGGGTCCAGTCAACGCGGGCCGGGAAATGCGCGGGCCGCGGCGCGCCGCTTGCAGAGCGCCCGCCGAGTGGAATATTTTTTTCTCTGAAAGAATTATGCCTGGGTGGCGCCACCCGCCGCCGGGCTGGCGGCTCCGATCCGCGCATTTCGGGAAAGGACCGCCATGGCCAAGGCAAAGGCAGCGCAGCCCGGCACCGCCACCCAGTCGAAGCAGGCTGCACGGGCCGCGCGTCCGGCGGCATCCAGCGGCGGTGCCTCGGGGCGGCGCGGCCCGGAAAAGCCTGCCTCGCGCCTGCGCGAGGAGCTGTCGCTGGAGGCGGCGATCGGCCGGCAGGTCCGCACCATCCGGCAGTCGCTGGGCATCACCATCACCGAACTGGCGCGCGCCACCTCGCTGTCGGTCGGCATGCTGTCGAAGCTGGAAAACGGCCAGACCTCGCCCTCGCTGACGTCGCTGCAGAGCCTGGCCACCGCGCTGAACGTGCCGATGACAGCGCTGTTCGCGCGCTTCGACGAGAGCCGCGACGCCACCTTCGTCCGGGCGGGGGAGGGGCTGCCGATCGAGCGTCGCGGGTCGCGTGCCGGCCATCTCTACCAGCTGCTCGGCAATTCGATGCGCGGCGATGTCCGGGTCGAGCCCTTCCTGATCACCCTGGACGAGGAATCCAGCACCTATCCGGTGTTCGAGCATCCGGGCTACGAGTTCATCTACATGCTGCAAGGGCGGGTGACCTATCGCTATGCGGACCGGACCTATACGCTGGGGCCCGGCGATTCCCTGTTCTTCGAATCCGACGCCCCGCACGGCCCGGCCGACCTGACCGACCTGCCGGCGATCTACCTGTCGGTGATCGTCACGCCGCGCGCCTGAGCCGCCCGATGCGAACCGCTGCTGCGGCGGCGCTTGACGGCCGGCGCGATCCCGGCAATTTTCCTTTCATTCAATCGCTTTTCCTGACAGGACAGTCCCGGCCCGCCGGCGGATCCTGCGGCAGGTATGGGGCAGATCATGTGCGGAATCGTCGGCCTGTTTCTGAAGTCGGAAAGCCTGGAGCCGGATCTGGGGCGCCTGACGGCCCTCATGCTCCACGAGATGCGCGATCGCGGCCCGGACTCAGCCGGCTTCGCCGTCTATGACAGCAGCGGCGGGCGCGGCGGCGGGACAACCAAGATCACGGTGATGTCGGCGCGGGATCCCGACTGGGGCGCATTGGCCGGCCGGGTCGAGGCGGCCCTCGGCGTCGCGGTGACGGCCCGCCCCGTGGCGGACCATGCCATTCTGGAGACCCGGGCCGACGGTGCCGCGGTCCGCCATTGGCTGATCGACAACGAGCCCGGCCTGACGGTCCTCTCCACCGGCCAGAAGATCGAGCTGTTCAAGGGGGTCGGCGATCCCGATGCGGTGGCGGCACGCTTCGGCCTGGCCGGCCGCCAGGGCAGCCATGCCATCGCCCATACCAGGATGGCCACGGAATCGGCGGTGACCATCGCCGGCTCGCATCCCTTCTCGACCGGCGCGGATACCTGCCTGGTCCATAACGGGTCGCTGTCCAACCACAACTGGCTGCGCCTCGACCTGGAGCGCGCGGGCGAGCGCTTCCAGACAGAGAACGATTCCGAGGTCGCTGCCGCCTATGTCGCCGCGCAGATGCGGCGCGGCGCAGACCTGAAGACCGCGCTGCACCATGCCATCGCCGACCTGGACGGCTTCTTCACCTTCGCCATCGGCACCGCGGCCGGCTTCGCGGTGCTGCGCGACCCGATCGCCTGCAAGCCGGCGGTGATCGCGGAGACCGACGACTGGGTCGCCATGTCGTCGGAGTTCCGCGCCATCGCGCAGCTGCCGGGCGTGACCCATGCGCAGATCTGGGAGCCCGAGCCCGGCATCGTCTATTCCTGGGACCGGGCGGCATGACGGCCGGCGAAACCCTCGCCGGGCGCCGCAACGAGACCCTCTTCGACCTTGCCGGCGAGGAGCTGCGGGCCGTCAACGCCGCCCTGCACGAGGCGGTCGAGGGCGCCTTCCTGCTCGCCAACCCGGGCGGCGCCCATGCGCTCGCCTGCGGCCTGCGCAGCCCGCTGAAGGTCCGCATCGACGGCCATGTCGGCTATTACTGCGCCGGCATGAACCGCGCGGCCGAGGTCACGGTCGCCGGCAATGCCGGCACCGGCCTGGCGGAGAACATGATGTCCGGCACGGTCCGGGTGACCGGCAATGCCAGCCAGTCTGCCGGCGCATCCGGCCATGGCGGGCTGCTGGTGGTCGGCGGCAATGCCTCTGCCCGCTGCGGCATCTCGATGAAGGGGATCGACATCGTCGTCGGCGGCAATGTGGGCCATCTGTCCGGCTTCATGGCGCAGGCCGGCAACCTCATCGTGCTGGGCGATGCCGGGGCCGCATTCGGCGATTCCCTCTACGAGGCGGACCTCTATGTGCGCGGCCGGGTCGAGGGTCTGGGCGCGGACTGCGAGGAGAAGCCGATGACCGACGCGGACCGGGACAAGCTCGCCGCGCTGCTGCGCCGGGCCGAGCTGTCGGCCGACCCTGCCGCGTTCCGCCACTACGGGTCCGCCCGGCGGCTCTATAACTTCCGTATCGACAATGCCGGCGCCGGTTGAGCCCGGCCGGGGACAGGCCAGAGTCATGGACGCAAGACGCATCCGCCCTTCCGCCAGCTTTCCACCCCATGTGGTCGCCGAGATCCAGCGCGCGGCGGACCAGGGCGTCTATGAGATCCGCGGCTATGGCGCGCGCCGCCCGCTGCCCAGCTTCGACGACCTGGTGCTGCTGGGCGCCTCGATGTCGCGCTACCCGCTGGAAGGCTATCGCGAGGCCTGCGGCACCGACGTGGTGCTGGGCAGCCGCTTCGCGAAGAAGCCGATCGAGCTGAAGATCCCGGTGACCATCGCCGGCATGAGCTTTGGCGCCCTGGGGGCCAATGCCAAGGAGGCGCTGGGCCGCGGCGCCAGCGCCGCCGGCACCTCCACGACGACCGGCGATGGCGGCATGACGGCCGAGGAGCGCAGCCATTCCAGCCAGCTGGTCTACCAGCTGCTGCCCTCGCGCTACGGCATGAACCCGGAGGACCTCCTGAAGGCCGATGCCATCGAGGTGGTGGTCGGCCAGGGCGCCAAGCCCGGCGGCGGCGGCATGCTGCTGGGCCTGAAGATCACCGAGCGGGTGGCGGCGATGCGCACCCTGCCGGCGGGCATCGACCAGCGCTCGGCCTGCCGCCATCCCGACTGGACCGGGCCGGACGACCTGGAGATCAAGATCCGCGAGCTGCGCGAGATCACCGACTGGCAGAAACCGATCTACATCAAGGTCGGCGCCAGCCGGCCCTACTACGACACCGCGCTGGCGGTGAAGTCCGGCGCCGACGTGGTGGTCGTCGACGGCATGCAGGGCGGGACCGCCGCAACGCAGGACGTCTTCATCGAGCATGTCGGCATCCCCACCCTGCCGGCCGTGCGCGAGGCGGTGCGCGCGCTGCAGGAACTGGGCATGCACCGCAAGGTGCAGCTGATCGTCTCCGGCGGCATCCGCTCCGGTGCCGATGTCGCCAAGGCGCTCGCGCTGGGCGCCGACGCCGTGTCGATCGGCGTGGCGGCAATGATCGCGCTGAACTGCAACCGGCCGCTCTTCGTCGAGGATTACCACGCGCTGGGCACCGAGCCCGGCGCCTGCGCCCATTGCCATACCGGGCGCTGCCCGGTCGGCATCACCACCCAGGACCCGGTGCTGGAGAAGCGCCTCGACCCGGTCGCCGCGGGCCGCCGGGTCGCCAACTACCTGAACGTGCTGACGCAGGAGGCGCAGACCCTGGCGCGCGCCTGCGGCAAGTCGCACGTGCACAACCTGGAGCCCGCCGACCTGGCCGCCCTGACGGTGGAAGCCGCGGCAATGGCCCAGGTCCCGCTGGCCGGCACCAGCTGGATTCCGGGTAGGATGTAGGATCAGGTCCCGCGCGGGCCGACCACGGACACCGACAAAGGAGGCACCGGCAGTGGACGTCGATCTTCAGAAGAAGGCGAAGGAGCTGGGGATCCGGTACTTCCTGATCTCCTATGCCGACCTGTTCGGCACCATGCGGGCCAAGCTGGTCCCGGCCGCAGCCATCGGCCAGATGCAGCGGGACGGCGCGGGCTTTGCCGGCTTCGCCACCTGGCTGGACATGACGCCGGCGGATTCCGACCTGTTCGCGCGGCCCGATGCCGGCAGCCTGATCCAGCTGCCCTGGAAGCCGGAGGTCGGCTGGCTGGCGGCCGACCTGTACATGGACGGCGCCGCCGTGGAGCAGGCGCCGCGCTTCGCCCTGAAGAAGGTCCTGCAGGCGGCCGAGGCGGCGGGCTACCGGTTCCGCCATGGCGTGGAGTGCGAGTTCTTCCTGATCTCGCCGGACGGCAGCGCGATCGCCGATTCCGCCGATACCCAGGCGAAGCCCTGCTACGACCAGGGAGCGCTGATGCGCCGCTTCGACCTGGTGTCGGAGATCTGCGACCATATGCAGGCCCTGGGCTGGGGCGCCTACCAGAACGACCATGAGGATGCCAACGGCCAGTTCGAGATGAACTGGGCCTATGACGACAGCCTGCTCACCGCCGACCGGCATGCCTTCTTCAAGTTCATGGTGCGCTCGGTGGCGGAGCTGCACGGCCTGCGCGCCACCTTCATGCCGAAGCCGTTCAGCCACCTGACCGGCAATGGCTGCCATGCCCATGTCTCCGCCTGGAACAAGGCGGGCAAGCGCAACCTGTTCGACGACCCGAAGGGCGAGCTCGGCATCTCCGGCGCCGGCTATGCCTTCCTGGGCGGGCTGATCGCGCATGCGCCCGCCTTCACCGCGCTGGCCGCGCCCGCGGTGAATTCCTACAAGCGGATCAACGCGCCGCCGACCTCGTCGGGCGCGACCTGGGCGCCGAACACGGTGACCTATGGCGGCAACAACCGCACCCACATGGTGCGGATTCCCGATGCCGGACGGTTCGAGATCCGCCTGGGCGACGGCGCGGCCAATCCCTACCTGATGCCCGCGGCCTATATCGCCGCCGGGCTGGACGGCATGGAGCGGACGCTGGCCCCCGGCAAGCGGCTGGACATCAACATGTACACCGACGGCCACAAGGTGCGGGGCGCCCGCACCCTGCCGCTCAACCTGCT
Source organism: Sneathiellaceae bacterium (assembly GCA_040216765.1). Classification (GTDB taxonomy): domain Bacteria; phylum Pseudomonadota; class Alphaproteobacteria; order Ferrovibrionales; family Ferrovibrionaceae; genus Marinibaculum. Next base: position 549 of record JAVJON010000056.1, on the reverse strand, counting down.
GGACGCGCTGCGCGAACTGGATCGCAGCAAGGCGCTGCGCGCCGGGCTGGGCGCACCGTTCGTCGATTCCTACCTGAAGCTGAAGCGCGCGGAGTGGGACGACTATATGCGCCACCTGAGCGACTGGGAGCGCGAGACGACACTGGACTGCTGAGCCCCGGCGCGGCCGGCCCGGCCCGAGGCTCATGAAGCAATCGAGCGAGGCGCGGCCCCCTTTTCCCGCGCCGCCGCCTGTACCTGTCCCACCGATTTCCGGTTCAGGCCGGCCCCCAAAAGCTCGTCACTCGCGGGCTTGTCCCGCGAGTCCATGGTGCCGCTGCGCAACGGTTTCCGTCACATTCTGCCGCTATTGAGTCTCGCCTCGGGATGGACCGCCGGGTCGCGCCCACTGCTGTCCGGTTAAGTGCCGTTCTCCGGCCTCATGCGTTTTATAGCTTCGTCATGCGCGGGCTTGTCCCGCGCATCCATCGCGCCGCACCTCAATAAGATCAGGCCATTATTGAGCCTGGCGGCACCATGGACCACCGCGACGAGCGCGGTGGTGACGAT
>JAVJON010000059.1:0-40240 GCA_040216765.1 Sneathiellaceae bacterium | reverse complement strand
TCGCTGCAGACGCCCAGGCCCATGATATGGGTTACGACAAGCGGTGAGCCGCTACACGGTCCTGCTCGATGCCAATGTGCTCTACCCGGCCCCGATGCGAGACCTGCTCCTGCAGCTCGCCGTCTCCGATCTGTTCAAGGCGAAATGGAGCGATGACATCCACCGGGAGTGGATGATTGCCCTTCTCCGCCAGGAGCCGCACAGGGATCGGGCCCTGCTGGAGCGCACAAGATCGCTGATGGACCGGAATGTGCGCGACTGCCTGGTCACCGGATATCAGGCCCTGGTGCCTTCCCTTTCCTTGCCCGACCCTGACGACCGCCACGTGCTGGCGGCTGCGATCACGGGCCGGTGCGATGCCATTGTCACGCAGAATCTCAGGGATTTTCCGTCCGGTGCCATTGCACCGTTCGGCATCGAGGCTCTTCACCCGGACGAGTTTCTTGCCAATCAGCTGAGCCTGGCGCCGGGATTGTTCTGCTCGGCGATCCGAAAGGTCCGTGCGCGGCTGCAGAACCCTCCCTATAGCGCCGAGGAGTACCTCGACATTCTCACCCGGCAGGGCCTGGTCGCCACGGCCGCCGAGTTGGGCAGTTTCTCGCTGCTGATCTGACACGAACCCGTCCACAACTCCGAACGCAAGGCACGCATCCGCCCGGATGGAAGTATGCCGAAACGAGCTTTTGAGAAATCCAGAATCCCGTCGGAGAAGGAATTCCGGCAGGTCCCGTAACCCCATCCCGAAATGCCGCGGTTCTATTCTACCGAACTGAAAACGTATGAGTTCCAGGTGAGCACGGGCCCAGAATCTGGGCCCGTCCCCTCCCGGCTCGCTGAATCGTTCGTTTTCGAGAGATCCGAACGGTCGCCGATCCGCTCGCCCGCCTACCGCAAGGCGGTGACGAGCCGGTAGCCGGCATCGATCTCCGTACGTTCGCGCAGGTGCCCGTACCGCGCCTCCCAGGCGCCGGTCGCCAGGTCGTCCGCGAGCCTGGCCAGCGGTTCCGAAACGTCGCCGAGCGCCCAGAACGACGACATGGCGGCCCGCACCCGGGGATCGAGATAGGCGGCCGGGCGCCGCCAATAGGCATAGAGAAAGCCGTCGGCACAGTCGTGCGGGATCGGTACGGGTGTGACCTCCACCGGCCCCAACCATCTGCGGTAGTCCGCCATCCTTGGCATCTGGACATCGTCCAGCGCCGCAAGCGCCGGGATGTAGTCCGTCAGCCAGAACCCCCGCGGCGCGGGGTCGAAGGTGAGCAGGACGACCGGGCCGCCTGTCACGCGCCGCATCTCGCCAAGGCCCTTCGCCCTGTCGGTCCAGTGATGGACCGTCAGGACCGCCATCGCGGCGTCGAAGGAGCGGTCGGCGAAGGGCAGCATCTCCGCACGGCCCTGCACGACCATCGCCGCCGGCAAACGGCGCTGCCGGATCATCCCGGCCGAGGGCTCGACGGCCGTCACCCGCCGGCCCGCCGGTTCGTAGGAGCCCGCGCCGGCACCCACGTTCAGAACCGTTCGGGCCGGCCCCAATGCCTGTTCGATCAGCGCCGCGATCCGGCGGTCGGGTTTGCGGAGATCGGCATAGTCGATGCCGATGGTGTCATAGGACAGGCCCATGAGGCTCCCCCAGGGCATTCCGGGCGACGCCATGCCGCCGCAACCGCGGCCGCCACGCATCTCGGGCCCCACGCCGGCGCAAGAGGCCCGCTGCCAATCGGCAGGGGGAGCGTCCGAGCCGGCCCCGGGAAAGCGAGGCCTTCAGGCGGATACGGCTTCCGGACGCAGCGGCGCCGTCGCGACCGGCCGGGCCGGTTCGGGGATCTCAGATATTGAAGCCCAGGCTGGCCCGGAACGCCCTGGCATCAATCTTCGCCGCGATGGCGGCCGCGCCGCCGGGATCGAAGGCGCCGCAGAGGGCATCGATCGCCGTGTCGCCGAGCGGCACCCAGGTCTTCAGCCAGTTCTCCACGACCTTCCGGTTGCCCGCTTCATTCTCCGTCATCGCGTAGTCGATCAGCGCCTTCGTCCAGCGACGGGACCGGTCGCTGTCGACCAGCTGGGCATCGAGCAGCAGCGCCGTGAGGCTGTCTCCGTTGCGCCGGCCCAGGGCGCCGAACTGCCGCAGGAACGCTTCGTCGATCGCCGGCTTGGCGACCAGGTTCAGCATGACGAACTGCTCCGCCCAGTCCCAGGCGGTCAGGCCGCGCTCCATCAATTCGCGAAAGCCCTGCCATGCCGGAGCATCCTCCCAGTGCGCGCGCTCATCCCTGTTGAAGCCGCCGTCCGGATAGGCGGTGGACAGTTCGGCCGTGCGGTAGGCGACGCGGGACAGCCAGCGCAGCTGGTCGGCAGACTGGAAGATGAAGCAGTTCTCGATCGTGCTTGCCGGCGCCATGGTCGCCAGGTAGGCGGAGGACATCTGCACCGTGTGAACGAGGTAGCGGGACGGCGTGTAGACATGCGCCAGCGCCTCGCACCAGGGCAGGGCGAGGCCCATGTCGTGGTCGTTCTTGTCGTGATCGTCGAGCAGGCCGTCCACGAAGGATTCCTGCCCGTCCTGCAGCATGTTGTAGGTGCGGTAGACGAGCTGGTCGGGATCCCTGAAGCCGTCCCAGTTCGAATGCTTCAGCGGGCTTTCGTTGCGGTACTTCACGTACCATTTCGTCATCGGCACCTGGGGCCCCATCGCCCAGGGCGCCTTCTCGTCCGACATGCTCCAGAGCATGTTGGTCGAAACGATCTCGTATTCCGTGGGCCGCCGGCGATCCCGAACCAGATGGCTCCATGTCTTCAGTGGAGCGAGAGTATTGCTGGAGTCCGACATGTTCTTTCTCCCTAGACGGTTTTGCCTGCAGCGAGGAGCACCTGCCCTGCTTCCCGGTTCAGAGCTTAATCTTGAGGTACCACTTCATGTAGTCTTCCGAAGTCTCGATCTGGCCGGAGAACCCGCTCAGGTTGACCTCGAGCTCCTGCATCTCGAACGGGCGACCAAGGATCTCTGCCATCGTCTGGCGGCGTATGATGATGCCGCCTTCCGCTTCCACGCGGACATAGGTCTGATGGTCCTCGATCTTGATGTCCTTGTCGGGGTTGTCGATCTCGATCGCCTCGCAGGCCGCGATCGCGATTTCCCCACCGCGGAGCAGCGGGCCCGCCATGTTCCTGGTCTTCTCTTCTGCCGAGACAGTCATTTTCACGCCTCCTCCTTTACTCGCTCGCGCCCGTTCCCCAAGGCCGGCGCCGGTCAGGGCACCGAGTATTTCGGCTTGACCCCTGCGACCGCCACGAAGACGTCGTTGCCGTCCACCCGGGATGGATAGTGCGCAACGTCGGCATGGTGCGGGTTGACGCCTTTCCCGGTGACGACATCCACCTCCCAGAGATGCGCCGAGCAGGTCAGGACATTGCCCTCGAGCGTGCCATCGGCCAGCGCGACACGTTGATGGGGGCACATCGCCTGGATCGCCCGGACCTCGCCGCTGTCGGTATGCACGACCAGGATCTGGGTGCCTTCGACGGTGCAGGCCTGCATTTCGCCGGCCCACAGATCGTCGAGGCTGCAGACCCTGTGATAGACGGGCTCGTCTTCCGCCACTGACCGCTCCATGTCCGCCACGGCAGGGTTCAGGCCGTCGATGCCGGGCCGGGGCCCTGCCGCATGTCAGTCCACATACACATCGATCATCTCGAAATGCTTGAAGCCGGCCTGCTCGACGGTCGTAGTTCTTGGCAGCGGCGCGCCGGAATCGTCGTCGCTGGTGCGCCGGATGCGCAGCGGCTTGGAGGGGTCCGGATGCGTCGTCTGGTACCCGACGGCCGGCGCACAGCAGGCCTCGGCAACCTGGTCCATGGTGAATTCGCTCTCGACATCGATCACCCGGGTATGGGCATCGAACTGCAGCCGGGAGATCAGTGCGACAGATCCCATTGCAGAGCTCCAATCGGTCAGTGGGGTTGCGGCCTTGGGCAGGTGCCCGGCGGGGAGGGCAGGGCCTCCCCGCCGGCCCTGCTCAGCCAACCGAGTGCTTGTGGACGTGCGGCTGTCCGCGATAGCCGTTCACCCACGAATAGTCATGGGCATCGGCGCCGCCCTTGCTCACCACCCCGGATCCCATGAACCGCAGGATGTTCTCGGCAGTGGGCGGGTTGATCTCGCCGTTGTACATGCGGTCCACGACGGTGTTCCAATCCTTGTAGCGATCGGGGTCGGTCGTGAAGATCCACTTGCATACCGGCGTGCAGAAGTTGTAGCGGCGGCCGTCATGCTCATGCTGGTGGACGCGCGCCTTCCACTCGGTCCCGCCCTTGTTGGAGATCGGGATCTGGCACATGTTGCAGATGGCCGGCATGCCGATCGCCTGGGTCTTTTCCTCGCGGCCGTTCTGCAGGTTGTCGATGATCACGTCCCAGTACTTGCCGAACGTGGCGTTCCAGCCCGGATACTTCTCTTCCAGCCAGTCCCGGTTCTCGGGCGACAGCCCGCCATTGGGATTCCACCAGACCGTCTCGCGCCAGGACCAGATCCCCGCCTGCTGGCAATGGTGATGGGTCTCGATGTCGGTCAGGAAATGCTCCCAGTACCAGGGCCGCTCGAGCCCGACATCGATGAGCTGGCGCTCGAACTGCGTGATGACGAACTCGTGCATGTATTCCTTGAACGACCGGTCGCGCTTCTCGATGGGGAACCAGTAGTCCATCGGGATGCCGGTCAGCAGGGCGAAGACCCGCCAGATGCGCCAGAAGGCGATGTCGACCGCCTGCTGTGCCTCGGCCTTCCGGCCGTTTCGCAGCATGATCTCGATCACCGGCGTGCCGATCTGCGCATGGCGCGCCTCGTCGGACTGGATGCTGGTGATGAGATTGGCGAAGGTGAAGTCGCCCATGTTCGCCGCATCGGCAGAAAGGCCGATCATCTGAACGTTGGTCAGGCCCGTCTCGAAGGCGAAATTCAGCATCAGCGAGGTGGTCATCGCGTCGCGGGTCATCATGACGTCGTCGAGCGCATGCCGGCCAGCGAGCGTCGCCCAGTTCTTGGTGTGATGCGCCTCGTGCGCCCAGTCGAACTGACGGTCCTGCGTGACGAGCTGATGCGGGAAGAAGAGCTGAATCTGCCCGTGGCGCATCTCGTCCATCATGCCGAACGTCGCCATGTTCCGCATCGACGGCGCCTTCGAGAAGCGCGTCATCCTGGCATCCGACTGGCAGGCCGCATATTCCGACAGCGCAATCGCGCCGTAATGCATCTTCAGGAGGCTCAGCCAGGCCGGGTCGGCATTCTCATAGTAGCGGGACCTGGAGAGCGCCGCCTTTACCGAATAGGCGCCGGCATCCTTTTCCCGCTGCACCTTCACATACTCGCGATAGGAGACCTTGTAGGGTTCGTCGAACGTCTCCCATTCCGCAATCGGGATGCCGTAGGGGTCGCTCTGCTCGGGCGGGAAGAGTTCGTCTTCGCTGACGTATCTCGGGGTCCAGTTCGTCGACCGCGCAATGTCGTACCATGCGGATCTGTCCAGAAGAGCCATCGCAGTTTCCTTCCTCGGCTTCCTCGGCGGTTTCGGCTTTTGGCTTCGGGATCATCCTCCTCCTGCCGCAGCGACCTTCGCAATACGAATATGGCCGTAACGCACCGGTGAAGCGGCGAGACGGGAGACAGTGTCACAAAATCTGGCCCGACCCGCTTCGCCCCTGCAGCGAAGAACCGGCCATGTTCATCATATGTTCTATATCGGCCGGAAGGCCGGCCGTCGCGCCCGGAGCACGACGCGCCCGGCGCGATCCGGCGCGTTCGACGTCACGCAGTTCGGCCAGGTGCCATTCCATTCGGAAAGGCGTGCTATCGTATGCGCAGACCGTGACCTGCGTCACCGCGCAAATCCAGCTCCAGGCCCTGCTGCACAGCGCAGCGGCGCGCCCGCCGGGTTTCCGACCCGGTCCCGGTCTTCTCTAGACAGGCCAGCCTGCACCCGGTGCAAGGCCGGCAGCTTCAGGGAGGAAAGGAGGCCAGCCAATGGCACATGGATCCGTACCTTCACCAGTCACCGAAGCGCGCCTGGAACAATATGTGGGCAGGCTGGCGGCGGTCATCGGCCATGTCGACCGTGTCGCACCGCTTCGCGCCTATTGCCGCGGGTTGCTGCTGAAGGACGTGCGCAAGAGCGTCGAGAGCATCGCCTGCTCCGTCGCCGGGGAAGATGTCGGCGCGATGCACCAGTCGCTCCATCATTTCATCTCCTCGTCCAACTGGAGCGACAGGAAAGTGCTCGACGTGGCGCGGGACGTCGCGCTGCAGACCCTGGCGGAACGGAATCGGCCGATGTCCTGGGTCATCTGCGACAGCGGCTTCGTCAAGAAAGGCGAGCACACGGTCGGCGTCGCCCAGAAGTTCTGCCAGAGGATCGGCCGCAGGGCGAACTGCCAGTCGGCGGTCTTCCTGTTCATGTCGACAGGGGACGTGACCCTGCCGATTTCGCAGAGGCTGTACCTGCCGGAATCATGGGCGCGGGACGCGGCACGGCGCCGGCGGGCCGGCGTGCCCGAGGGCCTGCCGTTCCAGACCCGGGCGCAGATTGCCCTGCAGCAGATCCGCCAGGCCATCGCGAACGGCGTCCCGACCGGTGCCATCTCCGCCGGCACGACCTACGGCGACGACCACCGGTTCCGCGCGGAGATCGCGCGCCTGGAGATCCCCTATGTGCTGGCCGTCAGGGGAAGCACCGAGCTTTCCGCTGTTCACGACAGCAGCTTCGATCCGGAGCCGGTGGCGCCAATGGACGTGAAAGCGCTGGCCGCGACCCTGCCGCCCGGCAGGTTCCGGCAGATCCGCTGGCAGCATCTGAGCGACTGGCAGATCTCGCGCTTTGCCGCCCTGCGCGTGACCCCGCGGTCGGCACGCCGCCAGGAGCCCGAATGGCTGCTGATCGAATGGCCGGACGGGGCAGCGGAACCGCAGCGCTACTGGCTGTCGACATTGCCGGCCGACAGCGCGCTCGAGCACCTCGTAGAGATGTCGCAACGGAGCTGGCGGGGCGAGGCCTGCTACAGGATCCTCAAGGAGGAGATCGGGCTGGGGCATTACGAGGGACGTGGCTGGAAAGGCTATCATCACCACGCGACGCTCTGCATCGCCATCTACAACTGGCTGCTCAGCACGCGGGTATCGGGCGAGGGCGAGCCGAGCCGGGCGAGCGGCTTTCGTCAGGTCGCGAGACCCGCGACGCGCGAGAGCAGGCAAGCGACATTTGCCACCTGAGATCGCGCCAGGCGGATCCGCGGCCGACCCGTTTCGGAACATCTGAAGGTACGGCGCTGACGTCGATGCCCGGTTTCGCGGGCCGGCATCAGGCATGACACCGTCTCATGCCCGAAGGACTTTTCATCGCGTGACAGGTTCCAGAAAGAAACCTAGATGAGGTTCGTTCCAAAATAGAATTTACCTGGCCGCGGGCAGCCCCGGCCGGCACCGCGCCTCGCGCAGGAGAACCCGATGTCGACGCCCCCGGCCGCCGGCCCCGCCCTTGCCGCAGCACCGGCCGCCCTCGCGCCCCTGCCGGTTCCGCCCTCCCCCGCCCGCGCGACGGCCGCGGCGGCCCGTGCGGCACGGACGAAGCTGCTGCTGGAGGGGCCGATCGCGCCCACCCTGGCCCGCCTGGCTGCACCGAACGTGGTCGCGATGGGGGTGATGGCGGCCACCAGCATTGCCGAAGGGGTCTTTGCCGGCCTGCTGGGGGTCAGCGCCCTGGCCGGGCTGGCGCTGGTCTTTCCCCTGGTCATGCTGACCCAGATGCTCTCGGCCGGCGCGTTCGGCGGCGCGATCTCCTCCGCCCTGGCCCGGGCGCTCGGCGCCGGCGACAGCGACCGGGCGGAGCGGCTGGTCTGGCATGCCGGCATCGTCGCCGCGGCGGCAGCGGCCCTCTCCGCCCTGCTGGTGGCGGTCTGGGGCGCACCGCTGTTCGCGCTGCTGGGCGGGCACGGGCCTGCGCTGCAGGCCGCGCTGGCCTATGCCGGCATCTTCTTCCCCGGCTGTATCGCGGTCTGGCTCTGCCATACCTGCCTGAGCCTGCTGCGGGGCACCGGCAACATGGCGATGCCGTCGCAGATCCTGCTGCTGGTCTCGCTCGTCTCGATCCCGCTGTCCGGCGCCCTGGCACTGGGCTGGGGCCCGTTTCCGGCACTGGGCATGACCGGCCTGGCGGCGGGGATCGTGATCGCCCATGTCCTGGGCGCCGTGCTGGCCCTGGGCTACCTGGCGACCGGTCGCGCGGGGCTGGACCCGCTGCGCGGCCTGGCGCCGCTGCAGGCGGCCCTGTTCCGCGACATCCTGAAGGTCGGGCTGATCGCCTCGCTCTCGGCGGTGCAGACGGTCTTCACCATCGTCGTGATGGTCGGGCTGGTCGGCCGCTTCGGCGAGGCCGCCCTTGCGGGCTACGGCTTGGGAGCAAGGCTGGAATTCCTGATGGTGCCGGTGGTCTTCGGGATCGGCGCGGCGATGACCGCGATGGTCGGCGCCAATACCGGCGCGGGGCAGCACCGGCGCGCCCAGGCGATCGCCTGGACCGGCAGCTTCGCCGCGGCCGGCCTGGTGGGCGGCATCGGCCTGTTCTTCGCGGCCTTCCCGGACCTCTGGCTGGGGCTGTTCGTGGCGCCCGGCGATGCCGCGACCCTGGCGGCGGGCCGCGCCTATTTCGGCATCGCCGCGCCGTTCTACGGATTCTTTGCCCTGGGCCTCGGCCTCTACTTCGCCGGCCAGGGCGCAGGGCGGGTGCTGGGCCCGGTCCTGGCGGGGCTCGCCCGTGCGGCCGTCGCGGTCGGCGGCGGGCTCGCCCTGACCGCCTGGACCGACCTGGGGTTGGCCGGCGTGTTCCTGGCCATCGCCGCCGGCATGGTCACGTTCGGCCTGGCGGCCGGCCTCTGGGTCCACCTGGCGCGCCGGCGCTGAGCGACCCGTCTCACCGGGCCGGGATCGGGCCCGCCGATGCCGGTGCCGGCGAGGCGAGGGCCGGCGGCCGCGCGGTGCCGGGCGGGAACTGCGCTTCCACCCGGGTCCCCACGCCCGCCTTGCTCTCGATCACCAGCCGGCCGCCATGCAGCTTCATCAGCTCCTGGCTGAGCGGCAGGCCGAGGCCCACCCCGCCGGCATTGGTTGTCGTCACGTCGCTGACCTTGCCGAACCGGGTCAGGGCCATCGCGATCTCCTCGGCCTCCATGCCGCCCCCGGCATCGCTGACCGTGAGGACCAGTGCACCATCCGCGTCCGCGCGCGCCGAAAGCTCCACGGTGCTGCCGCGAGGACTGAACTTCACCGCATTGGACAGCAGGTTCTGCAGCACCTGGGCGACCGCTGCGGCATCCACGCGGATGGCATGGTCGGCGTACCCGGCCCGCAGGTCGATACCGGCGACGGTGGCGGCCGGCGCCACCAGGGCCTGCGAGCGGGCCATCAGTTCGTCCAGCGGGACTTCCGCGATGTCGAGCTCGTAGCGGTTCGCCTCGATCCGCGAGATGTCGATCATGTCGTTGATGATGCCCAGCAGGCGATGGCCGCTGGCATGGATGTCGACCGCATAGGACCGGTAGCGGTCCGAGCCCAGGTCGCCGAACAGCTCTGTCGACATCGCCTCGGAGAAGCCGTTGATGGCGTTCAGCGGGGTGCGCAGCTCGTGGCTCATATTGGCGATGAACTCCGCCTTCGTGCGCTCCGCCGACTGCGCCTGCAAGGCCAGCCGGCTCTTGTCGATCGCATTGGCCCAGTTGTCGACGAACACCCGGCGGATGCGGTGGACGGTGACGGCCATGAACAGGAACAGGTTGCCGATCAGGACGGCCAGTTCCCACGGGGTGTCGGGATGGCAGGCATAGATCATCGTGATCGTGGGCACGAAGGTGAGCGCCACATAGATGGCGGCGGCCGGCGGCACCAGGGCCAGCAGCACGGCACCGCCGATCCCCGTGCCGCAGACCACCACGGTGATCGCCAGGACGCCCGGCGGGTCGGCCATCGGCATGACGACGATCGGCAGCACGGCCCAGTAGAGGCCGCCGACCAGGGTCGGGATGCAGACCCGCAGGGTCAGGTTGCGCAACGGCCGCGACGGCCGGGGCTTGCCGGCATTGCGATGCCAGGCCCGCAGCTGCAGCAGGCCGAGCAGGAGGCCGACCAGGCACCAGACGGCAATGAAGACGGCCGTCTGCGCTGCCCAGAGGGCGGAGGCGAGGAGCAGCGGGTTCACGATGCCGATCACCGCAGCCACCAGCTGGTTCCGGTTGAGCTGCAGCAGCATCTCGACCTCGACCTCGTTCCGCAGCCAGTCGGACGTCCCGGACTGCGGCCCGGCCAGGGCCATCCGCGGGCGCAGGGCCGCGGCACCTGCGGCCGCAACGGCGGCAAGCAGGCGGTTCGTCAGCGGCTGGTGCGGATAGGCATGCATCGCTGGTTGGACCGGTTCGCTCCCAGGAGGACGGGCGGCGCGGTCTGGTCGAAGCGCACCGGGATAGCATATTTGCCGAGGGCGGGTTGCCAAACCGTGAACGCAGACATACCCGGCGTGAGCGGGCCCGGCAGGGCCGAGACAGGATTCCGGGTGCCGGCGCCGGTTCTGCTATAGGGTTCGGCCCTGACCCGTTCGATCCGCCGGCCGGTCGCCGGCTTCCGTACCTGACAGCCAGCTGCCGGCCACGCCTTGCGGCCGGCGAAACGAGACATCGCGATGCCGATAAAGATTCCCGACGACCTGCCCGCCCGCGCCACCCTGGATGCGGAAGGGGTCATGGTGATGGGCGAGGCGGACGCGGTGCGCCAGGACATCCGGCCGATGCGCATCGGCCTGTTGAACCTGATGCCCGACAAGATCCGCACCGAGACGCAGTTCGCGCGCCTGCTGGGCGCCACGCCGCTGCAGGTGGAGCTGACCCTGGTGAAGATGACCCACCATGTGCCGCGCCATACCTCCAGCGAGCATATCATCTCGTTCTACCGGGACTGGGAGGAGGTCAGCGGGCTCCGCTTCGACGGCTTCATCGTCACCGGCGCGCCGGTGGAGCGCATGCCGTTCGAGGCGGTGACCTACTGGGACGAGCTGCGCCGCATCTTCGACTGGACCCAGAGCAACGTGCATGCCTGCCTGAACATCTGCTGGGGCGCCCAGGCGGCGGTCCATCATTTCCACGGCATGCCCAAGCACCTGCTGGCCGAGAAGGCGTTCGGCGTCTACCGGCACCGCAACCTCGCGCCGGCCTCGCCCTACCTGCGGGGCTTTTCCGACGATTTCTCGATCCCGGTGTCGCGCTGGACGGAGATGCGGCGTGCCGAGATCCCGGCCGGCAGCGGCCTGAACGTGCTGATGGAGTCCGACGAGGCGGGCCTCTGCCTGCTGGACGATCCGCGCCATCGCTCGCTGCACATGTTCAACCATATCGAGTACGATTCCAGCTCGCTGAGCGACGAGTATTTCCGCGACCGCGCCGCCGGCAACCCGATCGCGCCGCCGCGCAACTACTTTCCCAACGACGACCCGACCCGAAGCCCGGAGAACCGCTGGCGCAGCCATGCGCACCTGCTGTTCGGCAACTGGATCAACCAGCTCTATCAGACCGTGCCGTTCGACATGGCGGAGATCGGCCGGCGCTGACCCGCCGCAGCGGGCCGCCGGCGCAGGGCCGCGCGGGCCGGCCTCAGCGCCGCAGCATGCCCAGCAGGCCGCGCACCAGTTCGCGCCCGATGGTCCGCCCGGCCGCCTTGGCGGCGCTCTCCATCGCCGTGTCGCGGCGCCGGCCCCGCGGCGCCCCGGTGCGCCCCCACGGCGTGGGTTGCGATGTCCCGGCCGGCCCGCGCCGCGCGCGCTCCGTCTCCTCCAGGGCGCGGCGGCGCGCGGCCGCGGCGCGCGCCTCGGCAGCCTCCGCGTCCGCGGCGGCGCGCGCGGCCCGGCCCTGCAGCACCTCGTAGGCGCTCTCCCGGTCGATCTCTGCTTCGTAGCGGCCGGCCAGCGGGCTGGCGGCGCGCGCCGCCGCCGCCGCGGCCGGATCGGCCGGGCCCAGGCGGGAGGCGGGCGGCCGGATCAGGGTGCGCTGCACGATGCCGGGCCGGCCCCTGTCGTCGAGGAAGGAGGTCAGCGCCTCGCCCACACCGAGTTCGCCGATCGCCGCGGCCGCATCGAACGCCGGATTCTGCCGGAACGTATCGGCCGCCACCCGCACGGCGCGCGCCTCCGCCGGGGTGTAGGCCCGCAGCGCGTGCAGGACCCGGTTTCCCAGTTGCGCCAGCACGTCGTCGGGCAGGTCGGACGGGCTTTGCGTGACGAAATACACCCCCACCCCCTTGGAGCGGATCAGCCGCACCACCTGCTCGATCCGGTCGACCAGCGCCCGGGGCGCGTCGTCGAACAGCAGATGCGCCTCGTCGAAGAAGAACACCAGCTTCGGCCGGTCCGGGTCGCCGACCTCCGGCAGCCGCTCGAACAGCTCGGCCAGCAGCCAGAGCAGGAAGGTGGCGTAGAGCTGCGGCGCCATCATCAGCCGGTCCGCGGCCAGCACGTTCACCATGCCCCGGCCCCGCCGGTCGGTGCGCAGGAGGTCCAGCAGGTCCAGGGCCGGCTCGCCGAACAGCAGGGCGCCATCCTGGCGCTGCAGTTCCAGCAGCCGGCGCTGGATCGCGCCGATCGAGGCGGCGGAGACATGGCCATAGCTGGTGCCGATCGCCTGCCGCCGCTCCGCCAGGTCGACGAGCAGCGCCCGCAGGTCCTTCAGGTCCAGCAGCAGCAGGCCCTCGTCGTCCGCCACCTGGAAGGCGAGGGTCAGCACACCCTGCTGGGTATCGTTCAGGCCGAGGATGCGGGCCAGCAGCAGCGGCCCGATTTCCGACACCGTGGTGCGGACCGGATGGCCCTTCCGGCCGAACAGGTCCCAGAACAGGACCGGCGGCGCCTCGAAGGCATAGTCCTGCAGGCCGATCGTTCCGGCGCGCTTCGCCAGGAAATCCTTCGGCGCGCCCGGCTGGCAGAGCCCGGACAGGTCGCCCTTCACGTCGGCCAGGAAGACCGGGATGCCCGCGCGGCTGAACCCTTCGGCCAGGATCTGCAGGGTCACCGTCTTGCCGGTCCCCGTCGCGCCGGCGATCAGGCCATGGCGGTTGGCCCGCTTCAGGGACAGGTATTGGGGGTCGCCGCCGCCGTCGCCCGCCCCGACAAAGATCGCACCCTCGACATCCTGCGCCATTGCTGCGCGACCCCTCATCCGTTCGCGCTGACATAGCAAATCGCCCTCCGGGCCGGAAGCGTCCCGGCCCGGTTCCCGAAGCGCGCCATTTACAAACAGTCAGAACTGTTTGTAAATTGAGGTGTCGGTTTCCCGGGGGCCGCCGCGACGGCGCTCCGGATGCAACGGCAAGCAATCAACAAGATGACGTCCGGACCCACCGGGCCGGACATATGGGAGGAAACGATGCGGTCAGGAATGCGCACTGGAGTCATGGGAGCGGCGGCGGCCGCCATGCTGCTGACGGCCGGGATGGCCGCGGCCGAGCCGAAATACGATACCGGCGCCAGCGACACCGAGATCAAGGTCGGGCAGAGCGTCCCGCTGAGCGGCCCGGCATCGGTGTTCGGCACCTACAGCCATGCCTGGAAGGCCTATTTCGAGCGGATCAACGACCAGGGCGGCATCAACGGCCGCAAGATCAACCTGATCCTGCTGGACAATGCCTACAGCCCGCCCAAGGCCGTCGAGCAGACCCGCAAGATGGTCGAGGAGGACGGCATCCTGGCCGAGGTCGGCACGGTGGGCACGGTGCCCAACGTGGCCACCCAGAAATACCTGAACGGCAAGAAGGTGCCGCAGCTGCTGATCTCCGCCGGCGGCAGCCGCTTCAACGATCCGGAGAACTTTCCCTGGACCATGTCGTTCTACCCGCCCTTCGAGATGGAAGGCGCGATGTACGGGGTGCATATCCTGAAGACCAACCCGGACGCCAGGATCGCGGTGCTCTACCAGCACGACGATTACGGCAAGGACTATCTGAAGGGCCTGCGGAATGCGCTCGGCGACAAGGCCGACAGCATGATCGTCAAGGAGGAGAGCTACCAGCTCACCGACCCGACCGTGTTCTCGCAGATCACCGCCCTCAAGGAATCCGGCGCCGACACCTTCCTGCAGTTCACCACGCCGAAATTTGCCGCCCAGGCGATCCGCCGGCTGGACGAGATCGACTGGCATCCGGTGCATTATGTCGCCAGCCCCTCCACCTCCATCAAGGCGGTGCTGGAGCCGGCCGGCCTGGACAAGTCCAAGGGGATGATGACGGCGACCTTCGTGAAGGAGCCGAGCGACCCGATCTGGGCGAACGACGAGGACATGAAGCAGTACCAGGCCTTGATGAAGCAGTACCTGCCGAACGAGAATCCCGGCAATTCGCTTGCCGTGTCCGGCTACATCAACGCCGCGATGTTCGAGCATGTGCTGCGCGAGGCCGGCGACAACCTGACCCGGGAGAACCTGATGAAGGTCGCGACTTCCCTGGACGGGGTGGAGATCCCGATGGTGGTCCCCGGCATCAAGCTGCAGAACGGCCCGAAGAACTACAATCCCTATCACCAGCTGCAGTTGCGCAAGTTCGACGGCACCAGCTGGGTGCCGGAGGGCGAGCTGCTGTCCGAGCCGGCGATGAACTGAGGCATCGCCCCACTCCCCTCGTCACCCGCGGGCTGGTCCCGCGGGTCCATGGCGCCGCCGGGCCCAATCGATTGAGACGGGCCTCGACATGGACCACCGGGACAAGCCCGGTGGTGACGAGCGAAGGGGTCTGGCTTCAATGCGAGGGCATCGCGAACTCTGAGTCGGAGCGCGGCGGAACGGGCGACCGTAGCCGCTTCAAGCCGAAGAGTGGAGAATGCCCGGGATACGGGAGGAGATGACGATGACCATGCAAGGCGATCACGACCGGATGCTGCTGGTGGATCACGAGAAGAAGCTCTTCAAGGTGTCCCGCCGCAGCTTCACCGACCAGGATATCCTGGACGCGGAGCGCGCGCGGATCTTCGCGCGCTGCTGGCTCTATCTCGGTCATGTCTCGGAACTGCCGAAGCCCAATGACTTCCTGACCCGGGACGTCGCCGGCCGGCCGATCCTGTTCAACCGCGACGGCAAGGGCGAGCTGCACGCCTTCTTCAACACCTGCCCGCATCGGGGCGCCCAGGTCTGCCGCGAACGGTCGGGCCGCGCCAAGTCGTTCCAGTGCTTCTACCACGGCTGGACCTTCACGCCGGAAGGCAAGCTGCGCAGCTGGCCTGGCGAGGAGGATTATCCGAAGGACTTCAACGCCGATGGCAGCGTCGACCTGGTGGCGGCGCCGCGCTTCGAGGAATATCGGGGCTTCTGCTTCATCTGCTTCGACCGCGACGCGCCCGGCCTGGCCGACTATCTGGGGGCGGCGAAGGAGTATATCGACGTGATCTGCGACCAGTCCGAAGCCGGCATGACGGTGGTCGGCGGCACGCAGGACTATTCGATCCGCGCGAATTGGAAGCTGCTGACCGAGAACAGCATCGACGGCTATCACGCCGCCACCACCCATGCGACCTATTTCGCCTATCTGCAGAACACCACGGGCGGCCTGGCCAAGATGGGCGTCGCCGGTGTCGGCCGCGACCTGGGCAACGGCCATGGCGTGGTGGAATACACCGCCCCCTGGGGGCGGCCGGTCGCGCAGTGGATCCCGGCCTGGGGCGAGGACGGCAAGCGCGAGATCCAGGCGATCTACGACAACCTGGTGGCGCGCTACGGCAGCGAGAAGGCCGACCGGATCGCCGGCAAGAACCGCAACCTGTTCATCTTCCCCAACCTGATCATCAACGACATCATGGCGATCACGGTGCGCACCTATTTCCCCAGCACGCCGGACCTGATGCAGGTCAATGCCTGGGCCATCGCGCCGAGCGAGGAGAACGAGTGGGCCCGCAAGTACCGGCTGTCCAACTTCCTTGAGTTCCTCGGCCCGGGCGGCTTCGCGACACCCGACGACGTGGAGGCGCTGGAGCAGTGCCAGCGCGGCTTCATGAACCGCCTGGAGGCACCCTGGCAGGACATCTCCAAGGGCATGGGCAAGCCCGTCGCCAAGACCGACGACGAGGAGCAGATGCGGGCGTTCTGGACGCAGTGGAACGACCGGCTGTTTCCCGACAGTCCGACCGCGCGGGTCTCCCACCGGGAGGCAGCGGAGTGATGGACGGGATCAGCCGCATCGAAGTCGAGGACTTCCTGTTCTGGGAGGCCGAGCTGCTGGACGACTGGCGGCTGAAGGACTGGCTGGCGCTGTTCACCGACGACGCCCACTATTACGTGCCATCCACCGACCTGCCGCCCGGGGCGTCGCCGGACACCAACCTGTTCTATATCGCCGACGACCGCTTCCGCCTGGGCGAACGGGTCGAGCGCCTTATGAAGAAGAGCGCCCATGCCGAGTTTCCGCGCTCGAAGACCCGTCACCTGATCTCCAACGTCCGCATCCGCGAGCGGCGGGAGGACGGGCTGGAGGTCGGCGCGGCCTTCGCCACCTATCGCTCCAAGGGCGAGACCACCGACGTCTATGTCGGCTCGATCCTGTACCGGATCGTCCCGCAGGACGGGGCGCTGCGCATCCAGGAGAAGCGGTGCCAGCTCGACATGAATGGCCTGAAGCCGCAGGGCCGGATCAGTATCATCCTGTAAGGAGCCGGCCAGACCATGACCCTCCCCTTCCGCTACCGCCGCCTGGGCTATGCCGCCCTGAACGTCACCGACCTGGAGCGCTCGATCCCGTTCTACCGCGACCTGGTCGGCCTCAACCTCAGCGAGGCGGATGACGGCCATGCCGCGTTCCGCTGCAGCAGCGACCATCACAACCTGCTGCTCTACAAGAGCGACGCGCCCGGGCTGAAGCGCATCGCCTTCGAGATGGAGAGCGATGCCGACCTGGCCGCCGCGGAGGCCCATCTGAAGGCACAGGGACTGGCAGTGGACGCGGTCGCGCCCGACGAACTGGCGGCGCTGAAGATGGGCCGCGCGATCCGCTTCCGCGAGCCCAGCTCCGGGCTCTGCCTGGAACTGTTCCGCGGCATGCAGCACATGGCAATTCCCTATGCGCCGCCGCATGCCCAGATCGAGCGGCTCGGCCATGTGGTGATCAGCGTCACCGACCTGGCGGCGGTGCATGCCTTCCTGACCGGGACCTTGAATTTCCGGATCTCCGACTATGTGCCCGGGGTCGTCGCCTTCATGCGCTGCTTCCCGAACCCGCTGCACCACAGCCTGGCGATCGCGGCAGGGCAGGAGAACCGGCTGCACCATGTGAACTTCATGGTGACCGACATCGACGATGTCGGCCGTGCGCTCCACCGCATGCAGAAGAGCCAGGTCGAGATCGTCTTCGGCCCGGGCCGGCATCCGCCCTCGGGCAGCATCTTCCTGTACTACCTGGACCCGGACGGGATGACGGTGGAGTACAGCTTCGGCATGGAGGAGTTTCCCGAGGAGCGGCCCCGCGACCCCCGCATGCTGGAGCCCGTGCCGGCCTCGCTGGACACCTGGGGCGCCACCCCGGCGCCGAACTTCGCCAAGGTCGGCGCCATCGAGGTTGCCGGCAGCGGCGCGTGAGGACAGGCAGCGGGCGCCGGAAAGCGCACCATCGCCGCCGAATCTTCTCTACCCTGCCGGCGCAATGACATGACGCGAGTGAGGCTGGCAATGCCAGGACTGCAACAGAGACGCCCGCGCACCGCAGGGCCGTCGGGCGGCCCGGAACCGGATGACGCGAAGCGCGCGGCGGGCGGCCGGAAGACCGCCTCGGACCGGGGTGCGGGCCGTGCCGCGCCCCGCGGGGCCGGCCGTCCGAAAGCACGCAAGACACAGGCCGAGCGCAGCGCCGAGACCCAGCGGCGGATCCTCGAGGCGTCTGTGCGGCTGATCCGCGAGCGCGGCTACGCGAATTTCCGGACCGCGGAGGTGGCGCGCCTTGCCGGCGTCTCGCGCGGCGCCCAGCTGCACCACTACCCGACCAAGGAAGACCTGGTCTACGCCACCCTGCAATATCTCTATGCCAACTCCCTGGCCCGCACGATGCAGCAGGTCAGCCGTCCGCGCACCGGCGAGGATGTGCTGGAAGGCATCATCGAGGATGCCAAGGCGTTCTTCTTCCAGGCCGACTTCTTCATCAGCCTGGACGTCGGCATGGCGACCCCGGACGCGGTCTTCCGCGACCGCACCCGCCAGATGGCCAAGGAATCCCGCCTGCCGGCGGAACGCGCCTGGCTGGAGGTGCTGATGCGCGCCGGCATCCCGCCGCAGATGGCCGACGACATCCTCTGGCTGACCCTGAGCATCGTCCGGGGCCTGGCCGTGCGCATGCTCTGGCAGGACGAACCCGAGCGGTTCGAGCGCCTGTTTCGGATCTGGCGCGAGATGGCGACCGAGTATATCGCCGCCCGTCTGCCGCCACAGGCGGCGCCGGTCTGACCGCGGCCGGACGGGCATCGGGCCGGCTATTAAGAAACAGTCCGGACTGCTTGTAAGTTGCAGCCCCGGCATCTACACTGACAGCGTCTGTGCGTCATAGCCGCGCGCAGCACCAACACAGACGAGCGGCCCGGCAAGGGCGGCCGGATCGGGGAGGATCGGATGCTTGGCCATATGATGGACAGGCCGTTGCTGGTGTCGGGCATCGTCGAGTTCGCCGCGACCGCACATGGCCAGACAGAGATCGTGGCGCGCCGGATCGACGGCGAGGTGCATCGCTATACCTACCGCGACTATGCCCGCCGCTGCCGCCAGCTGGCCAACGCGGTGACCGCGCTGGGCATCCGCGACGGCGACGTGGTCGGCTCGCTGGCCTGGAACACGCACCAGCACCTGGAACTGTTCTACGGGATCTCCGGCACCGGCGCGGTGCTGCACACCATCAATCCGCGGCTGTTCGACGAACAGCTGCTGTACATCGTCAACCATGCCGAGGATCGCTGGCTGTTCGTCGATGCCGCCACCCTGGAGGTGGCCGAGCGGCTGGCGCCCAGGCTGCCGACCGTGCGCGGCTGGATCTTCATGGGCGCGGCGGGACAGGTGCCGCAATCCAGCCTGCCCAACCTGCTGGACTACGAAGCGCTGCTCGCGGCACAGGACGACAGCTATGCCTGGCCCGCGTTCGACGAGCGGCAGGCCTCGACGATCTGCTACACCTCCGGCACGACGGGCCAGCCCAAGGGCGTCGTCAATACCCATCGCTCGACGATCCTCAGCGCCCTCTACATGAGCACGGCCGACATGATCGGCGGCTACGAGGCCGGCGCTGTCGAGACGGTGATGCCGATCGCGCCGCTGTTCCACGGCAATGGCTGGCAGATGGTCTATACGGCACCGCTCAGCGGCCAGCGCATGGTACTGCCCGGCCGCAATTTCGAGCCCGACAGGCTCTACGAGCTGATGACGGCGGAGAAGGTCACCCTGGCCGCCGGCGTGCCGACGATCTGGCTGGGCCTGGTCGACCATCTGCAGCGCAACGGCCTGCCGATGCCGCCGTCGCTGCGGGTCGCGCTGACCGCCGGCACCAAGGCGCCGCCGAGCCTGATGCGCATCCTGCAGGAGACGTACAAGCTGCGCGCCGCACAGACCTGGGGGATGACCGAGGCGCTGGGCGTGACGAAGGCGAGCCCGCCACCCGGCAGCCTGGACCGCACGCCGGAGGAACAGGCCGCGATGCGCCTGCGCCAGGGCCGCATGGGATTCCTCGCCGAGCTGCGCCTGGTCGACGATGCCGGCCAGCCGGTGGCCCATGACGGCAAGGCGCAGGGCAACCTGCAGGCCCGCGGGCCCTGCGTCGCCGCCGGCTACCTGAAGCAGGAGAATGTCACGATCGACGGCTGGTTCCCGACCGGCGATATCGCGCGCCTTTCGGCCGACGGCAGCGTGGAGATCGTCGACCGCGCCAAGGACGTCATCAAGTCCGGCGGCGAATGGATCCCCAGCGTGCAGGTCGAGGCCGCCGCGATGGAGCATCCGGAGGTGGCCCAGGCCGCGGTGATCGGCATCCCGCATCCGAAATGGCAGGAGCGGCCGCTGCTGCTGGTGGTGCCGCGCGCCGGCACCTCGCCCAGCGCGGCGGCGATCCAGGAGCATCTGCGCGGGCGCATCGCCAAGTGGTGGATCCCCGAGGAGATCCGCTTCGTTGCCGAACTGCCGATGACCGCGACCGGCAAGATCCACAAGGTCACCCTGCGGGACACCTACGGCAATGCCCTCAAGGCAGCCGGCTGACGGGAGCGACATGCCATGAAGTTCACCGACGAACAGGTCGCGTTTCGCGAGGCGGTCCGCCGCATGGTCGCGAAGGAGGTCGCGCCGATCGCCGACGAGGTCGACCGCAACGACCGCTTCCCGAAGGAGCTGGTCCAGGTCTATTTCGACATGGGCATCCTGCAGATGCGCCTGCCGGAGGAATATGGCGGCGCGGGCGCCAGCCTGGTCGATGCCTGCATCGCCTTCGAGGAGGTGGCCAAGGTCTCCGAGACCGCGGCGCTGATGGTCGCCCAGGGCACGATCAGTTACATCCTGCCGCTGCTGTATTTCGGCACCGAGGCGCAGAAGCGGGACTACCTGCCGAAGATGGGCGCCGCGCCGATGCTGAGCGCCATCGCGATCACCGAGCCGCAGGCCGGCTCCGATGTCGGCGGCATGAAGACCCG
This sequence comes from Sneathiellaceae bacterium, assembly GCA_040216765.1. Classification (GTDB taxonomy): domain Bacteria; phylum Pseudomonadota; class Alphaproteobacteria; order Ferrovibrionales; family Ferrovibrionaceae; genus Marinibaculum. The sequence continues at coordinate 19,541 of JAVJON010000059.1, read as the reverse complement.
GGCGGTGCGCGACGGCGACGACTACGTCATCAACGGCCAGAAATGCTACATCACCTTCGGCGCGGTCGCGGATTACGTCACCGTCTTCGCCAAGACCGGCGAGGGCCGCGGCACCCACAATATCAGCGCCTTCCTGGTCGACACCAGGACGAAGGGCTTCGAGATCGGCAAGCTGGACCGCAAGATGGGCCTGAACGGCATCCCGGATTCGCCGCTGTTCTTCGACGACATGCGGGTGCCGGCGGCGATGCGCCTCGGCGAGGAGGGCGACGGCTTCAAGATCTGCATGCGCTGCCTGGACATGAACCGCCCGACCATCGGGGCGGTGGCGGTCGGCCTGGCGCAGGGGGCGCTGGACCTGGCCGTGGACTATGCGAAGAACCGGGAGGCCTTCGGCAAGACGATCGCCGACTTCCAGGGCATGCAGTTCATGCTGGCCGACATGGCGATGCAGGTCGAGGCGGCGCGCTGCCTGGTCTACGAGGTGGCGCGGGTCGCCGACGAGGGCTTCGCCGACGAGGCCGCCTTCCACCGCTTCGCCGCCCGCGCCTCGATGGCGAAATGCTATGCCAGCGACATGGCCATGAAGGTGACCACCGACGCGGTGCAGGTGTTCGGCGGCGCCGGCTTCATGAAGGATTTCCCGGTGGAGCGCTTCATGCGCGATGCCAAGATCAACCAGATCTTCGAGGGGACCAACCAGATCCACCGGCTGATCATCGCCCGCCAGTTGCTGGGCGACGGTCTGGCCGCCTGAACCAGGGGAACCATATGGATTTCGGAATCAAGGGCCGCACGGCCATCGTCTGCGGCGCCAGCAAGGGCCTGGGCCGCGCCTGTGCCGCCGCACTGGCGGAAGAAGGCGTCAACCTCACCCTGGTGGCGCGCACCGCCGCGGACGTGGAAAAGGCCGCGGCCGAGATCGCCAAGGCGACCGGCGTGCAGACCGGCTTCGTCGCCGCCGACGTCACCAGCGACGAGGGCCGCGCCGCTTTGCTCAAGGCCTGCCCGGAACCCGACATCCTGGTCAACAATGCCGGCGGCCCGCCGCCTGGCGACTGGCGCAGCTTCGAGCGCGAGGACTGGCACAAGGCGGTCGACGCCAACATGCTGTCGGCGATCCTGCTGATCCGCGACGTGCTGCCGGCGATGCAGCGGCGGAAGTTCGGCCGCATCGTCAACATCACCTCCGCCATGGTGAAGATGCCGCACGAGATCCTCAGCCTGTCGACCGCGTCCCGCCTGGGCCTGACCGGCTTCGTGCGCGGCGTCACGCCGAGCCTGGCGAAGGACGGCATCACCATCAACAACCTGCTGCCGGAACGCTTCGACACCGACCGGCTGACCTCCAACATCGCCAAGCTGGCGGAACGTTCGGGGGTCAGCGTCGAGGAGCAGCGCAAGAAGCAGGAGGCTGCCAGCCCGACCGGCCGGTTCGGCCGCCCGGAGGAGTTCGGCGCCACCTGCGCCTTCCTGTGCAGCGTCCCGGCCGGCTACCTGAACGGCCAGAACATCCTGCTGGACGGCGGCACCTATCCCGGGGTCTTCTGAGAAGCCGAACAGGGCATGGGCGCACCCTCGCCCTTTCGTCACCCGCGGGCCTGTCCCACGGGTGACGATGGAAAAAGAGGGGGCGATTGCTTCACAGGCGCTGAGCCCGGGAGTCCCAGACCGGGGGCCCTTGCAGGGGTCGTTGCAAATATTGCATTGGTAGGACCAACGTAAATCCGGCATCGTTGCCGGACGCGCGTAACGAACCATGGCCGCCGCCCGCCGGCGGCGGCAGGAGGAACCGGATGCAACTGGCCCAGGTCAAGCTGAACGACAAGTACGAGCTGCAGGAAGGCCGGATCTACCTGACCGGGGTCCAGGCGCTGGTCCGGCTGCCGCTGATGCAGGCGGCGCGCGACCGGGTCGCCGGGCTGAACACCGGCGGCTTCATCTCCGGCTATCGCGGCTCGCCGCTGGGCACCTACGACAATGCGCTGTGGGGGGCCAAGGCCTTCCTGGCGGAACGGAACATCCACTTCCAGCCCGGCCTGAACGAGGATCTGGGCGCCACTTCCGTCTGGGGCAGCCAGCAGGTCAACCTGTGGCAGGGCGCCAAGGTCGATGGCGTGTTCGGCATCTGGTACGGCAAGGGTCCCGGCGTCGACCGCTCGCTGGACGTGCTGAAACATGCCAATGCCGCCGGCTCCTCGAAGCATGGCGGCGTGCTCGCCCTGGCCGGCGACGACCATGGTTGCCAGTCCTCCACCCTGCCGCACCAGTCGGAGCAGGTCTTCCAGGCCGCGATGATCCCGGTGCTGAACCCGGCCACGGTGCAGGAATATCTGGATTTCGGTCTGCTCGGCTTCGCCATGTCGCGCTTCACCGGCTGCTGGATCGGTTTCAAGGCGATCTCCGAGGCGGTGGAGAGCGCCGCCTCCATCGCGGTCGACCCGGAACGCCCTCGGATCGTCCTGCCGGAGGATTTCGAGATGCCGCCCGGCGGGCTGAACATCCGCTATCCGGACCCGCCGATGGTGCTGGAGGCGCGGCTGCACGGCCCGAAGATGCAGGCGGTCGCCGCCTTCGCCCGCGCCAATGCGCTGGACCGGGTGGTGTTCGAGCCGAAGCGCCCGGCCCGCATCGGCATCGTCGCCACCGGCAAGGCCTATCTGGACCTGCGCCAGGCGCTGGCCGACCTGGGCCTGCCGGAGGACCGGCTGCACGAGATCGGCGTGCGGATCTACAAGGTCGGCATGCCCTGGCCGCTGGAGGCGCAGGGCGCGCTGCGCTTCGCCGACGGGCTGCAGGACATCCTGGTGGTGGAGGAAAAGCGCGGGCTGATCGAGGACCAGCTGATGAAGCTGCTCTATCGCCTGCCCGCCGACCGCCGCCCGGCGATCGCCGGCAAGACCGACGAGGCGGGCCGGATCCTGCTGCCCTCGCTGGGCGAGCTCAACCCGGCGATGGTCGCGCGTGCGGTGGCCGAGCGGCTGGACCGCCACGACCTGGTCGATGCCGCGATGGCGCAGCGCCTGTCGCGCATCAAGGAGAAGGAGGCGCAGGCCGCCGCGCCGGCGCCGAAGACCGTGCGCACGCCGTTCTTCTGCTCCGGCTGCCCGCACAACACCTCCACCCGGGTGCCCGAGGGCAGCCGGGCGATGGCCGGCATCGGCTGCCACGGCATGGCGCTCTACATGGCGGACCGCAACACCCAGACGATCACCCATATGGGCGGCGAAGGGGTGAACTGGATCGGCCAGGCGCCGTTCGCCGGCGACGATCATGTCTTCCAGAACCTGGGCGACGGCACCTACTACCATTCCGGCCTGCTGGCGATCCGCGCGGCCGCCGCGGCCAAGGTCAACATCACCTACAAGATCCTGTTCAACGACGCCGTGGCGATGACCGGCGGGCAGCACCATGACGGCCCGCTGACCGTCTGGGACATCACCCGCCAGGTCGAGGCCGAGGGCGCGCAGCGGATCGTCGTGGTCACCGACGAGCCCGACAAGTATCCCGCCGGCCTGCACTGGGCGCCCGGCGTGGAGATCCGCCATCGCGACGAGCTGGACGCCGTGCAGCGCGAGCTGCGCGGGATCCCCGGCCTGACCGTGCTGGTCTACGACCAGACCTGCGCGGCGGAGAAGCGGCGCCGGCGCAAGCGCGGCACCTTCCCCGACCCGGCGAAGCGGGTGTTCATCAACGACGAGGTCTGCGAAGGCTGCGGCGACTGCTCGGTGCAGTCCAACTGCGTCTCGGTGAAGCCGCTGGAGACCGAGCTGGGCCGCAAGCGGCGGATCGACCAGTCCGACTGCAACAAGGATTTCTCCTGCCTGAAGGGGTTCTGCCCCAGCTTCGTGACGGTGGAGGGCGCCGACGTGCGCAAGGGCGGGACCAAGCCGCTGAAGCTGGTGGGCGACACCTCCGATCCCTTCGCCGGCCTGCCGCTGCCGAAGGTGCCGCAGCTGGCCGAGCCCTACGGCATCCTGGTGACCGGCATCGGCGGCACCGGGGTGATCACCGTGGGCGCCCTGATCGCCATGGCCGCCCATGTCGAGGGCAAGGGTGCCACGGCGCTGGACTTCACCGGCCTGGCGCAGAAGAACGGCGCGGTGATGAGCCATATCCGCCTGGCGCCGCAGCCCGGCGACCTGCACGCGGTGCGGATCTCCGCCGGCGGCGCCAACCTGGTGCTGGGCTGCGACGCGGTGGTGGCCGCCTCCTCCGGCGCGCTTGCCACGATGGAGGCCGGGCTGACCCGCGCGGTGGTGAACACCAGCGTGCAGCCCACCGCGGCCTTCGTGCTGGACACCAAGGTCGACCTGGGCGCGGAAGAGACGATGTCGCGGATCCGCGAGGCGCTGGGCAAGGATTCCCAGGGCCGCTCCCGCGCCGACTTCATCGATGCGACGGCATTGGCGACCGCCATCATGGGCGACAGCATCGCCGCCAACCTGTTCCTGGTCGGCTATGCCTGGCAGAAGGGCATGATCCCGCTGGCCCTGGAGTCGCTGGAGCGCGCGATCGAGATCAACGGCGTCGCCGTGGACGCGAACCGGACAAGCCTGACCTGGGGGCGCCTGGCCGCCCATGACATCGAGGCCGTGCGGAAGGCCGCCGCGCCGCGCATGGCGGCGCCGCAGCGCAGGGAGCAGAGCCTGGAGGAGATCGTCGCCGACCGGGCCGGGCGCCTGACCGGCTACCAGGATGCGGCCTATGCCGCCCGCTACAAGGCCCTGGTCGAGGAGGTCGCCGCCGCGGAGCGGCAGAAGGCGCCGGGGCAGAGCGGCCTGGCGATGGAGGCGGCGCGCAACCTCTACAAGGTGATGGCCTACAAGGACGAGTACGAGGTCGCGCGGCTCTACACCGACGGTGCCTTCCAGGCGAAGCTGGCCCGCCAGTTCGGCGGCGACTTCAAGATGAAGGTGCATATGGCCCCGCCGCTGATTTCGCGGCGCGACCCGGAGACCGGGCTGGTGCCCAAGCGCGCCTTCAACGGCGCCTGGCTGATGCCGGCGTTCCGCGTGATGGCCCGGATGAAGGGCCTGCGGGGCACCGCCTTCGACATCTTCGGCAGGACGGCGGAACGCCGCGCGGAGCGCCAGCTGATCGCCGACTATTCTGCGGTGCTGCGGGAGCTGGCTGCCGGCCTGACCGCCGCCCGCCACCCGCTGGCGGTGCAGATCGCCGCGGTGCCCGATGCGATCCGCGGCTTCGGCCATGTGAAGGCGGCCAGCCTGGACGCGGCGCGGCAGCGGGAGGCCGAACTGCTCGCCCTGTTCCGCAAGCCGGACCAGGGCCTGCAGGCGGCGGAATAGACCGGCGGGCCGAGGGGCGCCGGGGCGCCCCTCAGCCTGGGTCCACCGTCAGTTGCGTACCGCCGAAATAGACCTTTGCGGGGTTGGAGATCGCCCCGTGGATGGTCATCCGCAACCAGAGTTCCAGGACGGTTGCATTGGGGCTGGGCGGCAGGTCGATGCGGAATTCCTGCCATTCCGGCCCCAGGGTCGAGACCGTGGCGCCGCTCACCGAAACGCCGTTATAGGCGTAGAACGAGGCAGCGTCGAAGCTGACCGGCCGGTCGGCCCGGAGATACATCCGGGCGTGCATGGCCTTGTCGCGCAGGTCCGGCGGCATCGCGATGGCATGGCCGATGCGCCAGTCGATGCCGTCATGGGGTGCGGCGGGCGGCGTCCGGATATCGATCAGGCAGGTATCGCCGCCCGGCGGGGTCTCGACGTCGCTCGATGAGGTCGCCCGGATGTCGGGCTCCCGCCCGCCGGCCAGGGTGCGCGATACTTCCCAGCCGGCCCTGCGGTCCGCGCTGTCCTCCTCCGGCTCGCCGGGACGGACGATGGCGATGGGGCAGGACAGCCGCAGGTCGGCCGGTCCCGCATGATGCGGCGGGACGGAGAGCCACCGGTTCAGCACAAAGCCGCCCGCGACCAGGACGAGCAGAGCCGCCGCCAGGGGAAACAGGATGCGTATCATCGGCGGGGACCCGTCATGTCAGTTCGTGGCGGCCGCCGCCTTGGCCTTGCGGTCTATGGTTTCCCGGATGCGCCGAAGCGGCTCGGGATTGGCCGCTTTCCATGCCTCCAGCCCGTCCTGCCACTCGGCCATCCGCGCCTCGAAATTGTCCTCGGTGAGCCAGATGCCGAAATTCTCCGGGATCTCGGGATTCTCGCGACCGGCGAGCCGGTCGGCGATATAGGACCCGACCAGCGGGGTGAAATGATTGACGTCGGTCCAGTACGCCATCTGGCCGCTGAGCGGTTCGGTGGTGATGCGGTTGTACATCGTGAGGTCCAGCACCGGAAAGTGCTGCATGACGTCCCGCTTCGAGGCGACGAGTGCCGGCCAGTTGCCGATCATGTCGTAATAGGCCAGGTCCGCCGGCAGGTAGGGCAGGACGGCAAAGATGCAGTGGATGCCGTAGCGGTCGCAGATCTCCCGCAGCCGGCCGAGCATGTCGCGCTGTTGCGACCCGGCCGTCCAGCGGCGGCCGGGCGCGACCACGTTGGTATAGAAGTTCTCGATATCCCCGGGGATCATGTTCGGCGCCTGCACCATCATGCCATCGGCCTCGATGCGGAGCGGGAAATCGAAATAGCTCCGGTTGCCCAGCACCGTGCGCACCGAGGCGGCCAGCGCATCGACCGACAGGAAGGCGGTGGCCCCGTCGTGGAGCAGGTCAGCCCAGTCCGTCGGCAGGTTCTTCGGCACGGCAGGGAAGTAGTAGTGGACGAAGTTGAACTCGAACACGATGGTCTCGACCGAAGGCAGGAACGGCAATATCGCCTCGAGCAGCACGATCGATTCCGTCAGGCTCGAGAAGTTGATGCCCAGGTTGTAGACCGGGGCCAGATCCATATCGGCGAAATCGTCCGGGTCGAAGCCCTGGCGGACGCGTGACGTGCCGATCAGCAATGTCCTGGGCTGCCGCTCGATCGCCTCGATCGGCTTGATCATCCGGTCCAGCTGCTTGCGCTCCAGCCGGGTGGCGTTGAGGGACCCGAGATCCGGATGCAGCGGCGACAGGCCATAGGGATCGATCGCCAGGGTGACCGCAAGGACCAGCGCGAAGACCCCCGCGAGTCCCAGCAGGAAGGTCTTCAGGAAACGTCCGGCAGGTTTCCGCATCGTGGTCAGAACTGGAAGTAGAGGAAGGGCGAGACGCGCGGCAGGTTCAGGATCGCGACCGCCATCAGGAGGGCCAGCGACAATGCCCAGACCGGCGTGAGGCGGATGCCGCGGAACCGGGCCGGCGCCGCGCCGGGCGGCCAGAGGCAGGGCCGGTAGCGATGGAACAGCTCTGCCGTGTTGGGCAGGAACAGGCAGATCACCAGGCAGAGGAACAGGGCCGGCAGGCCCATGTCATAGCCGATATTGCGGTTGAGGATCGCCGCGCTGTAGACCGCCGGCGAGAAGAAGGTCGCCGCCAGGTCGTAGAGGCCGGCCATGCCGTTCCGGAACTGCAGCAGGAAATAGGCGATGGTGTCCGGGGCTGCCATGCCGCCCGGCGGGTCCGGCGGGGCCTGCAGGCCGTACATCGACCGCAGCATGCTGGCGGCCGTGCCGATATCGGCGGCGCGGAACGGCACCCAGGCGGTTATCACGGCGACGAAGGTCACGAACCAGGCCGCCACGCCATACCAGGCCTGGCGGGCGACCCGCTCGATCCCCAGCAGGCGCAACAGGCCGCGCCAGGCGTGGTTGACGACGATGAAGACGCCGTGCAGCAGGCCCCAGAGCACGAAGGTCCAGCCGGCCCCATGCCAGAGCCCGCCCAGGGCCATCACCACGATGACATTGCCATAGCGCCGCAGGAAGCCGTGCCGGTTGCCGCCCAGCGGGATGTAGCAATAGTCGCGCAGGAAGCGGGACAGGGTGATGTGCCAGCGGCGCCAGAACTCCACGATGCTGCGCGACTTGTAGGGCGAGTTGAAGTTCAGCGGCAGGACGATCCCGAACATCCGCGCCAGCCCGATCGCCATGTCCGAATAGGCGGAGAAGTCGAAGTAGAGCTGGAAGCTGTACGCCAGGGTGCCGATCCACGCCTGGCTGGCGGTGAGGACGGCGCCGGTCGCCGCCTGGTCGAAGGCCGGGTCGGCCCAGACGCTGATCCCGTCGGCGATGAAGGTCTTCTTGAACAGCCCGATCGAGAAGATGCCCAGTCCGATCGCCAGGTTCAGGTTCCGCCGTGCCGGCCGGTCGCGGTCGAACTGCGGCATCATCTCCGCGTGATGCACGATCGGGCCGGCGATCAGCTGCGGGAAGAACGAGATGAACAGCAGGTGCTTGACGAAGGAATAGCCGCCGGTCGCCCGGCGATAGGAATCCGCGACATAGGCGATCTGCTGGAACGTGTAGAACGAAATGCCGATCGGCAGGGTGGCCTTGTACAGGCTGAAATCCTGGCCGTCCGGGCTGGTGAAGGAATAGAGGAAGAAATTCTCGTACTTGAAATAGCCCAGGACGGCCAGGTTGAAGACGATGCCGAAGGCCGCGACCGCAAGCCGGAGATGCCGCGGCCAGTCGCGCGACAGGAGCGCGATGCACAGTGCGTTGACCGTGAACGACCCCATGAAGATCGCCAGGAACCAGGTGCTCGACCAGCCGTAGAAGACGAGGGAGGCCAGGGCCAGGAAGGAAATGGCGACATGCCCGTCGAAGCGCCCCTTGATGAAGCGCCAGACCAGGTAAACGACCGGCAGGAAAAGAAATATGAATATGTAGGAGTTGAACAGCACTTACCTGACCCGCCTCAATATGGACCGCGCCCTATGGCCGTTCCGCAGGGAGCCCCCTGCCCCGCCGCCACCGCGCCTGCCACATCGCACCGGCTTGCCGGGTCCCGGGTCAGCACAGGCCATCGCGGCCCCGTCCGGTCCGGCGCCCCGCAGTAAAGCTGTCGATCTGTTCGGGAGACCACGATTCCCTACAGACGCCCGCCAGGACGGTCAACCGCCGGCCACCGGCAGGTCGAAGCGCGCCACCGGCAGGTCCCGGGCATGACGCTGCAGCCCCTCCTCCAGCGCCGCCGCGTCCAGCAGGCCGCCCTGCGTGTCCAGCTTCGACACCACGGCGGCGGCGTTGACCGTGGCGGCATGCAGCGCCCCGGCTGCCGGCCGGCCCTGTGCCAGGCAGGCGGCCAGTGTGGCGATGAAGGCATCGCCGGCGCCGGCTGTCCCCACCACCTCGGCGCGCAGGGCGGGGCAGAAATGCAGGCCCGCCGCATCGGCCAGATAGGCCCCCTCCACGCCGTCGGTGACCAGCGCCCGCGTCACCCCGCGCCGGCGCAGGCGTGCCATGAAGTCCGCCAGCCCCATGTCGAAGCCGCCGAACGACAGGCCCATGCGCAGAAGGCGCGGCGCCGCGCCGCCCCAGCGCTCGGGCACCGGATCGCCCTCCCCCAGGGCGGAGACGGCCGGCACCAGCGCCTCGGCCTCGACCCGGTTGATGGCCAGCAGGTCGACATGCTGCAGGCTGTCCATGAAGGCGCTTGCGCGCGAGGTCAGTTGCCGTATCCCGGGATTGACCGCGACGAAGGCCCCCGCCTTGCGGCCCTCGGCCGCCAGCAGCGGGAAGCAGTCGGCGGACCGGTTGGACAGGTTGGTGATATAGACAAGGTCGCGGCCGGCGAACATCTCCGGCCGGATTTCCGCCGGCCGAAGCAGCGTGTTGGTCCCGCGCTGGGTGAAGATGGTCGCATTGCGGTCGTGGGAGGACACCATGACCGCCGTTCCGGTCGGCAGCTCCTGGGCCCGCAGCACGAAGCGGTCGTCCACCCCCTCGACCGCCAGGCGGTCGATGATCCGGTCGCCGTTCTGGTCGCGCCCGATCTTCACCAGGACCGCCGCCTCCAGCCCCAGTCGCGCCATTGCGACGGCCGCGTTCACCGCACCGCCGCCGACATGCTGGCTGATGCTCTCGGACTCGATCTTCCTGCCCTGCTCCAGCAGCAGGAACGAGGAGGTCGCGTTGTGCATGGTCATCCTTTCCACGTCGCGATCGGCGACGAGGACGATGATGTCGGCCATCGCGGAACCGATGCAGAGCGAACGGATCGTCATGACGGAAGGCTTTCGACTTCGGGTTGCACGGCGGGAGCATAGCCGGACGCCATTGCCGCCGCGATACCGCAGTCCGGCAGGCCTGCTGCGCGGCGACCGAAGCGGCTGCCTGGGGACGCGGAGTACTTGCCCGTCAATGTCCGATCTGCGTCCCGAAGACCGGTGGGTTGCGCTCCAGGGAGGCCTGGATTCGCGCGACGGCGTCCGGATGCGCGGCCTTCCAGGCATCCATGCCGGCCCGCCATTCCGCCATGCGCGCAGCGAAGGTCTCGCCGGTGAGCCAGATGCCGAAATTCTCCGGAATCTCCGGATTCTCCCGGCCCGCGAGGCGGTCGGCGATATAGGAGCCGACCAGCGGCTTGAAGTGGTTCACGTCGGTCCAGTAGGTCATCCCGTCGCTGAGCGGCTCCGTCGTGATGCGGTTGAACATCGTCATGTCCAGGATCGGGAAATCCGCCATGATCTCCCGCTTCGCCGCGACCAGCCCATCCCAGTTCCCGTTGATGTCGGAATAGGCCAGGTCGGCCGGCAGGTAGGGCAGGACGGCGAAGATGCACCTGATGCCGTGGCGGTCGCAGATCGCCTTCAGGTGCTGCAGCATGCCCTGCTGCACGGGTCCCGACGCGAACCGGGGGAACGGCCGGACCACGTTGGTGAAGAAGTTCTCGATGTCCTGCACCATCGAGGCAGGGGACATGAACATCAGCCCGTCCTCCTCGATCCAGAAGTAGTGGCCGGAATAGTTGCGGTTGGCCAGGACGGTCCGGATCGAGGCCGCCACCGCATCCGTCGACAAAAAGGCCGTCGCAAGGTTGTGAAGAAGGTCCTGCCAGCCGGCCGGTACGCCCTGGGGACCCTTTGGGTAGTAGTAGTGGACGAAGTTGAACTCGAAGACGATGGTCTCGACCGACGGCAGGAACGGCAGGATCGTTTCGAGCAGGGTCGTGGACTCGTTCAGGCTCGAGAAGTTGATCCCCAGATTGTAGGCCGGCGCCAGGCCGGTGCCGGCGAAGCTGTCGCCATCGAAGCCCTGGCGCACGCGGGACGTGCCCAGCAGCAGGGTCCTGGGCTGCTGCTCGATCGCCTCGAGCGGCTTGATCATCCGGTCCAGCTGCCGGCGCTCCATCCGGATGGCGTTGAGCGAGCCGAGATCGGGGTCCAGCGGCGACAGGCCATAGGGATCGATCCCCGCCGTCACCGCCAGGATGCCGCCGAAGGAGGCTAGCAGGCCGATCAGGAAGACGGCGACGAACCGGCGTGCGGGGCGCATGACCGTCAGGGCCGGACAGATGAGGCGCGGAGCGGCGACAGAAGGGCGCAGGCCGCGCGCCGGTCCCCCCGGCAGGACGCCGACATGATACCGGACGGAAGATCATGCACCGGAACCGATCCCATCACTTGCTGCCAATCCCGGCGTCCACATGCAGGATCGCGGATCCCTTCGTCGCTGCCCGTTCCCTAGCGAGGCGCCACCCGAGCGTCAACCGGCGGGTCCGCAGGCGCGTCAGGCGGGGCGGTCGCCGGCCAGCGTGATCCGCAGGGCGGTCCGGCGATGGCCGTGATAGTCGTTGACCGGATTGTGCAGGGTCGCCCGGTTGTCCCAGAAGGCAAGCGCACCCGGTGTCCAGGAAAAGCGGCAGGTGAATTCGGGCGCCACCTGGTGGCGGAACAGATAGTCCAGCAGCGGCGCGCTTTCCGCCTCGGTCATGCCGGCGAAGCGGATGGTGTGGGCGGTGTTGACATAGAGCGACCGCCGGCCGGTTTCCGGATGGGTGCGCACCACCGGATGTTCGGCCCGGTAGGCCGGCGGCTCCGCCGCGGTCCCCGCCTCGCGGATCCGGTCGGCACGGGTGGCGCTGACCGCGGCCTTGGCGGAGCTGTGCTCGGCCCGCAGGCCATCCAGCATGCGCCGCATGCCCGGCGACAGCGCCTCGTAGGCCAGGTACTGGTTTGCGAACAGGGTGTCGCCGCCGAACGGCGGCACCTGTTCCGCCAGCAGCAATGTGCCCATCGGCGGCGCATCCAGATAGGCGGTGTCGGTGTGCCAGATGCCGCCGAAATTGGCCGTCTCGCCCTCCAGCTTGGCCACCCGGATGATCTTCGGGTGGCCCGGGATGCCCTGCAGGAAAGGGTAGTCGGCGGGCTCCCCGAACAGCCGTGCCACGGCCAGGAAGCGGTCCGGCGTCAGCGCCTGGTCGCGGAAGAAGATCACCAGATGGTCCAGCAGCGCCCGGCGCAGCCCGGCGACCGTGTCCGCCGCCAGGTCGCGCGACAGGTCCAGGCCGGCGACCTCCGCGCCCAGCGCGCCGGCAATGCGGCGCACCGCGAACGACGCGGCCGGTCGCGCGACAGGGATCTCACGTGCCGCCACTGCTGTCCTCCCCCGCCCCCGCTCCCGCCCCCGCAGCGGGGCGGATCTGCGGTGCCAGTCTAGTCGATCCGGCCGCCCGGGCCAGGGTCCGCGCGGCCGGAGCGGCGCAGAACCGCCGTGGCGGCGGCATCGGCGGCGGCAATACCGCTCAGCCAGGCGCCATGGGCATCGCCCATATGCGGCAGCGAGACGGCCTCGCCGGCAAAGAACAGCAGGCCGTCGACCGGCCGCGCCAGGTCCCGGCGGGCGTCGGAGCGCCCGGGCAGCGCGGCGGCGACATAGCCGCGCACCAGAGGGTCGCCATCCCAGTCGGCCATGACAGCGCCGGGACGCAGGGCGCGGCGCAGGGCGGTGCCGAACAGGTCCGACAGGCGCTGCAGGCAATCCTCTTCCATCGCGGCCGCGCCGGCGGCTGCAAGGTCCCGGCCATGGGGCCCGTTGTAGAGCGCCACGGCCAGTTCCGCGCCGCAGGGCCGGAGCAGCAGTTCGACCGCACCGGCACCATCCCCTGCCGGCACCACGAGGCAATGGTCGGGGACGTCCATCGCGCGCCGGTCGAAGGCCAGGACCAGCTTGTTGCAATGCCCCATCGGCAGGGCCCCGATCGCCGCCCGCTTCCAGTCCGGCAGCTCCGGCGTGAAGCGGATCGCGCCGGACTGCAGCACCCCGGTGGACACCGTGACGATCGCCGCCCGGCCTTCCAGCCGGCCGATCGCGGTATCGACCCGGACCGCATCCGGCGCCACCAGCGCGATCCGCGACACTGCCGCCCCCAGGCGGACCGGCAGGCAGCGGGCCAGGCGGGACACGAGCGCGCCCAGCCCGTCGGTCACCGGCAAGTCATCGCCCGCTTCCGCATAGCGCGCCACGTCCAGGGTCGAGGCGCGGTCCGGTGGGACGCCCCATTTGGCGGTGAACTGTGCCGCGAAAGCGTCATGCCACGGCGCTTCGGGCGCGTCGTCGAACAGTCCGGCCACGGCGCGATCCTCGCCGGCCCGGCCGGTGGCACGGATGCGGTCGTGACAGGCCGCGACATGTTCGGTGCAGGCTGCGCCCTCGCGGGCATCCAGCCAGCGGCCATGCGCCGCGTGGCGCACGATCTGGCCCGCCGCCCGATAGCGATGGCGCAGCCGGTCGGCATGGCCCTTCAGCGGATTCTGCGCCGGGGCATGGAGCCAGTGGCAGCCGAGGTCGACCGGCACGGCAAAGCGGGTGGCTTCGGTCCGCGCCCGGCCGCCGACCTTGTCGCCCGCCTCCACCAGGACGCAGGACAGGCCATGCTCGGCGAGCCGCCGCGCGGCGGCAATGCCCGCCGCGCCGGCGCCGACCACGACGATATCGATTGCCGTCATCGCATGCGCGGCGGGGCCGGGGGCGCGGTCAGACTCCCGGCTTCTCCGCCGGGTTCCATGGCCAGTAGCGCGCGATCGCTCCGGCATCGACCCGCAGGTCGGTACCGGTGATCATCGCCGCCTCGTCGGAGGCCAGGAAGGCCGCCGCCTTGCCATAGTCGCTGGGTCCCGGCAGCTTCTGCATCGGGATCTTGCTGCGGTAGGGCTCGAACGCCGCCATCAGCGGCGCGCGCTCGGCCGGCGCCTTGCCCCAGCGCACCGCGCGCTCGAAGGATTCCTCCGGGCTGGTGGCCGTGGGGGTCAGGCTGTTCACCCGGATGCCGTGACCCACCAGTTCCATCGCCGTGGAGCGGGTGAAATTGAGCAGCCCGCATTTCGCCGTGGAATAGGCGACATTGCCCGGCTCGCCCTGATGCCCGGCGGTCGAGATGATGTTGATGATGCTGCCCTTCGCCTGGCGCTCGATCATCGCCTGGGCGACATGCTTGGTGAACAGGAAGGCGCCGGTCAGGATCACCCCGATCTGCAGGTCCCATTCGTCGAGCGGCATGTTCAGCACGCCCTTCTTGTTGAAGATCGCGGCGTTGTTGACCAGGATATCGACCGTCCCGAACGCCTTGCAGGCCGCCGCCACGGTGGCCGCCACCTGGGCCTCGTCGCGCACGTCGCAGGTCAGCGCCAGGGCCCGGCCGCCCGCCGCCTCGACCGCCCTCGCGCAGCCCGCGGCATTGTCCTCCTGGGAATCGACACAGACGATCGTTGCGCCCTCGGCGGCCAGCCCCTCGGCGATGCCGCCGCCGATGTTCGGGCTGGTGCCGGTGACCAGCGCGACCTTGTCTTTCAGCTTCATGTTCGGACTTTCCGTGACGGGTCGCGCCTCACCGCTGCGGCGGCGCGATCAGGAAACATTTCGAGGAGTTGAAGATCCAGGTATCGACGAAGGCGGTTTCCGCGGGCTGGCGCTGCAATTCGCTGAGCGCGCCGACGAGGCACATCCAGTTCAGCACCTCCTGCTGCCCGCTCTCCTCGATCGCGCTGGCCGGATAGTCGCGCCAGATGTCGAAATCGCCCTGTCGCAGCGCGTCGTAGAGCGCCCGGTCGGCCGGCGTGTCGGGATACAGGTAGTGCGTCTTCCCGGTCAGGAAGGCATGGGACCAGCCCGACGAGGCCAGCAGCGCCACCCGCCAGGGCGAATCCGCCAGCACCCGCGCGGTGGCCGCGCCCAGGTCGAACAGCCGGCGCGGCGTCGGCGCCGGCGGGTCCAGGTCGCTGTCGTCGATGACCTTGTCGAAGCGCGGGAAGCCGCCGCGCTGCGCGATCACCCGGCGACCATAGCAGTTGATCGAGAAGGGGATGATCGGATGGTCGAAGCCGGTCCGGTCATAGTCCAGGTAGAAGATCGCATTGGCGAAGGCATGGCCCAGCGGGTGGTGCAGCGGCTTGTAGGAATAGGCGGTGTCGAAGCCGGCATCGATCAGGCCGGTGGCCAGGTGCTTCGCCGCTGCCACATTGCCGTCCAGGCGGTATTTCTTGTCCGCCCCCTCGCCCCAGACATTGTTCTGCGGCGGGCCGAACTCGAACGACGGATGGGCGCAGATGCAATAGGGCGGGATGACGTCTTCCTTGAAGTTCTCGTACTGGTCGTCGCCCCAGATCAGCACGAAGTCCGGCTTGAAGTCGTCCAGCGCCTTGCGGACGTTGCGCATCTCCGCCACCAGCCGGGCACGGTGTGCCGCCGCGGAGGTCGTGCCCTCGTCGCTGCCCCATTCCGCCTGCATCGCCGCCGGCCAGCCGGCCGGCTCGCGATAGGCCGCGGGCAGGTCGGGGTTCTTCAGCATCATTTTCAGGATGCCCGACATCCGCTCGTCATGCCCGGCCAGTGGCGGGTAGTGCGAAACCCCGAGCCCTAGAATCTCTGCCATCGATACGCTGTCCCTCTGCCTGCGCGGCTCTTGTCCATCCCTGCCATTCTGGAGCGGCAGCCGGCCCGTTGGCCAGCCCGTCCCGGGCGACCCCGTCGCATCCTCAGGCGGTCGCGGCGGGCTCAGACCTCGGCCTGCGCCATCAGGGCATGCCAGCGCCGCCAGAACACCCGCATCTGCTCTTCGTCGGTGTTGGTGGGCTCGTTCTTCATCATCCCCTTGGAGATGTCGTTCCACTCCATGCCGATCCGGTTCACATAGCCGGCCTGGCACAGCTCCAGCATCTCGACATCGTCGGGCGAGGCAAAGCCTGCCGGCCCCAGGAATTCCAGGAAGCTGCGCAGCCGCCGGTCGCGCGAGGTCGGGCTTTCGCCGATCGGCGCCAGGGCCCAGGCATTCACCTCCATGCGGTCCGCCCGCACCGGATAGAAGGTGCGCACGGTGATCGCCATGATGTCGTTGATGACCAGGTTCGGGAAGAACAGGGTATTGCGGTCGCCATTGGCGACCAGTGCGCCGCGGCGGGCGCCCAGGCGCCGCGCGATACCGGCGGCAATCTCCTCGATTTCCGCCCGCGCCGCCTCGCCCATGCCGGGCACCCAGCGCGCATAGGGCCGGCCCCAGGGGGCGGCGCCGACCGACGAGATCACCGCATGGCCGTTGCCCAGGTCGCGCACCCGGTTGAAATCGTTGTCGTAGCCGTTGTCGTCGCCCGGCGGCAGCTGGGTTTCGTTGCGGATATTGCCGCTGCCGGGACTGGCCATGCGCTTGGCATTCTCCGACTCGCCGTCGCGGGTCAGTATATAGTCCAGGTAGGTGGCATGGGTGGTCGCCGCGTGATAGCCGTCGGCGCTGTTTTCCTGCAGCAGCTTCCAGTTC
Source organism: Sneathiellaceae bacterium (assembly GCA_040216765.1). Classification (GTDB taxonomy): domain Bacteria; phylum Pseudomonadota; class Alphaproteobacteria; order Ferrovibrionales; family Ferrovibrionaceae; genus Marinibaculum. The sequence continues at coordinate 2,950 of JAVJON010000059.1, read as the reverse complement.
GCGTTGATGGCATATTCCTGGGTGCCGCCGACCACTTCCATGCCGTCGCCGCCCTGGTCGGAGACTAGGTCCAGCACGCCTTTGGCATCGGCCAGATACTCTTCCAGGCCGACCGCATCGGGGTCGAAATTGATGAAGACGAAGCCACGATACTCGCCAAGCCGCGGCACCGGCACCAGGTTCATCTGGCCGCTCTCGATCAGGCCGGGGGCCATGGAATCGGCGCCGGGCACGTCCACGAGCACGCCGCGGTCGTTGTAGGCCCAGCCGTGATAGGGGCATTGGAAGGTGCGCCGCATGCCGTTCCGCTCGCGGCAGACCAGCGCGCCGCGATGCGAGCAGGTGTTGAAGAAGGCATGCAGCCCGCCATCCCGGTCGCGGTTGAAGATCAGCGGCCGTCCGCCGACCTTCCGGGTCAGGAAACTGCCCGGCTTCCGGACCTCCGACACATGCCCCAGATAGAGCCAGCAATGATCGAAGATGACGCGGCGCTCGACCTCCAGCACCGCTTCGTCGGTGAACACGCGGCGGTTGACCTTGAAGGCACCGAACGACCGGTCTTCCTGGATCGCCGCCTGCAGCACCTCATGAAGCTTCGACCTCATCAAAGATGGCACTTGCAGCATGGCCGTCCCTCCCGCGTTGCTTCCGATCTGCCTGTCGGACGCGACGGCGCACGGTCTCTGCCGGCCATCCGTCACAATGGATTAAAGCATGCATTGGTCTGTCCTTTATGGCCATATGGTGGGCCAAGGTCAATCGCCGCGGCGGTTCGCGATGCGCCGCGATCGCCGCTAGATTGGCCTGCCATGACCGGATCGAGGATCTCGGTCCCGGAACCGCCGGGGAAACAGGATGACTGAAGCGAGGAGGCTCGGGTTCGGGCCGATCAAGCCCAAGCGGGTGTTCGAGGAGATCTGCGACCGCATCCGCGACGAACTCACCGCCGGCACCTTGCGGCCGGGCGACAAGCTGCCGCCGGAGCGCGAGCTGGCGGAGCAGTTCGGCGTCAGCCGGACGGCGGTGCGCGAGGCGCTGCGCAGCCTGGAGATCTCCGGCCTGATCGGGCTGCAGAAGGGCGCGAAGGGCGGCGCCACGATCCTGGAGGGCAACCCGACCGTCACCCGCTCGCTGCAGGACATGGTCAGCCTGGGCCGGGTTTCCCTGGCCGACCTGACCGAGGCCCGCGTGCTGATCCAGGCGGATATCGTGCGGCTGGCCTGCGACCGCGCGACCGAGGCGGACTTCCTGGCAATGGAGGCGGATATCGAGCGGGTCGACATGCTGACCCGGCAGGGCGACCTGCGGGACCGGCTGAGCGACAGCATCGAGTTCTACAAGATCCTCGCCGAGAGCACGCAGAACCAGGTCATGATCATCGTGATCGATGCCCTGACCTACATCCTCAGGCTGCTGGTCAGCCAGGTCGGCCCCGACCCGAAGAACGACCTGGTGGATACCCGGCGGCGCTTCCTGGCGCATCTGCGCGCGCGGGATGCCGATGCGGCCGCGGCAGAGATGACGGCGCACCTGAACAGCCTGCACGACCACCTGGTCCGCGCCCAGCGCCAGCAGCAGCGCCGCCGCAAGGCCCCGGCCCAGGTGCGCTAGGCCGTCAGTCGATCCACACGAGGATCCGGTCGCCTTCCAGCCGCACCGGATAGACCGCCACCGGTTCGGTGCAGGGGAAGGTCAGGGCCTTGCCGGTGCGGATGTCGAAGGTGCCGGAATGGAAGGGGCATTCGATGACATGCCCATCCACCAGGCCGTCGCTGAGCGAGGCCTCGCCATGGGTGCATCTGTCGTTCGTCGCATAGAAGGCCCCGTCGACCCGATAGACCGCGATGGCAAGTCCGTCCTCGAGTTCCACCCGGGTCGGAAAGTCCTCGCCCACCTCGTCGGTGGTGCAGGCCGCCGCCCACCGGCCGGGCTGTGCCTCCGACCCGCCGGCCGCGCCGGCAATGTCCGCTGTCGGGGAAATGCTGTTCACGATCCACCCACGCTCTGCGCGCCCTGTCACCCGTTTCCTATGGTCCAATAATTGGATAACAGTGCCAATCGGCGATGGCAACCGGCCGCCCCGCCCGCCGCCCTGCGCGCCTGCGGCCGCGGGACAGGTTCGGATTGACGCGGCCCGCGGGCTTCGGCAATTTTGGTAGGACATTTAGACCAATATGCCGGACGGGGCAGCGGCCGTCGGGCGAGGGAGGATCCGGCGATGGGAATCGGTGCGACGCGCGCGGAGGTGGAGGATTTCCTCTACCGCGAAGCGAGGCTGCTGGACAGCTGGCAGCTGATGGAATGGACGGAGCTGTTCACCGAGGACGGCGAATACCTGATCCCCTCCACCGACCTGCCGGAGGGCGAGCCGCATTCCACCCTCTACCTGGTCTATGACGACCGCCACCGGCTGACCGAGCGCGCGATCCGCCTGATGAAGAAGACCGCCCATGCGGAGTTCCCGCATTCCAGGCTGCGGCGCATCGTCGGCAACGTGATGCTGGACCCGCCGGTGGACGGCGCGCCCGAGGGCACGTTCCGCGTCACCTGCAGCTTCGCCGTGTTCCGCAGCCGGCGCGAGAAGGCCGACATCTATCCCGGCCACAGCATCTACGACCTTGTCGCCGACGGCCCCGGCCGGTTCCGCATCCGCCGCAAGCGCGCGGTGCTGGATTCCGACGACCTGCGCGACCAGGGCAAGGTCAGCATCATCCTGTAGGCGTAGACTGACGGACTGGAGAATCGGCGGGACGACGCGGCTGCATCTCCTCGCTCGTCACCGCCGGGCGCGACCCACTGCTGTCCGGTTGGGCATGGCCGGCATTCGCTCAAGGCCGCGACTTTGCCGGGCTTGCGGGGTCAAGCGTTGACGCTGGACACGGATGTCCTTGCGTTCCCCCAATCGTCACCACCGCGCTCGTCGCGGTGGTCCATGGTGCCGCCAGGTTCA
>JAVJON010000058.1:0-65704 GCA_040216765.1 Sneathiellaceae bacterium | reverse complement strand
GAACCTGGAATTCCACCACGACCAGATCGTCGAGGACCAGCTTGAAGCGGTGTTCGGCTTCACCGTCGACGAGGTGACGATGGTCAGCCGCGCGGGCCTGCTGACGCCGGACGCGCCGGCGGGCGAGGTGACGGACGGCCATCAGACCAGCCCCGGCAGCGAGAACGGCCACGACCATGGCGATCATGGCGGCCATGACGATGGTGGCATGGGCGATGGCGGCGCGGGCGACGGCGGCATGGGCGACGGGGGCACGGACGATGGGGGCGCGGGCGATGGGGGCGAGCCGGTCCCCGCCGGAAACGTCGTCGCGATCACCTGGGCCTGGGCGGAAAGCCGCACCTTCGACGATTTCGATCCGGCGACCGATGTCCTGGCGCTGGACTGGTTCCGGGCGGAAGACCTGCAACTCGTCGAGGAGCAGGGCAGCACCGTGCTGCGCATCCCCGGCATGCAGCAATCCTACACCCTGGCCGGGATCGCGCTGGCCGAACTGAGCCTGGCCAACTTCACCTTCATGGATCCCGGCGCCGGGGCCTATCTCGCCGGCGTGCTCGGAGCGGAGGGCGGGACCGGCACCGACGACGGTGGCGGGACCGGCGACACCGGGGGCGGCGATACCGGCGGCGACACCGGCGGCGACGACACCGAGGGCGGCGACACCGGCGGGACCGATCCCGGCAGCGGGCAGGTTCATGCCGTCACCTGGTCGTGGAACGAGCATCTGGCGATCGGCGATTTCGATATCGCCGCCGACCAGCTCGCCATCGGCTGGTTCGCACCGGAGCATCTCACCCTGACCCAGGTCGGCGGCAGCACCGTGCTGGGCATCCCGTCCAACCAGCAGTCTGTGACATTGACCGGGATCGCCCTGGCGGACCTGGGGCCGCAGAACTTCACCTTCATGGATCCCGCCGCTGCGGCCCATGTGGCGGCCATCCTGGCGGCGGCCGACGCGACTCCCGATGCCGGCGATGGCGGCGGCACCGATGGCGGCGGCACCGATGGCGGCGGCGATACCGGGGATGGCGGTGGCGGCGGCGGGGGGCCCGGCGGCAGCGGCGATGGCGACAACAGCTTTGCCGCCTTCCTGACCGAGCTGGGCGACTACGAATCCGGGGTCGATTACGACCGCTATCTCTCCGGCGACATCACCGAGGCGCAGATCCGCGGCTGGGTGGGCGACCCGGTCTGGGAGTCCTGGGAGGCCGGCGAGATCGGCTGGCGGGACATGTCCTACCACTCGGTCAACAGCTATGGCTTCACCGGCCGCTACCAGTTCGGCGAGGCGCTGCTGATCGACCTCGGCTACTACCAGGCCGACACCTACTACCTGAACGGCGCCGCGACCAACGAATGGAACGGCAGCTGGACCGGCAAGAACGGCGTCACCTCCTACGACGGCTTCAAGAGCGACATCCAGGAGACCGCGATCCTGGACGCCTTCGGCATGAACCTGAAGGTGATCGACGGCCTGCTGCAGGCCGCCGGCAGTTCGCTGGACGACGTGCTGGGCATGTCGATCCCGGACGTCACCTGGGCCGATGCCCATACCGACGTGGTGACGGTCACCGGGCTGCTCGCCTCGGCGCATCTGGTCGGCGCCTGGTCGACCGCCGCCTTCCTGCTGAACGGTGCGGAGAGCGCCGACGAATACGGCACCTCGATGCGGCAGTACATGTCGGTCTATGGCGGCTACGAGCATCCGCCGGCCGAGGACCTGGTGGCCGACTATGTCGAATCCACATCGCCCTATCACTGGACCTACTATCCCGACGTCACGTTCGACGCGCCGGATGCCCAGGACGCGCTGACCGTCGCCGCGCTGGAGTCCGGGGCCGATGGCGGTGCGGACGATGCCGCGGCGGCGGACAGCCTGTTCGGCGACGGCGCGGACGATCCCGAGGCCGACGGCCACGGCGACCAGCACGACGACATGGCCGCCTGATCGCCATGGACGGGACCGGGTCTGCGATACCGTCGCCCGATCCAGGCGGGGCGGCCGGCGGCAGGGCGCGACTGGCCCTGCCGCTGGCCGCGCTGCTGCTGGTCAGTGCGGCGATCAACCTGCTGGCGCTGGCGGCGCCGATCTATTCCATGCAGGTCTTCGACCGCGTGCTGCGCACCGGCCACGGGGAGACCCTGGTCCTGCTCACCCTCCTTCTGGCCGGGGCATTGGCGGCCTATGCCCTGCTCGACACCTTGCGTGGCAGCCAGGCGGCGCGGCTGGGGCATCTCTGCGAGAGCCTGCTGGGCGCTGCCCGGCTGCGCCCATCCGGCATCCAGCCGCAGGGCCAGGGCAGCTGGGCCGCGCTGCGGGCGGCATTGGCGCCGACGACCCTGACGCGGCTGTGCGACGCGCCCTGGGTCGCGGTCTTCCTGCTGGCGCTCTGGGCGATCGACCTCTGGCTCGCCCTGCTGGCGCTCGGCGCGGTGGCGCTCCTCGTCGGGCTGACCCTGCTGGAGCATCGCAGCGGCACGGCGCGGCTCGAGGGGCGCGGCTCGGAGCGCCTGCTGGCCGCCCTGCAGGGCCTGCCGCTGCTCTCCGCCCAGGGCGCGCTGGCGGGGCGGGCCCTGGCGCGCTTCGGGCTGCTGCGCGCGGAAGAGGCTGCTGCCGGCAGCGGCCGGCTGGCCGCCGGGCAGGGCCTGCGCGGCATGGCCACGATGGTCCGCATGACGGCACAGAGCGGCGCCCTGGGGCTGGCCGCCTGGCTGACGATCCAGGACCAGATCACCGCCGGTGCGATCATCGCCACCACGATCCTCGTCGGACGCTGCCTCTCCCTGTCGGAGCAGGGCTGCCGTGCGCTGATCGCCGCGCGGGCGGCCTTGCCCGACCTGCGCCGCCTGCGCAATCCGGACGACCTGCTGCTGGACGCGGGCGCCGGCCAGGCGGCTGCGCCGCCGGCAATGCCGGCCTGGAGCGCCCTGTCGATGGACAATGCCGTGCTGCGCGATCCGCTGGCCGCCCGCGCGCGCACCCTGCGGCTGCACGGCAGCATCCCGATGGGATCGACCGTCCTGGTCGGCGGGCCGGTGGCGGCGGGGAAGAGCGCGGTCTGCGAGCTGCTCGCCGGGCTGCGGCCGCCCGATGGCGGCGCCGTCCGGCTCGGCGGGGCGACCGCGCAGAGCGCGGCACGGCTGCCGGATCGCGGCATCGCCTTCGTGGCGCAGCGGCCGCAGTTCCTGCCCGGGCCGCTGCTCTGGTCCCTGGCCGGCGATACCGCGGAGGCGCGCCAGGCGGCAGAGACCGCCGCGCAGCGGATCGGCCTGGCCGATCATGTCCGCCTCCTGCCCGGCGGGTGGGAGACCGGGATCGACGCGGCAGGGGCGCCGCTGCCGGACGGGATCGCCAGGCTGGCGGCCCTGGTCCGCGCGATGGCGGCGCGGCCGCAGCTGCTGGTGGTGGACGAACCCTGCGCGGCCTTGGATCCCGGCACCGCCGCGCGGGTGGCCGACCTGATCCGCCCCCGCGCGGGCAGCCATATCCTGGTCTTTGCCGCGGGCAACCCGGCCACGGTGCCGCTGGAGCCGGACATGGAGATCCAGCTGCTGCGCGACCGGGCCCGGATCGAGGTCCGCTCGGCCTCGCGCGCCGTCGAACGGCCATTGCGGGTGGCAGCAGAATGACCGGGCCGCGGGACGAACGGCCGCTTGCCGGTCTGGAACACCATCTGCGGCGGCGCGCCCTGGGCCTGGCGCTGGCCGTCGGCCTGGCCGGTGCCGGCATAGCCGCCCTGCTGGCGATGGTGCCGCTGACCGGCGCGGTGATCGCCAACGGCGAGCTCGCACCTGCCGGGCAGCGCCGCACCGTGCAGCATCTTGAAGGCGGCATCGTCACGGCGATACATGTCCGCGATGGGGAGCATGTCGAGGCCGGCGCACCGCTTCTGACCTTGCGCGCACCGGACATCGAGGCGGAATACCGCGAATTGCAGGAAACCAGCCACGCGCTGCAGGCCCAGATCGCACATCTGGTCGCGGCCCGCGACGGGCTGGACCGGCCGGCGCGGCCAGCCGGCTATCCGGCGCCGGGCGCGGATCCGGTGGCGGACCAGTTCTGGGCGGCGGAAGCGGCGGCCCTGGCGCGCCGCCGGGCGGTCCGTGCGAGCCGGCGGGAGGTGTTGCGTGCCAAGGCCGCCGCCGTCGAGGCGGGCATCGCCAGCAGTGCCGAGCAGCGGGACTATCTGCAGAAGCAGACCGCCAGCCTGGAGACCGAGGCGGAGAGCGTGCGCGCCCTGGTGGCGCGCAGCGTCGCGTCGAGGAAGCGCGGCTGGGAGATGGACCGCTCGGTGCTGGATTTCATGGCCGAACGCGACGCCGCGCAGGCGGAGATCGCCCGCTACCGTGTGCAGGCCGAGGAAGTTGCCGCGGAGCTGGACCGGATCGAGCAGGAATGGACCGAGCAGGTGCAGCGCGACCTGCTGGCCGCGCTTCGGGAGCAGGGCCGCACCGAGCACCGCCTGGCGGCACGGGCCGATGCGATGGGCCGGCTGGTGGTGCGGTCGCCAGTCACCGGGTTCGTCCTGGACCGGCAGGTGCATACCGTCGGCGGCACCGTCGCGCCCGGCGCCGCGCTGATGCAGGTGGTGCCGGAGGACGAGGCGCTGGTGGTGCGGGCGCGGGTCGCCCCCACCGATATCGACGAAATCTGGGCCGGTGCCGAGGCGCAGCTGCAGCTGCTGGCCTTCTCGCAGCGCCAGCAGCACCGCATGACCGGCAGGGTGACCGAGGTCGGCGCCGATCGCAGCCTGGATCAGGAAACCGGCACGCCGTACTACACGGTGCAGATCGACGTCGCCGACGCCCTCGGGACGCTGGGGCCGGACCTGCAGTTGAAGGCCGGCATGCCGGTGGAGGCGGCGATCGTCACCCGCTCGCGCACCCTGCTGGACTATCTGATCGACCCGCTGCGCTCGGCGATGCGCCGCGGCATGACCGAAAGCTGAATGTTTCACCCCTGCCAGCGGGCCGGGGCTCTGGTATAACCGCCGCCATGAGCGAGCATATCGTCTATGGCGCCATCGACAGCCTCGAGCTGGCCGAGGCGGAACGCCTGGCCGCGGCCCTGGGACGGGCCGGCTGTGGCATCAAGCTGGGCTCGGCCTTCTTTGCCGCGCATGGGCCGGAGGCGGTGCGCCGCCTCTGCCCGGCGGAGGTGCCGCTGTTCCTGGACCTGAAGTTCCACGACATCCCCAACACGGTGGCGCAGGCGGTCCGCGCGGCCTGCCGGGCGATGGCGCCGCGGGTCATGACCGTGCATGCAGCCGGCGGCCGCGCCATGCTCGCCGCCGCCGCCGGCGCAGCGCGCGAGAGCGGCGACACGATCGTCCTGGCGGTGACGGTGCTGACCTCCCTGGACGCGGACGACCTGGTGCAGACGGGCGTGACGGATCCGGTGCCGGCCCAGGTGCGGCGGCTGGCGGAGCTGGCGGTTGCGGCCGGTTGCGGCGGGCTGGTCTGCGCGCCGCACGAGGTCGCTGCGCTGCGCGCGGCCGCGCCGGCAGCGCGCCTGGTGGTGCCAGGCATCCGCCTGGCGGACAGCCCGGCCGACGACCAGAAGCGGGTGATGCGCCCGGCGGAAGCGATCGCCGCGGGCGCCGACGACCTGGTGGTCGGCCGGCCGATCACCGGCGCCAGCGATCCTGAGGCCACGGCCCGGGCGATCCTGGCCGAGGTCCGGGCCGCGGCATGACGGTCACCGCCAAGATCTGCGGCCTGAACGACACGGCGGGGCTGGCCGCCGCGATCGATGGCGGCGCGGCGATGGCGGGTTTCCTGTTCTATCCGCCGAGCCCGCGGGCAGTGTCGCCGATGGCGGCCGCGGCCCTGATGGCGCAGCTGCCGGGGTCGGTCCGCAGCGTTGCGGTGCTGGTCGATCCGGATGACGGCCTGCTGGACACCCTGGTGGCCGCCACCCCGGCGGAGATCCTGCAGCTGCACGGGCAGGAGAGCCCGGAGCGGGTCGCCGAGATCCGGGCGCGCACCGGGCGCCGGGTGATGAAGGCGGTGAAGGTGAAGGACGCGGCCGACCTGGACGCCGCCGCTGCGTTCGAGCCGGTGGCCGACTTCCTGCTGTTCGATGCCTGGCCGCCGGGCCGCGACGGGGCCCTGCCCGGCGGCAATGGCGAAGCCTTCGACTGGCCCCTGCTGGCGGGGCGCCGGTTCCGCCTGCCCTGGCTGCTGTCCGGGGGGCTGCATGCCGGCAATCTGGCGGCAGCCGTCGCCACCAGCGGCGCCGCGCAGGTCGATGTCTCGTCCGGCGTCGAGATCCGCCCCGGGGTCAAGGATCCGGCACGGATCCGCGCCTTCCTGGCCGCCTGCGCCGCATTGTGAGGCGGGTCCGGATGGATGTCCTTCCCGGGGTCCCCGTTGCCTTCCCGCTGCGGAAATGCGAGATACAGCCCCGCATCGAGAACCGGATCGCATGACTGATACACCTGCCCAGACAGCCCGGCCCGTCGCGACGGATCCGGGCGCCCGCACGCCGCCAGCCGGCCTGAACACGTTCCGTTCTGGGCCCGACGAGCGCGGCCATTTCGGCGCCTATGGCGGCCGTTTCGTCGCCGAGACGCTGATGCCGCTGATCCTGCAGCTCGAGGCGGCCTACCGCTCCGCTAAGGCGGATCCCGCCTTCAAGGCGGAGATGGACGCCTTCCTGCGGGACTATGTCGGCCGGCCCAGCCCGCTGTACTACGCCGAGCGCCTGACGGAGCATCTGCGCGAGCGCGCGGCGCCCGGCAAGGGGCCGCGGATCTTCTTCAAGCGCGACGAGCTGAACCATACCGGGTCGCACAAGATCAACAATTGCCTGGGGCAGATCCTGCTGGCGCTGCGCATGGGCAAGACCCGCATCATCGCCGAGACCGGGGCTGGCCAGCATGGTGTCGCCGCGGCGACGGTCGCCGCCCGCTTCGGGCTGCCCTGCACGGTCTATATGGGCGCCACGGATATCGAGCGGCAGAAGCCCAACGTGTTCCGGATGAAGCTGCTGGGCGCCGAGGTCCGGGCCGTCACGTCGGGGTCGCAGACCCTGAAGGACGCGATGAACGAGGCGTTGCGCGACTGGGTCGCCAATGTCGCGGACACCTTCTACATCATCGGCACGGCCGCCGGCCCGCATCCCTATCCGGAGCTGGTGCGCGACTTCCAGTCGATCATCGGGCAGGAGGCGAAGGCCCAGCTGCAGGCCGCCGAGGGCCGGCTGCCGGACCTGCTGGTGGCGTGCATCGGCGGCGGCTCCAATGCGCTCGGCCTGTTCCATCCCTTCCTGGACGACGAGCCGGTGGCGATGCATGCGGTCGAGGCTGCCGGCGACGGGATCGAGACCGGCCGCCACGCCGCCTCGCTGACCGCGGGCCGGCCGGGCATCCTGCACGGCAATGTCACCTACCTGCTGCAGGACGATGACGGCCAGATCACCGAGGCCCATTCGATCTCCGCCGGGCTGGACTATCCGGGCATCGGCCCGGAACATGCCTGGCTGCACGATATCGGCCGGGTGAAATATGTCTCGGCGACGGACAGGGAGGCGCTGGACGCCTTCCAGACCTGCAGCCGGCTGGAAGGCATCATCCCGGCGCTGGAACCGGCCCATGCCCTGGCCCATGTGCTGCGGGAGGCGCCGAACTGGGACCGGGACAGGATCATCGTAATGAACATGTGCGGTCGCGGGGACAAGGACGTCTTTGCGGTGGCCGAGCGGCTCGGGGTGTCGTTGTGACCGCGAACGGCCGCATCGCACGCCGGTTCGCCGCGCTGCGGTCCGCCGGGCGGGCCGGGTTCGTGTCCTACGTCACCGCCGGCGACCCGGACCTGGAGCTATCCTTCCAGATCCTGCGCGGCCTGCCGGCCGCCGGCGCCGACGTGATCGAGCTGGGCATGCCGTTCACCGATCCGATGGCCGACGGGCCGGCGATCCAGGCGGCGAACCTGCGCGCCCTGGCCGCGGGCGCCAGCCTGCGCCGCACCCTGGAGATGGTGCAGCGGTTCCGGGCCGGCGACGACGACACGCCGATCGTGCTGATGGGCTATGTCAATCCGATCTTCCAGTACGGCGTCCCGGCATTCGTCCGCGACGCCGTGGCCGCCGGCATCGACGGGCTGATCGTGGTCGATGCCCCGGCCGAAGAGGACGAGCTGCTTTGCCTGCCGGCTACCGCCGGCGGGCTGGACTTCATCCGGCTGGCCACGCCGACCACCGACGATCTGCGCCTGCCGGCGGTCCTGCAGCGTTCCAGCGGCTTCCTCTACTATGTCTCGATCGCCGGCATCACCGGGACCGCGGCGCCGGACCAGGGTGCCGTCGCGGCGGCCGTGACCCGGCTGCGGCAGCATACCGGCCTGCCGATCGCGGTGGGCTTCGGCATCCGCGAACCGGCCCAGGCCGCAGCCGTGGCGCGCGCCGCCGATGCCGCCGTGGTCGGTTCCGCGCTGGTCGAGGCCGTGGCGCGCGGGCTGGAGCCGGGCGGCGACCCGGTGCGCAGCGTCCTGGACCTGGTCGGCCGGCTGTCCGCCGCGGTGCATGGCGCACGCGGCGGCGCCGAGGCCGAGGCTGCAGCGCGGGGTGCCGCCGAATGAGCTGGTGGGAACGGACCGTCCTGCCGAAGATCCGCTCGCTCGGCATCAAGCGGGAATCGACCGAGAATCTCTGGCAGAAATGCGCGTCCTGCGGTGCGCTGCTCTACAATACCGAGCTTGAGGAACGGCAGTTCGTCTGCGGCAATTGCGGCCATCACCTGCGGCTGGAGCCCAAGAGGCGCTTCGCCTCCCTGTTCGACGACGGCGCCTATCGCAAGCTGGACCTGCCCTCCTTCTCCGAGGACCCGCTGCGCTGGCGTGACACGCGCCGCTATGTGGACCGCATCCGGGACGCCCGCAGCGCGACCGGCGAGCAGGAGGCGATGGTCGTCGCCGAAGGCGCGATCGGCGGGCGCACCTGCATCGTCGCGGTGCAGAACTTCTCCTTCATGGCGGGGTCCATGGGGCGTGCCGTCGGGCAGGCGCTGCTCACCGCGGCCGACCGGGCGGTCGCGATCCGCGCGCCGCTGATCGCGCTGCCGGCGGCCGGCGGGGCGCGCATGCAGGAAAGCATCCTGTCGCTGATGCAGATGCCGCGCACCGTGCTGGCTGTCCAGCAGGTGCGGGAGGCCGGCCTGCCCTACATCGTCGTGCTGACCGATCCGACGACGGGCGGGGTCACCGCGTCCTTCGCCATGCTGGGCGACGTGAACATCGCAGAGCCGGGCGCGCTGATCGGCTTTGCCGGCGCGCGCGTGATCCAGCAGACGATCCGCGAGGACCTGCCGGAGGGGTTCCAGCGGGCCGAGTTCCTGCTGGACCATGGCATGGTCGACATGGTCGTCCACCGGCATGCCCTGAAGGACCGCCTGGCGACCCTGCTGGACCATCTCTGTGCCCCGGTCCAGGAGCCGGCGGCCGACCCGGAGCTTGAGAAGGCGGTCGGGCCGGCACGCAAGGCGGCAGGCAAGCCGGCGAAGGAGCCGGATGCCGGAGCCGCCGGCGGCAAGGCGCCCAGGCTCGACGCGGTCGCGGCACCGAACGGCATGACCGTGGTCGAGGGGGGGCCGTCCGGCGCGGCCGACGGGCCGGCCGGCACGGCCCGCGCCAAGGACAAGCCCGCCGCGCAGGAAGCGGCGGACAGCGATCTGGACATCCCGAGCCGGCCGGACGATGCCGCTGCTGCGCCGGCGCCGGCGCAGGAACCGACCGCGGAAGGTGGCGCCGCCGGCAATGCGAAAGGCGATCGCAAGGCGTGAGCGTCGACCGGATGCTGGCGGCCCTCGCCGGGCTGCACCCGAAACTGATCGACCTCTCGCTGGAGCGGATGCTCCGGCTCCTGGACGCGCTGGGCCGGCCGCATCTGGCCGTGCCGCCGGTCCTGCATATCGCCGGCACCAACGGCAAGGGGTCGGTCGCGGCCTATCTGGCGGCGATGGCCGCCGCCGAGGGGCTGGCGGCCCATGTCTATATCTCGCCGCACCTGGTCCGCTTCAACGAACGCATCGTGCTGCGCGGCAGCCCGATCGGCGACGCGGCGCTGGAGCACCTGCTGCACCGCACCGAGCGGGCCAATGCCGGCGCGCCGATCACCTTCTTCGAGGTCACCACGGCAGCGGCGTTCCTCGCCTTCGCGGAAACACAGGCCGACCTGCTGATCCTGGAAACCGGGCTGGGCGGGCGGCTGGACGCGACGAACGTGGTGCCGCGTCCGGCGGCGACAGTGCTGACCGCCATCTCGCTCGACCATCAGGACTTCCTGGGCCCGACCCTTGCCGGCATCGCCGCGGAGAAGGCGGCGATCCTCAAACCGGGCGCCGTCGCTGTCTCTGCGCCGCAACCGGCAGAGGTCCGGACGGTGATCGACGCGGCCGCGGCCGCGCGCGGCCTTGCCGTGGCCATGGGAGGGCGGGACTGGCAGGCGGAGATGCGCGATGGCGCCCTGCTCTGGCAGGACCTGCACGACGGCAGCCGGCTGACCCTGCCGGCCCCCGTCCTGGCCGGGCTTCACCAGCGGGACAATGCCGGCACCGCGATTGCCGTGGCGCGGCAGCTGGGCCGCAGCGGCGAGGTGCCGGCACCGGTGCTGTCGCAAGCCTCGATTGCCGCCGGCCTCGCCACTGCGCACTGGCCGGGTCGGATGCAGCCGGTCCTGTGCGCGGCGCTGCCCAAAGCCGAGGTCTGGCTGGATGGCGGCCACAACCCGGCGGCCGGCGTTGCGCTGGCGGCCACCCTGGCGGCGATGCCGGCCGTCGGCCGCCCGGTCTGGCTGGTGATGGGCATGAAGCCGAACAAGGATGCCGCCGCCTTCCTGGCCCCCCTGGCAGGCATCGTCGACGGGCTGCTGGCGGTGCCGATCCCGGACGAGTCCTGTCATGCGCCGGAGGCGCTGGTGGCGCTGGCCCGTGCGCAGGGCCTGGACAACGCCGCGACGGCGGCGGACGTGCCGGACGCCCTGGCACGGCTGGCCGTGGCGGCGCCGCATGCGCGGCTGGTGATCTGCGGGTCGCTCTACCTGGTCGGCGCCGTGCTCGCCGCACCGCTGGTCGCGCCGATCCTGGCCAGTTCCGCCGTCGCGGCCAGATAGGGCATCGTCTCGCGCCCGCAGGCGGCCTGGGCGTCTTCCAGATAGGGCTGCGCCGCGTCGGCCTGGCCCTGCGCCAGGAAATGCTCGCCGACGAAGAAGGCACGGTCGCAGGCCCAGCGATGCGGCGATAGCGGCGGCTCGCCGGCGAGTTCGTACAGCGCGCCGGGCGCCTGCCGTCCCAGGAACATGTCGGCCACCAGGGCCTGCCAGCTGCCGGCCGGGGCCTGGATCTGGCCCAGCAGCGCCTTGCCGTCGCTGCGTCCCGCGCGGGTCGTCGCCAGGTAATGCCAGATCGCGGCCTCCGGGTCGTCCGGGGCCTTCTGGTGGGCGCGATAGAGATCCGTCGCCGCGGGATCCACGGCGCCGGTCAGGAACTTCACCTGGCCGCGGCGCAGCAGCGCCCAGGGGTCGTCGGGGTCCAGCGCGATCGCCCGGTCGAGGGCGGTGACAGCCGCCTCCACCTCATTCTGGGCGGCCAGGTAGACGGCGCTCTGGCCCAGGGTGTCCCGGTCGATCGGATCCAGGTCCAGGGCGCGGTGCGCATCGGCTGCCGCCGCGCGATAGCTGCCCAGCATGGCCTGGGCCAGCGCCCGGCGCTTCAGGGCCCCGGCATCGGTCGGCGCGGCCTCGATCAGGGCGGAATAGTCCTCGATCGCGCCGGCGGCATCGCGGTCCGCAAGGCGCAGGGCGGCCCGCTCGGTCCGCACCGCCAGGTCGGCGGGCGCCAGGGCGATCGCCTTGTCGTAGTCCGCCAGGGCCGCAGCCACATGGTCCTGTGCCAGCTGCAGCCGCGCCCGTTCGGCAAAGCCGCGGGGATCGGCCGGCAGCATGCGGATTGCCTGGTCCAGGTCCCGCATCGCGGCATCGGGCCGGTTCAGGCGGGCCAGGATGGCGCCGCGACTGAGGCGCGCCTCCGCATTGTCCGCATCGCTTTCCAGCACGCGGTCCAGGTCCCGGACCGCGGCGTCGTAGTCGCCGCGTGCCGCCAGGGCCAGGGCCCGGTTGCGCCGGATGCCGGTTTCGCCCGGCGCGATGGCCAGCGCCCGGTCATAGTCCGCCAGCGCCAGGTCGACGCGGCCGGTGCGCAGATGCGACAGCGCCCGGTTGTTGAAGGCGCCGGCATGGGCCGGGTCCAGGCCCAGCGCGCGGTCGAAATCGGCGATGGCCAGGGCATGCTTGCCGGCGGCGGCCAGCGCCAGGCCCCGGTCGTTGTGGAGCTCCGCATCGCCCGGGCCGCCGCTCAGCAGGCGGTCGAAATCGGCGACGGCCTCCTCGTTGCGGCCCAGCGCCATCAGCACCTTGGCCCGCTGCAGCCGGGTGTCGCGATCTTCCGGCAACCGGTCCAGCGCGGCACTCAGGTCGGCCTCGGCGCCGGCCGGGTCGCCCAGCAGCTTGCGTGCCGCGCCGCGCAGGCGCAGCGCCTGCAGGTTGTCCGGGCGATTCTCCAGGATCGACGAGGCATCGGCCAGGGCGCCCGCGGTGTCGCCGGTGCGCAGGCGGGCGGCCGCGCGCGCCAGCAGCAGTCCGGGGGCATCCGGCTCGGCTTCCAGGGCCGGCCGCAGCAGGCCCAGCGCCTTCTCCGGCTGACCGGTCTCCAGCTCGGCGAGCGCCAGCCGGCGGATCACCGGCAGGCTGTCCGGCGCCCGGGACAGGGCGTCGCGGTAATCGGCCCGGGCCAGGTCCCATTCGCCGCGGGCGGCGCGGGCGTCGCCGCGTGCGGCCAGCGCATGGGCCATGCCGGGCCGCCGCTCCAGCGCGGCGGTGAAATCGGCCACCGCAAGGTCATGGGCGTCCCGCGCCGCCTGCGCCAGGCCGCGATGCAGATAGGCTTGGGCATCGTCGGGATCGCGCTGCAGCACGGTGTAGAAGTCGACGATGGCGCCATCGGCATCGCCGCTGCGCAGCCGCGTCAGGCCACGCTGGTAATAGGCGGCCGTACGCTCCGGCGCGGCCGAGATCACGGCGGCGAAATCCTCCTCCGCCGCCTCGTCCCGGCCGAGCTCGGCCTGCGCCATGCCACGGGCGAACAGCGCATCCAGGCTGTCGGGGCGCAGGCGCAGATGGCGGCTCAGGTCGGCCACGGCCTCCGCGTAATTGCCGCGATAGCTTTCCACGATGCCGCGGTTATAGGCGGCCCGCGGGTGGTCCGGGCGCAGCTCCAGCGCAGCGGTCAGCGACCGCCAGGCCCCGTCATAGTCGCGGTCCAGTGCCAGGGCGAGGCCGCGGTTGTAGGCGACCCGCGCCGCATCGGCGCCCGCCGCCTCGGCACGGGCATAATCCGCCAGGGCGGCGTCCTGCTCGCCCGCGTCGCGATGGGCATTGCCCCGCTGCAGCATGATCGACGGGTCGTCCGGGGTCAGCGCCAGCGCCGCGTTGAAATCGTCGATCGCCATGAAGGGCCGGCCGGCGCGGCGCTGGACCTGGCCCCGGTTGAACAGGTAGTCGGCATTGTCGGGCGCCAGCTCCACCGCCCGGTTCAGGTCGGCCAGCGCGGCTTCGTCCCGGTCGGTCATGCCGTAGGCCAGGGCCCGGTTGTTGTAGGCCTGGGCGAAGCCCGGCAGGGCGTCGATGACCCGGTCGTAATCCTCCAGCGCCCTGGCGATATCCGCGCCTGCCAGGTTCAGGGCGGCACGCTCCATGTAGAGGGCCACCGCGCTGGTGTCGGGAACCGGCGCACCGGCGATCGCGGCATTGCAGGCCGCGAGCCGCGCCGCGGCCAGCGCGTCCGCATCAAGGCAGGTGATGGCGGGGCCGGCGGCAGCTGGGTCGGCGGCAGCGGGGACGGGGCCGGTCGACCCGGTGGACGGCGCGCTCTCGCCCGCCGC
Source organism: Sneathiellaceae bacterium (assembly GCA_040216765.1). GTDB lineage: Bacteria > Pseudomonadota > Alphaproteobacteria > Ferrovibrionales > Ferrovibrionaceae > Marinibaculum. The sequence goes on along the minus strand of JAVJON010000058.1, from coordinate 51,772 downwards.
CAGGGCGGCGGGGACATGGAACATGGTATCGAGGGCGCCGATCGCGAGACAGACCAGAACCGTGACGTAAACCGTCCCGATCCTGCTGCCTGCGGCTGCCATCATGGATTCCGAAACCAGAACACTGCGCGAATCACCGAATTATACGTAGCCGCCGGGCCATCGCGACCGAAGATCGCTGTCGCTGGGCGGGGGTGTGGCGCTTTTGCAGTAGGCGTGACATCGAAGACACGCTGACGCCGACCCTACCCGCCGGGACCTGGCCCGCTCAGAGGGCGTCGAGATAGAGCTGGTAGTCGGTGTCGGGGACCATCGCCTGGCTGCGGGCCATTTCGGCCCGCCGGACATGGCCGTAGAGCCGCCAGAACGCCGCGCCCAGATAGTCCGGCAGGATGGCGGCAGCGTCATGCGCCTGCAGCGCCGACGGCCAGTCCAGCGGCAACAGGGGCGCGCCGGTCGCGTCGTTCCCGGCCGCCGCGTCGCCTCGCGCGGGGGCCGCCGGCGTCAGGCGCCCGGCAATGCCGTGATGCATGCCGGCGAGCACCGCAGCGACCACCAGGTAGGGGTTTGCCTCCGCGCCCGCGACCCGATGCTCGATCCGGCGGGCACGTGCCGGGCCGCCGGGAATCCGCAGGGCGACGGTCCTGTTGTCGACGCCCCAGCAGGCGGAGACCGGCACATAGGAGCCCGGCCCGAACCGGCGATAGGCATTTGCCGTGGCGGCAAAGATCGCCATGCCTTCCGCCATGGTGGCGGCCGTGCCGGCGATCGCATGGCCCAGCGGCCGATTGGTCGCGGCATCGCCGCGGGCGAAGATGTTGCGGCCCTGGCCGTCCACCAGGTTCGCATGGACATGCATGCCGCTGCCCGACCAGGCCCCGAAGGGTTTCGACATGAAGCTGGCCTGCAGGCCGTGGCGGCGCGCCGTCTCGCGCACCAGGTGGCGGAACAGCAGCGCCTCGTCCGCTGCCCGCATGGGGTCGGTGACGTAGCGCAGGTTGACCTCGAACTGGCCCGGCGCATATTCGGCGCAGAGCGATTCCACCACCATGTCCATCGCGTCGCAGCCGCGGGCGATCGCCGTGAGCACCGGGTCGAAGGCTTCCAGCCGGTGCAGCGCGGCGGCCTGGATCTGGGTCGACCCGGCTTCCTCGCCCTGGATGCCGGGCGGCAGCCCGGCCGGCTGCGGGCGGCCGGCGCAGTCGCGCTCGCGATTCAGCAGGTAGAACTCCAGCTCCACCGCGACACTGGCGCCGAAGCCGTCGGCCGCAAGCCGGTCGACGACCCGGGCGAGTGCATTCCGCGGATCCGCGAAATGCGGCGAGCCGTCCTCCTGGCGCATGGTCATCAGCATCAGGCCGCGCCGGTCGCCGCCCCAGGGGACCGGGATCACCTGCCCGTTCACCGGCATGACCGGCCGGTCCTGGTCGCCGGTCTCCATCACCAGGCCGGTCCCGAACACATTGCGGCCCATGGCATCCAGCGAGAACATGGATTCGGGAAAGCGGAAGCCATGGGCACGGATCTGCGCCAGGTCGCGGCCCGGGATGCGCTTGCCGCGCGCGATCGCCATCAGGTCGGGCAGCACCAGGTCGACGCTTTCCAGCGCGACCTCCGGCAGCAGGCCGGGACGGCCCGGCCGCCCTGCCGCCCTGTCCGCGGCACCGGGCTGACCCGGCTGCGGTACGGCCAGCAGCGGCAGCAGGTCCTCCGGCTGCACCCGGCCGCGGGTGGCGCGCACGATGCGGCGTATCGCGTCGGCGCGCGGGCTGCGCTTGCCCGAAAGGTAGCGGCTGATCGCCGCCTCGCTGAGGCCGGCCTGCTGGGCGAAGGCGGTGATGCTCAGGCCGCTGGCCCGCAGATAGGCGTCGAGCTTCATGGCGCCGGGCGTGCCCGGAGACAGGGGCGCCCCGGAAACGGTTGCGGCGGCGGGTCCAGGGACACCGCCGCCGCACGCCAGGCTTTCGCCGGGGCCCCGTTGCAGGCCGCCAGGATCAGATCGCGCTCTCGATCCAGTTGACGATCTGGCTCTTCGGCACCGCCCCGACCTTGGTCGCGGCCGGCTTGCCGTCCTTGAAGATCATCATTGTCGGGATGCCGCGGACGCCATACTGGGTCGGGGTGCGCGGATTGTCGTCGATATTGATCTTGGCGACCGTCAGCCGACCCGCCATCTCGGCGGAGATCTCTTCCAGGCTGGGGCCGATCTGCTTGCAGGGGCCGCACCATTCCGCCCAGAAATCCACCAGGACGGGCCCGGGGGATTGCAGCACGTCGGTCTCGAAGCTGTCGTCGGTAATCTTGGTTGTCGCCATGATGCCCTCGTTCTGTGGGATGCCGGCCGCACGGCGCGCCGGCCGTGCAATGGCCATCGACGCCGGCCCCGGATTGCCAGACCGGAACGTCCAGCCCGAAATCATGCTTGCCGGTCATGCCCGTTGCGGCGCGCTGCCGCCGGGGCGATGCCGAGCAGGAGCTGCTCGACGATCCGGATCGCGGCATGCCGGACGGCATGCCCTACTATGTCCAGATGTATGGAGCCGCACGGCAACGGTCAAGGCGGCCGGCGCCGGGTCAGGAATCCTGCCATCCCGGCAGGGCCCGGTCCAGCAGATCCGGCGGCAGCGCCATCAGGTGCGGCCCGGCGGTCCAGAGAATGGCACAGTCGACCGGCCGGTCCGGATAGATCCGGCGCAGCAGGTCCCGGTACAAAGCCAGCTGCCGCAGGTGCTGCAGCGGCGTCCGGCCGGGCGCCTCCGGCGGCGCCTCCTGGGTCTTGTAGTCGATCACCAGGACCCGGTCGTCGCTGACCGCCAGCCGGTCGATACGCCCCGACAGGACGGCCCCTCCGACCCGCCCGGCCAAAGCGACCTCGGCACGGCTGCCGCTGCCGAAGGCTGCGGCGAAACGGGAATCGTCCAGGATCCCCACCGCCTCCGCCAGCAGGGCGGCGCGCACATCGTCCGGCAGGTCCGGTGCGGCGCGGTGCAGCAGGGCGGCGCCGGCCGGCTGCCGCTCCGCAGCCGGAAGGTCGGGCAGCACCTGCAGCAGGGTGTGGATCAGCCGGCCCCGCGCCAGGGCGTCCCGGCCCGGCCCGGTGCGCGGCGAAATCGCCGCCGGCGGCTCGGCCTGACGGGACGGCGCCAGCGGCCGCGGCGGCTCCGGTTCCTCCGGGGCCGGCAGTCGCGCCCAGTCCGGCACCGCGCCCGCCCGGACCGGCTGCGGCTGCGCCTCCTGCCCGTCGCCGGCCGTGGGCAGGCCGGTCTGGGGCGCCGCCCAGCGCTGGCCGGTCTCGCCCCAGGGCAGGTCGATCTCCTGGCCGCCGGCAAGGTCGGCCAGGCCCTCTGCGACCAGGTCGTACCAGCAGCCGTCGGGCCGCTTGCGATTCTCCCAGCCGCAGACATAGAGCCGGTCCCGGGCGCGGGTCATCGCGACGTAGAGCAGCCGGCGATACTCCGCCAGCTGCAGGCGTCGATGCCGGTCGCGGGTCTCTCCGGTCACCCGGTCGTCGTCGGCCGCGCGCGGCGCCCAGAGCAGCGCGGGCGGCGGCCCCTCGGGCCAGAGCACCGGCGGGTCGAAGCGCCCGTCCGGGCGGCCCGTGGTGTCCGGCAGGAACACGACAGGTGCCTCCAGCCCCTTGGCGGCATGCACCGTCAGCACGCGGATCTCGCCGCCGGCCTGTTCCAGGTCGCGCTTGATCTCCGCTCCGCCGGCCTCGAACCAGGCCAGGAAGCCCTGCAGGTTCTCGGCCGTGCCGCGGCCATAGGCGAGGGCCAGGTTCAGCAACTCCTCCACCGGTTCGCGGGCCTGCTCCCCCAGGCGGCGTTGCAGCCGCGCCAGTCCGCCGCGTTCCAGCAGGCGGGCAAAGAAGGCATGCGGCGTGACATAGTCGGCCAGCGCCAGCGCTTCCCGCAGGAAGCCGGCGGCGTGCTGCCAGTCGGGCCGCTCGCCGGCGACCCTGCGCAGATGCCGCCACAGCCCGCCGTCCCAGGACCGCCCCGCCCAGGGCCGCCCGTCGCTGCGCAGGCAGAGCGCCATCAGGCTGTCCTCGCCGGTGTCGCAGAACGGCCCGCGCAACACGGTGGCCAGGCTCAGATCGTCCTCCGGCAGCAGGCAGAACCTTGCGACCGCCAGCAGGTCCTGCACCGCCAGGCTGTCGCCCAGCTTCAGCCGGTCCTCCCCCGCCACCGGCAGGCCCTCGCCCTTCAAGGCGGCGACGATCTGGCGGAACAGCGCGTCGCGCCGGCGGACCAGGATCATGATATCGCCCGGCGCGATCGGCCGGCCGGCGGAGTCCAGGCTCTCGCCGGTCCCGATCCAGGACCCGATGGTGGTGGCGATGCGCCGCGCCAGCAGGGCCGGCGCGCTGTCGGCGGGGATGTAGTCGAGCGGCGCGTCCCAGGGCTCCGACTCCGCCGCGGCCGGCGCCGGCCTGGCGGTCGGCCAGAGTTCCACCAGGCCGCCATCGCCGATCCGGAACGGGGCGTGGACGACCCCTGCCTCGGCCACGCCGTCCTGGGTTTCGGGCCGGGCAAAGACCGCATCCACGGCGCGCAGCAGCAGGGGAACGGTCCGGAACGACAATGCCAGGTCGACATCGCGCCAGGGCCGCCGGCCTGCCTCGGCCAGGGCGGCGAGCCGGCGCCGCATGTGCTGGAAGGCGGCCGGTGCGGCGCCCTGGAAGCCGAAGATCGACTGTTTCTCGTCGCCCACGGCGAACAGGGTGCGGGCCGGTTCGGCGCCGGCACGCTGGCCTTCGCCGGCAAAGAACTCGCCGGTCAGCGCGGTGACGATCTCCCACTGCTCCAGCGAGGTGTCCTGCGCCTCGTCCACCAGCACATGGTCGATCCCGCCGTCGAGCTTGAACAGCACCCAGGGCGCCCGCCCCGGCGCGGCCAGCAGGTCGCGCACCGTCAGGATCAGGTCGTCGTAGTCCAGTGCGGCCCGCCGGCTCTTCTCCAGTTCGTAGAGGCTCAGGATCTCCGCCCCCAGATGCAGCATGGCGGCACTGGCCTCGGCCACCGCCATGGCGCGCAGGCGGTCCAGCAGGTCCAGGCAGCGCGCCTGTTCCGCAAGCAAAGTCTCCAGGATGCCGGGGGCTGCCCCGAGCAGCTTCTTGCTGACCAGCCGGCTCTCCGCGCGGGGTTCCAGCTTCTTCGTCAGAAAGATGTCGAACCAGTCCGGGTCCAGCCGGTCGGCCGCAGCCGCCGGCGCGAGGAAGGCGCGGAGCGCCGCCCCGCGCTCGCAGTCGGTCTTGCCGCCCGAGGACAGCGCCTCCGCCGCGGCCAGCAGGGCATCGCAGGGGATCTCCTCGACGAACCGGCCGCGCAGGGCATCGGCCGTGGCGTCGCGGGCGATCGCCAGGCAGGCCTGCAGCGCCGCCAGGGCACCGGCCGTGCCGTCCGGATGCAGGACGCGGCGCAGCAGGCGGCGATTGCCGACCAGTTCCTGGATCGCCCGGTCGAAGCCGGTCTCGTCGACCCGGTCGGCCAGCAGCGCCAGCGCCCGCCCCAGTTCCGCGTCGCCGGGGGCCGCGGCGAGCACGCGGGCGATCGCATTGGCCACCATCTCGCGCGCTGTCGGGTCGTCTGCGATCGCGAAGTGCGGCGGCACGCCGGCCTCCACCGGGAACCGCTTCAGCACCGACTCGCAGAATGCGTGGATCGTCTGGATGCGCAGCCCGCCGGGCGCCTCCAGGGTGGCGGCGAACAGCCGGCGGGCCCTGCGGCAGGTTTCGGCATCGGCGGCATGCCCCAGCAGCGGCTGCAGGACGGCCTGCAGGCCATCCTCCGACATCATGGTCCAGCCGCTGAGGCTGCGGTGCAGGCGGTTCGCCATCTCCGCCGCCGCGGCCTTGGTGAAGGTCAGGCAGAGGATCGAGGCCGGCCGCGCGCCGGCCAGCAGCAGCCGCAGCACCCGGTCGGTCAGCACCCGGGTCTTGCCGGCGCCGGCATTGGCGGCGACCCAGGCACTGACCGCGGGGTCGGCCGCATTGCGCTGGGCGGCGAAGCCCTGCAGGCGGGCATCGGCCTGGCCGGTCCCGGGATCGCCCGGCGCCTCCCTCATTCCGGGTCCTCGCCGCCCTGCCATTCCGCCACCCGGGCGAGATGGTCGTAGTCTCCCGGCCGGTTCAGCCATTCCGGCCGCGGCCGCGACAGGTAGGGGGTGTCGGGGCGATCGTAGATCGCGATCCGCCGGCGCAGGCCGTCCAGCGCAGCGGCGGCCAGGTCGGCGGCCGCGCCGTCGGCCACCTCGCGGCTGCTGCCGGACTCGCGGCCGCCGCTCAGGCGGACATAGGTGAAGGCGGCGGGCGCGGCCGCGGGAAGGCCCTCGAAGCCGCCGGCCGCGAGGATCGCCCCTTCCAGCGGCAATTGCGGACTGAGGCCGGAGGCCACCTGCTTCGCGCTCGGCGGCATCCCGGTCTTGTAGTCCAGGATGTCGGGACCCCCGGGCGCCATGTCGATCCGGTCGGCGCGCGCGGTCAGCTCGAACGGGCCGGCCGGGCTTTCCAGCAGCATCCGCCCCTTGGCCTCCACCGCCAGGGGCCGCATGCCCTGCGACCGGCGCCCTGCCTCGAAGGCCGCGAACCAGGCGGCAACCCGGCGGAACCGCGGCCACCAGAAGACCGCCACATGCGGCACGTCGAGCAGGTCGCCGAAGCTCTCCCGGCCGATCCGTTCCAGAAGGGCGACCGGGTCGTCAGGCCACCGGTCCATCGTTTCGGCGATGAAGCGCTCCAGCGCATCGTGCACGACGACCCCGCGGTCCGAGGCCGCGGGGTCGGGATCCAGCTCCCGCAGCGCCTCCAGCCCCAGGACGAAGCGGGCATAGCTGGCATAGGGGTCGCGGATCCAGTCCTCCACCCGGGTCACCGACATCCGGCGCGGGCGGGCGGCGACCGGCGGGCAGGGCCGCGGCGCGGGCGCCGGCGTGACCGCCGCAGGCGCGTCCATCGCCTGCAGCCAGGCCCGTGCCGGGCCCGCCGCGGCGTCCTGCCATGGCCGTTCCCGGTCCAGCAGCGCGGCCAGGCGCAGCAGCCAGCGCGACGGCACGGTCGGCGTGCCCTCCACCTTGTTGGCGCGGCTCAGCACCACCTCGCTGCAGGCGAAGGCCTGGACGAAGTCGTGCGCCGCCTGGCCGATGCGCCGCTCCGGCGAGGGCAGGCCGAAGGCGGTGCGCATCGGGCGGCTCATCCAGGGATCCTCCTGCGCCGCGCCGGGCCAGGTCCCCTCGTTCAGGCCGCCGAGGATCATCAGGTCGGCCGATTGCAGCCGGGCCTCCAGCGGCCCCCAGATGAACAGGCGGGGATGGCGCCCGAAGGCCGGCCGCACCGCGCCGTCCTGCAGGACGGCATCCAGGAAGTCGGGCCATTCGCCGGGCAGCATCGCGCCCAGTGTGGCGATCCCGCCGCGCAGGTCCGCCAGCAGGCCCGCCAGGGCATTGCCGGCCTCGCCCGCCCAAATCGGCGAGGGCGGCGGGGGGGTGCCGGCGGCCTCCTCGTTCGACGCCGCGAGCAGGGCCGGCCGGTCCTCCGCCGCCAGGACCTCCGCCAGCGCCAGATGCGCATCCAGCAGCCGGGCGGGTGCCGTTCCGCGCCGGCCCGATGCCGGGGACAGGGCCGCGCCCGCGGCAACGGCCACGGCCAGGTCCTGCAGCCAGGCCATCATCGCCGCGTCCTGCACCAGGCCCTGCCGCTCCGCCGTGGCGCGCAGGCCGGCGAGGCCCGGCGGCGGGCGGCTGCCGCGCAGGACCGCGCGCTCCAGCTGCCGGGTCAGGCGCAGATGCTCCGCCCGCTCGCGGCCCAGCCGGGCAAGCGGATGCTTCAGCAGGGACAGGAGGGGGATCGGCGCCAGGTCGGCGGCCATCGCGGCGGCGGCAAGCCGCAGGAACACTGCCGGCGGGGTGCCGGCCAGCGGCCGGCCGGCGGAATCGTCGACCTCCAGGTCCCAGCGCTCCAGCGCCGACTGCACCCGTCGGGCCAGGTTGCGGTCGGGCGTCACCAGCGCGACCGTGCGGCCCGGCCGCTCCAGCGCCTGGCGCATCAGCAGGGCGATCGCCCCGGCCTCCTCCGCGGCGGTCGCGGCTTCCAGCCGCTGCAGCCCGTCGAACGCAGCTTCCGGCGGCGCGCCGGCGGCGAGCCACAGGTCGGTACGTTCCGCCGGGGCCAGGGCGCGGCGCGCCAGCGCCGCCCGTGCCGCGGCCGCGGGGGCGACATCGCGGCCGGCGGGCTGCCAGCCCTGCACCGCCGCACGCGGCAGCTCCAGACGCCGCAACAGGCGATGCAGCATGAATTGCGGATGGGTGGGGGCGGCACCGATCGCCTGCCACTCCTCGTCCGGGCTGTCGCGATCCAGGCCGGGCAGGATCACGGCGCCCTGCGGCAGCCGCGCGACGCAGGCCAGCAGGTCGGCGGTCGCGGGGATGCTGCCGGTGGACCCGGCGGCATAGATCGGGCGCTGCGGCGGTGCCTCCGCCCAGAGCGCGGCGAGGCGGCGCAGGCCCGCGCTGCGCCGCGCGGCGGGATCGACCAGGCCGCGTTCCGCCAGGATCGCCGGCCAGGCGCCGCGCAGGATGTCCAGGAAGGCCAGCACCTCCTGCCAATGGGCCGCGAACTCCGCCGGCACCAGGGCCTCCAGCCCTTCCAGGTCGCGATCCTCGGTTGCCGCCTCGTCGAGCAGGTCGGCCAGGGCATCGGCCAGGCGCAGCGCGGTTCCCGCAGGCAGGCCCCCGCCGCGGGACTCGTCCCGCGCCTGGATCAGGCGGGTCAGGATCAGCTTCCGCTCCAGGCCGCCGATCGCCGGCGGCAGGGCGGTGGCCAGGCCCGGCCAGATCGGCGCCAGCCCGGGTTCCTCGTCGTCCAGGTCGCCCAGCGGGCGCATCAGCGGCAGCAGGGTCGGCCGCCCCTCCCCGGCGCGCAGGAACGCCTCCTGCAGCGCCCGCACCGCGCGGCGGGTCGGCAGCAGGACGATCACCTCCGCCAGGGCCAGCGGGTCGCTGCCATGACGGTCCAGCACGAAGGCGGCGAGCCAGTCGGCAAAGGGCGCGCCGGCGGGGAAGCTGAACAGCTTCGGGCCGGATCCGGTCGCTGGGCCGGTCGTTGGGCCGGGCGCTGGGCTGGTCATCGGGGCGGCGCCCGTCAGGCCGCCGCCGAGTGACTGCCTTGGCGCTCCAGCCGGGACAGCAGGCGGCGCGCCGTGGCCAGCCCGTCGGGATGGCCGGCATCGACCCAAAGCCCTTCATGGCGCAGGCCGAACAGGCTGCCGCGCTCGATCGCCGCGTCGTAGAGGCGGTTCAGCGAGAACCGGCCCGGCGCGCACCCGGCGAACAGCCCGGCATGCAGGATCTGCACGCCGGTGTAGAGGAACGGTGCGATGTCCCGCTCGCCGCGGCGTGCGAGCCGGCCCTCGCCGGTCATCGTGAAATCGCCCACCCCGGCATAGCCGCGGGCGGACACCGTCGGGTGCAGCAGCAGCAGCGCCTGCATGTCCGGCGCGCCGGCCGGGGCGCCTTCGGCCCAGCGCCCTGCCAGCGCCCGCAGCGAATTGCCGCTGGCATCCAGCCAGATCATGTCGGCGTTCACCGCGAAGAACAGCGGGTCGCGCAGCAGCGGCAGCGCCCTGGCGATGCCGCCGCCGGTGTCCAGCAGCTCCTCCCGTTCGTCCGACAGGAAGAAGTCCAGCCGGGGATCGGCCGCGGCGCGACGCTGCACATGGCTTGCCAGCTGGTCGGCCAGATGATGCAGGTTGATCACGAAGCGGGTCACGCCGGCATCGGCCAGGCGGTCGATGGTGCGGTCCAGCAGGGTGCGCTCGGCCACCTCGATGAGGGGCTTGGGCCGGGTGTCGGTCAGCGGCCGCAGCCGGGTCCCCAGGCCGGCGGCCAGCACCATGGCGGTGCGCGGCACAACCCGATCCTGTCCGGGCGGCACCGTCATCTTCCGGTCCGGCCGGGCAGGCCGGCCTCTGGCGGCAGATGCTCGGAAAACCATGCCGCCACCTCCGCCAATGCCGGATGCCGCAGGGCATGGTCGAGCATCGACCTGGTTCGCGGCAGATAGTCCAGGTAGCGTGCCTTGCCGTCGCGTCGCCAGAGTCGCACGAAGACTCCCAGGATCCGGATATTGCGCTGGGCGCCGAAGATGGCATATCCCGCCTCGAAGTGCGACGCCCCGCGGCCCGAATCCGCGAGGCCGCGCTCCCGCAGATAGCGGCGCAGCAGGTCCGCGGCGAGCGGCCGCGCCACCTCGCGGCGGACATCGTCCAGCAGCGACACAAGGTCGTAGGCGGGATGCCCCAGCACCGCGTCCTGGAAATCCAGCAGCCCGACCCGCGCCGGGCCGTTGCGGGCGGGCAGCCAGATCAGGTTGTCGGCATGGTAGTCGCGCATCACCAGGACATCTGCGCCGTCGTCCGAAGCGGGACGCACCTGCTGCAGCAGCGGCTGCCAGAGGTCCAGGAACTCCTGGCGCAGGGCTGGCGATGCCGGTGCGCCGTGCGCCGCCGGCCAGTACCAGTCCAGGAAGGTGTCCAGCCCCCCGCGCAGCAGGCCGTGGTCCTGCGGCGGCAGGGACCGCAGGGCCGGCATCTCTGCCGGATGCCGCGCATGCAGGACGGCAAGCATGTCGACCGCGGCGCTGTAGATCTCGGCCTCGACCTCCGGGTCGCTGGCCAGGCCGGTGAACAGTGCGTCGCCCAGATCCTCCAGCAGGATGAAACCCTGCGGCTCGTCGGCTGCCAGCACCGCGGGCGCGGACAGGCCGGCCTGGTGCAGCAGCCCGGCGACCTGGAGGAACGGCCGGACATCCTCCTGCCCGGGCGGCGCGTCCATCAGCACTGCGGTGGTGCCGCCCATCTGCAGGCGGTCGTAGCGGCGGAACGAGGCATCGCCGGCCAGCGGCCGGCTTGCGGCCGCGCCCCAGCCGGCCGCCTGCAGGAAGGCCGCGCGCAGGGCGGCGCGGTCCCCCGCCCGGGAGGCCGGCTCAGCCAAGGCCGGCCCGATGCAGGCGCTGCGGCCAGTCGCCGCCGCCGCTGCCGGTGATGCGGCGGACCTCGCCCCTGCCGCCATCGGGCAGTGCCTCCAGGCAGAGCCGCAACGGCGGCGGCAGGGTCATGCCGGCCAGCCGGTCCGGCCATTCGACAAGGCTGACCCCCTCGGCAAAGGCCTCGTCCAGCCCCAGTTCCCAGAGCTCCTCCGGGTCCCCCACCCGGTACAGGTCGAAATGCCAGACCGGCGCCGGTTGCGCCGGATAGGTCAGCAGGATGTTGAATGTCGGGCTGGGGACCTCGACCCCTTCGCCGGCCAGGGCGCGGACGAAGCCGCGCGCCAGGACGGTCTTGCCGCATCCCAGATCGCCCTGCAGGCAGATCAGGTCGCCCGGCCGGGCCAGCACCGCGATGCGGGCCCCCAGGGCGGCGGTCTCCGCCGGCGTCCGCGTGTGCTGCACGAACAGCACCGGGTCGGGCGCGGGCTGGCTGTCGGTTGGGGCGGTGCGCCCGGTGGCGGTCATGCGGGCGGTTCTAGCCAAAGCGCCGGACCTCGGCAACGGGTGCGGCCCGGCCGAGGCAGCGTGCGCGGCCCGCGGTCATATACCGGCGGTCCGCTGTACCCCGCCGCCATCGGCCAGGCCGGGGATCCGGCAGGTGACCCGGGTACCCTGCCCCGGACGGGACTCGATCTCCACCGTGCCGCCATGCAGTTCCACGAAGGATCGCACCAGCGCCAGGCCCAGCCCGGCACCGGAGCTGCGGCCGCTGCCTTCGCCACGCTGGAACTTCTCGAAGATCTGCTCCTGCGCCTCGCTGGGGATGCCGATGCCGTCATCGCCGACCCAGAAGCTGATATCCTCGCCGTCCCGTCGCATGCCGATCTCGATATGCCCTTCGGGCGGTGTGAACTTGATGGCATTGCCGACCAGGTTGAACAGCACCTGCTTCATCCGCTTCTCGTCGGCCACGACAAGGCAGGGCGCAGTGCCGCAATCCAGGGTCATATGCAGGGATTGCTGGCGCAGCCGCTCCTGCACCAGGGAATGGATGCCGCCGATCATGCGGCAGATGTCGAAGCTGCCGGGCTCCAGCACCATCTGCCCGGCCTCGATCGTCGCAAGGTCCAGCAGGTCGTTGATCAGTTGCAGCAGGGTCTGCGAGGCCTCCAGCGCACCGTCGATATACTCCCGCTGCTTGTCGTTGATCGGGCCGAAATATTCCTGCTGCAGCAGCTGGTTGAAGCCGATGATGGCGTTCAGCGGGGTGCGCAGCTCGTACGAGACATTGGCGACGAACTCGGACTTCAGGAGGTCGGCCTCCTCCAGCGCCGCATTGCGGTCGTGCAGGGCCTGCTCGATGCGCTTTGCCGCCGTCACGTCCAGGCAGGAGACCAGCATCGCGCCGTCGGGCAGCGGCACCGTGGCATAGTCCATGACCGTGCCGTCGTCGCGCAGGCTCTGCCCGTTGCGCACCGAATGGTCGTTGAACGACCCCAGCAGGTCCTGCCGCAGGAGCGACGCGCGGTCCTCGCCCTCATGCGGGGAGGCGAGCATCAGCTGCATCGCGTCGAGCACGTCGTTGAAATGCGGCCGCTGGTCGAGCAGCGCGGTGGGGATCTGCCACATCCGGGCGAAGGCCTCGTTGTGCAGGTTGACCCGGCCGTCGGCGCCGAACACCACGATCCCCTCGTACAGGCTGTCCAGGCTGGCCGTCTGCACCGCCATCAGGGTGTTGCGGTCGCGCTCCAGCATCATCCGGTCGGTGACGTCGGTATAGAGGAACAGCAGGCCGCCGAACGGGTGCGGGCTGGTCACCCGCCGGAAGGTGCGGCCATCGGGCAGGAACAGCATCTCCTCCTCCGGCTCGAGGAGGTTGGTGAACATCGCCAGCATATGCTCGCGATAGCGCGCCCAGTCGTACTGTTCGGGCAGCCGCCGATGGGCGCGCAGCTCGTCCATGATCTCATGCAGGGTAGGGCTGGATGCCAGGAAGGCATCGTCCAGGTCCCACAGGCTGCGGAACGCATGGTTGTAGAAGGCCAGATGGGTGTCGGGGCCGTGGATCGCGATTCCGTCCGACATCATCTCCAGCACCGAGGCCTGGCCGGTGATGTGCCGCTCCAGCTCGGCGCGGGCCTCGGCTTCCGCCGTGATGTCCTGGGCATAGCCGACCTGAAGGCCGGTCGGGCCGGGAGGCAGTTCCATGATGCGGAAGGTGCGCCGCTCGCCCTGCACCACGAAACGGCGCTCTTCCGTCTCCCGGCTGCCGGTGTCGCGCGCCCGTGCCGCCAGGCGCCGCGGCTGCTCGGGGTCCAGCGCGGAGGCAAGTTCGGCCCCGGAGGCGACGGCTTCCGCCGGGTCGCGCTCCACCATCGCGGCATAGGTCTGGTTGCACCAGGTCAGCCGGCCCGCGGCATCGCGGCTCCAGGCCGGCAGCGGCGCCTGGTCCAACAGGGCTTTCAGGCGGCCGGCCTCGGCCTCTGCCCGGCGCGTCTGTGCCTGCTGTTCCCGCCGTTCGGCCCGCGCCGCGGTGACATCGTCGAACCAGATCACCGACAGCCCCGGTTCGCCCAGCGGCTTGCCCGTGGCGGCGATCAGGCGCTCCCCGCCGGCATGGGCGAGGATCATCTCGAAGGCCTGGCCTTCGCTTTCCAGCGCCGCCACCGCGGCACCGAAACGGTCGGCGCCGGTCGGCGTGAGGGTGGCGGCGATATCCTCGACGGCGGCGATCCCGGCTTGGTCGAACATCGCGGCGAGGGCCGGTGCGGCGACCGCCTGCCCGGCCGACAGGGTCAGCCAGCCCGGGCCCGCGGAATCCAGGATGGCCTGCAGCCGGGCGGCCTCCGCGCGCGCGCGCCGCGCCGAAGCGGCCATTGCCTGTTCGGCGGAGCGGGAGCGCCCGACCTGCAGGGCCAGCATCAGCCCGGCACCCAGAACGACGACGGCCACAGCCCAGCCGGCCAGCGGCATCCAGCCCACGATGGCCGGCATCCCGGGCGCGGCGATCCGGTCCTGCGCCGCGGCTCCGGCAAGGCCCGCGGCGAGAGTCGCCGCCCCCGCACCGGCAGCCATCGCCAGCCGGCCGCTCCATTGCTTCGCCTGGGATCGCCGCATCCTGCCCGTACCGGCCCTCGATCTCCTTCGGCCCCGCGCGGCCGGCGCCGAGGATAGCGCGAAGGGGCGGGGCCGCGAAGGCCGGCGCAGCGGCCAGTGGCGGGCGCATCCGGGCGGCACGAAAAAGGGCCGGGCAGCTTGCGCTGCCCGGCCCCGTCCGGTCGTCGTCCCGGACCGGCCCGTCGGCCGGCCGGTTGGTCAGTAGCGGTAGTAGTCGGGCTTGAAGGGGCCCGATTCCTTCACGCCGATATACTTGGCCTGCGCCGCGGTCAGTTCGGTGAGTGCGGCGCCGAGCTTGCCCAGATGCAGGGTGGCGACACGCTCGTCCAGATGCTTGGGCAGGGTGTAGACCTTGTTCTCGTACTTCTCGCTGCGGTTCCACAGCTCGATCTGCGCCAGGGTCTGGTTGGTGAACGAGGCGCTCATGACGAAGCTGGGATGGCCGGTGGCGCAGCCCAGGTTCACCAGCCGCCCCTCCGCCAGCAGGAGGATCTTCTTGCCGTCGGGGAACTCGATCTCGTCGACCTGCGGCTTGACGTTCTTCCAGGTCATGTTGCGCAGGGCGTTGACCTGGATCTCGCTGTCGAAATGGCCGATGTTGCAGACGATCGCCCGGTCCTTCATCTGCCGCATATGGTCGACGGTGATGACGTCGATATTGCCCGTCGCGGTGACGAAGATGTCGCCGGACCTGGCCGCATCGTCCATGGTGACGACCTCGAAGCCTTCCATCGCCGCCTGCAGGGCGCAGATCGGGTCGATCTCGGTGACCTTCACCCGGCAGCCGGCATTACGCAGGCTGTCGGCCGAGCCCTTGCCGACATCGCCATAGCCGCAGACCACGGCGACCTTGCCGGCCATCATGACGTCGGTGGCACGGCGCACGGCATCGACCAGGCTCTCGCGGCAGCCATAGACATTGTCGAACTTCGACTTGGTGACGCTGTCGTTCACGTTGATCGCCGGCACGAACAGCTTGCCCTCGCGCTCCATCTCGTAGAGCCGGTGGACGCCGGTCGTGGTCTCCTCCGACAGGCCCTTCACGGCGCGCTTCAGCAGGTCGGCATGTTTCTCGTGCATCACCTGTGTCAGGTCGCCGCCATCGTCCAGGATCATGTTCAGCTCCCAGCCGTCCGGGCCGGTGATGGTCTGGTCGATGGCCCACCAGAACTCCTCCTCCGACATGCCCTTCCAGGCGAAGACGGGGATGCCGGCGGCGGCGATCGCCGCGGCGGCATGGTCCTGGGTGGAGAAGATGTTGCAGGACGACCAGCGCACCGTGGCGCCCAGTGCGGTCAGGGTCTCGATCAGCACCGCGGTCTGGATGGTCATGTGCAGGCAGCCGGAGATCCGCGCGCCCTTCAGCGGCTGGCTGGCGCCGTATTCCTCGCGCAGGGACATCAGCCCGGGCATCTCGGTCTCGGCAATCTCGATCTCGTGGCGGCCCCAGTCCGCCAGGCCGATATCCTTGACCTTGTAGTCGGTGAATTCCGCCATGTGACGATTCCTTTCCTCTATTCCGCTGAGTCGCCCGCGCTGACGGTGCGCCGCGACAGCTGCCTGCGGGGAAGCTCCCCGGCGGGCATTCGCCGCGCGCCAGTCCGCGCGGGTCGGAGATGGCTTGCAGTCGTGATATAAAGAGATCTTTATATGATTATATGGGGCCGGGTCAACTCTCGCCGAAATGCCCGTCCACCAGGTCGGTGAGCGCCTGCATGGCCGCTTCCGCATCGGGCCCGGCGACCTCGACCACCACCTCCAGCCCCCGCGCCGCACCCAGCATCATCAGCCCCATGATCGAGGTGCCGTCCACACTGTGCGGGCCCCGGCTGACGGTGATGGCGGCCTCGAAGCGGCCGGCGCATTGGGCGAATTTCGCGGCGGCGCGCGCGTGCAGGCCGCGTTCGTTCAGGATGGTGAGGGTCCGTCGCAGGGGGGCGGACGGCTCGCTCATCGGCAGCCTCCGCCGCGCGGCGCGGGCCCCGCCGGCAGGGTCACGGATGCTGCCCGTCCGCCGCCAGCAGCGCGGACGCGATGTTGATGTACTTGCGCCCGGCTTCCTGCGCGGCATGGGCCGCTTCCTTCAGCGGCATCTTCTCGCGCACCGTCGCCAGGCGGATCAGCATCGGCAGGTTGATCCCGGCGATCACCTCCACCGGGGCCTGGTCCATGATCGAGATCGCCATGTTCGATGGCGTGCCGCCGAACATGTCCGTCAGCACGATCACGCCGCCGCCGTCGTCGACCCGTGCCACCGCGGTCAGGATGTCATTGCGCCGTGCTGCCATGTCGTCTTCCGGCCCGATGCACACGGCTTCCACGGCCTGCTGCTCGCCGACGACATGACGGAGTGCGGATAGGAATTCCGCGGCCAGCTTCCCGTGGGTGACGAGGACAAGACCGATCATGGGGCGGGGTCCGCTTCGAGGCTTGGCCGGCAGGGCCGGCGCATACGAATGCGATTGCCGACGCGAGCGGCCCTTCGGGGCAAGGCTCTACAGGTCGCGATCACGGTGGCGCAGCGTAACCTGTATTCCGTCGCTGGCAAGCAGGTCCGCCAGCGAACGGGCGGTGAAGACCGAGCGATGGCGTCCGCCGGTACAGCCGATGGCAATCGTCAGGTACTGCTTGCCCTCTGCGGCATAGCGCGGCAGCAGCAGGCGCAGCATCCCGGAAAGCTGCTCGAAGAACGGCGGGAAGCCCGGGTCCGCGGCGATATAGGCGCCGACCTCCGGGTCGTCGCCGGTGCGCGGCTGCAGCGCCGGGTCGTAATGCGGGTTGCGCAGGAAGCGCACGTCGAACACCAGGTCTGCCTCCCGCGGCAGGCCGCGCCGGAAGGAGAAGGAGGTCAGGACCACGGTCATCGGGGTGTCCTGCGCGGTGCCGAAGCGGCCCTGCAGCAACTGCCGCAGGTCCGGCAGGGAGAGCAGCGAGGTGTCGATCGTGTCGTCGGCGGCATCGCGAAGCGGGGTCATCAGGCGCCGCTCGATGGCGATGCCGTCCGCCACCGGGCGGTCCAGCGCCATCGGATGGCGCCGCCGGGTGGCCGTGAACCGCTGTTGCAGCACCGTGTCGTCGCAGTCGAAGAAGACCAGCCTGATTCCGGTCGGCGGGCGCCACGGCAGGTCGCGGCGCTCCGACGCGTCCGGCGGCGGCATGCCCGCGCTGCCGCGGCGCAGTCGCGCCAGGGCGGCAATCAGCCCGTCCGGGTCGAAATCGCGCGTGCGGGTGTCGACGCCCACCGCCGTGCCCAGATGCAGGCCGCCCTGCTGCAGGCCGCGCTGCCGCGAATCCCCCGGGCGCCGTGCGACCAGGCGGGGCAGCAGCGACAGCGGCAGGTTGTCCACGGCTTCGTAGCCGAGATCCTCCAGCACTTTCAGGGCCGTGGTCTTGCCGGCGCCGGACAGGCCGGTGACCACCAGCACATCGCCCGGCTGCACATCGCCTGCCCGGCCTGCGGCGCCCGGCCTGTCGGCTGGCGGGCCTGCGCTCATTCGGCGGCGGCGCGGGCCAGATGCGCGCCCGGCAGCTGGTCCAGATGCGCCAGGGCCAGGCGCAGCCGGGCCGGTGCCGAGGCGGTCGCAGGGTCGAGCCGGAGCAGGGGCAGCCGGCAATCGAGGAATTCCGCCTCCATGGGCAGCGGCACCCGGTCGATGCCGGCCGCCGGCATCAGGTCGACGGCCAGGCGCAGGAAGACATGATCGCGGAAGGGCAGGCGCAACGGTCCGATGCCGCGCACCTCCAGCAGCCCGGCGAGCGGCGGCGGCGCGGTGGCGCGCAGCCGCCCCGGCCCGGGGCTGTCCAGCGCCACGCGATCGTCCGCCACCAGCAGTCCGCCGCCGTCGATCAGGCGCAGCGCCAGGTCGGACTTGCCGCAGCCGGGCGGGCCGCGCAGCAAGAGCCCGTGCTCGCCGATCGCGACGCAGGTGGCATGGATCGTGGAGAGCGGCCCGGGCATGCGCGGACCTTCGGGTCAGAGCCGGGCGCTGTCAACGCAATTCCCGCCGCGTCCCGGCCGGGTCTGCGCCGCTCCATGGTACAGCCGGCGCAGAACTTCAGGGCCGGCGCATGGGCCTTGCCGTTCGTGGCCTGCCGATGGCGATGGTCCCGATGACCGTCGTGCCGCCCTGCGGCAACGCCGGTTCTGTGGCCGTTCTGCAACGCACGACCGCTGCGTGCATAATTTTTGCGCCGGGGCCAAAAATCCCTTGTGCGCCAAGGCGCGAAGCCTTATCTGACGCCTTGCCCAATAGTCGCACGTGCCTGTGGTCGTCCGAGACGGTGCAAGGGGTCCAACCCCGGCATCCAACGCAATCTACCCGGACGGCTTAAAGCAACGACGGTGAGGGCTTTTTTGGTCTCTGCCGGCCCCTCCAAAGGCCGGTGTTACTGAAGAGGCACACCATCATTGCCAGGCGTGCGGACCGGGACATCCGATCCAAAGCGAAGGCAGCACATCGGCCGCGGACGATCCATCTCCGGGGCCGAGCGAAATGTCGAGGCTTGAAACTCGCCACAGTTGCGGCCGCACCCTTGGTGCGCGTCGTGGCCCGGGGCGGGAACAGGTTTCGTGTCGGTAACCGCTTTGTCGAACGGGAGTCGCCGCCATGGCCACCGAGCGTATGCTGCAGTTCTTTCGCGACCGACGACCCGAGGGGCCCTGCCTGGTGGTCGACCTGGACGTGGTGCGCGACAATTATCAGGCCTTCGCCCATGCGATGCCCGACACCCGCGTCTACTACGCGGTGAAGGCGAACCCCGCGCCGGAGGTCCTGCGCCTCCTGGTGGAGCTCGGCTCCTGCTTCGACTGCGCCTCGGTCGGCGAGATCCGCCAGGTGCTGGATGCCGGCGCCACCGCCGATCGCATCTCCTTCGGCAATACGATCAAGAAGGCCCGCGACGTCGCGACCGCGCACGAGCTTGGTGTCGACCTGTTCGCCGTGGACTGCGTGGCCGAGGTCGGGAAGATCGGCGACAATGCCCCGGGCGCCCGGGTGTTCTGCCGCATCCTGTGCGACGGCGAAGGTGCCGAATGGCCGCTGTCGCGCAAGTTCGGCTGCGAGCCGGCGATGGCTGTCGACGTGCTGGAAGCCGCCCATCGCGCCGGCCTGCGCGCCTATGGCGTGTCCTTCCATGTCGGGTCGCAGCAGACCAACATGCCGGCCTGGAGCCTGGCGCTGGGCCAGGCGGCGGAGATCTTCCGCATCCTGTCCGAGCGCGGCATCCAGCTGTCGATGGTCAACCTGGGCGGCGGTTTCCCGGCCCGCTACCTGAAGGACGTCCCGGCGGCCGAGGTCTATGGCCAGTCGATCTACAGCTATATCCGCCAGCATTTCGGCAACCGCCTGCCGAAGACCATCATCGAGCCGGGCCGCGGCATGGTCGGCGGCGCCGGCGTGATCAAGGCCGAGGTCGTGCTGATCAGCCGCAAGTCCGACGAGGACCCCGTGCGCTGGGTCTACCTGGACATCGGCAAGTTCGGCGGCCTGGCCGAGACGATGGACGAGGCGATCCGCTATCCCATCACCACCCCCCGGGACGGCGACCAGACCGCGCCCTGCGTGCTGGCCGGGCCGACCTGCGACAGCGCCGACGTGCTGTACGAGAAGACGCCCTATGCCCTGCCGGTGTCGCTGGCGATCGGCGACGAGGTGCTGATCGAGTCCTGCGGCGCCTATACCACGACCTATTCGACGATCGGCTTCAACGGCTTCCCGCCGCTGCAATCCTATGTGATCTGACAGCGGTCCGGCCTGCGGCCGGCCCGGCGCGGCGGGGGCGGTTCGCCGCAGACCCGCCGCGGCAAAAACTGCTACCCTGCAAGCGCCGGTGCCGCGAGGTGCCGGCGTTTCGCGTTTCGGCGCACACCAGCGCAGCAGGCCCCGCACGGACGCACCGCCTGTCCGATCCAGCCAGAAGGTGGACCCGCCATGACCGAATGGCCCATTCAGCGCCGCATCTCCGGCCCGGTCGTGATGATCGGCCTGGGTACGATCGGCCGCGGCGCCCTGCCCCTGATCCAGCGGCATTTCGATTTCGACCCGGCGCGGTTCGTCGTCATCGACCCGGACGAGGCCGGGCGCAGCCTGCTGGACGCGCGGGGCATCCGCTTCATCCAGGCGGCCCTCACGCCGGACAATTACTGCGACATGCTGACCCCGCTGCTGACCGAGGGCGAGGGGCAGGGGTTCTGCGTCAACCTGTCCGTCGATGTCGGCTCCCTCGACTTGATGCGGCTGTGCCGCGAACTGGGCGCGCTGTACATCGACACGGTCACGGAGCCCTGGGCGGGCTTCTACCATGACGGTGCGCTGAACGCGTCGCAGCGGACCAACTATGCCCTGCGCGAGGCGGTGCGGGCGGAGAAGGCGGCGCATCCCGGGGGCACCACCGCGATCTCCTGCTGCGGCGCCAATCCGGGCATGGTGTCCTGGTTCGTGAAGCAGGCGCTGCTGGATGTCGCGCGGGACACCGGCACCAACCCGGACGGCACGGTGCCGCAGGACCGTGCCGACTGGGCCGCGCTGATGCAGCGCACCGGCATCAAGGGGATCCACATCGCCGAGCGCGATACCCAGCGCGGCCGGACCCCGAAGCCCCGCAACACCTTCGTGAACACCTGGTCGATCCCCGGCTTCATCTCCGAAGGGCTGCAGCCTGCGGAACTCGGCTGGGGCACCCATGAAAAGGCCCTGCCGCCGGAGGGCCGCAGCCACGAGGCCGGCTGCGGCGCGGCGATCTACCTGATGCGCCCCGGGGCGGCGACCCGCGTGCGCAGCTGGACGCCGACCGCCCAGGCGCAGAACGGCTTCCTGATCACCCACAACGAGTCGATCTCGATCGCCGATTTCTTCACCGTGCGCGACGGCGGCCGGGTGGTCTATCGGCCGACCTGCCATTATGCCTATCACCCCTGCGACGATGCGGTCCTGTCGCTCGACGAGTTCGCCGGGCGCGGCTGGCTGGAGCAGTCGAACTTCCGCTACCTGGACGAATTCGAGATCTCCGACGGCATCGACGAACTCGGTGTGCTGCTGTTCGGCCATGGCCGGAACGCCTATTGGTACGGCTCGCAGCTGTCCATCGCCGAGACCCGGGAGCTCGTGCCCTACCAGAATGCCACCGGCCTGCAGGTCACCTCCGCCGTGCTGGCCGGGATGGTCTGGGCGCTGGAGAACCCGGAAGCGGGCATCGTGGAAACCGACGAGATGGACTTCCAGCGCTGCCTGCAGGTGCAGCGGCCCTACCTGGGCCCGGTGATCGGCGTTTACACCGACTGGACGCCGCTGGACCGTCGTGCCGTGCTGTTCCCCGAGGATCTGGACCCGGAGGATCCCTGGCAGTTCCGCAACATCCTGGTGCGGTAGGCGCCGCCCGCCGGCTGCGCCTATGCCTGCAGGATGACGGTGAAGCGGGCGCCCAGGACCTCGCCGTCGGGGCCGATGCGGTTGCCCGGCTCGATGCTGCCGTCCATCGCCTCCACGATCTGCCGGCAGATCGCCAGGCCCAGGCCGGAATGCTCGCCGAAGGTTTCCTGCGGCGGGCGCTCGGTGAAGAAGCGCTGGAAGATCCGGGACAGGTTCTCCGGCGGGATGCCCGGCCCCTCGTCGTCGACGGTCACCACGACCTTGCCGTCCTGGCGCACCGCGCGGACGGTGATGACCCCCTGCGGCGGGCTGAACGACAGGGCATTGTCGAACAGGTTGCGGAACACCTGCCCCAGCCGGCCCTCGATCCCGCGCACCCGCAGGGGCTGTCCCGCCGGCAGCTGCAGGTCAAGGCTCGGCCCGTCCGTGCCGTCGATGCCGCGGGTGTCGCGGTAGATCTCCGCCAGGGCGGAGAGCATGGCGTTGACGTCGACCTCCTCGGTCTCGGCCCGCGACAGCTCGGCGTCCAGCCGGCTGGCATCGGAGATGTCGCTGATCAGCCGGTCGATCCGCTGCACGTCGGCGAAGACGATCTCCATCAGGCGCTGCTTCTGGCCGGGCTCCTTCGCCAGCTCCAGGGTCTCCACGGCGCTGCGCAGGCTGGTCAGCGGGTTGCGCAGTTCATGGGCGACATCGGCGGCGAAGCTCTCGATCGCGTCGATCCGCCGGTACAGTGCGGCCGTCATGTCCCGCAGGCTGCCGGACAGTTCGCCGATCTCGTCGCGGCGGGCGGTGAAGTCGGGGATCTCCACCCGGCGCCCGCGCCCGGCATGGACCTGTTCCGCGGCGCGGGCCAGCCGCTGGACGGGCCGTGCGATGGTGCGCGCCAGGAACACCGACAGCAGCACCGTCAGGGCCAGGACCAGAACGAAGATCTGCAGGATCGTCAGGCGCTGCTGCCGGACCGTATCGTCGATGGTCCGCGAGTCGGTCTCCAGCAGCACCGCCCCGACGATCCGCCGCAGCCCCTGCACCGGGATCGCGACGGTGATCACCATCCGGTTGTCGGTGGCGGCGCGCAGGCCGGTCGCCACCTCGCCGTCCAGGGCGTAGAGCGCCTCCTCGTAGTCGGAGGCATCGTCGACGATGTTCTGAACCAGTGGCGGCAGGCCGTCATAGGTCGGGAAGATCAGGGTGTACTGGTCGTAGAGCCATTGCAGCCCGCCCTCGACAAGGTCGCTGCTCGCCTCCGGCGGCGGCAGTTCCTGGGCCATCACGCTGCGGCCGGAGGCGATCAGGGTCCGCGAATCGGCGACCAGCGCGCCGGCGGCGTCGAACAGGCGCAGGTCCATGTCGGTGGCCGCCGCGATGCGCCGCACGATGGGGCGCGCTTCGTCCACGTCCAGGCCCGGCGCGCCGCGTTCGGGGAAACCGGTTTCCGCCAGCGACGGCAGCGGTGCCCCGACCTCCGGCTGCAGGGCATGCTCGCCCACCGCGGCCTCGCTCAACGCGCCGGAGATCAGCTCCCCCTGGACGATCAGGGCGCGGATGCTCTGCTCCACCAGGTTCTCGCGATATTCGTCGAGGTAGAGCAGCCCGCCCACGAGCAGGATCGGCGCCAGCATGTTGATCGCGAGGATGCGGCTGAGCAGCCGCCGGGCGGGGCTGATCTTCTGCGGCGCGCGGATCGCGGGCTCGGCACCGCCGTCCGCGTCGGCAAGGCCGCCGGCCGTGCGCATCCTGGCGGGACGCGCCAAGGCCTAGACTTCGGCGTAGCGGTAGCCGATGCCGTACAGGGTCTCGATCGAGGTGAATTCGGGATCGATCACCTTGAACTTCTTGCGCAGGCGCTTGATGTGGCTGTCGATGGTGCGGTCGTCCACATAGACATTGTCGTCATAGGCGGAATCCATCAGCTGGTCGCGGCTTTTCACATGGCCGGGCCGCTGCGCCAATGTCTGCAGCAGCATGAACTCGGTCACCGTCAGGGTCACCGACTGGCCCTTCCAGGTGCAGAGGTGGCGGCTGCGGTCCAGCACCAGCTGGCCGCGGATCATCTTCTGGTCGCCGCCTTCCTCCACCACCTTCTGGGAGGTGTCGGCCCGGCGCAGGACGGCGCGCACCCGCTCGATCAGCAGGCGCTGGGAGAAGGGCTTCCGGATATAATCGTCGGCGCCCATCTTCAGCCCCAGGACCTCGTCGACCTCGTCATCCTTGGAGGTCAGGAAGATCACCGGCACGTTGGAGGAGCGCCGCAGCTTCTGCAATGTCTCCATGCCGTCCAGCCGCGGCATCTTGATGTCGAGCACGACGAGGTCGACCGGCTGCACCGCAATGCCGCGCAGCGCCTCGGCACCGTCGGTATAGGTGCTGACCGTATAGCCTTCGGATTCCAGGGCGATGGCGACCGAGGTCAGGATGTGGCGATCGTCGTCGACAAGAGCGATATTGGCGTTCACAGGAAGACCCCTTGTTTCCCCGGCCCCGGCGGTGCAGTCCCGGATGCCGGATCCCGTGCGCGTGGCCCGGGCCGGATATCCCGGGGCCACCCGAAACAGCGCGAGCGTGCACTGCAACAGGACCGGACGAAACATAGCCGAAAACGAGGCAGTTTTGATCACCAAGGATGCTTCGGCAAGTCAAGCGGATGGCAGAGCGCAACGATCCTGACGATATCGCCCCCGGGGAACAGGCCCGCCGGTTGTTGCGGGCGGCCGAGACGGGCACCCTCGCCACCCTGATGCCGGACGGCGGCGGGGCCGAATCGGGGCCTTCGGCCGGCTGGCCCTATGCCTCCCTGGTCCTGCTGGCCGCGGCGCCCGACGGTGCGCCGCTGCTGCTGCTGTCGGACCTGGCGCAGCATACGCGCAATGCCCGGGCCGACGGGCGGGTGTCGCTCTCGGTCGCCGCCATGGCAGACGGTGCCGCAGCCGCCGACCCGCTGACCCGGCCGCGGGCCAGCCTGCTCGGCCGCCTCGCGCCGGCGGTGCCGGCCGACGATGGCGCCGGCGCCGCGGCAGGGGGGCTGCGCGCGCGGTTCCTGGCCCGCCACCCCTCGGCGTCGGACTATGCAGGGTTCGGCGATTTCAACCTGTGGCGGCTGCAGGTGGACCGGGTGCATCTGGTCGCAGGCTTCGGGCGGATCGCCTGGGCGCCCGGTGCGGCCTATGCCTTCGGCGGGGACACCGCCGCGCTGGCCGCGGCGGAACCCGATATCCTCGCGCATATGAACGCGGATCACCGCGAGGCGGTCGCGCTTTATGCCACCCGGCTCTGCGGGCAGGCGGCGGGCGACTGGCAACTCTGCGGCTGCGACCCGGAGGGGATCGACCTGCGCAGCTCCGACGGCCGCCGCTGCCGCCTGGATTTCGACCGCCCGATCGCGGATGCCGGCGCGGCGCGCCGGGCGCTGGTCGACCTGGTCGGCCGCGCCCGCGCCATCCCCGGCGCGTGACCGGAAGGCTTCCGGCCGGGACCGGCGGCGCGGTCAGCCGGCCTGGGGGGCCGGGGGGCGCCTGGCCAGGCTGGCTGCCCGCACGCCGAACGCCACGCAGGCGGCGAGCGCCATGAAGGCCGCGACCAGCCAGAGGCCGGCCGCCGGATGCCCGGCCGAGAGCAGCAGGCCGATCAGCAGCGGCGAGAGCGCGGCCCCGGCATCCAGCCCGGAATAGACGAAGCCGAAGATCCGGCCGGTGGCGCCTTCCGGTGCGGCGGCGCGCACCAGCATGTCGCGGGACGGGATCGTCGCGCCATAGCCCAGGCCTGCCAGTGTCACCATGAGGAACAGGGCGGAGGGCGCGAAGGGGATCGAGGCGATCAGCAGGACCCCGGCGATCGACACCGCCAGCCCGCCCACCACGATGCGGTCGTGATGGGTGATCCGGTCGGCGACCATGCCGCCCGCCAGGATGCCGATCGACACCGCGACCAGGAAGAAGGTCAGTGCCTCCGCGCTGACCCGCTCGGCGACCCCGAACAGGTCGTGCTGGATCGCCGGCAGGAAGTTCTGGAAGCCGACACCGGAGGCCGCCAGGCAGGTGAAATAGAAGAACGACAGCAGCACCGGCGGCAGCAGGAACAGCCGCAACGAGGCGCGCAGCCCGCCGCCATCCGCCGGCGTCGTGCGGTTCTGCCCGGCCGCCCGCTCCGCCGCGGTGCCGCGCGGGTCGACGAAGCTGCCGCTGAAGGCGATCACCAGGAGCAGCACCACCAGCCCGCCGATGCCGGTGGCGGCCAGGGCGGTGCGCCAGCCATAGGCCTCTGCCAGCAGGACCATCGTCAGCGGCGCCGCCGCATAGCCGGCATAGCCGCCGAAGGTATGCACGGCATAGCCCCGCGCCATCCGGCGGGTGGAGATGCTGGCGGTCAGCACCGAATAGTCGGCCGGGTGGAAGACCGAATTGCCGATGCCCGCCAGGACCGACAGGACGAGCAGGCCGACGAAGCCGTCCGCCTGGCTCATCAGCCCCGAGGCGATGCACAGCAGGGCGGTGCCGGCGAACAGGACGGGTTTCGGGCCGAAGCGGTCGACCATGAAGCCGGCAGCGGTCTGGCTGGTGCCGGAGGCGACATAGAAGCCGGTCATCACCAGGCCGAGTTCCACATAGCTGACCCCGAGCCCGGCACTCACGAACACGAACAGCGGCGGCAGCGCCAGCTGGAAGAAGTGGCTCAGGAAATGGGCCGCGCTGATCGTGCCCATCACCTTCAGGTCGCGGTTCAGCGGTGCGGTGGCTGCGGTCATCGATGGGAATCCCGTTGGAGCGTCATGGCGCCTGCCGTCAGTCGATGCTGATGCAGATCTTGCCGAAATGGCTGCCCGACTGCATATGGGCGAACGCCTCGGGCGCTTCGGCGAACGAGAAGCGCCTGTCGTCCATCACCGGGCGCAGGCCGGCGGCCTGGACGGCGCGGATCATCACCTCGGTATCCTCGCGGCTGCCGACCGTGACCCCCTGCAGGCGCACCTGGCGCATCACCACCAGCGGCAGGTTCAGCTCCGGCTTCGGGCCGCCGAGCACGCCGATCAGGCTGATCATCCCGCCGATCCGGATCGCCCGGATCGACTGGTCCAGGGTATCCGCCCCGCCCAGCTCGACGATATGGTCGATCCGGTCCGGCCCCACCAGCGCGCCGGCCGCCTTGCCCCATTGCGGCGTGCTGCGATAGTTGATCCCGTGATCCGCCCCCAGCGCCCGCGCCCGTTCCAGCTTCTCGTCGCTGGACGAGGTGATGATCGCCGTGGCGCCCGCCAGCTTGGCGAACTGCAGCGCGAACAGCGCCACGCCGCCGGTGCCCTGGATCAGCACGACATCGCCCGGCCGGGTCTGGCCGATGCCGATCAGCGCGCTCCAGGCGGTGATGCCGGCGCAGGGCAGGCAGGCGGCTTCCAGGTCGCTCAGGCTGTCGGGTGTCCGGATCAGCGCCAGTTCGTGGAACAGGCGGTATTCCGCCAGCACGCCGTCATGCGGGCCGCCAAGGCCGCCGCCCATCTTCTCCGCCCGGGGCGGCCCCGCCACCCAGCTCGGCAGGAAGGCGTTCAGCACCCGGTCGCCGGGTTTCACCCGGGTCACCCCGGGCCCCACGGCGGCGACCTCGCCTGCGGCATCGGCCGCAGGGATCACCGGCAGCGGCTGCTTCGGGTTGTACAGGCCCTGGACCATCAGCAGGTCGCGGAAGTTCAGCGACACCGCGCGGATCCGCACCAGCACCTCGCCGGGGCCGGGCTGCGGATCCGGCCGTTCGGCAAATGCCAGCCTGTCCAGGCCGAAGCCGCCGTCGATCTGCAACACGCGCATGGAATCCGCTTCCTCCGTCCCGTCCTGTGCCGGACTGGGGTCCGGCCTGGCCGGGCACTCTGGCGCGTTCGGAAGGGGGAATCAATTTGCCCGGGGCGCATTGCTGGGCTGCGGCAAGCGAAGGGGAAGGGGAAGCGGAGAAGGGGAATGAGGAGGGGGAGGGCGCCGCCCGCCCGTCGGCGGCCTACGCGGCCGCGCGGGCCGGATGCGGATAGAGGCGGTCGCCGGCTTCCACGGCTTCGGGGGCCAGGTCCGGCCGCGCGGCGGCCCTGGCGTAGAGGGGCTCGAGGTCGCCCTGCACCGCATCGAGCAACTCGGTGAAATCCTCGATCACGAAATAGACCTGCTGCAGGTCGTCGATGCGATAGCGCGTGCGCATCACCCGGTCGGGGCGGAAGGCGATCCGCCGGGGCCGCGGATCCTCCAGCGCGTAGACCGATTCCTGTGCGGAGGACAGGATCCCGGCACCGAAGATGCGCAGCGCGCCATCGCCGGCGCCGCCGTCGCGGATCAGGCCGAATTCCACGCTGTACCAGTACAGCCGGGCGAGGCGGTCGATGCGACCGTCGCGGGCGGCCTGCAGCCCGGCCTGGCCATAGGCCTGCATGAAGTCGGCGAACACCGGGTCGGCGAGCATCGGGACATGGCCGAACACGTCATGGAAGACGTCGGGCTCCTCCAGATAGTCCAGCTGGCCGGCGCCCCGGATGAAGGCGCCGGCGGGAAACCGGCGGTTCGCCAGATGATCGAAAAAGACCTCGTCCGGCACCAGGTCGGGCACCGCGACCACCTGCCAGCCGCTGCGGTCGTGCAGGCGCTCGCTCAGCCGCCCGAAATGCGGGATGCCGCCCTCCGACAGGGCCAGGCGATCCAGCGCCTGCAGGAATTCCGGACAGGCACGGCCACGCAGGATGCGCAGCTGCCGGGCGTGCAGAAAGTCCCAGCGTGCATGCTCGTCTGCCGTATAGCGCTCCCATTCCTGGTCGATGGTGTAGTCGGCAGCCATCGGGCCGTGGGGGCGGAGGATCTTTGCTTCGGTCTGGGCCATAGGGAAAATATGGGGTCGATGGATTGAAAAATCTCATCTGATTTTGTGGCGATCTGCTATTTTCTGACTGAAGTGTTTCAGATTCACGGGAATGGTGAATTGTCATGGTCATGCGGCTGCACGAACATGATCGCGCGATCCTGCGCCTGCTGCAGCGCGATGCCACCCTGACCCTGCAGGCGATCGCCGACCGGGTCGGCCTCAGCCAGGCCTCGGTCTGGCGGCGTCTTCAGGGGTTGGAGAAGAGCGGCGCGCTCGTCGGCCGGGTGGCCCTGGTGGACCCGGATGCGGTGGGCATGCCGGTCTGCGTGCTGACCAGCCTGACCATCCGCGACCATGCGCCGGAGACACGGTCGGCCTTCGAGGCATTCGTGAAGTCGCATGACGAGATCATGGAATGCTACGCTGTCTCCGGGTCCTACGACTACATGCTCATGGTCCGGGTGGAGGATGTTGCAGCCTATGAGGCTTTTCTGATGAACCATGTTCTTGGCAACCCGGTGGTGGCGTCCGCCGCCACCGCCTTCACGCTTCGCCGCCTGAAATACACCACCGCCGTGCCGCTGTGACCGGCGCGCCCCGCCCCGGCCGCCGGCCGGCCGTTGCGCTGGCGCTGCTGCTGCTCGCCGGCCCGCTTGCAGGCTGCGGCAGCAGCGGCGCCTCCAGCCTGGTCGACGGGGCGCCCGCCCGCTTTGCCGGCATGGACAGGCGGACCCTGAACAGCTGTGCCGGTACGCCGACGGCGGTGGAGGAGGAGGCAGGCGCCACGGTGCTGATCTACCAGATGAGCATGGCCCGCAGCGTTGAGATCGCGCGGCCCGATCCCGGGCCGGGCCGGGTCGGTTCCGCCTCGAACGCGCTGCCGCCGCCGCCCAGCGTCACCTATCGGCGGAACTGCGCGGCACGCTTCGTGTTGCAGGACGGGCGGGTGGGCTTGGCGGAGTTCATCGGTCGCGGCGCCGGTGGCGAACCGGCGCCTGCCGCCTGCGAGGCCTTTGTCCGTCGTTGCCTGCGGGGCGGCTGAGCGCGGCGGCGGGGGCTCGCGCAGGAATTCGTTAACACTGTCTCAGGACAGTTGAACTACTCTCCGGTCTTTCCCGCCACAGGGGATCCGGCGGGCGCGATCCCGGCCGGATCGATGCAGCGATGGCAAGCCATGCCTGACGACAGACTTCCGCGCTCGCGACCTTCGGACAGGCAGATCCGCCTCAAGGCCGTCGCGCTGATTGCCGCCGCCGCTGTGCTCGCCATCCTCGGTGTCGGCGCGGCGGAGCGGATGACGCAGCGCGCCAGCCTTGCCGATGCCCGCGCCGATGCGATCGGCCAACTCAGCGGCCTGCGCTCCCGCATCGAAAGCAAGCTGAATGCCGATGTGCAGTTGACCCGGGGCATGGTCAGCTACGTCAAGGTGCATCCCGACCTCCAGCAATGGGAGTTCGACCTGCTGGCGTCCGACCTGGTCGCCAGCGGCGAAAGCCATATCCGCAACCTCGCGCTCGCCCGCGACCTGGTCATCAGCCATGTCTATCCGCTGGCCGGCAACGAGCCGGTGCTTGGCCTGGACTACCGCAACCTGCCGGCTCAATGGCCCCTTGTGGAACAGGCGGTTCGCGAGAAGCGCATCGTCATCGCCGGGCCGCTGGAACTGGTGCAGGGCGGCATCGGCCTGATCAGCCGGTTCCCGGTCTTCCTCGACCTGCCGCGCCCGCCCGGAGAGCAGGCCGATGCCGGCGACGGCGAGCCCACGGCGGCGGCGCCGCTCTGGGGGATCATTTCCACCGTGATCGATTTCGATGCCTTCCTCCGGGGCATCGGCATGGATGCGTACCTGAAGCGGTTCCGCGTCGTGATGATCGGCCGCGACGGCACCGGCGGCCAGGGTCCCGCATTCTGGGGGGACCGGACGGTCCTGCAGGAAGACCCTGTGCGGCTGACGATCGATCTGGTCTCCGGCGAATGGAACCTCGCCGCGGTGCCGGTCGGCGGCTGGCCGACCTGGTCGCGTCGCGCAACCCTGATCGTCGTCCTGGCCGCCGGCCTGTTCTTGCTGGCGCTTGCCATCGTCCTGTGGCAGATGCGCAGCGAACTGGCACAGGCCCGCTCCGGCCGGCTGCTGGAGACGGCGCGCAACGAGGCGGTGGTGGCGCGCATCGCCGCGGAACGCGCCAGCGCCGCGAAGTCCCACTTCCTGGCCAACATGAGCCATGACCTGCGCACGCCGCTGAACTCGATCGTCGGCTTTTCCGAGATCATCCGCCGGCAGGTCTTCGGTCCCGGCTGGCAGCCCAAGTACAACGAGTATATCGGCCATATCCACGATTGCGGCCTGTCGCTGGTGGCCATGATCGGCGACATCCTGGACCTCGCCAAGATCGAGACGGAGGATTACCAGATCCATCTGGAGACCATCGACATGCCGGTGCTGCTTGGCGATGTCGCGGCCAGCTGGCGGGCACGGCTGGGCAGTCCCGCCCGGCTCGACCTCGACGTCGCGGCCGATGCGCCGCCGATCCTGGAGGGCGACCGGCGCGCCCTGCAGAGGATCCTCGACAACCTGCTGTCCAACGCCCAGCACTATGCCGGCGACGGCGCCCGGATCGAGCTGTCCTGGAGCGTCCTGCCGGGCGGCGGGGCGAGCCTGACGGTGCGCGACGACGGCCCGGGGATTCCGGCCGAACAGATCCCCAACCTGGCGGAGCCGTTCTACCAGGGCGGCACCGATCATGACCGGCATTCCGAACAGGCGCGCCAGAGCTCCGGCCATGGGCTGGGGCTGAGCATCGTCCGCCGCCTGGCCGAGCTGCATGGCGGGGCGCTCAGGATCGAGTCCGTCCAGGGGCAGGGCGCCAGCTTCGCCGTCACCTTTCCGGCGGACCGCCTGTCCTGGCAGTGGCAGGCCCCGCCCGCGCCGGCAGGCGCCGGGAAGGGTCCGCCGGACGGCGGCAGCGCCGCCGCGGGATGACGGCCGTCAGCGCGCCGACGCGGCCCGGACGAACGCCCTGACCCGGCTGTCGCGGCCGCATCGCTTCGGTGCGGAGCCGCCGCAGGCCCTCAGCCGGGCTGGCCGGATTCCGACCGGACCGCCGCCCCTCGCCCCGATGGCATCAAGTTGCCGCAGAATATGTCCAGGAAGCTTTCGACGATCTCGTCGACGGTCTGGGCACCCGGCCTGGCATACCATTGCGGCATCCAGTTGAACGCGCCGAAGATGGCGAAGGTGAACATGCGAGGGTCGGCGACCTGCAATGTGCCGTCCTGGCGGCCCTCCTCGATGATCTTCCGGACGCGCAGCTCGAACTCCTTCTTGTACCTTCGGAGCTTCGCGCGGGACACTGGTTGCAGGACGCTGTCCGACACGAACGCCATGCAATAGCCGAAATCGCTGTTTATGAGTTTTGCATAGACCCTGAAGAATATCTTCAATTGATCCAATGCCGGAAAGTTTCCTATCTCGATCGCTGCGAGTTCTTCGTCCAAGTCGTTCAGGACGGTTTGGGCTATCTGAAAAAGAAGTTCGTCCTTGTTCTTGACGTAATAATATATGGTCGGCTTCGTGACCTGCAGTTTCTTGGCGATCCGGTCGATCGAAGTCTGGTGATATCCGCCTTCGGCGAATGCCCGTGCAGCGGCCTCCAGGATCAGGCGACGCTTGCGGGCGTGCAGCTCCTCCCGCTCGTCGGCCAGCCGCCAGGCCTCTTTCGGGGCCGGTGCGCCGCCCGTCTCCTGTTCTGTCGGCATGGCCTTCTTCGATCCGCGGTCGATCGGCATGTTCGCTGGCACCTCGTCCCGGTCGGGTGGTCGGGCCGGGCAGGCCCGATCTGCGTTTCGCATTCGCAGCATGGCATGGGCATGGCCGACACGGAATCGGTCCCGGCAGCCGTCTGACGCTGTGTTAGACAGAAGCTACTGTTCGGTATATTCATCATTCCGCCGGCGGGCAACGTCTCCGTCCGGCACCGCGACGCCACCCTGGGAGGAAACATGAACCGTCTTCGCGCCATCATTTTCGGCATCACCTTGGTCGCCGGCCTGGGTGCCCCGACCCTGCAACCGGCGGTCGCGGCAGAGCCCGACGCGTTCAAGATCGGTGCGGTGCTGTCGTTCTCCGGTCCCTACGGCATCATTGGCGAGAGCATGAGGCGGGGCGCCGAGCTGGCGATCGAGCAGCGCGGCGGCACAGTTCTGGGCAAGCCGATCGAAGTCACCTGGGAGGACAGCGAGACGAAGCCCCAGCCGGCGGTGCAGAAGGCCAGCCGCATGCTCGCCGGTGGTGCGCACATGATCTTCGGGGCGGTGAGCTCGGCCTCGACGGTCGCGCTGCAGAGCCTTGTCGACCAGCGCAAGGTGCCGATGCTGGTCACCATCTCGGCCGACGACAAGATCACCCGGCCCGGCGGCTCGCGCTACACCTTCCGCACCTCGAACACGCTCGGGATGGAGATGCGGATGGCGCTGGAGTTCACCAAGGCGCGGGGCCTCAAGAAGATCTACGGCGTCGGTGCGGATTATTCCGTGACCCGCGAGGGCTGGGATTTCTATCGCGCCGAGGCCGAGAAGCTGGGGGTCGAGATCGTCGGCGAGGACTATCCCGCGCTGGGCAACCGGGACTATTCGGTCATCATCGACAAGATCGCCAAGACCGATGCCGACGGCGTCATCCTGATCGTCACCGGCAGCGACGGCGTCACCTTCCTGAAGCAGGCCGGCCAGGCCGGGCTGGGCAAGGACAAGCTGCTGTTCGGGCCGGTCCTGCAGGACGAACTGCTGGCCGCAGCCGTTGGCCCGGATTCGATCGGTGCCAATTCCGGTGTCCGCTACCACTTCTCCTACGACACGCCGGCCAACAAGGCATTCGTGGAAGCCTATCGCGCGAAGTACGACGATTGGCCGAACAGCTTCGCCGGCGAGGCGTATGACGGCATGAGCTGGTTCCTCGATGTGGTGGACGGGACCAAGTCCTGGGACAAGGAAGCATGGGTCGATGCCTTTGCCGGCAGCACGCGCGCGAACTCCATCGAGGGAACGAAGGTGATGCGGGCCTGCGACCACCAGGCCCTGCAGATCGGCCTCTGGGGCGAGGTGGTGGAGGGCGAGGCGCCGCTGCCGCCGCTCACCATGAAGATCACCGAGGTGTTCCAGCCGGAAGCGCTGTTCCCGCCCTGCTGATCCGCGGATGAAAGACCTCCGGGCGGCCGGGCCTCGTGCCCGCCGCCCGGCCTTCCAGGTGTGACCGAACCGAACAGGCGGGTGACAGGTGTCGACGATCGTGATCGGCCTCTCAATGGGACTGCTGCTGTTCCTTCTGGCCGCCGGGCTGACCCTGATTTTCGGCATGCTGCGGGTGATCAACTTCGCCCATGGCTCGCTGTATATGCTGGGTGCCTACATCTCCTACCAGGTCGTGCAGTTGACCGGCAGTTTCTGGATCGGCCTGGCGATCGCACCCGTCGTGGCGGCGGCCATCGGCGCGCTCATGGAGCGCCTGGCGCTGCGCCCTGTCTACGATCGCGATCATGTGTACCAGCTGCTGCTGACCTTCGGCTTCATCCTGGTGATCGAAGAGGGCGTGCGGATCTTCTGGGGCCTCGACTACAAGCAGGTCTCGCCGCCGGCCCTGCTGTCCCAGCCGGTCGAGCTGTTCGGCAGTTCGGTGCCGAGCTACCGGCTGTTCATCATCGGCTTCGGCGCACTGGTCTCGGCGAGCCTGTTCGTGATGCTGGACCGCACCCGCTATGGCATGGTCATCCGGGCCGCCAGCGGCGATCCGGACATGGTGCGGACCCTGGGCATCAGCGTCTCCCGCATCCGGACCGCGGTGTTCGCGATCGGTGCGGGCCTGGCGGCGCTGGGCGGCGTGGTCGCCGCGCCGCTGCTGCCGATCGAGCTGGGCATGGGGTTCAGCGTGATCATCGATTGCTTCATCGTGGTGATCGTCGGCGGCCTCGGCAACATCCGGGGAGCGGTCCTGGCGGCGCTGCTGATCGGGATGACCCGCGCCATCGGGTATACCTACGCGCCGAGCTGGGTCGACTTCCTGACCTTCCTCCTGCTGATCGCGACACTGATCCTGCGCCCGGAGGGCCTGTTCAGCCGAAAGGGGCGCACCGCATGACGGCCCGTCGGTCGATCCAGGCCGTGCTTGCCATGGTGGTGGCCGCCATTGCGCTCGCCCCGCTGGTCCTGCCCGGCGACAGCGGCCTGCATCTGGTCAACCTGATCCTGATCTGGTCGATCTTCGCCGTCGGCTTCGACCTGGTGTTCGGCATCGCCGGCATGCTGTCGTTCGGCCATGCCGCAATGTTCGGCACCGGCGCCTATGCCTTGACCCTGCTGACCACGCGCATGGGCTGGGACTTCCTGCCGGCCCTGGGCGCCGCAGGCATCCTCGGCGGCCTGCTGGCCCTGGTCTTCAGCTTCTTCGCGATGCGCGCGGCCGGACTGTTCTTCGCCCTGCTGACCCTGGCCCTGGCACAGCTGATCTACATCCTGGCCGGCAGCAAGCTGCGCGACCTGACCGGCGGGGTCGACGGACTGGGCGGGGTGCCCCGGCCCGACCTGTTCGGCGTGGATTTCTACGACGACGGCAATTTCTACTTCTTCCTGCTGGGGATGTTCGTCCTGGCGCTGGCGGTCGCCGGTGTCCTGCGCCTGTCGCCGTTCGGCCAGGCCCTGCGGGCGGTGAAGGCCAACGACGTGCGGGCGGAACAGATCGGCTTCAACGTGCAGCGCCTGCGCCAGGCGGTCTTCGCGGTCTCCGGCATCTATGCCGGGATCAGCGGCGCGCTCCTGGCCTCCCTGATCTTCTATGTCAGCCCGCAGATGCTGCACTGGACCACGTCCGGCGATGTCGTGATCATGGTGCTGCTGGGGGGGATGGGCACGTTGTTCGGCCCGATTCTCGGGGTTGCGCTGTTCGAGGTGCTGCGCGAAGGCCTGTCGACCGTGACGCCCTACTGGTACGGCATCCTGGGGCTGGTGTTCATCCTCTGCACGATCTTCATGCCGCATGGCCTGGCGGGCCTGGCACAGCAGCTGCGCCAGCGCTTCGGCGCCGGAGGCCGGCGATGAGCGCCGCCCGGGAGCGGGATCGGGAGCGGGACCGGGCCGCGGGCGCGGGCGAGGACATGGCTCTGAGCTGCCGCGACATCGAGGTCGCCTATGGCGCGTTCAAGGCGGTGTCGGGGGTCAGCTGCGATTTCCGGCAGGGGCGGCTCTACGGCCTGATCGGCCCGAACGGCGCCGGCAAGACGACCCTGATGAACGCGCTGTGCGGCCGCGCCCGGCTGAGCCGGGGGCGGGTCTTCCTGGGCGGGCGCGACATCACCGGCCTGGCGCCGCATGCGCGCACGCATGCCGGCCTGGGCCGCAGCTTCCAGATCACGCAGATCTTCCCCGGCATGACGGTGTTCGAGAACCTGCGTCTTGCGGCGCAGGCGCATCGCTACCGCCTGCAGCCGTTCTGGCGCGCCGCGGGCGGGTTTGCGGCCATCGCCCGGGAAGCCGAGCGCGTGCTGGCGGAGATCGGCCTCGAGACCTTCGGCGGGGTGAATGCCGGCAACCTGTCGCATGGCGACCAGCGCGCGCTGGAGGTCGGCCTCACCCTGCTGAGCGAGCCGAAGGTGCTGCTGCTCGATGAACCGCTGGCCGGGGTCGGCCATGGCGATGCGGACAAGGCGGTGGCGCTGATCCGGC
Source organism: Sneathiellaceae bacterium (assembly GCA_040216765.1). Taxonomy (GTDB): domain Bacteria; phylum Pseudomonadota; class Alphaproteobacteria; order Ferrovibrionales; family Ferrovibrionaceae; genus Marinibaculum. Next base: position 15,769 of record JAVJON010000058.1, on the reverse strand, counting down.
GGGTGGCGAAGGACCGCACCGTCCTGCTGATCGAGCACAACATGGATGTCGTGATGGCGATCTCCGACGAGATCGTCGTGATGCTGGGGGGCGAGATCCTGGCCACCGGCACGCCGGAGGCGGTCAGGAGCGACCCACGCGTCCGCAGCGCCTATCTGGGGGAGGCGGAATGACCCTGCTCCTGGAAATGCGCGACTGCGACCTGTTCTATGGCAAGGCGCAGGCTCTGCATGCCGTGTCGCTGGAGGTCGGCCAGGGCGAGATCGTCTCGCTGATTGGTCGCAACGGCGCGGGCAAGAGCACCCTGATCAAGGCGATCATCGGGCTGATGCCGTTGCATGGCGGGGAGCGGGTCTTCGACGGCCGGGACGCCACCGGCCTGCCGCCCGAGGCGCTGGGCCGGCTTGGCATCGCCTTCGTGCCGGAGAACCGCCGGATCTTCGCGACCCTGACGGTCGAGGAGAATCTGCGGATCGCCACGGTCATGGGGCGCAGCGGCGCCTGGGACCTGGGGCGGATCTACGGGCTGTTCCCGCGCCTGCGCGAGCGCGCCGGCGCGCGCGGCGACACCCTGTCCGGCGGAGAGCAGCAGATGCTGGCGGTCGGGCGCGGCCTGCTGACCAATCCACGACTGCTGCTGCTGGACGAACCCACCGAGGGCCTGGCGCCGCTGATCGTGCAGGACCTGGTGGCGGCCATGCAGGCGATCAACGGCGAAGGCGTGGCGATCCTGCTGGTGGAACAGAACCTGAAGGTGCCGCTCAAGCTCGCGCAGCGGCAATACGTGATCGACAATGGCCGGATCCAGTGGCAGGGCCGCACCGATGAACTGGTGGCCGATCGCGCGCGAATCGAAGCCCTGATCAGCCTTTAGACGCGGAGGACATCATGCCGGACGTCTACATCGTCGGTGTCGGGATCACCCCATTCGGCAAGTTCCCGGACCGTTCCGTGAAGGACATGACCCGTGCCGCCGCGGAGGCCGCGCTGGCCGATGCCGGGCTGCAGCGGGACGATATCGAGGCCGCCTATTTCGCCAATGCCGCCCAGGCGGCGGTGGAGCAGCAATACCTGGTGCCGGGACAGATCGCGCTCAGCGCCGCGGGCTTTGCCGGGCTGCCGGTGACCAACGTGGAGAATGCCTGCGCCAGTGCCAGTACGGCGCTGAACGCCGCCTGCGCGGCCATCGGTTCCGGCCAGGCGGATCTTGTGCTGGCGATCGGCGCCGACAAGATGAACGCGGCGGAGCGCGCGCGGTCGTTTGCGGTGTTCGACGGTGCCTGGGACGTGCACGAGGCGGAGCAGACGGTCGCCCGGCTGATGGCGCTGGGCCGGGACCTGCCGCTGCCGCCGGGCGCCGGCGCCAATGGCGGCCAGCGCAGCGTGTTCATGGATGTCTATGCCGCCCTGGCCCGGCATCACATGCAGACCTTCGGCCTGACCCAGACCGAGATCGCCACGGCCGCGGCCAAGAACCACACCAATTCGCAGTACAACCCGAACGCCCAGTACCGGCGGCCGATGACGGTCGAGGAAGTTCTGGCGGACCGGGAGATTTCCTGGCCGCTGACCCTGTCGATGTGCGCGCCGATCAGCGACGGGGCGGCGGCGGCGATCGTCTGCTCGGCGTCGAAGGCGCGGGAACTGGGACTGTCCAGGGCGGTACGGGTCGCGGCCTCCGTTCTGCGTTCCGGCAGCGGGCGCGGGCCGGACGAGTTCGACCGCCAGATAACCCATCTGGCAGCCAATGCCGCCTACGACCGGGCCGGGCTGGCGCCGGAGGACATGGATCTCGCCGAGGTGCACGACGCCAGCGCCTTCGCGGAGATCCTGCAGATCGAGGCGCTGGGCTTCTGCGGCTTCGGCGAGGGCGGCCGCTGCACGATGGACGGCGATACGGCGCCCGGCGGCAGGATCCCGGTCAACCCCTCGGGCGGTCTGGAATGCCGCGGCCATCCGATCGGCGCGACCGGCCTGGCGCAGGTGCACGAGCTGGTGACCCAGCTGCGCGGCGAGGCCGGCCCGCGGCAGGTTCCCGGGGCCTGCACGGCGATCGCGGAGAATGGCGGCGGGTTCGCCGGCTATGAGGAGGCCGCCGCCTGCATCACCATCCTGCAGCGCGCCTGAGAGGAGATGGGCATGCGGCTGATCGACTTTTTCGACCGTGGCGTGGCCTTGGACCCGGCACGGATCTGCCTGAAGGATGCCACCACGGCCCGCAGCTATGCCGAGGTGCAGCGGCGGAGCTACCTGATCGGCAATGCCCTGATCCGCGACGGGCTGCAGCCCGAAGCCAAGGCCGCGGTCTATAGCGGGAACGCCGCCACGCCTTTCGAATGCCTGCTGGGCGTGCTTCGCGCCGGCGGTGCCTGGGTGCCGGTCAATGCCCGCAACGCGGTGCCGGAGAACGCCTATATCCTCGACAACTGCGACGTGGAGGTGCTGTTCTACGAAGGTGCCTTCGAGGACAATGTGGCGGAGTTCGCCCGACTCTGCCCGAAGCTGCGCCAGTATGTCTGCATCGACAGGACGGGCGGCCGGGGCGCGTTCCTGGACGACTGGATCGGGGATGTGCCGGACACCGACCCGGACGTCCCCGGCGGCCGGGACGCGCTGGCCTCGATCTTCTCGTCGGGCGGCACGACGGGCCGGCCGAAGGGCGTGATCTGGACCAATCTGGTCTGGGAAACAATGCTCGCGAGTTTCTTCACCAGCATGCCGTGCCGCAAGCCGCCGGTGCATCTGGTGGTGGCGCCCATGACCCATGCCGCCGGCGGCATCGCATTGCTGCTGATGGCCGCGGGGGCGACCCACGTGATCCTCCCGCAGTTCGATGCGGGGCGGGTGGCGGCTGCCATCCAGGACGAGGGGGTGACCCACCTCTTCCTGCCGCCGACGGCGATCTACATGCTGCTCGCGCATCCCGGCCTGGCGGATTACGACTATGGCAGCCTGGAGCATTTCATCTATGCCGCGGCACCGATGTCGGTCGGCAAGCTGAAGGAATGCCTGCAGGCGTTCGGCCCCGTGATGACCCAGTGCTTCGGTCAGGCGGAGGCGCCGATGCTTTGCACCTACCTGTCGCCGGAGGAGCATCTGGTGATCGGCGATCCGGCGCGCGAAGGGCGGCTGGCAAGCTGCGGGCGTGCGACCATGCTGACCCGCGTCGCGATCATGGACGATGACGGACGGCTGCTGCCGCCGGGCGCCCGCGGCGAGATCGTGGTGCGCGGCAACCTCGTGATGCCCGGCTACTACCGCAACCCCGAGGCCACGGCAGAGGTGTCGACCTTCGGCTGGCACCATACCGGCGATATCGGGGAGATGGATGCCGACGGCTATCTCTATATCGTCGACCGGAAGAAGGACATGATCATCTCCGGCGGTTTCAACATCTATCCGAGCGAGATCGAGCAGGTGATCTGGGCCCATCCGGCGGTGCAGGACTGTGCCGTTGTCGGCGTGCCCGACGAGAAGTGGGGCGAGGCGGTGAAGGCGGTGATCGAGCTGAAGCCCGGCCGGAGCCTTGCCGAGCAGGAGGTCATCGCGCTGTGCAAGGGCGCGCTCGGCGGCGTCAAGGCGCCGAAGTCGGTGGAGTTCTGGCCGAGCCTGCCGCGCAGCCCCGTGGGAAAGGTCCGCAAGAAGGATATCCGGGCCCGGTTCTGGACCGCCCGCGAACGGGCGATCTGACGTCATGAACATCGCGTCGATCCTGACCAACGCCGCCGCCCCGTTTGCCGACCGGCCGGCGGTCTGCGACGGCGAGCGGCAGGTCCGCAGCTATGCGGAGCTGCTGCGGCGGGCCGCCGGAATCGGCACCTGGCTGCAGCGGCAGGGCGTCCGGCCGGGCGACCGGGTCGGCCTGTTCATGCACAACGTGCCGGACTATTTCGAACTGCTGTTCGGCGCCTGGTTCGCCGGCGCCTGTGCCGTTCCGGTCAACGCCAAGCTGCACGCCAGGGAGATCGGCTTCATCCTGGGCGACTGCCAGGCCGATATCCTGTTCGCCACCGGCGACCTTCTGGATACGGTGGCCGCGGCGCGCGGTCCGGACGGCAGCGGCTATGCGCCGCGCGTGCTGCTTGCGCCCGGCACCGCCGCCTGCGAGGAGGCGGCGGCTTGCCCGCCCTGCGCCATGGCCGAAGCGGCGCCAGACGATACCGCCTGGCTCTTCTACACCTCCGGCACGACGGGGCGGCCGAAGGGCGCGATGCTCACCCATCGCAACCTGTTCAACATGACCCTGAGCTTCCTGGCGGACCTCGACCCGGTCGACCAGTTCGACGCCTGCCTCTATCCGGCGCCGCTCTCGCACGGCGCGGGCCTGCTCGGCCTGGCCTACCTGCTGCGCGGCGCCGCCAACGTGGTGCCGTCCTCGGGCGGTTTCGAGCCGGCGGAGATCGTGGCCCTGGTCAACCGGTTCCCGGGCAGTTCGCTGTTCGCCGCGCCGACGATGGTCAAGCGGCTGGTGGAATCCCCGGCCCTGGCAGGGATCGACCTGGCGAACCTGGACAATGTCTTCTACGGCGGCGGGCCGATGTACGTCGCCGAGTTGAAGCAGGCGCTTGCGGCGCTGGGCCCCCGCCTGTGGCAGCTCTACGGCCAGGGGGAATCGCCCTGCACGATCAGCTTCCTGTCCAAGGGGCTGCACCTGGACATCGGCGATGGCCGGCTTGAGCAGCGGCTCGCCTCCGTCGGCATCGCCCGCAGCGGCGTCCAGATGCGCGTGGTCGATGCCGACGATGCGGACATGCCGGTTGGCGAAAGCGGCGAGGTCGTGGTCCGCGGCGACGTGGTGATGGCGGGCTACTGGAACAATCCGGAGGCCACCGCCGCCGCCTTGCGCAACGGCTGGCTGCATACCGGCGATATCGGCAGCCTGGACGGGCACGGCTTCCTCACGCTGCAGGACCGGGTGAAGGACATGATCATCTCCGGCGGGTCGAACATATACCCGCGGGAGGTGGAGGAGGTGCTTCTGACCCATCCGGGGATCGCCGAGGTCAGCGTGATCGGCCGTCTGCATCCGGAATGGGGTGAGGAGGTGCTGGCCATCGTCGTGGCGCGGGACGGGCACTCAGTCACCGAGGCCGATCTCGACCGCCTCTGCATCGACAATATCGCCCGTTTCAAGCGGCCGAAGAGCTACCGGTTCGTCGAGAGCCTGCCGAAGAACAATTACGGCAAGATTCTGAAGACCGAGCTGCGCCGGACCTTCGGCGCCTGACACAGGAATCCGCTATGGCCAAGGTCCTGGTTGCCGGCGTCGGGATGATCCCCTTCGCCAAGCCCGGCGCGTCGGACAGCTACCATGTGATGGGTGCGACCGCCGCCCGGGCGGCGCTGGCCGATGCCGGTCTGGACTACGGCAAGGTGCGGCAGGCCTATGTCGGCTACGTCTATGGCGATTCCGCCTGCGGCCAGCGCGCCCTCTACGACGTCGGCCTGTCCGGAATCCCCATCGTCAACGTGAACAACAATTGCTCCAGCGGCTCAACGGCGCTGTTCCTGGCGCGCCAGGCCGTTGCCTGCGGTGCCGTCGACTGCGCACTGGCCCTGGGCTTCGAGCAGATGGTGCCCGGCGCGCTGGGGACCGTGTTCACCGACCGGCCCTCGCCACTGGAGCGGTTCGACACGGCGACCGACGCGCTGGCCGGTCATGGCGAGATGCCGATGGCGCTGCGCTATTTCGGCGCCGCGGGGCAGGAATACATGCAGCGCCACGGCATCGGCATCGAGACTTTTGCGAAGATCCGTGCCAAGGCGAGCCGCCATGCCGCGCGGAACCCGCTGGCCCTGTTCCGTCGGGAGCTGACCGAGGACGAGGTGCTCGCCGCCCCGGTGCTCTGGCCCGGCGTGATGACCCGGCTGATGGCCTGCCCGCCGACCTGCGGCGCGGCCGCGGCCCTGCTGGTCTCGGAGGGCTTTGCCCTGCGCCACGGCCTGCCGACCGACGTGGCGGTCCTGGCGCAGGCGATGACCAGCGACGGGCCCGGCAGTTTCGCGTCGGGCGAGATGCGCCAGGTGATCGGCTTCGACATGGTCGTGTCCTGCGCGCGACAGGTCTACGAGGAGGCGGGGATCGGCCCGGAGGACCTGACGGTCGTGGAGCTGCACGACTGCTTCGCGCAGAACGAGCTGTTCAGCTACGAAGCCCTCGGCCTCTGCGCCGAGGGCGCCGGGGCGGCCTTTGTGGCGGATGGCGACAACAGCTATGGCGGGCGCTGCGTCACCAATCCGTCAGGCGGCCTCCTGTCCAAGGGCCATCCGCTGGGCGCCACCGGGCTGGCGCAATGCTATGAGCTGGTCTCGCAGGTGCGCGGCAATGCCGGGCAGCGGCAGGTTGCCGACGCGGCCCTGGCGCTGCAGCACAATGTGGGCCTGGGCGGTGCCTGTGTGGTGACCCTGTACGGCCGCGCATAGGCGCGGACGGACCGCAGGCCGGCCGGCCCTCAGGCGCCGGCGCGGACGACGGTGAACGCCCTCACCTGGCTGTCGCGGCCGCGCACCACCACCATGCCGATCTCCGTCAGGCTGTCGGGCCGGCCGGCCGCCGTCCAGCTTGCCTCGGCGATCAGGATGTTGGTCCCGTGCGCCTTGCTCATATCCTCCAGCCGTTGCGCCAGGTTCACCGTATCGCCGTAGACGGTGAAAGTCTGGTGGGCGGCGCCGCCGACGATGCCGGCCGCGACCGGGCCCGTGGCAATGCCGATGCGGATCCGCACCGACTCGCCGCCGAACCGTTCGTTGGTCACCAGGCGCTGCAGGTCGTCGGCGGCACGCAGGGCGCAGGCGGCATGCTGGTCCAGCGAGCGCGGCGCGTTGAAGGCGGCCAGGAAGCCGTCGCCGGCAAAGCCGACGACCACGCCGCCGGCATCGGCCACCAGGGTCGTGGCACGTTCGAAATAGGCATTCAGGAGGCCGATCAGCTCTGCCGGGGGCAGCCGCTCCGACATGTGGGTGAAGCCGGCGATGTCCACGAACATCACCGTCGCCTCGCGGGTCTGCGGTGCCAGGGCGGTGGGGTCGCGCATCAGCCGGGTGGCGATCTCCGTCGGCACGTACTGGCCGAACACCGCCAGGGCGTTGGCCCGCTCCCGGTCCAGCGCGGCGCGCTCGCGCACCACCTTGCGCGCCCGCCTGACGGCCAGTGCCAGGATCAGTGCGGTGACCAGCACGAAGAACACTTCCACGCCGCGGCTCTCGACGGCGATGAAATTGGCCGCCCGCGTCACCGCAAGGTATTCCGCCGCGCTCGGGCCGGGCGGCAGGTCGCTCCAGCTGACAATGCTGTCCAGCTGCCCGACGGCATAGAGCCAGCCCAGGATGCGGCCGGCGATGCCGACCAGGGCGGTCCAGATCACCAGGAAAGGCGACAGGGCCAGCGCGGCGATCGCCAGGTAGACGAAGATGTAGCCGACACCGAGGTTCTGGTAGTTCGCGATCTGTGGCACATCGCCGCCCAGGTCGGGCGGGATCAGCGCCACAGCGGCCGACAGGACGGCGACGTCCAGGGTCAGGAAGACCAGGCGCTGCCAGCGCCGCTCCTCGCCGCGATGAAGCCCCCAGAGATGCCAGAGCCCCGGCAGCAGGAACAGAAGCGCGGCGCCCGCGCCGATCGCGCTGGTCGGGTAGGGGGCGGTCAGCAGCGCCCCGGCGCCGAACACCAGGATCGCGACCGTGCGCCCCCAGAGGGCGAGGCGCATGCCGGCCCGCTCCGCCCGTGCGAGATCGCCTTCGCTTTCGTCGTCGATGCAATACCTGCTGCCGAACCCGCTCACACCCTGCCCCATCCGCACCCCGATGCCATCTATATGGGGTGCGCGATCGGAATGTCCGGCAGATCGTGTCGCCGGGGCCGTCATGGCCCCGGGCCGCAGGTCAGTGCGCTTGGCCCCAGCTGTCGCCCGCGCCGGCCTCGACCTCCAGCGGCACGCTCAGATGGGCGGCGCCCTGCATCACCTTCGCGACCAGTGCCCGGACCGCCTCCACCTCGGCGTCCGGCACCTCGAACAGCAGTTCGTCATGCACCTGCAGCAGCATCCGCGCCGACAGGCCGGCGGCGGCCAGCGCCGGCGGCAGGGCCACCATGGCGCGCTTGATGATGTCGGCGGCGGTGCCCTGGATCGGCGCGTTGATCGCCGCGCGCTCGTTGAAGGCGCGCTCCGCCGGGTTCTTGGAGTTGATGCCGGGCAGCACGCAGCGCCGGCCCCACAGGGTCTCGACATAGCCCTGTTCGTGCGCCTGCCTGCGCATCGCGTGCATTTAGCCGCGCATGCCAGGATAGCGTTCGAAATAGGCCTCGATGAAGCGCTTCGCCTCGCCCTGCGGGATGCCCAGGTTGTTCGCCAGGCCGAAGGCGGAAATGCCGTAGATGATGCCGAAGTTGATCGCCTTGGCCTGGCGCCGGACCATCGGGTCCATGCCCTCGATCGGCACGCCGAAGACTTCCGACGCGGTCAGGGCGTGGATGTCGATGCCGTCGCGGAACGCCTGCTTCAGCTGCGGGATCTCGGCCATATGGGCCAGGATGCGCAGCTCGATCTGCGAATAGTCGGCCGAGACCAGCTTGTGCCCGGGTTCCGCGACGAAGGCCTCGCGGATCTTGCGGCCCTCCTCGGTGCGCACCGGGATGTTCTGCAGGTTCGGCTCCGACGAGGAGAGCCGGCCGGTCGAGGTCGCCGCCAGCGCGAAGGAGGTATGCACCCGCCCGGTCTCGGCGTTGATCTCGGTCTGCAGGCTGTCGGTATAGGTGCTTTTCAGCTTCGCCAGCTGCCGCCAGTCCAGCACCTTGCGCGGCAGGTCATGGCCTTCCGCGGCAAGCCGCTCCAGCACGTCGGCGCCGGTGCCCCAGGCGCCGTTCTTGCCCTTCCGGCCGCCGGACAGGCTCATCTTCTCGAACAGGATCTCGCCCAGCTGCTTGGGCGAGCCGACATTGAACCGCTCGCCCGCCAGCTCCTGGATCTCGGCCTCCAGCACGGTCATCCGTTCGGCGAAATCGGCCGACAGCCGTTGCAGCGCGGCGGGGTCGATGCGCACGCCGGCGAACTCCATGTCGGCGATCACCGGCACCAGCGCCCGGTCCAGGGTCTCGTAGACCGCGACACGGCGGGCGCGCAGCAGCATCGGTTTCAGCACATGGTGCAGCCGCAGGGTGATGTCGGCATCCTCGGCCGCATAGGCGCAGGCGGCGTCCAGCGGCACCCGGTCGAAGGTGATCTGCGCCTTGCCCTTGCCGCAGACCTCGGAGAAGGCGATCGGCTTGTGGCCCAGATGCAGCTCCGACAGCTCGTCCATGCCATGGCCATGGCCCGGATCGGCCACGTAGGACAGCAGCATGGTATCGTCGACCGGCGCGACCCGGATGCCGGCCTTCAGGAACATCACCATGTCGTACTTTATGTTCTGGCCGATCTTCAGGACGGACGGGTCCTCCAGCAGCGGCTTCAGGGCGGCCAGGGCATCGCGTTCGGGAATCTGGCGGGGCGGCGTGGGATCGCCCGCCAGGTCGCCGGACGCGGCATGGCCCAGCGGGATGTAGCAGGCCTCGCCCGGCCGGACCGACAGCGAGATGCCGCAGAGCCGTGCGCGGCGGGGCGACAGGTCGGTGGTCTCGGTATCCACCGCGACCTGGCCGGCCAGGGTCGCGCGGACGATCCAGTCCTGCAGGTCGGCCATGTCCTGCACCAGGCGGTAGTCGGTCGCCGCGGCCTCCGGCGCACGGGCGGCCAGCGGCTCGCCATGGCCGTCGCCATGGTCGATGCGCCGGCCGACGATCTCCTCCGGCTGCGCGGCCTCCAGGCCATGCGCCTTGATCACCCGGGCCTTCAGGGTGCGGAACTCCATCTCGTCCAGGAAGCCGATCAGGCGCGCCTCCTCGATCGGCCGGATCGCGAAATCGTCCAGCGCGCCGTCGATCGGCACATCGTCCCGCAACCGGACCAGGTCGCGGCTGATCCGCGCCTGGTCGGCGAAGGCGAGCAGGTTCTCCCGCCGCTTCGGCTGCTTGATCTCGCCCGCCCGCGCCAGCAGGCTGTCCAGGTCGCCGAACTCGCCGATCAGCTGGGCGGCGGTCTTCACGCCGATGCCGGGCACGCCGGGGACATTGTCGGTGGCGTCGCCGGCCAGGGCCTGCACGTCGACCACCCGGTCGGGGGCGACGCCGAACTTCTCCAGCACCTCCTTCTCCCGCATTTCCCGGTTCTTCAGCGGGTCCAGCAGCCAGACCCCGTCGCGGACCAGCTGCATCAGGTCCTTGTCGGAGGATACGATCACCACGTCGGCGCCGGCCTCCTGCGCCCGCTTGGCGAAGGTGGCGATCAGGTCGTCGGCCTCATAGCCCTCCATCTCGATGGCGGGCAGCGAGAAGGCGCCGCAGGCGTCCCGGATCATGCCGAACTGCGGCACCAGATCCTCCGGCGGCGCGTCGCGGTTCGCCTTGTAGTCGGCGTAGATGTCGTTGCGGAAGGTCGCGCGTGCGGCGTCGAAGATCACCGCCAGATGGCTGACCCGGCCGTCCGCGGCGGCATCCTCCAGGAGCTTGTTCAGCATGTTGCAGAAGCCGGACACCGCGCCGACCGGCGCACCGTCGCTCTTGCGGGTGAGCGGCGGCAGGGCGTGATAGGCGCGGAAGATGTATCCGGAGCCGTCCACCAGGTAGAGGCGGTGCCGGACGGCACCGTCGGACGGTGCGCTTGCGGGGGAGAGTGTTGCGTTCTCGGCCATGGCGCTACTATGCCCCAGCGGCCGGGTCGGGGAAATGCAAGACTCCGCTCCGGCACCCGCCATTGCACGCCAGCTGGGATGAGCCGCCATGACAGACAGCCACCGGATCAGCGACCCTGCCGCCCTGCGCGAGATCTATGGCGAGCCGATGAAGCTCGCCCTGGAGAAGGTCGTGACCAGGATCGACGAGATGTGCCGCACGATGATCGAGCGCGCGCCGCTCGTGGTGATCTCCACCGCCGACGCGGCCGGCCGCCAGGACGTCTCGCCGAAGGGCGATGCGCCGGGCTTCGTCGCGATCCTGGACGAGAACACCCTCGCGATCCCCGACCGCAAGGGCAATAACCGTCTGGACGGGCTGGAGAACCTGCTGGCGAACCCGAACATCGCCCTGCTGTTCATGATCCCCGGCTATCGGGAAACCCTGCGGGTCAACGGCCGGGCGCGGATCTCCGCCGATCCCGCGCTCTGCGCGCGCTTCGCCGTGCAAGGCAAGGCGCCGGTGACGGTGACACTGGTCGATGTGGACGAGGCCTTCATCCATTGCGGCAAGGCGCTGATCCGCTCGAAGCTCTGGGCGCCGGAAAGCCAGGTGACGAAAGAGGACATGCCGTCCGCGGGGCAGCTGTTCAAGATGAAGGACCGGCGCATGGATGCCGCCGAGGTCAACGAACGGCTGGAGACGAACTATCGCGAGGAACTCTACTGATCCGCCGCCGTCCAGGCGCATCCCCGGCGATGCGCCTGGACGGCCGGACCGGATCAGGCGGCGATGTCGAGGACTTCGAGCTTGTCGACCTTGGCCGGATAGAAGGCCAGGTGGCCCTTCAGCCCGCGAACCTCGTCGAACGGCATCTTGTAGCCCCAGGCGGCGTTCTCGGCGCTGACGCCGATCGCCGCGAAGCTCCAGTAGGATGCCTCGCCCTTGAACGGGCAATGGGTGTGATGTTCGGTCTCGGTCGCCAGTTCCATGCGGATATCGGTGAGCGGAATGTAGTAGACCGGCGGGTAGCCGCTCTCTTCCATCACCAGCGCGTTGGTGGTGTCGGCGATCGCGATGCCGTTCAGCACCGCACGGACGCGCTTGTTGCTGGGCGAAATCTCGACCTTGTGTGCCGGATCCTTTTCATAACCGGGGCCTGAATTGCTGGAAGCCATGACCTTCCTCCTTTGCTGCGTTGTCGAACAAATAACCGCCCCCCCGCCGGGACAGCGCGCTACGCGCAGCCGGGCGATCGGCTCCCGATCGGGATCTCTGGGCTGATGTCTCTATGCCTTACATGTGCGCCTGGGCGGTGGCAATGCAAGGGCTGATGACGGCGGGCGGCCCGGTGATGGCTGTCCTGGCGGCGCTGTCGGTGCTGGCCCTGATGGTGGTCCTGGCGAAGCTCTGGCAGCTGTTTGCCTGGGGTTTGTGGCGGCGCCAACCGGCGGAATCGGCGCTGGAACTGGCAGCCGGCGGCCATTGGGGCGCGGCGGCGAAAGAGGCGGCGAGCCTGCCGCCGCATCCCGCGGCCGCGCTGGCGGCCTGGATCTGCGCGATGCGCGCGGAGACGGCGCGCGGCGGGCCGGCGATGACCGCCGCCGAACTGCATGTCGCCGCCGAACGGCAGGCCCAGGCCGGGCTGGACCGGGTGCGCGGCGGCCTGCGCCTGCTGGCCTTCGTCACCGCCACGGCACCGCTTCTGGGGCTGTTCGGCACGGTCCTGGGCATGATCGCGGCCTTCCAGCAACTGGAACTGGCAGGCCGCCAGGTGGATCCCGGGCGGCTGTCCGGCGGAATCTGGGAAGCCCTGCTGACCACCGCCGCGGGGCTGGCCGTGGCGATCCCGGCCTCGGCCTTCCTGGCCTTCTTCCAGTCCGTCGGGGAGCGCACCGCCATCGCGCTCGAGGATGTGGCCGCCGCATTGCTGCCGGCCGGGCGGGACGGCAGCGGGGGCATCCCGTCATGAGGCTGCGCCGGGCGGGCCCCGCGCCGGGCGCCCTGATCGCCCTGACCCCGTTGATCGACGTGGTGTTCATCCTGCTGATCTTCTTCATGCTGGCGACCCGTTTCGACCTCTGGGGCGGCTTCACCCTGGCCCTGGCCGGGGCGGCGATGCCGTCGCCGGCCGCCGCAGCTGCGGCTGAACAAGACCGAACGGTCGTTCTTATACGGCTGATGGCGGGCAACCGGATCCAGGCCGGCGGGCGGCATCTGGCGCCGGCGGACCTGCCCGGTTTCGTTGCGGACGAATTGAAAAGTGCGACCGATCGTACTGTTGCATTTGCCGTACGCGCCGAGACCGGCACGACGGTCCAGGCATTGGTGGCGTTGCTGGAGGGGCTCAAGGCCGCCGGCGCGGGCGAGGTCGGCCTGGTTCCGGCGGCGCCCGGGCGATAGGCGGGGGATGCGCAGGCTGCGGCAGGGCGGCGGGGCGTTCGGGGCGGGCGAGCCCGCCGCCGGAGGCGATGACGGCAGCCTGTCGCTGGTCAACATCGCCTTCCTGCTGCTCGCCTTTTTCGTGATCGCCGGCGCCATCACGGCGAGCGATCCGTTTCCCGTGGCACCGCCGCAGGCGGGCACCGCGCCCGCCGACCCGGCCGCCCCGCGGGAACTCCTACTGGCAGCTGACGGCCGCCTCGCCCTGGACGGCGTGCCGCTGTCGGAAGAGGCCCTGGTGCAGGCACTGGCCGCGGACCGGCAGGCGGCGGCCGGGGCCGGCGCCGCCGGCCTGGGGCTGCGCCTGCGCGCCGACCGCAATGCCGATGCCGGCGACCTTATGGCACTGCTGGGCCGGTTGCGCGCCGCCGGCCTGCAGGAGGTGACCCTGGTGACCGTGGCGGCCCCGGACAGCGCCGGGGCGGCGGGCCGGTGATCCGCTGGCCGGCCGATCGCGCCGGGCCGGCCTGGCTCTGGCCGGCGGCCGGCGCGGCGGCGCTGCTGGCCCATCTGGCCCTGGTGCTGCTGCTGTGGGACCGGCCGGTGCTGACGCCGGCGGGTGGCGGCGGCGGCGACGGGGTTCGCATTTCGCTGGCGCCGCTGGGTCGCGGCATGCCGGTGGGGCTGGCGCCGGCCGCGCCGGCGGCGCCGGCAGCGGATGCCGCCGCCTCCCAGGCCGATGCCGGACAGGCGGACCTCCCGCCGGCCGGAACCGATGGCGCCGCCCCGGCTGACAGCCCGCCGGCGGCGCGCCAGCCGGATGCCAGGACGGCGGAGGATCTGGGGCCGGCTGCTGGCGCAACGGCCGCGGTATCGCGCTCGCCCGCTGCGGGCACCGTCCTGCCGGTATCGCCCGGGGCAGGTCCGCCGCCGCAAGCCGCCAGCGCGCGCGCCGTGCCGGCGGGCGCGGCGCCGCGCATTGCACCTGACGGGACGCCGGACCGGGTCCCGGCCCCCTCAGCGGCCGGATCGGGCGCTGCGGACAAGGCCCGGCCGGTGACGGAGGGGGCACCGCCGCGGCCGCGGGCCCGCCCGGGCCACCTGACGGTCGCGGTGCCGGAGCGGCCGCCCGGCAGGCCGCCCGACCGGGCCCCGGCAGCCACCGCTGCAGCGCCAGCGACGGCCGCCACCGTCCCGGCGGCGGCGCGGGACAGCCCGGCACCTGCCGGCAGCCCCGGCACGGCACCCGGCGCGGCGGCGGAGACTGCGGATGGCCCGGCAATGTCCGGCTCCGCCGGGACCGTGGCAGACCAGGGCGCGGGCACGGGCGGCGCCGCCGACCCGTCCCTGCTCGGCGGCTATTTCGGCAGGATCCGGGCCATTCTGGAACGCAACCGCCGCTACCCGCCGCAGGCCCAGGCCATGCGCCAGCAGGGTGTCGTGGTGCTGGCCTTCGCCCTGGACCGCGAGGGCCGGCTTCTCGACTGGCGGATCCTGCAGACGTCCGGCCATCGCCTGCTCGATGCGGAAGCGGTCGATCTGCTGCGGCGCGTCGCGCCGCTGCCGCCCTTTCCCGCCGGGATCGGCGGGGATCGTCTGGACCTGGAGGTGCCGATCAGGTTCGATCTGTAGCACCCGGTCCGGCAGAAGGGAGCGCCCGATGCGGCTCGACGGATTCAAGGTCCTGACATTCGACGTCTATGGCACGCTGATCGACTGGGAGACCGGCCTGCATGCCGCCCTGGCGCCGATCGCCGCCCGCGCCGGCCGGCCGCTGTCGCGCGACGAAGTCCTGGACGGCTTCGCCGCCTGGGAGATCGTGCAGCAGCGCAGCCAGCCGGCAATGCGCTACACCGACCTGCTGGCCATCGTCGCCCGGCGCCTGGCCGAGGAATGGGAGGTGCGGGTCAGCTGGGAGGAATGCCAGGCGTTCGGCCGGACCGTGCCGCACTGGCCTGCCTTTGCCGATACCGTCGATGCCCTGCGCTACCTGTCCGGGCATTTCCGGCTGGCGGTGCTGAGCAATGTCGACAATGCCAGCCTGGCCGCGGCGTTCGACCGGCTGGGACTGACCCTGGATGCGGCCTATTCGGCGGAGGATATCGGCAGCTACAAGCCGGACCTGCGCAATTTCCGCTACATGCTCGCGGCGCTGCAGCGCCGCGGCTACGGCCCCGACGATATCCTGCACGTGGCACAGAGCCTGGTGCATGACCATGGCCCGGCCAACGAGCTGGGCATCGCGAACTGCTGGATCGACCGCCGCCACGGCAGGGATGGCGCCGGCGCCACCGGCGCGCCGGAGCGCATGCCCCGCTTCGCCTTCCGCTTCGACAGCCTGGCCGAACTGGCGGCGGCGCACCGGGCCGAACGGGCGGGAGGCTGAGCGGCAGCGGCTGCCCGGTCGGCGATTCCATCGCCCCCTGCGATCCTCGCCCCCTGCCATCGTCGCCACCGGGCTTGTCCCGGTGGCCGATGTCGATGCACGTCTCGATCGATTGAGGCGGGTGGCGCGATGCACCCGCGGGACGCGCCCGCGGGTGTCCGGTTGAGTGCCGTTCTCTGGCCTCATGCGTTTTATAGCTTCGTCATGCGCGGGCTTGTCCCGGTCGCCGGGCGATGCCCGGCAACCCATCGCGCCGCACCTCAATAAGATCAGGCCATTATTGAACCTGGCGGCAC
>JAVJON010000055.1:0-17998 GCA_040216765.1 Sneathiellaceae bacterium | reverse complement strand
ATGCGAGGTCGAGATCGTGATGCCGCGCGCCTTCTCTTCCGGCGCCTTGTCGATCTGGTCGTACGCCGTGAAGTTCGCACCGCCGGACTCGGCGAGCACCTTCGTGATCGCCGCCGTCAGCGACGTCTTGCCATGGTCGACGTGACCGATCGTACCGATGTTGCAGTGCGGTTTCGTCCGCGCAAACTTCTCTTTGCCCATCGCGCCGTACTCCGTCGCTTTCTGTCTTGACCGTTAGTCCTGCCAGCCCGGGACCGTCCCGGACCGCCTTGGTATTCAGCCCCGTAGCGGGTCGCGCCCGGACGGATCAGGCCATCTTCGCCTGGATCTCGTCGGACACCGCCTGCGGCACCTGCTCGTAATGGTCGAACTGCATCGTGTAGTTGGCCCGCCCCTGGGTCGCCGACCGCAGGTTGTTGACGTAGCCGAACATGTTGGCCAGCGGCACCATGGCGTGGATCACCGTGGCATTGCCGCGCGGCTCGCTGCCGGTCAGCTGGCCGCGGCGGGACGACAGGTCGCCCATCACGTCGCCCACGAAATCCTCGGGTGTCACCACCTCGACGGACATCATCGGCTCCATCAGCTTCACGCCGCCCTTCGGTGCCACCTCGCGGAACGCGGCACGGGCCGCGACCTCGAAGGCCACCGCAGAGGAGTCGACCTCGTGATAGGCGCCGTCATAGAGCACCGCCTTGAAGTCGATCACCGGGAAACCGGCCAGGACGCCGGCCTCGGCCGCGGAGCGGATGCCCTTCTCGACCGCGGGCACGAACTCCTTCGGCACGTTGCCGCCCACCACTTCGCTGGAGAAGGTGATGCCGGCACCGGCCTCCTGCGGCTCGAACCGCAGCTTGATGCGCGCGAACTGGCCGGAACCGCCGGTCTGCTTCTTGTGCGTATAGTCGATCTCGGCCAGGCGGGTGAAGGTCTCGCGGTACGCCACCTGCGGCGCGCCGACATTCGCCTCGACCTTGAACTCGCGGCGCATGCGGTCCACCAGGATGTCCAGGTGCAGCTCGCCCATGCCCTTGATCACGGTCTGGCCGCTCTCCGGGTCGGAGGAGACGCGGAAGGACGGATCCTCGGCTGCCAGGCGGCTGAGCGCCATGCCCATCTTCTCCTGGTCGGCCTTGGTCTTCGGCTCCACCGCAACCTCGATCACCGGATCGGGGAACTCCATCCGCTCCAGGATCACCGGCTTCTGGGGATCGCACAGCGTGTCGCCGGTGGTGGTGTCCTTCAGGCCTGCGATGGCGACGATGTCGCCGGCGAAAGCCTCCTTGATGTCCTCGCGATGGTTCGCATGCATCTGCAGCATGCGGCCAATCCGCTCGCGGCCTTCCTTCACGGTGTTCATCACCGACTGGCCGGTCTCGACCGTGCCCGAATAGATCCGCACGAAGGTCAGGGTGCCGACGAACTGGTCGTTCATGATCTTGAACGCCAGGCCGGAGAACGGCTCGTCGTCGGAGGTCCGGCGCTTCACTTCCTCGCCGGTGCCCGGCACCGTGCCCTTGATCGCATCCACGTCCTTCGGGGAGGGCATGAAGTCGACCACGGCGTCCAGCATCGGCTGCACGCCCTTGTTCTTGAACGCCGAGCCGCAGAGGACGGGAACGAACATGCCGCCGATCGTGCCCTTGCGGATGCAGGCCAGCAGGGTCGCCTCGTCGGGCTCGTTGCCTTCCAGATAGGCTTCCAGCGCGGTGTCGTCGGCCTCCAGCGCGGTCTCCACCAGGCGGCTGCGATACTCCGCGGCGCGCTCGGCGAGATCGGCGGGGATCTCATCGGTGGAGAACTTCGCGCCCAGCTCCTCGCCGTTCCAGACCAGCGCCTTCATGCGGATCAGGTCGACCAGGCCGGCGAAATCGCTCTCCGAGCCGATCGGCAGGTGGATCACCAGCGGGCGGGCGCCCAGCCGGTTCTCGATCATGTCGACGCAGCGATAGAAGTCGGCGCCCATGCGGTCCATCTTGTTGACGAAACACATGCGCGGCACGCCGTACTTGTCGGCCTGGCGCCAGACGGTCTCGGACTGTGGCTCGACGCCGGCGACACCGTCGAACACGGCGATCGCACCGTCCAGCACGCGCAGGGACCGCTCCACCTCGATGGTGAAATCCACATGGCCGGGCGTATCGATGATGTTGACCCGGTGGTCGCGCCAGAAACAGGTGGTCGCAGCCGAGGTGATGGTGATCCCCCGCTCCTGCTCCTGCTCCATCCAGTCCATCGTGGCCGCGCCGTCATGGACCTCGCCGATCTTATGCGACACGCCCGTGTAGTACAGGATGCGCTCCGTCGTCGTGGTCTTGCCGGCGTCGATATGCGCCATGATCCCGATGTTCCGATACCGGTCATAAGGGGTCTTGCGCGACATGATCTCGCTCTCCCGTGAGCTTTGGTTACGCCGGATTACCAGCGGTAGTGGGAAAAGGCCTTGTTGGCGTCCGCCATGCGATGCGTGTCCTCACGCTTCTTCACGGCGGCGCCACGATTGTTGGAAGCATCCAGGAACTCGTTGGCGAGCCGGTCTTCCATCGTGTTTTCCGACCGGTTGCGGGCGGTGGCGATCAACCAGCGGATCGCCAGGGCCTGCGCACGCTCGGTGCGAACCTCGACCGGCACCTGGTAGGTGGCACCGCCGACCCGGCGGGAGCGCACCTCGACCTGCGGCCGGACATTGTCCAGCGCGTCGTGGAAGATCCGCAGCGGATCCTGGCCGGTCTTGCGCTGGATCTGATCCAGCGACTTGTAGAGGATGCTTTCGGCGGCCGACTTCTTGCCGTCGTACATCAACACGTTCATGAATTTCGAGACCACGCGGTCATGAAATTTCGGATCCGGAATGATATCGCGCTTTTCAGCGGCGTGACGTCGTGACATCTCTTGCCGTCGTCCTTCGGTTGACCCGCAAACCCGGGCGTTTCCTGATGATCACTTCGGACGCTTGGCGCCATACTTGGACCGGCGCTGCCGGCGGTCCTTGACGCCCTGCGTATCGAGGACACCGCGGATGATGTGGTAGCGAACGCCGGGAAGATCCTTCACCCGGCCGCCGCGGATCATCACCACGGAATGTTCCTGCAGGTTATGCCCCTCGCCGGGGATATAGCTCGTCACCTCGAACCCGTTGGTCAGCCGCACGCGCGCGACCTTGCGCAGCGCCGAGTTCGGCTTCTTCGGGGTCGTGGTGTAGACCCGGGTGCAGACGCCGCGCTTCTGCGGGCAGGCCTGCATCGCGGGCACTTTGTTCCGCTCCGCAGGCGCCCTGCGCGGTTTGCGGATCAGCTGGTTGATCGTCGGCATGCCTGTCTGTCCTAACTCCGTCAGACCCTGGATTCGTCTCTCGTCGTGTCGTGCATCTTGTCGTGTCGTGCATCTCGTTCCCGCCGGCAGCGCCTGGTCAGGCGCTGTCGCCCGACGGGTCGTCTCAATCGAACAGGGTTGCCGCTGCACCGGGCCCCTGCCATTGCACGGGCAATGACAATGGGACTGACCGGCGCGACGCCGCAGCCTGAACAGGGTCGGGCCCGATGCCGTGGCAGAGGGGCCGTCGCTCTTATGGAACCGCCGCAAGAGACCTGCCCGGCAGAAGCTGTCGGGCGGGTCTATCCCTTGGCCGTCAGCCTGGCGGCACACGCGCCGGACCGTATGGCCCGAACCGGGGACACCAAGCGGGGCGCCACCGACATCGCGGCGGCACCGGAAAAGTCGGCGCATCATACTCAGGGCCGCCGCCGGGTCAAGCCATGATCCCAAATAATTCCCACAATCGGGCAAATGGGCCGGCCTGCGGCACCGTAGCGAGCGATCCCGGGCCGATCCGTCCCGCCTCGTCGCTTGCAGAACCGCGAATACCCGCCAGACTGGCCCCGCGCAAACGTTAACGACGCAGAGTCCTTTGGGGAGGAGGTGCTGCCACCATGCCAGGCCCGAGAATACCGCTGCTCGACGAATCCAGCGCGACCGGCGAGGCGGCCGAGTTGCTGGCCACCAGCCATGTGGGCGGCCGGCTGCTCAACATATTCCGTTGCCTGGCGCAGCATCCGAAACTGATGAAGCGCTGGCGGGTCTTTGCCAGCCACGTCCTGGGCAAGTCGACCCTGCCCCTGCGCGAGCGCGAGATCCTGATCCTGCGGACCGGCTGGCTCTGCCATTCCGCCTATGAATTCGGCCAGCATACCGAGATCGGCCTGGACTGCGGCCTGACCGAGGAGGAGATCGCCCGAATCGTCGAGGGCGCCGATGCTTCCGGCTGGAGCGCCGACGACCGGCTTCTGCTGCTGGCGGCCGACGAGCTGCGCGGCGAGTGCCGGATCAGCGATTCGACCTGGGCCGCGCTGTCCCGGCGCTGGGACCGGCAGCAGATGATGGACATCGTCTTCACGGTCGGCAACTACACCCTGGTCGCCATGGCTTTGAACAGCTTCGGAGTGCCGCTGGACAAGGGTGTGCCGGGCTTTCCCCGCGGCAGGGCGAGCTGAGGCCGCCGGCAGATGTCGGCACTAGCCATCAGACGGATCGGCAATCCGTTCCGCAGGGCGCAGACTGTCCCCTGGCGTGGCGGATCGTCGTCCCGTGCAGTGGGACAGCGCAGACACGACATCCTCGCCGACAGGATGGATACCAGCCGCTTCGGGAGCAGGTGATGCCGGTCAGAGTGGTCATCATCGACGACGTCTATCTGAATGCCCGCCTGATCGAACAGGCGTTGCGCGGCCTGGACGGCATCGTCACGGAGATCTTCCAGGGGCCCCACCAGGCTCTGGAGCGCCTTGCCTCGGGGCCGGTCGACCTGGTGATCCTGGACTACCGCCTGCCCGGCATGAGCGGCGTCGACGTGCTGACCCGGATGCGGGCCATGGCGCACCTGTCCACCGTGCCGGTGCTGGGCATCACCGGGGTCGCCGACCCGGCGGCGATGGATGCGCTGCAGCAGGCCGGCGCCGACGACCTGCTGCGCAAGCCGATCAACCCCGACGTGCTGCGCGACCGCTGCGCCCGCCTGATTTCCCGCCACCAGATGCGCAGCGCCGGCACCTGAGGCGACCGCTCTGCGGCCCCCTCAGGTGCCGGCGCGATGCGCGCATGAAAAAGGCCCCGGCAACCGGCCGGGGCCTTTCCCGATTCCCTCCCCGGATGCCTTGCCGTGCGGCGGCACCCGGGGGCCGAGACATGGTCGTGACGGCGGCGCCTACTCCGCCGCGTCGGAACTGTCGCTGTTCGCCTCCTGCAGCTCCGCCTCCAGGGCGGCATCGCCGGCCACGGCGGCCTGCAGCTCCGATTCCAGGGCATCGGCAAACTCGCGATCGCGGTCCGCGGCGACCTGGCGCAGGCGCGAGACCATCGCACCGGTGCCCGCCGGGATCAGGCGGCCGACGATCACGTTCTCCTTCAGGCCGACCAGACTGTCGACCTTGCCGGATACCGCCGCCTCGGTCAGCACCCGCGTCGTCTCCTGGAAGGAGGCGGCGGAGATGAAGGACCGGGTCTGCAGGCTCGCCTTGGTGATGCCCAGCAGGACCGGCGTGGCGGTGGCAGGCTTCAGCCCTTCGGCCTCGGCCTTCTCGTTGACCTCCTCGAACTCGAGCTTGTCGACCTGCTCGCCCGCCAGGAAGGTGGTCTCGCCCGGATGGTCGATCTCCACCTTCTGCAGCATCTGGCGGCAGACGGTCTCGATATGCTTGTCGTTGATCTTCACGCCCTGCAGGCGATAGACCTCCTGGATCTCCTTGATCAGGTAATGGGCGAGTTCCTCGACGCCGAGCACCTTCAGGATGTCATGCGGTGCCGGATTGCCGTCGACCAGATGGTCGCCGCGGGCGACCAGGTCGCCCTCCTGCACGGCCGCATGGCGGTCCTTGCTGATCTCGTACTCGATGATCTCGTTGTCGGAGTCCGAGCGCACGCCGATCCGGCGCTTGGCCTTGTAGTCGCGGATCGATTCCACGCGGCCGTCCGCCTGGGCGATGATCGCATGGTCCTTCGGCCGCCGCGCCTCGAACAGCTCCGCCACCCGCGGCAGGCCGCCGGTGATGTCGCGGGTCTTGGTGCCTTCCAGCGGGATACGCGCGAGCACATCGCCGGCATGCACCTTGGTGCCGTCGGAGACCGACAGGATCGCGCCCGCCGGCAGGTGGTAGCGGGCTTCCTGGCCGTTCGGCAGGACGATGATCTCGCCGCTATCGTCGCGCAGGGTGACGCGCGGCCGCAGCTCCTCCTCCTTGTCCTTGGCCTTGGACTGCGGCTTGTAGTCCACCACCTCCAGCGAGGAGATGCCGGTCGCCTCGTCGGTGACCTCGCGCATGGTCTTGCCGATGACCAGGTCGCGATAGTTCGAAACGCCTTCCCGCTCGGTGATGATCGGGCGGGTATAGGGGTCCCACTCCGCCAGGCGTGCGCCCTTGTCGACCTTCTCGCCCTCCGCGTTCAGCAGGCGGGCGCCGTAGGGCACCTTGTGGCGGGCCCGCTCGCGGCCATTGTCGTCGACCAGCATGACCTCGCAGTTGCGGCCCATGACCACCAGGCGGCCCTTGGAATCCTCCACCAGGTTGCGGTTCTCGATCTTCACGATGGCGTTGTAGGCCGCATCGATGCTGGACTGCTCCGCCACCTGCGCGGTGCCGCCGATATGGAAGGTCCGCATGGTCAGCTGCGTGCCGGGCTCGCCGATCGACTGGGCGGCGATCACGCCCACCGCCTCGCCGATATTCACCGCCGTGCCACGGGCCAGGTCGCGGCCGTAGCAATTGGCGCAGACGCCGCCCTTGCTCTCGCAGGTCAGCACCGAGCGGATCCGCACCCGCTCCACGCCGGCCCGGTCGATGGTGTCGACCAGCACCTCGTCGATCAGCTGGCCATTGGCCACGATGACCTCGCCGCTGAGCGGGTCGGTGACATCGTCGACCGCCGTGCGGCCAAGGATCCGCTCGCCCAGGGTGGAGACCACCTCGGCGCCGTCCAGCACCTCGGTGACGGTGATCCCGGCGTCGGTGCCGCAATCCACCTCGACGATGATGCAGTCCTGCGCGACATCGACCAGGCGCCGGGTGAGATAGCCGGAATTCGCCGTCTTCAGGGCGGTGTCGGCCAGGCCCTTACGGGCGCCATGCGTGGAATTGAAGTATTCCAGAACGGACAGGCCTTCCTTGAAGTTCGAGATGATCGGCGTCTCGATGATCTCGCCCGACGGCTTCGCCATCAGGCCGCGCATGCCGGCCAGCTGCCGCATCTGCGCGGCGGAACCGCGGGCGCCGGAATGGGCCATCATCCAGATCGAGTTGATGCCGCGGCCGGATTCGCCCGACGAGATCACCTTCATCATGGCGTCGGCGACCAGCTCGGTGCACTGCGACCAGGCGTCGACCACCTTGTTGTACTTCTCGCCCTGGGTGATCAGGCCGTCCTGGTACTGCTGCTCGAACTCGGCGACCTGCTTCTTGGTCGCCTCGACCATCGCCTCCTTCTCGACCGGCACCACCATGTCGTCCTTGCCGAACGAGATGCCGGCGCGGCAGGCACGGTTGAAGCCCATCCCCATCATCCGGTCGCAGAAGATCACGGTCTCCTTCTGGCCGCAGTGACGGTAGACATTGTCGATGACCGAGGTGATCTCCTTCTTGGTCAGGATGCGGTTGATCAGGTCGAAGCCGATCTTGTGGCTGCGCGGCAGGATGTCGGCAAGCAGCATGCGGCCGGCCGTCGCCGTCACCTTCTGGATGACCGGGTTGCCGTCCTCGTCGACGGTCTTGTAGCGGCCGCGGACCCGGCTGTGCAGGTGGATGGCGCCGGCATCCAGCGCGCGTTCGATCTCGCCGATCTCGGCATAGGCCGGCACCCGCTCGATCAGCGGGTCGGAGGCCAGCACCTTGCCGGCATCCTCCAGCGACTGCGCCTTGGGCAGTTCGCTTCCCGACTTGCGGTCGAAGACGACGACCTCGTCGGCGGTCCAGGCCTTCAGCAGCAGGGCGGCATCGTCGAACGACACCGTCAGGCCGAGCGGCACGGCCTCTTCCAGGGTCATGTAGTAGAGGCCCAGGACGATGTCCTGGCTAGGCACGATGATCGGCTTGCCGTTCGCCGGGCTCAGGATGTTGTTGGTCGACATCATGAGCACGCGGGCTTCAAGCTGCGCCTCGAGCGACAGAGGCACGTGGACCGCCATCTGGTCGCCGTCGAAATCGGCGTTGAAGGCCGCGCAGACCAGCGGGTGCAGCTGGATCGCCTTGCCCTCGATCAGGGTCGGCTCGAAGGCCTGGATGCCGAGGCGATGCAGGGTCGGCGCCCGGTTCAGGAGGACCGGATGCTCGCGGATCACCTCTTCCAGGATATCCCAGACCTCGGGCCGCTCCTTCTCCACCATCTTCTTGGCCATCTTCACCGTGGCGGCCAGGCCCTTCAGCTCCAGCTTGGCGTAGATGAACGGCTTGAACAGCTCCAGCGCCATCTTCTTGGGCAGGCCGCACTGGTGCAGCTTCAGCTCCGGGCCCACGACGATCACCGAGCGGCCGGAATAGTCGACCCGCTTGCCCAGCAGGTTCTGCCGGAAGCGGCCCTGCTTGCCCTTCAGCATGTCGGAGAGCGACTTCAGCGGGCGCTTGTTGGCGCCGGTGATGACGCGGCCGCGGCGGCCATTGTCGAACAGCGCGTCGACGGCCTCCTGCAGCATGCGCTTCTCGTTGCGCACGATGATGTCCGGCGCGCGCAGCTCGATCAGCCGCTTCAGGCGGTTGTTGCGGTTGATCACCCGGCGGTACAGGTCGTTCAGGTCGGAGGTCGCGAAGCGGCCGCCGTCCAGCGGCACCAGCGGCCGCAGCTCCGGCGGGATCACCGGGATCACGGTCAGGATCATCCATTCCGGGCGATTGCCGGAATCGATGAAGCTCTCGATCAGCTTCAGTCGCTTGATCAGCTTCTTGCGCTTGGTCTCCGAGGTCGCGCGGGTATCCTCGCCCAGGTCGCCCAGTTCGGCGCGGATCTCGCCGCGCTCCTTCTCCAGCTCCAGGCCGGAGAGGATGTCGCGGATCGCCTCGGCGCCGATCTTGGCGGTGAAGGAATCGTCGCCATACTCCTCCTGCGCCTGGATGTACTGGTCCTCGTTCAGCAGCTCATGCTTCTTGAGCGGCGTCAGGCCGGGCTCCAGCACCACGAAATGCTCGAAATAGAGCACCCGCTCCAGGTCCTTCAGGGTCATGTCCAGCAACAGGCCGATGCGGCTGGGCAGCGACTTCAGGAACCAGATATGCGCCACGGGCGAGGCCAGCTCGATATGGCCCATGCGCTCGCGCCGCACCTTCGACAGGGTGACTTCCACGCCGCATTTCTCGCAGACGATGCCGCGATACTTCATGCGCTTGTACTTGCCGCACAGGCACTCGTAGTCCTTGATCGGGCCGAAGATGCGGGCGCAGAACAGGCCGTCGCGCTCCGGCTTGAAGGTGCGGTAGTTGATGGTCTCCGGCTTCTTGATCTCGCCATAGGACCAGGAACGGATGCGCTCGGGGCTGGCGATCGAGATCTTGATCTCGTCGAAGTTCAGCGTGTTCGCCGGCTGGCCGAAGATGTTCATCAGGTCGTTCATGTGACGCGCCTCCTGGGGCTTGTCGTGGCTGGAACCCGCATCTCGGGTCGCCGGTTCCGGCCGGATAGGGGGGCTGGGGCTGGCCGGCACCGATGGTGCCGGCCAGCCCGCCGGGTCAGGCTCCGCCGCTTCAGAATCCGCTCTGCTTCAGCTCGACGTTCAGGCCGAGGGACCGCATTTCCTTGACCAGCACATTGAAGCTTTCCGGGATGCCGGCCTCGAAATTGTCCTCGCCGCGGACAATCGCCTCGTAGACCTTGGTGCGGCCCGCCACGTCGTCGGACTTCACCGTCAGCATCTCCTGCAGGGTGTAGGACGCGCCATAGGCCTGCAGGGCCCAGACCTCCATCTCGCCGAACCTCTGGCCGCCGAACTGCGCCTTGCCGCCCAGCGGCTGCTGGGTGACCAGGCTGTAGGGGCCGATCGACCGGGCGTGGATCTTGTCGTCCACCAGGTGATGCAGCTTCAGCATGTAGATGTAGCCCACCGTCACCTTGCGATCGAAGGTCTCGCCGGTGCGTCCGTCCACCAGGGTGACCTGGCCGCTATGGTCCAGGCCGGCCCGCTCCAGCATCTGCACGATATCGGCCTCCACCGCGCCATCGAAGACCGGCGTGGCAAAGGGGACGCCGCGGCGCAGGTTCTGGCTCATCTCGATGACGGCGTCGTCGTCGAGCTTGGACACGCCCTCGTCGTACTGGCCGTCGCCATAGACCGCCTTGAGCAGGTCGCGCAGGCCACCGGCCTTCTCGCTCTGCTCGGCCACCGATTCCAATATGCCGCTGACCTTGCGGCCGATGCCGTGGCTCGACCAGCCCAGATGGGTCTCCAGGATCTGCCCGACATTCATCCGGCTGGGCACACCAAGCGGGTTCAGCACGATGTCGACCGGCGAGCCGTCCTCCAGATAGGGCATGTCCTCTTCGGGCAGGATGCGCGAGATCACGCCCTTGTTGCCGTGGCGGCCGGCCATCTTGTCGCCGGGCTGCAGCTTGCGCTTCACCGCGACGAAGACCTTGACCATCTTCATCACGCCGGGCGGCAGCTCGTCGCCGCGCTGCAGCTTCTCCACCTTGTTCTCGAAGCGGGCCTGCAGGCGGTCCATCATCTGGTCGTGCTGCCGCTTCAGGGCCTCGACCTGCTCCATCACCGCATCGGCGCCGACGGAGATCTGCCACCAATGGGCCTTCGGCAGGTTGCCCAGCGCCTCGGGCGTCACCGTCTTGCCCGCGGGCAGGCCCTTCGGGCCCTTGATCACCGCATTGCCCGACAGCAGGTCCTGCAGGGCGGCATAGATGCTGCGCTCCAGGATCGCCTTCTCGTCGTCGCGGTCCTTCGCCAGGTTCTCGATCTCGGCCCGCTCGATGGCCAGCGCACGCTCGTCCTTCTCCACGCCGTGGCGGGAGAAGACGCGCACCTCGACCACCGTGCCGGTGACCCCCGGCGGCACCCGCAGAGAGGTGTCGCGGACGTCGGAGGCCTTCTCGCCGAAGATCGCGCGCAGGAGCTTCTCTTCCGGCGTCATCGGGCTTTCGCCCTTCGGCGTGATCTTGCCGCACAGGATGTCGCCGGCGCCGACTTCCGCACCGACATAGACGATGCCGGCCTCGTCCATGTTGCGCAGGCCTTCCTCGCTGACATTCGGGATGTCGCGGGTGATCTCCTCCGGGCCCAGCTTGGTGTCGCGGGCCATCACCTCGAATTCCTCGATATGGATCGAGGTGAAGACATCGTCCTTCACGATCCGCTCGGAGATCAGGATCGAGTCCTCGAAGTTGTAGCCGTTCCAGGGCATGAACGCGACGAGCACGTTCCGGCCCAGGGCCAGCTCGCCCATCTCCGTGGAGGGGCCGTCGGCGATGATGTTGCCGGCGGTCACCGCATCGCCCACCTTCACCAGCGGCCGCTGGTTGATGCAGGTGTTCTGGTTGGAGCGCTGGAACTTCATCAGCTTGTAGATGTCGACGTTGGACCGCGACAGGTCCTCGTTGTCGGTTGCGCGCACCACGATGCGGGTGGCGTCGACCTGGTCGACGATGCCGGTCCGCTTGGCGGCGATCGTGGCGCCGGAATCGCGGGCCACCGTCTCCTCCATGCCGGTGCCGACCATCGGCGCGTCGGCCTGCAGCAGCGGCACCGCCTGGCGCTGCATGTTGGAGCCCATCAGCGCGCGATTGGCGTCATCGTTCTCCAGGAACGGGATCAGCGCCGCGGCGACCGACACCAGCTGCTTCGGCGAGACGTCGATGAAGTCGATCTGGTCCGGCTTCAGCATCTGGAAGTCGCCGTTGATGCGGCAGCTGACCAGTTCGCCGGTGAAGCTGCCGGTCTCGTCGAGCTCGGCATTGGCCTGGGCGATGGTGTACTTGCCCTCTTCCATCGCGGTCAGATAGACGACCTCGTCGGAGGCGACGCTGTCCTTCACCCTGCGGTAGGGGCTCTCGATGAAGCCGTACTGGTTCACCCGCGCATAGGTGGCGAGCGAGTTGATCAGGCCGATATTCGGGCCTTCCGGCGTCTCGATCGGGCAGATCCGGCCGTAATGCGTCGGATGCACGTCGCGCACCTCGAAGCCGGCGCGCTCGCGGGTCAGGCCGCCCGGGCCAAGCGCCGACAGGCGACGCTTGTGGGTGATCTCCGACAGCGGGTTGGTCTGATCCATGAACTGGCTGAGCTGCGAGGAGCCGAAGAACTCCCGCACCGCGGCCGCCGCCGGCTTGGCGTTGATCAGGTCATGCGGCATGACCGTGTCGATCTCCACCGAGCTCATGCGCTCGCGGATCGCCCGCTCCATGCGCAGGAGGCCGATGCGGTACTGGTTCTCCATCAGCTCGCCGACCGAACGCACCCGGCGATTGCCCAGATGGTCGATATCGTCGATCTCGCCGCGGCCGTCGCGCAGGTCCACCAGGGTCTTGATCACCGACATCATGTCTTCGGTGCGCAGGATCCGGACATTGTCCTCCGTCTCCAGGCCCAGGCGCGCATTCATCTTCACCCGGCCGACGGCCGACAGGTCGTAGCGCTCGGAATCGAAGAACAGGCCCGAGAACAGGGATTCGGCGGTCTCCGGGGTCGGCGGCTCGCCCGGGCGCATCACCCGGTAGATCTCGTAGAGCGCGGCCTCGCGGGTCTGGTTCTTGTCGGCGACCATGGTGTTGCGGATATAGGCGCCGCGCATCACGTCATCGACTTCCAGGGTCGGCAGCTCGTTGACCCCGACGGTCTCCAGGGTCTCGATCGCCTCCTCCGACATCTCGTCGCCGGCCTCGACATAGATCTCGCCGGTTTCCATGTTGACCATGTCGTTGGCGCAGAACCGCCCGACCAGGTCGGCCCGGTTGACCAGCAGCTGCTTGACCCCCTGGTCCTCCAGCTTCTTCGCCAGGCGCGGCGTCACCTTGGTGCCGGCAGGGACGACGACATTGCCGGTGGCGGCGTCGATCAGGTCGTAGGACATGCGCAGGCCGCGCAGGCGCTCGGCATTGAACTCCGTCGACCAGTTGGAGCCGTCGAAGCGGTAGATCACCTTGTCGTAGAAATAGTCGAGGATCTCTTCCGAGGTCAGGCCCAGCGCGAACAGCAGGGTCGTCACCGGCAGCTTGCGGCGCCGGTCGATGCGGACATGGACGATGTCCTTGGCGTCGAACTCGAAATCCAGCCAGGAGCCGCGGTAGGGGATGATCCGGGCGGCGAACAGGTACTTGCCCGACGGGTGCGTCTTGCCCCGGTCATGGTCGAAGAAGACGCCCGGCGAGCGGTGCATCTGGCTGACGATCACCCGCTCGGTGCCGTTGATGATGAAGGTGCCCTTGTCCGTCATCAGGGGCATGTCGCCCATGTAGACGTCCTGCTCCTTGATATCGAGGACCGACTTGGCCTGGGTGTCGGGATCCACCTCGAAGACGATCAGGCGCAGGGTGACCTTGAGCGGCGCGGCGAAGGTCATGCCGCGCGCCATGCACTCGTCGACATCGTATTTCGGCAGGTCGAACTCGTAGCGGACGAATTCCAGGCTGGCGGTGTCGGAGAAGTCCTTGATCGGGAAGACCGACTTGAAGACACCCTGCAGGCCGGCATCGGGCCGGTCCTGCATGCCGACCATCAGGAAGCTGTCATAGCTCGACTTCTGGACTTCGATCAGGTTGGGCATGGCGGCAACCGACGGGATGCGGCCGAAATTCTTGCGAATGCGCTTGCGCTCGGTGAGGGAGAGCGGCATTTCTGCTCCTCGTTCCGACTGACCGGCCGCGGGCTCGCGGCCGGCTGCCGCCGCGGCCTGCGCCGCTGCGGCAAGAGACGGTGACTTGCGCGGGCCCATTATCCCGCCGGGCGACCGTCAGCGCCCAAATTCCATCGCAGCACCGGCCGCGCAACGCGAAAAGCCGCCCTGCCCGCCTCCCGCTTCGCCTGGCCACAGGGGCCGGCAGGGCGGGACCGGGGGACGTCCGATCGTCTCTGCGTCTATGCTCTGCACTGCATTCCGGCCGGGCCGGGGTGCCGGCCCGGCGGGAATGCAGTCCCGAAACGGCGGCAGCCGCCCCTGCCACCGGCTTGCGCCGGTGGCAGGGGCGGCCATTGACCGCTTACTTAAGCTCGACCTTGGCGCCGGCAGCTTCCAGCTGCGCCTTGATCTTCTCGGCCTCGTCCTTGGACGCGCCCTCCTTCACGGGCTTCGGCGCGCCCTCGACCAGATCCTTGGCCTCCTTCAGGCCCAGGCCGGTGATCGCACGGACTTCCTTGATGACCTTGATCTTCTCGGCACCGGTCTCGGCCAGGATGACGTCGAACTCGGTCTTCTCTTCCTCGACAGCGGCCGCGGCACCGGCACCCGGCATCGCCGCCATGGCGACCGGCGCGGCGGCGGAAACGCCCCACTTCTCCTCGAGGATCTTCGACAGCTCGGCGGCTTCCAGCACCGTCAGGGTCGACAGCTCGTCGGCAATCTTCTGCAAATCAGCCATATCGGTTCTCTCTTCGTCCTTGTCCAGCCACCCGTCGCCCGAAAGGCATCCGGCGCGGCCAAATTGTGTGTATCCGCCTGACGCGGCCTACTCGTCCTTCGCACCGTATGCGGCGAACACCCGGGCAAGCTGCCCGGCGGGCGCCTGGAGGACACCGGCGACCTTCGTCGCGGGCGCCTGCAGCAGACCCACCAGCTTGCCACGCAGCTCGTCCAGCGAGGGCAGCGAGGCCAGGGCCTTCACGCCATCGGTGTCGAGCAGGGTGTCGCCCATCGCACCGCCCAGGATGACCAGCTTCTCGTTCGACTTGGCGAAGTCGACGCTGGCCTTGGCAGCTGCCACAGGATCGTCGGAATAGGCGATAGCCGTCTGTCCAACGAACATGTCCTGCAACGCTTCATACGGAGTTCCGGCAAGGGCACGGCGCGTCAGGCGATTCTTGGTAACCTTGAAACTGGCACCCGCATCACGCATCTGCCGGCGAAGCTTCGTCGCCTCGGCCACCGACAGACCCGTGTAGTGGGTGACCACCACCACGGAAGTCTTGGAAAAGACCTCATGGAAGTGGGCGACCAGATCCGTTTTGGTTGCGCGATCCACCTGTCACCTCTTCCTTGTTGCTCCTGCACCGCGCCGTCGCGATACGCTGCGACCGGCACGGTACCCTCGACTCCTGCCCCGGAAATCCGCGCTCCGCTGCCCCTGGCCGGCCCCGAAGGGCCTTGAAGAGAACCTCACGAAATCACGCAACTCCCGTCTGTGCAGGCGCCCGGCCGACCGGGCCGGCGCCTTAGATCCCGCGGAAGCGGGACACCTGCAGTCTCGGACAGGGGGCCGTGCGGGCACCGCCCGCGCGACCCATGCGGCAGAACCCTCAGGGCCTGCCGCAATCCCTTGGCACCTGCCTCAGGCGCCGGACGCCGCGATGCTGCCGACATCCACCCGGATGCCCGCGCCCATCGTCGAGCTCAGCGCGACGCGGCGCAGATAGACGCCTTTCGCCCCGCTGGGCTTGGCCTTCACGATGGCATCCATGAACGCGCGCACATTCTCGGCAATCTGGTCCTCGCTGAAGCTGGCCTTGCCGACGCCGGCATGCAGGATGCCGGCCTTCTCGACCCGGAACTCCACCTGGCCGCCCTTGACCGCCTTCACCGCGCCGGCGACATCCGCCGTGACCGTCCCCAGCTTCGGATTCGGCATCAGGCCGCGCGGGCCCAGGACCCGGCCCAGCCGGCCCACCACCGCCATCATGTCCGGCGTGGCGATGCAGCGGTCGAAATCGATCTTGCCGCCCTGGATCGCCTCGGCCAGGTCGTCGGCGCCGACGATGTCGGCACCGGCGGCCGTCGCCTCGTCCGCCTTGTCGCCCTTGGCAAAGACCGCGACACGCACGGTCTTGCCGGTGCCGTTCGGCAGCGACACGACACCGCGCACCATCTGGTCCGCATGCCGCGGGTCGACACCGAGGTTGACCGAAATCTCGACGGTCTCGTCGAACTTCGCGGTCGCATTGCTCTTCACCATGCGAACCGCCTCGTCCAGCGGATACCGGTTGTCGGCATCGACGCTGTCACGCACCGCCCGCAGGCGCTTTCCTACACCCGACATCGACTTACTCCGTCACCTGAATGCCCATCGACCGGGCTGAACCCACGATCATCCGCGACGCGGCCTCGACATCGTTGGCGTTGAGGTCGACCATCTTCTGCTGCGCGATCTCGCGCACCTGATCCATGGAAACCGACCCCACGACCTCACGACCCGGCGTCTTTGCCGCGGACTTGAGCTGCGCTGCGCGCTTCAGGAAATAGCTGACCGGCGGCGTCTTGGTGATGAAGGTGAACGACCGGTCGGTGAAGACCGTGATCACCACCGGAATGGGCATGCCCTGTTCCAGTCCCTGGGTCTGCGCGTTGAACGCCTTGCAGAACTCCATGATATTGACGCCGCGCTGGCCGAGTGCAGGCCCGATCGGCGGCGACGGATTCGCCTGCCCGGCGGGCACCTGCAGCTTGATATAGCCACTGATCTTCTTCACCGTTTCATCCTCTCATACCCATGAGGTGCGTGGTCCGGCACGGATCACCTCCCACGCGTCGGGCCCACCGGGCCCGCATTCCTGCTTTCGTACGCTCCATCCCCCGCCTGCCTGTCGGCCGGCCGGGCGATACCTGCCAGGTCAGACCTTTTCGACCTGCGTATATTCCAGCTCCACCGGGGTGGCGCGGCCGAAAATGGAGACCGCCACCTTGATCCGGGCGCGTTCCTCGTCGACCTCTTCCACCATCCCGTTGAAGGAGGTGAAGGGGCCGTCGCAGACGCGCACCTGCTCGCCGATCTCGAACACCACGGAGGGCTTCGGCCGCTCCACGCCTTCGCGCACCTGCTGGATGATGCGCTCGGCCTCGGAATCGCTGATCGGCTGCGGCTTCGCGCCGGAGCCCAGGAAACCGGTCACCTTCTGGGTGTTCTTGACCAGATGGAATGTCTCGTCGGTCATATCCATCTTCACCAGCACATAGCCGGGGAAGAACTTCCGCTCCGCATTCACCTTCTGGCCGCGCCGGACCTCGACGACTTCCTCGACCGGCACCAGCACCTCCTCGAACATCTCGCCCATATGGTTCTGGGCGGCCTGTTCGCGGATCGACTGCGCGACCTTCTTCTCGAAGCCGGAATAGACCTGCACGATGTACCAGCGCTTCGCCATGACTGTTCCGTCTACCTATTCGTCCCGGCGCCGCCCTGCGCAGCGGCCCATCTTGCGGCCTGCCGGCCGCGGCAATCCTGCGGGTCCTCCGGGCGCACCGCACCCGGGGCCGCGATGTCGCGGACCGCGCGTGCTAGCGACGGCCCAGGCCCAGGATGACCTGGATCCCGTAGCTCAATCCCTGGTCGACCACGAAAAAGAAGATGGCCACCAGGATAACCATGACGAACACCATCGCGGTGGTGATCAATGTCTCCTTGCGGGACGGCCAGGTGACCTTCGCGGTTTCCTGGCGGACCTGCCGCACGAATTCCAATGGACCGGAGTTCGCCATGCCTAGACCTGCTTTCCCTGCCGCCCGCTGCCGCGCCGCGTCCCTGCGGCTGCGGCCGGCCGGCCCTGTTGCCACGGCGTGGCAGGAGTGGAGGGACTCGAACCCCCAGCCCCCGGTTTTGGAGACCGGTGCTCTACCAATTGAGCTACACTCCTAAACGCGCCCACGGCGCGCCAGACATGTCATTTCACCTGAACATTGTCCGGCAAACTATTGGAAACAAAGGCAGTTCGGTCGGATCTTCGCAACCGGCCGCCCTTGTCGTGCTACTCGGTGATCGAGGAGACGACGCCGGCGCCGACGGTGCGCCCGCCCTCGCGGATGGCGAAGCGCAACCCCTCGTCCATCGCGATCGGCGCGATCAGCTCCACGTCCATCGCCACATTGTCCCCCGGCATCAC
>JAVJON010000034.1:0-8697 GCA_040216765.1 Sneathiellaceae bacterium | reverse complement strand
ATGGACCACCGCGACGAGCGCGGTGGTGACGATTGGGGGAGCGCAAGGACATCCGTGTCCAGCGTCAGCGGTTGGCCCCGCAAGCCCGGCAAAGTCGCGGCCTTGAGCGAAGGCCGGCCATGCTCAACCGGACAGCAGTGGATCAAGTCCGCTGGTGGCGAGGCGGCGACCGGCGCTCAGCGGTAGACCCGCCCGTCATAACGCAGCCGGTCGTCGGCGCCGCTGTTCGGGTCGCGGATGATGACGTCGCGCCAGCCCTTGGTGACCCGGTCCCGGCTGGCGACCGGCAGGGTGAAGCTGGTGAAGCGGCCCACCACGGTCAGCGGCGGGCGGTCGTCCTCGTCCTCTGCGCCGGGCGGGCGCCGCAGGAAGATCCAGCCGCCGCAGGCACTGCCGGCGCAATTGTCCTCGTCCAGGTAGAGCGCGAAGGCCTCGTCATCGCCGTCGCCATCCAGGTCGATATAGCCGAGCAGCAGGTGCCGGCGGTCGATATCCTCGTCCGTCTCCTCCTCCAGATAGGCCACGATATCCTCCTCGAAGGGCGGCACGCTGCGGCTCACGGTCTGGCCCGCGCCACAGGCGGCAAGCAGCATCGGCAGCAACCCGAGGGCAGCCAGACCAAAAGTTCGTCGGGACATGTTCTGCACCCCGCCTTCTTTTCCGGGATCGCCGCCACTATGCTCCACCGCTCGAGGGCCTGGCCAGCGCCGTCCGGCGCGCAACGGCATTCGGTGGCTTCCACCGGGAGCCAATGCCTGTATCCTGACGCGGCAATACCTTACCGCCGCAACCACCTGCCGCCGCATTGCCATGCTGCTGCAAGTGTCTTGCCACTTCCCTCAGGGCCGCCCGGCGATGGTGATACCGAACCCAACCGATGCACCGCGACTGGACCGCGACCTGGCCCGGGCCTACGCGCGCATCTTCGCCGGGCTGGACCGGCTGGGCCCCGGCCATGAGGAAACCACCGCGCTGATGCTGGCGCGGGTGCATCCCTTCCTGCCCCATGCGGCACGGATTGCCGATATGGGCTGCGGCAATGGCGCGGATGCGGTGGACCTGGCCCTGACCCTGCCGGAATCGCAGGTGATCGCGGTCGATGCGCTGCCGGAAATGGCCGCTGCCTGCCGCGACCGCGCAAGGCGCGCCGGAATCGCCCGACGGGTCACCGTCTTCGTCGGCGATATGTGCGGCGAATTCCTCGCCCGCCTGGGCGTGGAGCAGCTGGACCTGATCTGGGCCTCCTCCAGCATCTATGCCGTCGGCCGGCGGGACGCCCTGGCCGCCTGGGCGCCGCTGTTGCGGCCCGGCGGCTGGCTGCTGTTCAGCGACCCGGTCTGGCTGGCCGCCCCCGACCAGCGGCCGGATGCCGTCTCCGCCTTCTGGGCCGGCGCCTATCCCGACATGGCCCAGCCCGCCGAGGTGGTCGCCGAGATCGCCGCGGCCGGGCTGCAGCCGATCAGCCAGCACCTCCTGACCGAAGCCGACTGGAAGGCCTATTACCGCCCGCTGCCGGAGCGGCTGGCCGCCCTGCGCGGCCTGCCGCCGCCGCAGGACGCCGCCCTGGCGCAGGCGATCGACGGCCTGAACGCAGAGATGGCGGTCTTCGATACCGGTTTCGGCAGCTATACCAGCGGCTTCTTCATCGCCCGCCGCTCCCCCTGGGACTGAGCGGCCGGCCTCCGGGCGCTATGCCGCGAACGGATCCGCCACCCGCGGCCAGAACGAGTCGGCCTTCTTGGTATAGGGGATCGCCGCGAAGTCCGGCGCGATGGCGCCCGGCGTGGTGACATAGAGCACTTCTGCCGCGATCGGCGCGAAGCCCGCATGGAAATGCTGCGAGGACTTCACGACCACGATCCGCTTGTCGCCCAGTTCCAGGCCGAGCTGGGTGAAGGCCTCCGGATGGAAGGTCTGGGTGCGCTGGTCGTTCACCACGATATCGACCGCCGGGCCTTCCGCCCGGCCGTCGCGCAGGGCCTGCACGCTGAGCCAGGCCGCCGTGCCGATCGGCGCCAGGGACGGGCCGAAATGCTGCTGCAGGCCATGGCGGATCGCCTTCACGGTCGCACGCAGGTCCAGCGGGTCGCCGCTGGCCGGCCCGCATTTGCCGCCGATCCGCAGCTCCAGGGTCGCGCCCTCGCCCGCCTCCGTCACGAAGCCGAGCGCGACCGGGTCCCAGTACAGGCCGCTGACCACCCCGGCGATGCCGCGCTCCAGGATGCGCTGCAGGATGAAGGTGGAATCGCTGGGCGCGCCGCCACCGGCATTGTCGGCCACATCGGCCAGGACGACAGGCCGCCCCGCCGGGGCGGCAAGGGCGGCATCCAGCGCGGCATCGACCTCCACGAAACTGTTCGCCACGGCGTCCCGCATGGCGAAGACCTCGCGGCCCAGGGTCTCGGCCAGGCCGGCCGCCTTCGCCGGGTCGCCGTCGGCGACGACGAGGATCCTGCCGCCGACCTCCGCGACATCGCCCCAGGGGAAGCCATGCCCCCAGCTGACCCCCAGGATGCCGTCCCGGCCCTCCAGCGCCTTCATCTTCGCGACGAAGGACTGGCCGGGTTCCCGCGTGGTCGGGTACATGCTGATCATCCGGCAGTCGAACGCCGCCATCACCGGCCGGGTGCGGCCCGACGCGGCATCGGCGACGATGTCGAACAGGTCGGCCGCCCGGTCGGGAATGTCCACATGGGGATATTCCTTGAAGGTCATGATCGCCGTGGCGTTCTGCAGCATCGCCTCGGTGATGTGGCAGTGCAGGTCGAGCTCCAGGCCCACCGGCACGTCCGGCCCGACGATCGACCGCACCCGCGCCAGCAGGTCGCCCTCGCAATCGTCGTAGCCGTCGGCGACCATCGCCCCATGCATGATCAGCAGCACGGCATCGACCGGCGCCGCCTTCTTCAGGTCGTCCAGGATCCGGTCGCGCAGGCGTTCGTAGACCGGGCGGGTGGTGCGGCCGGCCGGCATCGCAAAGGCGCAGATGCTCTCCGCCACCTGGCCCTGGCGCTCCTCGGTCATGCGCCGCCAGACATGCATCGGCGCGGAGAACGGGTCCGGCTCCGCTTCGGTCGCCGGCCGGTCGATATGGCTGTTCTCGGAAAAGGCGGCCTCGCCCGTGGGGATCGGCGAGAAGGTGTTGGTCTCGGTCGCCAGGCCGGCGATGAAGACTTTCATGTCGGGGTCTCCGGGTTCTGCGCCGCAGCCTGATCGGCCTCGTAGCTGTCATGGCCGGCGGCGAGGAAGGCGATGGTGTGGATGGCGATCAGGGCCAGCGCGACGGGAACCGCCGCGGCGACCCAGATCATCGGGAAGCCCAGGGTGTCCGCGGTCCGCGCCGCCGCCCGGGCAAGGAAGCCCCGCGCCGGGTCGGCGCCCGCCCCGAACAGGCAGTAGTACAGGACCGGCAGCACGAAGATCAGCACGGCGGCGGCCCGCAGGGCGCGCAACAGATGGCCGGCGCCGCGCCCGGGGATCGCGGCGCGGCGGACCAGGACCGGGTCGACGCCGGCCCGAAAGGCGCAGGCCGCGCCCAGGAGGCCGGCCCAGACCATGGCGAAGCGGGCCAGTTCCTCGGTCCAGACCGGCGGGCTGTCGAAGATGTAGCGGGCGACCACCTGGATCGCGACGAAGACCAGCATCGCCGAGAAGCCCAGCGCCGCGCCCCATCGGGCAGCCCGGTCGAGGGCGGCGCTGAGCCGGACGATCGCCCGCATGGCGCGGTCGCCCCGGCCGGACCTAGTGCTTCGCCGCGTCGGCGGCGCCGACCCAGATCTCGACCTGCTCCGGCGCCAGGACGCCGTCGGTATAGACCTTGCGGGAGCGCGTCACGAACTCCTCGCGCGCCGCCGGGGTCAGGCGGGTCACCGTGATGCCGGCCGCTTCCAGCTTGCCCTCCATCTCCGGCTCGGTGCGCTTCAGCCAGGCCCGGTTGGCGTCATGCGCGACCAGCACCGCGTCGTCGACGATCTTGCGGTCCGCCTCGCTCAGGCCCTGGTACCAGTCCTCGGACGCGATCGCGAGCCGGGTCGAGGGCACCATGTTGGCATTGGTGTAATGCTTGATGAAGTCGGTATGGCCGAACATCAGCGGCACGAAGGCCGGATTCATGTAGCCGTCCGCCACCCCGGTCTGCAGGGCGTTCGGAACCTCCGACCAGCTGACGATGGTGCCTTTCGTGCCCCAGGATTCGAACAGCTTGATCTGGGTCTCGTCCAGCGCCCGCATGCGCAGGTCCGCCATGTCGTCGGGCCCGGTGATCGGCTTCTTGGTGTTGAAGATCCCGGCGCCGGAGCCGAGCGCCACGATGTCCAGCACCCGCACGCCTTTCGGCGTCGTGGCCGCGTTCACCTTGTCGAGCAGCTGCCCCTTCGCCACGGTGCTGTCCAGATGCCCGATATCGGCGAACAGGTAGGGCAGGTAGACCCCATAGATCAGCGGGTCGAGCTTACCGGCCGACTTCACATCGGCCATGTTGATCTCCAGCAGGCCCTGCGAGGTCTGGTCGAGCTTCTCCGCCTCCTCGCCCAGCGCGCCGCGGGGATATTCCTTTGCCGCCATCCCATGTTCGTTGAGGTAGTTGGCGAAGCTGTTCGCCCAGACATAGGTGCCCGACCCTTCCAGGTCCGGCGCGGTGTCCAGCGCGATCTTGACCTCTGCCTGGGCGGCGAGGCCGCCGGTGGAGAGGGCCGCCGCCAGCGCGGCCGCCTTCAATGTCCCTGTCCAGTTCATGTCTGCCTCCTTTGAGGGTTTCCCCCGGTTTTCGGATGGGCCAGCCAGCCGCGCTCAGAAGCCGAACAGGCGCGGCAGGAAGAGGGTGATCTCCGGCACCAGGACGAGCAACAGCAAAACCAGCACTTCCACCAGCAGGAAGGGCAGGATCGCGCGCGCCAGGCGCCAGTAGTTGATCCGGGTGACGGTCGAGACGATCAGCAGGCAGCCGCCCAGCGGCGGCGAGATCAGGCCGATGCACAGGTTGAAGCAGACCACGATCCCCAGATGCAGCGGGTCGACCCCCTGCGCCAGCGCGACCGGCGCCAGCAGCGGGACCAGAAGGGCCAGCGCCACCGGGATATCCATGACCATGCCGGCGAGCAGAAGGACGAGGTTCAGCGCCAGGAAATATTCCAGCGGGCCCAGCCCGGCCTCGGTGACCAGGGCCGCCAGGCCCTGCGGCACCTGCTCCAGCCCGGCGACATAGCCGAGGGCCGCGACCGCCGAGAGCAGGATGAAGATCGAACCGGTGAGCATCGCGGTGCGCTGCAGGCCCTGCCAGATCATCTCGCGGCTCAGGCCGCCATAGAGCGGGCTGATCGCCAGCGCGAACAGGGCGGCGATCCCTGCCGCCTCGGTCGGCGTGAACCAGCCGACCACGATGCCGGCGACGATGATGAAGGGCAGCATCATCGCCGGCGCGGCGCGCAGCAGGCTGGGCAGCAGGGCCGGCAGGTCGGCCGCACGGCCGCCCGGATGGTTCCGCAGATGGGCCAGGGTGCCGTTCATGGCGAACAGTGCGGCAGCCAGCAGCAGCCCGGGCAGGATGCCGCCGACGAACAGCCCCGCCACCGAGGTGCCGGTCAGCGCCCCGTAGAAGATCAGGATGATGCTGGGCGGGATGATCGGCCCGATCACCGAGGAGGCGGCGGTGATCGCGCCGGCATAGGTTTCACTGTAGCCGCGTGCCTTCATCTCCGGCACCAGCATGTTGGAGAGCGCGGCGGCATCGGCCACCGCCGAACCGGAGATCCCGGCGAAGAATACCGAGGTCATCACGTTGACATGGCCCAGGCCGCCCTTCAGCCGGCCGACCAGGGCCATCGAGACGTCGATCAGGGCCGTGGTGATCCCCGACCGGTTCATGATCTCGCCGGTCAGGATGAACAGCGGCATCGCCATCAGGGCGAAGACGTCGATCTGGCTGAAGATCCGCTGCGGGATGATCGCCAGGTAGCGGGCATTGTCGGTGGCAAGGAAGGTCAGCACCGCGGCGGCGCCCATGACATAGGCCAGCGCCGCACCTGCCGCCAGCAGCGCCAGCAGGACCAGCGGCACCAGGACGGTCACCGGCCCGGCCCCCCCGCTGCGCCTGCCCCGCGCCGCAGCGAGGCGCGCGCCGGCGACAGCGCCGCCGGCTCGACCCCGGCCCGCGCCAGCGGCGCCGGCAGCGCGGCGCCGGCGATCAGCGACGCCGCCAGCCGCGCCAGCGCCGGCGCGGTCTGGATGCCATAGCCGCCCTGGCCGACCAGCCAGAAGAATCCCTCCGCGCCGCCTGCGGACTCGCTGTCGAAGCCGGCGACGGGGATGCCGTCCGGCGGGAAGGTGCGCAGGCCCGCCCAGCGGTGCTGGATGCGACCGATCGTCAGGCTGGTCGCCTCCTCGATCCGCCAGGCCGCGGTGGCGATATCCAGTTCCTCCGGCTGCGCGTCGCAGGGCGGGCTGGGCGTGGCATCGGCCGGCGAGCCCAGGAGACGCCCGGCATCCGGCTTGAAATAGAACTGTTCCTCCGCGTCGACGACCATCGGCCAGCCTGCGGCATCGACACCGGCGGGGGGGTCGAACAGGATCGCGGTGCGCCGCTTCGGCACCAGGCCCAGCGGCGCCACGCCGGCCAGGGCGGCGAGCGAATCGCCCCAGGCACCCGCCGCATTGACCAGGATCGGGGCCGTGCAGCGCCCCTGCGGCGTCTCCGCCAGCCAGCGCCCGCGCTCGCGCCGCAGCGCGGTGACCGGCGCACGCGACAGCAGGCGGCCGCCGCGTGCCTTCAGCCCCTGCAGGTAGCCGGCATGCAGGGCATGCACGTCCAGGTCGCGCGCGCCCGCTTCCAGGGCCGCGCCCGCCACGCGGTCCGACCGCAGCACCGGGACGAGGGCGCGCGCCGCATCCGGGGCCAGCCGCTCCATCGCGGCCTGGCCGCCGGCCTCGGTCAGCAGCGTCTCCAGCGCCGGCAGCTGCGCCGCGGTCGCGGTGAACAGCACGCCGCGCCGGGTCAGCAGGGGATGGGCGGCGAAACCCTCCGGCGGACACTCGAAGAAGCCGCGCCCGGCCCGGGTGAGCGCCCGCACCGGCGCCGGCCCGTAAGTCTCCGAGAACAGGGCCGCCGACCGTCCGGTCGCGTGGTAGCCCGGTTGCGCTTCCGCCTCGAGCACCAGCACGCGCGCGGACGCCGCCAGCTCGTAGGCGACCGCGCAGCCGGCCATGCCGGCACCGACCACCAGGACATCCGCCCCGATATCCCCGGCGCCGAAATCCCCCGCGCCGGCCGGCGCTTCGCCCAGTGCTTCACCCGATGCGTCGTCCTGTCCCGCTGCGCCGATGGGTGCTGCCTCCCTGCCCCGCGCCGGCCGGTGCCGGCTTGCTCCGCACCGTGCAACGGCCAGATGATTGCGCCAGAATGACCGCGCCGGAACGATCGTGCCAGGACGCGTCCCGGCCGGGCTGCCACAAAGTGACAGTCTCCTGGACAGTAGGAGGGTTTTTACGATCGGAAAATCGAATCTTTCCATCGCTCTCGACCCGACAGTCGATGCGATGCCGGCGGACGCCCGGCGCACTGCGCCGGCAGACACGGATGGCGAGTCATTCCCCGGCCCCGCCCGCGGCGCCGGGCGCGCGGAGATCGGCGCGCGGCTGCGCCGGCTGCGGCGGGACCGCGGCTGGACCCTGGCCGATGTGGCGGAGCGCACCGGGCTTGCCGTCTCCACCCTGTCGAAGGTCGAGCGCGGGCGGATGTCGCTCGCCTATGACAAGTTCGGCATCCTGGCTGCGGTCCTGGGCCTGGACATCGCCGAGCTGTTCACCGACCGCACCGCCCTGGGCCGCTGCCCGCAGCCGGTGATCACCCGCCGCGGCGAGGAGCAGAGCCATACCAGCGGCCCCTATGTGTACGGCATCCTCAGCGCTGGCATGCGCGGCCGCCAGATGATGCCGGTGCGCGGCCGCATCATGGCGCGCAGCCTATCGGAATTCCCGGAATGGCAGAGCCATCCGGGAGAGGAATTCCTGCATGTCCTGTCCGGCGCCATCGACCTGCATCTCGAGGGCGCGGCGCCGATCCCGCTGGCGGCCGGCGATTCGGTCTATTTCGACAGCGGCCGGCGCCATGTCTATCTCTCGACCGGCGCGCAGGATGCCGAGATCCTGACGGTGATGCTGCCGCGCTTCCCCGCCGGCCCGACAGAGCCCGGCGGCCAGGAGGCATGAGCCGATGACCGGGTCGCCCGAGGCCGCGCGCGCGGAGGGGGTGCACCACATCGCAATCTGCACCGCCGACATCAAGCTGCAGATCGCTTTCTTTGCCGACGTCCTGGGCTGCGAACTGGTGGCGCTGTACTGGATGCACGGGGTGAAGGACGCCTGGCACGGCTTCATGCGGCTGAACGACGCCTGTTCCATTGCCTTCGTGCAGAGCCCGCAGATCGCCAACATCGCGCACGAGATCGGCGTCACCCATTCCGGCAATGCCGGCGGGCCGGTCGCCTCCGGCGCGCTGCAGCACCTGGCGCTGCGGGTGCCCGGCCGGGCGGCCCTGCTGGCCCTGCAGGACCGGATCCGCAGCCATGGCGTGCCGGTCGTCGGCCCGATCGACCATGGCTTCTGCACCTCGATCTACTTCGCCGGCCCGGAGCATCTGAGCCTGGAAGCCTCGTTCTCGACAGCGCCGATCGACCCGCGCGCCTGGATCGACCCGGATGTGGT
>JAVJON010000007.1:0-632210 GCA_040216765.1 Sneathiellaceae bacterium | reverse complement strand
ATGATGACCCGCTCGCGCAGGTCCGAAGAATAGATCCTGGGCATGTCATGCTGGCCTCCAACTCCAGCCAACATGGTGAATCACAGTTCGCCCAAGGAATGAATCCCAAAACGATTCCGACAGACGACAAATCGCTCTAGTCTGCGCCGGCCGGCGGCCATACTGGCCCCGGCGCAGGGCTGGCCAGGACGGGAACCGCGCGATGGACATGTTGCAGACCCAGGGCATCGCGATGCCCCGGCTGGGATTGGGCACCTACCGGATGCGGGGCGCGGACTGCCGGGCCGGCGTGGAATCCGCGCTGGAGCTCGGCTACCGGCATATCGACACAGCGGAGATGTACGGCAACGAGGAGGCGGTCGGCGCGGCCATCGCCGCCGCCGCCATGCCGCGCGGCGAGATCCATGTGACCAGCAAGGTCTGGTACGAGAACCTGGAGGGCGATGCCCTGCGGCGCGCCTTCGATGCCAGCCTGGCGCGGCTGCGGCTGGACGTCATCGACCTCTACCTGGTGCATTGGCCGGCGCCCGGCATGGACCTGCCGGCGATCCTGTCGACCCTGATGCGGCTGAAGGAGGAGGGGCGGATCCGCGCCCTTGGCGTCGCGAACTTCACCGTGGCATTGCTGCGCCGGGCGATCGAGGAGATCGGCGCGCCGATCGCCTGCAATCAGGTCGAGTATCATGTCCATCTGGGGCAGGAGCCGCTGCTGCGCTATCAGCGCGAAAAGGGGGTGCCGCTGGTGGCCTACTGCCCGATGGCGCAGGGCCGGGTGAATGGCGATCCCGCGCTGGCGCGGATCGCCGCGAAACACGGCGCTTCGCCGGCGCAGGTCGCGTTGAAATGGCTGCTGGAGCAGGACGGTGTCGCGGCCATCCCCAAGGCCCAGAGCGCGGCGCGCCAGCAGGAGAATCTCGACGCGCGGAAACTCGTCCTCGACGGTGACGACCGGCACGCGATCGCCGCGCTGGGCAAGGATCAGCGGCTGGTCGACCCGTCCTTCGGCCCGCGCTGGGACCCGCCCACAGGCTGAGCTGCAGAAGACGAAAGCCGCAGCCGCACCCGTCCGTTCCCAGGAGACAGACAATGGCCAGTTACGCCTACGACGCCCAGCTCGCGGCGATCCCCTCGGTCGTGGCCGAGGTCCTCGTCCGCAACGCGAGGTCCTCGTCCGCAACGATACGCCGGCCCTGGATCCGGCGCGCACCGTGGTGTTCACCGGCATCGGCACCTCGCTGCACGCCGCCCGGGTGGCGGCCGACTGGGTCACGCAAATGACCGGCCGGATGGGGCTGGCGCTCGCCGTCGATGCGCATGACCTGGGATCCGGCGCCCTGCCGCTGACCGGTGCCGAACAGGTCGTGGTGATCTCGCACCGCGGCTACAAGATCTATCCGACCGCCAGCCTTGAGCGGGCGCGGGCGGCGGGCTGCACGACGATCGCCGTGGTCGGCCTGGCCGCGCCGGAGCAGGCGGCCGACCATGTCATGCGGACCTGCGCGAACGAGACCGCCGGGACCTTCAGCGTCTCCTACCTGGCCAGCCTGGCCGCCCTGGCGCGACTGGTGGCGCCGTTCGACCGGGACGGCGCGTTCTCCGCGGCGCTGCCGTCGCTGCCGGAGGCCCTGGCGCAGACCCTGGCCCGGCCGCTGGAGCGCAAGGTGGCGGAGGATATTGCCGTCGCCACCCCGATCCTGATCACCGGCTTTGCCGGCGACCTGGTGACCGCGCAGGAGGCGGCGCTGAAGATCAAGGAAGGCACCTGGCTCTGGACCGAGGCGATGTCTCGCCTGAATTCGCCATCCACGGCACCCCTGCTTCCTACCAGCCCGGCATGAGCGCCATCGTGAT
Organism: Sneathiellaceae bacterium; assembly: GCA_040216765.1. Lineage (GTDB taxonomy): Bacteria > Pseudomonadota > Alphaproteobacteria > Ferrovibrionales > Ferrovibrionaceae > Marinibaculum. Next base: position 630,359 of record JAVJON010000007.1, on the reverse strand, counting down.
GCGGCCCGCGCTGGACGATGGCGGGCGCACCGAACTGCTGGTCTCGGTGCTGCAGCGACTGGGCCTGGCGCGCATCGCGTTCTGCGGCGAGGCGGCACCGGACCTGCCCTTCGCCACGCCGCCGCATCCGCTGCTGCGGCCCCTGCTGGCGATCCTGCCGTTCCACCAGCTGACTGCCGCGCTGGCGCGCCTGCGGGGCAGCGACCCGGACACCATGCATGGCCATCGGGAACCCTGGAAGTCCGTGATGACCGGCCTGAAGCTCTAGGGGCCCGGCCGCTTCTGGCCAAAGGCGGCCCGCTGCCCTATCTCTGCGGCAGGGATCGTCCGGTCCCGTCCCCTCCCCAGCATCCCGACCAGACAACCGAGGTTTCCATGGCGCATCTGTTCGATCCCGTCACCATCGGGGATCTCTCCCTGCCCAACCGGGTGATCATGGCGCCCCTGACCCGGCTGCGCTCGGGCGAGACCCATATCCCCAATGCGCTGATGGCGGAGTACTACACGCAGCGCGCCTCGGCCGGCCTGATCATCTCCGAGGCCACGCCGGTCAGCCCCCAGGCGATCGGCTATCCCGGCGTGCCGGGCATCTGGTCGGCCGAGCAGGTCGCAGGCTGGCGTGCCATCACCGATGCCGTGAAGGCCCGGGGCGGGCGCATGCTGCTGCAGCTCTGGCATGTCGGGCGGATCTCCGACCCGGTGTTCCATGGCGGCGCGCTGCCGGTGGCGCCCAGCGCCATCGCGCCGCGCGGCCATGTCAGCCTGCTGCGGCCGGAGCGGCCCTATGTGACGCCGCGCGCGCTGGCGACCGACGAGATCCCGGGCATCGTGGAATCCTTCCGACGCGGCGCGGAGAATGCGAAGGCGGCAGGCTTCGACGGGGTGGAGATCCACGGCGCGAACGGCTACCTGCTGGACCAGTTCCTGCAGGACAGCTCCAACACCCGCAACGATGCCTATGGCGGCTCGATCGAGAACCGCGCGCGGCTGCTGCTGGAGGTGACCGACGCGGTGCTGTCGGTCTGGGCGCCGGGGCGGGTCGGCATGCACCTGTCGCCGCGCTGCGATTCCCATGACATGGGCGATTCCGATCCGAAATCGCTGTTCCTGCATGTCGCGACGGCGCTGGGACAGCGCGGTATCGCCTTCCTTTGCGCCCGCGAGAAGCTCGGGCCGGACAGCCTGGGGCCGCAGCTGAAGGCGGCCTTCGGCGGCGCCTATATCGGCAACGAGGGATTCACCCAGGACAGCGCGGAACAGGCCCTGGCCGATGGCTGGGCCGATGCCATCGCCTTCGGCAAGCTGTTCCTGGCCAATCCCGACCTGCCGGAGCGGATGCGCGACGGCGCGCCCCTGAACAAGCCGGTGCCCGCGACCTTCTATGCCCATGGGCGGGAAGGCTATGTCGATTATCCCACCCTGGCGGAAATGCCGGAGCCGGAGGGCGCGCTCGCGGCGGCGGACTGAGCGGGGAACGGCTCCACCCTGAGCGTCATCCCGGCCTTCGAGCCGGGATCCCTTCCGCATGCGGCGAAGCCGGGCCCGGCGCTACAGCGCCACCGCCGCCGCCGCGCGGTCCAGCGGCACCGGTGCCGGGTCGAGCAGCAGGTCGGTGATCCGTTCCTCCGGCCCGGTGCGGTCGGCGGCCAGCGGGTCCTTCGCCTGCAGTCGGTGCTGCAGCACCATGCGGGCCAGCAGCAGCCGGCGGGCATCGCCGCCGGTGCTGCCAAGCAATGCGCCTTCGCAGGCCAGCAGGGTCGCGGTGGTGACATGATAGAGCGCGCCGGCGACCTGGCGGGCCTGGGTCTGGCTGTCGCTCTGGCCGACCGCCTCGGCCAGGGCGACGGCGCGATCCACGGTCCCGTGCAGCTGTCCGCGGAACTGGCCGGGCAGGCCTTCGGCCTGTGCCAGCCGGTCCTGCAGCGCCCTGCCCAGGGCGCGATGCGCGCCGAGCCGCGCCACGGCGCGGGTGGTGATGTCCAGGGCATTGATGTTGGACGTGCCCTCCCACAGCACGCCCAGATGCGCGTCCCGCACCAGGCGGGCATTCACCCAGTCCTCGATATAGCCATTGCCGCCGCGCACCTCCATGGCGCCGGTGGCGACCCGGATATTGTCCCGCGCCGTGCGATACTTGTGTGCCGGCGTCAGGATCCGCGCCAGACGCGCGGCCGCATCGTCGCCGGCCTCCGCCCGGTCGATCAGCCCGCCCAGGTAGAGGGTCATCGACAGCGCCTGCTCGGTCGGCAGCATGAGCTTCATCAACTGGCGCCGCAGCAGCGGCTTGCGGCCGATCGGCTCGCCGAACGCGTGCCGGTGGAACGCAACCACCAGCGCCTCGTTCAGGCAGCGCCGCATCATCGCCGCCGCCCGCACGCCATGCGACAGGCGGGACAGCGAGACCTGGTCCATCATCATCTTCAGGCCCCGGTTCTCGCCGGCGCCGACCTTGCCCAGCGGATAGGCGACAGCGCCGTCGAAGACGATCTCTCCCGAGGCCATGGACCGGCTGCCCAGCTTGTCTTTCAGCCGCACGATCCGGTAGCTGTTGCGCCGGCCGTCGTCGAGCCGCCGCGGCAAGGCAAACAGCGCCAGGCCGCGATTGCCGGGCGCCGCACCTGCAGGCCGCGCGAGCAGCAGCGCGACATCGCCGTCCGCGCAGGAGCAGAACCATTTCTCGCCATGAAGGCGCCATGCGCCGTCCTCGAAACGGGCCTCCAGCTCGATGCCGGAGACGTCGGAGCCGCCGCTGCGCTCCGTCATGAACTGCGCGCCCTTCAGGATGCGCGTCATGTCCTGGCTGGTCAGCCCGTCCAGGAAGCGGGCCTTCAGCGCCGCGTCGCCGTACTTGCGGATCAATGTCGCGGTGGTCTCGGTCGCCGAGATCGGGCAGAGCTGGCCGAATTCCGACTGGCCGAACAGGTACTGGAAGACATATTTCGCGGCATGGGGCAGGGGGGCCTGCCAGCCCAGCACGCCGGGCTTGTGTACCATGCAGGCGAGGCCGAATTCGCCGAAGGCGATCCGCTCCATCTCCCGATAGGCGGGGTGGAATTCCAGATGGTCCTCGAACCGTCCGCGCGGGTCGCGGGCATGCAGGACCGGGCGGTGGCGGTCCGCCAGCCGCGACCAGTCGTCGATCTCGTTGCCGGCCAGTGCGCCGAGCCGCTGCATCGCGGGCTCCAGGTGGCGGCGCAGCGTCTCCGGCAGGTAGAGCGGCAGCAGGCTCTGCAGGCTGCGGTCGAGCTCAAAGAAGTTCAGGCCATGGCAATCGGGCGCCACCTGCTCGGCAAGCGCCGGCCCGGCCGGCACCTGCAGTCTTTCCTGGACGGTCATGGCATCTGTCCTCCCGCTTTCCGGCGCGTGTCGGGCCGGCACCGGGCAAGGCTGCGCCGCAGCCGGTTGCCTGACAAACGATTCTTTGCTCTGTCTTGAGTGACCGTTGCTCACTCAAGCAGGATCGGCATGCGCGACCTTCCCTCGTCCAGCGCCCTGGCCGCGTTCGAGGCCGCCGCACGGCATGGCAGCTTCCTGGCGGCGGCCGGGGAGCTCCATGTGACGCCGGGCGCGATTTCCCGCCAGGTCCGCGCGCTGGAGCGGTTCCTGGGCACCATATTGTTCGCGCGCCAGCACCGGCAGGTGACCCTGAACGAGGCGGGGCGGCGCTACCTGGCCGCAATCCAGGCGCCGCTGCGCGAGGTCGAGCGCGCCTCGCAGGCCCTGCGCCGGCGCGAACGGCCGGCCGGGATCTCGATCTGCGCCTATCCGACCTTCGCGATCCGCTGGCTGATCCCCCGCTGGGGCGCGCTGGCCGACGCCTATCCGGGCATCGACCTGCGGCTCACCACCTCGCTCGATGCGGCGGATTTCGACCAGGCCGGCTATGACTTCGCCATCCAGGTCCTGCCGGAGAAGGCACGGCGCAGGGGTTTCCGGATCGAGAAGCTGCTGGACGTCGACACCTTCCCGGTGGCCAGCCCGGCCGTGGCGGCACGGCTCGACGGCCCGGCGGCGCTGGCCGCGCAGACCCTGCTGCACGGCGCGCCGCGCCCCGCGGACTGGCAGAATTGGCTCGATGCAGCCGGAATCGACGATGTCGATCCGGCCGCCGGCCTGACCTTCGAGAGCACGAACCTGGCGATCCATGCCGCGATCGAGGGGCTGGGTGTCGCCATCGGGGTGGAGGCCCTGATCCGCGACGACCTGCGGAGCGGCCGCCTGGTGCGGCTGTTCGGCACCGGCCGGCGGTCGCGGCACCCGTTCCAGCTTGTCCATCCGGTGGCGAAGGCCGGCGATCCCCTGTTGCAGTCGGTGCGGCGCTGGCTGCTGGCGGAGGCCGCGCGCGACAGCGCCGCAAGCGGGCAGGCCTGAAACCGGGGCCCTGAAACCGGCGCCCTGAAACCGGCGCCCTGACCCCGGCGCAATGGCGGCCGGCCCGGCGCTTCGCTACCCTGGCGGCCGTGCGGACATGGATGGAGAGCCTGGTGCAGGATAGCGATGCGGAAAGGGGAGCGAGCGGCGCGGCGGCGGCCTGGCCGGCCGAGGTCCACCGCATCCTCAGGGCGGCGGATGTGCGGCAGATGGCCTATCTGCCCGATGCCGGCCTGTCCGCGCTGATCGACCTGTTCCTGGCCGACCCGGCGACCGCCTCGACCCTGCTGACGACGGAAGAGGAAGGCATCGCGATTGCCGCCGGCGCCTGGCTGGGCGGCCAGCGGTCGGTGCTGCTGATGCAGTCCAGCGGGGTCGGCAACTGCATCAACATGCTGTCCCTGCCGGTGATCGGGCGCTTTCCGCTGCTGCTGCTGGTGACGATGCGGGGCGAGTGGGCGGAGTTCAATCCCTGGCAGATGCCGATGAGCCATGCGACACAGCCCGCGCTCGAGGCGATCGGCCTGCAGGTCCTGCGCGCCGAGACCGCGGCGGACCTTGTGGAAGCCGTCGCGGCCGCCGCCGACCTGGCCTATCGCGCCGACCAGCAGGTGGCGGTTCTGCTGGGGCAGCGCCTGCTGGGGCGGAAGACATGGTGAATGCGGCGCGCATGGACCGCCGCGTGGCGGTGGCGGCGCTGCTGCGCGGCCGCGGGGCCGACGGGCTGGTGGTCTGCGGCCTGGGATCGCCAAGCTACGACGTGCATGCCGCCGGCGACCGCGACGACACTTTCTACCTCTGGGGAGCGATGGGGGCGGCCGCGCTGGTCGGGCTCGGCCTGGCGCGCGCGCAGCCGGAGCGGCCGGTGCTGGTGGTCACCGGCGATGGCGAGCAGTTGATGGCTTTCGGCAGCCTGGCGACCATCGCGGTGGCGCGCCCGCGCAACCTGGCGATCGCGGTGGTCGACAACGGGCATTACGGCGAGACCGGCATGCAGGCGAGCCATACCGGCCGCGGCATCGACCTGGCCCGGATTGCCGCCGCCTGCGGCTTTGCCGAGGCCCGCAGCCTGTGCGACCTGGCTGAGGTAGAGGCGCTGGGCGCAAGCCTGTTCCGGCCCGCGGACGGCCCGCGCCTCTATGCCCTGCAGGTCGCCGCGGACAGCCCGCCGCGGTCGCTGCCGGTGCGCGACGCTGTGTTCCTGAAGAACCGCTTCCGGGCCTCCCTCGGCCTGAAGCCGCAATAGGGTCGCTATCCCAGGTGCGCCGGCGCCTGCGGCGCGCCCCGCCAGCAAACGGGGTCGTGGCCGAACATCTGGCGGGCGCCGGCCCGGCCCGGTCCGCAGCCGCAGCCGCAGCGACGGGTGGCCCGGCCTATGGCCACAGGTGGGCAGGCGCTCAGTCTGCCGCGACCTCCTCCACGAAATTGCCGGCGGGGGAGGTCACCCATTCCTCGCCCTCCACGAAGGCGGTGCCCGCCGGGTCGCCGCCATCGGCGACGATGCGGACCTGGCGGCGCATGAAGCGGCGCAGCATCGCGATGCCGCGGTCCGACAGGGCGAGATGCTCATGGCTGTGCCAGGTGATGTCGCCCTGGCTCTTCTGCGCCTCGTAATCGCCGGGAAAGTCCCGATGCTCGTCATCGGCCAGCTCCTCCCAGAGCTTGCCGTTCATGCGGGAGCGGATCTTCTGCAGGTCGCCCTTCGCCTGCACCCGGCCGACGGTGTAGATGCGGAAGCTGGTATCGTCCATCGGCAGCACCCAGGCAACCAGGGTGCAGGGACCGGCCGGGTCCAGGCGCGGGCTGGGCACCACCCGCAGGGTCGGCACATTGGCCTCGGTGATGCGGCGCAGGCGCTTGCCATCGCCCAGGCTGCGATAGCTGGTGACGCGGACCCCGTGGTCATGCTCGGAAAACTCCACCTCCGGCAGCTGGTTCATCGCGTCGACGAACTGCACGCCGGAGAAGGTGCCGTGCAGCACCGGCACGTGGAACGGGTCGACGATGTTCTCGAAATGCTGGAACCAGTTGAAGTCGGCGATCACCGGCCCGCCGGCGCCGATGGAGCGATCGTCGGCATCCAGGATCTCGCCCGCGTCCAGGTTTTCCAGCAGCGCGTGGCGCGGCAGCAGCGGCTTGCGGTCCCAGGGGCCCATATAGGCCCAGACCAGGCCATAGCGTTCCTCCACCGGGTACCAGGGCTGGCGGATGCTGCCGCGGTTCACGCCCAGCTCCGGCTCGCAGGGCTGTTCCAGGCAGGCGCCGGTCACGTCGAACAGCCAGCCATGATAGCAGCAGCGGATGCCGCGGGACTCGGTCTTGCCGTAGTACAGCGACGCGCCGCGATGCGCGCAGCGCGGATGCAGCAGGCCGGGCCGGCCCTGGCCGTCGCGGAACAGGACCAGCTCCTCGCCCAGCGCCTTCACCATGCGGGGCCTCGCCGTGGCGTCCTCGCACAGGCCGACGGGATGCCAGAACCGGCGCAGATACTCGCCCATCGGCGTGCCGCGGCCGACCTCGGTCAGCTCGGGGATATGCCGGGGGGCCTTCAGGTCGTAGGCGGTCTGCATGGCGGCCATCTTCCGTCCCTTCGATCGTGTCGTTCAGTCCATCCAGAATGACGTTGCGCCGCGGCCCCGTCATACGGGCGGGAATGCCTCGGCGAAGGGGCCGGCCCCCAGCACCGCGGGCCAGGGGCTGTCCATCTCGCCCACCGGCACCTCCACCAGCAGGGGCGCCTTGCCGGCTGCGGCGATGGCGGCGCCGAGCTCGCCGGGCGCCGCGATCCGGCGATGCGCGATGCCGAAGGCCGCAGCCAGCAGCGCGAAGTCCGGATTGTCGATATCGGCGGCAAAGCTGCGCCCGAACACGCGGCTCTGGATCCGGTGGACATTGCCGAACCGCTCGTCGGCAAAGACGATGGCGATCACCGGCAGGTCGAAACGCCGGGCGGTGATCAGTTCCTGCAGCGCGTAGGCGAAGCCGCCATCGCCGGAGATCGAGACCACCGTCCGCCCGGCCGCGCCGGCGGCCGCGCCCAGCGCGGTGGCGAAGCCGAAGCCGAGCGTGCCCTGGTAGCCCGGGGCGATCAGCCCGTCGGGCCGGCCGACCGGATAGCTGACATTGGCCAGATAGCCGACCTGCGTGAGGTCGGACACCAGGATGCCGTCCGCCGGGATCGCCGCGCGCAGCGCGTCGATCCATTCGGTCTGCGGCCGGATCGCCGCCAGCCGGTCGCGGGTGGCGGTCCGGCAGCGGTCGACGATCGCCGCCATCCCATTGTTCGCCCGTCGCGCAGCGACCGCAACGACCAGTGCCTGCAAGGTCGCGACGGCGTCGGCCTGGACGATCAAGTCGGCCTTCCGCGGCGGCCGCAGATGGGCGCGGTCGAGATTGACGTGGCAGACGAAGGCATCCGCCCCGAGCGGCCGGGGCAGGCCGGGCGCGGAGAGGAACCGGGTGCCGACCGACAGCACCGCGTCGGCCTGGGGCAGGACCGAAGCGAGCGATGCCGGCATCAGGGCCAGCGGATGATCGTCCGCCAGGGCGCCGCGCCCGCCTTCCGTCATGACCACGGCCGCGTCCAGCGCTTCCGCGAGGCTGCGCAATGCGGCGGGACCGCCCGGCTGCGTTGCGCCGCGGCCGGCCAGGATCACCGGCAGCTCCGCGGCCAGCAGGCGGTCGGCGAGGGCGGCGACCAGCGCGGGATCGGGGGTGAGCGGGGCCTGGCGGGCGGTCGCATGGTCGAACCCGGCAGCGGATGCCGCCTGCAGGACATCCGGCGGAATTTCCACGCAGACCGGGCGGGGTATCCCGGAGCGCAGGTGCCGGAACGCCTCGGCAATCGCGCCGGGAATCTCTTCCGGCGCGCGGACCAGGCAGTGCCATTTCGTGACATTGTCCAGGATGCCGCTCTGGTTCGGGATCTCGTGAAGCCGGCCCTGGCCGAGGCCGATCGAGCCGGAGTCGATCTGGCCGGCGATGCAGAGCACCGGGCTGCAGCAGGCATAGGCGGTGGCGAGCCCCGACAGCGCGTTCAGCAGCCCCGGGCCGGGCACCACCATGCAGGTGCCGGGCGTCCCGGTCGCACGGGCATAGCCGTCCGCCATATAGGCGGCCGCCTGCTCATGGCGGGGCACGATGAAGCGGATGCTGCCGGATGCCGCGCCGAGTGCGTCGACGGCCCAGTCCAGCTGCACGCCGGGGACACCGAAGATCGTCGAGACCCCTTCCCCGGCAAGCCGGTCGATGAGCAGCTGCCCGCCCGTGCGCGTCATGGAACCACCTGCAGGCCATTGGGATCCGGCGCTCCGGGAAGCCCGGAACGCGTCGCCGGCTACCATGCCGCTTCCATATTGCTATTGCAATAACGCCTGACTAGACTTCGCCGATGAACAGGGGAGCGCGTTCGTGAAGCCGCCGCGAAAGGCCGGTGCCGCGGCACTGGATCATCTGTCCGACGACTTGCGGATCGCCGATTTCCTGTCGGTGCGGGTATCGCGACTGGCCCGGTCGGTGGACCGGATGACGCGACGGATCCTGGCGCAGGAGTTCGGGATCTCGCTGATCCAGTGGCGCTGTCTGGCCCTGCTGAGCGAACGCGGCCCGATGACCGGGCAGGCGATGAGCGAGATCAACGACAACGACAATTCCCAGACGAGCCGCGCGCTCCGGGGGTTGAGCGAGCGTGGCCTGATCGCCTGGTCGAGCGGGTCGCAGCGCCGCGCCGCCGGTGCCGCGCATGTGACGGAGGAGGGGCGGGCCTTCTTCCACGTCATCCAGCGTCGCATGCGCGCGCGTCATCGCTGGCTGATCGAAGCGCTGGAGCCGGCGAGCCTGCCGGTCTTCTACGCACAGATCGAGCGCCTTGCGGCGCATGTGGAGGCCGGCTGGCCCGAGTTCGATGCCGCGCAGGACGACCTGACGGCCGGGCCTGCAATACCGATGGCAAGGCGACCGAGACAGTAACGATGGGGAGGACATGGTGAAAAACCGACTGACGATGCTGGCCGCTGCCGCGGCCTTCGCCCTGGGCACGCATGGTGCCATGGCGCAACCCGCGCAGGACAAGCTGCGCATGGCCTTCGAATTCCCGATCTCGACCGTGGACTGGTACCAGGATTCCAAGCCGGAGATCGAGATGATCTCCGAGGCGGTGTTCGACGGCCTGATCGCCTACAACGAGGCCACGCAGCAGTACGAGCCGTTGCTGGCCGCGAGCTGGGAGCGGGTCGACCCGGTCACCCTGCGCTTCAAGCTGCGCGAGGACGTGAAATGGCATGACGGCGAGCCGTTCGATGCCGGTGACGTGGTCTATACGATCGGCTGGCTGACCGACCCGGACACCAAGATCCGCTTCAAGGCGAACTGGAAGTGGATCAAGGAGGCCCGGAAGATCGACGACCACACGGTGGAGATCGTCGCCGCCCAGCCGACGCCGCACGACATGATGCGCCTTGCCTATGGCACGCAGATCCTGCCGGAGCATGTCCACGGCAAGCTCGCCGACAAGATGGCGTTCCGCGACAACGTCGTCGGCACCGGCATGTACAAGGTGGTCGGCATCGACACCAATGCCGGTATCGAGCTGGCGAAGAACCCGGACTACCGGCATGGCGGCACGTCGAAGCCGGCGAGCAATATCGGGGCTGTCCGGATCGTCTCGATCCCGGATGCCGGCGCACGCACCGCCGCGCTGCTGGCCGACGATGTGGACCTGCTGCGCAACACCTCGTTCGAGGAGGCGGTCGCGCTGTCCGCCGATCCGCGCTTCGACATGACGGTGCTGCAGAGCGTGTCCTTCATGTACCTGGCGCTGGACGCGCTGGGAAAAAGCGGCAACGAGGCGCTGAAGGACGAGCGCCTCCGCCGCGCGATCATGGAGGCCGTGGACCGCCAGGCGCTGCGCGGTGCCCGCACCGGCGGGGAGCCGGAGAAGCGCTCGCCGGAAGCGCTCTGCTGGGACTTCCAGGCCGGTTGCGCCTATAGCGAACCGCTGCCGCCCTTCGACCCGGAGCATGCGAAGCAGCTGCTGGCCGAGGCCGGCTATGCCGACGGCTTCGACATCACCGTGCATACCTTCGGCAGCACCCGGGACTATGGCGAGATCGTCGCGGGCTTCCTGAACCAGGTCGGCATCCGGGCCAGTGTCCAGCCGATGACCTTCGCCACCTTCCGCAAGCTGCAGGCGGACGGGCAGCTGGGTGTCTTCGTCGGCGCCTGGAATGCCGGCGTCGGCCCCGATGTCGGGCCGTCGATGGGGCTGTTCTTCTCCGGCGATACCCGCGACTACTACCACGACCCGCGGCTGATCGAGCTGGCCGCCCAGGCGCAGACGGAAACCGACCCGAAGGCGCGCGAGGCGATCGTCCGCGAACTGCTCGATACCGCGGTGCGCAAGAGCTATGTCATCCCGCTCGCCGGGATCCCGATCCCGGTGGCGCACAAGGCGGAGATCGCGATCACCGACGGCCGCAACACGCCCTATGCCTTCCACCTGGGCGATCTGAACTGGAAGAAGTGACGCCAGTCGCCGGGGCGGCCGCCGGACCGGGCGGCCGCCCCGGCGCCATGCCGTTTCCCGTTTCCCCGTCGCAGCCCCGTGTCCGGTGATGTCGCGCTTCCTGCTCCAACGCCTCTGCGTCTCCGTCCTGGTGGCGATCACCGTCTCGATCATCGGCTTCGCGCTGCTGCGCCTGTCCGGCGACCTGGCGCGGGAGCTTGCCGGCGACAATGCGACCCCGGCGGACATCGCCCGCACCGCAGCCCTCTACGGCCTCGATAAGCCGGTCGTCCTGCAGTATTTCGATTGGCTCGGCGGCCTGCTGCGCGGGGATCTGGGCCGCTCCCTGTTCACCAACGAGTCCGTCGCGGTGCTGATCGCCGAGCGCATCTGGGTGACCGTGGTGCTGGCCGTCGGCGCCCTGCTGCTGGCGCTCGGCATCGGCATCCCGCTCGGTGTGGTGGCGGCGGGCCGGCCGAATTCCTATGTGGACCGTTTCGCCCTGACCCTCGCCGTGTTCGGGCAGGCGATCCCGAACTTCTGGTTCGGGCTGATCATGATCGTGATCTTCGGGGTCTGGCTGCACTGGCTGCCGATCTCCGGCTCGGCGACGCCGCTGCATTTCGTCATGCCGATCGTCACCCTCGGCCTGTCGGTGATGCCGCAGTTCACCCGCCTGACCCGCAGCGGCATGCTGGATGCACTGGGCTCGAACTATATCCGGGCAGCCCGCAGCAAGGGGCTGTCGCGCCGCCGGATCCTGTTCCGCCATGCGCTTCCCAATGCCATCCTGCCGATCGTGTCGCTCGCGGCGGTCACCTTCGGCTTCCTGCTGGGCGGTTCGGTGATCGTGGAATCCGTCTTCGCCCTGAACGGGATCGGCTATCTGGCCTATACCTCGATCCTGCGGCAGGACTTTCCGGTCGTGCAGTCCGTGATGGTCCTGGTCTCGCTGGCCTATATCCTGCTGACCCTGGTGGCGGACCTGATCAACGCGCGGGTCGACCCGCGCCTGCGCCCGGGATGACCCGGATCGCCGACCCCGCGGCCGGGACCCGGCCCGGACGCGGAGAGGCGTCGCCGGAGCCGGCGGCGCTGACCCCGAACCAGCTGATCCTGCATCGCGCGAAGCGGCATCCCGGCCTGCAGATCGGCGGCGCGGTGACCCTGCTGATCGTGCTGGCCGCGCTCCTGGCGCCCTGGATCGCGCCGCATGACCCGATCCAGCAGGATCTGCTTGCCAAGCTGCGGCCGCCGGTCTGGGACCCGAAGGGTGGCTGGGACCATCTGTTCGGCACCGACATCTACGGGCGGGACTTCTTCTCCCGCATCCTGTACGGCGCCCGCGTCTCGGTGGTGATCGGCTTCTTCGCCGCCCTGATCTCCGCCATCGTGGGCTCCGCCATCGGCATCCTGGGCGGCTATTTCGGCGGCCGGGTCGACGCGGTCGTGATGTACCTGGTCAACGTGAAGCTGGCCTTGCCCGGGCTGATGGTGGCGCTTGCGCTGGTCTCGGTCACCGGCGGCTCGATCCTGGCGCTGGTGCTGGTCCTGGCCTTCCTGTTCTGGGACCGCTACGCGATCGTCTGCCGGGCGGTCACCCAGCAGATCCGGGTGCAGGACTATGTCCAGGCGGCCGTCGCGACCGGTGCCTCGAACAGCCGGATCCTGCTGTCGGAGGTCCTGCCCAACCTGACCAGCCAGATCATTGTCCTGATGAGCCTGGAGATGGCGCTGGCGATCATCGTCGAGGCCTCGCTGAGCTTCCTCGGGCTCGGCGTCCAGCCGCCGACGCCGTCCTGGGGCCTGTTGATCGCCGAGGGGCGGCAGTTCCTGTTCTTCAAGCCCTCGCTGATCGTGATCCCGGGCATCGCCATCTTCCTGCTGGTGCTGGCGATCAGCCTGCTGGGCGACGGCCTGCGCGACGTGACCGCGACGGAGGGCAAGGAATGACCGCCGGCGGGCTGTTGCTGGATGTCGCCGGGCTGAACGTCCGGCTGCGGCTGCCCGGCGGCGTGCTGCACGTGGTCAACGATGTCGACCTGCAGCTCGCCAGGGGAGAGACCCTCTGCCTGGTGGGCGAAAGCGGCTGCGGCAAGTCCATGGCGGCGCTCTCGCTGCTGCGGCTGCTGCCGCGGATCGCCAGCTGGAGCGCGGCGCGCATGCGGTTCGAGGGCGCCGACCTGGCGGCGCTGGACGACCGGCGCTTCGCGGCGCTCGCGGGGAACCGGATCGCGATGATCTTCCAGGACCCGATGACCGCCTTCAACCCGGTGGTGACCCTGGGCGAGCAGCTGTTCGAGGGTTTCCTGCGCCACCGCAAGGGCGATCGCCAGGCGGCCCGCGACAAGGCGCTGTACCTGCTGGACCGGCTGCAGGTGCCGGCGGCGGAGCGGCGGCTGACGCAGTATCCGCACGAACTGTCGGGCGGCCTGCGGCAACGCCTGATGATCGCCATGGCGCTGATCTGCGAGCCCGCGCTGGTCGTCGCCGACGAGCCGACCACGGCGCTGGACGTCACCGTCCAGGCCCAGACCCTGCGCCTGCTGGCCGAGCTCCAGGCGGACATGGATCTCGGCCTGATCCTGGTGACCCACGACCTGGGCATCGTGTCGCGCATGGCCGACCGGGTATCGGTGATGTATGCCGGCCAGATCGTGGAGACCGGCGGCCGCCGCTCTGTGTTCGAGCGTCCGCGTCATCCCTATACCCGGGGCCTGATCGATTGCGTGCCGGTGCCGGGCCGACCGCTGGCGAACGGCCGCCTGGGCACCATCGACGGGTCGGTCCCGATGATGCAGGAGGGGCTGCAGGGCTGCCGCTTCGCCAACCGCTGCGGCCATGCGACGGATCACTGCCGCACGGCGGCACCGCCGGTCTACCGGGCGGCTGGCCAGGCCTGGCGCTGCGTCCTGGAGGCGGGTGCGGTTCCGGGTGCGGTTCCGGGGGCGGGGTCATGACCGATCCCGACATGCCGCTGATCGAGCTGCGCCATGTCAGCAAGACATTTCGGCTGCGCCGCGGACTGTTCGCGCCGCCTGCCGAACTGCATGCCGTCAACGACGTGTCGATGCGGATCGCGCGCGGCAGCATCACCGCGATCGTCGGCGAATCCGGTTGCGGCAAGACCACCCTGGCGCGGATGCTGCTGGGGCTGGCCCGGCCCAGCGCGGGAGAGATCCTGGTCGACGGCACCCCGCTCGGCGTGCTGGACCGGCGCGCCTATGCCGCCCGTGTGCAACCGGTGTTCCAGGATCCGGTCTCCTCCCTCAACCCGAAGAAGACGGTGGCGCAGATCGTCCGGCTGGCGCTCGACGCCCACCGCATCGGCACCCGGGCAGAACGGGCGGAGCGGGTGCGGGAAGTGCTCGACCTGGTCGACCTGCCGCAGCGTTTCCTGCATGCCTATCCGAACCAGCTGTCGGGCGGGCAGTGCCAGCGGGTCGCCATCGCCCGCGCATTGGCCATCGGGCCGGAGGCGATCGTCTGCGACGAGCCGACCTCGGCGCTCGACGTCTCGGTCCAGGCGCATATCCTCAACCTGATCCTGGACCTTTGGGAAAAGACCGGGACGGCCTTCATCCTGATCAGCCACGACATGGCGCTGGTCGAGATCATGGCGCAGCGGACGGCGGTGATGTATCTCGGCCGGGTGGTGGAGGCGGACGACACCGCCCGGCTGTTCCGGCAGCCCCGGCATCCCTATACCCAGGCGCTGCTGTCCGCCGTGATGACGCCGGATCCCGCCTGCGGGCTGCCCGACATCGCCTTTTCCGGGATCGCGCCGGACCCGACCGATCCGCCACCGGGCTGCGCCTTCCACCCGCGCTGCCCCAGGGCCTTCGCGCCCTGCGCCGCGGAGCGGCCCGTCCTGGTGGAGGCCGGCGGCCGGGCCGTCGCCTGCCATCTTCACCCCGCGGAGGGCAGGACGGGGTCCCTGTAGAGGTCCAGCAGCATGGGCTGGTCGAAGACATAATCGCCTTCCGCGGTGCGCCCGGTTTCGAACAGCGACCGGACCTCGTCGGTCTCCACGGCCTCGCGCCGGATGTCGTTGAAGGTCTGCCCGGTGACCCGCGCCACCATCGCCTCGAAACTCGCATGCCGCGGCTGCTGCAGGTAGCGGTAGCGCGCCGCCTCGCGGAACAGCCCGTCGGCGGTGCCGGCCAGGGCCGCCTGGGCGGCGGTCCGCACCCGGGTCTCGTCGTGGAACGGCCGCATGACCCGGAAGTGCGAGCCGGTCATCGCCGGCTCCACGATGCAGAGGAAACCGGCCCCCGGCTTCAGCACCCGCGCGGCCTCGGCCAGGGCATCGGCCATCAGCGCCGTCGGCACATGGTGCAGCGAGCGGAAGAAGAACGCGCCGTCCATCGACCCGCTGTCCAGCGGCAGGCGCTCCGCACCCGCCTCGACGAACGACAGGCCCGGCGCCGGCGCGGCCGCTCGGTTCCTGTCCGCCTGGACCGGGTCGGGCTCCACGCCCAGCACGGTGGCGCCCAGTTCGCACAGGGCCCGGGACAGGGTCCCCGGGCCGCACCCGATATCGACGACATGCAGGCCGTCGAGCGGCAGCAGGGCCTGCACGGCCCCGATATCCGTCCGCTCGCCGAGGTCGCTGCGCTGCATCTCCATGGTGTCTGTCCCTTGTTGCATTGCCGGGCCCATGTCGATCGGGGACCGGCCAACCGGCCGGGATCTGAGCCCGGGCGCGGCCGCGATGCAACCGTCTGCAGGGGCGCGATGCCCTGGAAGGCGGCCCGGGCGGCGCCCATCTGGTCAGGGAGAGGTACCGCCCGGGGCTCGGGCGGCGGCGAAGCAAGGGAGCAGCATCATGGCCGTCACCCTCAACCATACGATCATCCACGCGGCCGACCGCGATGCCACGGCCCGTTTCGTCACGGAGATCCTCGGCCTGGCGCCACACAAGGTCCTGGGGCCGTTCGCGGTCGTGCAGGTGGGCGATACCTCCCTCGACCTGATCGGCACGGACCAGCCGATCGCCTCCCGGCATTTCGCGTTCCTGGTCAGCGAGGCGGAGTTCGACACGATCTCCGGGCGCCTGCGCGAACGCGGCCTGACCTGGTGGGCGGACCCCTCGCAGAACAAGGCCGGGCAGATCAACCGCTGGGACGACGGGCGGGGCCTCTATTTCGAGGACCCGAACGGCCATCTGCTGGAGATCATCACCCGGCCCTATGGCAGCGGCGGGCTGGAGGCGGAGCATGTGCACCCGCTGCTGCTCGCCTGAATCCTCCCTGGCGGGGAAGGGGTGCTATGGCGTGCCGTACTCGAGTTTCGGGTACCAGTCGGTGCCGCGCCCCTCGGGAATGGTGTCGAGCAGCGTCCAGAGCGGATCGATATCCGGCGCGCCGCGCGGATCCTGCCCCGGGTCGGCCGTGTCGCCGCCCATCTCGGCGCTCCAGAAGTGGCGGATCGTGCCGTCCCGGCGGGTGAAGACGGTCAGGGCGGGGACATCCGCGTCCTCCGCGCTGACATAGTCCCGGGTGAAGCTGCCGTCGCGGTCGGAATAGATCGGCAATTGCGTCCACCCGCGCGCCCGCTTGGCGGCAGCGAGCCGGTCGATCGGCGCGCGGGCGATCATCGCCAGCGCAACGCGCTGCTCGATATCGCGAACCTTGCCTTCCAAGGCGGTCATCAGCGAGGTGCACATCGGGCAGGGCATCTGGCGCTGCGGCCCGAACATGTAGCTGTAGACGATCAGCGACTGGTGGCGGCCGAACAGGCCGGCCAGGGTGACCGGGCCGTCCTCGCCGTCGAAGCGGTAGTCCTGCGACACCGCGCCGCCGGGCGGCAGGGCGCGCCGCTGCGCGGCAACCCGCTCGATATGGCGCCGCAGTTCGATCTCCTCCGCCAGCAGCTCGTTGCGCGCCCGGCGATAGGCCGGATCCTCGTTCGGGAAGCCTGCCGTATTGCGCGCAGCGAACTTCGTTGCGGGGGTAAGGGGGTCCTGTCGGGTCATGGTCCTGTCCTGCCGGAATAACGTTGATATCAACATACATGACGGAATGCCGGGCGAGGAAAGCCGTCTCGGACCGCAATGCTGTCGTTCAGACGCTCTGGCCCGGCCCCGGGAGCCCCAGCAGGTTCAGGACCAGGCTGACGACGGCGACCAGGGTCAGGATGGCGGTGGGGTAGAAGGTGAGGGCGAAGCCGAAGTCCCGGGCGGGGGCGCCCCGCCGGTAGCCGAAGGCGAACAGCGCGCGCCCGATCGCGAACAGGATCGCCGCGGCGGGGATCGCCGCCATCCAGTCGCGCGGCATGACCGCGGTCCACAGCAGATGGGCCATGAACGCGATCGCCGCCTGCTCCAGGGTGTTCTGCAGCACCGCCTGCAGGACATGCGCGCGGTCCGTGCCCTGCGACAGCCCGCTGCCGTCGATATCGGCCGGCGTGAAGAAGCGGTGGCGGGCCAGGTTCCCGATGGCCAGCACCAGGCAGAGCAGCACCAGCGAGTCCCATTGCAGGGTAAAGAACAGGCGCTGCGCCGGCACCGCCAGCGGGGTCAGCGAAGCCGGTTGCCAGAGGATCGCGGCCAGCAGCACGACGATGCTGACCGCGAGGGCCAGCAGCATGTGGCGCATCACGCCGCGCTGTTTCGGATCGAGCATGCCGTTCTCCTTGGCTGGCGACCGGGGCAGCCGAAATCTGTCGCAGTGACAAGAGTCACAGGATTTGCACAGCGGGACAATGCCGTCGGGTGCACCCGGTCACTCGATCCGGATCTGCGGGAAGATCGCGGGCAGATGCGCCTGCAGCAGCCTGTCGATGCGGCTGGCGGCCGGCCGGTAGATGAACGGGCGCCGGGGATAGATCCGGTCGTTCACCCAGTGCGGCGACCAGCCATGGGTGCTGGTGATGCATTCGGCGGCGAAGCCCGGGAGCTGGTAGCGGTCCTCCATCTCCAGGCAGCCATGGATGAAGATGTCGACATAGGACTGGACGATCGGCGTTTCCGGCGAGGGGGCGCCAAGATTGGCCGCCGGCGTCACATAGACCCAGACCTGGCCGTCCGGCAGCGGCTTGCCGTCCAGCATCGTCACCCGGTCCCGCGGCACCAGATGACGGCAATAGACATATTCCCGGGCATCGGTATGGGCGATCTCCTGCCGGTCCGGCAGCAGGTAGAGCGCGGCGTTCATGCTGGCCCCCTGTTCCGGCCGGATGCCGAGATAGGTGGTCTGCGGGCCGGGCCCGCGACCCGGGTCGATCCAGCCGCGCCGATAGCCCGTTACGCGCACCGGCAGGTTCGGGCCGGCATTCGCGACGGTGCGGCGTTTCGATTGGTCCTCCATCAGGCTGCCATAGCCCAGGGTGTATTGCGGCTGCTGCAGGTCGATCTCGGGATGACAGTCGTCCGCCAGCGCGGGCTGCGCCCCGATGGCGACAACAACCAGGGCGGCAATCGCCAGGTCAAGGATCTTCACGGGTTCTCCCTCCTTCGGTACGACGCGCCGGGGCCGCGCCCGGCGGCCCGCATCAATCGCCGAACTGGAAGGCCGCGAAACGGTCCAGCGCCGCTTCGATGCCGGCCTTGAGCGCCGCGCCGCGACGACGGCCGGTCCAGGTCCATTGCTGCAGCAGCAGCCTGCGGTTCGTCCTGTCGGCCTTCAGGTCCAGGGCCGCCACGACCCGGTCGCCCTGCAGCACCGGCAGCGCAAAATAGCCGAGCTGCCGCTTCGCCTTCGGGACATAGGCTTCGAACAGGTGATCGTAGTCGAAGAACAGCGCCAGGCGCTTTCGCTGGATGATCAGCGGATCGAAGGGGGACAGGATATGCAGCCCGTCCGGCAGCGGCGCGCCGGCGCCGGCCAGGGCCTCCGGCGTGGCCCAGTGCGCCACCTTGCCGGCATCCTCGATCGCGACCGGCACCAGGGTGCCGCGCCGCATCCGCGCCTCGATGAGGTCCCGGATCGCCGGCTTGCGGCCGGCATCCAGGTGGCAGATGGAGTCCAGGCTGACCAGGCCCTGCGCCTGCAGGGCGCGATCCAGCAGGTAGGCCAGGACCTGCCGCTCGGTCGCCGGCCGCGGCCGTTGCTGCCAGCCGAAATGCCGCTCCGGCAGGTCGTAGCTCTTCAGCATGCCGTCGCGGGCCGACACGGTCAGGGCGCCGGTGAAAAAGGCCAGCTGCAGCGCGCGCCGTGACGGCTTGCGGCTGGCCCAGGCATGGGTCTTCTCCACCAGCACGTCGTCGTCGATGTCGCGGATCGACAGCGGCCCCTGCGTGCGGGCCAGGCGCATCACCTTGCGCAGGTCCGCCGGCTTCACATTGGCGAACCAGGAGGACGGGGCCCGCTTCTGGCGCTGCATGTCCGGCAGGAAGAAGCGGATGTCCCGCACCGGCACGTAGGACAGCGCATGGGTCCAGTATTCGAACACGCTCTTCTCGGCGGTCTGCGCGGCCCGCAGGTCGGCCCGCCGGTAGTCCGGGATGCGGGACCAGAGGATGTGGTGGTGGCAGCGCTCGATCACGTTGATCGTGTCGATCTGCACATAGCCCAGATGCTCTACCGCCGCCTGGACGGCCGCGCTGCCGCTGCCGAACGGCGCAGGCTCGTCCAGCCTCTGGGCGCGCAGCCAGAGGCGGCGGGCTTCGGCCTTGCTGAGGGAGACGGGCGGGGGCGGGGTCCTGGGCATCGCCGGGAGCTTAACCGCTGTCGCCGCTGCAGGCAGCCGAAAAGCCGCTATGCTGCGCCGGGCGCGCATCTGCGAAGAACGGCGAGGACGGCATGATTCCACGACCGCTGGCGATGTTCCTGCTGGCCGGCCTCCTGGCACCGTGGGTGCTGGCAGGGGCGGCATCGGCAGAGCCGCAGGGCCGCTACGATCTGGTCGACCTGCGCCGGCTGGCCGGTGTCGCCGGCCCGCCGATGGGCGGGGAGGCCCCGTTTCCGGAGCGCCTGCACTTCGGCCCGGGGGTGGCGGACTGCCGGACGGATGGACCGCCGGCCGCGCCGCCGCTGGACCTGGGCGACCCGATGCTGTCGGACCTCGCCTGGATGCTGCCCGACGGACAGGCCCGCGGCTGGCGGGTCGCCTGCGCCGATGGCGCGCCCTTCAGCCTGGCGGAGGCCGACGGCCGGGTGCTGGTCGCGGTCAGCGCGGATGGCGGCACCGCCGGGCTGTTCGAGCGGCCTCTGGATGCGCGGGCGATCGCGGCCCTGCAGGCCAGCCTGCGCGACCGCAAGTTCCTGTCGGCGGCACCCAATGGCGAACTGGACGATACGACCCTGGCCGGGCTCGGCTTCTACCTGGACTATCTGGGCCTGCCCTACCGTTTTCGCCGGCCGGCCCTGAGCGAGGCCCTGTTGCGCGAATTGGGGGTGGTCCCGGACTAGGCCGTCACCTATCTGTTGCGGGCGGCCGGCGCATGCGAGTCCGGCCGTCCCGCCAGCAGGAAGGTTTCCCTTGGATCCGATCGTCGTCATTTCCGGCCTGGAGAAGGTCTATGCCGGTGGCCATCGTGCCTTGAAATCGGTGGACCTGGAGATCCGCCGCGGCGAGATCTTCGCGCTGCTCGGCCCGAACGGTGCCGGCAAGACCACCCTGATCGGCATCGTCTGCGGCCTGGTCCGGCCGTCCGGCGGACAGGTGACGGTCGACGGGCACGACATCCTCCGCGACTATCGTCGCACGCGCAGCCGTATCGGCCTGGTGCCGCAGGAACTGTCGACCGAGATGTTCGAGACCGTCCACGCGACCGTCTCGTTCAGCCGCGGCCTGTTCGGCAAGCGGCGGAACCCCGCCTTCGTGGAACAGGTGCTGCGCGACCTGTCGCTGTGGGACAAGCGGGATTCCAAGGTCCTGACCCTGTCCGGCGGCATGAAGCGGCGCGTGCTGATCGCCAAGGCCCTGGTGCACGAGCCGGAGGTCCTGTTCCTCGACGAGCCGACCGCCGGGGTCGATGTGGAGCTGCGGCGCGACATGTGGGCGATGGTGCGGCGCCTGCGCGACCGCGGGGTGACCATCATCCTGACCACCCACTACATCGAGGAGGCCGAGGAGATGGCCGACCGGATCGGCGTGATCAATGGCGGCGAGATCGTGCTGGTGGAAGAGACGAAGGTGCTGATGCGCAAGCTGGGCCGCACGTCGGTGACCATCGGCCTGACGCAGGCGCTGCCGGCGGTGCCCGCCGGGTTCGGGGAGGGCGTGCTGTCCCTGTCCGACGACGGGCTGACCCTGACCGCGCTCCTGGGCGGGGAGGAGGATGCCCATGATACCGGCGTTGCCGAGCTGCTGAAGGGCCTGGGCGCGCAGGGCATCGACGTGCGGACGATCAACATGGACCGCTCCTCGCTGGAGGATATCTTCGTCGACCTGGTGGGGAAGCGGGCATGAACCTTCCGGCCATTCGCGCGATCTACCTCTACGAGATGGGGCGCACCTGGCGCACCCTGTTCCAGAGCATCGCCTCGCCGGTGCTCTCCACCTCGCTTTACTTCATCGTCTTCGGCGCCGCGATCGGCAGCCGGGTCGATACGGTCGACGGCATTCCCTACGGCGCCTTCATCGTGCCGGGGCTGATCATGCTGACCCTGCTGACCGAGAGCATCTCCAACGCCTCGTTCGGAATCTACCTGCCGAAGTTCACCGGCACGATCTACGAACTGCTCTCCGCGCCGGTCTCTGTTGGCGAGGCGCTGCTGGGCTATGTCGGCGCCGCGGCGACGAAGTCGGTGATCCTCGGCGTCATCATCATGGCCACCGCACGGCTCTTCGTGCCCTACGAGCTCGCCCATCCGCTGGCGGTGGCGGTGTTCCTGCCGCTGACCGCGATCACCTTCAGCCTGTTCGGCTTCATCCTGGGGGTCTGGGCGGACGGCTTCGAGAAACTGCAGGTCGTGCCGCTGATGATCGTCACGCCGCTCGCCTTCCTGGGCGGGACCTTCTATTCGATCAGCATGCTGCCGCCGCTCTGGCAGACGATCACCCTGTTCAACCCGGTGGTCTACCTGGTCAGCGGCATGCGCTGGGCCTTCTATGGCCATGCCGATGTCGATCCCTGGATCAGTTTCGGCATGACCTTCGGTTTCATGGTGCTGTGCGTCGCCACCATCGTCTGGATCTTCCGGACCGGCTACCGCTTGCGGACCTGACGATCTGCTATTGCGATCCGGTATAGCCGGATCCGATAAATTCATATGTGGGAATAGCAGGGCAGGGTTAGTCTCGCCGGATCAGAGGCCCGAACAGGGGGTGGCGCCGTGACCGCGTCCTTCGATCCGCTTTCGGCGGAAAGCATCGCCGATCCCTATCCCTTCCTCGCCAGCCTGCGGCAGGAGGCACCGGTCAGCTATTGCCCGGCGATCGACATGTGGGTCGTCACCCGGCATGCCGATGTCGACCATGTCTTCAGCCATCCGGAACTGTTCTCCGCCGCGAACGCCCAGACCCCGCTGCTGCCGCTCTGCGACGAGGCGATGGCGATCCTGAAGGCGGGCTTCCGCATCCTGCCGGTCATGTCGAATGCCGACCGGCCGGGGCATACCCGGTTTCGCCGGCCATTGGCGCGCGGCTTCTCCGCACGCCGCATGCGGGTGCTGACCCCGGTCATAGAGGCCCGCTGCGGCGCGATCCTGGACGATATCGCCGGGGCGGGCGGAGGCGACCTGATGCAGGCGCTCTGCTACCCGCTGCCGGCGCTCACGATCTTCACCATGATCGGCTTCCCCGACACCGACGCGGACCGCATCAAGGCCTGGTGCGCCGACAAGCTGGTGGTGAACTGGGGCCGCCCGACGGCCGGGGCACAGGTCCGCGCGGCCCGCACCATGGTGGCGTTCTGGGACTATTGCGAGGCCTTCGTGGCGGACCGCCGCCGGGCGCCGGCCGACGACCTGACCTCGGACCTGTTGCAGGACGACGATGTCGACCCGCCGCTGACCGACCAGGAGATCGCCAGCATCGTCTTCGGGTTGAGCTTCGCCGGGCATGAGACCACGACGAACCTGGCGGCCAACTGCATCCGGCAGGTCCTGCTGCACGGGCTCTGGCCGAAGCTGCGGGCCGGCCGGGACAGCATTGCCGACGTGATCGAGGAAACCCTGCGCTACGATTCCTCGGTGACCGCCTGGCGGCGCATCGCCAAGGAGGATTGCGTGATCGGTGGCGCGGCGGTGCCCGCGGGCGCGAAGCTGATGCTGTCGCTGGCCGCGGCCAATCGCGACCCGGCGGTGTTCGCCGCGCCCGACAGCTTCGACCCTTCCCGTGCCAACAGCGGCGCGCATCTGTCCTTCGGCAAGGGGCTGCACTACTGCCTCGGCGTGCCACTGGCCCGGATCGAGGTCGCGGCCGTCCTGAACGGCATGCTGGACCGCTTCGCGACGGTGGACCTCGCCGAGCCGGATGCCCCGGAATTCCCGCCCAACATCGCGTTCCGTGGCCCCCTCCGGCTGCCCGTGCGCTGGACCCTGGCGGAAGCCGGCTGAGGGTCAGACCCCCAGATGCCGCGCCACCAGTTCCGGCGCGGCGCGGAAGGCGGCGGAGCTGCCGCTCCACACGGTGCGCCCCTTCTCGATGATGGTATGGCGGTCGGCGACCGGCAGCAGTTCGGCGATATGCTTGTCCACCATCAGGATCGCCTGGCCTTCGGCCTTCAGGCTGCGGATGCAGGCATAGATCTCCTGCCGGATCAGCGGCGCCAGGCCCTCCGTCGCCTCATCCAGCAGCAGCAGGGCCGGGTTGGTCATCAGCGCCCGGCCGATGGCCAGCATCTGCTGCTCGCCGCCCGACAGCGAGGCCGCCGACTGGCGCTGGCGTTCCTGCAGCCGCGGGAACAGCCGGTAGATCCGCTCCAGGGTCCAGGGCGAGGCCCGCCCCAGGCGGTTGGCGGCGGTGGCGACCAGGTTCTCGCGCACCGTCAGGGTGGGGAATACCTGCCGGCCCTCCGGCGCCATGGCGATGCCCAGCCGGCCGATCGCGTGCGGCGGCCGGCGTTCGAGCGCATGGCCGCGGAACGCGATCTGCCCGCCGCTGGGCGGGGTCAGCCCGGTGATCGCCCGCATGGTCGTGGTCTTGCCCATGCCGTTGCGCCCCAGCAGGGTCGCCACCTCGCCCTCGGCCACGGCCAGGTCGATGCCGAACAGCACCCTGACCCGGCCATAGCCGGCCTGCAGCCCCTCGACCTGCAGCATTACGGTGCCTCCGTTGCAGTCGCGGGAATATCCCGGCCGAGGGCTTCCCCGCCCAGATAGGCCTCCTGCACGGCGGCATCGCTGCGGATCGTCGCGGGTGGCCCGCTGGCGATGATCCGGCCGGCGACCAGCACCGAGATCCGGTCCGCCAGGGCGAAGACCGCGTCCATGTCATGCTCGATCAGCAGCATGCCGACCTGGCCGCGCATGGCCTGCAGCAGGGCGATCATCGCCTGCGATTCCTCCGCCCCCATGCCGGCCAGCGGTTCGTCCAGCACCAGCAGGCGCGGCCGCAGGGCCAGCGCCATGGCGATCTCCAGCTGACGCTGCTGGCCATGGGACAGCGCATGCGCCGGCTGGTCCGCGGCCGCCGCCAGCCCGACCCGGTCCAGCAGCGCCGCAGCCGGCTCCGTCAGGCGCCGGTCGCCGCGGGCGGGGCGCAGGAAGGAGAAGCTGTGGCCCGCCTGCAGCTGCACCGCCAGGGCGACATTCTGCAGGGCGGTGAAATCCTGGAACACCGAGGTGACCTGGAACGACCGCACCAGGCCGCGGTGCGGCCGGTCGGTTTCCGACAGCCCGGTGATCTCCCGCCCGTCGAAGCGGATGGTGCCGGCATCCGGCTGCAGCTGGCCGCAGAGCAGCCCGACGAGGCTGCTCTTGCCCGCGCCGTTCGGCCCGATGACCGCATGGATCTCGTCCGCCTCCACGGCCAGGTCGATCCGGTCGGCGACCGCCAGCGCGCCGAACGCCTTGCACAGGTCGAGGCATTGCAGCAGGGGCGCGCGGTCAGCCACGGGCGTCCCTCCGGCCGGACGGCAGCAGGTCGGGCAGGCGCCGCAGCCCGCCCAGGATCCCGCCGCGGGAGAACAGCACGACCAGCACCAGGAACGGCCCGAACAGCACGCGCCAATGCTCGGCCAGGTCCGGCAGCCCGGCGAGGTGCAGCAGGCCCGGCAGGAAGGCCTCGATCAGGAAGAAGGCCGCCACCCCCAGCAGCGGCCCGAGCGCGGTGCCGACCCCGCCCAGGATCACCATGACCAGCAGGTCGCCGGACTGCGTCCAGTGCATGTAGTCCGGGCTGACATATTCGGCGAGGTTCGCCAGCAGCGCGCCGGCCAGCCCGGTCACGGCGCCGGCGATGACGAAGGCCGCCAGCTTGTAGCGATAGGTCGGGCAGCCCAGCGCGCGCATCCGCGGCTCGTTCTCGCGGCAGCCCTGCAGCACGATCCCGAAGCGCGAGCCGGTGGCCCGGTGGAAACCCCAGGCGGCCAGCAGGAACAGCGCCAGGACCGCGAAATAGAACGGGACATGGCCGGCCAGGTCCAGGCCCGGCAGGCGGGACCGCCCGTCGATCATCATGAAGCCGTCATCGCCGCCATAGCGTTCCAGCGAGACCGCCAGGTAGTAGACCATCTGCGCGAAGGCCAGGGTGATCATGATGAAGTAGATGCCCTTCGTGCGCAGCGACAGCGCGCCGATCGCCAGGGCGAAGATCCCGGCAACCAGCATGGAGGCCGGCCAGGCGACCAGTGCCAGGTTGCTGCCGCCCAGGCCGAGCAGGGTGGCATCCTCGAACAGGTTGACCGACAGGATGCCGGTGACATAGGCGCCGATGCCCAGATAGGCGGCGTGGCCGAGGCTGACCATCCCGCCATAGCCCAGCAGGAAGTTGAGGCTGGTCGCGGCAATGCCGTAGATCAGGATCCGTGTCGCGGTGCCGACCAGGAAGCCCTGGTCGATCGCACCCAGCAGCGCGGGCAGCGCCAGCAGCAGCAGCAGTCCGGCGGCCGGCGCGGCAAGCGGCAGCAGGCGGCGCGCCGGCCGGTCCTGCGCGGTCAATGCCGTCCCGCCGCGGTCGGGAACAGGCCGCTGGGGCGCACCACCAGGACCGCCGCCATCAACAGGTAGACCGACATGGAGGAGATCGCGCCGCCGGTCGTGTCGGCCTCCGCGGGATCCATGACCAGCTTCAGCAGGTCCGGCAGGAAGGCCCGCCCCAGGGTGTCGAACAGCCCGACGAGCAGGGCGGCGGTCAATGCGCCGGGCAGGGAGCCGAGGCCGCCGATCACGATCACCACGAAGGACAGGATCAGCAGGCGCTCGCCCATCCCGGTCTCCACCGAGACCAGCGGCCCGGCCATCGCGCCGGCCAGCCCGGCAAGCACGGCGCCGAAAGCGAACAGCAGGGTGGAGAGGGCGGCGATGTCGACACCCAGGGAGGCGACCGTCTCGCGGTGGGTGCTGCCGGCGCGAATCAGCATGCCGACGCGGGTATGGGTCACCAGCAGGTAGAGCAGAGCCGCGACGGCGATGCCGACCGCGATGATGAACAGGCGATAGACCGGATAGACGATGCCGCCGGCCAGTTCGACGGAGCCGCCCAGCCAGTCCGGCGCGTTGAAGAACAGCGGCGTGCGGCCCCAGATCATGACGACCATCTCGTTGGCGAACAGCACGATGCCGAAAGTGGCGACGACCTGGCGCAGATGGTCGCGACGATACAGCCGGCGGATCACCAGAAGCTCCATGACGGCGCCGGTCAGCCCGGCGGCGGCCAGGCCGGCGAGCAGCCCCAGCAGGAAGGAGCCGAGGGCCTGGGTCGCCGCGGCGGTCGCGAACGCACCGACCATGACCAGCGAGCCATGCGCCAGGTTGATCACGCCCATCACGCCGAAGATCAGGGTCAGGCCGGCGGAGACCAGGAACAGGAAGACGCCGAACTGCAGGCCGTTGAGGACCTGCTCCAGGACGAGGGTCATCTGGCGGGGCCGATGCTAGGCGGAAGCGGCGGCGACAGGATCCTGCCGCCGCCGCCGGCCGCCGCTACTGCAGGGCGCATTCCGCCGCATAGGCATCCTCGTGCCCCGGGGCGATCATCTTGACCGTGCGGTTGACCGGCGCACCGTCGGCGCCCTTCTCGACCACCAGGCCGTACCAGTCGTTGATCGGGTGCTGGTTGTTGTTGAAGGCGAAACTGCCGCGCACGGAGTCGAATTTTCCGGCACGCAGCGCGGCGCGGAAGGCGTCCTTGTCCGCCACCACCTTGCCGCCGGTGGCCTTCAGGGCGCTGGCGATCAGGCGCGCGGTGTCGTAGCCCTGGCTGGCATAGGGGGTCGGCGGGCGGCCATAGGTTTCCGTGAAGTTCGCCACGAAGGCCTTGTTGGCCGGATTGTCCAGGTCGGCATTCCAGTGGGAGGAGGACCGCACCCCCAGCGCGGCATCGCCGATCGCGGCGATGATCCGCGGGTCCATCGTGGCGATGGAACCGACCAGCGGGATCTGGTCCGTCAGGCCGGCCTGCGAATACTGCTTGAGGAAGTTGATGCCCATGCCGCCGGGCAGGAAGGTGAACAGCATCTCCGGGTCCGCCGCACGGAGCTTGGCGATCTCGGCGGCATAGTCGGTCTGCCCCAGCTTGGTGAACAGCTCGCCCTTGATCTCGCCCTTGAAGTAGCGCTTGAAGCCGGCGATGGAATCCTTGCCGGCCTGGTAGTTCGGCGCGATCAGGTAGGCGCTCTTGTAGCCCAGCTCGTTGGCGTAGATGCCGGCAGTCTCGTGCAGGCTGTCGTTCTGCCAGGCGACGGCGAAATAGTCCTGGTCGCAATTCTTTCCGGCGAAGGTCGACGGCGCCGCGTTGGGCGAGATGTAGATGCCGCCGGACCTGATGGTCAGCGGGGCCACCACGGGCGCGATGTTGGAGAAGATCACGCCGGTCATGAGCTCGACCTTCTCCTGCTCCAGGAGCCGGTCGGCGAGCTGCTTGGCGGTGCCCGGATTCAGGCCGTCATCCTCGACGATCAGCTCGACATCGGTGCCGCCGAGCCTGCCGCCTTCCTCCTTCATGGCGAGCAGGAAGCCGTCGCGGACATCCTCGCCCAGATAGCCGGCGCCGGTGGACAGGGTGGTGATCATGCCGATCTTCACCGGTTCCGCGGCGGCGGGGAGGGCGCAGGCCAGTGCCAGGGCGGCGGCAGGGAGCAGGAGCAGAGGGCGTCTTGTCATGTTTGTCTCCGGATGGGGGATGTCACAGCGCGGCCCAGCCGTCCGGGGGCTGCCTGCCCGGATGGATGGCGCCGCAGGCACCGCAGCGGCGTTCCTCTTCGTTGTCGTAGAACGCCGAGAACAGCGGAGGCAGGTCCTTCACGATATCGGTGATCTGCAGCTCGACCCGGTGCACCAGTTCGCCGCAGGCGAAGCAGTACCATTCGAACCCGTCGCGGTGCTGCGGCCCGCGCGTGCCCTCGACCACAAGCCCGACGGAGCCGGGAAGCGGCCGCTGCGGCGAGTGGCGAACATGCGGCGGCAACAGGAAGACATCGCCTTCGCGGATCCGGATGTCATAGATCCGGCCGGCTTCCGCCACCTTCAGGATCATGTCGCCCTGGATCTGGTAGAAGAACTCTTCCACCGGGTCGTCGTGGAAATCGACCCGCATGTTGGGACCGCCGACGATCATCACGACCATGCCGGTCTGCCGGTCGAACAGCTGCTTGTTGGCGACGGGCGGCTTCAGCTGGTCGCGGTTGCGGGCGATCCAGTCCCTGAAGTTGAAGGGCGCCAGGGTGGGGTGACCGGTCATCTCTCGTCCTCCGCGCCTAGTCCCGCCCGGCCTCCATGATCTTGTCGGCCAGCAGGGCGGGGTTCGTGAAACAGGCCTCGTGCCCGCCGGGCATCTGCACGAGCCGGCACAGGCCGAGACGTGCAGGGAAGCGGGGCATCCAGGCATAGTCGCCCACCGGCATGGCGATGTCGTCCGTGCAGTTCAGGTAGCTTCGCGGGATCTGCAGGTCGTAGAAGCTCTTCAGTTCCAGCCGGTCGGTCAGCGTACGGTGCGGGTGCGGCGTGGTCATCCCGTAGGTCTTTTCCGCCAGGGCCAGCGACGCATCGTTCATGAAAGCCTCGCGCCACACCGGGAAGGGAAGCTTGACCCCGCCCGGGCCGTAGGCTCCGGAGGCGACGATCTGGTCCATCATGCCCTTGTAGGCCGGCGGGCTGACGCTCTCGACGGACTCTCCGTCCTGCAGGACGAAGGCATTCCAGTAGACCAGCCGGCGGATCCGCTCGGGCATCGCCTCCGCCATCTTGGAGATGATCGTGCCGCCATAGGAATGGCCCAGCAGGACGAAATCGCTCAGGTCGTTGCCGGTCACATAGTCGATCGCCGACTGCACCGCCTCGGCATGGCCGATCGTGCGATCGACCTCGCCGGGCCCGTTTCCCGCCAGGGTCGGGGTATGCACCTCGTGCCCTGCGGCGCGCAGCGGCGCGGCAACCTCCGCCCAGAGCGAGCCGTCATGCCAGGCGCCGTGAACCAGAACGATCTTCATCCCACCATCCCCGCTGGAACTCCTGTTGGGCCGCAGGATGGCAGGTCTGCTATTACCGACAAGGCAAAAGCTTGGAAGTTGATATTACGATTTGCGATAGTGAGGCATGGAAACGCGCAACCGCCATATCCGCATCACCGACCGGGTGCTGACCCGGCTGAAACTCAAGCAGCTGCGCCTGCTGGTGGTGGTGGCGGAGCGGGCGAGCATCCTGCACGCGGCGGAGGCCCTGAACATCTCGCAGCCGGCGGCCACCAAGCTGATCAAGGACCTGGAGGCCGATTTCGGCGTCCGGCTGTTCGACCGCACGAACCGCGGCGCGGTGCCGACGCCGTTCGGCGAGGCGCTGGTCCGTCACGGCAAGCTGGTGTTGGCGCAGATCGCCCAGGCCGCGCAGGAACTGGACGACCTGAACGAGGGGCTGGGCGGGCGGATCGTCGTC
Organism: Sneathiellaceae bacterium; assembly: GCA_040216765.1. Classification (GTDB taxonomy): domain Bacteria; phylum Pseudomonadota; class Alphaproteobacteria; order Ferrovibrionales; family Ferrovibrionaceae; genus Marinibaculum. Next base: position 600,566 of record JAVJON010000007.1, on the reverse strand, counting down.
GGCACCCTGCTGGCCGCCTCCGCGAAGCTGCTGCCGCAGACCATCTGCCGGGTGCGGGCCAAGCGCCCCAATGTCAGCGTGACTGTGCGCGACGGAACCAACGACCTTCTCATGCCGGCGCTCGCGGCCGGCGATCTCGACATGGTGGTCGGGCGGCTGCCCGAGTTCCGGCACCGCGCCGAGCTGGTGCAGGAGCGCCTGTTCGACGAGGCCGTCTGCATCGTGGCCCGGGCCGGCCATCCGCTGGCCGGACGGGACAGTGTGGCCCTGTCGGACCTCGCGGCCTGCGACTGGATCCTGCCGTTGCAGGAGACCACCTTGCGGCGACAGATCGAGAAGGCCTTCCACGACCATGGCATGGTGCCGAGGATCGCGGTGGAATCGGTCTCCTTCCAGACCAACAGGGCGTTGCTGCAGTCCACCGACCTGATCGGCATCGTGCCCGCGCATGTCGTGGAACAGGAGGCCCGCCTGGGCGTGCTGTCGGTGATCCCGTGCGACCTGGGCGTTTCCATCGGGCCGGTCGGGGTGTCGTTCCGGCAGGTGGGCGGCCTGTCGCCTGCCGCGACCGCCTTCCTCGAGGAACTGCGGGAGGTGGCCCGGGGCCTGCGCGACCCCGCCTGAGCAGCACCCTCGCCGGGAGCCGCTGCCGGACCTAAAGCCAGAGCGGCTGCGTCCGGCGGCGCAGCGCGGCCAGGACGCTCATCGCGGCAAGCGCGGAGGAAGCCGGATTGTCCGGCAGCGGCCGGCCGGACAGCTGCAGTCGGAACGTTCCGAACGGGCCGGCAGCCTCCACCTCGTGCAGGTTGCCCGGGGCGGCAGGGTCGGCGACCAGTTCAACTTCCGTGCGATCCAGCCCGATCCCTGCCAGGGCAATGGTCGCCGCGACATTGGCGTTGCGCGGGTAGAGCCGTGCCGCCTGTCGTGCCGATCCGCGGAAGTGGACATGCGGCGCGCTCAGCCGGTCGAGATCGACCTGCCCGGCGGCGGGGGTGCCGCGCCAGCCTGCTGGCGGCTTGCGCCCGGTATAGCGGACATGGTCCAGGCCGCCGGCCGCCGCCGCGGCGAGGCAGTCGGTGCCGCCGATCGCACCGCTGGCGAACTGCAGGCGGGCCCCGCCGCGGCGGGCGGCCGCCTCCAGCTGCTCCGCCAGCCCCGGATGCGCCATCGCGCCGGCGGAGACCGTGACCATGTCGATGCCGGCCGCCAGGATCTGCGGGCCATGGGCCGCCAGGCCGCCATGCCCGGCGCAGTCGGCGACGATGTCCGGCCGCAGGCCCAGCCCGGCCAGGCTGGTTGCCGCAGGCAGGCCATCGACCGCTGCCGCGCCGCCACCGTCGTCGCGGAGAATCCGGCCGACAAGCTGCAATGCGGGATCGGCGGCCAGGGCAGCAGAGACGTGGCGGGCAATCGCGCCCCGGCCGATCAGCACGACGGCGCAGGACTTCTGGGACATGCTGGAAGAATCCTTTCGGACCGGGACCGGGTCACTTTTCACTTTGCACGTATCCAAGGCTCTGGATATTCGATTTGGATATATCTGGATGCCCAGAAACGATTTGGCACCGACCTGCCGGTTGCACAGATTGTCGGAGGCGGCGGCCCTTCGCCCGTTGCAACGCGCAGAGCTGGGGACCACGTCCGTGCACCGTGATCAGACCGAACCCGGGCGGGCCATGCCGCTGGCGAAAGCCGGCCTCGACCGGGTGTCGGGCGGGGCCCTGGTCGGCCAGGCGATCCGCCGGCGCGAGGACCTGCCGCTGGTGCAGGGGCAGGGGCGGTTCGTGGCGGATATCCCGCTGCAGGACGCCCTGCACATCGCCTTCCTGCGGAGTCCGGCCGCCGGGGGTGCGATCCTGGGCTGCGAGACGGCGGCGGCGGCGGCAATGCCCGGCGTGGCGGCGGTGCTGACAGCGGCGGACCTGACGCCGCTCGGCCGGCTGACGGTCAACCCGGTGCTGCCGCTTGGTGCCGCGCCGGACTTCCCGGTGCTGGCCGCCGGCCGCGTGCTGGCGGTGGGCCAGCCGGTGGCGGCCGTGCTGGCCGATAGCGCCGACCGCGCGGCCGATGCCGTGGCTGCGATCGATCTGTCCCTGAAGGACGCATCCCGGCTCCCGGCCCCGGGCGAGGCGGTCTTTGCCCTGGACTGGCAGGCCGGCGATGCCGGCGCGGCATGTGACGCCGCGGCCCATGTCGTGGCGGTCGAGGTCCGGCATTCGCGCCTGGCGCCATGTCCGCTGGAAGGCCGCGCCATCGCCGTCGACTATCACGCCGCCACGGGCGATGTGACGGTCTGGCTGTCCAGCCAGACACCGCATCGCGCGCGCAGCGAACTCGCCGGCATCCTGGGGGTTGATGCCGGCCGGATCCGGGTGGTGGCGCCGGATGTCGGCGGCGCCTTCGGCATGAAGGCCTCGCTCTATCCGGAAGAGGTGCTCGCCGTCTGGGCGGCCTTTGCGCTGTGCCGCCCCGTGCGATGGACCGCCACGCGCGGCGAGGACCTGCTTGCCGCCTCGCACGGGCGCGGGATGACGACCCGCGGCCGCCTGGCGGTCGCGGCGGACGGCCGCTTCCTGGCACTGCAGGCGCGGATCGACGCGCCGCTGGGCCATTGGCTGACGACCAGTGCCGCGGTGCCGCTGTGGAACGCCGGACGGATCCTGCCCGGCCCCTACCTCGTGCCGGCCCTCGATGTGGCGGTGCGCGGGCATGCCGACGGCACCGCAGCGGTGGGGATCTATCGCGGCGCGGGCCGGCCGGAGGCCGCCATGCTGATGGAGCGCCTGGTGGACCGGGCGGCGCAGGCCCTCGGCATGGATCCGCTGGACCTGCGCCGCGCGAACCTGATCCCGCCCGCTGCCATGCCCTGGCAGGGGCCGACCGGCATCGTCCTGGATTCCGGCGATTATCCGCGCCTTCTGGAGCTGGCCGCCGCACGCGCCGACCTGGACGCCCTGCGCGCGCAACAGCGGCGGCGGCGTGCCGGTGGCGAACTGATCGGCCTGGGCTGCGCGATGTTCGTGGAGCCCTGCGGCCAGGGCTGGGAAAGCGCCCGGGTGCGCCGCAATGCCGATGGCAGCGTGGACTGTTTCCTGGGCGGCAGCAGCCAGGGTCACGGACGGGAAACCGCCTGCGCCCAGATCCTCGCGGACCTGTTCGGGATTTCCGCGGACGCCGTGACGGTGCGCCATGGCGACACCGCCGACTGCCCGGAAGGCATCGGTGCGCTGGCGAGCCGCAGCACCGCGATCGGCGGCTCCGCGGTGCTGGCGGCGGGCCGCGAGGTGCTGGCGCGCCTGCCGGCCGCCGGGCCCAGCGCCACGGTGGAAGCCGCGCAGGTCTATACCGCCGAGGGCGAGGCCTGGGGCAGCGGCTGCTATATTGCGCAGGTCGCCGTGGATCCCGCGACCGGCCGGGTGCAGGTCGAGCGGATGGTGCTGGCCGACGATGCCGGCATCGTCGTCAACCCGATGCTGGTGGCGGGGCAGCTCGCCGGCGGCATGGCACAGGGCCTGGGCGAGGCGTTGCTGGAACGGCTGGTCTACGACACCGACGGGCAGCTGCTGACCGGCAGCCTGATGGATTATGCACTGCCCCGTGCGGCCGACATGCCGGTGCTGGAGATTGGCAGCCTGGCCGGCCGGTCGCCGGCCAACCTGCTGGGTGCCAAGGGTGTGGGCGAGGCGGGCACGATCGGTGCGCCGGCCGCGATCGCGAATGCCGTGCTGGACGCGCTCCGGCCGCTGGGCGTGCAGGACCTGCCCCTGCCGATCGGTGCCGAGGCGGTCTGGCGTGCGATACAGGCGGCGCAGGCCGCCGAACCGGAGGAATTGCGATGAGCTACGACAGGCTGGACGCGAAGGCCCATGCCCGGGCGCATCTGCGCGGCATCTGGGCCGCGGCGCTGACGCCGATGCTGCCGGACTTCGCCATCGACGAAGCCGGCTTCCGGCGCAACATCCGCCATTGGGTCGACGATCTGGGGATCGCCGGGCTGTTCATCAACGGCAAGCAGGGCGAGTTCTTCTCGATGTCGCTGGCGGAGCGCAAGCGCAGCTTCGACATCGCGGTGGAGGAGACCGGCGGCCGGGCGGGCACCATCATGTCCTGCTCGGACCAGAACTTCGACACGGTTCTGGAGCTTGCCCGCCACGCCCAGGCGATCGGTGCGGACTATATCGTCGTTCATGCGCCGGTGCTGCACTTCCTGCACGATCGCGACGACACGCTCTTCAACTATTACCGGATCCTCTGCGAGGAACTGCAGATCGGCATCGCCATGTGGAGCCATCCGGACAGCGGCTACATCATGAGCCCGGAGCTCTGCGCGCGGATCGCGGCGCTGCCGAACATCGTCGCCATCAAGTACAGCGTGGAGCGCGAGCATTACCGCCGCCTGACGGAACTGGCGGGCGACAGCCTGCTGGTCAGCACCGCCTCCGAAGAGGAATGGCTCGACAATATCGTCGAGCTCGGCTGGCAGCTCTATCTCTGTTCCTCGCCGCCCTATCTGCTGCAGACCAGGGCCGACCGGCGGATGCACGACTATACCGAGCTGGCCTTTGCCGGCCGCGTGGACGCGGCACGCCGGGTGCGCGACAGCCTGGAGCCGGTACGCCGCGCCCTGAAGCAGACCCGTCCCGGCGGCAAGCCGCAGGCGCACCAGAAATACTGGCAGGAACTGCTGGGCCAGGCCGGCGGGCCGGTGCGCCCCCCGCTGCTGCAGCTCACCGAGGCGGAGAAGGCGGCGACGCGCGCCGCCTTCGAGGGGTGCGGGCTGAGCCTCTAGGCGGCAGCAGGGGGCGGACGCTCAGGCGTTCCAGCTCGGCCGGGCGCGGACCTCGGCATCCCAGCGCGCCACATGAGCCAGACTGTCGGGGATCGGGCTGCCGAGCAGTTCCGACAGCTTGGTCGCGACCATGCCGGTGATGTCCGCGGCCGAGAAGCTGTCCCCGGCGATGAACGGCCGCCCGTCGGCCATCTCGCTGTCCAGCCAGGCCCATTTCGCCGGGATCAGGGCCATCTGCGCCGCCGCGAAGGCGGGCACCTGGGTTACCCTGTCCTTGAAGAACGGAAAGCTGTGCTGCGCCACATTGGCGATTGTGTTCAGGATCTCGAGCTCCATGCGGCGGTTCCACATCTCGACCTGCGCTTCGCCCTTCGGCGTGCCGCCGAACAGCGGCGGGTCGGGCTGCAGACTGTCGAGGTACCGGCAGATCGCGACGCTTTCGGTGATCACCGTGCCGTCGTCGAGTTCCAGCACCGGCACCTGGCCGAGCGAGTTCTTCGCCAGGAAGTCCGGCGTCCGGGCCTGGCCGGAGTCCAGGTCCAGCGTGTCGCGCGGCACGTCCATGCCCTTCTCGGCAATGAAGATGCGGACCCGGCGCGGGTTCGGGGCCTTGGCGTCGTAGAGTTTCATGATGTCCTCCTGGTCTGGGCGGGCGAAGGCCGGCGGCCTTCACCTGTTAGACGGGGAGACGGGGCGCAGACCGACAGGCCGGCGCCGGGAAAGTGCAGGTCAGGTCAGTCCGCGTCGCAGAGGCAGGACGCCGCGCCGGCCCCGCCGTCGCAGGTCGGCGAGGCGTCCGGATAGAAGCTGCGGATCGCACCGTCGCGGCGGACAAACACGGCGAGGAAGGCGCTCTGCCCCGGCGCTGCCACCCGATAGAGGCAAGCGGCGCCGGGCCTGCCGGCCATCTGGCGCAGGGCGCGGGTCGCCGCGACGAACAGCGCACCGGCGTCCAGGGTCAGCGCATAGCCCTTGGGGCAGGCTGTCGCCATGCCGCCACCGGGGCGCAGGTAGCGCACGCCGAGGGTGTAGATGGGCGGGACGATCTCGGCGCGGGCGCAGGCCGTGGCCAGGCCGCCCCAGCCTTCCTGCTGCATCTGCAGGTAGCGCCCGGCGAAATGCAGGCCGCCAAGCCCGTCCGCGCCGGGTTCGCCGCAGAAGACATGGGCAAAGCCGTCGGCGGCGAACCAGGCCTCGGTCAGGTCGTCCCGGAATGCTGCCGCGTCGCGCGCCGGCCCCACAACGGCATTGTCGAGCGCCCGCCGGATCGCCTCGACCTCCGCAGCCGGCCCGGGATCGTCCAGCATCCGCCGGAACGCCGCCGCGCTCGGCCGGCTGCCCCAGGAACCGCAGAGCTGCAGCACTGCCCGGTCCAGGGCCGACAGGGCCGGCGGGGCGGGCGATGGATCCGACGGCCCGGTCGCGCCATCGAAGAACGGCAGCAGGGGCCCGCCATCCTGCGCCTCGGCCAGGCGCAGGGTGCCGCAGGTGCGGGCCACCCAGCGCCGTGCCGGAGACGCGCCCGGCACGGAGACCTGGACATCGCTGCCGCCGGGCTTGTTCAAGCCGTGGGCGGCATAGGTGCTGCCCGGACGCAGGTGCCAGTCGCCGGGATTGCGGGCCTGTCGGATGCTGACAGGGGCGGGGCAGGCCCGGTCCGCCATGAAATCCCCGGCGACAGGCTCGAAGGCCGCGGCCGGTGCCGCCCCGGCGACGATGGCGAGGAGCCCGGCGGCGGCCAGGCAGGCGCGGCTGATCGGGGTCACGGTGCGTCCATGCCGGAGAGCGCATGCAGGTCCTGCCGCAGGCGGTCGGGCTCGCCGCCGCTTCCCCGCAACAGGTCATCGACCTCCGCATGGGTGGCGCGCCAGGCCGGCAGCGCCGCCGCCAGCTGCTGCTGCCCCAGCGCGGTCAGCACCAGGCGGCGGCCGCGACGGTCCTGCGGATCTGCCGCAATGGCAACCAGGCCGCGCCGCTCCAGCGGCTTCAGGGCCGCGGTCAGGGTGGTCCGGTCCACGGCCAGCAGCCGGGCGACCGCCGCCATGCCCGGCGGTTCGGGGCGGTTGAGGGCCATCAGCAGCGAGAACTGGCCGTTGGTCAGGCCGCAGGGGCGCAGGGCTTCGTCGAAGCGCCGGGCCAGGGCACGCGCGGCCCGCTGCATGTGCAGGCAGAGGCAGGTGTCGCGCACCTCGGCCGTGGCCGCGAACGGGACGGGTCGGGAACTGACGGGAGCGGATTCTGGTTTTGACATCGGTCCTGGAATGTTGATATCAACATAGTTGCCCGGCAGTGTCGCGTGGTCAAGGAGCGCAGCGGCGCGGGCCGCCCGCTCGAACCCTGGACAGGAGCAACTCCCATGACAAGCGGCGATCCGCGGTTCGTCTGGTACGAACTGATGACCGGCGACCCCGATGCGGCCGCACGGTTCTATTCGGAGGTGGTCGGCTGGACCGCCACCGATGCTGGCATGCCGGACATGCGCTACAGCATCTTCGCTACCGACGCCGGTCCGGTCGGCGGCCTGATGTCGATTCCGGACGAGGCCAGGGCGGCCGGTGCCGGGCCGGCCTGGATCGGCTATGTCGGCGTGGACGATGTCGATGCCATGGCGTTGCGGATCGAGGCGGCCGGCGGCCGGGTGCATCGGGCGCCGGACGATATCCCCGGCGTCGGGCGCTTCGCCATGGTCTCCGACCCGCACGGCGGCGCCTTCGCGCTGTTCAGCCCGGCCGAGGGCGACGACCCGCCGCCACCGGCGCCGCCCGGCACGCCCGGCCAGGCCGGCTGGCGGGAACTGATGGCCGACGATCTGGATACTGCCTTCGCCTTCTATGCCGCGATGTTCGGCTGGACCCGGGCCGAGGCCCACGACATGGGCCCGGTCGGCATCTATCAGCTGTTCGCCGCGGGCGGGGAGACGATCGGCGGCATGATGACCAGGATGCCGGACATGCCGTCGGCGTTCTGGACCTATTATTTCAACGTGGCGGATATCGACGCAGCGGCCGCCCGGGTCACGGCGGCCGGCGGCAAGGTGGTGAACGGCCCGATGGAGGTGCCCGGCGGCAGCCGGATCCTGCAGGGGCTGGATCCGCAAGGGGCGATGTTCGCGCTGGTGGCGCCTGCCGCAGGCTGAACCCGGCGGGCCGGGGCCGCACGGCGGTCACCCGGTCGGCGATCGCAGCGCGACGTTGGCCGCCAGCAGGTCGGCCGGGGCCAGAATGTCGCCGCTGACGGCGACCTGGTCGAAATAGTCATGCCAGCCGGACTCCGCGATCGCGGCCTCAAAGCCGCGCTGGAAATCCGCCGACGGCACGCGATAGGCACAGAAGAAGTCATAGGGCGCGCGCCGGTCGGTCGCCGGGGCGTTCATGCCCCAGCCCAGCACCTCCACCCCCTGTTCGGTCAGGCCCTGTACCGCCGCAAGAATGCCGGTGGCGAAGTCCTGCCGCTGGCGCTCGCTCAGCGCCCGCCAGGCCGGGCGGTAGCTGTACAACTCCACGAACAACTGCTGCATCGGTCGGGCTCCTGCTCAATCGCTTCTGAGGATCGTCCGGTGCAAGGCTGCCCGGCTGCGGGTCGCGCGCCCAGGTCATTCAGCACTCAAATCCTGCCTTGGCCTGCTGCAAGTGGCGGCGCCGAAGCGGGACCGGTATTGCTGCGGTGCCATGCCGAAGCGGCGCAGGAAGCCGCGGCGCAGGTTCTGTTCGTCGCCGAAGCCGCAGCTTCGCGCGACCTGTTTCAGGGGCATTTCCGCATCGAGCAGGGCACGGCAGGCAGCCTCCATCCGCAGGAGCTCGACGGTTTTCGCCGGGGTGCGCCCGACGGAGCGGGCATAGCGGCGCGCGAAGGTCCGCGGCGCCATGTTCACGCGCGCCGCCAGGGCCTCGACCCGCAGGTCGCCGTCCAGGCTGTTCGCGATCCAGGCATGCAGTTTCTCGAACTGCGGGTCCGCGACGGATTGCGAGGCCAGGGCGCTGGAATACTGCGGCTGCTCCCCCGGCCGCTTCATGAACATCACCATCAGCCGTGCCAGGTGGATCGCGACATCGTGGCCGTGATCTTCCTCCACGAGCGCAAGCGCCAGGTCGATCCCCGCGGTGAAGCCGGCGGAACTCCAGATCGGCCCGTCGCGGACGAAGATCGGCTCTGCCTCCACCGATACGCCGGGATGCCGCCGCTGCAGTTCGCCCGCAGCCTCCCAGTGGGTGGCAAGGCGCCGCCCCTCCGCCAGGCCGGCATCCGCCAGCAGGAAGGCGCCGGTGCAGACCGCACAGAGCCGGCGCGCCTGTGGGCCATGGGCGGCGAGCCAGGCGACAAGATCGGGGGGCACCGGCGGGGACAGGGGCGGCCCGCCACCGGGCACCAGGATCGTGTCGACCCTGTCCATGTCGATACCGGACAGCGGCGCGGTGTCGATCAGCATCCCGGAGACCGTGCGCACGGCGCCGCCGGCGACCGAGGCCACCACGACCCGATAGGCTGGCGGGTCGGCGGCGATGACGTGGCGCGATGCGACGGTGAAGGTGTCGGCCGGGCCGACGAGGTCCAAGAGCGCGACCTCAGGAAACGCGAGGAGGAGGATCGTCCTGGTGCCCGTCATCTTGTCCGTACCCGATGCCGCCGCGTCTCACGGCGAACGGTACAGCCGCGTCGCCCCGCCATCCAGCGGCGCGGGGGCCCTCACCGTCAGGAGGCGGTGGGGCCGATCCGTCGGTCGCGCACCGCCGCCAGCCGCTCCAGCGGCATCAGCTCGGCCAGCTGCGCGCGTGCAGCCGCCAATGTTGCAGGGTCGGCAAGCTCCGGCCGGCCGGTTCCGTAGGGTGGGGCGGGGGCATACTCGAACATCAGTTCGAAGAGCCGGCCGACCTGCTCGCCCATGATCTGGCCGACCAGGGCGATGCCGAAATCCACCCCGGCGGTCATGCCGCCGCCGGTCGCCCGGTTGCGGTCGATGACGCAACGGCCCTCGCTGGGGATCGCGCCGAACAGGGCCAGGCTGTCACGCGCGTACCAGTAGCTGGCCGCGCGGTAGCCGCGCAGCAGCCCGGCCGCGCCGAGCAGCAGGGAGCCGTTGCAGACGCTGGTGACCCAGCCCGCGCGGCTGCCGCGGTCCGCCAGGAAATCCAGGGTGCGGTCATCGTCCAACTGCGCGAAGAGGGCCTTGGTGTTTCCCGGCACGAACAGGATGTCGGCATCGCGCCAGCAGCTGTCGAAATCGTGGCTGGCCTGCACGGTCACCCCGGCATCGGAAGGAACCGGGCCGGCGACCTGCCAAACGGTCTGTACCTGCGCGTCCGGCAGCATGCCGAAGGCCTGCATCGGTGCTGCCAGGTCGATGAAGGTGAAGCCGGGAAACACGAACGCGAGCACTTTCATGGGAGCATCCTTGCCGGTTGCCGGCACTTGTCCTGCGGATCTGCCGGACCCGCAGCCTGCGGCCGCACCATGGTGCCGGCAATGACAGGCAGCCGTCAGTTCCTGCCAGATTGCCGGGCCTCCCGGCGCGAAGCCGCAGGACCCCTGGCGCCGCCGGGATGCCGCCCTAGGTAAGGGGCATGCCGGCGGAGCTTGAGGAGAGGCAGCGATGCGCGCGAACGGACTGACCCGACGGGGTATTCTCGCGGGTGGAGCGGCCATCGCGGCCGCCGCCTGGGCCGGGGCGGGCAGGGCGGCGCAAAGCGCCGACGGGGAGCTGCGGCGGATACCGTCGAGTGGCGAGTCGATCCCCGCCATCGGGCTGGGGACCTGGATCACCTTCAATGTCGGCACGGACCCGGCCCTGCGCGCGCAACGCACTGCGGTGATGGAGGCGTTCTTCGCAGCCGGCGGCGGCATGATCGATTCCTCGCCGATGTATGGCTCCTCGCAGCCGGTGGTCGGACATGCGCTGCAGCAGCTTGGCCGGCCATCGGGCCTGTTCGCCGCCGACAAGGTCTGGACGGACTCCGCCGGGGAGGGACCGGCGCAGGTCTCGCGCAGCCTGGCACTGTGGGACCTGCCGCGCTTCGACCTGCTGCAGGTCCACAACCTGCGGGCCTGGCAGGCGCATCTGCCGATGCTGCAGGAGATGAAGCAGGCCGGAGCGCTGCGCTATCTCGGCATCACCACCTCGCACGGCCGCAGGCAGGACAGCTTCGAGGAGATCATGCGCCGCGTGCCGCTGGATTTCGTGCAGCTGACCTACAACATCGCCGATCGCTGGGCGGAGGAGCGGCTGCTGCCGCTGGCCCGGGACCGCGGCATGGCGGTGATCGTCAACCGGCCGTTCCGGCAGGGCGCCCTGGTGCGGCAGGCCGCGGGCGCGCCGCTGCCGCCCTGGGCGCCGGAGATCGGCGTGGCGAGCTGGCCGCAAGCGATGCTGAAATTCATCCTCTCGCATCCGGCGGTGACCGTGGCGATACCGGCGACCCGGCAGGTGGCGCATCTGCGGGAGAACAAGGCCGCCGCGCGGGGGCCGCTGCCGGACGCCGCGTTGCGCCGGCGGATGGCCGCCGATTTCGACAGCCTCTGATCCGGCGCCGCTTCCCGGGGCGCAATCATGTCGGACTGGTGGAGCTATCGGCCTGAGGATTTCCTGCTGTTCGGCCCGCAGGTCTACTGGCGGCTGTTCCAGCTGGCCAATCAGGCCGCCTGGCCGCTGCAGGTCGCGACGACCCTGTTCGGCCTGGCGCTGCTGGCATTGCTGGCCCGGCCGGGCGGCCTGTCGCTGCCCTGGACGCACCGGGTCGCCGCCGGCGGCCTGGCCGCGCTCTGGATCCATACTGGCTGGGCCTTCCTGCTGCACCGCTATGTGCCGGTGAACTGGGCGGCGGGCTATGCCGTGCCGCTGTTTGCCTTGCAGGCCGCGCTTCTCCTGGGCCTCGCCGCGGTTCCCGGTCGCCTGCGGGTTCCGGCGGTCTGGTGGCCGCGGCGCGCTGTCGGGACCGTGCTGCTGGCCCATGGGGTGGTCGTGCATCCGCTCCTCGCGATGGCGGCGGGGCGGCCGCTGCGGCAATCGGAGGTCTTCGGGATCGCGCCGGATCCGACCGCGATCGGCACGCTGGGCCTGCTGGTTGCGGCGGTTCCGGGCTGGCCGGGCGCCCTGTGCCTTGTCCTTCCCCTGGCCTGGTGCCTGGCCAGCGCCGCGACCCTGCTGGCGCTCGGCGGCTGGGAGGGCTGGATTCCGCTGGGCGCGGCGCTGCTGGCCCTGGCCGCGCGGCTTTGGCCGGTCGCGGCGACGCCGGCCGCAGGGGGCGATTGACCGCCCGGCGGGGAACCCCGGCCGCGGTCCGGGGGTTCGACCAGGATGAAGAACGTTCCTGCGGGCGCCGCACCTGCGGCGGGAAAGTTGCCCATGTCCTGGATTTCGACCCCATCGGCTACCCGGAAGGCGGTGCTTGTCACCTTGTCTGCCGCCTGTCTGGCGCTTCCGGCAAGCGGGAGCCTGGCGCTCGACTGCGGCATGCCATTGGCGGTGCAGGGGTGTCAGGACACGACCGATGCCGAGGGTTGCGGCCTGCTCTACCTGCGAATTGCCAATATCGCCGAGGACGGCCCGGTGCTGCATGGCCTGTCCCTGGCGCCGATGTCGACGGTCCCCGGCCGGTCCGCAGGCGATGCCGCCGCGCCGGCGCAGTGCAGCAGGGCCGGCCGGCCCCTGCCGCCTGCCGATCCGGGCGATCCGGAGCGGGACTGCATCGCCTATCTGCTGCCGGCCTGCACCTATGGCATCGAGGCGGAGTTCGGCGATGGCAGCCATGCCTCCGCAGATGCCCTGCAGGTTGAGGGCTTCGCCTCTGGCGGGACCTGCACGACGGTCACCGTCGACATGCAGCGCCGCGCCGTGACCGCGGCTGCCAGCGATTGCGACAGCGCATCGCCGGCCGCCGGGATGGCCTGGACGGACAACGCCGAAACGCCGGAAAGCCAGGCCGCCGGCAGCCTCGGAAGCCTGGCGGTCGACCGTAGCGGGGCGGATGTGACGGCGATCACGCCGATCCTCGCCTCGACGCGGGAACCGTAGGGGCAATCGGGTGTTCCTACTGCGATCCGTCGGGGCCGCTACGCTCGGGCGGGAGGGAAACACGGAAAGGACGGACCGATGAAGAAGAGTCTTTTTGCCATGACCTTGGGCCTGGGGCTGGTTGCCGGCGGCGCTGCGATGGCGGACGATTGCGGGGCACCGCGGACGATCGACTATTGCGGCGGGGCCGCCGCCTGCGGCGTGATGTACGTCCCGTACTACGATGCCCACCAGGACGTCCCGCTGCTGCGTTCGGTCGAAGTCAACGGGCCGCATAGCGGCGCGGTCGAGATGCCGACGATCACGAAGCACGAGCCCTCCTCGCTGTGCCTGGCCTATCTGCTGCCGGTCGGCACCTACAATGTGCGCGCGACCTTTGCCGACGGCGTCACCGCCAGCGAGGGCGGCGTCCAGGTGCGCCAGATGCACACCGCCGTGACCTGCCCGCAGGTCGGCGTCGACCTGAAGATGCGCAACGTCGACAACAACCCGATCCTGTGCCGCGGCCTGGTGCGCGCCGCTTCGTAAGACAGAGCCACGCCACGAGTTCCTGCCCGCCCCGGACCGCCGTTCCGGGGGCCGGGCGGGCGGGAAGCCGGCCTCATGGGGCCGGCTTTCGCGTTTCCGGGGCGGGGGCGGCCAATCCGGTGAACGCCCGGGAGTTTGTGCTGCGACAACGTCGCCCTTCCGGATTGCCCCCAGATTGTTCTTGCGACAAACGAATGGGTCGAAAGGACAATCGAGATGACCGCCCGCAAGTTCCTGTTGAGCACGGTCGCCGCCGCCGCCTTTGCGGTCGGCGGGCTGACCCTGGCCGCCGCCGGCCCGGCGCCGGCGGCCTTTGCTGCGGAGGAGCAGGCGCCGATCGCCGACATCGTGCGTGCGCCGACAGACCTGCCGGCGCCGCTGGTTCGCCGTCAGCCGGCGACCGTCCAGGTCAAGCTGGAAACGGTGGAACTGGTCGGCCAGCTCGACGACGGCACGACGTATCGCTACTGGACCTTCGACGGCCAGGTGCCCGGGCCGATGGTGCGGGTACGGACCGGCGACACGGTGGAAGTGCAGTTGCGGAACCGCGACGACAGCTGGATGCAGCACAATGTCGACTTCCACGCCGTGACCGGGTTGCATGGCGGCGGACATGCGACGCTGGCCGACCCCGGCCAGACCAAGGGCTTCAGCTTCAAGGCGATGAAGCCCGGCCTTTACGTCTATCACTGCGCGGTGCCGATGGCCGCGCAGCATATCGCCAACGGCATGTACGGCATGATCCTGGTGGAGCCCGAGGAGGGCCTGCCCCCGGTGGATCGCGAGTTCTACGTCATGCAGGGCGAGATCTATACCGAAGAGGCGTTCGGCAGCCGTGGCGAACTGACGGAAAGCTATGACAAGCTGATGGCCGAGCAGCCGGAATATTATGTCTTCAACGGCGCGGCGAATGCCCTGGCCGGCGACGGCAAGGCCCTGCATGCCAGGGTGGGAGAGACCGTGCGCATCTACTTCGGCGTCGGCGGCCCCAACAAGACCTCGAGCTTCCACGTGATCGGCGAGATCTTCGACCGGGCCTACAATCTGGCGGCCCTGACGAGCGCTCCGCTGACCGATGTGCAGACGATCACCGTCCCGCCCGGCGGCGCCGGCGTCGTGGACATCCAGCTGGAGGTGCCGGGCGAGTACATCATCGTCGACCATGCCCTGAGCCGGGTCGCGCGCGGCCTGGTGGGCAAGCTGATCGTCGAGGGGCCGGAGCGTCCCGACCTGTTCCGGGAAGGCCTGCCGCGGAAGGTCGCCGGCCTGATCGACTGACCGGACAGGTTCCCGCGCCGGCGATGCCGCCGGCGCGGCCTTCTGCCGAGAAGAGGCTGCCATGATCCCGCTGCAACCTGCTGCTGCGCCGCCGGCCTTCCGCCGGCGGCGCCGCGACCTGCCGGCCGTGTTGACGCACGGTTTTCGGCCGTTCTTCCTGCTCGCCGCCCTCGCGGCCGCCCTGCTGGTCCCGGCATGGCTGCTGTTGCTGGGCCTGGGCCTGGACCTGCCCGGGCCGCTCGATCCCCTGCGCTGGCACGCCCACGAGATGATCTGGGGCTATCTTGCCGCAGTCCTGGCGGGCTTCCTGCTGACCGCGATCCCGAACTGGACCGGGCGCCTGCCCCTGGCGGGCCGGCCGCTCGCCGTTCTGGTGGCGATCTGGTTGTGCGGCCGGCTGGCGCTTCTGTTGCTGCCCTCCGAACCGGCGGCGGCGCTCATCGACCTTGCTTTCCTGCCGGTGCTGCTGCTGGCGGCGGTGCGCGAGGTGCGCGCAAGCGGCAGCCTGCGCAACCTGCCCGTGGTGGGGCTGGTCGGGCTGTTCGCCGCCGGCAACCTGCTGTTCCATCTCGAACCGGCGCTGCCGCTGCGGCCCGGCATCGGGGTCGACCTGGCGCTCGCCGTGATCGCGATGCTGATTGCGCTGATCGGCGGCCGCATCCTCCCCAGCTTCACGCAGAACTGGATGGCGCGCAGCGGCGCGGCGCGCCGGCCGGCGCCGTTCGGCCGCTTCGACAAGGCGGCGCTCGCCGGCAGCGGCCTGGCCCTGGCGTGCTGGCTGGCGCTGCCGGCCTGGCCGGGAAGCGGCGTCCTGCTGTTGCTCGCCGCCCTTGGCAATCTCGTCAGGCTGGCGCGCTGGCAGGGATATCGCTGCCTGGCGGAGCCGCTGCTTGCGGTGCTGCACCTGGGCTATCTCTGGCTTGCCCTGTCGCTGGGCCTGCTGGGCGCCGCGATCGCGCTGCCGGCCTGGGTGCCGGCTTCCGCCGCGCTGCATGCGCTGACCGCCGGCGCCGTCGGCACCATGACCCTTGCGGTGATGACCCGTGCCAGCCTGGGCCATACCGGGCGCGCGCTGCATGCCGATCGCTGGACCCTGGCCTGCTACGCGCTGGTCACCCTCGGTGCCCTGGCGCGGGTCGTCTCGCCGTGGTGGAGCGACGGCTATATGGCGCTGCTGGCAATCGGCGGCGCGGCATGGTCGGCGGCGTTTGCACTGTTCGTGTTGCGCTACGGGCCGATCCTGCTGGCCGCAAGGCCGGATGGCCGACCCTGATCGCTCACCGGGTCAGGGTTGCAGGCAGGCTGGCGCAACGTCGATCGGCGACCGATGCGCCACCCTGCCGGACCAGCAAGGGCAGGAGGCGGCGATGACAATCGAAGCGCACATGCCGGTGGACGAGGTGATGACGGCACGGCCGGCGACGATCCGGGTCTTCCTGGCCTGGCAGCTGCATTGCGTCGGCTGCCCCGCGCGGCGGCTCCATACCGTTGACGATGCCTGCAGCGCGCACGGCATCGACCCCGACGCGTTCCTTGCCGCCCTGTCCGAGGCAGCTTTGGACGGCTAGCCCTTGCCCTCTGCCAGCATGAACAGCCCATGCGGGTCGGCGACGACGACCCGCTTGCGACCGCCGCCGACCAGGCCGCGTTCCTGCCAGCTGCTCAGCAGGCGGCTCACCGTGTGCAATGTCGTGCCGGACATCTCGGCGATGTCCCGGCGGGTCAGCGGGATGTCGATCGCGATCCCTTCGTCGGTCTTGCGGCCGGCCTGGCTCATCAGCCGCAGCACCGCATGGGCCACGCGGCGCTCGACCTCTTCGGTCGACAGCTCGCGGATCCGGCCATGTGCCTCCTGCAGGCGCTGGCCTACGGTCTGCAGGGCGTTGATCGCGAGAACCGGGCTCTCGGCGACGAAATCGTCCCATCGGGCCGATGGCCAGGCCAGGACCAGGCTCTCCGCGACCGCTGCGGCCGTGCCGGGATAGTCCGGCCGGCGGATCGCCCGGGCGATGCCGAAGAGCTCCCCCGGCACCACGTGGCGCACCACGATCTGCTCCCCCGCCGGGTTGCTCTGGGTCACCTTCAGGCGGCCGTCCAGCAGCACGAAGAAATGGCGCGCCTCCTCGCCCTGCACGAAGACAATGCCGCCACTGTCCAGGCGTCGCGGCAGCGCTGCCTGGAGCATGCGCTCCATGGAGTCGTCCGCCATCTCGCGGAACAGGTGCATGCCCTTGATCAGGCTGCTGTCCAGCCGGTGTGCCACGGTCTGTCCGATCCTGGTTCGGTGTCCGGCGCAGGTTCGGCGAGCGCGCACCCCAACGCAAGGGCATCGCGAACCGCCGGCCAGCCTGCGCTGGCGCAACGTCGCCCGGCCGGCATGGGCCTATCGCCGGTGCAGGCTGCCGAATTCGTCGTGCAGATGCTGAACAAGGGCGAGAAGGGCATGATGGTCTTCGAGCCGGAGCTGGTCACGGTCGCCCCGGGCGACAGCGTACGCTTCGTCCCGACCGACAAGGCGCATAATGCCGAGAGCATGAAGGGGATGATTCCCGCCGGGGCGGCGCCGTTTGCCGGCAAGTTCGGGAAGGAGATCACGGTCGCCTTCACCGAACCCGGCATCTACGGCTACCGGTGCAAGCCGCACTACGGCAGGGGCATGGTCGGCGCGGTCGTGGTGCAGGCAGCGGTGAACCTGGAGGCGGCACAGGCGGTGAACCGGCGCGGCCGGGCACAGAAGGTGTTCCAGCGGATCCTCGGCGGCCTGTGAGGTCATGAAACAGCCCGGGCCGCCGGTCGGGCGGCCCGGGCCGGAATGTCGCGGGCGCGCCGGGCGCCCGATAACTGGCGGCGACCGCTCAGCTGCAGCCGGTGGTCCCGCCGCAGGTGTCGCATTTCAGGCAGGAGCCGTTGCGCACCAGGGTGAAATTGCCGCATTCCGGGCAGGCATCGCCCTCGTAGCCGCGCATGCGGGCCTGGCGGATCTGGGCCATCTTGCCGTCCTCGGCGAGCATCGGGGCGGTCATCGTGACCCGGGCCTCCGCCATCGTCGTGCCGCCCGCGGCGCCGGCGGCGACCGCCACTTCGGCCTGCGCGGTCTCGGCGACCGCCGCGGCGCTGCCCCCGCTATTGCCGCCGCCATTGCCGGCATTGGCACGACCCGCCAGCACGTAGAGGTTCGACCGGATATAGCCGGTGGAGGCCACGGCGCCGATCGCGGCGTCCAGGTCGCGCGGCAGGCGGGGCAGGGCGCCTTCCTCCTCGCCATCGCCCAGGCTGTCGGGATGCAGGTCCTCCGGCACCACATGGGCCAGGTCGTTGCGGCCCAGATAGCTGACCGCCAGCTCGCGGAAGACATAGTCCACGATGGAGGTCGCCATCTTGATGGCGTCGTTGCCTTCCACCATCCCGGCCGGGTCGAAGCGGGTGAAGGTGAAGGCTTCCACGAACTCCTCCAGCGGCACGCCGTATTGCAGGCCGATCGAGATCGCGATGGCGAAATTGTTCATCAGGCTGCGGAAGGCGGCGCCTTCCTTGTGCATGTCGATGAAGATCTCGCCCAGCCGGCCATCGTCGTATTCGCCGGTGCGCAGATAGACCTTGTGGCCGCCGACCACCGCCTTCTGGGTATAGCCCTTGCGGCGGCCGGGCAGGCGCATGCGCCCCGAGACATGCCGCTCCACGATGCGTTCGGCGATGATCTGCGCCTTCGCCGCCGGGGTGGCGGCGGCCAGGGTATCGGCCAGGTCCTCCGCCGTCTCGGCGGCATCGTCGGCCTCGGCCTCGCCCAGCTGCATGGCGGCCAGTGGCTGCGACAGCTTGGAGCCGTCGCGATACAGCGCATTGGCCTTCAGCCCCAGCTTCCAGGACAGGAAATAGGCGTCCTTGCAATCCTCCACCGTGGCGGAATTCGGCATGTTGATGGTCTTGGAGATCGCGCCGGAGATGAACGGCTGCGCCGCGGCCATCATGCGGATATGGCTTTCCGCCGACAGGAAGCGGGTGCCGTCCTTGCCGCAGGGATTGGCGCAGTCGAACACCGAATAATGCTCCGGCTTCAGGTGCGGCGCCCCCTCCAGGGTCATCGCGCCGCAGCAATAGGCGTTGGCGGCCGCGATCTCCCGGCCGGAGAAGCCGATGGTCTCCAGCAGGTCGAAGCCGGGCGAATCCAGCGCCTCGGCCGGCAGGCCCAGCCGTTCGGTGCAGAACGCCTCGCCCAGGGTCCATTTGTTGAATGCGAAGCGGATGTCGTAGGCGTTCGCCAGCGCATCCTCCAGCCGGTCCAGCGCGGCATCGTCGAAGCCGCGGGTGCGCAGGGCTTCATGGTCGACGCCGGCGGCATCCTTCAGGGTGCCCCGGCCCACGGCATAGGCGGCGATCTCGTCGATCTGGTCGGGGGTGTAGCCCAGCCGGCGCAGCGCCAGCGGCACCGTGCGGTTGATGATCTTGAAATAGCCGCCGCCGGCCAGCTTCTTGAACTTCACCAGTGCGAAGTCCGGCTCGATGCCGGTGGTGTCGCAGTCCATCACCAGGCCGATCGTGCCGGTCGGCGCGACCACGGTGGCCTGCGCGTTGCGGAAGCCATGGGTCTCGCCCAGGTCCAGGACCCGGTCCCAGACCTCCGCCGCGGCCTCGGCCAGGGCTGCATCGGGGCAGGTGGCGGCGTTCAGCGGCACCGGCGGGACGCTCAGCCCTTCGTAATTGCCGCCGTCGCGGGAGACACCCCGGGCCGCCTTCTGGTGATTGCGCATGACCCGCAGCATCGGCTCGCGATTGTCGGTAAATCCGGGGAAGGGGCCCAGCTCCTCGGCCATCTCCGCGGAGGTCGCGTAGGCCTCTCCGGTCATCAGGGCGCTGATCGCGGCACACATCGAGCGGCCGCCATCGCTGTCGTAGGACAGGCCCTGCGCCATCAGCAGCGCGCCGATATTGGCATAGCCCAGGCCCAGGGTGCGGTAGCGGTAGGACAGTTCCGCGATCTCGGCAGAGGGGAACTGCGCCATCAGCACGGCGATTTCCAGGGTCACCGTCCATAGCCGCACGGCATGGCGGAAGCCGTCGACATCGAAGCTGCCGTCCGGCTTGCGGAAGGTCATCAGGTTCAGGGACGCCAGGTTGCAGGCCGTATCGTCCAGGAACATGTACTCCGAGCAGGGGTTGGACGCGTTGATGCGCCCGCCTGCCGGACAGGTATGCCATTCGTTGATCGTGGTGTCGTACTGCAGGCCGGGATCGGCGGAGGCCCAGACCGCCTCGCCGATGCGCTCCCACAGGGCGCGGGCCGACAGGGTCTTCGACACCTTGCCGTCGATCCGGCGCAACAGCTCCCACGCGCCATCCTCTTCCACCGCGCGCAGGAAGGCGTTGGTGACGCGGATCGAGTTGTTCGCGTTCTGGCCGGACACGGTGAAATAGGCCTGCCCGTCCCAGTCCGTGTCGTAGGTCGGGAAGCGCAGCGCGGTATAGCCCTGCTTGGCGAACTGGATGGTGCGGCGGATATAGTTCTCCGGCACCGCCACCAGGCGGGCGGCGCGGATCGCCTTGCGCAAGCTTGGATTGGCCTTCGGCTCGAAGCGGTCCTCGCCGGTCAGTTCGACGCCGGGCTCGTGGCAGGCCGCCAGCACGCCGTTCAGGTGCTGGTCGCACATCCGGCTGCCGGCGACCAGCGCGGCGACCTTCTGCTCCTCGACCACCTTCCAGTCGACATATTCCTCGATATCGGGATGGTCGACATCGACGGTGACCATCTTGGCGGCGCGCCGCGTGGTGCCGCCGGACTTGATCGCCCCGGCGGCGCGGTCGCCGACCTACAGGAAGCTCATCAGGCCGCTGGACTGGCCGCCGCCAGACAGCGGCTCGCCGATGCCGCGGATGCGGGAATAGTTGGTGCCGGTACCGGAGCCGTACTTGAACAGCCGGGCCTCGCGGACCCAGAGGTCCATGATGCCGCCCTCGTTCACCAGGTCGTCGCCGACGGACTGGATGAAGCAGGCATGCGGCTGCGGGCGCTCATAGGCATTCTCCGAGCGCTTCACCTTGCCGCTGCGGTGGTCGACATAGTGATGGCCCTGCGCCGGACCGGCGATGCCATAGGCCCAGTGCAGGCCGGTGTTGAACCATTGCGGCGAGTTCGGCGCGCCCATCTGGCGGGCCAGCATGTGGCGCATCTCGTCGTAATAGGCCGCGGCATCCGCCTCGGAGTCGAAATAGCCGCCCTTCCAGCCCCAATAGGCCCAGGTGCCGGCCAGCCGGTCGAAGACCTGCTTGGCGGAGGTCTCGGCCCCCCTGGGCGCCTTTGCGTCCGCCGGCGCATGGCGCCACAGGAATTCCGGGACATCCTTTTCCGGGACCGGCTTCAGGTCGGCAGGAATGCCCGCCTTGCGGAAATACTTCTGCGCCAGCACGTCGATCGCCACCTGCGACCAGTGGGCGGGGACCTCGATGCTCTCCATGCGGAAGACCGTGCGGCCGTCCGGGTTGCGGATCTCGCTGGAAGCCGTCTGGAACGCAATGTCGGCATAGGCCCCGCTGTCTTGGCGGGTGAAGCGGCGCGGTATCTGCATGCGAAAGCCCCCAGAAAGTGCTTTTGTTGAACGCAACCCGGAAGCCACCGATTGCCGACATGCTCAGAGGGCCACCCCCGCCGCCACATCTGGTGTCATTGCATTCAGTGACCCACCAAGGGTATGGACCGGTTAAGGAACGGTCAATAGATGTTGGGCGGGAATTGCAGTCGGACACAGCATGCAGTGTGTCGCCCGGTCGGCGCGGCGGCGGTTTTGCGCCACTTCGTCCGTCATCACGGCGATCGCCGGATCGACACTCTGGACGGGCGCGGCCGGCTGTTCCATAAACGCAGGCGACTAGGGCACAGTCAGGGATGGCGCAGCATGGCGACGATCGGAACGCGTCTTTTCACCATGTTCCATGGCGAGCAGGTGGGCGATGACCGATTCGGCAATCGCTACTACCGGCACAAGAAGGACGGGACACGGCGGTGGGTGGTCTACAAGGGCCTGCCCGAGGCCTCCAAGGTGCCGCCGGAATGGCATGCCTGGCTGGTCCAGACCCTGCAGGACCCGCCGCCCAGGGACCTGCCGCGGCGGGTCTGGGAGAAGGAGCATCTGCCCAACCTGACCGGCACCGACATGGCCTACCGGCCGCCCGGGGCCGTGTCGCAGGGCGGCGTGCGGGCCAAGGCGACGGGCGACTACGACGCCTGGACGCCAGAGTGAGCCCGCGACGGGGCGCCGGGATCACCTTGGGCAGCGGAACGACGGCATGAACAATTCCCTGGTCGAAACCCTGATTGGCGCGATCGTGGTCGGCGTCGCGGTGGTGTTTCTGGTGTTCGCCTATTCCAGCTCCGGGATCGGCGGCGGCGTCTCGGGCTACGACCTCAATGCCCGGTTCTTCAATGCCGAGGGGCTGCGGATCGGCTCCGATGTTCGTCTCAGCGGCGTGAAGGTCGGCACCGTCACCCAGCAGAGCCTGGATCCGAAGACCTATCAGGCAGTGATCTCCCTGACCGTCAGGTCGGATGTGCAGTTGCCGGAGGATTCCGTCGCCAAGATCAGCTCCAGCGGCCTGCTGGGCGATTCCTTCGTGGCGTTGGAGCCCGGCGGCAGCGACCAGATGATGAAGCCGGGCGCGGCGTTCCAATACACGCAAGGGTCCGTGAACCTGATGGACCTGATCAGCAAGGCGATCTTCTCGTCGGTCGACAGCGGCGGCGCACCGAAGGCAGCTGTACCGAGCCTGAAATAGCCTAAAGAAACCCCCGCAATGTCAATGACATGCTGGACAATGTTGAAGTGACTCGGAAACGTGCAGGCAGAAGCGGCCTTGCCGGGCTTGTACCGGCAGCCGGTGCGCTGCTGGCGTTGCTCCTGGTTGCCGGGCCGGCGGCACAGGCACAGCAGCCGGCCGGGACCGAAGCCGCCGCGACCCAGCAGCCGGAAACGGGCCAGGCCGGGGCCGGGCAGGAAGAAGCCGGGCAGCAGCCGGTCGCGGAAGAACTGGAGATGATCCCGGGGCAGGTCGCGCGGCTGCAGACCCTCGACAAGATCTCGGCGCGGATCTCCACCATCGAGGTCCCGGTCGGCGGGACGGTCAGTTGGGAGCGGCTCGACATCTCCGTCGCCAAATGTGCCCGTTCCTCGCCGTTCGAACGGCCCGAGCGCGCCGCCCTGGTCAAGGTTACCGAGAAGCGCCGCGGCCTCGCCCCGGTGGAGGTCTTCTCCGGCTGGATGTTCGCCTCCAGCCCGGCCCTGCACGCCGTCGAGCACCCGGTCTACGACGTTCTGGTGATCGACTGCATGACCTGGGCGGCAGCCGGGAAGGAACCGGCCGACGATGGCGCCGGCGACGGCACGGATCGCGCCGCCGACTGAGTGCCGGGTCCCCCTCGCTTCCCCTCGCTTCCCCTCGTCACCCGCGGGCCTGTCCCACTGCTGTCCGGTTCCCCTGTGGCTGCTTGGCCGGAGATCCTGGCACCGTCTGGCCGTCTCACGGAACGCGCTGAATCGGGCGGGGGATCCGGCAGCTGGTCTCCCCATCTCGTCACCGCCGGGCTCGACCCGGCGGTCCATCCCGGCGCGAGGCTCAATCGCCCAGGAACCTGTTGGAAACCGTTGGGCAGCGGCACCATGGACTCGCGGGACAAGCCCGCGAGTGACGAGCTTTTGGGGGCAGGCCGCGCCATATCGCACAGCAGCCGACCTGAACCGGACACCCGCGGGCCTGTCCCGCCGGCCCATCGCGCCGCCACCCTCGATCCATTGGGACGGAAATCGACATGGGCCACCGGGACGCGCCCGGTGGTGACGATGGAAGAGGGCCCGCCCATCGGAGAACAGTGCGCCGCAATCGTGGGATCGGACCGCATCGGATGCCGGCGCCCACGATAGACCGGTTCACGGGTTCTGGCCTGGCTCACCCCGAATCGGGCAGGAGCGACAAGGCCTCTGCGCCGCTCAGGGTGTCGGGCAGGCGGTGAAAGTCCGCATCCGCATTGAGCGCTTCCGCCAGCATCCTGCGGTAGCGGAACCGAGGCACCTCCAGCGCGCCGAACTGGGTCAGATGGTCGGTGGTGAACTGCGCGTCCAGCAGGCGGTATCCCCCGGCGCGCAGGCGGGCGACGAGGTGCACCAGCGCGATCTTGCTGGCGTCGCGGGCGCGGGAAAACATCGTTTCGCCGAAGAAGGCACCGCCCAGGCTGACGCCATACAGGCCGCCGACCAGCCGGTCCTCCTCCCAGGTCTCGACGCTGTGCACATGGCCGGCCTCGTGCAGGGCGGCATAGAGCCGGCGGATCTCGGTATTGATCCAGGTGCGCGGGCGCGCCGGCGTGGCCGCCGCGCAGGCGTCGATCACGGCGCCGAAATCGCGATCGCAGGTGACATGGTAGCGCCCGCCGCGCACGCTTCGCGCCAGGCGGCGCGGCACGTGGAAGGCGTCCAGCGGCAGGATCCCGCGATGCTCCGGATCGACCCAGAAGAGTTCCGGGTCGTCGCGGTCCTCCGCCATCGGGAACAGCCCGTGGGCGTAGGCCTGAAGTACGATTTCCGGTGTGATCCGGACCATGCCGCCAGGAATCTGTCAGGGGGCCAGGAGGTCAGGCGCCGGCCCGCCCGGCACCTGGATAACGCTACCGGTCGGAGGCCGAACCGGGGGCCGGGCGATCACGCGTCCCGGTCGGCCATGAAGGCCTCCAGCCAGTGGATGTCATAGGCACCGTCGATGAAATCCTGCGATTCCAGCAGCAGCTGGTGCAGCGGGATGGTGTTCTTCAGGTCGTGGATCACGAACTCCTCGAGCGCCCGCTTCAGGCGCATCAGGCATTCGTTGCGGCTCTGCCCGTGCACGATCAGCTTGGCGATCAGGCTGTCGTAGTTCGGCGGCACGCGGTACCCGGAGTAAAGCGCGGAATCGACGCGCACCCCCGGGCCGCCGGGCTGGTGGTAGCTGGACACCAGCCCCGGGGTCGGGCGGAAGGTCTGCGGGTCCACGGCATTGATCCGGCACTCGATCGCATGGCCGGTGATGCGGACATCTTCCTGCCGCAGCCCCAGGCTGTCGCCGGTCGCGATGCGCAGCTGCTCGCGGACCAGGTCGAGACCGGTGACCATCTCGGTAACCGGATGCTCGACCTGCAGGCGGGTGTTCATCTCGATGAAGAAGAACTCGCCGTTCTCGTACAGGAACTCCACGGTGCCGACACCGAGATAGCCGAGCTCGGCGATGGCGTCGCGGACCACGCCGCCGATGCGCGCGCGCTCCGAGGCGTTCAAGGCGGGGGAGGGGGATTCCTCCAGCACCTTCTGGTGGCGCCGCTGCAGGCTGCAGTCGCGCTCTCCCAGGTGCAGGGAGGTGCCATGGGAATCGGCAATAACCTGGATCTCGATATGGCGCGGGCGGTCCAGGTATTTCTCCAGATAGACGCTGTCATCGCCGAAGGCGGCGCGGGCCTCGGCCCGGGTGCGCTGCAGGGCGGCGGCCAGGTCGTCCGGCCGCCGGACCACCGACATGCCGCGCCCGCCGCCGCCGGCCGCGGCCTTGATCAGCACCGGATAGCCGATCTCCGCCGCCACGCGGCCGGCTTCCCTGGGCTCGCTGACCGGCCCGTCGGAGCCGGGGACCACCGGCACGCCCAGCCGGCGCATCGCCTCCTTCGCGGCGATCTTGTCGCCCATCATGCGGATATGGTCGGCCGACGGGCCGATGAAGGTCATGCCGTGGGCGGTGACGATGTCGGCGAAGCGCGCATTTTCCGACAGGAAGCCATAGCCGGGATGTATGGCGTCGGCGCCGGTGATCTCCGCCGCCGCGATGATGCTGGGGATGTTCAGGTAGCTGTGCGTCGGGGATGGCGGGCCGATGCAGACGCTCTCGTTCGCGAGGCGGACATGCATGGCATTGCTGTCGGCGGTCGAATGCACCGCGACCGTGGAAATACCCATCTCGCGGCAGGCACGATGCACCCGCAGGGCGATCTCGCCGCGATTGGCGATCAGGACTTTCTCGAACATCGCCCGGTCCGCCCGGCCTACTCTATGACCATCAGGACTTCGCCGAACTCGACCGGCTGCTCGTTGCCGACGAGGACCTGCACGACGCGGCCGCTGCGCGGCGCCGGAATCGGGTTCATCGTCTTCATCGCCTCCACGATCAGCAGGGTCTGGCCCTGGCTGACCTCCTCGCCGACCTGCACATAGGGGGGCGCCCCGGGCTCCGGCGCGATATAGGCGGTGCCGACCATCGGCGACTTCACCGCGCCGGGATGGCTTTCCGGCTCGCCCGCGCCGGCCGCCGGAGCAAGCCCGCCGCTGTCGGGGCCGCGTGCCGGCGCCAGGGCGGCCGCCGGCGGCGCCGGGTAGTGTGCGGCCGGGGCAGGCATGTTGCGCGCGATGCGCATCTGCACGCCTTCCTCAGACCATTCGATCTCCGCCAGGTCCTTCTCGTGAAGGATGTCCGCGATCTCGCGGATCAGGACCGGATCGATGCTGAGCTTTGCCATATGGGACAATCCTTTCGCGGCGCCTCAAGCGGTGCGCAGGTCCGGCGAGCGGGGCGGGGCGGGTGCCGTGGCGGCCAGGGCCTGTATCGCAAGTGCGTATCCCATCGGGCCAAGCCCGGCAATGATGCCCTTCGCGCCCTGACCGGGAAAGGTGTGGTGACGCCAGGGTTCGCGCGCATGGATGTTGCTGAGATGCACCTCGATCACCGGCACCGAGATCGCGCGGACGGCGTCCAGAAGAGGCACCGAGGTATGGGTCAGGCCGGCGCCGTTCAGCACCACCCCGCGGGCGGCCGCGCCATGGGCCTCGTGCAGCAGGTCGATCAGGACCCCCTCGTGGTTCGACTGGTGGAACCGGACCTCCAGGCCAAGGTCGCCGGCCGTCCTGTGGCACAGCGCCTCGACATCGGCCAGGGTGGCGGTGCCATAGATCCCGGGTTCGCGCTCACCGAGAAGGTTCAGGTTGGGCCCGTTGAGCACGTAGATCAGTGCCGCCATGCGCGATCGTTCCTCCCGGCAGGCGGGGCGGTCCCGCCCGCTCCGTCCTGCAGGGCGCTGTTATAGCCTGTCGGCCTGCACGACGGAAACCGGGCAAGCCGTTGCCGGTGCGCCGTGGCCCCCGGCCGGGGACGACGGACGTTTTCGCTTTGGCGCCGGACCTCGCGGTTGCTAGGGTGGACCGGCGTGCGGGGCGGGCTTCCGCCGGCCGGGGGTCGGCGCGCGGTGGCCGTTGCCCGCACGGATCCGCCACAACGACGGAATGGCTCGGGTACGTGGAAGTCTGGGGTATCGATCTTGCGCAGTTGATCAGCGATTACGGTTCGCTGTTCTACGTCGTGACCTTCATCTGGGTGTTCCTGGAGGGAGAGACCTTCGTCATCTTCTCCGGCGCCCTGGCGGAGCAGGGCTATCTGAACCTCTGGCTGCTGATTGCGGTCGCCTGGATCGGGAGTTTCTGCGGCGACCAACTCTATTTCTTCATCGGGCGGCGCTACGGGCCGCGGCTGATCGCGCGTTTCCCCCGGATCGAGCGCGGCGCCGACCGGGCGCTGGGCCTGCTGCACCGCTATCACACCGGCTTCATCCTCAGCTATCGCTTCATTTACGGGGTGCGCAATTTCGCATCCTTCGCGATGGGGATGAGCGAAGTGCCGTGGCGCCGCTTCCTGGTCCTGAACTTTGTCGCCGCCGGGGTCTGGGCGATCGCCTTTGCCGGCAGCGGCTATGTCATCGGCCGCCTGATCGGGGCCCTGCTCGGCGACTATGCCAAGAGCTTCATGCTGGTGTTTCTCGCGCTGTTCCTGCTGCTCTTCTCGCTGGGCCTGTGGTTCATGCACCGCAAGATGAAGCGCGAGGAGGGGCAGGCCAAGAAGCCCCGCACGCCGCTGCTGACGCCGCCCAAGGAACTGCCCGCAAAGTCCGGCAGCCGCAGCTGAGGCGCCGCGGCCGCCGGGGTCGGAATCCGGACTGGCGGCTCAGCCGCCCTTGCGGGACTCTGCGACCAGATCCTGCAGCTGGCCCTTTGGAACCGCGCCGGGCACCAGGGTATCGCCGACGATGAAGGCCGGCGTGCCGTTCACGCCGATCGCCTGGGCCATGGCGTGATTGCTGGCCAGCGCCGCCTCGATCTCCGGCGAGGCCATGTCCGCCTTGAGCTTCCCGACATCCAGCCCCAGCGAGCCGGCGATCCCCATCACCGACTGCTCGGAAAGATTGCCCCGCGTCGTCATCAGCGCGTTATGGAAGTCCATGTACTTCGACCGGTCCTGCTTCAGGGACGCCATCGCCGCGCGGGAGGCAATGACGCTTTCCTCGCCCAGGATCGGGAACTCGACGAACACCACCCGCAGGTCGTCATCCTCGGCCAGCATCTCCTGGATCGTGGGCAGCGCGCGTCGGCAATAGCCGCAGCGATAGTCGAAGAACTCCACCATGGTGGTGCTGGCATCCTCCGGCCCGGCGGCGAAGGTGGTCGGGCCGGCCTTGAACTTGTCCTGGTGCATTGCGATGGCGGCTTTCGCCTGATCCTGCTTTGCGGCCTGATCGCGCTGCTGCAGCACGTCCAGCGCCTCGACCAGGACCTCCGGGTTCGCCATCAGGTACTCGCGGACGAACTGTCCCATCTCCGCTTTCTCTGCTGCCGACATCTCCGCGCTGGCGGGGGTCGGCACCAGCGCGGTACCGGCCGCCAGGGCAAGGCTGGCGGCCAGGCCGAGTCCGGCCATGCGGCCCGCCAGGCGGGGCTTTGGTGCGCCGCGGCGCGATGCGGGGCCGGGCAGGGCGATCCGGGGCTGTGCGATCATCGGGAACTCCTCAATGCTGGGGCGTGCCGCATCCTGCGAAGCAGGCAGGGGGCGGACAAATCACGTGTCTGTGTCGGGTGCGGGCGCCGATATGTGCGGCGCGAACGGCCTGGCGCGGATCATGGCCAGAGGAATGTGGCGATTTCCCGGCCTCATGGCGTCAGGACGCGGCGCACCGCCTCGTCCCAGCCGTCGCAGAGCGCCGTGCGGCGTCCCGGCGACATGACCGGCTCGAACCGGCGCTCGCGCTGCCAGCGTTGCGCCAGATCGTCCATGTCGCGATAGACGCCCTGGGCGAGGCCGGCCAGATAGGCGGCGCCGAGCGCGGTCGTCTCGGTGGTCACCGGGCGCTCGACCGGCAGGTCCAGGATGTCGGCCAGGAACTGCATCACCCAGTCGTTCGCGCTCAGGCCGCCATCGACCCGCAGGGCCTGTGGTGCCGGGATGCCGTCGGCGATCATCGCCTGCATCAGGTCGCGGGTCTGGTAGGCGACGGCCTCCAGGGTCGCGCGGGCGATTTCCGGCACCCCGGTGGCGCGGGTCATGCCCAGGATCGCGGCGCGCGCGTCGGGGTCCCACCAGGGGGCGCCCAGGCCGGTGAAGGCGGGGACGAGGTAGACGCCGCCGGTATCCTCCACCTGGCGGGCCAGGCCGTCGGTCTCGGCCGCCTGCTTGATCACCCCGAGGCCGTCGCGCAGCCACTGGACCGCGGCCCCGGCGACGAAGATGGCGCCCTCCAGCGCATAGGTGCGCCGCCCGTCCAGCTGCCAGGCGATCGTCGTCAGCAGGCGGTTGCTGGACCGCACGGGCCGGTCGCCGGTATTGGCCAGCGCAAAGCAGCCGGTCCCGTAGGTCGACTTCACCATGCCCGGCGAAAAGGCCGCCTGGCCGAAAGTGGCGGCATGCTGGTCGCCCGCCAGGCCGGCGATCGGGATCGCGGCACCGAACAGCGCGGGATCGCAGGTCCCGACCACGCCGGCGCTGTCGACCACCTTCGGCAGCAGGCCGCGGGGGATCGCGAACAGGCGCAGCAGGTCCGGGTCCCAGGCGCCCTTGTGGATGTCCAGCAGCATCGTGCGGCCGGCATTCGTGGCGTCGGTGACGTGGCAGCGGCCGCCGGTGAGATGCCAGACCAGGAAGCTGTCGATCGTGCCGAAGGCCAGCTCGCCGCGCGCCGCATGATCCTCCGCGCCGGGCACATGGGTCAGCAGCCAGGCGATCTTGGTGGCGGAGAAATAGGGGTCCAGCAGCAATCCGGTCCGGTCGCGGACGAGGTCTTCCGCGCCCTTCTGGCGCAGCTGCTCGCAGATCGATGCCGTGCGCCGGTCCTGCCAGACGATGGCGTTGTGGATCGGCCGCCCGGTCGACCGGTCCCAGACCAGGGTCGTCTCGCGCTGGTTGGTGATGCCGATCCCGGCAATCGCCCCCGGCTCGACACCGGCGGCGGCGATGGCATCGCGGACCACCGCCTGCACATCCTCCCAGATCCGCATCCCGTCATGCTCGACCCAGCCGGGGGCGGGGTAGATCTGCGGCAGCTCGCGCTGTGCCAGGCCGCGGGTCGATCCGTCGGGCCCGAACAGGATGGCGCGTGTCGAGGTCGTCCCCTGGTCGATCACCAGGATCGGCGCATCGCTTGTCATCTTTCCCCCCGCCCGGGCCGTCGGAATGCCTATCTTCTGCGGGCCTGCTGTTCGTCCAGGGCGCGCTTGGCTTCGGATTCGATATCGGTGGCGCGCAACTGGCCGGGCGCCCCGGCGGGTATCATCCGCGCCGCCCGCTGCGCCTGGCCATAGGCATCCCGGTAATCGCCGATGCGGAACAGATATTCCGCATTGGCGAGCGCGGAAAGCCCGAGATGGCCCAGGCGGCCCTGGGCGATCGCCAGCTGGCGCCAGGCGGAGGGCGAATCCTGGTCGAGCCGCAGGCTCTCCTGCAGGACCTTCTCGGCCTCCGCCAAATGGGCCGGGTTCTCGGTCGCCAGCAGGCTCTGCGCCAAGGTTACCATCAGCAGCGATTCCTGCGGCGCCAGGCGCACCGACTTGCGCAGGGGCTCGATCGACTCCTCGACCTTGCCGCTTTCCAGGAGGATCTGCCCCTTCAGTTCGTAGAAGAACGGATAGTCGGGCTGTTCCGCGATCAGGCCGTCGATCAGGGGCAGGGCCCGGCCGATATCGGCTGCGCGGTAATAGGCGAAGGCGCGGGCGTAGCGGGCCGGGACGCTGGTATCCGATTCGGGCCAGGTCCGCAGGGTCGTCGTCAGGCTGCCCAGATAACCGTCGAGCTTGGCGTGGATCAGTTCCAGGCGCAGCTCGTCCGCCGCGCTGTCGGGGCGGGGCGCGCTTTCCCGCGCGACCCGGTTCTGCAGCGCGGAGATCCGCTCGCGGCTCAGCGGATGGGTGCGGACATAGGGGTCCTGGCGGCTCGAGAGCAGGGCTTCCTGGTCGCCCAGCACGCCCAGGAAGTCCACCAGCCCCCGGGCCGACTGCCCGGTGGCCTGCAGATAGGAGACCGCCGCCTGGTCGGCGGAGCTTTCCTGCGTGCGGGTGAATTGCAGGAACGAGCGCTGGGCGATCTGTTGCGAGCCCAGCACGGCGGCACCGGCAGCCTGCGGCGCACCGGCGATCATCGCCGCGGCGCCCAGCACCATGCCCAAAATCGACGTGGCCGTGGCATTCTTGGTCGCATCGTGGAAGCGTGCCAGATGGCCGCCGGCGATATGGCCGGTTTCGTGGGCGATGACGCCGATCAGTTCGTTCGGCGTGCGCACCTTCTGCAGCAGCCCGGTATTGATGAAGATCCGCTGTCCTGCCGCGACGAAGGCATTCAGGCTGCGGTCGTTCACCAGGTGCACGGTGATCGCCTCCGGCTGCAAACCGGCGGCGCGGAAGATCGGCTCCGACCAGTCGCGGATCGTCCACTCTATTTCCGCATCGCGGATGAGTGATACACTCCTTGCCTCCGAAGCCGGCAGCACGAGGGCGGCGGCCAGGCAGGCGACCATCAGCAGATTTACCGCATAACGCATGATTCGTATCCAACGGGCCGAACATCCCGGAAGCCCGGGTTTGTCCATGGCATTCAAACATGAGCCAGAACCGCCACAAAGCCGCGGCGGGCGGGGTGGCCGGCGAAAGCCGGCCCGGTACCCGGGCATATATGGTGCGCTGCGCGGCTTTGCCGCCGGCGCGGCCTGTCTGCTGGCGGTCGGCTGCGGCGCGCTCACCGGTGAACGCTCCGGCGCGCCCCTTGGATCCATCGGCCATGTCGTCGGCTTCATCGGCGGTGTGGCGACAGAGGGGCCGCGGGCGACCCTGATCGCACGCAACATGCTGTCCGCCGGCGGCACGGCGGCCGATGCCGCGGTGGCTGCCGCGTTCATGCTTACCGTCACCTATCCCGTGGCCGCCTCGGTGGCCGGCGGCGGGCGCTGCCTGGTGTTCGATGGCGAACGCGAGAAGGTGAAGTTTCTCGATTTTCCGGTACGTCCCCCCGTTGGCGGCGGCACGGTCCCGGTCCCCGGCCTGGTGCGCGGCCTGGCGCTGCTGCATGCCGACCATGGGCGGCTGCCCTGGTCGCAGCTGGTGTCGCCGGCCGAACAGGTGGCCCGCTTCGGCGAGCGGGTCACGCGCGCCTATTCCCGCGTACTGCAGGAGCCGGGCATCGTCGATCGCCTGAGCGAAGTCGCGCGGACCGCCCTGGCGGTCGGCGCGGATGGCCGTCTGCTCGACGAAGGCGCGCCCCTTGCCCAGCCCGAGCTTGCCTCCTCCCTCAGCCGCATTCGCGGCGCCGGCGCGGGCGATTTCTATTCCGGCCTGCTGGCGCGCAGCTATATCGATGCGGTCGCGGCATTGGGCGGGCGGATCACCATGGACGACATGCGGGGCTATCGCATCGAGAGCGGCGTGCCGGGGGCGCGGCCCTTCGACGCTTTCGAGGTCTATTTCGACAATGCCGGGACGGGGCGGCAGCTGGCCTTGTGGGACGCGGCCGTCGACCGGCGGGTCGCGATACTCGACGATACCGCCGACCTGACGGCGCTGCCCGCGGCCCTGATGCAGACCCTGCCCTCCGGGCCGGCCGACGTCCCGCCCGGGGCGGCGCTGTCCCGGGTGCCCGGCACCACCACCATCGCCGTCGTCGACCGGCGGGGGCAGGCGGTCGCCTGCAGCCTGGAGATCGGCGCACCGTTCGGCAGCGGCCTCTATGCCCAGACCATCGGCACCCTGCTGCCCAGCATGCCCGGCGCGGCGGGCCCCGACCGCTCGGGCAGCAGCCTCGCGGTGATGGGAAGCCAGAAAAGCTGGCGCGCAAAGGGGGCATTCGGTGCCGCGGCGGGCCTGCCCGGTGCAGCGCCTGCAGTGCTGCTGGAGACCATGCTGCCGATCTTGACGGACAGCCTCACGGCGGACCAGGCGATGGCCGCGCCGCGGTTCGCGCCCACACCGGGCGGTGCCGCCATGGCCGTGGAACCCGCGGCGACCGCCAATGGCATGGACCCGAAGCTGCGCCAGGCGATCGATGCTACCGGGCGGCCGGTCGTGGTGACCGAGCGCATCGGCCGGGTGAACGTCGCCTATTGCCAGAACGGCATCCCGGTGGACGATGCCGAGGAATGCGCCTTCGTCCATGATCCACGCGGCTTCGGGCTCGGTGCGGGACACGGCTTCTGATGGCCGGCGACGGCCGGGGCGAGGCGCCCCGGGGAAACATGGTGCTGCGGCCCTCGCGACGGGCCGCCATTGCCCCGTTCCGGGCGATGGAGGTCCTGAAGGCGGCGAATGCGCGGGAGCGCGCCGGCCATTCGATCCTGCACCTGGAGACCGGCCAGCCGGGCACCGGTGCGCCGGCACCGGTCCGTGCGGAGGCCGCGCGCCTGGCGCAGCAGGCCACCCTTGGCTACACGGATGCGCTGGGGATACCGGCGCTGCGTGCCGCGATCGCCGGCCATTATGCCCGGTGGTACGGCATCGACCTGGCGCCGGAGCGGGTGGTTGTCACAACCGGATCGTCCGGCGCTTTCCTGCTTGCCTTCCTGGCCCTGTTCGACCGGGACGCCCGGATCGGCCTCGCGGTGCCCGGCTATCCGGCCTATCGCAACATCCTTGCCGCCCTCGACATGGTCGAGGCGGCGCTGCCCGTCGACGGGTCGAGCCGCTTCCAGCCGACCCCGGCGCACCTGGCCAGGGTGGCGGGGCGGCTGGACGGGCTGCTGGTCGCCAACCCGGCCAACCCCACCGGCAGCATGCTGGGCGCGGCGGACCTCCAGGCGCTGGCGGAGGCCTGTGCCGCGCGGGGCACCGCCCTGATCGTCGACGAGATCTATCACGGCATCTGCTACGCCTGGCCCGCGCCCACCATCCTGTCCCTGCGCGACGATGCGGTGGTGGTGAACAGCTTCTCGAAATATTTCGGCATGACCGGCTGGCGCCTGGGCTGGATGGTGGTGCCCGAGAACCTGTGCGACACGGTGGAGCGTCTGGCCCAGAACCTGTTCATTTCCCCGCCGGCGATCGCGCAATATGCCGCCCTGGCTGCCTTCGAGGCCTATGACGAGCTGGATGCCAATGTCGCGCGCTATGCCCGCAACCGGCAGATCCTGCTGGATGCGCTGCCGGGCCTGGGGATGGGGCGCTTCGCGCCGCCGGACGGGGCGTTCTACCTCTATGTCGATGTCTCGGACCTGACCGCCGATTCCGCGTCGTTCGGCCGCCAGATGCTGGAGGAAACGGGAATCGCCGCGACCCCGGGGATCGATTTCGACCCGGAGGCCGGGCACCGTTTCCTGCGCTTCTCCTTCGCCGGAACCGGCGAGGATATTGCCGAGGCCGTGGTGCGGCTGCGGCGCTGGTTGCCGGACCGGAGGCTCTAGCGCGCTATTCGGCCGGCGCGCAGGCCAGGACCTGCGCCGCTGGCTGCCGCTCCGCCAGCGAGAAGCGCGGCCCGGCATACAGGAAATCGTGCAGGTGGACGATGACGCGATCCTCGTCGATCAGCACCACGGCATAGGCCGGCGGCTCATGGGTGCCGGCAAGTCCGTCCGCGCCGGCCGCGAAATCCAGCCAGCATTGATGGTTCGTGGCGCGCACGGTCGACACCGGGATGCCCAGCCAGCTGCCCGCGACCGGGCGGTGCACATGGCCGAAGAACAGGTGCCGGACACGGTGGGCATAGGGTTCGACAATGTCCCTGACCGCCTCTGCCTGGCGCAGCCCGATCCGGTCCAGCGGCGCCAGCCCGATGTCGAAGGGCGGATGGTGCATGAACAGGAAGACCGCGCCGTCGGTGCGTGCCAGTTCGCCGGCCAGCCAGTCCTGGCGGCGCTCGCAGTACCAGCCCGCATGGGTTCCCGGTTCGTTGGTGTCCAGGACCATGAAGCGCCCGGCAGGCGTGTCGAAGGCCTGCTGCATGAAGCCGTGGCGGTCCACCGGCACCGCCGGGAAATGCCGCAGCAGGGTGGGGCGGTCATCGTGATTGCCGATCGCCAAAGTGATCGGCAGGTCCAGCGCATCCAGGCTTTCGCGCAGTGCCGCATAGGCGCCGGCCTCGCCCCAATGGGCCAGGTCCCCGGTGATGATGCAGTGATCGGCATCGCCATGGTGCCGCCTGATATCCGCGATGCAGGCGTCCAGTCGCCGTTTCGGGTCCAGGCCGTGGAGGGTCTCCCCCGGCATCACCAGGTGCGTGTCGGTCAGGTGGATCAGTTTCATCTTTCGCAGTCCTGCATGGGCCGTCCCGGCAGATCGCCGCTCAGGCAGCCGAGGTTAGCGGCGGCGGGCGTCAATTTGATGACATCTAGATCAATTTTCCGGTGAGGCGGCGCGGAACGGGACCGGGCTGACCCAGGTTCCGGGTCGTGCCGTGAGGGATTCCAGCATCCGGCACAGAGCCAGGGCGTCCCGCCGGCCCCGGCGCTCCGGTGCGGAATTCATCCGGACGTCTAGACGTTTCGACAATGGCTGTCCGGCCACCGGGCTTTGGAACCAGAAAGGGGCGCCAAACCTTCCTGTGCTCCGTCCTCCGGCCATCATGCGCCCAGGTGCAGGACCGGCCAGGGAAGGGCCAGGAAAAAGGAGGAAGACATGACCGGCATGCAGATACCGGCGAACGCGCTGATCCTCGTCGGCGATGGCGAAAAGGCGCTGTTCCTGCGCAACAGGGGCGACGAGGCACAGGCGAACCTCCAGGTCGAGCGCGTCCTCGAGCATGAAAATCCGCCCACGCATGCGCAGGGGACGGACCGCCCCGGGCGGTTCAACGACGGCCCGACCGTGTCGCGCAGCGCTGTCGACAACGCGGACTGGCATGCCCTGGAAAAGACGCGCTTCGCCGCCGAGATCGCCGAGGCGCTCTACAAGGCGGCCCATGCCGGGCGCTACGACAAGCTGATCATCGTGGCTCCGCCGAAGACGCTCGGCGACCTGCGCAAGGCGCTGCACAAGGAAGTCAGCGGCCGGGTGATCGGCGAGATCGACAAGGACCTGACCAACCAGCCGCCCTATGAGATCGAGAAACGCCTGACCACCGGCCACTAGGGCCGGCGGAGCTGCCCCCCGCCGCGCGTTATCCGGCGTCCGCGGTCAGCGGTCGCCGACCTCCAGCACGACGGCCATGGAGGAATCGCCGGCCGCACAGCCCTGGAAGAGGCCCAGCCCGCCGCCCTCGATCACCAGTTCCTCGATCATCTCCAGCACCGCCCGCAGGCCGGTGGGGCCCTGCGGGTGGCCCCAGATCAGGGAACAGCCGTAATTGTTCATGTCGTCGATATCGGCACCGGTCTCGCGGGCGAAGACGATATCGTTGATGGCGAACGGGTTGTGCGACTTGATCGCCTTGATCTGGTCGATCCCCACATCGGCCTGCCGCAGGGCATTGCGTGCGGCCTGGACCGGGGCCTCGGGCATATAGGCCATGTCGGCGCGGCCCTGGCCGAAGCCCCGCAGGCGGATGCGGATCCCGGGGTCGCGGCTGACCTCCTGCGCGCGCCCGGCGCTGGTCATGACGAGCCCGACGCTGCCATCGGCGGGATGGGTCTGGCCGCCGAACGTGACGGTGCCGCCGTCCTGCACCGGCTTCAGCCTGGCCAACCCCTCGCGCGAGGTGACGAAGACACCCTCGTCGCCCTCCATCACGCCGGCCTCGCCCTTGAAGTTATGCTTGGGCACGGGGAAGGGCAGGGTCATGTAGCGCTTCTGGAAGGCGCGGTCGTCCTTCAGCGCATCGCCGTACTGCTCGAAGCGGCGCAGCACCACGTCATGCTGCTCCTCGGTCGAGATCTGGTACTTGCGGGCGACATTCTCGGCGGTCTGCAGCATGGAATGGCCGCCGATCGCGTCGCTCGAGAAATTGTAGATCACCTGGTCTTCCGACTTGCCGGTGCCGCCCGGGCCGCCGGGCGCCGGATAATAGATATGCGGCCCGTTGGAGCAGCGGTCGCCGGTCAGGACCAGCGCGGTCTGCGCCAGGCCCATCTGGATTTCCGCCGCACCGGCGAACAGCACGCGGGCGCCGGTGGCGCAGACCTGGGTCAGCATGTGCCCCGGCGTGTGGGTGGCGCCCAGCTCATGCAGCGGCCAGGGGGCGCCGTAGAACGACTGGTACTGGTTGTTGGTCATGCCATAGACGCCGGAATCGAACCCTTTCGGGTCGATGCTGCGTTTCGCCAGCTCATCCTTGGCGACATGCGCGGCGAACTTCATGGCATGCAGGTGCTGCAGGGCGCCCTGCCACTTGGCGAAAGGGGTCGACCAGTACGTGCCGTAGGGAATTTCAACCTTGTCGAACGTCATCGCTGCCTCCGGTGCCGGATCCTCGTTGCCCGGCAAGATCCGGTGTGGCGGCGCCGCGGTCAATCGGGTTGCGCCTGGCGGCCGCGGCGCTCCTACCGGCCTACGGCGACAGCGATCAGCAGCATGCTGACCCGTCCGCCATCGTCGACCAGCGGCAGATGCAGTGCCTCGTAGGGCAGGTGCTCCTTTCCTGCAAAAGCGAACGAGCCGGTGTAGCGGATCGCCACGCGCTGCGTCACGCTCTCTCCATAGACCTCGCACAGCCGCGCAAGGGTGGGGGCGTCATAGATCTCGTCGAACCAGCGCCCGGTCTTGTCCCGGCCGAGCCGCTTGGTGACATGGGTCCCGATCAGCCGCCAGCGGTAGCGCGGCGGGTCGCCCTCCACATCGATCAGGGCGACATGCGGCATCGCCCGGCCGAAGCGCGCCGGCGACAGGTCCGCGCGGCGCGGCAGGTCATCGCCGCGATGGGCTTCGCGCCAGATCTGCAGCAGCGATTTCAGGGCCCAGTGCCGAACGTCGAGGCTGTGGTCCGCCTGCGGGGGCGACGGCGCACGCGTTGCCGGTTTGTCGTTCGCGGTATTGTCCGGCCGGACTGCCAATACCATGCTCCCTCTCATGCCTGTCCGCGCGACAGGCCGATGGTGAGAATAGGGCAGTTTGCCGATCCTGCCATGGCGGCCGGGCCGGACCTCATTACCGCTCCGGCGATTCCAGGATCCGCTCCAGGGCGGCGAACCCCCGCAACAGGGCTTCGCGGTCCGCCGCCGCCATGTGCGCCAGCACCTGCTCCTGGTAGGCGAGCATCCGTGGCACCAGCCTGCGATAGGCGCTCCGCCCGGCCGTCGTCAGGCGCAGATGCTCCATCCGGCGGTCGTCCGGGTCGCGCCGGCGGTCCAGCCAGCGCCGCTCCTGCAGGGATGCCACGGCGCGGCTGACCTTGGTCTTGTGCATGCTGGAATGGCGGCCGATCGCCGTCGCGGTGGCCTCCCCCAGCTGGCCCAGGGTGGCCAGGACGCGCCATTCCGGGATGGTGAGCCCGAAGGCACCGCGGTAGATCCGCGACAGCTGCGCGCTCGACAGGGCCGCGGCGCGGTTGAGGCGATAGGGAAGGAAGGCCTCGAGGCGCAGTGGCGGCTGTTCGCGCATGGCCCGGCCTGTGCTGTTGGGCGTATGGTCCGGCATGGCCCCCCGGCGATGGGTTGGCGGCGATGGGTTGGCGGCGATGGCTTGATAGTTACAAATACAACTATCACAACGGACCGCAATTGGGCATGACCGGAAGCACAACGGGGAGGGTCTGATGTCGCCCGGCACCGATGACAGCGGCTACATGACGGGGTTCGGCAACGAGTTCGCGACCGAGGCGCTGCCAGGCGCGCTTCCGGTTGGCCAGAATTCGCCGCAGCGCTGCCCCTATGGCCTTTATGCGGAACAGCTCTCCGGCTCGCCGTTCACCGCGCCGCGCGCGGCAAACCGGCGGACCTGGCTCTATCGGATCCGGCCGTCGGTCCTGCATGCGGTGAGGTTCCGCCGAGCCGCCCATCCGCTGTGGCAGACGGCGCCGCACCATCCCGATGGCGGGCCGGACCTCGGCCCGCTGCGCTGGGATCCCTCGCCCCCGCCAGAAGGCGAGGTGACCTTCGTCGAGGGCATCCGCACCATGACCACGGCCGGCGACGTGAACGTGCAGGCCGGCATGGCGGCGCATGTCTTCCATGTCACCCGGTCGATGGAGCGCGCCTATTTCTACAATGCCGATGGCGAGCTTCTGGTGGTGCCCGACAGCGGCGCCCTGGCGTTCCATACCGAGCTGGGGCGGCTCGACGTGGCGCCGGGCGAGATCGTGGTGATCCCGCGCGGCGTGAAGTTCCGGGTCGAACTGCTCCAGGGGCCGGCACGGGGCTATGTCTGCGAGAATTACGGGGCGATGTTCACCCTGCCGGAGCGCGGCCCGATCGGCGCCAATGGCCTGGCCAATCCGCGCGACTTCCTGACGCCGGTCGCGGCCTACGAGGATCTGGAGGCGCCCTGCACCCTGACCGTGAAATGGTGCGGCGGCTTCCACATGGCGGAGATCGGCCATTCCCCGCTGGATGTGGTCGCCTGGCACGGCGCCCATGTGCCCTACAAGTACGATCTGCGCCGCTATTCGCCGGTTGGCGCGATCCTGAACGACCATCCCGACCCGTCGATCTTCACGGTGCTGACGGCACCGTCGGACACGCCCGGCATGGCCAATGTCGATTTCGCCATCTTCCCGGAGCGCTGGCTGGTCGCGGAGAACACCTTCCGCCCGCCCTGGTACCATATGAACGTGATGTCGGAGTTCATGGGCCTGATCTACGGCGTCTACGATGCCAAGCCGGAGGGCTTCGTGCCCGGGGGCATGAGCCTGCACAACTGCATGCTGCCGCACGGCCCCGACAACGACGCCTTCACGGCGGCCAGCCACCGGCAGTTGGAGCCGGTGAAGCTGTCGGGCACCCTGGCCTTCATGTTCGAGACCAGGTACCCGCAGCATCTGACCCGCCATGCCGGCGAACTGCCGACCCTGCAGGCAGGCT
The DNA here is from genome assembly GCA_040216765.1 of Sneathiellaceae bacterium. Classification (GTDB taxonomy): domain Bacteria; phylum Pseudomonadota; class Alphaproteobacteria; order Ferrovibrionales; family Ferrovibrionaceae; genus Marinibaculum. The sequence goes on along the minus strand of JAVJON010000007.1, from coordinate 560,792 downwards.
ATGCCGATTGCTGGTCGGGCCTGCAAAAGTATTTCGATCCGGCACGCAGGGACTGGAAAGGGGAGTAGCGGCTTCATGAAGCTGGCAACGTTGAAGAGCGGCGGGCGCGACGGCACCCTGGTGCTGGTGTCCCGCGATCTGGCCCGGGCCGTGACGGCCCGGGCGGCGGGGACATTGCAGGCGGCCCTGGACGACTGGGCCGCCATGGCGCCGAAGCTGGAAGCCGAGGCCGCCGCGCTGGAGGCGGGCACGGCCGAGGGCGCCTTCGCCTTCGACGAGGCCGCCTGTGCCTCGCCGCTGCCGCGGGCCTTTCAATGGGCCGACGGGTCGGCCTATGTGAATCATGTCGAACTGGTGCGCAGGGCCCGCAACGCGGAGATGCCGGAGAGCTTCTGGACCGACCCGCTGATGTACCAGGGCGGCTCCGATTCCTTCCTCGGCCCCCGCGACGACATCCTGATGGCCGACGAGGCCTGGGGCATCGATTTCGAGGGCGAGGTCGCGGTGGTCGTGGACGATGTCCCGATGGGCGCCAGCCCGGCGGAGGCGGCGAAACGGATCCGCCTCGTCCTGCTGGTCAACGACGTCTCGCTGCGGGGCCTGATTCCGGCGGAACTGGGCAAGGGGTTCGGCTTCTTCCACGCCAAGCCGTCCAGCGCCTTCGCGCCGGTCGCGGTGACGCCCGATGCGCTGGGCGCGGCCTGGGACGGCGCGAAGCTGAGCCTGCCGCTGCGCTGCGACCTGAACGGCGCGCCGTTCGGGCGCGCCCTTGCCGGCGTCGACATGACCTTCGACTTCCCCACCCTGATCGCCCATGCGGCGAAGACCCGGCCGCTGGTGGCCGGCAGCATCGTCGGCTCCGGCACGGTGTCCAATCGCGGCGGGGATGGCGGGCCGGGCCGGGCGGTGGCCGCCGGCGGTGCCGGCTATTCCTGCATCGCCGAGGTCCGCATGGTCGAGACCATCGAGGACGGCAGGCCGCAGACGCCGTTCATGCGCTTCGGCGACCGGATCCGCATCGAGATGCGGGACGGGCAGGGATCGGTGTTCGGCGCCATCGACCAGGTGGTGCGGAAGTACGAGGGGCCCTGACCGGGGGAGGGATCATGGCGCGCTACCAATACACCCGCTTTCCCTACGTGCCGCCGGCGGAGCTGGCCGATGGCCGGGTCCGGCGCGTTCCGGTGCTGATCGTCGGCGCCGGGCCGATCGGGCTCAGCGCGGCGATCGACCTGGCATTGCACGGCATCCCCAGCGTCGTGCTGGACGACAATGACGTCGTGTCCATCGGCAGCCGCGCGATCTGCTGGTCGAAGCGCAGCCTGGAGATCATGGCCCGCCTGGGGGTCGGCCAGCGGATGCTGGACAAGGGCGTGACCTGGAAGGTGGGCCGGCTGTTTCACCGCGACAGCGAGGTCTATTCCTTCGACATGCAGCCGGAGGAGGGGCATCGCTTCCCCGCGTTCGTCAACCTGCAGCAGTACTATGTCGAGGAATACCTGGTCGAACGCGCGCGCGACTTCCCCGACCTGATCGAGCTGCGCTTCAAGAATGCCTTCGCCGGCCTGGCGCAGACCGCCGACGGCATCCGGGCCGAGGTCGCGACGCCGGATGGCAGCTATGCGATCGAGGCGGAGTACCTGCTGGCCTGCGATGGCGTGCGCTCGGCGGTGCGGACGGCGCTGGGCCTGGATTTCGCCGGCCGGGTGTTCGAGGAACGCTTCCTGATCGCCGATGTGGAGCTGAAGGCGGATTTCCCCTCGGAGCGCTGGTTCTGGTTCGAGCCGCCGTTCCATCCCGGGCAGTCGGCCCTGCTGCACAAGCAGCCCGACGATATCTACCGGATCGACCTGCAGCTCGGCCCCGATGCCGATCCTGAAGCCGAGAAGCAGCCGGAGCGGGTGATCCCGCGGATCCGCGCGATGATCGGGGACCGGCCGTTCGAGCTGGACTGGGTGTCGGTCTATACCTTCCAGTGCCGCCGGCTGGAGCGGTTCGTCCATGGCCGGGTGATCTTTGCCGGCGACAGCGCCCATGTGGTGTCGCCGTTCGGCGCCCGCGGCGGCAATGGCGGCATCCAGGATGTCGACAATCTGTGCTGGAAGCTGGCGGCGATCCTGCATGGCGAGGCCGGGCCGGGGCTCCTGGACAGCTACGATGCGGAACGCCAGCACGGCGCGGACGAGAACATCCGCAACTCCGCGCGGGCGACCAACTTCATGACGCCGAAGTCCGCGACCGAGAAGCTGTTCCGCGACGAGATGCTCGGCCTTGCCGCGACCCATCCCTTTGCGCAGCGCATGGTGAATTCCGGCCGGCTGTCGATGCCCTGTTCGCTGGCGGGCTTTCCACTGCAATCGGCGGACGACCCGGCCCTGGCGGCGCCGATGGTGCCGGGATCGCCCTGCGCCGATGCACCGGTGCTGGACGAAGAGGGGCGTCCGGCATGGCTGCTGGACCGGTTGGGCGGGCGCTTCCATCTGCTCTGCATCGGCGCGCCCGCGGCGGCCCCGGCGGGTGTCGCGCAGGTCGTGGTCGGCGACGGCCCGGGACAGCTGCGCGACGTGGCGGGCCTGGTGGCGCAGCGCTATGGCGCGGCCGCCGCCTATCTGATCCGTCCGGACCAGCATGTCGCCGCACGTTTCGCGGCGCCGGAAAGGCCGCGCCTCGAGTCGGCCCTGGCCAGGGCGCGCGGCGGGGCGGCGCCAGGGCAGGGCCGGCAGGCTGAAGGGGGGCGGGCGGCATGACCGGCCTGGCCAGCGAGTTCCGGCTGGGCAGCCGCGGCGACGATGTCTACGCGGAGCTGATCGCCGCCCATGACGGCCTGACCGATGCCCAGAGCGCGCGCCTCAATGTGCGCCTGGTGCTGTTGCTGGCCAACCAGGTCGGCGATGCGGAGGCCGTGCTGGCCGCCATTGCCGAGGCCCGCCGGGGGATCGCCGCAAGCGATGGATGAGGGTCGGGTCCAGGACTTGAAGGTGCGGCTCGCGGCCCGGCTGACGGCGCTGCAGGGGGCCTCCGGCGCAACGGCGGAGGATCGCCGCCCGGTGGAACTGGATCAGTCCTCTGTCGGCCGCCTGTCGCGCATGGACGCGTTGCAGGTGCAGGCCATGGCCCAGGCGTCCGAGCGGCGGCGCACGGAGGAGGTGCGCCGGATCGCGGCCGCGCTGCAGCGCATCGCCGATGACGAGTTCGGCTGGTGCCTGCGCTGCGGCGAGGCGATCGCCGACGGCCGGCTGGACGCGGACCCGACCGCCACCCTTTGCATCGGCTGCGCCGGCCGCTGATTTCGGGCCGTTGCCCTTGGATCGCTTGCGCCGCAGTGCAGCAATTTTCGCGGCAGGTGCCGCCGAATCTTAACGAAACGTCCTGGACCGAAGCGACATGCTGCCGCATGATGAACGCCATCATAGTCTCTGAGGGGATCGACAATGACACGATTTGGAGGTTCCGTTGCGGCGGTGACCGCAGCGCTGGCCGTGGCGGGAAGCGCCGCCCCCGCCTTCGCTCATCATCCGATGGGCGGCGCGACCCCGAGCACGCTGGGTGAGGGCTTGCTGTCGGGTCTCGCCCATCCGGTGATCGGCTTCGATCATCTCGCCTTCATCGTGGCGGTCGGCATCGCCGCCGCATTCACGCCGCGGCTCTGGCTCTCGCCGCTGGCGTTCGTGGCATCGACCCTGGTCGGCTGCTTCCTCCTGGTCGGCGGCATTGCCCTGCCGGCGGTCGAATTCGTGGTCGCCGCCTCCGTGTTTGTGGTCGGGGCCTGCATCCTGTCCGGCCGCAGCATCCCTTCCGGGGTCTATGCCGGGCTGTTCGCCGTCGCCGGCCTGTTCCATGGCTGGGCCTATGGCGTGGCCATCGTCGGCGCAGAAGCCACGCCGCTGGTCGCCTATCTTGCCGGGTTCGCCGCGATCCAGTTTGCCATCGCCATCGGCGTGTCCCTGGCGGTGCGCGCCGCGGTGACGCGCCAGCCCGACGGTGCCGCGCTCTGGCAGCAGGTGGGGCCGCGCCTCGCCGGTGCCGTCGTCGCCGGCGTCGGCCTGACCTTCTTCCTCGAGGCGATCGAGGGGGCCGTCTTCGCCTGACCCGGTCAATCGCACCTCCGCAGACCTCCGCTAGCAAGGGGATCCGACATGGCACATGACCATCACAACCGTCCGCTGACCGACGTCGAGTTGCGCGTGAAGGCGTTGGAATCGCTTCTGGTGGAGAAGGATCTGATCGATCCGGCGGCGGTCGAGGAACTGATCCAGACCTACGAGACCAAGATCGGCCCGCGCAATGGCGCCAGGGTCGTTGCCAAGGCCTGGACCGATCCGGACTACAGGAAGCGGCTGCTTGAGGACGGCACCAAGGCGATCGCCGAACTCGGCTTCTCCGGCCTGCAGGGCGAGGACATGATCGTCGTCGAGAACACGCCGAAGGTGCACAACATGGTCGTCTGCACCCTCTGCTCCTGCTACCCCTGGCCGACCCTGGGCCTGCCGCCCGTCTGGTACAAGTCGGCGCCCTATCGCGCGAAGGTGGTTGCCGACCCGCGCGGCGTGCTCGACGAATTCGGCACGAAGATCGGCGAGGGCAAGGAGGTGCGGGTCTGGGACAGCAATGCGGAGCTGCGCTACCTGGTCCTGCCCGAGCGTCCGGCGGGCACCGAGGGGCTGAGCGAGGAGCAGCTCGCCGAGCTGGTCACCCGGGACAGCATGATCGGCACCGGCCTGCCGAAACCCCATTGAACGACGGAGGGCATCATGAACGGAGTGCATGACTGCGGCGGGATGCACGGCCTGGGGCCGATCGATCCCGAGCCCAACGAGCCGGTCTTCAAGGAGGACTGGCAGCGCCACATGTTCGGCATGTTCATCGCGACCCTTCCCGCCGGCCTGTTCAATCTCGACCAGGTGCGCCACGCCATCGAGCGGATGGGCGGCGCGGCCTACCTCAACACCAGCTACTACGAGCATTGGCTCGCGGCACTGGAGACCCTGATGATCGAGGGCGGCCACATCACGGCGGCCGAACTGGAGGCCCGCAAGGCCGAGCTGGCGAAGGAGGCGGCGTGATGGCGGCCCTGACCAAGGAAATGGTCCCGATGGTGGTCGGCGGCGGCGCCTCCGCCCGGGTCGAGGCCGATATCCCGTCCAGGTTCAAGCCGGGCGACCGGGTGACGGTGCTGAACATCAATCCGCCGACGCATACCCGCATGCCGCGCTATGTCCGCGGCAAGACCGGCACGGTCGAGATCGACCATGGGGTCTTCGTCTACCCCGATGCCTCCGCCCACGGGAAGGAAAAGCCGCAGCGCTGCTACAGCGTCAGGTTCGCCGCGCAGGACCTGTGGGGACCGCAGGCGAATGCCAGGGACTCCCTGAATATCGACATGTTCGACGACTATATCGAGAAGGCCTGAGCCACGGCCGGCCCAGGCAGCGACATGACCGGAACCGGAAGCGGCGGGAAGGTCGGGCAGCGCACGCCGCCCAGCCATCCCGACATGCCGCCGATCCCGCAGGACGAGCACGGCCCGGTGTTCAGGGAACCGTGGGAGGCCCAGGCCTTTGCCATGGTCCTGGACCTCTACGACAAGGGCCGCTTCACCTGGAACGAATGGGTGGACACGATCAGCGGCGAGATCGCCGCCGCCAAGGCACGCGGCGATCCGGACCTGGGCGACAGCTATTACCGTCACTGGCTGGGCGCGCTGGAGAAACTGGTCGCCGCGAAGGGGCTGTCCACCGCCGACGAGATTGCCGAGCGCAAGGAGGCGTGGCGGCACGCGGACGAGCATCGCGACTTCGGCGCACCGATCCGGCTGCACGACCACGGCCACGATCACGACCATTGAGGTAGGTCCAGGACCTGAACGTCATGGACTATACCCTGCTCGACCTGTGCGGATCGTCCGCCGGCCAGGGGGTTGACAGGGCCTTTGCCGCGCTTGCGGCGCCGCTCGAGGTTCTGAGGCTCGACGAGCCGCGCCTGCGCGGAGACTTCGGCCGCCGGCTGACGGCCGATCTTGTGTGCGGCCCGCCGTGCGGGCACCATTCCCATGGGCTGGATCGACAACCGGAAGGGAACGCGCCATGCGATGCGGGCGGATCGCGGCCATGCTGGCCATCCTGGTCGCCGGGCCGATCGGTGCGGCGGGCCCTGCCCTGGCCGACGAGGCTGCGCGGGCCGCGGTGATCGACACCCACATCCACTACAGCCACGACGCCTGGAAGATGTTGCCCCCGGAGGAAGCGGTCGAGGTGTTGCGGCAGGCGGGACTGCGCCGCGCCTTCGTCTCCTCCTCGTCGGACGATGGCACACTGATGCTGGCGCGGGCCGCGCCCGACCTGATCGTCCCGGTGCTGCGGCCGTATCGCCAGCGCGGCGAGCTCGGCACCTGGTTCAGGGACCCCAGCGTGATGGGGATGCTGGAGGCGCGGCTCGCCAATGGCGGCTATGCGGGGATCGGCGAGTTCCACATTTTCGGTGCCGATGCCGACCTGCCGGTGATGCGCAGGGTCGTCGAACTGGCCGCGGAGAACGGCATCTTCCTGCATGCCCATGCCGATGCCGAGGCGGTGGACCGCTTGTTCGCGCAGGATCCCGGCGCGCGCATCCTGTGGGCCCATTCCGGCTTCGCCGGCCCGGACGAGGTGCGGCAGATGCTGGACCGGCACGACCGGCTATGGGCCGACCTGGCATTCCGCAGCGAGCATGGCCGCGACGGCAAGGTCGATCCGGCCTGGCGGCAGCTGTTCCTCGACCATCCCGATCGCTTCATGGTGGGCACCGACACCTTCACGCCCGAGCGCTGGTACTATGTCGTCGACCATGCGGACTGGAGCCGCGCCTGGCTGAAGGACCTGCCGGACGAGGTCGCAGAGGCCATCGCCTGGCGCAATGCCCAGGGCCTGGCGGACTGGGCCCTGAAGCGGTGACCTGGCGGCCCCTGGTGCTGCTCCTGCTCCTGTCGCTCCTGCCCTGGACGGTGGCGGGCGGGCAGGCCGCCCAGGGGCCGGTGCCGGGCGACGACGCGGCCGCTGCCTGCGGCTTCGGCGACGGCGGGCCTGCGACCGGGCGGCTGATGCTGGGTGGCCGGCCCTTGCTCTATCGCTTCGATCCCGCGCCCCCCATGGTCGGACGGCCGCTTGCCATCGACCTGCTGTCCTGTGCCTCGGACCCGCCCGACCTGGTCGGGGTGGATGCCGTGATGCCGGCCCACCGGCATGGCATGAACTATCGCCCGCAACTGCACCCCGTCGGTCCGGGCGCCTGGCGCGCGGAGGGTCTGCTGCTGCACATGCCGGGCAGCTGGCGCTTCGACTTCGGCTTCCGGGATGCATCCGGCGCGATGGCGGCACAGACCCTGCTGACGGTGCGGTGACCGCCGCAATCGTCATCGTTCTGGCGCTTCTCGCGGGTCTCCTGCTGCCTGTTGCCGCCCAGGAGGGCGACCCCTTTGCCCTGTTCGACCCGGCGGAGCGGAGCCTGATCCTGGCTCATGGGCCCTGGCCGCCGGAAACCGCGCCCGATCCCGGCAACCGGGTGTCCGGCGACCCGGCTGCGATCGCCCTGGGCGCGCGCCTGTTCGCCGATACCGGCCTTTCGCCGGACGGCAGCTTCTCCTGCGCCACCTGCCATCGGCCGGAAAGCGGCCTTGCCGACGGGCTGGCCGTGGGGCAGGGGCGGGTCGCGCTGGACCGCAACACGCCGGACCTGTGGGACCTGCGGTTCCAGCGCTGGTTCGGCTGGGACGGTGCCAGCGACAGTCTCTGGGCCGCAAGCCTGCGGGCAATGACCTCGCCGCGGGAGATGGCGGCGGCGCCGCAGACGGTCCGCGCGGCCCTTGCGGGGGATCCTGCGGTTCAAGTGGCGTTCCGCGACCTGTTCGGCAGCGAACCCGCGGCACTGCCGGCCGAAGACGCGATGGTCCTGGCCGCCAAGGCCATCGCGGCCTATCTGGAGACCCTGGTCAGCCCCCGCACGCCGTTCGACCGCTTTCGCGACGCGCTCGCCGCCGGCGACCGCGCGGCGGGGCGCGACTACCCCGCTGCAACCCGGCGGGGCCTGAAGCTGTTCGTCGGTGCCGGCCGCTGCACGCTCTGCCATTTCGGCCCGACCTTCAGCAACGGAGAGTTCGCGGATATCGGCATCCCGTTCTTCCTGGCGGGCCGGGCCGGCGGGGGCAAAGGGGCCGGGCCGGGCGTCGACCGCGGGCGCTATGGCGGGATCCAGGCCTTGCGGCGCTCGCCGTTCAGCCTGGCGGGGCGCTACAACGACGATCCGGGCCGCGGCAATGCCTGGGCGACGGAAGGCGTGAGCCTGGAGCACCGGAATTTCGGCGAGTTCAAGGTGCCGTCGCTGCGCGGCCTGTCCGGCACCGCGCCCTACATGCATAACGGCAGCATCCCCGACCTCGACGGAGTCGTCAGGCACTATTCGGACCTGGATCCGGCGCGCCTGCACACCGACGGCGAGGCCATCCTTCGCCCCCTGGCCCTGTCGCCGACGGAGATCGACGATCTCACGGCCTTCCTGCGCAGCCTGGATCCGCCGGGCAAGGGCGCCGGCCGGGACTGACATCGCCGCCGCGTTTCCGGATCGCGTCGCCTCCGCTAAGCTGAACGAAGCGGTGGCCTGCGCGGTGGACAGCGGCGCGAACCGGCCGTTCCGGCAACGATACAGTCAATGCCCGGCAGGGTCCGTCCAGGCCCGCCTGCGCACATCCTCGGGGGGAAGACATGCGCAGCACATTGCTTGCGGCGACCGCGCTCGCTGCCGTCGGTTCGATACCGTTCGCCGCGTTGGCGCAGGACAAGGCCGGGCCGATCCGGATCGGCCTCGGCGGCGAGTTCTATGGCGCCTTCAGCCTGGCCAGCCAGAGCACCGGCGTGGGCCCCGACGGGATCGCCGGCACGGCCGACGATGCGCCGGGCCAGAACCGCCGCAACAACGGCTTCCTGCGGGTCGCGAAGATCTATTTCCAGGGACAGACCGACCTGGACAACGGGCTTCGTGTCGGCGTGCTGATCAAACTGAACGCCGAAGACTGTCTCGACCAGATCGACACTGCCTTCATCTGGTTCGACGGCGGCTATGGCCGCTTCGAATACGGTGCCACCAGCGGTGCCGGAGACGCGATGTTCATCGGTGCGCCCGATCCGGTGTCGCATATGGGGCTGAACTCGCCGGACCTGTTTGTCGTCAACTGGGCCAACCCGGCCGGCACTGGCAATCTTGCCGCCGTGCCTGTCACGAAGGTCGATACCAGCACCCTGGAACGGCTGAACTATTTCACGCCGCGGATCCTGGGCATCCAGCTGGGTCTGTCCTACGCGCCGGTGGAATGCGTCGCCGGCAATACCGGCACATTGCCATGCGGGGGCACCTATAACGGCATGCCGGCCGACAATCTGCCGCGTGGCTACGATCTTCTGCAAGGCGCGGCAACCTGGCTCGGCGCGATCGGTCCGGTAAAGCTGGGGCTGTACGGCTCATACATGCGAGCGCGGACAGGCGACGGCGTTGTGCCGGTGAGCGGCGTGCCCGGCACCGGGGCAAACCGTCAATGGGGCGTCGGCGGGCAGATCGCCTATGCCGGCTTCTCCCTGGGCGGCGGCTACCGGCGCTCGATCGATGACGCGATCTTCTTTCGGTACACGCCGGACCTGAACGCCTCGGATTGGAATCTCGGGCTCACCTATACAGAGGGCAACTGGCATGGCGGCGTTCAATATGCCGGCAAGCGCACAACCCTGGCGGGGCGGGAGGACAGCTTCGACGGTGCTTCGGTCGGTGCGTCCTATCTGATTGGACCGGGGATCGACCTGTTCGCCGCCGTGCAGTACTACGACTGGCGGACCGACTCGCCGCTGCCGGCAACCCGCAGTGCTGCGACAAACGAGGCCTGGAGCGCTTCCCTGGGTACCAGCATCGACTTCTGACAGGGTCTGCCTGCCGCATGAACTTGCAGTCGGGATCGCGACACCCTTCACGCCAGCTTTGGAAACTTCAGCTGCGTCTGCCGCCAAGAAGATGGAACAAGGCCGGCATGAGGAGCAGAACCACCGGCATCTGGATCGTCAGCCCGGCGATGATCGCAATAGCCAGGGGTTGCTGCATCTGCGCACCCTGGCCAAAGGCAAAGGCCAGCGGCAACAGCGCGAGAATGGCAGCAAGCGTGGTCATCAGGATGGGCCGAAGGCGTGTCTCGCCAGCGTTCAGCAAGGCAGCCTGGTGCGCCACACCTGTTGCACGCTGGCGAAAGTATTCCGAGAAATAGAAAATGCTGACCTCGGTCATGATCCCAAGCACCATCGTCAGGCCCATCAGGGCCGAGATGTTGAGTTCGATGCCGGTGACCGCAAGCGCCAGGAACGCCGCGCCGGCACCGAAGATCGGCACCAGCAGAAGCGCCAGGGCCACCGCGAAGCGTTCGTAGAGATACAGGGTCAACAGGAAGACAAGCGCCACGCCTGCCCCGAAAACGATCGCAAGGCCGATGAAGGAGGACTGCTGCTCCTTGTAGAGACCGCCGAGTTCCCATGTCAGCGGTTCGGGAACAAGGCTCTTGTCGCCGTTGAGTTTGGCCTGCACGGCTGTGGCGGCGGTTCCCATGTCGGTGCCGTCGATCCGCGCGGAGACGGCGATCATCGCTTTCATGTTCTCGCGGGTGAGTTGGGGCTGGCCGCTGACCCGCTCGATCTTCGCGATGCTCGACAGTCGGACCAGTGCACCGGAAGCATTGCGCAGAAGCAGCCGACCGACATCGTCGACGGTCCGTCGTTCCGCTTCGGGTAGCCAGACCCTCACGTCGAAGACATTCGGCCCCTGTACGATCTGTGTCGGGACCAGGCCGCTCAGCATGCCGTCAAGCTGGCTGGTAACCTGCCCGGGATCCAGCCCCTTCAGCTGTGTCAGGGTGCGGTCCACCCTGATCGTCAAGGCGTCGCCGGCGACGACGACGCCGTCCTGAATGCTCACGAGGCCTGGGATCTCGCCGATCGCCCGGGCGACCCGCTTTGCCGAGGCACGTATCTTTGTCAGATCGTCCCCATAGATCTTGATTTCGATTGGCTGCGGCACCGCCGTCAGGTCGCCGATCAGATCGGCCATCAGCAATGCGGTGTCGAATTCGAGTGCCGGCAGTACCGCTTCGATTTTCGAACGCACCTCCGACATGACCTCCCAGATCGACCTGCGGGGCAGCGGTTTCAGCTTGACGAAGAAATCGCCCTCGTTCGCCTCGGTCAGCCCGCCGCCGAGCTGAGCGCCTGTACGGCGGGAGAAGGTCTCCACGTCGGGTGTCGCCAGCAGAATCGCTTCCACCTGGCGGATGACGGCGTCCGTGTCGGCCAATGAGGTTCCGGGTTCTGTCCGGTAGTCGAGCACAAAACCGCCTTCGTCCATCGCCGGCATGAAGCCGGAGCCCAGTCGCGTGAAGCTGAAATACCCTATTGCGGCAAAAACGGCGATCGCCAGCAGGACCACCACCGGCACCCGCAGCATCGCCTTCAGTGCCAGGAGATAGCCGCGGGTCATCAGGTCGCGGGAACTTGCGCGCTTCTCCTCGCGCTCGATGTCGCGTTGGGTGAGGAGCCTGTCGGCGACAAGGGGGATTGCCAGCCAGCCGATCAGGAAGGAGGCGATCAACGCCGCCCCCATCGTGATGGAGAGCGCCTGAAAGAATGCGCCGGTCACACCGGACAGGAAGGCAAGCGGTGCGAAAATGATGACTGTCGCGATCGACGAGCCGAGGAACGGCTTGAAGAACTCGATCGCTGCAAAGCGGGCGCGTTCGCTGGTGCTCTCCTCGTCGCGATCCGAGAGGCCGCGCACCATCTGCTCGATCATCACGATCCCATCGTCGATGATCAGGCCGATCGCCGCAGCCATGCCGCCGAGGGTCATGATGTTGAAGCTTCGCCCGAGCAGGGTCAGGACCAGGATCGTAATCGCCAGCACCGCCGGAACCGTCACCAGGGCGATCAGCGTGATCTTGAAGTTGCGCAGGAACAGTAGAAGAACCAGCGCCGCAAGCCCGGCACCGATCAGGATCGCGTCGCGGACACTGCTTGCGGATGCCAGGATGAGATCGCTTTGATCGTACCAGTTTTTCAGTTTCGTACCGGCTGGAAGCTGGTTCTCGATTGTCTTGAGCGCCTGCCGAAGGCCTTTCACGATCTGGACGGTGTTTCCATCCGGCTGCTGGTAAACCTGCACCAGCACGGCCCGCTCACCGTCGGCCGTGACAATCGTCCAGTTCGGCGCCGCTGTTTCTCTTACCGTCGCGATATCCTCAAGGAGGATCTGCCCGGTGCCGCCCGAGCGAATCACGCTGGCGCGGATGTCCTCGATCGAGCGCATCCGGTCGTCTGCGACGACAAGGAAGAGCTTGTGCAGATCCTGGATCCGTCCGGTCGCCTGAAGCACATTGGAGGCGTTGAGCGCTGCCGCGACGTCGGCAAGGGTCAGGCCGTACTGCGCCAGCTGGTCGATCGACACGGCGACTTCGAATTCAGGCACGTCGCCGCCCAGAATGGTTACTCCCCCAACGCCGGGAACAGCGGAGAGCAACGGTATCAGACTGTTCTTGGCGAACAGGCGCAGCGCTATCTGATCGCTCGCCCCGGATGTCAGGCTGTAGCCGGCGACGGGGAATACTGTGGGGTTCATCCGCTGCACGTCGAATCTCGTGCCTGCAGGGAGGATGGGCAGAATTCTGGCAAGGGCAGATTCGACTTCAAGTTTCCCAACGGTCGTATCCGAGCCCCAGGCCAGGTTCACCGAGATGTCAGCGGAACCCCTGCTGGTTTTGGATCTTATCGAGGTGACGCCGGGGATCGTGCGCATGGCCTGCTCGACGGGGCGCGTGACCTGGATGACCATCTGGTCGGCGGGTCGGTCGCCGGCGTCAAGCGAGACGACAATGCGCGGGAAGCTGACCTTTGGAAAAAGGCCGACCGGCATAGACAACCCGCTGAGGCCGCCGGCAACTGCAAGAACCAGGCAGACCAGCAGGATGAATCGTCTGTGCGAGACCGCCCAGGCCGCGAACTTCACGGCCTTTCGACCTTGACCTGTGCGCCATCTGCCAGGCCGATCAGGCCGCCCGTAATGACACTTTCGCCTGCCCTCAGCCCGTCAGACAGGTAGATGTACCGATCTGTCATGCCGACGACTTCGACCGTGCGCTTTTCGGCCTTTCCGTCAGACGTCACAAACACCACTGGCCCCGAACCCTCATAGACCAGGGCGTCTCTGGGGACCCGGATCGCCGACTGCTTTGAGACCCGGATGGCGCCGCGCACCTTCTGGTTGACGAAGAACCCGTTGCTCGCTGCGCCGTCGAGAAGGACAGTCGCCGGAACGAGGAGGGTCTGTGGGTCCAGGATTCCGGAAATCGACGAAATTGCCGTATCGATCCGTGGCGCCTTGCTGTTCTCCAGCGCCTCTATCGGTTGCACCGAGACAGGATCCCCGACAACCAGACGGCTCGCATCACCGGGCTCCAACCCAAGTTCGACGATCAGGGATGACGGGTTCATCAGGTCCGCGATGGCCTGACGTGCGGCGACCTGATCGCCGACCTTTACACCAAGCGACAGCACCAGCCCGTCCGATGGCGCGGACAGCGTCTGCGCCTCCTTGTTGGCGCCGATCGCGCTCAATGCCTCGAGCTTGCTTCGCGCATCGTCCAGATCGCGCTGCACAGCGGCAAGTTGATCGCGGGTGGCCAACTTCTCACGGAACAGCTTTTGGACATGCGCAAGTGCCTCCGTCGCGTAGCGGACGGCGTTTTCGGACTGGGCGACCTGCGATTCCGTGTCGGGCGCGGTTTCGATCCGGACGACTTCGGCGCCCTTTACGATCCGTTCCCCTGGATAGACGTTGATTCTGGTCACGCGTCCGGCAACCACTGTCGATACCGTTACGATCTCCTTGGGATTGGGGAGCACCTGGCCAAACACCTTCAGATCTTCATTGTAGGTGTCGGCCTCCGCTGTCGCCGTCTGGACCTGAATGACCGGATCCGCAGCGAGGGCGGGTCTCATGCCAGCCAGGAGCAAGATGGAGAGAGCGACGATCGACCTCTTGCTCATCGGGCACCATTCCCTGTGAGATACTTGGCGCCGATACCGTCGCGCTGCCGTTCCCCCAGCAGCGTGTCGAGCGCATTGGCGGCCTGCCAGAGGGACTGCCGCCGGTCGATCAGGGAAACCTTCTGGGCGAATAGCGAGCTTCGCATGGTCGTAAAGGTCAGCGAGGGGAAGTCGCCACTCTGGTACGCGTCGCCGGCCTCGGCAACCGTGTCGGCGAGCTGGCCGGCCGTAGTGTCAAGAAGCCGGATCTCCTCCTTGAGGAGATCGATTCGCCGGGCCAGGGCATGCACATCGGAATAGGTGGTGTCGAGCCTTGCCTGAAACTCGGTATTCAGGCGTGCGCGGGTCGCTGTCTCGATGGCGATCGCGCCGCGATTGCGATTGAAAATCGGTAGGTTGAGCGATACGCCCAACCCGATCGTGTCCAGGCCGGCAGTATCCCGGGCGCGGGTCAGGCCGATCGATAGCGATGGAAACTGCCCCAGGATCGCGCCACGCAGCCGTGCATCCTGGCTTCGATAGCCGGCCTGCAACGCCAGGAGATCCGGCCGGCTGTCCCGCAGACCGGCGAGGGCCTGGTCGATGGCGGCGCGGTCCGGGACCTTCGGCATCTCGATATCGGCCAGTACCAGCACTGCGAATGGCTCCAGCCCGAGCAGGGCGGCGATCTGGTCGTGCAGATCGACGGCAGTCCGGCGCGCGGCGAGCATCTGGTCCACGCCGTTGCTCAGGCCGATCAATGCGGAACTGAAGGCGTCGAGTGTGGTGTCGTTGCTTTTCAGCAGCCGGTTCTGCCTGTCGTAGTCGGTCTGGAAGACGGTGACCTGATCCTGAAGAGTGGCGAGCTTCTTCCTGGTGAAGTAGAGCTGGATGTACAGGTCGCGTGCCTGCTGCGCGACCTGCCAGGTTCGCCAGTCAAGGTCCAGCGCAGTCTGCAGGCTCTTGAGCTTGGCCGCGTCGATTGCCGGTCCGCGTACGATCAGGCTGCGGATGTCGTATGCGGCACCAAGCGAAAGTGCCGTAACCAGGCCAGGCCCCGCGGTGAGTGGATTGTCGGCGGACAATGTGATCTGCGGATCGGGGAAGAGCGTTGCGGCATAGGCATGCGCCTGGGCTTCCGGCAACAGCAGGCGTGTGGCCCTCAGATCTGGATTGCGACGTGCGGCGATGAGAGCGACATTGTTGAGATCCAGGCGTCCGGCGGCCTTCGCATCTTGCCGGTCTCGCGGCCTGCCCGGTTCGGGTGCTTCCAGCTCAGCACGCAAATCCGGCCCGACAGGCAAAGGTAACGCTTCAAAAGTCTCGCAGCCAGTCAATGCAAGAATGATTGTCAAAAATGCAGCGCGATATCTGGAAGTTTTAAGTGCGGTTGTCGCCTGAATTATGTTTTTCACTCAAGACGGCCAGATTGTGTGCGGTGGGCGTTCGAATAGGAAGATATTTTTGCCATCCAGCACCATTTGCGGACTTGTTCTCGCCTTCGGCATCCGACCACTTACGAAATTCCTGAATTCAAGCAATGCCCGGCAACCGGTTCGTCCCGGGACCAAGAGTCGGTCAACAAACGGCATGAGTCCGGGGCACACCGGTCTTGCAGAAATCCAAGTATGCAACTGCCTATATGCGACCATCGACTGAGTTGAGAGCGATTTCCGCACACCTTGCACAATGGTACACGATCACGCAAGTACCATACAAACGGTCTGCGTACCGTGGAGTTGCGTCCTGCCTCGATAGCATCTTGAAAGGGCAGGTCGCCTGTTCGCCCACGAAACATGAGTGTGGACAAACCCTGTGACGAAGAGCCTCATGCCCGATACGGGCAACCCGCTCCGCGAGGCCGACAGGCCGTACCCGCTTCTCCGGTATTTCCTGATTCTCATCCTGCCATTGTTGCTTGGCGCGGTCGTCGGGGGGATGTTCTTCTTTCATTCCGCGATCGCAACCAGCATCGAAGAGCATCAGGCATTCCGCAACGCAAGGATTGCCCGCCTGCTTGTCGCTGACCATACCCTGCAGCCGGGGTCCGAGGCCCGCCGTCGCCAGTCCGAACGCACCCTGGCGGACGACCTTGTCGAACTCGACCTGAAATGCGGCACCTTCCTGAATGAAGAAGGCAGCGTCCTGCTGTCCGCGAGCGTCGGCAACGATTGTTATCCGATCACGCTCGAGCAGTTCAGCGAGGTCCGTCGCAGCGGCCGGCCCGAACTGAAGGAATATCCGTCGCCGGAAGGGCGCTGGGTCACGCTTGCGATGATTCGGGCGCCCGGAGCCAGCGCTCCCGTTTTCGCCGGGATCGAAGAGCGGAGCGATGTACAGGAAGCCAGCATTCATCTAATTGCGACACCATTCTTTCTGATTTTCGCAGCGGCGTTGGCTTCCGTCGTTTCCTTGGGCGGGATTCTGATCTGGCGCGCGCAGCAGGAAATCGACAACCGGGCCGCGCAGGTTCTTCGCAAGCGGGACCGGCTTGGCTCCTTACTGTCGCGTCGAGCGCGTGACACGGTCCTGAACGATGCACCGGCAGCGGAACTGGTTCAGGCAGTCATCATGTTCGCAGATCTCAGGAACTTCAGCGGCTATGCAGAAGTCGAGAAATTGGACAGGACGGTCGATCTGGTGAGCCGGTTCATCACTGCGGCAGGCGACGCAATCACTTCCGAGGGAGGCGATATCGACAAGTTCGTCGGCGATGGCGTTCTGGCCTGGTTCGACGGCCCCGATGCAGAAGCGGCGGCGACAAGAGCTGCCATCAAATGCATCGATGCATGCGTCACGCTGCCGAGGCGGCCCGGAGTTGGCCTGCATGCCGGGCCGGTGATTGCCACAGCCCTGGGCCATGGCGACCGAAGGGAGTTTACCATACTCGGCGGTACCGTGAATATCGCAGCCCGGCTCTGTTCCCTCGCGGCCGAGAACCAGATCGTCGCGTCCGTGGGAACTCTACGTCTCTCTGCGACGCATTTCACGCTGATTGAGACCATGGAGGTTGCGGTCAGGAACCACCGTCAACCGGTGCGGTACGAGCGGTGGCAGCGGGGCGAACGGCCGGAATACTCTGGGGAACAGGGGCCGGAAAAAGGCTAGGTGGCAGCCTACGGTTCGCGTCGCCGGGCCGGAGACATGGCGAGCAAAGGAAGCCCTGATGATGAGCGACCCACCGGCCTTGCCTGGCCAGCGTCACCCGACCGTCGTCCACATGCTGCTGGCAACGGCCGGGCGGGCGCCCGATGCCCTGGCGCTCAGCGTGCATGAGGATGGCGGCCGCGTCCTGGCGCTCGATTATGCCGGCTACTGGTCGGCTGTCGCCGCCCTGGCCCGCAGACTGGCAGCGGCCGGTGCCGGCCCGGGGGAGCGGGTGGCCGTGCTGCTGCCGAACGGCGCCGATATCTGTATCGCGACCTACGGGATCCTGGCGGCTGGCGCGCAATGCATGCCGCTGAATCCCGGGTACACCGCCCACGAACTGCAGGGCATCCTGGCAGACGGTGCGCCGCACCTGCTTCTGGTCGCGCCGGAGCGGCTTGCCGAACTGGCGCCCCTGGCCGCGGCGCTTGGCATCGGGCATGTCTGGCCGGTCGCTGCCGGCGCGCTGGCCGCGCCGGCCGGTGAGGCGGTCCTGCCCGGCCCGCTGCCGACGGCCGGCAGCCCGGCCATGCTGCAGTTCACCGGCGGGACCACCGGCCGCCCGAAAGGTGTCGAGCTGAGCCATGCGGCGACGGCGGTCAATGTCGCCCAGCGCGAGGCGATGCTGCCGACGGCCAGCGACGGCGAGCGGATACTCTGTGCCATGCCGCTGTTCCACGCCTATGCCCTGGCCATGGGCCTGCACCTGGCGGCCGGCTGCGGCGGGCATCTGGCGATCCTGCCGCGCTACCATCCGGAGGCCGTGCTCGACCTGGTGGCGCGGGAAGCGATCACCCTGTTCCCGGGCGCGCCGACCATGTTCCTGGGCCTGATGGCGCATCCCCGCTTTGCCGATACCGACTGGTCGAGTGTCCGGCTCTGCTATTCCGGCGCGGCGCCGCTGCCGGCGCCGGTGCTGCAGGCCTGGGAGGCGGCCGTCGGCGCCCCGGTGCTGGAGGGATTCGGCCAGACCGAGGCCGGGCCGGTGATCAGCTACAATCCGCCGGGGCGGGCCAAGCCCGGCTCGGTCGGCCTGCCGCTGGCCGGCACCCGGGTGGAGATCGTCGACGCACAGACCGGCGCCGGGCCGTTGCCGCAAGGGCAGGCCGGCGAGATCCGGGTGCGCGGGCCGCAGGTGATGAGCGGCTATCGCAACCGGCCGGAGGAGACCGCGGAGGCGCTGCGGGACGGCTGGCTGCTGACCGGCGATATCGGGCGGTTCGACGCGGACGGCTACCTGTTCATCACCGACCGCAAGAAGGACATGGCGGTGGTCGGCGGCTACAACGTCTATCCGCGCGAGATCGACGAGGCCCTGGCCGCACACCCGGAGGTCGCGGAGGCCGCCGCGGTGGCGGCGCCGGATGCCTATCGCGGCGAGGTGGTCCGCGCTTTCGTGGTGCCGCGGGCCGGCGCCGCGCCCTCGGTCGCTGCCCTGCTGGAGCATTGCCGGGCACGGCTGACCCGCTACAAGCTGCCGGCGAGCATCGACCTGGTGACCGAGCTGCCGCGCACCACCGTCGGCAAGACCGACAAGCTGAACCTGAAGCGCCTGGCGGCCGAGCGATACCCCGCCGGCCCGGCATCGCCAGCGGGACAAGAGGCCCATGACCGAAGCTGACGCCGCGAACCCGCCGCCGCCCTTTCGGGAGCGGCTGACCTGGGACCCGGACCGGGGGGAGATCCGCGACGGCGAGATCCGCTACCTGATGATGCGCGCAGATGCCCTGATGGGGGTGTTGCACCACCTGCCGGCGGAGATGCGCGGCGCCGTGCTGTCCGCCTTCGCCGCCTCGGTGCAGGCGCATGGCGGCGGCTCGGCGCGCAAGTACCGCCAGATGGGCGCGGGCGCGCCGGACGCCCTGCTGCAGGTGATCGCGGCCACCGCGCCGCAGCTCGGCTGGGGGGCCTGGCGGTTCGTCGGAAGCGGTGCCGGCAGGCTGGAGCTCGAAGTGGCGAACAGTCCCTTCGCCGCGGGCCATGGGCCATCGGACGGGCCGGTCTGCGGACCCGTCGCCGGCATGCTTGCGGCGGTTGCGGAGATGGTTCTGGAGCGGCCCGCCCGGGTGCGAGAGACCGCCTGCGCGGCTGCCGGCGCGCCGGCCTGCCGCTTCGAGGCCCTGCCAGAACCGGCCGCCGGCGAGGGGGCGCGATGAGCCGCATCCTGATCCCCGACGCGCAGTTTCCCGACGATCATTCCCTGGAGCGCGATGCGGCGGCGCCCTGCGAGTTGCAGGTGGAGCGGGCACGCAAGCCGGAGGATATCGCGCCGCAGGACTGGGCGGCCGCCGATGCGCTGGTGGTCTATCACCGCATGCGCTACGGCGCGGAGATTGCCGAGCGCTGCCCGCGGGTGCGGCTGCTCTGCCGGGTCGGCGTCGGTGTCGACACGGTCGACCTGGAGGCCTGGACCAGCCGCGGCGTGGCCGTCTGCAACGTGCCCGATTATGGCACGGGCGAGGTGGCGGACCATGCCGTGGCGATGCTGCTGGCCCTGGCGCGGGGGCTGTTCGCCTATCAGGGCCGCCTGGCGAGCGGGCGCCGCGCGGATTTCCTGTCGCTGCCGATGCCGGATCATGTGCGGCGCCTGTCCGGCGCCCGCCTGCTGCTGCTCGGCCTCGGGCCGATCGCCATCGCCACCGCCCGGCGGGCGCAGGCGTTCGGGATGCAGGTCGCCGCCTGGGCGCCGCGGATGAAGGGCGGCCTGGACCTGGCGCTGGGGATCGCGCGGGAGCATGACCTGCACGCGGCGCTGGGCCGGGCGGACATGGTCAGCCTGCACCTGGCCTTGACCGACGAGACCCGCAACCTGATCGACGCGGCGGCGCTGGCCGCGCTGCCGCCCGGCGCGCTGCTGGTCAACACCGCCCGGGGCGCGCTTGTCGACCTGGAGGCCCTGACCGAGGCGCTGCGCAGCGGCCGGCTGGGCGGCGCCGCCCTGGATGTCTTTCCGGTGGAGCCGCCGGACCCGGCGCATCCGCTGGTCGCGGCGGTGCGCGACGGTGCGGACTGGGCGCAGGGCCGGGTGATCCTCAGCCCGCATGCCGCCTGGACCAGTCCCGAGGCCATGGTGGACATGCGGCGGGGGGCGGTGCTGACGGCGCGCAGGCTGCTGGTGGATGGCGTGCTGACCAACGTGGTGGCGGCGCCGCCGCGCTGAGCCGGCCTTTGCCATGGGGTGCTTGCGGCCCTCCGGCAAGCTGGACAGAATACGAATTCAATTGCCCGCCAGGGTTTTGGAGGTGCGGGCAACGACAATTCCCGCGGACAGAGCATCCGCGCGGACCAGGGCTTCACAGGATCTTCCACCCCGGCCTGCCGGGCAGGCCTCACGTTCCGAGAGGGAGACAGACCATGACGTTCTATTCGCGAATTGCCCGCACGGCCGCCGGTGCCGCGGCAGCCGTGGCGCTGGCCGGGCTGGCGGCGGCGCCCGCCAAGGCCGACGAGGCGGTGCTGACGGCGGTTCATGCATTCCCGAAGAACCTGATCTATTCGCAGAGCTTCCTGGAATATGTCGACAAGGTGAACGCGGCCGGCAAGGGCGTCGTGCGCATCGACGTGCGCGGCGGGCCGGAGGCGATCGCCATGTTCGAGCAGCCCCAGGCGGTGCAGCGCGGCGTGGTGGACATGGTCTACACGCCGGGCAGCTTCTATGCCTCCGTCCTGCCGGAGAAGGACGCCCTGGTCGCCTCCAGCATCAATGCCCCCGCCGCGCGGGAAAGCGGCGCCATCGACATGCTGGACGCGACGCACCAGAAGAACATGGGCGTGAAGTATCTCGGCTGGATGGACAGCGGCATCCCGTTCCACATCTACACGATCGCCGAGCCCAAGGTGACGGCCGCGGGCAAGCCGGACTTCTCCGGCCTGAAGATGCGCGGCAACCCGATCTACAACGAATGGCTGAAGGGCTATCTGGAAGCGACGGTCGCCTCGATCCCGTCCAACGAGGTCTATACCGCGCTGGAGCGCGGCACGGTCGATGCCACGCCCTGGACCTCGATCGGCATCATGGACTGGAGCTGGGAGAAGTTCCTGAAATACCGGATCGACCCGGCCTTCTTCTCCACCGACCTGGGCGTGATCGTGAACCTGGACAAGTGGAACGGCCTGTCGCCGGAGGCGCAGAAGGTCCTGCAGGACGTGGCGATCGCGCACGAGAAGGAAAGCTTCGAGAAGCTGCAGGCGCTGCAGAAGACCGAGCTTGCCGAGCAGGAGAAGCGCGGCATCCAGCCCTACAAGCTCGGCGACGCGGCGGGCACCGCCTATATCAACGCCGCCAAGGACGCCGCGCTGGAGCGCATGAAGAAGGGCATGGAGGAGAAGGGCCGCGGTGCGGAGTTCGCGCCGTTGGTCGAGAAGTTCCACGCCGGGGCCTCCTGATCCCGGCATGATTGCGGACCGCAGCCGGCCCGCTGGCCGGCTGCGCCGCCTGCGCCGTCCAACCCCCAGCGGGGATGCACCGCTTTGTCCGCTCTGGTCCGTGCCTATGACTGGCTGATCACCGCCCTGGCAGTGCTTGCAGGGGCGATGCTCTTCGTCATCGCTCTGGTTGTCGCGCTGCAGATCCTGCTGCGCGAGATCGCGGTGCAGGCGCCCGACTGGCTGTTCACCTCGGTCGAGTTCGGCCTGCTCTACCTGACCATGCTGAGCGTGCCCTGGCTGATGCGCGCGCGCGGCCATATCTACATCGAGATCCTGACCGCCTCGGTGCCGGACCGGGTCCGGCATGTCATCAGCCGGCTTGTCGCCGCCGGCGCCGCGATCGTCTGCGCCGTCCTGACCTGGTACAGCATCGACTTCGTGGCGGGCGATATCGCGACCGCCAAGTTCGACTGGCGCGCACCGGACATCCCGCGCGCCTGGGTCAGCATCTCCCTGCCCATCGGCTTCGGCCTGCTGGGCATCGAATGCCTCCGCTACGTGTTCGGGCGCGAGATCCTGCACACCGGCGAGATCGGCATCCATGAATAGCGGCGCCGCCAACGGCTTTCGCGCTCCCGTCGCCGCCGGCCTGTCCCCGGCGGTCCATCTCCACGCGGACCTCGATGGCCGCGGAACGTGCTGGGGGCCGCTGGGCAACGGCACCAGGGACCCGCGGGACAGGCCCGCGACTGACGACCTGAGAGAACGGCTTTGTCACCCCCACACCGGGCGGGACCTCTGAATGGAGTGGTACTGGGCCTTCGCCCTGATGATCGGGATGATCCTGGCCCTGATGGCGCTTGGCTTTCCGGTGGCGCTCGCCTTCATTTCCGGCAACCTGATCGGCGCTCTGATCTTCATGGGGGGCTCAGGGGGCATCCTGACCTTCCTGGGCAACGGCTTCGAGTCGATGACCTCCTTTGCCCTGGCGCCGGTGCCGCTGTTCCTGCTGATGGGAGAGCTGTTCTTCCACACCGGCCTGGCGAACCGGATGTTCGATGCCATCGACCGGCTGATGGGGCGGGTGCCCGGCCGGCTGTCCTATGTGACCATCGCCGGCGGCACCGCCTTTGCCACCCTGTCGGGGTCCAGCATGGGGTCCACGGCGCTGATGGGCTCGCTGATGGTCCCGGAGATGACCCGGCGCGGCTACAAGAAGATCATGTCGATCGGGCCGATCCTGGGCACCGGCGGCCTGGCGATGATCATCCCGCCCTCGGCCCTTGGCGTGCTGCTGGCGACCCTGGCCAAGATCGATGTCGGCAAGCTGCTGATCGCCGGCGTGGTGCCGGGGCTGGTGCTGGCCACGATGTATGCCGTGCTGATCTTCGGCATCACCGTGATCGACAAGAAGGCCGCGCCCGCCTACGAACTGGCGCCCGTTCCGCTGGCCGAGAAGCTGCGCATGGCCGTGGTGAATATCGGCCCGATGGCCATGGTGGTGGTGATCGTCATCGCCTTCATGCTGCTGGGCTGGGCGACACCCAGCGAGGCGGCGGCCGTGGGCGTGATCGGCGTGCTGGTCCTGGCGCTGCTCTATCGCGCGCTGACCTGGGAGGCCCTGGTGAAGAGCGTCACCGGCGCGCTGCGGGTGACCTCGATGGCCTTCCTGATCATCTTCGGCTCGGCGACCTTCAGCCAGCTGCTGTCCTGGTCGGGCGCGTCCAGCGGCCTGATCGGCTGGATCACCGGCTACGACATGGCGCCCCTGGTCATGCTGCTGGCGATGTTCGGCATCCTCCTGATCCTGGGAATGTTCATGGACCAGCTGTCGATGATGCTGCTGACGATCCCGATCTTCTATCCGCTGGCGACCCTGCAGCTCGGCTTCGATCCGATCTGGTTCGGCGTCATCGTGCTGCTGGCGCTCGAGATCAGCTTCACCACGCCGCCGTTCGGCCTGCTGCTGTTCGTGATGAAAGGCGTGGCGCCGAAGGGCACCACGATGACGGAGATCTATGTCGCGGCAATGCCGTTCATGGCCTGCGCCATGCTGCTGGTCGCCCTGCTGATCGTCGAGCCGCAGATCGCCCTCTGGCTGCCCAACCTGGGATCGCCCTGACCATGGCCGCGCCAAGCCTTGCCGCCTCAACCCTGGCCGAACGCATCGTTGCGCGGGCCGCCGGCCGCGACCGGGTCCGGCCGGGTGAGATCGTGACGGCCCGGGTGGACCTCGCGATGATCCACGATTCCGGCGGGCCGCGGCGGGTGAAGCCGATGCTGGAGGAACTGGGCGTCGGGGTCTGGGACCCGGACCGGGTGGTGGTGGTGTCCGACCATTACGTGCCGGCGGTCGATGCCCAGAGCGCGGCGATCCTGAAGCTGACCCGCGACTGGGTGAAGGGCCAGGCGATCCGGCATTTCTACGACCAGATGGGGATCTGCCACGTGGTCCTGGCCGAGCGCGGCCATCTGCGCCCGGGCCGGTTCGTCGTCGGCGGCGACAGCCATTCGCCGACCGGCGGTGCCTGGGGGGCCTTCATGTTCGGCGTCGGCGCCACCGACATGGCCGGCGTGCTGGCGACCGGCGAGACCTGGCTGCGGGTGCCGGAGACGATCCTGCTGCACTGGTCGGGGCAGCTGGCGGACGGGGTCTGTGCCAAGGACATGATGCTGCATCTCTGTGCCCGGCTCGGCATGGATGGCGGCCGCTATCAGGTCGTGCAATATGCCGGCCCGGCCATCGCCGCGCTGTCGATGACGGAGCGCATGACCCTGTCGAACATGGCCGCGGAGCTGGGCGCGCAGACCGGCCTGATCGCGCCGGATGCCGTGACGGCGGCGGGGATCGAGGCCGCCGGCGGCGATGCAGGCGATTGGGCTGACTGGCAGGACGACGGCACGGCCGCCTGTGCCGAACGCCACAGTTTCGATGCCGGGAGCCTGGCGCCCCAGGTCGCCGCGCCGCACAGCCCGGCCAATGCCGGCCCGGTGGACGCGGCCGAACCGGCGGCCATCGACCAGTGCTATATCGGCGCCTGCACCGGCGCGAAGCTGCAGGACCTGCATGCCGCGGCGCGGGTGCTGAAGGGGCGGCAGGTCGCCGCCGGCACCCGCCTGCTGGTGGCGCCGGCCTCCACCCGGATCACCGCCGCTGCGGCGGCCGACGGCACCCTGGCCGCGCTGACCGCGGCCGGCGCGATCCTGCTGCCATCGGGCTGCGGCGCCTGTGCCGGCTATGGTGCCGGCGTGCTGGCGGAGGACGAGACCTGCATGGCCTCGACCGCCCGCAATTTCCGCGGCCGCATGGGCGCCACCACGTCGCGGGTCTGGCTGGGCTCGCCCTATACGGTCGCCGCCACGGCGGTGCAGGGGCGGATTGCCGATCCCCGCCCGTTCCTGGCGGAGCGGCCCTGATGGCGGCCCCGAGCGTCAATCCAGGGGCGATCCTGGCCCCGATCCGGGGCCGCGCCTGGCTGGTCGGCGACGATGTCGATACCGACGTGCTGGCGCCGGGCGCCTATATGCGCGGGCCGGTGGAGGAGCTGGCCCGGCATTGCCTGGAGGCGGTGCGACCGGACTTCGCGGCCGGTGTGGCAGAGGGCGATATCGTCGTGGCCGGCCGCAATTTCGGCATGGGCTCCAGCCGCGAGCAGGCGGCCCAGGCCCTCCGCATCCTGGGGGTGGGGGCGGTGCTGGCGCCGTCTTTCGGCGGCATCTTCTATCGCAATGCCTTCAACCTGGGCCTGCCGGTCCTGGTCTGCGACCATGGCGGGCGCATCGCCGACGGCGACCGGCTTGTCGTGGAGCCGATGGCCGGCCGGGTCGCCGACGAGACGGCAGGCATCGCCCTCGACAGCGATGCGGTGCCCGATCATCTGGCGGCGATCGTCGCGTCCGGCGGTTTGATACCCTATCTGAAACAAAGGTTTGCAAGACAATCATGACGGTTGACTTCAAGACGCGCCTGGCCCGGGGCGAGATTGTCGTGGCGCCCGGCATCTACGATGCGCTGGGCGCCATGCTGGCGGAGCAGGCGGGGTTCGAGGCGCTCTACCTGTCCGGCGCCTCACTGACCTATACCCGGCTGGGGCGGCCCGACCTGGGGCTGATCGACCGCGGCGAGATCGCCGACGCGATCGCCCTGGTCAGGGAGCGTTGCGACCTGCCGCTGATCGTCGATGGCGAGGCCGGCTTCGGCAATGCGCTGAACGTGCAGCGCGAGGTGCGCAGCTTCGAGGCCGCCGGCGCCACGGTGATCCAGATCGAGGACCAGGACCTGCCCAAGCGCTGCGGCCACCTGGACGGCAAGACCCTGGTGCCGGCGGGAGAGATGGCAGGCAAGATCCGTGCGGCGGTGGATGCGCGGCGCAGCGCGGCGACCCTGATCATGGCGCGGACCGACGCCGTGGCGGTGGAAGGGGCGGAGGCGGCGCTGGACCGCGCCGAGCGCTACCTGGAGGCCGGCGCCGACCTGCTGTTCATCGAGGCGCTGCGCAGCGAGGCGGAGATGCAGGCGGCGGCATCGCGCTTCGCCGGGCGGGTGCCGCTGCTGGCCAATATGGTCGAAGGCGGCAAGACGCCGTTCCTGCCGGCGGACCGGCTGCAGGCGCTGGGCTTCTCCGTGGCAATCTTTCCCGGCGGCCTGGTGCGCGCCCTGGCGAAGGCGGCACAGGATTATTTCGCGGTGCTGAAGGCGCATGGCACGACCGCGCCCCATGCCGCGCGCATGCTGGATTTCGCCGGCCTGAACGCCCTGCTGGGCACGGCCGGCATCCTGGAGGAGGCGAAGGCCTATGACGGTGCATAGCAGTCGCGACAGCAGCCCCCGCGCCGGCAGCAGGGGCAGCGCGCTCGACCCCGTCACCCTGTCGGTGCTGCGCGGGCGGCTGGAGCAGATCGCCGACGAGATGGACGCCACCCTGTTCCGCTCGGCCTTCAACCCGATCATCGCCGAGGCGCATGACGCCAGCCATGGCCTGTACCATGCCACCAGCGGCGAGACCCTGGTGCAGGGCAAGAACGGCCTGCCGGTCTTCGTCGGCGCGATGTCCTTTGCGGTGAAGGCGGTGATCGACCGGGTCGCGGCCGACGCACGCCCGCTGGCGCCCGGCGACACCTACATCTTCAACGACCCCTATGACGGCGGCACCCACCTGTCGGACTTCAAGCTGGTGCGGCCCTACTATCATGACGGCGCGCTGTTCTGCTGGCTCGCCTCGGTCGGTCATTGGCACGATGTCGGCGGCAATGTCCCCGGCAACTACAACCCGGTCGCCACCGAATGCTTCCAGGAGGGCATGCTGATCCCGCCGGTGAAGCTGGTCGACGGCGGTCAGTTCCGCGACGACATCGTGGCGATCCTGCAGGCCAATTCGCGCCTGCCGGGCAGTCTCTATGGCGACCTGAACGGGCAGCTCAACGCGCTGGCCCTGGGGGCGGAGCGCCTGGACGCGCTGATCGCGGATTATGGCGCCGACACCATCCGCCAGGCCCTGGCGGAACTGCGCGACCGCGCGGCGCGGCTGATGGCCAGCCATATCGCCGAGCTGCCGGACGGCACCTACAGCGCCGAGGATTTCCTGGACAATGACGGGATCCACGACCGGCCGCTGAAGATCGGCCTGGACATCACCATCGCCGGCGACCGGATGACCCTGGATTTCAGCCGCACCGCGCAGGCCTGCGCCGGCCCGGTCAACATCGCGCGCTCCACCGCCATCGCGTCCTGCTACGTGGCGCTGAAACATGTCTTCCGCGAGGTGCCGGCCAATGCCGGGGTGCTGGAGCCGATCGACTTCGTGATCCCGCCGGACAGCCTGCTCAGCGTCCGCGCGCCGAAGCCGGTGGGCGGCTATACCGAGACGATCCTGCGGGTGATCGATACCGTGTTCGTGGCGCTGGCACAGGCCGATCCGGCGATCTCCAACGGCTGCGCCTATGGCACGATCAACGCCCTGTCGCTGGCCGGCCACCGGGCCAACGGCGCGCGCTGGGTGATGTTCTCGTTCTTCGGCGGCGGCCATGGCGGCCATCCGCAGGGCGACGGCCTGGCGCATGGCAACGCGCCGATCTCCACCGCGACGATCCCGCCGCTGGAGATCCTGGAGGCGGCCTATCCGGTGCGTTTCACGCAATGGGCGCTGCGCCCGGATTCCGGCGGCCCGGGCCGGCATCGCGGCGGCTGCGGCGCGGTCTACGAGATCGAGCTGCTGGAGGCGGAGGCGACCGGATTCCTGTTCGGCGAGCGCGGCCGCCACGCCCCGCCCGGCGTCGCCGAGGGCGGGCCGGCCGCCCTGAATGTCTTCACCTACGACCAGGAGGACGGGCCGCACCATCCGCCCATGGCCTCCAAGATCGGCGGCATCGCCCTGACCCGGGGGCAGCGGGTGCGGCTGGAAACGCCGGGCGGCGGCGGCTACGGCCCGGCCGCGGCGCGCGACCCCGAGGCGGTCGCCGCCGATGTCCGGCTCGGCTATGTCAGCGCCGATGCGGCGCGCCGCGACTATGCCTGTGTCGTGGATGCGGGCGGCCGGCTCGACACCGCCGCGACCTCTGCGCTGCGCGCGGGCCGCCCGTCGTGACGGAGCGTGGCCTTGTCGTCGGTGTCGATGTCGGCGGCACCTTCACCGACATCTTCGTGCTGGACGAGGCGGCCGGCACCGCCCAGGTGGCCAAGGTGCCCTCGACCCGGCCGGACCAGTCGGTCGGCATCCGCAGCGGCATCGCGGAGCGGGTGCCGGACCTGGCCCGGGTCTCCACCATCGTGCATGGCACCACGGTCGGCACCAATGCCTTGCTGGAGCGCAAGGGCGCCCGCACCGGGCTGATCACCACCGCCGGCTTCCGTGACGTGCTGGAGATGCGCCGCCGCGACCGGCCGCAGACCTGGGGCCTGTGGGGCAGCTTCGTGCCGGTCGTGCCCCGCGACCTGCGCCGCGAGGTGGCCGAGCGGGTCCTGGCGGACGGCACGGTGCTGCAGGCCGTCGATCCGGCGGAGGTGCAGGCCGTCGCCCGCGCCCTGCTGGCCGACGGCGTGGAGGCGGTCTGCGTCTTTTTCGTCAACGGCTATGCAAATGCGGCGAACGAGGCAGTCGCCGCCGCCGCGGTGCGGGCGGTCTGGCCGAACGAGTGCGTCACCGCGGCCACCGAGATCCTGCCCGAGATCCGCGAGTTCGAGCGCGCCTCCACCGCGGCGCTGAATGCCTATCTGCAGCCCCCGGTGGGGTCGTACCTGGCGCGGCTGGGGGAAGGGCTGGGCGCCGGCGGCTTTGCCGGCCGCCTGCTGATCGTGCAATCCAATGGCGGCGTGATGACGGCGGAGACTGCGCGCGCCACGCCGGTGAAGACCGCGCTGTCCGGCCCGGCAGCGGGGGTGATCGCGGCCGCCGAGATCGCCAGGGCCGCCGGTTTCCCGAACGTCATCACCTGCGACATGGGCGGCACCAGCTTCGACGTCTCGCTGATCGCCGAGGGGCGCAGCGCGCTGAGCCCGCAGACCAGCATCGATTTCGGCCTGGTGATCCGCAGCCCGATGATCGAGATCACGACGATCGGCGCCGGGGGCGGCTCGATCGCCGGCATCGACCGCGGCGGCCTGCTGCAGGTCGGCCCGGAAAGTGCCGGCTCCGATCCCGGGCCGGTGGCCTATGGCCGCGGCAACGACCGGCCGACGGTGACCGATGCCAATATCGTGCTGGGCCGGATCAACCCGGACAGGCCGATCGGCGGCGGCGACCGCAAGCTGGACGTCGCGGCCGCCCGCGCCGCCATCCTGCAGCATGTCGGCACGCCGCTGGGCATGTCGGCCGAGGCCGCGGCCGAAGCCATCGTCCGCGTGGCGAACGCCAAGATGGCCGCCGCGATCCGCCTGGTTTCCGTCGAGCGCGGCCACGACCCCAAGCGGTTCGTGGCGATGCCGTTCGGCGGCGGCGGCGCCCTGCATGCCGGCGCCATGATTGCCGAGGTCGGCCTTGCCCGGGCGGTGGTGCCGCGCTTTCCCGGCGTCACGTCCGCACTTGGCTGCGTCATTGCCGACATGCGGTTCGACAAGGTCGCCACGATGAATCGCCTGCTGGACGGGCTGGACCCGGCCGCGCTGACCGCACCGGTGCGGGAGATGCTGGCGGAAGGCGAGGGGCTGGTCTCGGGCGCCGGCGTGACCCTGTCCGGGGTCGAGACCGGCTGCGAGTTGGACATGCATTATCTGGGGCAGACCCATACGGTCGCGGTGCCGCTGGCCCTGCAGGGCGATGCGGCGGATCTCGGGCTGGACGAGGGCGCGGTGCGGCGGGCCTTCGAGGCGGCCTATCGCCGGGCCTACGGCAAGGTCCTGACCGGACTCGGCGTGCGGATCCTGAACGTGCGGGTGTCGGTCGTCGGCAGGCGGCCGGGCTTCGACCTGGCGGTCCTGGCGCCGGGCCCGGATGCCAGTGTCGAGAAAGCCCGGCGCGGCACCCGCGAGGTGCATGCGGAGGGGCGGCCGCAGACGGCCACGATCTGGGACCGGCTGGCCCTGCCGGTCGGCGCGACGGTCGCCGGCCCGGCGCTGCTGGAACAGCCGGACACCACGGTCTTCGTCGACCCGGGCCTGACCGCCGAGGTCGACCGCTTCGGCAACCTGGTGATCTCGCGGGCGGAGGGGGGATGAGCAACCCCGGCGAACCGTTCGTCGCGGCGGAGACCGCGCTGCTGCTGGTCGACATGCAGAACGACTTCCTGCACCCCGACGGCGCCTATGCCCGGGGCGGCGCGCTTTCCGCACCGGTGGCGGCGCTGCCGGCGCGGCTGGTGCCGGTGGCCGAGGCGATGCGCGCGACGGGGGGGTGGATCGTCTCCACCCATTTCACCCTGGTGCCGGGGCGCGGCGGCGCGCCCTTCATCTCGCCGCACCTGAAGGCGTTGCGGCCGTTCCTTGGCGCGGGCGATTTCCTGCCCGGCAGCTTCGGCCATGGCCTGATCGCGGAGCTGCAACCGGCCGACCTGTCCGTGGAGAAGGTGGCCTATTCGGCGTTCTACCAGACCCGGCTGGACTGGCTGCTGGCGCGGGCCGGCATCCGCCGCCTGGTGGTCGGCGGCATCGTCACCAATGGCGGCGTGGCTTCCACCGTTCGCGATGCCCATGTGCGCGACATCCCGGTGACGGTCCTGTCCGATGGCTGCGCCACCGCCGACCCGGCGATGCACGACCTGCATATCCGCGCGCTGGAGGCGGTGGCGGAGGTTGCGGACTGTGCCACCGCGATCGCCCGCCTGGCGGCCGCCCGGTGACCGTCCTGCCGGTTGGCGAGGCGGCGTTCGCGGCCGAAGCGCCGTTGCTGATCGTCGGCGGCGGTGCCTGCGGCCTGGTGGCCGCGCTGGCGGCCCGGGATGCAGGGCTGGCACCTGTGGTGCTGGAGCGCGACCCGCTGCCGTCGGGCTCCACGGCGCTCAGCTCCGGCTTCGTGCCGGCGGCCTTCACACGCTTCCAGCAGATGCAGGGCATCGCCGATTCAGCGGCGACCTTCGCCGCGGACATTGCCGCCAAGGCCCATGGCGAGGCCGACCCGGTACTCGTCCAGGCGGTTGCAGCCGAGAGCGGCCCGGCGCTGGAATGGCTGGCCGATGCCCATGGCCTGGACTGGCTGGTGCTCGACGACTTCCTCTATCCCGGCCACAGCGCGCATCGCATGCATGCCGTGCCTGAGAAATCCGGCGCCGCCCTGATCGGACGCCTGCTGCAGGCAGCCCTGCGCGCCGGCATCGACCTGGTCTGCGACGCCCATGTCACCGCCCTGTTCGGCGACGATGCAGGCAAGGTCCATGGTGTCCGGATCGCCCGGCCCGACGGGGCGGTGGAGGATCTCGCCTGTCGCGCCCTGGTGCTCGCCTGCAACGGCTATGGCGGCGATCCCGGATTGCTGCGGCGGCATGTCCCGGAACTGGCGGAGGCGCTCTATTTCGGCCATCGCGGCAACCAGGGCGATGCGCTGCGCTGGGGCGAGGCGCTGGGCGGCGAGGGCGCCGACCTCTCCGCCGCGCAGGGGCATGGCTCCGTCGCCCATCCGCACGGGATCCTGATCACCTGGGCGCTGATGATGGATGGCGGCATCCAGGTGAACTGCGCGGGCCGGCGCTTCTCCAACGAGCATCAGGGCTATTCGGAACAGGCGATAGACGTGCTGCGCCAGCCGGGCGGGCTGGCCTGGGACATCTACGACGAAAGGCTGCACCGCATGGGGCAGGGCTTTCCCGACTATCGCGACGCGGTGGCGCAGGGCGCCGTCCGCAGCGGTGCCGATGCCGCGGCCCTGGCAGCGGCCACAGGGCTGCCTGCCGATGCCCTCGCCGCTGCCATCGCCGAAACCGCGGGGCAGGGGCGCGACCGCTTCGGCCGCGACCTGGCCGCGACCCCGCCGCTCGAACCGCCGTTCCATGCGGTGAAGGTGACCGGCGCCCTGTTCCATACCCAGGGCGGCCTGCGGATCGACAGCCGGGCCCGGGTGCTGCGCCGCGGCAGCGATCGCCCGCTGCCCAACCTGCTGGCCGGCGGCGGCGCCGCGCGCGGCGTCTCCGGCGCGCGGATCTCCGGCTATCTCTCCGGGAACGGCCTGTTGAGCGCGGTGACCCTGGGCCGCATCGCCGGGCGCACCGCCGCCGGCCTCTGTGCATCTTGACTGTGGCCGGGCGGGAACGAGGTTAAGGACGGTCCCCAGCTGGAAGGATGCCGCCATGCCGAACCGCCGCCATTTCCTCGCCTGTGCCTGCGCCGCCGCAATGCTGGCCCCGCTGATGCCCTTCGGCCCGGCCGCCGCCCATCACGGCTGGAGCTGGACCACCGGCAAGAATATCGAGCTGACCGGGGTGATCACGGAAACCCGCCTGGGCATGCCCCATGGCGAACTGGTGATGGAGGTGGAGGGCACGTCCTGGACCGTCGAGGTCGGCCAGCCCTATCGCAACGAGCGCTCCGGCCTGAAGGAGGGCGACCTGGCCAAGGGCATGACAATCACGGTGTCCGGCGAGCCCTCGGCCGATCCCGACGAGAAGCTGCTGAAGGTCGAGCGGCTGTGGATCGGCGAACGCAAGTACGAACTCTATCCGAACCGCGACTGAGCCCGCTGCGTGGAGGCGCTGCTCGAAGCCCTGACGCAGGCCGGGCCGGCGCACTGGATCCGCTTTTCCCGCTGGGGCTACGCCGCGGCGAACACCGCGCATGTGGCGGCGATCGCGGTTCTCGCCGGGTCGATCCTGCCGCTGGACCTGCGCCTGCTCGGCGCCTGGCGGTCGGTGCCGCTCGAACCGCTGGCGCGGGTCCTGGTGCCGGTGGCCGCTGCCGGGCTCGCCTGCGCGGCCGCAACCGGGCTGCTGCTGTTCGCCACCCGCGCACCCGAATATGCCGCGCTGGACCTGTTCTGGGTCAAGATGGCGCTGATCGCCCTCGGCACGGCGCATGCCGTCGCGATCCAGGCAGGGCCGGGCCTGCAGGCCCTGTCGGCCCGGCGTCGCCGGCTGGCGGGCGGTTTCTCGCTGGCCTGCTGGGCGGGTGCGCTCGGCTGCGGCCGCTTCCTCGCCTTTGTCGGCGACTGAGAGATTGGGTCGGCTCCACGTCGCCGCCTGTGCCATGGCGCCAGCCCTCACTCGGCCTGCAGCGCGCGCCAGACCTTTTCCGGCGTGGTCGGCATGTCGATATGGTCGATCTCCGGCCGGGCGGAGCGGAGTGCATCGACCACCGCGTTGACGAAGGCGGGCGGGGCGCCGATGGAGCCGGCCTCGCCCGCGCCCTTCACCCCCAGCGGGTTGGTGCGGCAGCGCACGTTGTGGGTGGCGAAGTCGTAGGCCGGCATCTCGTCGGCGCGGGGCAGGGCATAATCCATGAAGCTGCCGGACAGGAGCTGGCCGCTTTCCGGATCGTAGACGGTATGCTCGGTCCAGGCCTGCCCCAGGCCCTGCGCGATGCCGCCCTGCACCTGGCCCTCCAGCAGCATGGGATTCAGGGTGACCCCGAAATCGTCCACCACGGTATAGCGGCAGATCGCGATGCGGCCGGTCTCCGGGTCGATCTCCAGCTCGCAGACATGGCTGCCGTTCGGGAAGGTCGGTGCCTCGGCAGTATGGTCGTGCGCGGCGTCCAGCGCGCCAGGCGCGACCGCCTCCGCAAGGTCGAACAGGTCGATCCTGCGGTCGGTGCCAACCACCGTGAAGGCGCCGTCGGCATAGGCGATGTCGACCTCCGCCGCTTCGAGCGTCTCGGCCGCCAGGGCCCTGCCGTTGGCGATCACCTTGTCGGCCGCGCCCAGGATCGAGGCGCCGCCGACCGGGATCGACTTCGATCCGCCGGTGAAGCCGGGCGGCGTGCTGTCGGTATCGCCCTGGCGCAGCTGGATCCGCTCGGCGTCGATGCCAAGCTTCTCCGACAGGATCTGCGCGAAGGCGACCGCATGGCCCTGGCCGGAATCCAGGGTGCCGGAGCGGATCTCCAGATTGCCCCCGGCAGTGAAGTGCAACGCGGCGGGCGCCATGCCGCCGCCGCCGCAGCGCTCCACATAGCTGGCCAGGCCGATACCGCGCAGCCGGCCGCGGCGCGCGGCCTCGGCACGACGGCGGTCGAAGCCCTTCCAGTCGGCCTTCCTCAGGGCCTCGTCCATGATCGCCCCGAACTCGCCGGAATCGATCATGTCGCCCAGGCCCATCCGGTGCGGCATCTCGTCGGGTGCGGGGAAGTTGCGGCGGCGGATCTCGTCGGGCGCGAGGCCCAGTTCCGCCGCGGCCTTGTCGACCAGGCGCTCGATCAGGTAGGCGGCCTCCGGCCGGCCGGCGCCGCGATAGGCATCCACCGGCACGGTGTTGGTCAACACCCCTTTCACCGCGACATGGAAGGTGGGGATCCGGTAGAGGCCGGTATACATGCCGACGGAGGCCTGGGTCGGGATCATCGGCCCGAAATTGGCCAGGTAGGCGCCCAGCGCCGCATAGGTGGTGGCACGCAGCGCCTGGAAGCGGCCGTCGGCGTCAAGCGCCAGCTCCAGGTCGCTGACATGGTCGCGGCCATGGCTGTCGGAGAGGAAGATCTCGCTGCGCTCCCCGGTCCAGCGGACATCCGCCTTCAGGCGGCGGGACGCCCAGAGGGTCAGCGCCGCCTCCGGATAGAGGAAGGCCTTGGTGCCGAAGCCGCCGCCCACGTTGCGGGTGATGCAGCGCAGCTGCTCCGGTTTCAGCTTCAGCATGGCGCAGAGCTGGTTCCATGGCACGACCGGTCCCTGGCTCGGCAGGGTCAGGGTGCTGCGGCCGCTCTGTATGTCGTACTCGGCCACTGCCGCGCGCGGCTCCATCGCGTTGCAGACCAGGCGGTTGTTCACCAGGCGGAGGCCGACCCTGTGCGCTGCCGCGGCAAAGGCCCGGTCCACGGCGTCCGCGTCGCCGGCGGCAAAGTCGAACGCAAGATTGCCGGGGATATGCTCCCAGACCTGCGGTGCGCCGGGTTGTGCGGCGCCAAACGTATCGGTGACCGCCTGCAGGTCGTCGATCTCCAGCTCCACCAGCTCCGCCGCGTCGCGCGCCTGGTCCAATGTCGTGGCCACCACGAATGCCACGGGATCGCCGACATGCCGGACGATGCCGTTGGCCAGCAAGGGGCGCGCGGTGTCCGCCCTGTCGGAGCCGTCGCGGTTCTTCACCTCCACCAGGCAGAGCAGGTTGCCGATGCCGTCGGCCGCGATCTCGTCATGGGTCAGGACCGCCACCACGCCCGGTGCCGCGCGGGCGGCGGCGACGTCCAGCTTCGCGATGCGGCCATGTGCAACGGGCGAGCGCAGGACGATTCCGCGCAAGGCCCCGGGGGCCGCTTCGTCATCGGTGTAGCAGCCGCGGCCAGTCAGCAGGACGGGATCCTCTGTCCGCCTGACCCCCTGTCCGATCCCGAACTTCATGATGGCGCCCCCCTCCGACCATTACCCTTTCGAGGATATGGGGAGGCAGTCGTTGTCGGAAAGGCCGTCGGGAGCCGCTGCGTTGTCCCAGAGCGGGACTGCCGGGACGGAAGTCCCGCTGCCCTGCCTGCCCGGGAAGGTTGCAGATCTTTCCCAATCTGCTGAAATTGGCCAACTTTTTCGGTGCCGATGGGACGGCACAACATTTGCCTCTGCCAGGGAAGTTCGCAATCAGCGTGTCCTATCCAGGGGTCAATGCCGGGGGGGGGGGGGGAAGTCAGGTGGGAACAACGAACGGGGTGCCGAACATCATGTCGCCGCGGGCGATCCTGCGGTCGGGGCTGCTGGCGACGACAGCCATCCTCTGGCTGGCCTGCCTGCCCGGAACCGCTGCATCGCAGGACATCCTGGTCAAGACGACAACGGGGTCCGCCGGAAGCAACGGCGAGCATAACGACTTCGAATCCAACGTTTCCTCGACAGCCGGTGGCGACGCCGCCGCGATCACCGAAACCGTGGAGACCGCGCTCACCTATGACAGCGACTTTCCGCAGACGGTCATCCTGCTCACCACCGTCGGCGGTGTCGGCGGCAACGGCGACAAGAACGTGTCGGCATCCGACGGCGGTGCCGGCGGCGAGATTACCCTGACGATCGACCGTGACGTCACGGCCATCGGCGCTGTGGCCAGCGGCGTGACCGCGACCTCCACCGGCGGGGATAGCGGCGGCGGCGCCCAGGCCAGTACGGCGGACCGGTCCAGCATAACGACCCCGACGGCCGGCGCCGGCAAGCCTGTGACGGTGACGGTAAAGTCCGGTGCGGAGGTGGCCGTGACCAAGCGGTCCGCCGGCCTCCTTGATCTTTTCGATACCACGCTCCACGCGTTGCAGATCTCCTCCGCCGGCGGCGCCGGCGGCGATGGCCAGTCGATCGGGGGCGGGCCGTTCGACGGCTATCCGGGCGCCGGCGGCATTGGCGGCAGCGCCAGTACGGCCGGCCTGGTTCTCGATGGGACAGTGTCGGCCGCGGGCCAAGGCACGATCGGCGTCTCCGTGACTTCGCTCGGCGGCGACGGCGGCAAGGGGGGCAACGATGGCAGTTTGATCGCCGGCGACCCGGGCGACGGCGGCGCAGGCGGCAGCGGCGGCCGGGCCACTCTCACGATCGGCAGCAAGGGCTCGATCACGACGACCGCCGGCGACCAGCCCGCCGTGCTCGTCGCGTCCGAGGGCGGCACTGGCGGCAATGGCGGGAGCGGGGGCGACACCGACGGATCGCTGGGCGGCAAGGGCGGCAGCATCGTGGACAGCGTTGCCCTGCCCTCGGTGTGGTTCCTGAACAGCGGCACGGTGAAAACAACCGGCGAGAAATCCCCGGCAGTGACCCTGCAGAGCGTCGGCGGCAGCGGCGGAAACGGCAATGGCAGCGCCAGCGGCGGGACCGGCGGCAGCGCCGGACGGGTCAGCGGCACCAACGACGGGCATATCACGACCGAGGGCAGCTTCGGCTTCGGCATCTTCGCGCAGAGCGTCGGCGGCACGGGCGGCGATGGCGGCGACGCGACCTTCGGCGGCGGCGATGGCGGCAGTGCTGGCGCGGCCGGCGCGGTCACCATCGTCAACAGCGGCCATATCGAGACCAGGGGCAAGGGCGGCATGGCCCTGGTGGCGCAGAGCGTCGGTGGCGGCAATGCGACGGCTGCCATCAACAATGCGGACTTCACGCTGACCAGCAGCGGCGCCGGCAGCGGTGGGGACGCCACCGGTTGGCTGAGCTTCGCCAACAGGGGCGGGGCGGGCGGCACCGGCGGCGATGGCGGCGCGGTGAATGTCACCAACACGGGCACCATTTCCACATATGGCGCGGCGGCCCCCGGCATCTGGGCGCAGTCGATCGGCGGCGGCGGCGCCGCGGGCGGCAGCGTCACCGAGGACAGCCTGCTGATCAGCATTTCGTCGGGCGGTTCGGGCGGCAGCGGCGGCAGCGGTGGCGAGGTGCACATCCTGCGCGGCAGGACCCTGGGCAGCATAACGACCCGCGGCGTCAATGCGCCGGGCATCGTGGCGTACAGCATCGGCGGCGGCGGCGGATCCGGCGGCGGTGTGGATTCCGAATCCCTGTCCCTCGGCCTCGGCGTCTCCATCGCCATCGGCGGCGATGGCGGCACCGGCAATGTCGGCGGCAGGGTGGTCGTCGACAACGGCTCGGCGATCACCACATCCGGCATCGATTCCTATGCGATCCAGGCCACCAGCATCGGCAGCGGCGGCGGCGCTGGCGGCCAGGCGACGGCCGGCAGCACCACACTCGGCAATGCCGATATCCCCAGCGTGTCGATCTCTTCGGCGATCGGTGGGACCGGCGGCTCGGGCGGTCACGGCGGCTCTGTCCGGGTCGACAATTCCGGTGTCCTCAAGACCGGCGACGACGGCTCCTACGCGATCTATGCGTCGAGCATCGGCGGCGGCGGCGGCTTGGGCGCCAATGCGGCGGCGACGGCAACGGCGGTCGGTACGGGTACGGATATCGGCCTGTCCGCCGGTATCGGCGGTTCCTCGGGTGCGGCAGGCGACGGGTATGAAGTGCATGTCACCACTGGCGGTCACCTGACCACGAAGGGCCGCTATGCGGACGGTCTGCACCTGTCCAGCATCGGCGGCGGCGGCGGCAATGGCGGCACCGGTGCCGGCACCGACGGCAGCACCACCTTCGCCGACCAGTCGATCGGCCTCGGCCTGTCGGTCGGCGGCGCGGGCTCGGCCTCCGGCAAGGGCGGCACCGTGCGCGCCGTCAACAGCGGCCATATCGTGACAACCGGCGGCGATTCCCGCGCGATCTTCGCACAATCGATCGGCGGCGGCGGCGGCACCGCCTCGGGCAGCGAGGCGGCGGCAACGGTCTGCGCATCGCCGCCATGCGACCCGACGGCGGGCGGCGATGCCGGATCCACCGTGGGCGGCGGCACCGGAAGCCAGATCAACCTGACGATCGGCAGCAAGGGCAGCGGTGGCGGCAATGGCGGGGCGGTCACCGTGACCAACGGGAAGGCCGCGACCCTGACCACCTCCGGCGGCGGCGGCCATGCCATCCATGCCCAGTCGATCGGCGGCGGCGGCGGGCATGGCGGCAGCGCCTCGGTCAACCAGGGCGACGATGACGATGACGATTCCTCGCTGACCAGCCAGATCTACGGCCAGATCAAGGACAAGGCGAAGGACAAGGCCGAGGAAAGCATCCTGGACAAGGTGAAGGCCAAGTTCGCGGGCAAGGCCTCGGAGGGCGACGAGGAGGAAGAGTCGGTGAGCTGGAGCGCCGATATCGCCATCGGCGGCCAGGGCGGCGCGAGCGGCGATGGCGGCGCGGTCGCGGCCACCAATGACGGCACCGTCACCACGGGCGGCCATGGCGCCCATGGCATCCTGGCCCAGTCGATCGGCGGCGGCGGCGGCAGCGGCGGCAGCGCGGCCTCGTCCGGCAGCGAGAACTTCAATGCGAACGTCGTGGTTGGCGGCAAGAGCAGCTCGTCCGGCAAGGGCGGCACGGTGACCATCGACAATACCGGCAGCATCGGGACGAGCGGAAAGCTCGCCTACGGCATCTATGGCCAGTCGATCGGCGGCGGCGGCGGCATCGGCGGCGCGGCCACCAACGCCGCCAGCCTGTCCTATGGCGTGGGCATCACCCTGGGCGGCAATTCCGGCGCAAGCGGCGAGGGCGGCGCACTGGCGATTTCC
This sequence comes from Sneathiellaceae bacterium, assembly GCA_040216765.1. Lineage (GTDB taxonomy): Bacteria > Pseudomonadota > Alphaproteobacteria > Ferrovibrionales > Ferrovibrionaceae > Marinibaculum. The sequence continues at coordinate 521,561 of JAVJON010000007.1, read as the reverse complement.
AACAGCGGCACGATCACCACCAAGGGCAAGGAGGCGCATGGCATCGTCGGCGTCAGCATCGGCGGCGGCGGCGGCAGCCACATCCTGAACCTGGCGGAGCAGGACAGCGGGTCCGGCGGCACGGTCGCCAGCAGCGGCGGCTTCACCAACAGCTCGACCCTGGCCTTCGGCGGCAAGGGCGGCGCCGGCGGCGCCGGCGGCGCTGTCGTGCTGACCCATGGCGGCTCCGTCACGACGGATGGATCATTGGCCTTCGGCCTGTTCGCGCAGTCGATCGGCGGCGGCGGCGGCTTCGGTGGCGGCGGCACGGACGCCACCATCGGCAGCGTCGACGGGACCCTGGGCGGCGCCGGCGGCTCGGCCAATCACGGCGGCAGGGTCGCCGTCACCCTGGATCATGGCGCGACGGTCACCACCAACGGCAGCGGGTCGCTGGCGATCTTCCTGCAATCCATCGGCGGCGGCGGCGGCTATTCCGGCGGGATGAAGGCGGAACACACGCTCAGCTACGACGACTTCATGAATTCCGACGGCGGCGGCGGCGGCGATGGCGGCGCCATCGAGATCGCCATGGGCAAGTCCGGCGACCGGGTGACGATCACCACCACCGGCAAGAAGGCCCATGGCATCGTCGCCCAGAGCCTGGGCGGCGGCGGCGGCGCCCTGGGCGATTCGGAAGGGCTGATCCTGTCCCGGTCATCGTCGGGCGGCGCGGCGCGGTCGGGCGCCGACGGCAGCGGCGGCGCCATCACCGTGAACCTGGCCGGCACGATTTCCGTGACCGGCGCCGATGCCTGGGCGCTGGTCGGCCAGTCCGGCGTGCAGATGACCGACGGCACCATCGACCGCGACAAGGGATCGGGCGCGATCGCGCTGACCATCGACGGCGATGTCAGCGGCGGCAGCGGCGAGGGCGGCGGCATCTGGGTCGATGGCAACGACCAGGGCAATACCCTGACCTATTCCGGCGGCACCCTGTCGGCGAAGTCGGAGCGGGCCATCCTCGGTTCGGGCGGTCATCTGACGGTGAAGAACAGCGGCACCATCAAGGGCAATGTGGAACTCGCCTCGGGTCGCTTCGAGAATCTGAGCGGCGGCCATTTCGAACCCGGCAGCACGGTCAATCTCGGGGCGGCCGTGAACGCCCTGGCCAATACGGGCAGCATGAATGTCGGTGGCGCCAGGACGATTGCCACGACCAGCCTGACCGGTCGGCTGGACCAGCAGGCAGGCGGCGTCTGGTATGTCGATGCCGACTTCGCGACCGGCAGGTCGGACAGGATCGAGGCAACCGGCACCTCCTTCCTCGGCGGCGAGGTCTCGCCGCTGGTCAGCGACCTGCCCAGCAGCTTCGACCAGGCCTCCCTGCCGTCCTTCACGGTGCTGACCAGCGCCGGTGGGCTGACGAGCACGGGCACGACGACCACCTCGGTGGGCGTGATGCGCTACCGGATCGAGCATGCCGGCAATGCCGTCAAGGTCACCCTGGACGACGTGTCGTTCAACGGCCCCCACAGCAAGAGCACGGGAGAGCTGAGCACCAACGAGTCCAAGGCGGCCGACCATCTGCAGCGCCGCTGGGACAGCGGCGAGCTGGGCGGCCTGAAGGACCATATCGTCCATGTGGCCAGCCTGACCTCGCCGCACGACTATCGCGAGGCGCTGAAGGACCTGGCCCCGGAATCCCACCAGGTGCACAGCGCCGGCGCGCCGCAATCCGCCGCGAGGTTCCACAGGAACCTGCATTCCTGCCCGGTCTTCGTCGGCCTCACGGCGCAGTTGAGCGAGGAGAGCTGCACCTATTCCCGCGGGATCTGGAGCACCCTGAAACATTCCAGCGACGGCCGGGTCACCGGCTACAACCAGCATGAGGCGACCTACCAGATCGGCGGCCAGAAGCAGATCGCCCCGGACTGGTTCCTCGGCGGTGCCGGTGCCTATACCGACGAAAGCCTGGTGGCCCATGACGGGCAGTCGTCGGGCACCGGCGACAGCTATTCCGCCGGCCTGGTGGTAAAGCGCCGTATCGGCGCGCATTGGCTGCTGGCCGGGTCCCTGGGCTACAGCTACGGCACCATGGACAACCAGCGGCTGGTGTCGAACGCCGGTGTCGCCATGACGGCCAGCTCCACGCAGAAGACCCACACCTATTCCAGCCGCCTGCGCGGCGCCTACAATTTCGACTTCGGCCAGTGGTACCTGCGGCCCGCCCTCAACCTGGACGTCGTCCATGTCCGGGTTCCGGCCTATACCGAGACGGGTGCCGGCGCATTGAACATGCAGTTCGATTCCGCCAGCGACACCCAGGTCGGCGGAACGCCGGAGATCGAGGTCGGCGGGCGGCTGGACCTGGGCGACGCCATCCTGCGGCCCTATGCCGGGATCGGCGTGACGGTCTGGAACGACGCGAAATGGAGCCAGTCTGCGCGCCTTGCCGCAGCGCCGGCTGGCGGTCCCTCCATCGACAGCTCGTTCGAGGGCGACCAGGTGGTCGGGCGCGCGGAACTCGGGCTGGACCTGGTCCATGGCAGCGGGATGGCGTTCCGGGCGCAGTACGGCGCGGAGATGGGGTCCGACTTCGTGTCCCATACCGGCAGCGTGCGGCTGGGTATCCGGTTCTAGCTAGGCGACGGGTGCGATCCGCAGGATCACCTTGCCGATGGCCTCGCGGCGCTGCAGCAGCGCCGCGGCGGCCGGCAGCTCGGCGAACGGCAGCTCGTTGCCGATGCGCGGACGCAGATGTCCCGCCGCGAACAGCCCGGCCAGGTCCGCAACCGCCGCCCGGGCCGCGTCCGGCATGTCCTGCGCGAACTGGCGGAAGCTGACGCCGATCGCCTCGGCCTGCTTCAGCAGGAGAAGGTTGGCGCGCAGGGCCGGAACGCCGCCGGCCGCAAAGCCGACCACCAGAAGCCGGCCATAGCGGCCCAGGCTGCGCAGGGCCGGCTCCGTCGCGTCGCCGCCCACCGGGTCATAGACGATGTCCAGCCGGCCATCGAGGCCGGCATCGCGGAGCTGCGCTCGCAGGTCTCCGCCGCTGTCCAGCACGACGGCCGCGCCGTGCTCGCGGCAGGCCTCGCGCTTGCGGGGCGATCCGGCCACGGCAATCACCGTGCAGCCCCGTGCCGCCGCAATCTCCACTGCCGGCAGGCCGACCCCGCCGGCGGCGCCCAGCACCAGGACGGTCTCGCCGTCCCGCAGGCGTCCGCGATCCACCAGGGCATGCCAGGCGGTGCCATAGGCCAGCACGAAGCCGGCAGCCTGGGCATCGCCCATCCCGTCCGGAACCGCATGCACCAGGGCGGCCGGCACCACGGCCTCTTCGGCGAAGCAGGACAGGCCGGCATAGGTCATCACCCGCGCCCCGCGGGCGAAGCGGTCCACATCGGCGGCGGTCTCCACGACCTCTCCCATGCCCTCCAGGCCCGGCACGAAGGGCAGGGCGGGGCGCACCTGATAGCGGCCGGACGGCATCAGCAGGTCCGGGAAGTTCAGCGCTGCGGCCCGCATCCGGATGCGCACCATGCCCGGCCGCAGCGCTGGCGCGGGCAGGTCAGCGAACCCAAGCGACCCGATACCGTCGAAGCTGCGGCATAACCAGGCTTTCATCGGCTTCTCCTAGGCTTCCGGCGACGGCTCCGGCGCTGCCTGCGCCTGCGCGGTGCCGCGCTGCCGGTGGGCCGCCTGCAGCGCGGCAGCGGTGATCTGGCGCTGGATCTCTGCGGCCGCCTTGATCGGGCAGAACAGGGTGACGGTAAAGCAGATACCGCCGATGCTGGTGGTGCTGGGGGCGACCCGCGGGGCGGTTCCGGGCAGGTCCAGGCCGGAGCGCGCGGCCACCAGGGCATGGTAGCGCTGCGCAACGTCGCCCAGCGCGGCGGTCTGTTCCTGGGCGGCGGCGCGGATCTCCTGCTCCAGGTCCTGCGGGTCGATCCCGGTGTCGAAGAACAGGTCGAACCGGTGAAAGACATAGCGCCGGATCAGGCCGTAGTTCACCAGATGCTTGGACAGCAGCACGCTGTTCGGCAGAACCAGCCTTCGACCGGTCATCTGATAGGGCTCGGCACCGCCCTGGCTATTGACCTCCATGATCGCGGTCGACATCAGGTTGTGTTCCACCACCTCGCCGCACAGGCCGTCGATCTCGATCATGTCGCCGACCGAGAAGGCGGTCGTCGTGGCCCGCAGAACGGATCCCGAAAGGCAGAGGATCAATTCCTTCGTCGCAATGATGATCGCCAGCGCGAAGGCGGTGAGCGACAGCGCAAAGGTCTCCAGCTGCGGGAACCACACCAGCGCCAGCGAGATCGCCAGGATCAGGAAGCTGAAGTTGCGGATATGGGAGGTCCAGCGGCGCTTGCTTTCGGCGACGAGGTCCTGACGCTTGTTCAGGGCGCGGACCGCCAGTTCGCGCACCAGGAAGACCGCCAGGATGATGCCGATGGTGGAGAAGAACTGTGCATGGCGCAGGAAGTCCACGACCTGCGCGAGTTCCAGATAGGTTACCTTGCCGAAGAACTGCTGCAGCAGATCCGGTTCCATGGATTCGATCCTGACTTGTCCGCCGGGGCGCCGATCGCGGGGCGGCCCGGCCCGGGCGGCTTGTCGGCCGCATGGCGGTCGGGATAGTAAGGCTTCCGCAAGCAGCCCCGAAAGCCATGCCGTATCGACACCGGGGAGGGAAAGCGGCCATTATGCCGCCGGCCCGGACGGTCACGGCAGAATGGCTGCAGGCTGGAGGCGATGTCGCCCGATCGGATCGGGCGATCATGCATGACGGGCAGGCTAGGGAGGCCTCGGTATGAAGAACTGGACAACCACCGGCAAGGCGATCGTGGGCGCAGTGGCAGCGGCCGCGCTGCTGGCGCTGCCGGCAGCGGCAGCCGACGAGCGGCCAGTGAAGATCGGCTTCGTCACCACCCTGACCACGCCCGCAGGCGTGATCGGCAAGGACATGAAGGAAGCGGTCGAACTCGCCGTCGAGGATATCGGCGGCAAGATGGCCGGCCATCCGGTCGAGGTGATCTTCGAGGATGACGGCTTCAAGCCGGAGACCGGCAAGCAGAAGACCGACAAGCTGGTGAAGCAGGACGATGTGGATTTCATCGCCGGCTTCATCTGGAGCCATGTGCTGCTTGCCTCGTCGAAATCGGCGCTGGACAGCGGCAAGTTCCTGATCAGCTCCAATGCCGGGCCGTCGCAGCTCGCCGGCAAGTTCTGCGACAAGAACTTCTTCTCGACCTCCTGGCAGAACGACCAGACGCCGATGGCGATGGGCGAGGTGCTGAACAAGATCGGCGTGAAGTCGCTCTACATCATGGCGCCGAACTATGCGGCCGGTAAGGACATGGTCGCGGGCGTGGAACGGACCTTCAAGGGCGAGGTGAAGGGCAAGGACTTCACCAAGTGGGGCGCCGATGCGCAGCTCGACTTCTCCGCCGAACTGGCGAAGGCCAAGTCCTCCGGTGCCGACGCGATCTTCGTGTTCTATCCCGGCAAGGCCGGCAGCGCCTTCGTGCAGCAGTACCAGCAGGCCGGCCTCCGGGGCGTGATGCCGCTCTATTCGGTGTTCACCGTCGACGCGATCGCCCTGCCGCGCTTCCAGGAAGCCAATATGGAAGGCGTGCTGGGCGCCCGCGAGACGATGTTCTGGAGCCCGGACCTGGACACCCCGCAGAACAAGCAGTTCGTCGCCAACTTCCGCAAGAAGTACGGCCGCTACCCGTCCTTCTACGCCGCGCAGTCCTATGACACGATCTACCTGATCAAGAGCGCGGTGGAGGCGGTGAAGGGCAACCTGTCCGACATCGACGGCATGCGCTCGGCGATGGAGAAGGCGGAGTTCCCGTCGGTCCGCGGCAAGTTCAACTATGGCAACAACCATATGCCGATCCAGACCTTCTACCTGCGCGAGGCGGTGAAGGACGCGGACGGCAACTGGACCACGAAGATCATCGACACGGCCTATGAGAGTCATCAGGACGTCTATGCAAAAGACTGCAAGATGAACTGAGAGCCTGGAAATGAGCCACTCGACGCGCCGGCCTCGACTGACTGCCGAGTGCCGTTGCCCCCCTCGTCACCCGCGGGCTTGTCCCGCGGGTCCATGGCGCCGCCATCCTCAATAGATTGGGACCGGCATCGACATGGATCACCGGGACAAGCCCGGTGGTGACGATGGCAGAGGGGCCACGGACGCTCGGAGGCGAGGCCTCCGCCCGGCGACCGGAATGCGGCGGCGCCCGGTGCAGGCCGGGCGCCGCTTGCGTTTGACCGATACCTGACCTGACGCTTCAGCCATAAGGGCGCCGGATGGACTGGACCCTCGTCCTCATTCAGACACTGAACGGGCTGCAGCTCGGGCTGCTGCTGTTCCTGCTGGCCTCCGGCCTGACGCTCGTCTTCGGCATCATGGACTTCGTGAACCTGGCCCATGGCGCGCTGTACATGATCGGCGCCTATTTCTGCGCCAGCCTGACGTTCTGGACCGAGAGCTTCATCCTCGGCCTGCTGCTCGCGCTGCCGCTGACCGCCATCGTCGGCTTCCTGGTCGAACTGATCGTGGCCCGGCGGCTCTATCCGCGCAGCCATCTGGACCATGTGCTGGCGACCTTCGGCCTGATCCTGGTGTTCGACACCCTGGTGCAGATCCTGTGGGGGCCCGAGGGCGTGGCCATTCCCCTGCCGGACTGGCTGAACGGCCAGGTCACGCTGGGCGAGGTGGTGCTGCCCAGCTATCGCCTGATGATCATCGGCGGCGGCCTTGGCGTCGCAGGGCTGCTCTACCTCCTGGTGAACCATACCCGGCTGGGCATGCTGATCCGGGCCGGTGCGTCGAACCGCACGATGGTCGGTGCGCTCGGCGTCAACATCCAGCTCCTGTTCGCCGCCGTGTTTGCCCTTGGCGCCGCCCTGGCGGGACTCGCCGGCATGCTGATCTCGCCGATCACCGGCGCCTCGATCGGCATGGGCAACGAGATCATCATCGTCGCTTTCGTCGTGATCATCGTCGGCGGCATCGGCTCCATGAAAGGCGCCTTCATCGCCGCCCTGCTGGTGGGGCTGATCGACACCATGGGCCGGTCCTACCTGGACGACCTGTTCAAGCTCGGCATGCCGCTCGAATCGGCGGAGACCTCGGCACCGGCGGTCTCCGCCATGCTGATCTACATCCTGATGGCCGTGATCCTGGCGTTCCGGCCGCAGGGCCTGTTCCCGCCGAAGGTGCGCTGAGATGGCCGAGACGACAGAGACCGCGGCGGCCGCGGCGCCAGTGCCGGGAGGCTCCATCCTGGACCCGCGCGGGTGGGGCGTCCGCGGCTGGACCACCCTGGCGGTGCTCCTGTTCCTGGCGATCGCACCGCCGGCCGCGTTCCTGCTGGACGAGCCGTTCTACCTGGATCTCGCAATCCGCCTGGTCTGCCTGACCATCGCCGCGGTCAGCCTGAACCTGATCCTGGGCTATGGCGGGATGATCTCGTTCGGCCATGCCGCCTATATCGGCATCGGCGCCTATGCCGTCGGCATTCCGGCGTTTCACGACTATCTCTCCGGCTGGCTGCATTTCCCGCTGGCTGTCGGCGTCTCGGCGCTGTTCGCCCTGGTGACCGGCGCCATCTGCCTGCGCACGCGCGGCGTGCATTTCATCATGATCACCCTGGCCTTCGCGCAGATGGCCTACTTCCTGTTCGTCAGCATGGAAGCCTATGGCGGCGATGACGGGCTGCTGATCTACTATCGCTCGGAGTTCTCCGGCGTCCTGGACATCGACAGCAACCTGAACCTCTACATCCTCTGCTATGTCGTGCTGCTGGCCGCGATGTACCTGGTGCACCGGATCGTCAATTCGCGCTTCGGCATGGTCCTGCGCGGCTCCAAGGGCAATGACGCGCGGATGCGCGCGATCGGCTACAACACCTATGCCTATCGCCTGGCGGCCTATGTGATCTCTGCCGCGATCTGCGGCCTGGCCGGTGCCCTGCTGGGCAACTTCACCAATTTCATCAGTCCCGAGATGATGGCCTGGTCGCGGTCCGGGGAGCTGATCTTCATGGTGATCCTCGGTGGCGCGGGCACCGTGCTGGGGCCGGTGATCGGCGCGCTGGCCTTCCTGGCACTGGAGGAGCTGCTGTCGGGTTGGACCATCTACTGGCAGCTGATCTTCGGCCTGCTGCTGATCCTGGTGGTGCTCTACATGAAGGGCGGCATCGTCTCCATCCTGGGCAGGAGGCAGCCGGAAGATGGCTGAGGACCTGCTGCAGATCCGCGACCTGCGGAAGAGCTTCGGCGGCATCGCCGTCACCGCCGGCGTCAGCCTGTCGGTCCGGCGGGGCGAGACCCATGCCCTGATCGGTCCGAACGGCGCGGGCAAGACCACCCTGATCGCGCAGCTGTCGGGCGACCTGCGGCCGGATGCGGGCCAGGTGCTGTGGTACGGCCGCGACGTCACCCGCCTGCCGCCCTATCGGCGCAGCCGGCTGGGCATGGCGCGGTCGTTCCAGATCACGTCGGTGTTCATGGACCTGACGGTGCTCGACAATGTCGCCCTGGCGGTGCAGGCGCGCGCCGGCCATTCCTTCCGTTTCTGGGCCCCGGCGCGGCGCGACGGGCGGCTGACGGAGCCGGCGATGGCGGTGCTCGCGCAGGTCGGCCTGGCCGGCCGGGCGGGCCAGCCCGCGAGCATCCTGTCCCATGGCGAACGCCGCGCGCTCGAGATCGCAATGGCCCTGGCGACCGAGCCGGAACTGCTGCTGCTGGACGAGCCGATGGCCGGCATGGGGCCGGAGGAATCGTCGGAGATGATCGCCACCCTGCGGGGCCTCAAGAGCCACAAGACGATCCTGCTGGTGGAACATGACATGGATGCCGTCTTCGCCCTGGCGGACCGGATCTCCGTCCTGGTCTATGGCAAGATCATTGCCGCCGGCACGCCGGAGGAGATCCGCAACGACGCCCATGTCCGGCGCGCCTATCTGGGCGAGGAAGCGGCATGACATCCCGGGCCGACAGCCGCAGGTGCGGTCCGCCATGCTGAGCGTTCGCGGGTTGGAGGCTTTCTACGGGGCCAGCCAGGCATTGTTCGGGATCGACCTGGAGGTCGGCAAGGGCGAGGTCGTGACCCTGCTCGGCCGCAACGGCATGGGCAAGACCACGACGATCAACGCACTGATGGGGATCGTCCGCCCGGCCGGCGGCGAGGTGGCCTTCGACGGCACGCAGATCGCCGGCTGGCCGTCCTTCCGGATCGCGAAGGCCGGCCTGGGCCTGGTCCCGGAAGGGCGACAGATCTTCCCCAATCTCAGCGTGACCGAGAACCTTGTCGCCACCGCCGCCAACCGGCATGGCAGTGGCGCGCCCTGGACCCTGGAGCGGGTCTTCGAGATGTTCCCGGAACTTCACGCCCGGCGCGGTGCCATGGGCACCCTGCTGTCCGGCGGCGAACAGCAGATGCTGGCGATCGGCCGTGCATTGATGACCAACCCGCGGCTGCTGATCCTCGACGAGGCGACAGAAGGGCTGGCGCCGCTGATCCGGCATGAGATCTGGGCCTGCCTGGCCCGCATCAAGGCCGAGGGCCTGTCGATCCTTGTGGTGGACAAGAACGTCGCGGACCTGGTGCGGCTTGCCGACCGCCATACAATCATCGAGAAGGGCAGGGTGGTCTGGACCGGTTCCTCGCCTGAACTGGCGGCGGACGAGGCCCTGCAGGCCCGCTATCTTGGGGTCTGAGGTGCGCGGCCGGCGACGGCCCCGCCGGAACCCGCACCGCCGCTTTGTGCAAAGTGCTTCTGGGGCCGGCATTGCCGGTGAAACCTGATGGAAATGATTACAGCCGGGACGATCCTCGGCCCCGACGTCCTGCCCTACAACGACGCCCACAAGGCCGTCTGGCGCTGCCAGGCGCAGGGCGACTGGAACGGTCTCGCCACCGCGCTGGAGGAAGTCGCAAGACATGCCGCCGACCCGCTGGTCCTTGCCATCGCCGCGATGTCCTTGAAGGAGTTCGGCCTGTCGGCGGCGGCGCAGCGCCTTGCCGCCGATTGTGCAGCCCGTGCGGGGGACGGAACGCGGACGGCTGCCGTGGCGGCCGCGATCGCGCGCGGCGAGGAGCCGTTCTCGGCATTGCCCGGGGTGGACAGGGTCGGCGATCGGCGGGTCAGTGTCGGCGCGATGGTGCTCACCATCATCCGCAGCACCGACTACGATACGATGATGGACGCCATGGAGCGGCTGGTCCTCAGGCTCAAGCCGCCGGTCGACGCGCTGCCCGAGCCGGGCTATGCGGCCGCAACCCTGATCCTCAACCTGTTCTACCCGCCGCAGCGGGTCAATATCGGCGGCGGCGGCAGGTTCATGTATCCGCTCTGGGCCAATGTCGACCTCGTGGCACTGCCGGGTGCCGGCCCGCGCCGGCGGTTCGACACCGCGACCGTCCTGCCCTTCGACAGCGGCAGCATCGAGCTCGTCTATTCCTCGCACTGCCTGGAGCATCTGGACGACCCGACGGTGGCGCGGCTGCTGCAGGAGATGCATCGGGTGCTGCACCCCTCGGGGCGGCTGGTCCTGAAACTGCCCGACGGCGAGGCGGCGATCCGCCATTGGCGCGCCGGCAACCGGGGCTATTTCGACGATCCGATCTGGGCGCTCGACAGCGTTGCCTGGAGCTGGGGGCCGAAGGGGGTGCCGGACAACCTGGACAGCCGTTTCAGCATGCTGTTCTGCGGCTACTGGAACGAGGCAATGACACATGGCGGCAACGTCCAGGACCTGGTCCGGCGCGGGGCCTATCACGGCCCGCCGCGGGTCGCGCCGGAGCGCCTGAAGGAGTTCGCCCGCAGGGATTCGCCGCATGACATCGCCCAGGGCCTGCGCGCCCAGGCACTGCATGAGGATCCGGCGGCGATCTTCAACCACCAGAATGCCTGGAGCGGCGCGGAACTGGCCGCGCTGCTGGAAGCGAACGGCTTCTCCCCGCGCAACAGCGAGCCGCAGGACATCATTGCCCGGCAGACCGCGATTCCGGATATCGCCAAGTATCGTTCGATCAGCATCTACGCCGAGGCGGTGCCGCGGCAGGTTGCCGACGGGGCCTTCGTGACGCCGCAGGCCGCGGCGCAGCGCTCGGCCATGATCTCGCAACCCAATGCCGAGGCCTGGGTGCCGGCAACGCTCCCCGATCTCGGGCCGCGGAACCTGCGCCGCGGCTTTGTCGCACTGCACAAGCTGCTCTGGGAGTATCACGGCAGCATGGTGCAGCACATGCGCGGCGGCCAGGTGCCCTCCGCCTTCCTGTCCTTCGGCTATGCCAAGGGCCAGGTGCCGCCGGAGCTTCTGGATGGCATGGCGGCAATCTTCGACAATCGCCCCTTCCTGCTCGAAGCGGGCGACTGCCGGGCCGATGGCCTGGATTCCGAGCTGCGCCCGCAGGTCCTGGAAGACCTGCGGCAGAACCTCCGGTTCTTCGCACCCGACCCGCGTCAGCGCGAAAACCTGGAAGCCTTCTTCCTGTCCATCTCTGCCCGGGTCGAGACCGAACTGCAGACACCCTGGCGGGTCCTGAACGTCCGTTGCTACGACACCTCGCTGTCGTTCCAGGGCGGTCCGCAGGTCTGGCACCGGGACGGCATGCCGAGCCCCATCCTCAAGCTGCTCGTCTACCTGACGCCGGACGAGGGGCCCGCGCTGGGCTCGGAGCTGATCGACCTGGAGGGCAGGCGGGTCGCCCTGGCCGGCGAGAGCGGGATCTGGCTGCTGTTCGACCCCAATCGCCTGGTGCATCGCGGTCCCGGCGAAGGCAGCGAGCGGCGGAGGATCGTGGAGGTGACCCTGTGCGGCGACCTGTCGACCGACACGCGCTATCGCTTCGGCGGCACCAATTACCGTCACCCGATCTGTCCGCCGAGCGTCGATCCGTTTCAGTCGGGGCTGGTCCAGCAGACCGTTCCGCTCCTGCTTGCGCTGAACACGGCTGCAACGGGGCTGACCACGGGGCCGCAGGCGGATACGCCGAAAAAATGACGTTCCGCGGCGCCGCCGCGATCCTGTCGGACAGGGGGGAAGAATGCACGTCACGGATATGTTCTATCTCGGTGCCCGCCATCATCCGGAGCGGCTTGCCTTCACCGGGGAGGGCGGCGATTTCACCTACGATGCCGCGCGGCGCATGGCGAACCGGATCGCCCATGCCGCCCGCGCGAAGGGCATCGGCATCGGCAGCCGGTTCGCGGTGCTGAGCCCGAATTGCGGCCCGGCCATGATCGCGCAGATCGGTGCGATGCGGGCCGGGGCGGCATGGTGCAACCTGAACCTGCGCAACACGCTGGAGGGCAATGTCGACATCCTGGCCCGCGGCCATGTCGACGTCCTGTTCTACCATTCCTCGGTGTCGGAGCAGTTGCCGTCGTTCAAGGCCGGCGTGTCCAGCCTGTCCCATACGGTCTGCCTGGATGCGGAGGATGCAAACGGCCCGTCCCTGGCGCAGTGGTGTGCCGACCAGCCCGACAGCGATCCCGGTTTCACGATCCCCGTCGATGCGTTCGGCATGCAGGGCGCCACCGGCGGCACCACCGGCCAGCCGAAGCTGACCCAGTCGGACAATCACTGGCTGTTCATGTCGAACATGGGCTGGGCGATCTGCCTGCATCACACGGCGCCGCCGGTGAACCTGGCGGTCACGCCGATCACCCATGCCGGCGGCATGGTCGCGATGGCGCAATGGGCACATGGCGGCACCTCGGTGATGATGGCCCAGGTCGACCTGGAGAAGATCCTGCAGACCATCCAGTCGCACCGCGTGACGACGATCTTCCTGCCGCCCACCGTGATCTACATGCTGCTGGCCCATCCGAAGCTGAAGGCCTACGACACCTCGAGCCTGGAATACCTGATCTCGGCCGCGGCGCCGCTGGCGCCGGAGAAGATCGCCGAGGCGGTCGGGGCGCTCGGCCCCGTGGTCTGCCAGGCTTTCGGCCAGACCGAGGCCGGCTTCCCGCTGACCTTCATGTCGACCCACGAGACCGCGGAAGCGGTCGCCGATCCGGCGAAGCGGCACCGGCTGCTGTCCTGCGGCCGGCAGACGCCGGTCGTCGAGGCGATGGAGGTGATGGACGAGGAGGGCCGCATCCTTGGCCCGGACGAGGTGGGCGAGATCGTGCTCCGCGCGCCGTCGACCATGAAGGAATATCTGGACGACCCGGCGGCGACCGCCGAGATCAAGAAGTTCGGCTGGCTGCACACCGGCGATATCGGCTATCGCGACGGCGATGGCTATTGGTACATCACCGACCGCAAGCGGGACATGATCGTGTCCGGCGGCTTCAACATCTTCCCGTTCGAGATCGAGTCCGTGCTGATGTCGCATCCCGCCGTGCAGGACTGCGCCGTGGTGGGCGTGCCGGACGAGAAATGGGGGGAGGCGGTCAAGGCGGTGGTGCAGCTTGCCCCCGGCAAGTCCGCCGACAGGGACGAGCTGATCGCGCTTTGCCGCGAGAAACTCGGCGGCATGAAGACGCCGAAGAGCATCGACGTCTGGGACGACCTGCCGCGGAGCCCGGTCGGCAAGGTGCTGAAGCGCGAGATCCGCAAGGCGTTCTGGGAAGGCAAGGGGCGCAGCGTCGGATAGGCCGCCGGTCGGGCTGTCCCTACTCCGTCGGCGCCGCCCGCCGTTCCAGCTGCGTCCGCATGTCGGGCTGGGTGCCTTCCGGGCCAAGCGCGCTGTAGCCGCCATCGGCGGGGAAGTCGGCCCCGGTCAGGCAGGCGGCCTCTGCGCTGCACAGGAAGGCGATCAGGGCCGCGACCTCCTCCGGCCGCGACGTGCGGCCCTGCAGGTGATAGGCGGCGGCCAGGTCGTCGATCGCCTCCGCCCGGCCGCCGGACAGGTCTTCCATCAGATGCGACCAGGTCCAGCCGGGAGAGACGCTGTTCACCCTTATGCCATCGCCCGCCAGGTCGGCCGCGGCGCTGCGGGTCAGCTGGAGCAGGGCTGCCTTGGTTGCCGGATAGAGCCAGCGCCCGGCCATCGCCACCTTGCCGGCGATGCTGGCGATATTCACGATGCTGCCGCCGCCGCGGCGCGCCATGTGGGGCGCCGCCGCCTGGATCGCCAGGGCGGCACCGACCAGGTTGACATTGCAGGCAACCAGCCAGTCCGTCCGCCCTGCCGCGATCCCGCCATCGCGGTAGGTGCAGGCCATGTTGACCAGCAGGTCCACCCCGCCGAAACGCTCCACGGTCTGGCGCATGCAATGGCCGATGCTGCCGTCGATCTGCATGTCGGTCTCGACGAAGATCGCCTGCCCGCCAAGTTCTGCCGCCAGTGCCGCGCCCCGGGCGCTGTCGATATCCGCCAGGCAGATCGCCGCGCCTTCGGCGACCAGGCGCCGTGCCGTGCCTGCGCCCAACCGGCTCGCCGCGCCGGTGACGATGCCCACCTTGCCGGCAAGCCGCCGGTTTCCGTCCTGGCTCATGCGCCCTCCTGGATTGCCCGGCCCCTATAGCATGGTGCCCGCGGATCGGGCATCGTAGGGAAAAGCCGGAAGCTGCTGCGGGCGGACCGGATGCGCAGGCCTTTGCACTTCCCAGACCGGCAGGACCATGACAGACGCTCCCGCACCCGCCCCGGCGAACCCCAGATCCGAGACGCCCGAATCCCCGGCAACCGACGGCTTCGGCATGTTGCCGACGGCGCTGGACTCCCTGTCCGAAGGGTTCGTTCTGTTCGATGCCGAGGATCGCCTGATCCTGTGCAACCGCCGCTACCGCGAGGCCTATCCGCAGATCGCCGACCTGCTGGAGCCGGGCGCCTCGTTCCGGGAGATCCTGCGGCAGGCCGCGCTGCGGGGCGGCCATGTCGCTGCCGGGCCGGAGATGGAGCGCTGGATCGAGGAGCGCATGTCGCGGCACGTGGCCAATGCCGGGCCGGTGGATCTCTGGCTGTCGGACGGGCGGTACTACCGGCTGAGCGAACATGCCGTCCCCGGCGGCGGCATCGTCAAGCTGCTGACCGAGATCACCGCCCTGCACGAGAGCGAGACCCGCTACCGGGAACTGGTCGAGCAGTCGCCGTTCGGGATCGCGATCGCCCATGGCGTGCTGCTGCGCTATGCGAACCCGAAGGCGCTCGAGATCCTCGGCGCGGAGGGCGCCGACGAGATCGTCGGCCGTCCGCTGCAGGAATTCCTGCTGGCCGGCAGCAACCCGCGGCTGCGCGACATGCTGGCCGGCACCGAGGTCCAGGCCCGCGAGGGCGAGGTGGTGGAGATCGAGCTGCAGCCGTTGCGCGGCCGCACCCGCTATGTCGAGGTCGGCGTCAGCCGCACCCGGTACGAGGGGCAGGAGGCGCTGCGGATCGCGATGAACGACGTCACCGCGCGGCGCGATGCGGAGCGGGCGCTGCAGCACGCCCAGAAGATGGATGCGATCGGTCAGCTGGCCGGCGGCGTGGCGCACGAGTTCAACAACCTGCTGACGGCCATGGGCGGGTTCGCCCAGATGGGCCTGCGCGCGCCGGGCGACGAGGAACGGCTGCGCTATTGCCTCAACGAGATCGTCAGCGCCTCCGAACGCGCGGCGGCGATGACCCGGCAGTTGCTGGACTTCTCCCGGCGGGAGACCGAGCACCAGCCGGAATATGTCGATGCGGCGCGGCTGCTGTCGGAACTGGACAGCTTCCTGCGGCCGGTGCTGGGCGAGGCCGTGGCGACGCGGATCGAAGTGCCGGACCTGTCGATGCCGGTCCTGGTGGATCGCGGTGCCCTGCTGCAGGCGATCGTCAACCTGGCGATCAACGGCCGCGATGCGATGCCGGGCGGCGGCACCCTGCGGATCGGCGCGCGGATCCTGGAGCCGGACGAGGCCCTGCGGCTGCGCCACCCGGACCTGGCGGAAGGTCGCCTGGCCGCGATCCATGTGACCGACGAAGGGGTCGGCATCGATTCCAGCATCGCCGACCGGATCTTCGAACCGTTCTTCACCACCAAGGCGCCCGGGCAGGGGACAGGCCTGGGGCTGCCGATGGTCTATGCCACGGCGGTCCGGGCCGGCGGCACCGTCGAGATGACCTCGACGCCGGGCGAGGGCGCCACCTTCACCCTGCTGCTGCCGGTGACGGCAATCCCTGAACCCGAGCCGCCGCCGCCCGACCTGCCGGAAGAGGGCGCCGAGCTGTCGGGCACCGTGCTGCTGGTGGAGGACGATCCGGCGGTCCTGCGGTTCGTCCGCATGGCGCTTCAGGACCTCGGCCTGACCGTGATCAGCGCGGCCGATGTCGCGACCGCCACCGCCGCCTTCGCGCACAGCGGCGAGAGCGTCGACCTGCTGCTGTGCGACATCGTCCTGCCCGATGGCGGCGGCGATGTCCTGGCGCGGCGGCTGGCGCGGCAGCGCCCGGACTTGCCGATCGTGCTGATGACGGGGTACAGCCCGGTGGCGGCACGGGCCGATGTCCTGGCCCTGGCCCCCGGCAGGGTGCTGGCCAAGCCGATCGACCGCGTGCAGCTGTCGGCGGTGCTGCGCGACGTATTGGGCGGCTGAGAATTCACGTGACGGACAGAGATAGCCAGGACGCAGCGACACCGGACCTGCTGGATGGGGTGCTGGAGCCGGGCATTGCCGCAGCCCTGGCGGAGGCCTGCCCGTTGTTCTTCGACCGGAACAGGGTCTCGGCGCTGGAGGTCCTGCTGCAGGAGGACATGCTGTCGGACCTGCTGCACAGCGCGGAGGCGACGGGCGCGGCCCAGGCCCTCGGCAAGGCGGCGGGCGCACAGGATTTCCCGGATGCCGTCGGGCTGCTGTTCGGCCTGCGGCATGCCCTGGACCGGCGGCGAAGTGCCTGCACGGTCCCGGCGGTGACGACGAAGACATTGTCGGAGGCGGCTGCGAAGACCTTTGCCAGGCTGCCGCCGGCGGAGGCGCGGTTCGCCATGATGTCTGCCCTGGTGCAGCTCTCGCCGGCACAGACCGAGCCCGAGAAGCGTCTCGCGCGGCTGGTGAGCAGCCTGCGCAGCCCGCTGCCGGCCGAGATGCTGGGGATCGTCGACCGCCTGCTTGGCGACATGCTGGCCGTGCCGGCCATCGTGCAATGCCTGTTCCCGGCGGGGACGCCGATGGCGAGCCGCATCTCCGGGCTGCTGGACCTGTCGGAAGGCCGTGGCGAGGCCCTGGCAAAGACCGTTCCCATGCTGGCCGCGCTGATCCGCAGCGAAGCCTATCCGCGGCTGGGCCAGACCCGCCGGGGCGCGCGCTCCGCCGCGATCGCATTGCTCGGCGCGCCCGGCCGGCTGGCGAGCGCAAGCCTGGAACCCTCCGACCTGGCCGGGCTTTCCGTCGAACTGACGGGCATGCAAGACCTGGGCAAGCGCATCCGGCGCCTGGCGGATGCCGACGAGGAGCGGCGCCTGCGCAAGGCGCTCCGGCTGCGCGCCAGCTGGCTGCTGCAGGAGCCGATCCTGGCGTCGGTCCTGTCGGGGCTGGATGTCTATGGGTCGCTGCGGGCGCTGTTCGAACTCCAGGCCGCGACGGCCGAACTCGACATGCGCCCGGTGGACGAAAGGCTGCGCCGGATGCTGGGCGACCGCAACCTGTCGGCGGAGCTGCGGGCCGCCTCGCCGACGATTTCCGGCCAGGCGCGGGCCAATGGCGAACTGCATCGCCTGGCCCTGCACAGCAGTTTCCCGCCGCATGAGCGGGAACGCTTTGCCAAGATGTTCGACGGCTTCCAGATGGGCCTGCTGAAACGCAGCCAGATCCTCGACGGCATCTCGACAGAGAAGCGGGTGGACATGGACCTTCTGCTGCAGGCCGTCGACCTGCTGGCCGACGAGGTATTTCCCGAGGGCGACGCCCGGAAGGCGGTGCACCGCACCTTGCAGCGCACGATCCGGCGCCCGCTGTTCTTTCGCACCCTGCTGGACAGCGAGGACGACCGCCAGGCGCGCAACGAACGCCTGACCGAGGTGATCGGGCGCCTGCGGGCCGCCGGCATACCCTGCCGTTCGCCGCAGGACCTCTGCATCCTGTGTGTCGACGACGAGCCCGGCGCGCGGAAGTTCGTCCGCATGATCCTGGAGGAACTGGCCGTGGGCGAGATCCTGGAGGCCGGGGACGGACAGGAGGCGCTCGACATGGTCGAAGGCAGCGGCAAGGTCCTGGACCTGATCATCGCGGATTGGCGCATGCCGCGGATGAACGGCCTGGAGCTGCTGAAGCGGGTCCGCAAGAGCCATGCGCAGATGCCGTTCCTGATGATCACGGCGCTGGCCACGGTTCCCGCGGTGCGGGAGGCGATGCACTACGAGGTCGACGCCTATCTGGCGAAACCCTTCCCGCCCGAACAGCTGGAAGAGAAGATCCTGACCTTGATCAACCGCTGATCGGGCACGGCAACGGAGCACCCAGATGCGCATCGTCTACGATCCGGAGCAGAAGGCGCACAATCCCCGGCACTTCCTGGTGCGGGGCCAGTTGAAGGCGAACCCGGAAACGCCGGAGCGCGTGGATATCCTGCTGCGGGCCCTGCAGGCCGCGGGGCATCCGGTCGAAGCGCCGGCCGACCACGGCCCGGCGCCGCGCGCGGCGGTCCACAGCCCGGAATACCTGCAGTTCCTGTCCAGTATCGCGGAGCGCTGGCAGAGCCTGCCCGATGCCGGCGGCGAAGTGCTGCCGAACGTCCATCCGGCAGCGCGCGGCGGCAGCTATCCCAGGTCTGCCGTCGGCCAGGCCGGCTACCACATGGCCGACACCGCCTGTCCGATCGCGCCGGAGACCTGGCGTGCCGCCTGCGCCAGCGCGAACACGGCCGCGGATGCCGCGGCGCGCCTGCTGGCGGGCGAGGGATCGAGCATCTACGCGCTGTGCCGGCCGCCCGGGCATCATGCCTTCGGCGATATGGCGGGCGGCTTCTGCTACCTGAACAACGCCGCGATCGCCGCACAACAGTTGCGACAGGCCGCGTCGCGGGTGGCGATCCTGGATGTGGATGTGCATCACGGCAATGGCACCCAGGGCATCTTCTATGCCCGGCGCGACGTGCTGACCCTGTCGGTTCATGCCGACCCTGCCGACTACTACCCGTTCTTCTGGGGCCATGCGGCCGAGCGTGGTGCAGGCGAGGGGCTGGGCTTCAACCTCAACCTGCCGCTGCCGGTGGGCAGCGGGGACGCGGACATGGCGGGCGCGGTCGGCACCGCCCTGGCCCGTATCGCCGCCTATGCCCCCGGGATGCTGGTGATCGCCCTGGGGCTCGATGCCTCCAGGGACGACCCGCTGCAGGGCATGACCGTCAGTCCCGCCGGTTTCGGGCAGATCGGCCGGATGATCGGCGCGGTGCCGGTGCCGACACTGATCGTGCAGGAAGGCGGCTATGTCTCCCCCAGCCTGGGCGAGAATCTTGCCGCCTTCCTGGCCGGCTATGAAGAGGGGCGGGCCTGAAGGGCGCCGCTTCCGTCAGGCCGGCGACCCTTGCCGGTCGGCACCGCCGGCGAGCGCCAGGACGGTGTCCACCGTCCATTGGTCGTCGGCATGACCCCCGTACTTGACCGCGAGGATCCGGCCGGTCCGATCGATCAGGACATCCGCCGGCAGGCCGAGCCGGCCCCCCTGCGAGCGGAGCGGCGGCAGGGGACGTCCACGGACGAGGATATCGGCGGCGACAGTGACCAGGGTTTGCAGCAGGGCCGGCCAGGCACGGGGATCGGCCAGGGCCCGCGCGCCGGATTCGACTCCGAAGGCCCGGTAGAAGCGGCGTTCCGGATCGGGAACGACCGGGAAAGGCAGGTCCGCTGCATGCCGCAGCAGCGCGTCCCGCCCGGAATGAAAGAAGACGACCTCCTGCACGCCTGCGGCGCCAAGTTCGCGGTGACGGCGGACGAAGCTGTGCAGGTGCAGGTTGCAGATCGGGCAGCCGGCAAAGCGGCGGAACTGGAGATGGACCAACGTGTCGCCGGACGGAACCTCCACCCGCCGTCCGTCGGTGGCCGTGAGCGAGAGGGGCGGGAATGTGGCGCCGACCCGAAGGCGATCGGCGACGGCTTTGCCCTGGGGCGCCGGCCCGTTGTCGACCTTGTCCGGGTGCGGTTGGCTGGCTGCGGGACTCGGCATGGTCTTGCTCCTCCATTATAACCGTACAATGTACGGATTGAGGAATATATAACCGTACGCCGTACGTTTTCAAGAAGGAAGAGCCATGCCGGCGCGACGAAAGCTTGACCAGGCGCAACTGCAGCAGGCCGCACTGGCGCTGGTCGACCGCGACGGGCTTGCGGCCCTGTCCATGCGCAGCCTCGCACGGGAACTCGGCATCGGGACGATGACCCTGTACGGCTATGTCGCGGACCGCGACGGGCTGGATGCCCTGGTGGTGGAGGCGGTGATGGAGGCGGTGCACCTGCCGGCACCGCGAGGCGACTGGCGGGACCATGTCCGGGACCTGGCGACAGCGGCATGGGTCGCGGTCTCTGCCCATCCCAACGCGATTCCGTTGATCCTGAACGGCAGGGTCAGGCAGGCCGCGACACGCAGCCATGCCGAGGCGCTGCTGGCCGCCCTGGCCCGCGGTGGCCTGGCCGGCGAAAGCCTTCTTGCCGCCTTCCGGGCCGTCAACGGCTATATCATGGGTGCGGCGCAGACCCATGCGGCCGACCTGCACGACGCGGCGGATCCGGCGGGGGCCGGTACCCGCATCGCGGCTGCATTGGCGCTGCCGGACGCGGCGTTTCCCCGCCTGCGGGAGATTGCACAGGCCGCGGCGGGCCTCACGCCGGATCGCCAGTTCGCCGCCGGGCTGGGCATCATCCTTGCCGGCATCCCCCCGGGCCGGGACGGCCAGGCGGGCCAGACGGACCCTCAGGCCTGATCCCGGCCCGCCGCCATCGGCAGCAGCCGCCTGGCGGCCTGACGCTGCACCGACCGGTTCACGCCCTCCAGCCCGGAACGCGCCGAGCGCAGCCAGCGCCAGCACAGCCCGACATCCAGGAACGGCTGCACGCCAAGCGGGGCGAGCCTGCCGGTCGCGAGCAATGGCTCCGCGCTTTCCGCCGGATTCATCGCCCAGCCCAGCCCGGCGGCGCAGGCGTCGAGGAAACCGTGGGACGAGGGCAGGGTGTGATGGGGCAGGCGGACAGGATGCCCGACCAGCCGGGCGGCCCAATCCTCCTGCAGCCGGTCATCGGGGCCGAAGCGCAGGCTCGGCGCACGGGCCAGCGCCGGGGCGTCGATCCCGCCGGGAAACCAGGTGCGGATGAAGGCCGGGGGCGCGCAGGCCAGGTAGCGAAGCACGCCCAGATCGGCCTGGTCGCAGCCCGCGACCGGGGGACCGGTGCGCCCCAGGGCGGCCGCCACTTCGCCCGATCTCAGCAAGTCGGCGGCCCTGTCCTGGTCGGCGAGCACGATATCGAACAGCAGGCCATCGTGATCGGCCAGAGCGTCGATGAACCAGAGCGCGAGGCTGTCGGCATTGACGGCGACCCTGACCGTGACCCGGTCGCCCGCGGGCAGTCCAAGGTCATGCAGCAGGTCCTGTTCCAACAGCCCGACCAGGGTGGCATGGCGGCAGATCCGGCGGCCGGCGGGGGTGGCCGAGCAGGGGCGTCCGCGGACGACGAGCGCTGCGCCGACCTGTTCCTCGATCTGCCGGACCCGTTGCGAGACGGCAGAGGCCGTCAGGCCGAGACGCGTCGCGGCAGCCTCGAAGCTGCCGGTCTCGACCACTGCGGCGATGGCCCGGACCCCGGCCTGGGAGATCAAGATGAACTTTCCTTATGCAAATTAAGAAACTTGAATTTGTCTAAATCGAGTGCAGGCCGTAAGGCAAGGGCTGGAAGGAGCATCCCTTGCCGTCATTTCTCTCCGGTTTCTCGCTTGGGCTCGGTCTGATCGTCGCGATCGGCGCCCAGAATGCCTTCGTCCTGCGCCAGGGGCTGCACCGGGAGCATGTCCTGGCGGTGGTCCTGGTCTGTGCCCTGTCCGACATCCTGCTGATCGCCGCCGGGGTCGCGGGTTTTGCCGGGCTCGCCGGCCGGGCGCCCTGGATCGAGCCTGTGCTGCGCCTGGGCGGGGCCGCCTTCCTGCTGGCCTATGGCGCCAGCCGGATGCTGGCGGCGTGGCGCGGCAGCCGCGCCCTGGCGACGGCCAATGGTGCCGGGCAGGGGGTGCGCGCGACCCTGGCCATCGCGCTCGCGCTGACCTGGCTCAACCCCCATGTCTATCTCGACACCGTCGTTCTGCTGGGTTCCGTCGCGGCGCAATCCGACGACCGCCTGGCCTTCGGGATCGGCGCGGCGATCGCCTCCTGCCTGTTCTTCCCGGCGCTCGGCTTCGGCGCCCGTCTGCTGGCGCCGGCCTTCGCCCGGCCGGTGACCTGGCGGTTGCTGGACGGCGGCATCGCCCTGGTGATGTGGTCGATTGCCCTGTCTCTGCTGCTGGAGCAGGCCTGAGCAGCCGCACACCGGTGTCAGCTGAAGGGATGCGGGCCGCGGGCCGGCACCTGCTGGGTGATGCAATGGATATTGCCGCCGCCCAGCAGGATCTCCCGCGACGGCACGCCGACGATCCGGTGGCGCGGCAGCAGGTCGCGGAGCACCCGTTCCGCATCGGCATCGCGGCGCGGGTCCAGCAGCGGCATCGCCACCAGGCCATTGGCGAAATAGAAATTCACGTAGGACGCGGCGAGACGCCCTTCCGCCGGGCGCGCCAGCGGCCGCGCCCCGGACGGCGCCGGGGCCAGGTCGCGAATCTCCTCCGGCCGTCGGAACAGCGGCCCGGGCTGCGGGATCCGGTGGACCTTCAGGCTGCGCCCGGCCGCATCCCGGCTGCGCAGGAGGATCGCCTCGGCGGTCCGGCAGATCGGATAGAGCGGGTCCGCCGCATCGTCGCTCCAGGTCAGCAGCAGTTCGGCGGGGCGGACGAAGCAGCACAGATTGTCGACATGGCCGCTGGTCTCGTCCTCCGGCACGCCTTCGGGCAGCCAGATCACGCGGCCGGCGCCCAGATGGTCGCACAACTGGCGCTCGACCGCGGCCCGGGTCGCGCCGGGATTGCGGTTCGGATCCAGCAGCACCGATTCCGTGGTGACCAGGGTGCCTTCGCCGTCGGTATGGACAGCGCCGCCTTCCATCACCAGGGAGCAGCGCCAGCCTGGCACCCGCTCGACCTGCAGCACCTTGGCGGCCACGGCATCGTCCAGGTCATGGGCCGCATAGGCGCCGCCCCAGGCATTGAAACGCCAGTCCACGCCGCCCAGCCGGCCATCCGCGTCGCGCAGGAAGGTCGGCCCGACATCGCGCATCCAGCAATCGTCGGCACCGAGCTCGACGACATCGACATGCGCGGGCAGCATGGACCGCGCCGAGGCATAGGCGGCAGCCGAGGCGCCGACCCGGACCGGCTCGCCCTGCGCGATGGCAGCGGCGACCTGCGCGAAGGCGAGGCGACCCGGCGCGGCCCCGCCGCGCCAATTGTCCGGGCGCTCGGGCCAGAGCATCCAGCAGCCGTCGTGGCGGGTCCATTCCGCCGGCATGCGAAAGCCGGCAGCCGCCGGTGTCCGCGCGGGGTCCGTCTGGAGCTGCGCCACGGGCCGCCCGGTCAGCCGTTGAACAGGCGGTAGGCGAGGGCGATGAGAACGGCAATCCCCAGCCAGGTGGCGATATAGCTGACGATCGTGGCGCCGCGCAGGCGCGACCAGCCGACACCGCCGATCGCCAGGATGAGGGCGCCGACCATCGCCGCCAGGATGGCAATCTGGGTGCTGTCCATGCGATTCCGGTTCCGAAATTTGCCGAAGCGTATCAGGGAATTAGCGATTTGCGCTGATATAGTGTACCAGCAGGCACGCGCCGCGCGGCGCAACGCCGCCGGTCGCCGACCGGCGCGGCCGTACCGGCCTCCCTGTCGGCCGGTGCGCGGCAGATCCCGGTTTCCGTGTTGAGAGGGCGTCTTGTCCGACAGCGAACTTTTCCGCGAAGTCCATGAGGAAGTCCGCAAGGAGCGGTACCAGCAACTGGCCCGTCGCCTGGCCCCGTTGATCATCGGCGTGGTCCTGGCGATCGCGCTGGCGGTGGGCGGCTGGTTCGGCTGGCAGGCCTGGCAGGACGCCAAGGCCGAGGACGATGCCCGCGCCTATGTGGCGGCCGTCGGCCAGCTGCGGGAGGGCAAGGCGGCCGAGGCCGCCGATGCCCTGGCGATTCTGGCCAGCGAAGCGTCCGGCGGGTATCGCGCCCTGGCGCTGTTGCAGCGGGCGGCGGCGCTGGAGGACGAAGGCTATGACGCCGCGGCGATCGAGAGCTACCGGCAACTGGCCGCGGACGGGGAGGCGCATCCCGACCTGCGCGCGGTCGCCCGGCTGCGGGCCGCGCTGCTGGCAATCGGCAATGGCGAGGCCCTGCCGGCGATCCGCGACGATCTGGGCCCGCTGACCGGGACGGGCAACCCCTATCGCGACCTGGCCGCGGAGGTCGAGGCCGCGGCGCTGCTGCAGAGCGGCGACCGGGACGGCGCGGTCGCGGCCTATCGGGCGCTCTCGGGGGACACCGCCGCACGGCCGGGTGTCCGTCAGCGTGCCGGCGAGGTGTTGCAGGCCCTGGGGCAGGCCGCCCCGGCGGCCGGCGGGGCCGGTGCCGGTGAGGCACAATCGGGCGATTGACGATGCCAATGACCAACCTGCGCCGCCTTGCCGGCGTGGCGGCAGCGGTGGCGCTGCTGGCGACGACCGCTGCCTGCGACCTGGCGGATCTCTACGGCGTGGACGAGGACACGCCGCTGCCCGGCGAGCGCATCCCGGTGATGCAGTTGGACAGCAGCCTGCAGGCCGATCCCCGCCTGGAGGACCTGGACGTCCGCTTGCCGGCGCCCTGGGTCAACGACGACTGGCCGCAGGTCGGCGGCTATCCCAGCCATGCGATGCATCACCTGGCGCTGGGCGACCAGCTTGCCGAGGCCTGGCGGATCAGCATCGGTGCCGGCGCCGGTACCGGCCAGCGGATCTTCGCGACGCCGGTGGTGGCGGAAGGCCGGCTGTTCGCGATCGACGCCGAATCCAATCTCAGCGCCTACGATATCGGCTCGGGCGACCGGATCTGGCGGGTCGCCCTGGCACCGGACGACGAGGATTCGAGCGCGGTGGGCGGCGGCATCGGCTACTGGAACGGCGCGCTGTATGCGGCCACCGCCTATGGCCTGGTCTACAAGCTCTCGCCGGCGGACGGCAGCCAGATCTGGGTCAACGACCTGGGCCAGCCGATGCGGCCGGCGCCAACCGTGTTCGGCGGCCGGGTCTACGTCGTCACCAGCGACAATACCCTTCATGCCCTCAGCACCGCCGACGGCACGGAGGACTGGAGCCACACCGCGATCTCCGAAGGCGCGGCCCTGGTGAATGCCGCCGCGCCGGCGGTTGCCGGGTCCGTCGTGGTGGCGCCGTTTTCGTCGGGCGAGATCTTCGCCCTGCGGGCAGGCAACGGCGTGGTGGCCTGGGGCGACACCCTGATCCGCACCGGGCGGATCTCTCCTGTGGGAGAGATCAACGACATCACCGGGGAGCCGGTGATGGACCGGGGCATGGTCTTCGCGATCAGCCATGCAGGCCGCATGGTGGCGATCGACCAGCGGTCCGGCGCGCGGCTGTGGGAGACCAGCTTCGGCGGCCTGAACATGCCGTGGGTGGCCGGCGACTTCATCTTCCTGGTCACCCTGGAGTCCGAAGTGGTCGCGCTGACCCGCCGGGACGGCAGTATCCGCTGGGTGCACCAGCTGGAGCGCTACATCAATCCGGACCGGAAGCAGAACAAGGGCGTGGTGGTCTGGTACGGGCCGGTCCTCGCCGGCGACCGCCTGATCCTGATTTCCAGCGAGGGCCAGGCGGTCACCCTGTCGCCCTATACCGGCGAACTGCTCGGTGTGATGGACATGCCGGACAAGGCCATGGTGCCGCCGGTGGTGGCGCAGCAGACCCTGTTCATCACCACCGCCGACGGCGACATCATCGCCTACCGATAGGCCAGGCATGACCGATTCCGAGCGCCTTCTGGTTGCCGCCATCGTGGGGCGGCCCAATGTCGGCAAGTCCACCCTGTTCAACAGGCTGGCCGGGCGGCGCATTGCCATCGTGGCCGACACCCCCGGCGTGACCCGCGACCGGCAGGAGGCGATGGCCAGCCTGGGCGAGCTGCAGTTCCGCATCTTCGATACGGCCGGGCTCGAGGAAGCCGCGGGCGAGACCACCGAGGCCCGCATGCGCGCCCAGACCGACCGCGCCGTGCGCGATGCGGACGTCGTGCTCTTCCTGATCGATGCGCGGGCCGGCGTGACGCCGCTGGATGCGCATTTCGCGCAGGCGCTGCGGGCCACCCGCAAGCCGGTGATCCTGCTTGCCAACAAGGCGGAAGGGCGGGCCGGCGAGGCCGGGGTGCTGGACGCCTATGCCCTGGGACTGGGCGAACCCGTCGCGCTCTCCGCCGAACATGGCGACGGTCTGGTGGACCTGCTGGAGGCGCTGCGCCCGCATGCCCCGTCCGAGACGGAAACGGTGGAGTCCGAGGCCTTTCCGGAAGGGATGCCGGACGATGGCGATGCGGCGCTTCCCGCCGGCCCGCTGCAATTGGCGGTGGTTGGCCGGCCCAATGCCGGCAAGTCGACCCTGGTCAACCGCCTGCTCGGCGACGAGCGCCTGCTGACCGGCCCGGAGCCCGGCCTGACCCGCGACGCGATCTCGATCGACTGGCAGTACGAGGGGCAGTGGATCCGGCTTGTCGATACCGCAGGGATGCGGCGCAAGGCGCGCATCGAGGCGGACCTGGAACGCCTTTCCGTGCGGGACAGCCTGGAGGCGGTCCGGATGGCCCAGGTGGTCGTGCTGCTGGTCGACGGCGAGCGCGGCCTGGACCGCCAGGACCTGACCATCGCCGCCCATGTGGCGGAGGAGGGGCGGGCGATGGTGCTGGCGATCAACAAGTGGGACAGCGTCACCGATCGCGCCCGCCGGCTGAAGGAGGTCGAGGAGCGGCTGGAGACCTCGCTGGCCCAGGTCCGCGGCATCCCGATCGTCACCCTGTCCGCATTGACCGGCCGTCATGTGGACCGCCTGCTGCCCGCGGTCATGCAGCAATATGCCCGCTGGAACTGCCGCCTGCCGACGGCCCAGTTCAACCGCTGGCTGGCGGAGATGCAGGAACAGCATCCGCCGCCGCTGGTCTCGGGCCGCCGCCTGCGGATCCGCTACGGCACCCAGGTGAAGGCGCGGCCCCCCACCTTCGCGCTGTTCGTGAACAAGGCCGACGACCTGCCCGAAAGCTATCTGCGCTATCTGGCCAACGGCCTGCGGCAGACCTTCGACCTGACCGGTGTGCCGCTGCGCCTGATGACCCGCAAGGGCAAGAACCCCTACGCGCCCGACTGAACGGGGCCGCATGGCAGCAGCTCCGCGGCATCCGCGAGGCCCGCGAGGGCCGGCCGCGCAGTGCCTCAGTGCCGTGCCGCGGCTGCCGGGACCTCCTGGTCGCCGGCCACCCAGGCGCCATGCAGGCGGCATTCGTCCGTCAGCAGCGACACCAGGCCTTCGGCGAGGCTCTCCGGCGGCGGCACCCGCTTCGGGTCCTCGCCGGGAAAAGCGAGCGCGCGCATTCCGGTGCGCATCGGGCCGGGGTTGAACAGGTTGACCCGCAGGTTGGTCTTCTCGACCTCCTGCGCATAGGTCAGGACCAGCGCCTCCAGGGCGGCCTTGCTGGCGGTATAGGTGGCCCAGTAGGCCGGCAGGCTGCGGGTGGCGCCGGAGGTGACGAACACGGCGCGGCCCTGCGGCGCGGCGCGCAGCAGCGGGTCCAGCGCGCGGATCAGCCGCCAGTTGGCGGTGACGTTCACGTCCATCGCCTTCTGGAACAGGTCGGGCGGAATCTGCTGCGTCGGTGTCAGCCGCCCCAGGATGGCGGCATTGCCGACCAGGATGTCGAGCCGCCCCCAGCGCTCCGCCAGGGGGGCGGCGAGGCCGTCGATACCGGCGGGCGCGGTGAAGTCGAGCGGCACCAGGGTGGCGCTTCCGCCCGCTGCCTGGATCTCGTCGTCCAGTTCCTCCAGGCCCCCGACGGTGCGGGCCACGGCGATCACATGGGCGCCACCGGCGGCGAGGCGCAGCGCCGTGGCGCGGCCCAGGCCGCGGCTTGCGCCGGTCACCAGGGCGATCTTGCCGGCGAAGCGGCCGGGTTGGCTGTCATCGGTCATCGGGAACTCCGCCGGGATGCGGCCGTGGGTCCTGCCGCCGACGCGGGCGGCCGACGGACCGCCGGAAGGGGAAGGCAATGAGCCAGGCCAGGACACCGCCCAGCAGGACCGCCAGGAACATGCCGATCACGGCATAGACCAGGGCCTCGGTGGTCAGCGGCAGGGCCGGTTCGAACGTCGCCACTGTACCGTCCAGCACCCGCTGGTCCACCGTCTTCAGGAAGACATATGGCCGCGTCAGGGGGCTGGCGGCCAGCAGCGCCGCCTCATGGGCCTGCAGGGTCTGGATCTGCAGCTGCAGCTGCGCGGGCACCTGCTCCAGGCTCTCTGCCGCGCGCTTCATCCCGTCGATGGTGCCGCCCAGCCGCTGCATGTACTGCTGCAGGAAGGCCGGGCCCTGGCTGACCCCACCGGCGCCGCCGACCGCGAAGGCGCCGTTCCAGAGATCCCGCAGGATGGCCATGACGTGGAGCCTCGGGCCGCGCCGAGCCTAGCCGCGATCGGCTGCCAGGCGGGAGATCGAGCGCACCGGCCCGGTCTTGTCCCCGGCCTCGTAGTCGGTCAGCGCCACCGGATAGTCGCCGGTGAAACAGGCATCGCAATAGGCGGGTTTGGCCGGGTCGCGCTCGACATTGCCCATCGCGCGGTAGAGCCCGTTGATCGACACGAAGGCCAGGCTGTCGGCGCGGATCAGCCGGCACATATCCTCGACATTGTGGCGCGCCGCCAGCAGCTTCGACCGCTCCGGCGTATCCACCCCGTAGAAGCAGGAATGGGTGGTGGGCGGGGAGGCGATGCGCATATGCACCTCCGCCGCGCCGGCCTCGCGTACCATCTCCACGATCTTCATGGAGGTGGTGCCGCGCACGATGGAATCGTCGACCAGCACGACCCGCTTGCCGGCAAGGATGCCGGCATTGGCGTTGTGCTTGAGCTTGACGCCCAGATGGCGGATCTGGTCGGTCGGCTCGATGAAGGTGCGGCCCACGTAGTGGTTGCGGATGATGCCCAGCTCGAAGGGGATGCCGGCCTGTTCGGCATAGCCCAGGGCCGCGGGAACGCCGGAATCCGGCACCGGGACGATCAGGTCGGCATCCACCCCGCTTTCCCGGGCAAGTTCCGCGCCGATGCTCTTGCGCACCGCGTAGACGCTCTTGCTGGCCACCCAGGAATCCGGGCGGGCGAAATAGATATACTCGAAGATGCAGAACCGGTTGGAGACCGGCTGGAACGGCTTGATGCTGGAGATTCCGGCCTCGGTGATCACGACGACCTCGCCGGGCTCGACGTCGCGGACATATTCCGCGCCGATGATGTCCAGGGCGCAGGTCTCCGATGCCAGGATCGTCGCCTCGCCCGAGGCGCCCCAGAGGCGGCCGATGCACAGCGGCCGCACGCCATGGGGGTCGCGGGCGCCGATCAGCGCATCCTCGGTCAGCGCGACGAAGGCATAGGCGCCCTGGACCTTGGTCAGCCCGTCGATCAGCCGCTCCACCAGGGTCTGCCGCTTGCTGGTGGCGATCAGGTGGACCACCACCTCGGTATCCATGGTCGACTGGAAGATCGCGCCGTGCTTCACCAGTTCCTGGCGCAGCGCCAGGGCATTGGTCAGGTTGCCGTTATGGGCCAGCGCGATGCCGCCGAACACCAGGTCGGCGAACAGCGGCTGCACGTTGCGGAGCATGGTCTCGCCGCTGGTGGAATAGCGGTTGTGGCCGATCGCAGAGGAACCCCGCAGGCGCTGGATGACGTCCGGCGTGGAGAAGTTCGCGCCGACTTGCCCCATCGCGCGGTGCATGTTGAAGCGGCCGCCGTCGCAGGCCACCACGCCGGCCGCCTCCTGTCCGCGATGCTGCAGGGCATGCAGCCCCAGGGCGGTATGGGCCGCGGCATCCACGGCACCGAAGATGCCGAAGACACCGCATTCCTCGTGCAGCTTGTCGTCGTCGTCGCCGCCGTCCCAGGGCAGGGATGTCAGGTCGGACGCCTGCATGTCGGGCTCGCTCATCTGCTTAGCTCTGCCTCCAGCCTCAAGGTTCCAGGCCCCGTGGTGCGGGCGCTGCGTTCCGGGCACTGCCGCGGCGCGGGAACCCGTCCGGATTCCCCGCCGGCTAGTCCTGTGTCGAACCGCCGGACGGCCTGGCGCCCTGCGAATCGATCAGGTTCTCCAATTGCTGCCGGCTGCGCCGGTCGTATCCCGCCGGATCCTGTGCGCCCGCATCCGGCCCCGCATCTGGCGCTGTCCGGTCCACGGGCGGTGCCGCGCCGTCGGGCTGGCGCTCCGATTCCGGTGCCGGCGATCCCGTGTCGCGCCTGGGCAGCAGGTCGTCGATGCCGATCCGCAGCTCCGGGTCGCGCAGGTGCGGCGCCGCGTCGCGCGCGCCGGGCACCAGGTCCAGCAGCACGGCACCCCCCGCCTGGGCCAGCGGCAGGGCGCGCGCCTCGCGCAGCCAGGACGGAAACTCCGCCGGGGGCACCATCCAGGCATAGATCAGGTAGGTGACGCAGACGATCGCCGCACCGCGCACCAGCCCGAAGACGAAGCCCAGGGTCCTGTCGACCGGTCCCAGGGCGCTGTCCTGCACCACCGATGCGATGCGATGCGCGATCAGGGAAAACAGCATGAGGGCGACAATGAAGATCACTGCCGCGCCGATGCCATCCGCCAGCCAGATGTTCGAAATGTTCTCCCTCAGATAGGGCGACACATAGGGGAGCAGGAAGAGCACGGCAAGGGCCGCGCCCACCCAGCCGGCCACCGACAGCGCTTCGTGCACGAAACCG
The DNA here is from genome assembly GCA_040216765.1 of Sneathiellaceae bacterium. Lineage (GTDB taxonomy): Bacteria > Pseudomonadota > Alphaproteobacteria > Ferrovibrionales > Ferrovibrionaceae > Marinibaculum. Next base: position 490,580 of record JAVJON010000007.1, on the reverse strand, counting down.
CGGGAGAAGGCGAGCAGGCCGGAAATCAGCAGCAGGATCAGGACGCCGAGATCGACGGGACTGATGGGCAGGTTTTCCATGGGCAGGTCCCGGGGCTCAGGCGGCTTCGGCGGCGAACATCGGCACGATGTCGCGCAGGTGTCGGGCCTCGCGCAGGCGCAGCCCCGCGCCGGCCGACCGCGTGTCGGCGGCACCGGCCGGCACCAGGGCCTCGGTGAAACCCAGTTTCGCGGCCTCCTTCATGCGGGCCTCCATCTGGCTGACCGGGCGGATCTCGCCGGCCAGGCTGACCTCGCCGAAGGCCACCATCTTCTGCGGCAACGGCTGGTCCGTCAGGGCGGACAGCAGGGCCGCCGCGGCCGCCAGGTCGGCGGCGGGCTCACGCACCCGCAGGCCCCCCGCCACGTTCAGGTAGATGTCCGAGGCGCCGAAGCGCACGCCGCAGCGGGTCTCCAGCACCGCCAGGATCATGGCCAGCCGGGCGCCGTCCCAGCCGACAACGGCCCGCCTTGGCGTGCCCAGCGGGCTTTCCGCGACCAGGGCCTGCAGCTCCATCAGCAGCGGGCGGGTGCCCTCGATCCCGGCAAAGACGCAGGCGCCGCTGACCGGGGAATCGCGATCCGCCAGGAACAGGGAGGAGGGATTGGCGACCTCCGCCAGGCCGCGATCGCCCATCTCGAAGACGGCGATCTCGTCGGTTGCGCCGAAGCGGTTCTTCACGGCCCGGAGGATCCGGAACTGATGCCCGCGATCGCCTTCGAAATAGAGCACCGTATCCACCATATGCTCCACCACGCGCGGCCCCGCCAGCTGGCCTTCCTTGGTGACATGGCCGACCAGCCAGACGGCGGCGCCGCTGGACTTGGCGTGCCGCACCAGCTCATGGGCACATGCGCGGACCTGCGACACCGTGCCGGCGGCGGCCTCGATGCCGTCGGCATAGACGGTCTGGATGGAATCCACCACGACGATCTCCGGAATGCCGCCGGCCGCCGCCTGGCGCTCGCCGGTTTCCTGCGCCAGGCTGGTCAGGATGTCGCGCAGGCTGTTCGCCGCGGCCAGGCGCAGGGGCGAATCCGACAGGCCCAGGCGATGCCCGCGCAACCGGATCTGCGCCACCGCTTCCTCGCCCGAGATGTAGGTGCAGGGATGCCCGGCGGAGGCGAGCGCCGCCATGACCTGCAGCAGCAGGGTGGACTTGCCGATGCCGGGATCGCCGCCGATCAGGATGGCCGAGCCGTGCACGATGCCGCCGCCCAGGACACGGTCCAGCTCCGGCATGCCGGTGGCGACCCGCGCAACCGGCGCTTCACCGCCACGCAGGCTGGCGAAGGGCAGGGCGCGGCCGCCGGCGATGTCCGGGCCGCCGGGCCGGCGCTCCAGGCCGGCCTCCTCCACGATGCAGTTCCAGGCGTCGCAGGCGTCGCAGCGGCCCTGCCATTTGCGATAGATGGCGCCGCATTCCTGGCAGACGAACTGCCGTTCCCTGCGTGCCATCCCTGTTCCTGCCTTTCCTGCGCGACGCGTCGCTGCCGACCGCGTCAGGGCTTCCGTACATCCATCTGGATCGGGCCTTCGGCACGGCCGTGAATGAACTGGTCGACGTAAGGATTGCCGGATTCGTCGATCTCCGACACCGGGCCTTCCCAGATGATCCGGCCCCGGTGCAGCATCGCCACCCGGTCGGCGATCCGGCGCACGCTGGCCATGTCGTGGGTGATGCTGAGGGTGGTGGCCCCCAGGCGGCGCGAACAGTCGACGATCAGGCCGTTGATCACATCGCCCATGATCGGGTCCAGGCCGGTGGTGGGCTCGTCGAAAAAGATGATCTCCGGCGCGGCGGCGATCGCGCGCGCCAGGCCGACCCGCTTGCGCATGCCGCCGGACCGTTCGGCGGGCAGCAGTTCGGCGACTTCCGGCTCCAGCCCGACATCGGCGAGCTTCTCGATCGCCACCTCCTTTGCCTGCGGCCGCGCCATGCGCAGGCCCTGGATCAGGCCGAAGGCGACATTCTCCCAGACCGACAGGCTGTCGAACAGCGCGGCATTCTGGAACAGCATGCCGAACTTGCGCAGCTCCTCCTCGCGGTCCCGGCCGCCCAGGCCGACGGTCTCCCGCCCGTCGATGCGAATCGAGCCGCGCTCCGGCCGGAGCAGGCCGAGGATGCATTTCAGCAGCACCGACTTGCCCGTACCGGACCCGCCGATGACCACCAGGGACTGGCCGCGCGGCACCGCCAGATCGACCTCGTCGAGGACCACCTTGCGGCCGAACTGCTTGCGCAGCCCCGACAGCTCGATCTTGGCGGGGCTGCCGCCGGGCCTGTTGGAGGTGCCGTTGTCTGTCCTGTCGGTCACGGCCTATTCCTGGAAGAAGGCGGCAGTTGCGATGTAGTTGGAAATCAGGATCAACACCGCGGCGGAAACCACGGCATTGGTCGTCGCCTTGCCCACGCCCTGGGCGCCGCCGGCGGAGTGGAAACCGTGATAGGCCCCCATCAGCGCGATCAGGAAGCCGAAGATCGCCGCCTTGACCAGCCCCGACACCACATCGCCCCATTCCAGCACGCTGAAGGTGTTGTCCAGGTAGCTGGCGGGGTTGAAGCCCAGCGCCTGGGTGCCGACCAGATAGGCCCCCATGATGCCGATGATGTCGGCCACGGCGACCAGCGGCGGCAGCATCAGGATGCCCGCGACCAGCCGTGGCGCGACAAGGTATTTGAACGGGTTGGTGGACAGGGTGACCAGCGCGTCGATCTGCTCGGTCACCCGCATCGTGCCGATTTCTGCCGCCATGGCGGAGGCGACCCGCCCGGCCACCATCAGGCCGCCCAGCACCGGCCCGAGTTCCCGGGTGATCGCCACCACGACGATCTGCGCGACCACGCTCTCGGCGTTGAAGCGCGACGAGCCGATATAGGTCTGCAGCGCCAGGACCATGCCTGTGAACAGCGCCGTCATGCCGACCACCGGCAGGGAGTAGAAGCCGATCACCAGCATCTGCCGCAACAGCATGCGGAAATAGAAGGGCGGCATCGCCGCATGGCCCAGGCCGCGGCCGGCGAACATGGCCACCCGGCCGGTCGAACCCAGGAATCCCAGGACCACCTGGCCTATGCTGCGGAAGGGATTCACCGGGAACTATCCGATCGAGGCCGGTTCATGGAAGTCTTCTTCATTTTCAACAAGATGCCCGGCTTTCTTGTAGCGCCGGTCGAGGCGTGAGCCAAGCCGGGTCAAGACCTCGTAGCCGATTGTCCCGCCCCATGATGCCAGCTCTCCAACGGTGACGGTGGCACCGGCGAGTTCCAGTTCGTCGCCCTCCCGCACGGCATCCGGCGGCAGGTCGGTGATGTCGAATGTCAGCAGGTCCATGGAGACCCGGCCGGCGAGCGGAACGCGCACACCGTCTATGGCACCATAGGCCCGGTTGGAAAAGCTGCGAAGATAGCCATCCGCATAGCCGACGGAGACCGTGGCCAGGCGGGTGCGGCGCTCCGCGCGGAAGGTCGCACCGTAGCCAACGGCCTCGGAAGCGTCAATTTCACGGATCTGCAGGATCCGGCTCTGCCATTCGACCACGGGGTGCAGCGGATTCTCCGCCGCCGGCCGCTCGATGGGGTCGACTCCGTAGAGGGCGATTCCGGGACGCACCAGGTCGAGCGCCATGTCCGGCCCATGGAAGATCGCTGCGGAATTGGCGATGCTGGCGGGAATCCCGGGCAGGCAGTCGCAGGCCTGCCGGAAGCGGCGGCGCTGTTCGGCGTTCATCGGGTCGGCGGGATGGTCCGCGCAGGCCAGGTGGGTCAGCAGCAGCTCTACATGCAACCCGGCCAGCCCGTCCGGGTCCAGGGCCAGGCGGCGAAAGGCCCCCGGGGCGAGGCCAAGCCGGTTCATCCCGCTGTCGACCTGGAGCGCCGCGGGCAGGGCGGTGCCGGCTTCGCGGGCGGCATCCTGCCAGATTCGGACCTGCCGCTCGGTCGACAGGACTGGGATCAGGCGATTCGCCGCCAACAGCGGCGCCTCCCCATCCTGCAGCCCATGCAGGATGAAGATCCGCGGGACGCCGCCGGGGCCGCCGGCCGGGCCGCGGCGGCGGGTCAGGTGACGGCGCATCGCGACACCCTCCGCCGGGTGGGCGACGAAGAAGGTCGAGCAGCCCGCATCGGCGAGCGCCGGGGCCAGGTGCCGGACCCCGAGGCCATAGCCATCGGCCTTCATGACAGCGGCACAGGCCGCCCTGCCACTGCGCGCGGCCAGCAGGCGCCAGTTCGCGACGACCGCGTCGATGTCGATGGTCAACCGGCCAAGGGGCAGGGCGCTACCCTGCGCCGCGCCGGTCCGGACAGCCGCAGGCGACACGATGGTCAGATGCTCTGCGGCAGATGGTCGTCCGGCACGAAATCGCTGAACCGTGTGGAATCGGGCTGGAAGAACAGTTTCACATTGCCGATCGGGCCGTGCCGCTGCTTGCCGATGATCACTTCCGCGATATTGTGGATCTCTTCCATCTGGGCCTGCCACTCTGCATGTTCGGGGGTGCCGGCGCGCGGCTCGCGGCGCTGCTCGTAATACTCCTCCCGGAACACGAACATGACGACGTCGGCGTCCTGCTCGATGGCGCCCGATTCGCGAAGGTCCGACAGCTGCGGGCGCTTGTCGTCGCGATTCTCCACCTGGCGGCTGAGCTGCGACAGCGCCATGACCGGCACGTTCAGGTCTTTGGCCAGGGCCTTGAGCGCCTGGGTGATTTCCGAGATCTCCTGCACCCGATTCTCGGAATGCCGCGCCGAGCCCCGTACCAGTTGCAGGTAGTCGACGACGATCAGGCCGATATCGTTCAGGCGCTTCATCCGGCGGGCGCGCGTGCGCAGCGCGCCGATGCCGATCGCGCCGGTATCGTCGATGAAGAACGGCACGTCGGCGATCAGCTGTGCCTGCGGCGCCAGCTTCTCGCGGAACTCGGCGTCGGTGATGACACCCCGGCGCAGCTTGTCCGAAGCGATGCCGGTCTGTTCGGCGAGGATCCGGGTGGCCAGCTGCTCGGCCGACATTTCCAGGCTGAAGAACAGCACCGGCGCGCCATTCTTGCCGCCAGACTGGTAGTGTGCCAGGGCTGCATTGAAGGCCACGGTGGTGGCAAGCGCGGTCTTTCCCATCGACGGCCGGCCCGCCAGGATCAGCAGGTCGGAGCGCTGCAGGCCGCCCATCTTGGCGTCGAGGTCGCGCAATCCGGTCGGCACGCCGGATATGCCGCCGGCCTGCATGGCCTGTTCCGCCATCGCCAGCGACATGTCCAGGCTTTCGCGAAAGGTGCGGTGGCCGCGTTCGGCACGGCCGGTATCGGCCAGGGTGAACAGCTGCGACTCGGCCTGCTCGATCAGGCTGCCGGCCTCTTCCTCGACATCGGCATCCTGGGCGGCATGCACCATCTCCTCGCCCACCTTGATCAGGTGGCGGCGCAACGCTAGGTCACGGACCACCTTGGCATAGGCCGGCGCTGTCTGGCGTGACGACAGGGCCTGGGTCAGGCCGACCAGGTAGGGGCCCGCGCCACCGACCTGCACCAGCGCCTCGTCCTTGGCCAGATAGTCGCGCAGGGTCACCGGGTCGGCCAGCTGGCCACGGTCGATCAGGGTGACCGCGGCCGCGAATATGCCGGCATGGGCGGGGTGGAAGAAATCCTCCGCCGACAGGAACTGGCGGAACTCCACGCCCAGTTCGTTGTCGATCAGGATGGCGCCGAGAACCTCCTGCTCCGCCTCGAGGTTATGGGGCAGGCTGCGTGGCTTGCCGGGCTCGCTGCCCGTATCGACGGAACTCAGGATCGCCATGCGACTCACTGTCTGCGCTGTGCCTGTGGGAGCGGCGAAGCATAGCAGGGTCGGGCCGGCCGCGCCCGGGCGATGGTCCCGCGGGCCGCCAAAATTCCGTGGATGATTTCCACCCCCAGCCTGTGAACGCTGGGGATAAGTCCATGCCGGCCTGGGAAGGCCGCGCTATTCCGCCGCCTGATCGTGCCGGCCCGGGCGCACGGCATCCACAGGGGGTGTGGAATTCGGCGACATCACGGTGTCGGCCAGCGGCACCGCGCGTTCATAATCCTGGATATAGTCGCGCGACAGCGGCACCGCGTCCTGCCGCTTTGCCATCTGGATCTGGAACACGACATGGCCGGCATGGCGGAAGGTCATCTCGCTGCCTGCCAGATAGAATTCCCACATCCGGCAGAACCGCTCGTCGTAGAGCGCCTTGATCCGTTCCCGGTTCTCGGCGAAGCGGCGCTGCCAGGCCAGCAGGGTCTCCGCATAGTGCAGGCGCAGGACCTCGACATCGGTGACGTACAGGCCGGCCTGCTCGATATGCGGCATGATCTCCGACAGGGCAGGGGTATAGCCGCCGGGAAAGATGTACTTCTGGATCCAGCTGTTGGTGGTGCCCGGGCCGTCCGCGCGGCCGATCGTATGCAGCAGCGCCACGCCGTCCGCATGCAGCAGGTCGCGCAGCTTAACGAAGAACTCCCGGTAATGGTTCACGCCGACATGCTCGAACATGCCGACCGAGACGATCCGGTCGTAGACCGCGCCTTCGTGCCGGTAATCCTGCAGCTTGAAGCGCACCCGGTCCGCCATGCCGGCGCGCTGGGCGCGGTCCTGCGATACGGCGTGCTGTTCCCGCGACAGGGTGACGCCGGTGACGTCGACATTGTGCATCTGTGCCAGGTGCAGCCCCAGGCCGCCCCAGCCCGAGCCGATATCGAGCAGTTTCTGCCCGTCCTCCAGCAGGAGCTTCGCCGCCAGATGCCGCTTCTTCTGCCGCTGGGCGTCCTCGATGCTCTGGTCGGGGGACATGTAGTAGGCGCAGGAATATTGCCGGTCCGAATCGAGGAACAGGTCGTACAGGGTGTCGGACAGGTCGTAGTGGTGGGCGACATTGGCCTGTGCCCTGCCGACCGGGTTGATCTGGCCGAGGCGCCGCATCGCGATGCGCAGGCGATAGCCGAGGCGCATGACCCAATGCTCGCCGATGCCCCAGCCCATGTTGCGCAGGGCAAGGTCGAGCATCTGGCGCACATCGCCGCCATCCTCGATCGTCAGACGGCCGTCCATGAAGGCTTCGCCGACCGCCAGCCCCGGATTGGTGGCGATCTTTCGCGGCAGGGCGGGGTCATGCAGACGGATGGTGACCCGCGGCTCGGTCCCGTCACCGTAGGTCGCCGTTGTGCCGTCGGTGCCGATGACCGTCAATGTGCCGGTCCGGACGACTGCATTGAAGATTTTCTCGCGGAATGACATGCGAGAAAATTAACAGAGTTCACGGTCCCGACAAGATGTGACAGGCGGGCTGCCGGCGGTATTTATGCCGCTAGTGCCTTGTTCCGGCGTGGCTACTGCCGGTGACGCCTGTTTCCGGGCAGGGCCCTGCGCTGACATCGCATGGCATCGCAGCCGGCCGCGAACCGCGGCCGGCCGATGCCGCGCTGCGGATGTTCAGTGACGGACCTCGCCGTCGGTCTCGTCGGAACCGGTCTCGACATCCGGCTGCGGGTCGAACCCGGCATCCGCACCGTCGTCCCCGGCGGCTTCCATCTCATCGCCCTCGGCATCGCCGTCGAGGTCCATGTCGTCGTCGTCGTCGTCATAGTCCGATGCGTTCGGATCGCCGCCGCTGGCCTGGATCTCGGCCTCTTCGGCGGAGCGGGCGACGTTCACGGTGACCTCGATGGAGACCTCCGGATGCAGGTCGACCCGCACGGCATGCAGGCCAAGGGTCTTGATCGGCCGCTCCAGGCGGACCTGCTCGCGCGACATGCTGGCACCGGCCTCGGTCCCGGCATCCGCGATGTCGCGGGCGGAGACCGAGCCGTACAGCTGCCCGCTCTCGCCGGCCTGCCGCAACAGGACCACAGAGAAATCGCCCATCCGGCCGGCAACCGCCTCGGCCTCCTGGCGACGCTCCAGGTTGCGGGCCTCGAGCTGGCTGCGCTCCGTCTCGAAGCGGGCCAGGTTGGCCTTGTTGGCGCGCAGGGCCTTGCCCTGCGGCAACAGGTAATTGCGTGCATAGCCGTCGCGCACGCGGACCACCTCGCCCATCTGGCCGAGCTTGTCCACGCGTTCCATCAGAATGACTTCCATCACTCATCCTCCTTGCCGACCGGTCCGCCTTCGCGGTCGCGATATCGGACATGGTCTTCGACCAGGCCCAGCACCACCACAGCGAAGGGCATGAGCGGGCCGACCACCACAAACAAAATGTAGAACGGGATGAGCAGCCAGCGGCCACCGCCCGTTCTCCGCGCAAGGACATGCATGACGGCAAGTCCCTGCATCAGATAGCCCATCGCCAGCAGGATGCCGACGACGGTGCCGACCCGCCCCAGCGGATCGGGGGCGAGCCCCAGCAGAAGGGCGGCGCCCATCGCGTACAGCACCCAGCCCGGCACCCGTGCCCGCCGGTAGGACGGGCTTGGCCGCAGGTTGCGGCCCAGGTTCCTGGCGATCGCCTGCGCCAGGGCGCCATTGACCGCCATGACCAGCACCCAGATCGCCCCGACCCCGAGCGGGGCGGCCTCCAGGGAGGCGGTAACCAGCGATTCCAGCTGGTTCGGTTCGATCTGCGTCCGGCCGTCCGGTCCCGGCTCCGTCAACGGCGCCATCTGGGCCATCAGGAAGCGGACTGCCTCCTCCTGCTGGCTGCCGATGGCAATCTGCGCCGCCAGCCCGATCGCCGCGCCGCCCAGAGCCAGGCTGCCCAGCAGCGAGCCCGCCGAGGTCCATTGCGGCGCCGCCCCCGACGATGTCCGGCCCGCACCGCCGGGCCGCTGCAATGCCTGCCAGCTCAACAGGGCGGCCGGCAGGGCCAGGGTGGCGAACAGGATCGCGGCGCTGGTCGGCGAAAACATCAATGCGACCAGCAGGAAAACCAGTGCCGCCAGCAGGGCCGGACCAACGCCGGACACCAGCCCGGCGACGAACGGCCCCATCGGGATGCCATAGATCAGCAGCGCGGTGAGCGGTGCCAGTTCCGCGATGCCCAGCAGCAGGACCGCGCCCAGCCCGCAACCGAGCCCGAACAGCCAGCCCTGGCGCATCGCCTCGTCCTTCCTGCCACCGGCGTGACGTGGCGCCCCGGTCCCGTCAAGGAATCTCCGACAGGGCCGGGGCGGGATGCCTCAGCGCAGGATGTAGGGCAGCAGCGCCAGCTGGCGTGCGCGCTTGATCGCCTGCGCCAGTTCGCGCTGCTTCTTGGCCGAAACGGCAGTGATCCGGCTCGGGACGATCTTGCCCCGCTCGGACACGAACCGCTGCAGCAGCTTGACATCCTTGTAGTCGATCGCCGGCGCATTGGCGCCGGAGAACGGGCAGGACTTGCGACGCCGGAAGAACGGGCGGCGTACGGGGGAAGCGGAACGCTGGGGAGCGGGCATCAGGACTGTCCTCCATCGGCGGCATCGCCCTGGGCCGGGCGGCCTTCGGAGCGGAACGGCGGACGGTCGCCGCCCCGGCCACCGCGATCGCCGCGATCGCCCCGGTCGCGGTCGCCGCCCCGGCCACCGCGATCGCCACGGTCGCGATCGCCCCGGTCGCGTCCACCGCGTCCGCCGCGATCCCGGTCGTCACGCCCCTTGTTGGTGAGGATGGCGGAGGGGCCCTCTTTCAGCTCGTCCACCCGGACCGTCAGGTAGCGCAAAATATCCTCGTTGAGGCGCATCATCCGTTCCATCTCGGCGATGGCCGCCGGCGGAGCGTCGATGTTCATCAGGATATAATGGCCCTTGCGGTTCTTCTTGATCCGGTAGGCCAGGCTGCGCAGGCCCCAGGGCTCGATCTTCTGGACCGAGCCGCCCTGGGCCTCGACGATGCCCTTGAATTCATTTGCCAGGGTCTCCACCTGCGCGCCGGACACGTCCTGGCGCACGATGAAGACAGTCTCGTAGTAGCTCATCCGGTCTCCCTTCGGCTGTTGTGCGGCCCGCTGTCAGCGCCGTGACGACAGGTCCCGAAAGGGTGGTCCTGTTATGCCTGGCGGGGACGCAACGGGCCTAGCCGGGACGGCCATCCGGCCCGGCAAGGAGATGAGCGCGGCAATATAGTCAGACGCGCCGGCAACGCAAGCGATTGTTCGCAGGACGGTCGCGCGCCTGCCGGGGCCCTGGCCTTGATCGGCCGCGCGCCTGCTCCTAACACTAGCGCCCCGGCCGGGCAGGGTGCAGCGGCGCCGCCCGCCGGAGCCGAGGAACAGCATCAGGAAGGGGATCGGGATGAGCCGGGCATTTGTCTTTCCGGGGCAGGGCAGTCAGGTCGTCGGGATGGGACGCACCCTGGCCGAGGCCTTCGCCGAGGCCCGCCAGGTCTTCGAGGAGGTCGACGACGCCCTGTCGCAGAAGCTGTCCGACCTGATGTTCGACGGACCGGAGGGCGACCTGACCCTGACGGAGAACGCCCAGCCGGCGCTGATGGCGGTCGGCCTCGCCGTGGCGCGGGTGCTGGAAGGGCAGGGCGGCTTCGCCCTGTCCGACAAGGCCGCCTATTTCGCCGGGCACAGCCTGGGGGAGTATACCGCGCTCGCCGCGGCGGGGGCCCTGCCGCTGGCGGATACGGCGCGCCTGCTGAAGCGGCGCGGCCGGGCCATGCAGACCGCGGTGCCGGTGGGCAAGGGCGCCATGATCGCCCTGCTGGGCCCGGATGCCGATGTGGCGGAGGCGGTGGCCCGCGAAGCGGCCGGCTCCGACGTCTGCGAGCTGGCCAACGACAATGCGCCGGGACAGGTTGTGCTGGCCGGCAGCGCCGAGGCGATCGAGCGCGCCACTGCCATTGCCAAGGAGAAGGGCTGCAAGAAGGTCGTGCCGCTGTCGGTGAGCGCGCCCTTCCATTGTGCGCTGATGCAGCCGGCCGCCGATGCGATGGCAGAGGCCCTGGGCGCCCAGGCCATCGCCCCGCCGCGCCGCCCGCTGGTCGCCAATGTCACGGCGCAGGGCGAATCCGATCCCGAGACGATCCGGCGCCTGCTGGTGCAGCAGGTGACCGCAACCGTACGGTGGCGCGAAAGCGTGCTGTGGATGCGCGACCAGGGCGTGGCCGAGATCGTGGAACTGGGGACCGGCAAGGTGCTGACGACGATGCTGCGGCGGATCGACCGCGACCTGAAGGGCGAGGCGGTGGGCGAGCCCCAGGAGATCGAGGCGCTGCTGAAGGCTCTGTGACGGAGCGGCATGCGGCATACCAGCAGATGGGAAGGATGAGCAGATGAGCGGTTTCGATCTGAGCGGCCGGGCTGCCCTGGTCACCGGGGCGAGCGGTGGCATCGGCGTCGCGATCGCGCGGCGGCTGAAGGCGGCGGGCGCGGCGGTCGCGCTGTCCGGCACGCGCGAGGATGCCCTGCAGGCGATCGCCGCGGAGCTGGGCGAGGGCACCCAGGTGCTGCCCTGCAACCTGGCGGATCGCGCCGCCGTGGCCGGGCTCGCGGGCCGGGCCGAGGAGGCGCTGGGGCAGGTCGACATCCTGGTGAACAATGCAGGCATCACCCGGGACAACCTGGCGATGCGGATGAAGGACGAGGACTGGGACGATGTCCTGGAAGTCGACCTGACCGCCGGATTCGTGCTCGCCAAGGCATTGATGCGCGGGATGATGAAGCGCCGCCACGGGCGGGTGATCGGCATCACCTCGATCGTCGGCGTGACCGGCAATCCGGGACAGGCCAACTATGCCGCCGCGAAGGCCGGCATGATCGGCATGAGCAAGGCGCTGGCGCAGGAGCTGGCCTCGCGCAACATCACGGTCAACTGCGTGGCGCCGGGCTTCATCGAGACGCCGATGACCGATGCCCTGAACGAGGCGCAGAAGTCGGCGCTGCTGGGCCGGATTCCCCTCGGCCGGCTTGGCAGCGGCGAGGATATCGCGGCCGCCGTGCTCTACCTGGCCTCCGACGAAGGTGGCTATGTCACCGGCCAGACCTTGCACGTGAACGGCGGTATGGCGATGATTTGACAGGGTCCCGGCGCGCCGGGGCGCTTCCGATGCGCGATGCGGTCATGCGGCGGCATGGGGGGCGGTTTCGGCGCATCTGCAGATATCCGGGACTTGGCCTGTCGAGCAATTTGCACACTGGGGAAACTGTGCTATCCACCCAGACCCTTTCGCCGCCGGCGTGTTTTCGAGATGCATGGAAACGCGCCTGGGGCGGCGATGTGCAAGCGCACCGCAGGGGGAGCGGGGCGCCCGCCGGGCACGACCGGCCCCGTGCAGGCATGCTCCCCGACCGGGCCGGCTTCGATGCCGGCCGGGGTCGGAGAACTTGCCGGCGGGCAATCCCGGAGAGCGAGGGGCCATCCTTATAGTGCCGCCGGAAGCGGGTTCGGGCGGAACGCATCTGTCGCGGGAGGATCGAGGACCAGATCATGAGCGATAACGACATTCAAGAGCGCGTTAAGAAGATCGTCGTCGAACATCTGGGGGTCGACGAGGACAAGGTCACTGAATCCGCCAGCTTCATCGACGATCTGGGCGCCGACAGCCTGGACACGGTCGAGCTGGTCATGGCCTTCGAGGAAGAGTTCGGGGTGGAGATCCCGGACGACGCCGCCGAGAAGATCCTCACGGTGAAGGACGCCATCGAGTTCATCAGGGAACACGGGTCCTGATCGGCTTCGTGATCGGAGAGTGACGATGCGCCGGGTTGTCATTACCGGCCTCGGCATGGTTACGCCGCTTGGCAGCGGCGTGAAGGCGACCTGGGATCGGCTGCTGAAAGGCCATTCCGCATTGCGTCCGATCCACCGGTTCAACGTGGACGACATGCCCTGCCAGATCGCGGCGATGATCCCTTTCATCGACGAGGAAGGGCTGCCGCCCGAAGTGCCGCGCGAGGCGCTGTTCAACCCGGACGACTGGATGAGCCCGCGGGAGCGCCGGCGGGTGGACGACTTCATCCTGTACGGCATGGCCGCCGCGAAGGAGGCCATTGCCGATTCCGGCTGGGTGGCCGAGAGCGAGGAGGACCAGATCCGCACCGGTGTGCTGATCGGGTCCGGTGTGGGCGGCCTGAGCAGCATCGTCGACGGGTCCGATACCCTCGACGAGAAGGGCCCGCGGCGGGTCAGCCCGTTCTTCCTGCCCGGCGTGCTGATCAACCTTATTGCCGGCAACGTGTCGATCGAGTTCGGTTTCCGCGGCCCCAACCACGCCGTGGTGACCGCCTGCTCGACCGGCGCCCATGCGATCGGCGATGCCGCGCGCATGATCATGCTGGACGATGCCGACGTGATGGTGGCCGGTGGCGCCGAGAGCAGCATCTGCCGAATCGGGATCGCCGGCTTTTCCGCCGCCAAGGCGCTGTCCACCAACTACAACGACCGCCCGGCGGCGGCGTCGCGGCCCTGGGACAAGGGGCGCGACGGCTTCGTCATGGGCGAGGGCGCCGGTGTCGTCGTGCTCGAGGAGTTCGAGCATGCGCGCAAGCGCGGCGCGCGGATCTATGGCGAGCTCGTCGGCTACGGCCTGACCGGGGACGCCTACCACATCACCGCGCCGGCGCCGGACGGCAATGGCGCGTTCCGCTGCATGCAGACGGCCATGAAGCGGGCCGGGCTGGCGCCCGACGATATCGACTACATCAATGCCCATGGCACCTCGACCCCGCTGGGGGACGAGATCGAGCTGGCGACCGTGAAGCGCCTGTTCGGCAACGCGGCCGCCAGGGTCTCGATGTCGTCCACGAAATCCAGCATCGGGCATCTTCTGGGGGCGGCCGGCTCGGTGGAGGCGATCTTCTCCACCCTGGCGATCCACCACAATGTCGTGCCGCCGACCCTGAACCTGGACGATCCCTGCGAGGGCGCGGACACGATGGACCTTGTGCCGTTCGAGCCGCGCGAGCGCGAGGTGCGGGCGGCCCTGAGCAACTCGTTCGGGTTCGGCGGGACGAATGCCTCGCTGGTGATCCGCCAGTTGAACTGACACGGCGGGCCCCGGCGCATGCGCCGTGCGATTCTTCAGACATTCGGGGCCCTCTTCGGCCTGTTGCTGATCCTGGCTGCTGTCGCCTTCTGGGGCTGGCAGCACTGGATCGGGCCGGGGCCGGCATCGCAGGAAGTCAATGTCCTGATCCCGAAGGGCACCGGCATGGCCGGTATCGCGCAGCGCCTGGAACAGGCCGGCGTGGTTGCCGATGCCACCCTGTTCCGGGCCGGCGTGCTGCTGCAGGGGGCGTCGCGCGGCCTGCAGGCCGGTGAATATGCCTTTCCCGCCGCCGCTTCGCCCGCCGAGGTGCTGGCCCGGCTGCGCCGCGGCGAGCGTGTCGTCCGCCAGGTCACCGTGCCCGAAGGCCTGACCGTGCGGCAGGTGCTTGCCCTGATCGAGGCCGAGCCGGCGCTGTCGGGCAGCATCGAGTCGGTGCCGGCGGAAGGGCGGCTGCTGCCGGAGACCTATGCCTTCGAACGCGGCGACACCCGCCAGGCGATGGTCGACCGCATGGCCGGCGCAATGGACGCCGCCTTGGCGGAGCTCTGGGCGGGCCGGGCCGAGAACCTCCCCATCGACAGCCCGGAGGAGGCGCTGGTCCTCGCCTCGATCGTGGAGCGCGAGACCGGCCAGCCGGACGAACGGCCACTGGTCGCCGGGGTCTTCAGCAATCGCCTGCGCAAGGGCATGCGGCTGCAATCCGATCCGACGGTGATCTATGGTGTGTCCGACGGGCTGGGCCGGATCGACCGGCCGCTGACCCGCACCGACCTGCAGACCCCGACCGACTGGAACACCTATGTCATTGCCGGGCTGCCGCCGACGCCGATCGCGAATCCGAGCAGGGCTGCGCTGCGCGCGGTGCTGCAGCCCGCCGAGACCGACTTTCTCTATTTCGTCGCCGACGGCACCGGCGGGCATGTCTTTGCCGCGAGCCTGGCGGAGCACAACCGCAATGTCCGTGCATGGCGCGCGCAGCAGCGCAATCGGACGGTGACGGAATGACCGCCGGCACGCCATTGCCGCGGCCCGGGATCCAGGGAGCAAGACAGTGGCGCTGAGCAGCATGACCGGCTTCGCCCGCCAGCAGGGCGGCAACGGGCAGCAGTCCTGGACCTGGGAGATCCGCAGCGTCAACGGCCGCGGCCTCGACCTGCGCCTGCGCCTGGCGCCGGGGGCGGAAGGGGTGGAGGCGCCCGCCCGCGCCATGCTGTCGAAGCGCCTGCGGCGCGGCTCGGTCAGCTGCAACCTGCAGCTTGCCACCACCGCCCAGGCCCTGTCCTACCGCATCAACCAGCCCCTGCTGGAGGAACTCGCCGCGCTGGCGTCCGGCGCGGCCGCGACCATCGAGGCCGCGCCGCCGCGCCTGGACGGGCTGCTGGCGCTGCGCGGCGTGCTGGAAGCGGTCGAACCGGATGCGGTGCAGGACGTCGCGGCGCTGGAGCAGGCCCTTCTGGCGGACCTGGAACTGGCGGTCGATGGCCTGGAGCGCTCCCGCCAGGCGGAAGGCGCCCGCCTGGCCGAGGTCCTGGTCGACCTGGTCGGGCGGATCGAGGACCTGGTGGCCGCGGCGCAGCGTGCCGCCGCGCTGCGCCAGGACCGCCAGCGGGATCGGCTGCGCGAGCAGGTGGCGGCGCTGCTGGATGCCGGCGCCCCGCTGCCGGAGGAGCGTCTGGCGCAGGAACTGGCGATGCTGGCAGTGAAGGCCGATATCGCCGAGGAACTGGACCGCCTGACGGCCCATGTGGCCCAGGCACGCGGCCATCTGGCAGCCGATGCGGCGGTCGGCCGGGAACTGGATTTCCTGGCGCAGGAATTCAACCGCGAGGCCAACACGATCTGTTCCAAGGCGAACGACCTGGACCTCACGCGCATCGGTCTCGACCTGAAGCTTGCCATCGACCGCCTGCGCGAGCAGGTGCAGAACGTCGAATGACCGGCATGCAGGGTCGCGCGCAGGGACGCGTCACCGTCAGCCGCCGCGGCCTGATGCTGGTCCTGTCCTCGCCGTCGGGCGCCGGCAAGACCACCCTGTCGCGGCGCCTGTTGCAGCGCGACCACCAGCTCGGCCTCTCGGTCTCGGTGACCACCCGGAAGCGCCGCCCGGGCGAGCGCGACGGCGTCGACTATCATTTCATCGACGCGAACCGCTTCCAGGAGATGGTGGCGCAGGGGGAACTGCTGGAGCATGCCAGCGTGTTCGACCATCAGTACGGCACGCCGGCCGCGACGGTGGAGGAGCGGCTGCGCGGCGGCAGGGACATCCTGTTCGATATCGACTGGCAGGGCACCCAGCAGTTGCGCGCCCGCGCCCGCGAGGATCTGGTGAGCGTCTTCATCCTGCCGCCCAGCCAGCAGGACCTCGAGCACCGGCTCTATGCCCGCGCCCAGGATTCCGCGGAGACCGTTGCCCGGCGGATGGCCAAGGCCTCCGACGAGATGAGCCATTGGGCGGAATACGACTATGTCGTCGTCAACGACGATGTCGATGCCTGCCTGGAGGAGCTGCATGCGATCCTGCGGGCCGAGCGCCTGCGCCGGAATCGCCGCACCGGCCTGGTGGAGTTCGTGAAGGCGCTGCGCGGCGATTGAGGCGCGGGCCGGGGAGGGGCCTATCGCAGCGGCTGCCCGGCAGCCCCGCCCTGCCGGAAGGCTTCGGCCAACGCACAGAAATTCTCGACCGACAGTTCCTCGGCGCGGCGTTCCGGCGCGATCCCCGCTGCCTCCAGCAGGGGCAGCGGGTCGGTCCCGAGACTGCGCAGGGCCGATCTGAGCATCTTCCGCCGTTGCCCGAAGGCGGCACGGGTCACCAGCTCCAGGATCGCCGGGTCGGCGGGTGCCAGCGGCTGCGGCCGGGGCACCAGCTGCACGACCGAGGAGGTCACCCTGGGTGGCGGCACGAAGGCGCTGGCCGGCAGGTCGAACAGGCGTCGCGCGGTCATCCGCCACTGGGTCGCGACGCTGAGGCGGCCATAGGTCCGCGAACCGGGCGGGGCGACGAGGCGATCGGCGACCTCCCGCTGCAGCATCACCGTGAGGCTGTCGAAATGTTCACCCATCGCGAACCATTTCAGCAGCAGCGGCGTCGCGATGTTGTAGGGCAGGTTGGCGACCAGCCTGGCCGGCGCCCCGCCAAGCAGGCTGCCCTCGTCCACCTCCAGGGCATCGGCCTCCACCAGCGTCAGGCGGTCCGGATAGGCCTGCTGCAACCCCTGCAGGGCGGCAATGAAGCGGGAATCGCGTTCCACCGCCACGACGCGGCCGGCGCCTTGCGCCAGCAGGGCGCGGGTCAGGCCGCCCGGGCCGGGCCCGACCTCGTAGACCAGTCGGCCGGCCAGCGGACCCGCGGCGCGGGCGATCTTGCCCGTCAGGTTGAGGTCCAGAAGGAAGTTCTGGCCCAGCGACCGGCTGGCGCTCAGGCCGAAGGTCGCGATGACCTCGCGCAAGGGCGGCAGGGCGGCCGCCGGGTCGACCGGATCAGGCAAGCGCCACCGCCGAACGGCTGCGGCAGGCGGCCATCTCCGCGGCAAGGCGCAGCGCGGCGATCAGGCTGACCGGCCGGGCGATGCCTTGTCCGGCGATATCCGTGGCGGTGCCATGGTCCGGCGATGTGCGGATGATCGGCAGGCCCAGCGTGACATTGACCCCCCGGTCGAAGTCGATGGTCTTCACCGGGATCAGGGCCTGGTCGTGATACATGCACAGGGCCGCGTCATATCCTGCCCGGGCGCCGGCATGGAACATCGTGTCGCCCGGGCGGGGCCCGTCCGCGTCGATCCCCTCGGCGCGCAGGATGGCCACCGCGGGCGCGACGATCTCCAGATCCTCGCGCCCCAGGGCGCCATCCTCCCCGGCATGCGGATTCAGCCCGGCCACCGCGATGCGCGGCCGCGCGATACCGAAATCGCCCATCAGGCTCTGGTGGATCAGCCGCCCCTGGCTCACCAGGTGGGCGGTCTCGAGCAGGGTCACCGCCTGCCGCAGGGGCACATGGATGGTGGCCGGCACGGCCCGCAGGCCCGGCGCCTCCGCCGTCGCCGGCACGGCGAGCATCATGGCATGGGACGCGGCGCCGGTGCGGGCCGCCAGGTATTCGGTATGGCCCGGAAAGCCGAAGCCGGCATCGTACAAGGTCTTTTTGTGGATCGGGTTTGTCACCAGCGCCGCGGCGCTGCCGTCGCGTGTCAGGTCCACGCCCCGGTCCAGCGCGGCGATCACCGCCGCGGCCAGGTGCGGATCGGTCCTGCCAGGCTGCCAGGGCACCGAATGGCCGACCGGCAGGACGGGCAGGGCGGTGGCGAACCGCGCCATGGCTTCCGCCGGCGTCGCGATCACGGCCAGCGGCACCGGCCAGCCCAGCGCGGCGGCCGCGGCGCGAAGCCGCTCTGCATCGTCGATCACGAAGAATGGCGGCAACGCCTCCTCGCGGCGGCGCAGCCAGGCCTGCAACAGGATTTCCGCGCCGATGCCGCCCGGCTCGCCCATGCTGACGCAGAGCGGCCGGTCGGGACGCAGGGAGGAACCGGGCATGCTTGCCTCTCTCCCGCCCCGCTAGTTGCGGATCTCGATGAGGGCATCCCGCCGCAGGTCGCGCAGATAGCGCCGGGCCTGCAGGCCGATCCGCTCGTTGGCCAGGCGCTCCCGCACCTTTTCCGGATCCAGCCGCTGTTCCTCGGCATCGGTCCGTTCGCAGACCACCAGGAGGACGATCCCCTGGCCATTGTCCACCGGCTCGGTGACCTCGCCGACACCGAGGGGCTGCAGCACGGTCCGGAACAGCGGCGGCAGGTCCACCGCCCGGACCTGGCCGAGCGGGCCGGCCTCGGGCACATTGGCGGCCTTCGCGACCTCCTCGACATTGCCGCACCCGTCGATCTGGTTGCGCACGGCCTCGACACGCTTGATCAGTGCCGCACGCTCCCCTGCCGGCATCTGCGGCGGCGCCGGCCAGGCAAGCTGTGCCAGGCCGTAGGTGGCATTCGCGCCGTCGGTGGCGCCGATCGTGCGCTTGTTGCGCAGGAAGACGATCGTCCAGCCGCCGGGAATGCGGATCGGATCGGTGACGGCGCCGACCGGCATCCGCTCGACAACGTCGCGGACCTCCTTCAGCAGGCTGTCGGCATCGACCCAGCCGATATCGCCGCCCGCGGCGGCGGTCGGGCCCTGGCTGAACTGCTGCGCGGTTACCGAGAAGCGCGCGCCCTTGCGCATATCCTCCACCAGGGTGCCGGCCACCTCGCCGGCGCGGTCGAAATCGTCGGGCGTGTCCGGTATCAGCAGGATCTCCGCAAGATGATACTCGGTCTGGCCCTCCAGGGAGCGCCAGCGCTTGATCTCGTTCTGCACCTGGGCATCGGAGATCTGGATCCGCGGCAGGACCTGCTGGCGCAGCAGCTTGCCCCAGGCGATCTCAGCCTCGACCTGCGCGGCCACGGCGCTCTTCTCGATGCCGCGCTCGGCAAGCTGCTTGTCCAGCGAACCGGGCGGCATGTTGTTGTTGCGCTCCAGCGCCGCGAAGGAATTCTGCATCTCCTCTTCCGAGACGACGATGCCGCGGCGCTCGGCCTCCTGCAGCTGCAGCTGTTCGTCGATCAGGCTGCGCAGCACCTGCGGCCGCAGGTTCTTGCGGGCGTCCTCGGTGTCGGGAAGGTTGGCGGAGCGCACGATCAGGTCCAGGCGCAGTTCCATGTCATGGGCGGAGATCACCCTGTCGTTCACCACGGCCATGATGCGCTGCAGCTGCTGCGCCATGGCCGGATGCAGGGCCGGCCCCGGAAGAAGGGTCGCGGCGAACAGGGCTGCCGCCACGGCGAGGAGCAGGATCCGTATCCGCGCGGGCGGCGCGCTGTCGCTCGGGGTGGCCGGCTGCGGGTCTTTGCCTCGATCCATCTGTCTTTCCTGTACGCGCGATCTCTGCCCGGGGCCCGGTGGGTGCCGAAGGCGCTTGCCTGCTCATATGGGACGGGCCGGGCGCAGCGTCCAAGCCGAGCAGTCCGGCTCAGTTGAAGTTCGCGAGCCGGAACCGGAAGCCGAAGGTCGTCTCCGGCTGGATGTCCTTGTTCCGGAAATAGCTGGTGTCCGCGAACAGCAGCAGGTCGAAGCACTCGTCCGTGTATCGAAGCCCCAGATTGGTGTAAAGCGACCCGCCATCCTCCGCCAGATCCTGGAGATGGGCCGCCGTCGCGCTCCAGTACTTGCTTACGCGCAGATTGCCCTGCACCTGTACCGCCTCGCGATCGCCGGTGCCGCTCTGGAACAGCGCGTCGTCAAGCTTGGCATAGGAAACGTTGATGCGGAACGCCTGGGGGCCCGCGCCGGCAATGATCTCGTTGCGGCGCAGGTTCACACCGCGCGGGTCGACACGCGCGCGCCAGAGCAGGTCGAAATAGGGGTTGGGCGCGATGTTGGCGCTCAGCACCACGTCGGAGAGCTGGGTGCGCAGGCCGGAATTCTCGTCGAACTCGTAATCCTCGCCGTTGCGCAGGGATTGCCCGACGAAGAACTCCCCATAGCCGCCATCGGGCCAGTACAGGCCGGTGCGCATGCCGTAGTTCAGGCGTGGCCCGCCATCCCAGCGGTCGATCCCGGGAAACCGGTTGGTGTCGAACAGGTTGGTGGTGTCGAACTCGACATCCTGGCTGTCCTCGTTCGGGATCAATGCGTTGTTGCCGGAATAGGGGGTCAGCACCACGCCCACGATCGGCTCGAGTACCTGGCGGACCTCGCCCATCTGGCGCACCAGCGGCCAGCGCCAGTCCAGGGTCAGGGATGGCACCAGCCTGCCGGTCGTGCCGCTCTGGTTCACCGACGAGGGGCTGCCGGCGACCGGCTCGGCCTCCAGCCAGTAGAGGTTGCCCTGCAGGGCGGCCGTCAGGCTGTAGACATCGCCCATCGGCCCGACATAGGGCAGGTTCCAGCCGCCATTCACCGCCAGCCGGCGCGTATCGGTGCCTTCGTTGCGCGACAGGGCGACGACGGAGGCGTCGACCTGGTAGCGGCTGCCGTACTGGCCGGCATCCGACTGCCACTCGTAGCGCAGGTCCGGCAGGATCAGCGGGATCTGGTCGTCGTCGATGCCGTCGCGCAGGTCCTGGAAGCTGTAGGCGTTGGCGACGGCGTAGTTGCGATAGTCCACGCCCTCGATGAAGGCCCGGCTGGTCAGGGTGTCCAGGTTCGAGATGTCATAGCGCTTCAGATAGGTGTCGTCGGTGGTGCGGAAGACATTGAAGCCCCAGCGCCAGGTGGGGTCGATCCGGAACCGCCCGATGCTGCGCACATGGCCGCGCCAGCGTTCGGAACCGACCTCCTCGTTGTTGTCGTTGCGCTCGGTGCCGCGCGTCAGGCTGGCATCGGTGAGCAGTTCGCCGGTCGAAAAGCGGCGCCGCAGCTCGGCCGCGACCTGCGGCGCCTGTTCCGACGAGATCCATGGCGTGATCGTCGCATCCGTCTGATCGTCGATCACCGCATAATAGGGGGTCTGCGCATTGGTGCCGAAATAGCTGTTCTGCCGGAAGATCGGCGCCAGGATGCCGCTCTTGCGCTCCACGCTGGGGTCGGGATGGGCGAAATAGGGGCTGTACAGCACCGGCACCCCATAGACGTCGAAATAGGCGTTCCGGTAGCTGATCTCCTTCTCTTCCTGGTCATGCACCACGCGCTGCGCGCGGACC
Source organism: Sneathiellaceae bacterium (assembly GCA_040216765.1). Lineage (GTDB taxonomy): Bacteria > Pseudomonadota > Alphaproteobacteria > Ferrovibrionales > Ferrovibrionaceae > Marinibaculum. The sequence continues at coordinate 468,950 of JAVJON010000007.1, read as the reverse complement.
TGCCAGAGCGGCGCGCGCGAGGGATCCTCGGCGCAGAGGTTGCACGGCGAGTACACGGCCTTGCGCATCACCGTGCGGTTGCCGTCGGTGCGCTGCGCGGAACTCGCCGCCATCCGCGAATTGTCCGACAACAGGGTGCGGATGCCCTGGATCGCGCCGTTGCGGAACTCGTCCTTCAGCTCGACATAGTCGGCGAACAGCACGTCGCCGGTTGGCTCGAGCATCGCGACATTGCCGCTGGCGGTGACCACTTCGGTCTGCTGGTTGTAGGTGACGGTGTCGGCGAGCAGGGTCCGCGGCCCCTGCGTGATCTCGACATTGCCGCGGGCGATCGCGGTCGACAGTTCCTCGTCATAGGTCATCGAATCCGCGGTCAGCAGGACCGGCTGATCGGTATCCTGGCTCACCTGTGCCATGCCCTGCGGCACCGGCGCTGCCAGCAGCAGGATGCACAGGATCGCCAGGACGGTGCGGAAGAAGCGGCAGCCCCCGCGCCGCGTTGCGGCACGGCTCGCCCGGCGTCCGGCCGCCGGCACCTGCCCCGCCGGGTCAGCCATCCTCAAGATGGAACAGCATGGCCATGCCCAGGAGCAGGCAGATTGCCGTGGGGGCAAGCGCGGCAAGGACCGGCGGCAGGCTCCCCGAGATCCCCAGCGCGGACACCAGGTCGGAGAGGAAATAGAACAGGAAGCCGATCGCCACGCCGGCCGCCAGCAAGAGCCCCGTCCGCCCGGTCCGCGTCAGGCGCAGCGAGCAGGTCGCGGCCAGCAGCACCATGGCGCATAGCAGCAGCGGGATCGCCAGCAGCGCGTAGAAGTGCAGGCGATGGCGCACAGCGGAAAAGCCCGCATCCTCCAGGGTGCTGATGAACCGCGGCAGGGCCCAGAACGATATCGTCTCGGGCGAGGCGAAGCTGTCCTGGATCCGGCTTGCGGTCATGCTCGTCGGGATCACCATGCTTTCCTGGTATTCCGGGGCCTGGTTCGGCCCGGTGATGACGGCGTCGGTGAGTTTCCACTGGCCCGGTTCCAGCTTGGCCGAAATGGCATCGATGCGCTGCACGAAACGGTCGTCGCCCTTGTAGAAGAACAGGATCACGTCGCGCAGCTCGACATCCTTCTGCGCCATCCGCAGGGCATGGACCACGGACTGGCTGGACCCTTCCGAATCCCGCAGCCAGAAGCCGGTCTCCGACACCGCCAGCGCACTGGCCCGGCCTTTCAGGTGCTTCGCCTCCAGGAGCTCGTAGCGCGCGACAAGGGTGGAGGCGACGGGATTGTAGACGGTGACCGTGAACACGCCGATCAGGAAGGCGATGGCCAGGGCCGGCATCAGGAACTGCCAGGCCGAGATCCCGGCGGCACGGGCGACGGTGAGCTCGTTGGTGCGGGTCAGGCGCGACAGCACCAGCATCGCGCCGAACAGGGCGGCGAACGGCAGCAGCTTCAGGGACAGGGCGGGGAGCTTCAGCAGCGACATCTCCACGACCATGTCCAGCCCGACATCGTCCCGCTTGCCGGCCCGGCGCAGCATCTCGACCATGTCGAAGATGAAGGTCAGTGCCAGCAACACGGCGAACACGCTGCCGAACCCGGCCAGGTACTGGCGGCCGAAATACATGGAAAGGGTGCGCGACAGCTGCATTGTCAGGCTTTCGCGCGCCTGGGGGCGAGGACCGCCCCGGCACGGTCGATCCAGCGGCCCAGGCGCCCCAGCCCCAGCGGCCGGTCGCGCAGCATCAGCCAGATCGCCGCGCCGGACACGATCAGCGGCGACAGGTAGAGCAGCACCAGGGTGCTGGGCAGGATGTTGGCCAGATAGGGCAGGCCGATGCTGAGCACAAGGAAGCCGATCGCGCCGAAGGCGGCCGCGACAAGCCTGCGATACCGGCCGCGGCGGTTGTATTCGCCGCCCAAGGTGGCGGCCAGCGCGATCAGTGCCAGGGTTATCGTCCCGAGCGGGCCGGCCATCCGGCTATGCGCCTCGACCTGGAACCGCCAGTAGTTGTTGCGGTCGTCCGCGTTCTCCATGTCCGGCCAGAGCAGTTCGTTCATGTAGCGTTCGTGCGGTTCCCGCCAGCCCTCGCCGCTGCGTTCGGTATAGGCGTCGAGATCCAGGGCGTAGCGGTCGAAATAGAGCAGGCTGAGCGCCTTCCCTTCGCCGCCGACCTGCTGGCGGTTGCCGTTGATCATCATGAAGCGCGGCCCCTCCGGCGTGCGGATCAGGGCGCCGCGCTCGGCCATCATGGTAATCGGCTTCGCCTTGTCGCGATTGTCGTGGATCAGGATGCCCAGCATCTCGCCGCTTGGCAGGCGCTCGCGGACATAGACGGTGAGGCCCTGGGCGGGATTGTTGAACACCCCTTCCTGCAGCAGGACGCTGGCCAGGTTGGTGCGCAGTTCGTACTGGGTGGTGCGCAGGGTCCGGGCGCCCAGCGGGGTCAGGTAGAGGTTCATGAACAGCACCAGCACGGTGCAGCAGGCCGCCAGCAGCAGGGCCGGCCAGGCCAGGGCCCAGCGGCTGAAGCCGGTCGCCCACATCACCACCAGTTCGGAATCCGATGCCAGGCGGTTGAAGGTATAGAGCGTCGCGCAGAACAGCCCCACCGGGATCAGCACGGCCAGCACGCCGGGCAGGACGAGGCTGGTGAGGTACAGGAACGAGCCGAAATCCAGGCCCTGGTTCACGATGCGGTCGAGGAAGCGCAGCGACTGCGACAGCCACACGACGCCCGTCAGGGCCAGGACGACAAAGACGAATGGCCCGAGCAGCAGCCGCAGGATGTAGGACTGGAGTGACCTCATTGCGGCGGCAGTATAGCCATGCCGGATCGCGGCGCCATTGTGGCGGGCTGCCGCGGCGGCGGCCTTTGTCCGAGCGCCCCGTCTTGTGACGGACGCGGCGGCGCGCTAAGGGAATATGGCTGCGAATCCAGATTCCAGCGCCCGGGCGTCCGGCCCTTCCGGGGGCCTGCCCGGGGCGAACCGTCCCCAGCGCTGCCCGCCACGGGCGTGCCGACATGGTTTATCCGCGAAAGGTTGCCGTCGATGAAGATCAGCTTTGTTGAACAGTCCTGGCCGAAAGGCGGCGCGGTCGCCGTCGCGGTCGCGGCGGATGCAACGCTTTCCGCGTCCGCCGCCGAGGCGGACAAGCAGACCGGCGGCATGATCAGCCGGGCCATCAAGTCCAGCCGCTTCGCCGGCGAGGCGGGCAAGGTGCTGGAGCTGATGGCTCCCGCCAAGCTGGGCGCCGACCGGATCCTGCTGTTCGGCATCGGTGCGGTGGACAAGGCCGACCTGGCGGTGTTCGAGAAGGCGGGGGGCGAATGCACGCGCCATCTGCTGCTTTCCGGCATCGGGGAGCTGACGGTGCTGGTCGACATGATCGAGGGCCTGCCCTTCAAGCCCGGCCGCGCGGCGGCCCATTTTGCGCTTGGCGCGCGCCTTGTCGGCTATCGCTTCGACAAGTACCGCACCCGCCAGAAGGACAGCGAAAAGCCCAGCCTGAAGACGGTGCGGGTCGGCGTTGCCAAGCCGGCCGGCGCGCGGAAGGAGTTCGACCCGCTGGACAAGATTGCCGACGGTGTCTTCCTCACCCGCGACCTGGTGTCGGAACCGCCGAATGTCCTGTATCCGGAGACCTTTGCCAAGGAATGCCGCAAGCTCAGCGCGCTCGGCATCGACGTCACCGTCCTGGACGAAGGCCAGATGAAGAAGCTGGGGATGGGCTCGCTGCTCGGTGTCGGGCAGGGCGCAACCCACAAGCCGCAGCTGGTCGTCATGGAATGGAAGGGCGCCAAGAAATCCGTGAAGCCGGTGGCCTTCGTGGGCAAGGGCGTCTGTTTCGATTCCGGCGGCCTGTCCTTGAAGCCGGCCGGGTCGATGGAAGACATGAAATGGGACATGGGCGGCGCCGGGGTGGTCACCGGGCTGATGGCAGCCCTGGCCGGGCGCAAGGCGAAGACCAACGCCGTCGGCATCGTCGGCCTGGTGGAGAACATGCCCGACGGCAACGCGCAGCGGCCCGGCGACGTGGTGACCTCCATGTCGGGCCAGACCATCGAGGTGCTGAACACCGATGCCGAAGGGCGCCTGGTCCTCGCCGATGCCCTCTGGTACTGCCAGGACAAGTTCAAGCCGCAGTTCATGGTCGACCTGGCGACCCTGACGGGCGCGATCATCATCGCCCTGGGCAGCGAGCATGCCGGCCTGTTCTCCAACAGCGACGAGCTCTCGGAACGCCTGGTTGCCGCCGGCAAGGCGGTGGGCGAGCCGCTCTGGCGCCTGCCGCTCAGCGACGCCTATGACAAGGGGCTGACATCGGCGATCGCGGACATGCAGAACATCGGCGCGCCCGGCTTCGGCGCCGGGTCGATCACCGCCGCCCAGTTCCTGCAGCGCTTCGTCAACGACGTGCCCTGGGCGCATCTGGATATCGCCGGCGTGACCTGGAGCAAGAAGGACAAGCCGACCTCGCCCAAGGGAGCCACCGCCTTCGGCGTGCGGCTGCTCGATGCGCTGGTGGCGGCGAACTACGAGCCCTGAGCCGCGGCCCGCCGCACCGATGACCGAGGTCCATTTCTACCACCTGGAACGGGTCTCGCTGGAAACCGCCTTGCCGCAGCTGCTGGAGAAATGCCTGCAGCGCGGCTGGCGCGCCCTGGTTCGCGCCGGTTCGCCGGAGCGGGTGGAGGCCCTGACCGGGCATCTCTGGGAGTATCAGCGCGACAGCTTCCTGCCGCACGGCTCGGCGCAGGACGGCGCGGCCGCGGAGCAGCCGATCTGGCTCACCCATCTGGCGGAAAACCCGAACGGCGCGCAGGCGCTGTTCCTGGTGGATGGCGCCGACCTGGAGGCGGTCGAGGGCTATGAGCGGGTCTGCGACCTGTTCGACGGCGGCAACCCGGAAGCCGTGGCCGCGGCCCGCGCGCGCTGGCGGCGGGCCAAGGCGGCAGGCGCCAGCCTGAAATACTGGCAATACGGCGAAAAAGGCTGGGAGAACCGCGCCTCCGGCTGAGCCCGTTGCAAGGCCCGGCGCGACGCACGATTGCCTCCGATCGACCTGCCTGGGGCGGATCGGACGGCGCGCGGACCGGGCCCCTGCTGGAACAGGCCAGCCGTCGCTATTTGCCGGCGGCCTTGGCCTTTCCGGGAGCGTCCTTGACCTCGGTGCTGCCGGCGCCGGCTCCCATGGCCTTGACGTAGGATCCGGGCGCGTCCTCGATCACCTTCAGCCCGCCATCGCCCGGCACCCGTGCCGGCACCTTCGGCCCGGAATGGGTGGACAGCCAGGCGTCCCAGTCCTCCCACCAGGAGCCGGGATGTTCCTTGGCGGTGGCGAGCCATTCCTCCGGCGTGGGCGGGTTCTTCACCACGTCGCTGGTCCAGTGCTGGTACTTCTGCGCCCTGGGCGGGTTGATGACGCCGGCGATATGGCCGGACCCGGCCAGCACGAACCGCACCGGCCCCGAATAGATCTGGGTCGCCTTGTAGACGCTGCGGAACGGCGCGATATGGTCTTCCTTGCTCGACTGCAGGTAGATCGGCACCTCGATCTTGCGCAGGTCCAGGTCGACGCCGCACAGATGAAGGGCGCCGGGCTGCACCAGCAGGTTCTTCTGGTACATGTTGCGCAGATAGAAGCTGTGCATCTCCGCCGGCATGTTGGTCGCGTCGGCGTTCCAGTACAGCAGGTCGAACGGGAAGGGGTCCTTGCCCAGCAGGTAGTTGTTCACCACGAAGGACCAGATCAGGTCGTTGGCGCGCAGCATGTTGAAGGTCGTGGACATCTCGTCGCCGGCGAGGAAGCCGCGCTCGGCCATGACGGTCTCGATATGGTCCAGCTGCTCGTCGTCGATGAAGACGCTGAGCTCGCCGGCCTCGGAGAAGTCGACCTGCGCCGCGAAGAAGGTGGTGGCCTTCACCCGGTCGTCGCCGCGGGCGGCCAGGACCGACAGCGCACAGGCCATCAGGGTCCCGCCGATGCAGTAGCCGATGGTCGTGACCTCGCGTTCGCCGGTGGCCTTCTGCACGGCATCGAGGCCGTCCAGGATGCCCTCCTGCAGATAGTTCTCGAAACCCTTTCCGAGCAGCGTGTCATCGGGGTTCCGCCAGGACACGACGAAGACGGTGTAGCCGCGGTCCAGCATCCAGGCGATGAAGGAATTCTCCGGCCGCAGGTCCATGATGTAGAACTTGTTGATCCACGGCGGCACGATGTACAGGGGGCGCTTGTAGGTCTCCGCGGTCGTCGGCGTGTATTGCAGAAGCTGGATCAGGTCGTTCTGGTAGACCACCTTGCCCGGCGTCACGGCGACATTCTCGCCGACCTTGAACGCCTCCATGTCGGTCATGCGGATATGCAGCCGGCCGCTGTTGCGGTCCAGGTCGGCCAGCATGTTGTCCAGGCCGCGGACCAGGTTCTCGCCGTTCGATTCCAGGGTGGCGCGCAGCACCTGCGGATTGGTCATCAGGAAGTTGCTGGGCGCCATCGCATCGACGAACTGCTTGGTATAGAAGTCCACCTTCTTGGCGGTGCGGTCGTCCAGGCCATCGACCTGCCGGACCGTGTCCTGCATCCAGCGGGCGGTCAGCAGGTAGGACTGCTTGATGTAGTCGAAGACCTGGTTCTCGTCCCATTGCGGGTCCTTGAACCGGCGGTCGCCGCGGTCCGGCTGGGCCACGGGGTTGCTCTCCTGGCCGATGAAGCGCTGGGTCTGCGCCGTCCACAGGTCCATGTAGCGCCGCCACAGGTCGAACTGGGCCTCCATGATCTTGGAGGGTTCCGACATCATCTTGGCGAACAGCTCCATGAACGCCCCGCCGATATTGAGCGGGTCGGCCGGGCCCATGCCCTTCTCCTGCTGTGCCGACAGGAACTCGCTGACCAGATTCTGCGATTGGGACGCCACCTTCATCATGTTCGCGGAGAAGGTCGCCGGATCGGGCATCGGCATGTCGTGGTCGCGGCCGCCCTTGCCGGAGCCCGTCCCGCCCTTGCCGCTGCCCGCCCCGGAGGGCCCGGCCTGCTGGCCGCCCGGCGACTTTGCCGATGGCCCGGCCGGCTCTCCGGCCGGTGCCGCGGCGGCGGCGGGCCGTGCGGGGGCAGCGGACTGCCTTGCCGCCGCCGGCCTGGCCGACCGCGGCGGCGCTTTCGTCCCGGCGGACGCCGCGCTGCCGGTCGCCCCGCTGCCGGTCGCTCCGCTCCTGGGCCCGCCGCTCTTCGCCTTTGCGGTGCTGGCGGCCGCCGGTTTGGCTGCAGCGGAGGTTTTCCGGGAACGGCCGGCCGTGGCGCCCTTGCCGCCGGCCGCCTTGGCCGCGGCGGCCTTTCGGCCCGGCTTCGGCGCGGCCGCGGGGGCGTTGCCCTTCGGCACCGCCGCCTTGCCGCGCTTTGCGCCGGTGGCGCCGGCTTCCGGTCCCGTCGTCGGCCGCGCAGCCTCGCCGGCGGCTGGCTTGCGCCGGCGGGCGCCGGTGCCTCGACGCGGAGATACGGCCATGATGTTTCCTCCGGACTGCGTTTCTGGCGACATTGCTTCAAGGGTGGACAAGTCGCCCTGTACGTCAAGGTAGGCGAGGGGAGGCAGGAATGCGATTCGGGCCGTTCGGACATCCTGCCGCTGCGGCCGGCCGGCCCGAAACGCCGCAACGGGTCGGCCCTGCGCTGGCCTTGTGTCGGCTGTGACGACACAGTAAAGCTCAGGGAACTCTGGGGTCGCGTGGCAGATGCAACTGGGACAGGACAAACTCCCTCGGCGAGGAGCAAAACCGATGGTCGCACGGTTCGCTGCGGGTGCGCGGGCGGCGCGGTCGCTGGCATTTGTTGCATTGCTGGCGCCGGCCCTCGGGGCCTGCGCCTATGGCGTGGGGGATCTGTTCGGCGATGCGCCGCCGCCACCGCCGCCGCCGCCCGTGTTCGTGCCCAAGGGCCAGGCGGGCACGACGGCATCGGGCGGCAGCACCGCGGCGGATGCCGCCGCGCAGGAGCAGCAGGAGAGCTTTCCCACCCTCGGGCAGGTGCCGGAGCGACCGACTCCCGGCACCACGAACGAGGAGCAGCAGGCTGCCATGCAGAGCCTGGCTGCCGACCGGCGGAACGCGCAGTACACCCAGGAGCGCCTGACCGGCGAGATGTCGGATGGCGGCGCACCGGACCCCGCGCCGCCGGCACCGCAGGCCGCCACGCAGACGCCGGCCGCCGCCACGCCCACGCCCACGCCCACGCCGGCGGCAGCAGCCGCACCGCCGCCGACGCGGACCGCACCGCCACCGGAACCGGTTGCGGTCGCCAAGACGCCGGTGACCTCGAGCAGCCAGATGGCAGCCGCAAGTGCCGCCACCACGGTACCGGCGCCGCCGAGTGCCGGCGGCAGTAGCGGCGACGAGAGTGCCAACGTCCAGCGCGCGATCGACTCCCGGGATGGGCTCACGGAAGGCACGACCCGCGGCAGCGCGCTGCAGAGCCGCACCGAGCAGCCGGTCCTGCAACGGACCGAGCGCCTGACCGCGGCGTTGAACTCGCCGGCTGCCAGCACCGCGGAAGTGGAGGCTTTCACCCGCCGGATGGCGGAACGGTCGCCGGCCTCGCAGGCCAATTATCCTTCCCCCTCCGGCCAGGCGACGGCCCCCTCCGGCCGGGCGATGGCGGGCAGCGGCGCGGTCTCGCAGACGGCCTCCAGCAGCCGCTCCACCACCACCGGGGTGCCCGCCAGCCGGCTTGCCGACGAGCTTCTGGCGGCGCGCGCCGGCCAGGAACTGGCAGCCTACGAAGAGCAGCAGGACGGCATGCCGGAGCCCAAGCTGACGACGACCGCCGTGGCGGCGCCCGCAGCCGCATCCAGCACGAACGACATCGAAGCGGCGACCCAGCGCGCCATCGAGCGCCAGGCCGAGATCGACCGCCGGGTGGCGGCCCGCGACGCCAGGTCGGCAGAGGCCGGGAGGTCGTCGGAATCCGTCACCATGGCCGAGACGGTGACCCCGCGAGGCCAGGTGACGATGGTTGAGACGGTGACCGAGACGGTTCCCGTGGCGGCCGTCGCGCAACGGCCGCCGCCGCCGCCGCAGACCCTGGCAGAGGTCTATGAGGCGCAGCTTCGTGCGTCCAGCGCGTCGACCCTGCAGCAGGCGGCGCGCGAGGGCGCCAGCCTGGCGGCTGTCGAGGGCGGCGGCATTGCCGACGCGCGCAGCCTGCCGGCCAGCTATCCTGCCCCTGCCTATCCTGCCCAAGCCTATCCCAGCCAGGCCTATCCCCAGGAGGCCTATCCGCAGCAGGCCGCCTATGGCACCGGCACAGTGGTTGTCAGCGGCACCGGGACCTCGACCATGATGCCGCAGCCGGCAGGGCCGGCGCCGGGCTTTTCCGGTGCCGCGGCGGGCCAGGCCGGTGTGAAGGCCGGCACGATCCGGTTTGCCGTGGGCTCGAGCCGCCTGGGCAGCGAAGACCTGGCCACCCTGCGGCGGATCGCCCAGCAGTACCGCCAGTTCGGCGGCCGCGTGCTGGTGGTGGGTCATGCCTCCAGCCGTACCGCGGACATGCCGCCCGACGAGCACAAGATGATCAACTTCGACATCTCGCAGGAACGCGCCCAGAGGGTCGCGGCGCAGCTCGGCCAGTACGGCATCCCCGCGGCCGCGATCCTCGTGGAGGCGCGGGCCGACATGGATCCGATCTATTTCGAGGCGATGCCGGCAGCGGAAACTGCCAACCGGCGGGCCGAGGTCTTCTTCCTCCGCTGACTTTTCATTTCGTGAAAAGGTCTTTGGACTCAGAACTGTAGGGGCAACAGTGAAGATGTTGCACGAAGTCGAATCGTGAGCCGATCCAAGGCACGCGGCACCGGCGCACGCCGTCCGGCACCGGTCAGCCCGCAAACCTCGCCCCTGCGCCTCGGCATTGCCGGGCTGGGCACGGTCGGCGCCGGTGTGCTGACCCTGCTGCAGCGCAATGGCGAGCTGATCGCCGCGCGCGCCGGCCGCCCGATCGTGGTCACCGCGGTCTCCGCCCGCAGCCGCCGGAAGAAGCGGGCCGCCGATCCCGGGAACGCGCGCTGGCATGCCGATCCGGTCGCGCTGGCCGCCGATCCGGATGTCGATGTGGTGGTGGAGCTGATGGGCGGCGCCGACGGCGCGGCGCGGGCGCTCTGCGAGGCCGCGCTGAAGGCCGGCAAGCCGGTGGTGACGGCCAACAAGGCGCTGCTTGCCGAACGCGGCACTGCGCTGGCACGGCTGTCGGAGCGGTCGGGCGCGGTGCTGGCCTACGAGGCGGCGGTTGCCGGCGGGATCCCGATCATCAAGGCCCTGCGCGAAGGCCTGGCGGGAAACCGCGTGCGGCGACTGTACGGCATCCTGAACGGCACCTGCAATTATATCCTCACCACCATGGAGGCCAGCGGCCGCGATTTCGCCGATGTCCTGGCCGACGCGCAGCGCCTGGGCTATGCCGAAGCGGATCCGAGTTTCGATGTCGACGGCATCGATGCCGCGCACAAGCTGGCGATCCTGGCCAGTCTGGCCTATGGCGCGCCGCTGGACTTCCGCAATGTCTATGTCGAGGGCATTGGCGGCGTGACGGCCGCCGACATCGCCATGGCCGCGGAACTCGGCTTCCGAATCAAGCTGCTGGGCCTTGCCCAGCTGGAGGATGGCGCCCTGCTGCAGCGCGTGCATCCCTGCCTGGTGCCGCGGGACAGCCCGATCGCCCATGTGGATGGCGTCTACAATGCCGTCGTGACCGAGGGCGATGCGGTCGGCCGCACCTTGCTGGAAGGGCGTGGCGCCGGTGCGGAGCCGACCGCCTCGGCGGTGCTGGCCGATCTGGTGGATATCGCCGCCGGTCGCCTGTCCGCGCCCCTGGGCCTGCCGGCATCGAGGCTGGCCCGGCACCCGGCGCGTCACATGCGCGACCATGTCGGCTGCTACTATGTGCGGCTGCAGGTCCGGGACGAGCCGGGCGTCATCGCGGACATCTCGGCGATCCTGAAACGGTGCAGCATCTCCATCGAATCGCTGCTACAGCATGGCCGGGCACCGGATGACGAGCGCGGCGTGCCGGTGGTCATGACCACGCATGAGGCGCGTGAGGCGCAGATGATGCAGGCATTGCGGCGGATCGCGGGCCTGACATCCGTGTTGCACAAGCCGCACACCATTCGGATCGAGAAACTGACAATACCGGAGGAACGCTGACCATGGCTGCCAGGCAGGAGGGCATGGATCGGAACTTCACCCTGGAGGCCGTCCGGGTGACCGAGGCCGCGGCGGTGGCCGCGGCCGCGCAGATCGGCCTGGGCGACGAGAAGAAGGCCGACCAGGTGGCCGTCGACGCCATGCGCACCGCGCTCAACAAGGTCGCCATGGACGGGACGGTGGTGATCGGCGAGGGCGAACGCGACGAGGCGCCGATGCTCTATATCGGCGAGAAGGTGGGGCGCGGCTCGGGGCCGAAGATCGACATCGCGCTCGATCCGCTGGAGGGCACGACCCTGACCGCCAAGGCCGGGTCGAACGCCCTGGCGGTGCTGGCCTTTGCCGAGGCCGGCTGCCTGCTCAACGCGCCGGACGTCTATATGGACAAGATCGCCGTTGGCGGCGGCCTGCCGGACAATATCGTGGACCTGGACATGAGCCCCGGGGAGAACCTCGCGGCGCTGGCACGGGCAAAAGGCTGCGAAGTGGCCGCCCTGACCGCCTGCATCCTGGACCGCCCGCGCCATGCCGACCTGATCGCGCGGGTCCGCGAGGCCGGCGCGCGCATCAAGCTGATCACCGACGGCGATGTCGCTGGCGTGATCGCGACCACCGTGCCGGAGACCGGCATCGACATCTACATGGGCTCCGGCGGCGCGCCCGAAGGTGTGCTGGCGGCGGCCGCGCTGCGCTGCATCGGCGGCCAGATCCAGGGGCGCCTGCTGTTCCGCAACGACGACGAGAAGGAACGCGCCCATCGCCTCGGGCTGACCGACCTGGACCGGAAATATGCGATCCTCGACATGGCGAAGGGCGATGTCATTTTCTCCGCCACCGGCGTGACCGACGGCTGGATGCTGGACGGCGTGCGGCCGGTCGCCGACGGCTATCAGACGCAGACCCTTGTGCTCCGCTCGGCCACCCGGACCTCCCGCTGGATCAAGGCGCATCATCGGCCCGGCAAGGGCGGGTGAACCGGCCGGAGCGCCTGGCCCCGGCCATGGCGACGGCGCAGCCGCAGGCGGCCCCGGCGCATCGCCGGGACCCGCATGTCCTTGGTGTGGCGCAATCCCTGACGGGGCGCAACTGGGCGCTGCGCTGCACCGACGACCGGCTGGCGGAATCGCTGTCCCAGAGCCTCGACCTGCCGGACGTGGTGGGCCGGATCCTCGCCGGCCGGGGGGTCGGCCGCGCGGCGGCCGAACGCTTCCTGGCCCCCTCGTTGAAGGCTGAACTGCCGGACCCGTCCAGCCTGCGCGACATGGACCGTGCCGCGGGCAGGGTGGCCGACACGATTCTCGCCGGCGGCCGGGTCGGGGTGTTCGGCGATTACGACGTCGATGGCGCGACCTCGGCGGCGCTCCTGCTCCTGTTCCTGCAGGCCGTCGGCGGCCGCAGCCTGGTGCATATCCCGGACCGGGTCCGCGACGGCTACGGCCCGAATGCGCCGGCGCTGCTGCGCATGGCGGCGGATGGCGCGGACGTGATCATCACCGTGGATTGCGGCATCACGGCCTTTGCCCCGCTGGAGGAAGCTGCGGCGGCCGGTGTGGCGGTCATCGTCGTCGATCACCACCAGGCGGAGCCGCGCCTGCCGCAGGCTGCCGCCGTGGTGAACCCGAACCGCCTGGACGAACCCGCCGGACCGCTGCAGCAGCTGGCGGCGGTGGGGGTCACCTTCCTGCTGGTGGTGGCCGTGAACCGGCTGCTGCGGGCGCGCGGCTGGTATCGCGACGGGCGCAGCGAACCCAACCTGCTGTCCTGGCTCGACCTCGTCGCGCTGGGCACCGTCGCCGATGTGGTGCCGCTGACCGGCCTGAACCGGGTGATGACCGCGCAGGGCCTGCGGGTGATGGCCGGCAGGCGCAATCCCGGACTGTCCGCGCTGGCCGATATCGCCCGCCTGCAGGCCCCGCCGGGCGCCTATCATGCGGGCTTCCTGCTGGGGCCGAGGATCAACGCCGGCGGCCGGGTCGGGGAGGCGGACCTGGGCGTGCGCCTGCTGACCTGCGAGGACCCGACGGAGGCAGCGAGCCTCGCCGCCCGGCTCGACGGACTGAATGCCGAGCGGCAGCAGATCGAGGCCGAGGTACTGGCCGCCGCCAGCGCCGCGCTGGCGCTGGAGGATGGCGCCGATCTGCCGGTCTGCCTGGTGGCGGCGGAAGGCTGGCATCCCGGCGTCCTGGGCATCGTGGCCAGCCGCCTGCGGGAGATGACGGACCGCCCCGCCATCGTCGTGGGAATCGACAAGGGCGTGGGGAAGGGATCGGGCCGGTCCATCCCCGGGGTCGATCTGGGAGCGGCGATCATCGCGGCGCGGCAGAAGGGCCTGCTGCTGAATGGCGGCGGCCACAAGATGGCGGCCGGTTTGACGGTGGAGGCCGGCCGGATCGCCGAACTGCGGCAATTCCTCTGCGACCGGCTGCGCGGCCCGATCGCGGCGGCCGCGGCGGTCCGCCGCCTGGGCATCGATGCGGTCCTGTCGCCCGGCGCCGCTACGGAAGCCCTGCTGGACGTTCTGGAGCGGGTCGCGCCGTTCGGCGTCGGCAATCCGGAACCGCGCTTCGCCCTGGCCAATGCGGATGTCACCTTCGCGCAGGTGGTCGGCGAGCGCCATGTGCGCTGCACCCTGCAGGGGCCGACCGGCGGACGGGTGAAGGCGATCGCCTTCCGTGCCGTGGGCACGCCGCTGGGCCAGGCCCTTGTGCAGCGCGATGCCCGGCTGCATCTGGCGGGACATCTGCGGGCCGATCACTGGCGCGGCGAACGCCGCGTGCAGTTCGTGATCGAGGATGCCGCCAGGCTGTCGGCGGACGATCCGGCCGCACGGCCGTCAGGCTAGCCGGGGCGTCGCGGCCGATCTGTCGCAGTGGCGGGCTTTTTCTGCCGCCACCGGAGCATGAACCTTGATTTGCTCCGGCGCAGCCGTTAGGTACGGCAAGCCTCAGGGCCATCGGTGCTTGCGACCCCATCGTCTAGCCCGGTCAGGACGTCACCCTTTCAAGGTGAAAACACGGGTTCGAATCCCGTTGGGGTCGCCAACGATTTCAACGACTTAGACGAGATCTCCGCCGATGCGCCGGCTCTGTACGGCGGGAATACGGCAAAGACGTGAGCGAACAGCCTTGAACGCCGAAGGACGGCGCACCGTGGCGCGACCCGAATCCGGGACAGTTCAGGGTCAGCAGCCCAGGGCGTCGGCGAGGTGATCCAGGGCCTGCCGGGCGCGATCGGTGAATGCGGCGAAGCGCTGGCGGGCAAGGTCTGCGGCGGCCGTCCTGGCGCCGGCGCGGTGGCGCAGCGCCGCTTCTCGCAGGGCGTGGGGATGCTGGATGGCGATGGCGTCGAGAACGGGCCAGTCGCCCACCAAATGGCGCCGCAGGGCCGCAAGCTCCCGCCGGGCGGCCTCCTCGCTTTCGGTCAGCTCGGGCAGGGCAGGGCGGCCGTCGACCCGCAGGGCGTAGGACGCGGCGAGCCCGGCCGGATGAAGGCCTGCGGCAACCGCCATCGCAGCGAGGCGCTCGGCTGCGGCCCGCTGTCGCGCTGTCAGCGGTCCGACAAGCTCGTAGCCGGCCTCATCTTCGAAGCGGTCGACACTGCCCGGCGCGTTCGGATCCAGGAACTGCTTTCGGGACGGCCGGCGCCCGGCGGCTGTCCCTCTGCTCGACGGGTCGGCCCGGCGCCGGGCTTCACGCTGTTTCCGCTTTTTCGCCTTTGTCACCAGCGCTCCGCGATTGCGAACAGAAGGTGACCGACTATGGCGCGGAAGTCAGTCGCGCGCCAGCAGGTACCATGCCGCGCCGGTGGCATGACGGTCGAGTTCGTTGTCCTGTTCGACGAAGTCCAGCGCGCGGTTCAAGCCGCGGGCCAGACGGCGGAGATACGCAGCAGCAGCGTCGGGCAGGTCGAAGGCGGCTATCGCGGTCTCGAGGCTGTCACCGACGATGGCGGCTTGGAGATGGGCGTCTGCGATGTTCGTCGGCGTGCCGTCCAGGATGGTGCCGGCGACGCGGTCGAGATGGGCGAGCAGGGCCTCTTCCTCGACATCGAGCGCGGTCAGCGCGCAGGACCAGGCGCGCGTCTGCGCCGGCGTGCAAGGTTCGGACGGCCGGTCGGGGCGCTGGCTGTCGATGTCGGCCAGGCGGCGGCAGATCATGGCGACGACTTGCGCCATCGGCGGGTTGCTGTAGGGCTGCGACTCCGGCGAGGTGGGGATCGGCCGGGGGGTGGTGGTGTTCGGTCGAACATGTGGCATCGTGCTATCCTAAGCTGTGTTTCGCGACTTAGATGATAACACTGTACCTATTTCCGACGCTTGGTCCAGCGCCAGCGAATCGGCGGATTTCAAGGAAGGACAGAGCATGCACCCGCTGCAATTTCGCATGGCGCGGGCCGCTGTCGGCGCGACCGTGCGAGAGATCGCCGCGGCCGTCGGGTGCAGCCCGGCCACGATCGTTCGATTTGAGGCAGGCGCGGACAGCCGACGCTCCACGGTCGAAGGCCTCCGGGCCTTCATGACCGCGCGCGGCGTTCGCTTCGTTGAGGAGCCGGACGGCCTGGTGGGCGTGATGATGCGGCCGGACATGGTGGAATAGGTCAGCCCGCCCACCGCATCGCGCGCGGCCTGTCGAGGCGGGCCGCAGTCTGGTCGCGTCGCCCGCCCGCGACTTCCCGCTCAACCCTCGCCAGCCCGTCGATCACACCTTGCAGGCCCTGGGCATTGGTTCGCGTCATCTGCCGGACGTCCCGGCGCAGCGCGGCGACCTCGTCGTCGTTCGCGACCCCGCCGCGACCGGACCCGTGCAATGCCTGGCCGATCTCCAGCCCGGCCAGCTCCGGCTGGCTCCACACCCGCCCGGGCGGGCCGGTATAGAGGATCTCGCCGGCATGCAGCATCGCCGCGCCGCCCGGCGTCACCCCGCCGGCGGCAAAGCCCGGCACCGGGTTCGTGGTGGCCAGCCCGTTGAACTGCCGCAGGAAGTCCTGCACCGCGCCGGAATTCTGCCCCTTCGGATTCATCAGGCTTGCGAAGAACGCGAGGGTCTCCATGTCCGCCCGCGACAGGATCGCCAGCTGCTGCCGCATCGCCTCCGCACCCGTTACCTGGCCGGCCTGCACCTGCGCCCCCAGATTGGCGAACTGGTCCTTCAGCGCCTGCTGGATCTCGTCGGAAAAACTCTGGCTGCCCAGCAGGCGCCGCGCCTCGGCCTGGCCCTGCCCGCCCGGCGCCATCGCGCCCAGCGCGACGGCCAGCTCGTCCGGCCCCATCTGCTGCAACAGCGCATGCTGCGCGTCGATCGCGGAGGCGCCGCCCGCCTGCCCGGCCAGGACCCGCGCGCCCAGGGTCGCGAACTCGATCAGCGGCCCGGTCATCTCCTCCAGCACGGACCGGATCCCGCGCAGCTCCTCGACCTGCCGCAGGCCCGCCTCCGCCAGCTCCCGCTGCCGCGCCGCCTGCGCCGCCGCCGCCGCCTCCGCCTGCTGCAGGATCTCCTGCGCCCAGCCGAAATCCGCCGCGAACCCCGGTCCGCTGGCATTGAATGCCTGGCTCGCCTCCAGGAACTGCCGGACCACGCCTTGCAGGTCCTCGAAGGCCAGCGGGTCGCCGGCCGCGATCCCGCCCTGCAGGCCCGCCAGCCGCTCCCGCGCCGCGGCCAGCTGGTCGGCGGCCGACAGCGGCGACAGCGACCCCACCAGCAGGTCCTGCCGGAACCCCGCCAGCGACCGCGCGAAGCCGTCGAACCGCTCCGCCGCCGCCTCGGCCTCCGACGCCATGTCGCGCAGGGTGTCGACCACCTGGTCCTGCAGCCGCCGGTCCAGCGCCCCCAGGTCCGCCGCGACGGCCGCCACGACCTCTTCCGTCTCCTCCGCCTCCGCGTTCAGCGCGGCCAGCGCATCCGTGGCCAGCCGGATCGCCACCGGGCTGGCGGTCAGCTGCGCCAGCACACCCAGGATGCCCGCCTCGTCCGCCCGCGCCAGCTCCGCCTGGATCCGCGCCTGCAGCCAGGTGTCGACCAGGGACGTGTCCGCGCCGGCGGCGATCGCCGAGCGCCGGTTCTCCTCCGCGGCCGCGATCAGGGCGCTGATCGCGTTGACCGCGCCAAGGCCCGTGGCCTCGTTGATGTCCGCCTCCAGCGACCGCGTGAAGTCCGCAGCGATCTCCGCCGTCAGCTTCTGCAGGCCGCCCTGCGCCTCGGCAGCCGAGATCCCGACCTGGTCCAGCAGCGGGCTCAGCTCGGCGAAGGTCGTGTTGACCCGCAGCATCGCCTGCTCGACCGCGGTCAGCGCCGCCGGCTCCGGCCGCAGGCCCAGCAGGGTCCGCACATAGTCGCGGGTCGCGACTTCGGCCCGGTGGGTGTCCAGGCCCAGCGCCGCAGTCTGCTCCGCGAACGCCTTCAGCGCCTCGACCTGCCCCTCGACCTCGGCCGCCACCTGGTTCTTCAGCACGGCGGCGAAGTCCAGCGCGCCGGCCGACATCGCGTCCAGCGACTTCTCGAAGGTCGCGGCGAAGTCCAGCTGCGCCAGCATCTCGTTCAGGTCGCCGGACAGCCGGCCCAGCACGGTCTGGACATTGTCGTCCTCGGCGACCAGCGCGCCGGAGGTCAGCACCGACTGCAGCAGCGCCTGCGGGTCCTGCCCGAACGGCGAGGTGCCCTGCGTGCCCAGCCCAAAGCTCCAGAACGACTGCCCCGGGTTGGCGACCGACAGCCCCGCCGCGGCCATGATCCCGTTCAGCGCATCCGCGACCTGTTGGACACCCTGGACGAACGGGGATGCGTCCCCGCCATTGTCGTTGCCGCTCGCGCCGACCCCGAACCGGCCGGCGGAGAAGCCCAGCGAGGCGCTTGCATTCGGCCCGACAGAGGCGTTCGGCCCCAGATAGCTCGACGCCACCTGCGCCAGGAAGGCGCCGACGACGGCGCCGACGGGACCGCCCACCGCGGTGCCCAAGGCCATCCCGCCGAGCGTACCGCCGGCAATCGAGCCGGCCACCCCGAGCCCGGCGCCGACCATCGGGTTGCGGCTCTCGAAGCCCAGCAGCTGCGCGCCCAACGTCCCGAACGCGCCATAGGGGCTCGCGTTGATCCCCGCGGCCAGGTTGGTGCCCAGCCCGGTCGGGATGAACCCGGTCGTGGCCAGCCCGGGCCCGGAGATGATCGCCTCCTGCGCCAGCCCCAGCGAGGCGAGAGTCTCGGGGAAGTTCGCGACCCCGTATTGCAGCGCCGTCGATCCGAAGGTCGAGCCGCCGGACAGCAGCGCCGAGATCCCGCCCAGCGCCGAGGTCAGCGGCGATTGGTTGGCGCTGCCCAGCGCCCCCAGGCCGGTGCCCACCAGGGTGCCGGCGCCCGACAGCGTCCCGCCCGCACCGGTCAGGCCCGAGGCGTCCAGGATCGGCCGGATCACCGCGTTCGCGCTGATCTGCGCGAAGGTCCGCAGCAGCAGGGATTTGAGGTTCTCGGCGAACTCGCCGGCATCCTGCAGGCTGCCATCCAGGACCGAGGTCCAGGTGTCCGCCCAAAAATCGACGATCCGGTCCGTCGTGTGGCGCCAGGCGTCCTCGGCCTTGCGCGCCTCCTCCGCCATCTTCTCGTTCAGCGCCGTGATGGCTTCCGCCGCCCGCTCACGCCGCGCGGTCTCTTCCTCGATCTCCCTGTTCAGCTGCCGGCGCCGCTCCAGCAGCTCCAGGATCTTCTGGCCTTCCTCGCTGGCCAGGGCGATCCCGCGCGCCTGCGTCGCCAGGTGCAGCTCCCGGTCGAACTCCGCCTCGGCCATCGTCTTGCCGAAGTCGACATAGGAATATTTGAGCTGCTGCAGCGCCTCGTTCTCGGCGTCCAGCGACTTGGTCAAGTCCGCCGCCGCCTTCGCCGCATCGCTAAAGCCGGCGCCGGCATCGCCGAGCACACCAAGGCCGGCGGCCATCTCCTCCGCCGCGGCAATGGCCTCATTGATCGGCGCGGACAGCCCCTCATAGGCCGCCACGGCCGCGGCGGCGGCGACGGCCAGGCCCAGCAGTGCTTTCGCACCGCGGGCGCTGGTGGCCGTCATCAGCGCCTGGCCGGTGACTACCGCCTTAGTCGCCTTGGCGAGCAGGATCATCGGCGGAACGACGGCGCTGACCATGGCGGCCATTTTCAGAGCGGCCAGGGCTGCAACTGCCGCGCCGATCGCTTCGAAGTTCGCCGCGACGAATTCCGCCGCCGCGGCCACCGCCATCATCGACTTGCCAACCAGCCGGCCGAAATTCTCGCCCGCCTCGCGGGCTGCCGTGATGTTTTCCGCCGTCAGCTCGAAGCTCGCCGCGAAGCCTTCGATAATCGCCCGCTGGAACCCCACGTCGAACGCCTGCTTCAGCAGGCTCATCCGGTCGTTGACCGCCTCCGCCTGCCGCAGCAGGTCGTCCTCGAGCACCAGGCCCAACGCCACCGCCTTCTGTCGCTGCGCCTCCAGCGCCGCCGTCCCGTCTTTCACGCCGACGGTCATCCGGACCCCTTCGCGGCCGAAGGCGGCAGCGGCGAGGCGGGCGCGGTCTTGGGCGTCCTCCGTCGCGGCGAGCCGGCCGAGGTAGAGGTCGAACGCCCGTTCCGTGTCTCGGATGCCGGATAGCTGCTGCAGGAAGGCTGGCGCTGTGTCCTTCAGCGCGGTGGCCAGGCTGCCGGTGCCCTGGCGCGCATCGCCCAGGTTGCGGACGAATCGCTCCATCGCCTTGTCGAATTTCTCGGCCGACACGCCGGCCAAGCCGAACGCGGCCCGATTGGTCTGCAGGGCTCGCGTGGACAGGCCCACCGCGTCCGCTGTTTTCGCGATCGCGTCCGCCGCCTCCAGCGCCTGCGCCGCGAACTGGCCGAACTGGCGGATCGCCAGCGCCCCGCCCAGCGCCGCTATGCCGGTCCGCAACTGCGCTGCGGCGCGCTGTGCCCCGGCGAAATCCTTTTGCAGGCGGCCCATCGCGCGGTTCATTTGGGCCGTGTTGCTGGTGACGGCCGCCGCTGCCTGCCTCATGTCTTGCCGAAACGCGGCGCTCTCCAGCGCCAGGCTCGCGGTCAGGGCGCCCACATTCGCCATGGTGGTCTCCTTCGAACGGGATGCTGTGCCTCACGGCGCTGCCGATACTTCGGTTTAGGTTGAGCCGATCGCAGGCAGACGCGCCGGCGTCGGCCTCCTGCCTTTCATCGCCGCCGCCTTTTTGTGCCCAACTTGCCAGCGAGGCGGAGAGCCTCCCTCTCGATGGCGCGACCGAGGGCGCGGCCCATCGCCTCCAGCGCCTGCGGCGCGGAGGCATCCAGTGCCGGTCGCATGAACGGAAATCCGGGGCTGTGAGAGGATCCGCGCTCAATCAAGTGCGCACGAAGGGCGGGCCGGTCGACACCATTCTTTCGGGCCGGGTCCGGGAACCGCAAGTCGCGGACCCCAACAATCGCGACCCGGGTGTCGTCGCGGCGCCGGCGCAGGACCTTGACACCGATCGCCTTCGCGGTGTTGCCGGAGCGCTTCCGCACTTTAGCCCGCGCGGCCCGGACGATCGGCTGCGCGCCGGCGCGCACAGCCTGATCGCCAGCGCGCGCGGCAACCTGCGGGCCGAGCTGCTGCAGCAGTTGCTCCATCGCCTTCGCGCCATCGATTTGGAACTGCAACTGCATGGCACTTTCCTTCGTTTCTACCCCCCACCCTCAATTTCGCGGCCACACGCACGAAACTGCCACAACCGGTCAACGCGAAGCGGGCTGTAGAGATTCGGCACGCCCATCCCCTCCGCTTAGGGTGTGACGAACGCTGCGCCCGTTCCCGTGTAGTCGAACGTCGCGGTCAGCTCACCATCGACATAGACCAGGACCCGGCCGTCTTCGCCATCCGCGGCCCCGCTTGTGGCGCCCGCGCCGTAGCCGGCCAGGTTCGCGTCCCGGCCTGCATTCGGTGCCGCCTTCGTGCCTTTCAGGTAGGTGACGGAACCGAACAGCGCGCGGGTCGGCGCGACCCAACTGCTGCCGCCGCCGCCGGAGGCCCCGCCCGACCCGCCGCTCTCGCTCCCACCGGATCCGCCGCCGTAGCGGCCGGCACCGCCGCCGCCCGACCCGTTGGCCGTGCCGCTCTGGCCGCCGCCGTCGCCGCCGCCCGGGTCACCTTTGGCGGAGCCGCCGGCGGATCTGTTGCCGCCGATCCCAACGCCGCCGGCGAAGGATGTTCCGGCGGCGCCGTTGGTCGCGGCGCCTGTGCCGGCCGCCCCGCCGGCGGTCGGCGTTGCCCCGCCGCCACCCAGGCCGCCGAGGGTGTCGGCCGCGCCGTCGTCGCCCGTCTCGCCCCCGGGGCCTCCGCCCAGCGCGCCGGCCGAGGTGGCGGAGCCGTTGCCGCCGCCGCCGCCGCCGGCGGCGATACCGAGGAGGTCGGCGAGATCGGTGCTGTCGCCGTCATAGATTGCGGAATAGCCGCCGCCCTGGCCACCGCCGGCCGTCGCTACGCCGCCCTCGCCACCCTGGCCGGGCAGGACTGTGAACAGGGTGCCGCGCGCGGCCATCACCTTGAAATTGACTGTCGCGCCGGCCCCGCCATCGGCGCCGACGAAGGATGCCCCGCCGCCGGGGGCCTGCATAACGAATTCGATCTCGCGTAGCGCACCGCTGCCGCCGGCGGTGGAGAAGCGGGAGATCCCGAGGCCGGGCTTGCGGAACCAGGACATCAGACATCGATCTCCTGGTAGGCGAAGGTAAGCTCCAGGTCTCCGTTCGCACTCGCGAGCGCCTCGAACTCGTCGCCGGCCTCGAGGATCAGGCCGCCGGCGATCAGGGCAGCAGCGTCACCGGCTGCGACACTGAGCTGGTATCCGAGGCGGAAAGTGTCGGCTGGCGAGCCGCTGCTGGCATCGCGCCATTGGATTGTGACCGTCGCGGCATTGCTGCCGTCAACGTTGGCAACCTGGCACAACAGGATCCGGGCCTTCTTGCCGGCGGGCACGGCGTAGACTGTCTGCGGCGAGGTCGTCAGCGCGAGCCCTAGAACTTTTTCAGACAGTGCCATTTCGCAGCCTCATTTCAGGATTGTGGGAAGTTGCGCACCAGGAACGCCCGGGCCAGCCGCAGCGCCTCGGCGGCCGGCCGATGGCCAGCGGCGGCGGCGATCACCGCGACACCCGCCAGCACCATGACGGTGCCGACGCTCGGCGCGCTGCAGCCGGTGATGAGCATGCGCGTCCGGGCATAGGCGAAGGCCGCCGCCAGGTCGCCATCGGCCGGCAGCTCGGCAATGGTGGCCGTGGCGCGCGTTCTGCCACCCCCTTCGCCGGCGAGGGCGCACACGCCCTCGCCGGCGGCAGCGGCCGGCTGACCGAGCTGGAAGGGCCCCGGCAGCGGCCGATCGGCATCCTGTTTTGGCGGGGTGCGTTTCACGCGACAAACCCCAGGCTTGGTGCGACGCGGCGCAGCCACGCTTCGAGCTCTTGCATCGACATCCCCGCGGCGGCGGCGGCGGTGGCGGTGGCGGAGGGGCAGCGACTGTCGGCTGTGCGATGCGCCGCGGCTGGCACAGCTACCCGGGCTGCGGCGGCTACGCCGGCGCGGGCCTTGGTGGTGGCTTCGCGGCCCTCTTGCCAGGTGGCGAGAAGGGCGTAGGCATCACTCCGCCGCAGGTCGTGTGCTGTGTTCGTGGAGAGCCAAACGGCTGTCGACCGATAGGCTGGGCGGTCCGTGATGCTGATCGAACGGAGCTCGTTCACTGCAAGGATCCGCGGCCTTCCAGCTTCGCGGGACCCGGCTGCGTACAGCCACTGCCCGGCGAATGACATGGCGGGGCGCTGGCGGCTCCCGATCCATTTGAGAAACGCGAGCGTCCGCGCGGACACGTTGATGTTCGAGATCGCCACGGCGAATCCGACGGCATCCTGCCAGACGTCAAAGTCGGCGTCACCGGCAGCCAGGATTTGCCAGCCCGGCTCGTGCTCGGCATCCAGAATCGGCGGCGGGACCCGGCCGGCGGCGAGGTCCGCCGTCACCGGCGAGAAGGCGAATGGTGCAATGGTCTCGACTGCCCCGCTGTGTTCGGGCAACGGGACTGAGGGCTCGTTGAACCGAGCGACGTATGCGCGGATCTCAAGCGGGCGGCCAGATTCGTCGATGAAGACTTCGCCCATCTCGTCACCCCGCCTTCGCGCGAAGCTCGTCGACGTCGCCACTGTCGAGCAGACCGAGCCGGACGGCGGTTTCAAGCCAATGCGCTGCCGGCGAACCGCACCACCGCGCTATCCCGCCGACGCCCGGGAAGGCGGCGGCCGCCAAGCTGGCGCCACCGCCTGGGATGTGCCGATGCAGTTCAAGTTCGGCTGCATTCGCCGCGCTCAGCTCGGCCAGCGCTTCGGCGATCCGATGCACCGCGGCGCGGTGTGCGGGTCGCAGGCGATCGACGATCCTCGCCGCGTGAAAGCGGGCGGCGGCCGCGCGGTTCTGCCGGGCGATCTGCACGGCGCGCTCGACGACGGTGCGTTCCGCCTGCAGGGCCTTGATCTGGTCTTCGACCGACGGCGGCGCGGGGACGTCTTCGCCCCGCAGAAGCGCCTGCGCGGCAGCGTCGAGGGGTTCCCCCTCGGCGTGGAGATGCTGCGCCCAGCGGATATGCGCCAGGCGGCGCAGTTCGTCGTCGATCACCTGCTGCCGGCCGCGCACGCGGCTCAACGCCGCCTCGGCGGCCGCCAGCGCCCGGGACCCGTCGGCGTCATCGCCAACGGTTGGGGGCGGGGGCGGGGTTCGGGAAAGGCGCATCGGACAGGTCTCCGCTTTTTTCTGAGCCCCATCGTCCGGCCGGTTCTTTGCAACCGCTACCCCGTTCGCTGCAAAATCTCGTGCAACGTGCGCCAGCCAAGCGGCCAGCGGGCACCGGAGCGGTGCAAGTGCCACAGAATTGCTGGCGCCGGGTCAGGATCGGCTGGCGGTGCAGGCAGGTCGCACTCGCGCGGCCACCGGACTGAGGCGTAGCGCCGGGCCGCGGCGGCGATCGCCTTCGCGGTGCCGCTGGTCGACCTGCGTGCGAGGACGGCAGCAAGCTCCGCGAGCAGGGCGTCACGGTCCTTCACCGCCGCGGTTGCCCACCATGGCGGGCAGAATGGCGGCGGCGCCAGGCCCAGCGCCGCGTCCATGGTGACCCCGAAACGAGCGCCCTCCTGGTACGCCCCCCAGGCGTCGACGATCCACGCAACATCGTCGGGATCGGGCACTTGGCCGGCGGCGAGGGCCGCCATGGCGCGCCGCAGGCGAGCGACGGCCAGCGCTGGCGTCGTAGGCGCCACAGCCAGGAACTCGACCCGACCACCGAAGCCCGCGGTCGCCGAGGCCAGAAACGCCTCGAGCTCGTCCATCTTCAGTCGCAAGGCTTATGGTCCTTTCGGCGGCAGCGCCCGGCAGATTTCCTCGAGGATTGCACAGAGCTCCCGCCGGCGGGCCTCACGGGCGGCGGCGCCTTCTTGGAAGACTACGGAGAGATTCGGCAGGCTCGGAGTAGCCAGCGCCTCGGCAAGCGAACAGCTAGTCGTCTTCGTCATCATCCTGGTGTTCATCGGCATCGGCCCCGGAGTTCAATTCGCTGGAAATTCAACTAGCCCGGGAATTTCTATTTGCACGCGCAGAATTTTGCCGATCCAATACGGTTGCGACGGGCACGGCTACAGGGATTGCGACCGCCCTCCCCGCCGCAGGACGATGTCCTGCAGTGCGCCGGATGAAGGGCCAGCGCGGCGGTTCCCGACCGCCGGGCGGTGCTCGCGGCGCACGAACGTCCGCCACTTCGCCAGCCAGTCGGCGGAAAGCCAGGCCTTGTCGGCCGCCACGTCCTTGAACGTCGCGAAGGTGTGTGTGGGGTCCAGGTCCGGTCGTTCGCGTTGGCAGAAGTCGCGCCAGGCAGTCGGGAGGGTATCGACATCGAGAGCTCGTTGGCGTGAGCGGCTCTCTCTCTTCTTAGGAGAAGGAGAAGGAGAAGGAGAAGGAGGGTTTTGACTAAGTGCCTGTTTTCCTTGGAAATGATCTACTGGAAACAGGGTGCTGCTGGGCCGCTGGTCGCCTGCTGGTGCCGCGCTGGGGGCCTTCTGGTCGCCTTCTGGGGCGGCCTGCTTCTTGGGGCGCCCGCCTTTGCTTCCGTTTCTGATGTCGCGGTGGGCCTTCTCGATTTCGGCATCGGCGCGGCGGTTGTGGATCCGCCCGTCGCGGATCTCGATCTTCCGGTCGGCCAGCAGCTCATCGAGGATCGGCTGCAGCTGTCGGCGATCGCGGAAACCCAATAGCCTGCACAGCCACTTCGGGTCGGCATCGATCGCCTGGCCGCGATCGTACATCGCAGCGAGAAGGTCGATGTACACGCCCTTTGCCGCCGCGGTGAGCGTGCGCGTCCCGGCGATCCAGTCCCTGGGGTAGAAATCGAACCGACTGAGGCCGGGGCCGGTCATGGCGCACCGTCGGCGTCGGGCAGATCGAAGACCCGTCCGGTCGCGGGGTCGAAGCCGAGCATCGCATTGCCGATGGGCCCCTGGCGGTTCTTGCCGATCGCCAGTTCCATCTCGCCGCCGGCGATCTCCATGGCGCGCCGCCATGCTGCCCAGCGGGCTTGATCCGCGTCCCGGCCGGGGCGCTGGCGCTCGAGGTAGTAGGCGTCCCGATAACCGAACATCACCAGGTCCGCATCCTGCTCGATCGCGCCGGTCTCGCGGAGATCGGATAGCTGAGGGCGCTTGTCGGATCTGGCTTCCACCTGGCGGCTGAGCTGCGACAGGCACAGACCGGCAGCGTCGACAGAGCCGAACAGGTCGGCGAGCGCGTTCGACACCTCGGTCGCTTCCCGCACTGCGTTGTCGCGCATAAGCCGCGGGGGGCGGACCAGCTGCAGATAGTCGACGACGATCAGGTCGACCTGCATCTTCCGCCGGGCGGAAGCCACATGCGCGCGGAGGTCAGCTGGCGTCATGGCCCGGGCGTCGATCACGCGGAGCGGCAGCTCGCGCAGGCGCTGGCGGGCTTCGTCGAGCCGGCGCCATTGGTCTTCGTCGAGCTGGCCGCGGTCTATGGCAGCGGCCGAGATCGACGCCGCCGCCGCCAGCCACCGCGCGCCAAGCTGCCGCCGCGGCATTTCAAGGCTCGCGAACAGGACACCACCGCCGGCGGCGGCGACGTTCGCGGCGATGGCACAGGCAACCGCTGTCTTGCCCATGCTCGGGCGGCCGCCCAGCACGGCGAAGCCACCGCGCGGCAGGCCACCGGTGATCCGGTCGACCGCGGCCAGCCCGGTAGGCACACGGAACACCGCGCCGCCGCTTTGCTGCGCCTCGGCGGCGTCGAGGGTGGCGTCCAGGGTGGCAGCCATGCTGCAGGCCTCGGACGCTTGCCCGCCATCCAGCAGAGAGACAAGCTCGCTATCAGCGGCGGTAATGAGATCGCGCGGATCCGCGTCGACATCCTGCTCGTGCGCGGCGGCGATCAGTCTGTGCCCGACTTCGATCGCGCGGCGGCGCATCGCCAGGTCGCGGACCACCGCTGCATAGGCGGTCGCTGTCATCCGGGATGACATCGCTTGCGCCAAGCCGGTCAGGTAGACGCGGGCGCCCCCGACGGTGGCCAGTGATGGCTCCCCCTCCAGCCCGGCTGAAAGCGTTACCGGATCGGCCAGGCGGCCGGCCTGCAGCGCGGCAACTATAGCGGTGCTGATCGCGATGTGTGCGGGATGCCAGTAATCTGTCGGAGCCGCGACGGCCGCCAGTTCGTGGGCAAGCTCGTTGTCCACGAGTGCCGCGCCGAGGACCTCTTGCTCGGCCTGCAGGTCGTGCGGCGGCTCGCGAGGCGGTTTGGTGTCGGGCTCGTCTATGCGCCGAAGGATGCCCGTCACCCCGCGCACCTCGCATCATAGACCCGCTGCAGCCGGGCGCGCTCCGCGGGTGTCGATGGTGCGCCGCGCCGCAGGCGCGCCAGCAGCCCCAGCGCCCATAGCGCAAGGGCTGGATCATCCAGGCCGGCGGTGATCGCGACGGCGCTGGCCATGGCACGCGGCGAAGGCGCGGAAGGGGCAGGGACGGGTTGCAGAGCCGGGCGGCTGATGGTAGACGAACCACTCTTCACAGCGTCGTCAATTCCAGCAGCGCCTCGGCCCGCCAGCCGGGGCGTTGTCATATCTACATCCTTCTACGGGAAAGCTGGCGTCATCACGACGCGAGCGGATCAGGCGGTGGCCGTGTCAGCCTCGACGCGGGCCGCCCAGGCCCTCGCCTCGGTCACTGAGACCAGGCGCCGCCGCCCGACCTTCACGGGCTTCAGCCGTCCGTCCGCGATCTCCAGGTAGACCTTGCTACGCGAGATGCGAGCCGCCTCGGCGAATTCGGGAATGGTGTAGAAAAGCTGTTCCATCGTTGTGCCATCCTGTCCTCAGGGACTTTGTGATGAACACACGATGTCAGGGCCGCCGCGGCGCGTCTTTAGTCTTATCGGAGACCTTCAGTTCGTCCAACTTGCGGGCTTTCTCCGCCACCGCGATCATCTGCGCGACCCAATCCCGCTGCCGCCCCAGGGCAGCCTTGACCTCTTCCGCGAGGCTGTCGCGCCCTTGGAAATGCCGCTCCACCAGAATGAAGCCGCGGGCGAGTGAGCGCCAGGTCTCGCCCTCCTTTGCGAACCGACGACGGAGCCGGCGCGCCTTGTTGGCGCGGGCGTTGGTGTGCTGCAGGTTGTCCTCCCGCGGCCACCGTCCGGGCACTTTGTCGACCTCGGCGAGCGCCGCGGCATTGATGCTACGCGCGGACCCGCGCTCCAGCGCCAGAGCCATCCGGAGCATCGCGTCCCGATCGTCGAAGGCCGGCTGCCCGGGCTTCGGCCGCTCGATCAGTTCCGCGCACGCGGCCAGGAAATCCGGCTCTTGCCGCAGCTGCATCGATGCCAATCGATATCGGTCATTGCCGGTGCGGAAATAGAGCTGCAGAAGCTCCCGGCGGATCTCGTCTTCGTCGTCTTTCACGTCGTCGCCCGCCGCATGGGCTCGACATTGCCGGCAGCCACGCCAAGGCCCCAGACCGGTGCCGACGCGCGGGTGGCCTCCGCCAACCAGGTCGGCGCCAGGTGTCCGTAATGCTTTTCGACCATGCGGGTGTCGGCATGCCCAAGATTGTGAGCGATCACCGGCAGGGCGGTACCGTTCATCACGGCCGCGGACGCGTAGCTGTGCCGCAGGCCATGGAACGTGAGGGCGGTATCGATCCGGGCGGCTGTCAGGGCGGCAGCCATCGGCCGGCGCTGCTGCGAAGGTCGCCACCGGGAACCGTCGGCCTTCGGCAACATCGCGGCGCCGCGGGCCTTCCCCAGGACCTGCGCGGCGAAAAATGTCTGCGCCTCGGTGCTGAGATAGATCTGCCGGGCCTTGCCGCTTTTCGATTGCCCGATCCGCAGGGTGCCAGCGGCGGGGTCGAAGTCTTCGCAGGAGAGGCGGCCCAACTCGGCATAGCGGGCGCCGCAGAGCAGTGCAGCGGTCACCAGGTCGCGGAAATCGGGCGGGCAGGCGTTCACCAGGCGCTGCGCTTCGTCGACCGCGAGATAGCCGGTCCGGGCGGTATCGGCGTTCCGAAGCGGTGCCACCCGGCGCCACGCGGCATCGGAAGCCACGCGGCCGTCGGCGAAGGCGTTGTTGAGCGCCGCCCGTAGGGTTGTCCAAGTCCGATTGGCATTCGATCGCCGCGACCGGCGCGCCGCGTCCGTGTCGGCGGGCTGCGTCTCCCGCGCCGCAGCGCCGCGCTTCCCCCGCACGAGGCGAGGCCGCTTCGCGATGTCGTCCAGGAAGCGCCGGAGTTGGGCCGCCGTCAGGCGCTCCAGCGCCACGCTGCCCAGCGCCGGCCGGATCGTCGTCCGGCATCTGGACCGCGCATCCCCGAGCGAGGCGCGGCCCTCGGTATCGAGCTTGGTAAGGTATGCGTCCAGCGCATCGCCAACGGTGAAGGGCCCGGCCGGTTGCGGGTCGAGACCTTGCGCCTTCAGCGCCTCGGCGGTGAACCACTCGCGGGCACGCTCGTGCGCCGTGGCGAAGGACAGCACCAGGACCCCATCGGCGATTTCGACGTCATCGGCCGCGCCGAGGGACAGGAACCGCCGCACGGGACGGCTGGCCGGATCGTATCGGCGGGCGATCCAGCTGCCGCCGGTCGATCCTTTGCGGAAGCCCAGCGCGCAGCCGGGCGAGATCTGGATCCAGTAGGGTTCACGCTGCGGCGCCAGCTTGGCGCGTGCGGACCTGGTGTCGATTTTCGGGTTCTTCGCGGCCCTCGCCATGATGCCTCGCATGTGATTTCCAGCATGGGTCGTACGGCACTTGTACGACAAACTTAGCTGGATAACGCTGGAACATCAAGAACAGTACAGGACGGAAAGCCCCAGAAACCCTTGCGTTTTCACCGTGAGAACTGTCCAGGGCTGTACAAGAAAACACCCTTTCAAGGTGAAAACACGGGTTCGAATCCCGTTGGGGTCGCCACCGGCCGCGGCAGGCCGATTGCCGGTCTAGCGGATGAGGCCGGTCCGGATCGCTTCCGCGACGGCCTGGACGCGGTTCACCGCACGCAGCTTGTTCTTGGCGTTCAGCAGGTGGCGCTCGGCAGTATGTTCCGAGATGCCCAGGATCGCGCCGATCTCCCATTCCGACTTGCCGGCTGCCGCCCAGCGCAGGCATTCGGTTTCCCGCGACGTCAGCGGCTCCTTCAATTCCGCCGCGGTCTTTGCGCGCAACTGGATGGCGCGCCCCATCGCATAGGTCGAGATCAGGCTGATCATGCCTTCCGCCTTTGGCGGGATCTCCATCCGCTCGCCGCCCAGGGAGACCGCGGCGATATCGCCCTCCAGGGTAATCAGCGGCACCGCGAAGCCGGCGCCGAGGCCATGCTCGCGGGCTTCCTCCATCACGTGCTGGGCGATCTGCTCGCAGGCGGGGTCCGGCTCCGCTTCCGCCCAGTCGAAGGGCGACAGGTTGGACTGGATGCGGCGGATCACCGGATCGACGAAGACATATTCCTTTTCGATGTAGCGCTGCAGCCAGGATACCGGCCAGCCCTGGAACAGCACGCTTTCGCGCTGCGCCGACTGGTTGGCCTGCGGCCGTGGCATGGTGCCCGCGATCAGGAGATCCAGCCCGTAGCGCGAGGTGATCGACAGCAATTCTGCGCTGATCGCCTGGGCGTTCGGAGCGGTCTCAATCCGATCGATGAACTCCAGCGTTTCGTCGAAATGGGTCATTTGTCCTCTCCGAGCAGCCCGAACGGCCAGGATGCCCACCACCGGTAAGGTCGCGGATCTTCCGGTAGTGTATGTGGTAACTTCGCATCTGTCTTGGAGAGAGCGCTGCTTTTCCAGCGCGTATCCGGCGCTTTTCGCGGAGAATGCAACCTGCGGTCGCGATGGTCGATGCCACTGGCAAATTTTTCGCCTATTGCGCGATCAAAGGGCGAGCGGGGCCGGGCGAATCAGCGCCCGGCCGGCTCGGATCGGCCATCCCCCTGTGGCCGGTGCGGTGCCCCGTCATCCTGCGCATCGCCGGACTGCCGGGCAAGCGCCTGGCTCAGCCGCATGATCGGCATGGCAATCGCAGGGGGCAGGGCCCGAAGCTGCGACAGATGCGCCAGTTCGGCATCGGAGATCAGCAGCAGTTCGTCGTCGCAGTGCAGCCGGTCCGTCGGCACCTCCTCGGTCAGGTCGCGCAGGAGCGAGGCCAGAGAAGTCTGGAAGATGCGGGCGAACTGAACCAGGGTGGTGATCACGATCCGGCTGCGGCCGCTCTCGTAGTTCTGCACCTGCTTGTGGGAGAGGCCGAGGGCGTCGGCGACCTGGCGCTGCGTCATGCCGCGTGTGACCCGGATCCGCTGCAAGCGCCGGCCGACCACGCGGTCGGCCGGAACGGCAGTGGCGCGCAGGCCGCCGGTGCCCGGAAACGCCGGCAGGTCCGCGGCGTCAGCTCCCGCCGCCTTGCCCGCGACGTTACCCCCCTGCATGTTCGAGACAGTCTGCCAGGGGCGCCGCGGCTTCCCGGCGGTCCCATTGGGGATTGGCCAGCGCGGCCTTCGCCATCTGCAGGAAATGCGCGCCGGTCGGGCTGATCGACCGCACATCCTTGTCGAGATAGTCGATCATCGCGATCAGGTCCTGCGCCTGCCGGGTGTCGGTCTCCATCGCTTCGTACCGTCTGGTCATGCTGGAACCCCTCCTATGGATCTGCTTCTTCCCGGTCCGGATCAAAGGGCAGGCTGGCGTGCCTGGTCGATCCGGACGAACGCCTTCAGGCGGCGCTGGGTCGCGTTGTCGTCGAGCCGCTCGCGGAAGGCGGCGCATTCCCTGTCGATCTGGGCATGGACGGCCGCCGGGTTGCCTCGCATCAGGCGGCGTGTCGCCCGCAGGGCGGCGGCCGGCTTGCGGGCGAGCCGATGCGCGGCCTCCATCGCCGTGGGCACGACCTCCTCGGCCCCGAGCACGGCGTTGACCAGGCCCAGGCGCGCGGCCTCCTGCGCGCTCAGCTCGCTGCCCATGCAGAACAGCTCGAAAGCCTTCTGGTAGCCCAGGCGCTCCGGGCCGAGCCGGCTGGATGCCGCCTCCGGCACCAGTCCAAGATCGACGAACGGCGCCTTGAAGCTGCTGCGCTCGCTCGCGTAGATCAGGTCGAAATGCAGCAGCATGGTCGTGCCGATCCCGGCCGCCATGCCGTCCACCGCCGCGACGAAGGGCTTGTCGCTGTTGGCCAGGGCATGGAAAAACGCCGGCGCGGCGCGGGACACCTCCTCGAGCGCCTCTTCGCGGTCGATCAACTGGCGCAGGTCGGCGCCGGCGCAGAACATTCCGGGGCCGCCCAGGATCAGGAAGACGGCAATACCGTCATCCTCCTGTGCTGCCTCGATGCGATGCGTCAGCTGCTCGTAGTGGCGCGATGTCAGGATCGCAGGGCCATCGGGATCCGCGATGGATAACATTTCCACCGCACCGATCCGCTTTGCGGATATGTGGGTCATTGCAGCCTCGATCTGCCGGTACTGTCCGGTCTGATTGTCAGGACGCCAGGGCGTGTTCGGTCTCGAAGGCGTGAAATTTCCCCAGCGAGCCAAGGCAGCGCAGCACGGGCTCGTCATGGCCGCGGAACTCGCGGATCGTCTCCAGCGTGTGATCGTTGAAGGTCAGCTCGGTGGCGACGATGTTCTGGTCGCCGATCCGGGTCTGCAGGCCCAGCGGCCGGGCCAGGAACTGCAGCTGCATGGCGCGCAGGACCCACATCGGCTCGAACTCGATGATCGCCTTGTGCACGCCGGCCTGCAGGCCCCACTCCACCAGGCCGGCGATCAGCTCGCTGCCCACCGATCCCACGCCGCGACGGCCTTCGCGATGACCGGCGGACACGCAGTAGCGGGTGAGCTCGTAGATGCCGGGACCACGCGGCGAGGTGCCCACGCAGAGCTGCGGGAAGATGTCCGACAGCAGATGCGGGCGGGTGGTCGGCAACATGCGCTGATAACCGACAACGATATTGTCCCGGACGCAAAGGTGATGAACAGCATGGTGGTCGTCGAACTGATCACGCTCTTTTCCGTCCGGACTGCGCAGATCTTCCCAGCCCATTTCTTCGACGAATACCTTGTGGCGAAGGGCATAGACCTGGTCGAAGAGACGGGAATACTGATCGACGTCTGCACCGGAGATCACGTAGATCATTGGAGCCTCCTAACAAATTGACATGAATTCCGTATCAATTCTGGCAGGCTCTTATACGATCGGAATAACGTGATCGCGGAATAGACAAGCGCGCCGAAACACCGTGGGTTCCTGCCGCACAGGACGGGCGGGTACCCAGGTGGAACCGCGGCGGGCGCGCGACCCTGTCGACCCGGTTCGCCGAACTGTCGCGCCGCCTTGCTGTCGGTCGGGGGCGAATCATGTCGCCGCCCGCTGCACAAGGGGCCATCGCAGAGCCCCTGCCGACCACTGGACAGAGCGGGCAGGCACTGCCCATCTGTCAAACAACGCTACATCTTAAAGGCGAAAAGTCAATTCAAAAAACAATGTTGTGCAACCCTAGGGCGATACCGCAGGCGCCCCGCATGGGTTCAGAGGGCCGCCTGGCGCGCGCCCGGCATGGCAAGCCAGGCCGCGAATTCGGCTGCCGGCATCGGCCGCGCGATATGGTATCCCTGCACCTCGTCGCAGCGGAAACGCCGCAGCTTGTCATAGACCCTGCCGTTCTCGACACCTTCGGCAACCACCCGCAGGCGCAGGAAGCGGGCCATCAGGATCGTCGCCCGGACGATCACTTCGTCGCTTCGGTCGACATCCATGTCGTCGATGAAGCTTCGGTCTATCTTCACGGTGTCGGCCGGCAGATGCCGCAGATAGGCCATCGACGAATGCCCGGTGCCGAAATCGTCGATGGCGATCTGCACGCCCATCGCCTTCAGTGCCTGCAGGGTGGCGATACTGGCATGGGGATCCACCATCAGGCCGCTCTCGGTCACTTCCAGCTGCAGCAGATGCGGCGGCAGGCCCCGCGCGGCCAGCTCGCGGCCGACGAAATGCACGAAATCCTGCTGCATCAGGTTGCGGACCGAGATATTGACCGCGAGGCTCAGGTCGAGGCCGCGATCCTGCCAGTCCTGCAGCTGGTCCAGGCTCCTGCGCAGGACCCACTCCGTGAGCGGCCGGATCAGGTTGGTGGTCTCGGCGAGCGGGACGAAGCGGCCGGGCGAAACCGCGCCGCGATCCGGACAGGTCCAGCGCATCAGGGCCTCCGCCCCCGTGCAGCGGCCATCCCGCAGATCCAGCTTCGGCTGAAACACCAGGTGCAGGCCGGCGCCCTGCGCCAGGGCGCGCTGCAGGTCCGCCAGCAGGGCGAGATCGGCCGATTCCACGGTCCGCAGATGCCGGCGCAGGTACATGCCGGGACGGCCCATCCCGCGGTCGATGCGCTCCGCCTCGGTGCGGCGGGAGCGCTGCTGCGGGCCATGGCTGCGCAGCAGATGCCCCCGCAGCAGGTCCGCCAGGCCGCCGGCGCCGGACCCCAGCAGGGCCAGCAGGGCAACCGGCAACAGGACCTGCAGGAGCGGCTCCCGCGGTGCCACGGGCACCTGGTACAGCGCCGCGGTGACGAGGCCCGCCAGAAGGGCGAGGGTCAGGCCGCCGCGCCAGCCATAGACCAGGCCGCCCGACAGCACAGGCAGGTACCAGAGATGGCTGATCACGGCCGGCGGCAGGCTGCCTGTCGCCGCCAGGACCAGATTGAGGATCATGGCCGCGCCGATCGCCGCGGCGGCGGCCAGATGGAACTCCGGGCCGCGCAGCGCGGGTTCGAGTAGCCCGTCCGCCAGGCGCGGTGCCGGTCCGGGCAGCATCGTCGGTTCTGCGGCCATCCTCTGCCTCTTTCGCCGCGACACCGCCCTGGTGCTGCGCGCTCGATGTTCCGGGCGGCGCCGTTCGGCTGCTGTGGCGCGACGTGAGTGCCACGCCTCCACCCTGTCGTTTATGGTCCAGAAGCGGGAGGCCCGACAGGGTGCGATCGCGTAATGCCGACCGGCAGCGGCTTGGGGCATGCCGGCGCCGGGAAAACCGCTTTGTCGGCGGAATTGCGGCATGCGAGCATCCGCGAAACGACAAGCCAGAGGTCCTGCCAGCGGGTCGGATCCGACAGAGGGGAAGCGCCATGGCCTACGAACAGATCCTGTACGACGTCGCGGACGGGATCGCGACGATCACCTTCAACCGGCCCGACCGGCTCAATGCCTGGACCGCGGTCATGGAGCGCGAGGTGCGCGCCGCCCTGGTCGCGGCGAGCGCCGACGAAGCGGTGCGGGTCGTCGTGCTGACCGGGGCCGGGCGCGGCTATTGTGCGGGTGCCGACATGGACAATCTGGGCGACCTGTCACAGGCCGGCGGCGACGGGGCCGCGCCGCGGGAAACCGGCAACCGGGAGATCGGCGGCGTTCCCGGCGGGCTGGCGATGCGGCCGGACTTCACCCGCCGCAGCACCTACTACCCGACGGTGCCGAAGCCGGTGATCGCGGCCATCAATGGCCCTTGCGCCGGCCTGGGCCTGGTCCTGGCGCTGTACTGCGACCTGCGGTTTGCCGCCGACAGCGCTGTCTTCACCACGGCCTTCTCGCGCCGCGGCCTGATCGCCGAACATGGCATCAGCTGGATGCTGCCCCGGCTGGTCGGCTTCGCCAACGCCATGGACCTGCTTCTGTCTGCACGCAAGGTCAAGGCGGCCGAGGCGGCGGAGCTGGGGCTGGTGAACCGGGTCTTCCCCACCGAGAGGTTCATGGCCGAGGTCCGTGCCTATGCCGGCGAGCTGGCAGGCCAGGTCTCGCCGCGCTCGATGCGGGTGATCAAGCAGCAGCTCTACGAGGCGCAGTTCCAGACCCTGTCGGAGGCGGTGTCCGTGGGGGACCGGGAGATGCAGGAGAGCTTCTCCAGCGAGGATTTCCGGGAAGGGGTCGCCCATTTCGTGGAGCGGCGCGCCCCGGCCTTCACCGGCCGCTGAGGCGGGGCCGGCCTGGGCCTATTGCCGAAGCGCCTTCAGAAGACCTTCCAGCAGCTCGCCGGCGGCATCCTCGCGGGCGGCCTGGTTCATCTCCCGGGCGAGTTCCTCGGAATTGACGGAGCCATGGGCGAACGGGTCCTGGCCATCGGAACGGTAGAGCCGCCGGACATTGTCGAGCGCATTCGACACCATGTTGATCGCTTCCCCGCGCTCGATCCGCTCGCTGGCCAGCATTTCCTGCAGCAGGGCCACCGAGAGGGCGAGCGCCGATGCACCGAACGCCTCGGCGCGATCCAGGTTGCTCTGCAGCCTGGCGACCTGGGCCTGCAGGACGTCCAGGTCGCTTGGCTGCAGCGGCGGGGGCGTGAAGGTGTATTCCGACATGACGGACCGGCTGGCGAACGGGGAGGGGGAGCATAGGCGCTCCACCGGGCCCGGCCAACCGGGAAGGGTGGCCAGTCGAGGGAAGTCGGTCCCAAGGGCGATCCGGCCGGGGCGATCCGGCTGGGGCGATCCGGCTGGGGCGATCCGGCCGGGGCGATCCGGCCGGGGCGATGGGGGCGCCGCTTCTGCGTCGCGCGCCGATCCCACTGCCCCGGCCGTGTCCCAGGACCGTGCACCCGTCCGTGGGAAGGTCGAACCGCCTCGTCGAAACAGGCCAGGAGGCCTGCCGTTTGCCCGCCGGCGCTAGGCTGCCTGCGCCTGGAACAGCGTCAGCACCGCCCGTTCGCTGTCGCCGGCAAAGGCCAGCGCCTGCACCGCAAGTTCCTGGCGGGTCTGCAGGGCCACGAGCTTTGCGCCTTCCTCGTTGATATCCGCCAGGGTGAGCTTGTCCGCGCCGGACTGCAGGGTCGTCGCATATTGCTCGGTGAAGTCGAGCCGGGTGTTGAGGAAGGTCACGTTCGACCCCAGGTTGGTCGCCACCGAGCGCAGATTGCTGATCGCTGCATCGAGGCGCTCGATCCCGAGGTTGAAGTTGGAGACCGCGGCGCTGCTGAACTGGATCGTCCCGCCGGCGAAGCCGATGATCGTGCTGGCCAGGGCGCCGGCGGCCACGCCGGTGGTGAACAGGCCGCCGGACTGCGCGCTGGAGACCAGGATATTGGTGCCGCCGATGGTCAATTGCGCGGAACTGGACGTCGAGAAGTTCACCGTCAGCGAGGCGGTGCTGGAGTTCAGCAGGTTCAGCCCGGCATAGCTGGTGTCGCTGACGATCTCGTTGAGCTGTTCGCTGAGGCTGTTGAACTGTGTCTGCAGCGCGGACAGTTCCGTGGTGGAGGCGGTCTTCGCGCTCTGCAGCAGGCCCTTGAGCTGGCGCAGGGTGGCATCCACCGCATCGGCGCCATCGCTGGCGGCCTGCAGGCTGGATACGGCCTCGTTGATGTCGTCCTTGCGGTTGAGGAAGTCGGTCGCGCGATCGGTGAGCGCCCGCGCCTGGAAGAAGGCGGCGGCATCGTCCAGCGCCGAAGAGACCTTGAGCCCGGTCGCCAGGCGGTTTTCGGTAACCGACGCCAGCCCGTCCAACTGCTGCAGGGTGAGCAGCGAGTTCCGAATGCTCGGATTGAGTGCAAGTTCGTACATCTGTGCCGCACCATTGTGGCGGGCACCTTCAGGCGCACAGTCGCTTTCGGAACATGGAACCGATGCGGCCCGACAGCCGCAGCACGCCATTCGACCGAAGCGAGATGTCCGTCGCCAAGCCGCAGGCCTTGCACCCATTACCCACGGCAGGCAACCGAACATTCACCGACGCCAGAGGGTGACCCTGTCTGACGACCCACATTCTGTGGCGGAATATTCTGCCGGCTAGGATAGGCAGAATTTTCCGGTCCGGCAATATCTGCCGGTCGGCTCGTCAGCGGCGCCGGCCGATGCGGCGCAGCAACAGGGCCGCGACCGGCACCCAGGCTATGCCCACGACGGCAAAGACCAGGAGGCTCCAGGGATCGCCGTCGGGAAACCAGCGGCCAAGCAGGGTCACGGCGATGGCGGCATAGGCCAGCAGGCCGAGCAGCAGGAGGAACAGGCCGATCAGCGGATGCATGACAGGGCGCTCATGACTGGGCCCGGCCGTCCCCGGCCGCGGCGGCGTCCGCGAGGGCCCGGGCAGCCTCGACAAGGTCATGCGGCGTGATTGCCGCCTGCCGCTCGTCCAGGGTGACCAGGATCGCCCTGTTGCCGTCCTCGTCCTCGGCGAAATCGACCTGCGCGGCGCCGGATTCCAGGGCCTTCGCAACGGCATCAACCTGGACGTCGAGCCGGGCGGCGACAGCCCGGATCAGGGCGGTCAGCTCGCCGTACATCTCTCTCTGGTCCATGCCGTCCTCCTGCCCCGATGGTGTCACCGCCGTTCCCTACAGGGCGAACAGGCCCCGCGGCAAGATGCCGGCCGGGCCCGCGCCGTGTTACGGAAATGTTGTGACGCGGACTTGAATGCGGCGGATGTGCCGGTTAGCTTAGTTTTTCGGGGGCTGTGCGGCGCGACCGTGACGTGGCACAGCCCTTTTCTGTATCGAACAGCCTACCGGTCCATGTTCCGGCAGGCAGTGCGGATCCGCCTGGCCACGGATCCCTGCCACCGCCGGCGACACCCGTATCGGAGCCTCACCTCTCAGTGAACAGTCCTGCATCTGCCAAATCCGCCCGACAGGCATTTGATTCCGCGCGCGCCGCGGGCATTGCGAAACGGCGCGGAGGCCTTCCCTTTGCCGCCGGCGTGCTCCTGGCCGTCGCGGTCCTGGCCGCAACGCCCCTTGCGATCGGGCCGCCTGCCCATGCCGAACAGCACGGCGCGGCGCAGGGCGAGGGGAGCGGCCCGGCCGGCCTGCCGCCGGTCCCGTTCGCCCTGACCCCGGATGCGCGGGCCGAAGCGTTCGCGGATTCGGTGCGTCTCTATGGCCGCCAGGCGCGCGCCGGGGAAACCCGCGCGCAATACCTGTTCGGCTATCTCTACGAGAACGGGCTGGGGGTGGAGCAGGACTTCGGCACGGCGGCTGAATGGTACACGAAGGCCGCCGCGAGCGGTTCGCGCGATGCGCAGTTCCGGCTTGGCAGCCTTGTCCTGAACGGCCAGGGCGTTGCGCGGGACCTGCCGCGCGCTGCCGAACTGTTCCGGGCCGCAGCCGCGCAGGGCCTGGGCGCCGCACAGCTGAACCTGGCGATCATGCTGGAGTCCGGTGCCGCCGGGCCCGGCGCCGACCCGGCCGCAGCCGCCCGCTGGTATCGTGCCGCCGCCCTGCAGGGCAATGCGGAAGCGCAGAACAATCTCGGGCTGCTCTATGTCACAGGGCAGGGCCTGACCAGGGACGTGGACGAGGGCCTGCGCTGGCTGCAACTGGCGGCGCGCCAGGGATCCGCCGACGGCCTGCTGAACCTCGCCCGCATGAATGCCGACGGCATCGGGGTG
This sequence comes from Sneathiellaceae bacterium, assembly GCA_040216765.1. Classification (GTDB taxonomy): domain Bacteria; phylum Pseudomonadota; class Alphaproteobacteria; order Ferrovibrionales; family Ferrovibrionaceae; genus Marinibaculum. The sequence goes on along the minus strand of JAVJON010000007.1, from coordinate 429,866 downwards.
GACCGCGACCTGGTGAAGGCCTATGCGCTGCTGCTGCGCGTGCAGCCGGATGCCTCGCCGGCCGAGACCGCCGCCCTGGCGGCACGGGTGCGCGAGGCCATGGCGGTGAGCCTCACGGCCGCGCAACTGGCGGAGGCGGAGCGCCTTGCCGCCGATCCCGGCCTGCTGACCGGTGCGCCCGCAACGCCCGTGGCAGACGACAAGTCCTGACCGGCGGGCGTCCGGCTAGGGCTTTGCCATATAGGCGGCGATCGCCTCGGGCGTGTCCAGGTCCGTCAGGATGCCGTCATCGGCCATGCTCACCTCGACCAGGGCGTCCGCATGACCGGCAAGCAGCGCCTTGCCGCCGCGATCGCCCGTCAGGGATTTCAGTTCAGGGAAGAAGGTTTTCCCCCAAAGGACTGGATTGCCTTGTCTTTCCCCGAAGGTCGGCACGCAGATCCCGCGTCCCTCGACCGGGTTGAAGGCGCTGATCAGCCGGTCAAGATGGGCCGGCCGCAGGTCCGGCATGTCGCCCAGGCAGATCAATGCCCCGTCGATGCCGTCGGGCAGCGCGGCCAGGCCGCTGCGGATCGAACTGGCCATGCCGTCGCGATACTCCGGGTTCTCCACGAAACGCAGGTTGAGGCCGGACAGCGCGCCGCGCACCTCGTCCGCGGCATCTCCCAGCACGACCAGGGTCTCGGAGGCCGAAGAGGCCAGCGCCGCCTCGGCAACCCAGCGCACCAGCGGCTTGCCGTTGATGCGGCTGGTCATCTTGTTGCGCGCGCCCATCCGCCGCGACAGTCCGGCCGCCAGCACGACTGCCGCCACCTGGGGCATGCGCGGCGCCGCGGCGGCCTGGCCGGAACCGCCTTCCCTGGGCTGCGGCCGGCTCGGAATCTCCTTCAGCAGGCCACCGATCCCGGTGGCCATCAGGTCCGTTCCGGTGACCGGCAGGTCCGCCAGAAGGCGCTGCAGCACCCAGTCGAAGCCATTGATCTTGGGCGAGCGCGCACAGCCCGGCAGGCCGATCACCGGCCGGCCCTCCAGCGCGCCCAGCAGCAACAGGTTGCCGGGATCCACCGGCATGCCGAAATGCTGCACCGTGCCGCCGGCCGCCTGGATGCCGGCCGGGATCACGTCGCCCCGGTCGACGATGGCCGAGGCGCCGAACACCAGCAGCAGGTCGCAGCGCCGCATCGCCGCGCTGTCCAGCGCCAGCGCCATCTCCGCGATGTCGTGACCGCAGCGGCCAACCGCGGCGAGGTCGCTGCCCAAGGCCTCGACCCGGGCCCGGACACTGTCGACCGTCTTGTTCAGGACGCTGTCCTTGCTCTCCGGCAGGGCCGTCAGGATCAGGCCGATACGCTGCTGCCGGAACGGTGCAACCTGCACCAGGGCGCCGCCGGCCGCCTGCGCCGCGGCGGCCAGCGCCTCCGCGGCGGCGACCGCCGATTCCGGCGCCGCCAGCGGGATGATCTTGATGGTGGCCAGCATCTGCCCGGTGCTGACGGTCTCGAAGGGGGCCAGGGTTGCGATCGTCACCGCCTCGTGCAGCTGGTTCAGCGCCTGCAGGCGCTCGACATCCAGCAGGGTGACGCCGTCGGCGGCGGCGTAGAGGTTGGCGCGCCCCGTGAAGGCCGCATTGATCCGCACATGCGGCCCGCCGGCGCGGGCCGCGATGCGGTCCGCGGCCGCGTCCTCCAGGACATCGCCGTCCTCCAGGCGGGCGGCGATCACCTGTTGCCGGCCGCTGGCGGCCAGGGCATGTGCGTCCGCCTCGGACAGGCGATGGCCCTTCTTCAGCCGGCGGCCGTCCAGCGTGAGCGAATGGCCCAGCAGGGCGCCGGCACAGTCCGCCACGGGCAGGGGCCCGAATTTCATGCCGATCTACCCCCTGGCTTCCGGACCGGTCAGGCCGCCCGGGCCTGCGCCTCCGGCAGCCGGCGCAGGACCTCGGTGACCTGCGCCATCACCGCAATGGCGATCTCTGCCGGGGAGCGGGCGCCGATGGCCAGGCCGATCGGGCCATGGATGCGCCCCAGCGCGGCCTCGTCGAAGCCGGCCTGGCGCAGGCGTTCCAGGCGGGCGCCGTGGGTCTTCCTGCTGCCCAGTGCGCCGATATAGAAGCAGTCGGAACGCAGGGCCGATTGCAGCGCCGGGTCGTCGAGCTTCGGGTCGTGGGTCAGTGTGATGACCGCGGTCCGCCGGTCGGGATGCAGGTCGGCCATCGCCTCGTCCGGCCAGGCATGGCTCAGGCCGACACCGGGAAAGCGGTCCGCCGTGGCGAAGGCCTCGCGCGGGTCGATGACGGTCACATCATAGCCGGCGATCCGGGCCACCGGCGCCAGGGCCTGCGTGATATGGACCGCGCCGATCACGATCATCCGCAACGGCGGATTGAAGACATTCAGGAAGACCCGCCGGCCGTCCTCCAGGTCGACCGTGGTGGACCGGTCGGCGATGCTTGCGGCCAGGGCGGCCCGGCTCAGCGCATCCTCCGCCTGCCGCGCCGCGGCGATGTCGATCAGCTGCTGCGCGCCGCCGTCCAGGTCGGTCGCCAGGACCACGGGAATCTTGCTCTCCCTGGCCTGCAGCACCGCGTCCAGGATGCTCCGTTCCATCGCGCTTCCTCCGCTTTCGGCCCGTGCCGCCGCTTCAGCCGACCCGTTCCAGGTAGATCTGTATCTTGCCGCCGCAGGCCAGGCCCACTTCCCAGGCCTGGCTGTTGCTGACGCCGAAGTCGAGCATGCGGGGCTTGCCGTCCTCGATCACGTCCAGCGCCTCGGTCACCACGGCGCCTTCGATGCAGCCGCCGGAAACGCTGCCGACGAAATCCGCATCCTCGTTGATCGCGAGCTGGCTGCCGACCGGCCTCGGCGCGGAGCCCCAGGTGGTGACGACCGTGGCCAGCGCGGCGCCCTTGCCGGCATCGCGCCAGGCGGCGGCCTGCTCCAGGACGGTGTCGGTGGTGTCGGTCATGCGCGCGTTCCCTCCGTTGCGACGGCGCCGAAGCGTCCGGGCTGCCATCCGCCGCCCGGGCCGGGGGGCGGTTGCTGCCGGGACAGGGCGCCGGCCAGGTCCGTCAGCGAGTCAAGATTGTGCATCGGCCTGAATTCGTCCACATGGGGCAGCAGGCTGCGGATTCCAGCGGACCTGGGCTCGAAACCGTCCCACCGCAGCAGCGGATTCAGCCAGATCAGCCGCCGGCAGGACCGGTGCAGCCGGTCGATCTGCTCCTCCAGCCCGACCGCGGCATCGCGATCCAGCCCGTCGGAGATGAACAGCACGACGGCCCCCTGGCTCAGCACCCGCCGCGACCAGAGCCGGTTGAACTCCTCCAGGGTGTGGCCGATCCGGGTGCCGCCCGACCAGTCGGCGACATTGCTGCCGATCTGCCCAAGCGCCGCATCGACATCCTTGTTCCGCAGATAGCGGGTGACATTGGTCAGCCGGGTGCCGAACAGGAAGGTATGGACACGGTCGCGGTCGTTGGTCAGCGCGTGCAGGAAATGCAGGAACATCCGGCTGTACTGCGACATCGAGCCGGAGATGTCGCAGAGCACGACCAGTGGCGGGTGCCGGGTCAGCCGCCGCTTGCGCTTCAGCGGGATGCTGCCGCCGCCCGAGCGCAGCGACCCCCGCAGGGTGGCGCGCATGTCGATCCGGGGACCGTTGGGATCGAGGCGGAAACGGCGGGTCGGCACTTCCATGATCGGCAGGCGCAGCCGCGCGATGGCCTGCTTGGCCTGGGCCAGCTCCTCGCCGGACATGCTCTCGAAATCCATCTCCTGGAGCCGTTCGCGCGCGGAATAGGTGAAGCTGGCATCGATCTCCAGCTCGTCCTCGGCGTCCTGCTCCGCGGTCCGGTCGTCCTCCCCGCGATTGGGATAGAGCGCCTCGGCAAGGCGGCGGGCCACTTCGCGCTTGCGCTGCTCGGGGTCGCTGGCCTCGCCCTCGGTGCGCGGCAGCAGCATGCCCATCATGCGCTCCAGGATCTTCGGGTTCCGCCAGAAGACGTGGAAGGCCTGGTCGAAGATCTCGCGATGCTCCCGCCGGGACACGAACACCGCATGCAGGGTCCAGTAGAAATCGTGACGGCTCTGGATGCCCGCGACCTCTACCGCACGGATCGCATCCAGGATCCGCCCGGTGCCGACCGGCAGGCCGGCCCGGCGCAGCACCCGCCCGAAATGCAGGATGTTCTCGGCAAACCGGTCATGCCCCTCGCCAGCGGCAGGCGCGGCCGCGGCCGTGCCGCTGTCGGGCGGGGCAGGGGGCGGGGACATCGGCGGGGCCGCCGGTCAGCGGCCCGTGACGCCGGCCAGCTCGGCCTGCACCTTGCGCAGGATTCCGGCGGCCTCCGAGCCCTGCATGCGGGCGATATCGTCCTGGTATTTCAGGATCACGCCCAGGGTGTCGTCGATCACCGCGGGGTCCAAGGACATGGCGTTCAGGTAGGTCAATGCCTGGGTCCAGTCGAGCGTCTCGGCGATGCCCGGCAGCTTGAACAGGTCGACCTGCCGCAGCTCCTGGATGAAGGCGACGATCTGCTGTGCCAGCCGGTGGTCGCAGCCCGGCACCTTGCGCTTGACGATGGCCAGTTCGCGCTGGGCGTCCGGATAGCCGACCCAGTGGTACAGGCAGCGGCGCTTGAGCGCGTCGTGGATCTCGCGGGTGCGGTTGGAGGTCACGATCACGATCGGCGGTTCCGGGGCCTTCCGGGTGCCGATCTCGGGAATGGTGATCTGGAAATCCGACAGGACTTCCAGCAGATAGGCCTCGAACGGCTCGTCGGTGCGGTCGAGTTCGTCGATCAGCAGCACCGGCATCCGGCCCCGGGCATCCGGCTGCAGCGCCTGCAGCAGCGGCCGGGCGATCATGAAGGTCTCGGAAAAGACATCGCCGGCCAGGGCCTCGCGATCGACGGAGCCCTGAGCCTCCGCCAGGCGGATCTCGATCATCTGCCGCGCGTAGTTCCACTCGTACACGGCCGACGCCACGTCCAGCCCTTCGTAGCATTGCAGCCGGACCAGCGGGCGGTCGAGGACCGTGGACAGCACCTTGGCGATCTCCGTCTTGCCGGTGCCGGCCTCGCCCTCCAGGAACAGCGGGCGACCCATTTTCAGGGCCAGGTAGAGGGTCGTCGCCAGCGCGCGGTCGGCGACATAGTCGCCGCGCTCCAGCACGTCCAGGGCGTCTTCGATGGTTGCGGGCAGGGCGGGGGAGGCAGAGGGGCTGTCGATCATGGGCTGGATATGGCAGTTGCGAGGGGAAATGGCAAAACCCGGCCGCCGGGCGCTCGCCGGCCGGGCCGGAAAACACGAAGACCGCGGCAATCGCCGCGGCCTTCGCTGGCGCAATGCGGCAGGCCCCGGCGGGGCCTGCCGCGTTCCGTCGTCGGTCAGTCGGCGGCAGCGACGGCGCGCCGGGCCATCACGCCCACCAGATGGGCGCGATACTCCGCGGAACCGTGGATGTCGCTGTTCAGGCCATCGGCCGACACCTTCAGGTCCTTCAGCGCATCGGCGTTGAAGCCGCCGGACAGGGCGCGCTCCGCCTCGGTCCAGCGGTAGACGCAGGGGCCGGCGCCGGTCACGGCGACCCGCACCCCGGCGCCGGTTTGCGCCGCCATCACGCCGACCATCGCATAGCGCGACGCCGGATTCGGGAACTTGGCATAGCCCGCCTTTTCCGGGATCGGGAAGGAGACCTTGGTGATGATCTCGTCATCCTCGAGCGCGGTCTCGAACATGCCCTTGAAGAAGTCGTCGGCCTTGATCTCGCGCTTGTTGGTGGTGATCGTCGCATTCAACGCCAGCACCGCCGCCGGATAGTCGGCCGCCGGATCGTTGTTGGCGATGGACCCGCCCAGGGTGCCGCAGTTGCGCACCGCCGGATCCCCGATATGGCCGGCCAGGGCCGCCAGGGAGGGGATCGCCTTGGCGACGTCCTTGCTGGCGGCAACGGCGGCGTGCGTGGTCAGCGCACCGATGGTGACGCTCGACCCGCCGGCGCTGATTCCGGCGAGGTCGCCGATCCCGGCCAGGTCGATCAGGTGGCTGGGCTGCGCCAGCCGCTGCTTCATGGTCGGGATCAGGGTCTGGCCGCCGGCGAGGATCTTCGGGTCATCCGCGCTCTGCAGCAGTTTCGCCGCCTCGTCGATGCTCGACGGCTTTTCATATGCGAACTCGTACATGTTCGTCCCCCTTCAGAGGTAAAGGTCGGGCGGAGGTCGGGGCTTGCCGCTACTCGGCGGCCGCCGCCATCCTCCCGCCGTGGATGGCGCGCCAGACCTTCTCTGGTGTCGCCGGCATGTCGATATCCTTGCCGATGGCATCAACGATGGCATTCATCAGGGCCGCCGGCGACGCGATGGCGCCTGCCTCGCCGCAGCCTTTCACCCCCAGGGGGTTGTGCGGGCAGGGCATGTCGGTGGTCTCCACCCGCAGGGCCGGCAGGTCGTCGGCCCGCGGCATGCAGTAGTCCATGTAGGAGCCGGTCAGCAGCTGGCCGGATTCCTTGTCATAGACGCACTGTTCCAGCAGCGCCTGGCCGACGCCCTGGGCGATGCCGCCATGGACCTGGCCGTCGACGATCAGCGGGTTCATCACGATGCCGAAATCGTCGACCGCGACCCAGTCGACCAGGGTGACGATACCGGTATCGGGATCCACCTCCACTTCGGCGATATAGGTGCCGGAGGGGAAGGTGAAGTTCAGCGGATCGAAGAAGCCGGTTTCGTCCAGGCCCGGCTCGACGCCTTCCGGATAGCTGTGCGGCACATAGGCGGTGAAGGCGATCTGGGCGATGTTCACGGACTTGTCGGTGCCCGCGACCTTGTAGGTCCCGGACTCATGCTCGATATCGCCTTCCGACGCTTCCAGCATATGTGCCGCGATCTTCTTCGCCTTGGCGATCACCTTGTCGGCGGCCAGCTTGACCGCGCCGCCGCCGACCGGGCCGGAGCGCGAGCCGTAGGTGCCCATGCCGAACGGCACGATGCCGGTATCGCCGTGCGCGACCTCGATGTTCTCGTAGGGCACGCCCAGCAGGTCGGACACGATCTGGGCAAACACCGTCTCATGCCCCTGGCCGTGGCTGTGGCTGCCGGTATAGAGGGTGACGCTGCCCGTGGGATTGAACTTGATATTGGCGGATTCCCACTGGCCGACGCCGCCGCCGAGAGCCCCGATCACCGCCGAGGGCGCCAGGCCGCAGGCCTCGATGAAACAGGACAGGCCGATGCCCCGCAGCTTGCCGCGGCGCTCTGCCTCCTGCTTGCGGGCCGGAAAGCCCTTGTAGTCGATCATCTCCAGCCCGCGATCCAGCAGGCGCGGGAAATTGCCGGAATCGTAGGTCATCAGCACCGGCGTCTCGTAGGGGAAGCTCTCGCTGGGGATGAAGTTGCGGCGCCGGATCTCGGTCTTCTCGATGCCCATGTCGCGGGCCGCGATCTCCACCAGCCGCTCGACGACATAGGTCGCCTCGGGCCGGCCTGCGCCGCGATAGGCATCGACGCAGTTGGTGTTCGTGAAGCCGGCCCTCACTTCGCAGAAGATCTTCGGCGTCAGGTACTGGCCCGCCAGCAGGCAGGCATAGAGGTAGGTCGGCACGCAGGTCGAGAACACCTGCAGATACGCCCCCATGTTCGCCATGGTCTTGACCCGCAGCGCCAGGAACTTGCCGTCCTTGTCGAGCGCCAGCTCGGCATGGGTGACATGGTCGCGGCCATGGGCATCCGACAGGAAGCTCTCGCCGCGCTCCGCGACCCACTTGACCGGCCTGCCGCCCAGCTTGCGCGACGCCCACAGGCAGGTGACCTCTTCGCCGTAGGTGTAGATCTTGGACCCGAAGCCGCCGCCCACATCCGGAGCGACGACACGCAGCTTGTGCTCCGGCGCGATGCCGATGAAGGCCGAGAGGATCAGGCGGGTGACATGCGGGTTCTGGCTGGTGGTGTAGAGCACCAGCTCGTCGGTGCCGGAATCGTACTCGCCGATCGCCGCGCGCGGCTCCATCGCGTTGGGGATCAGGCGGTTGTTCACCAGATCCACCTTGGCGATATGGGCGGCTTCGGAAAACGCCTGCTCGACGCCTTCGCGATCGCCGACTTCCCAATCGTAGCAAAGGTTTCCGGGTGCTTCCTCGTGCAGCTGCGGAGCATCTTCGGCGAAGGTCTTCGGCAGGTCGATGGTCGCCGGAAGCGGCTCATAGTCGATGTCGAGGGCCTCGGCCGCGTCCCTGGCCTGCGCCAGGGTCTCTGCGATCGCCACGGCCACCAGTTCGCCGACATGGCGCACCTTGCCATGGGCGAGGACGGGGTGCGGCGGGTTGCGGTGGGGCTGGCCGTGCTTGTCGGTCACCACCCAGCCGCAGATCAGCCCGCCGACCTTGTCGGCGGCGATGTCCTCGCCGGTATAGATCGCCTTGACCCCGGGCAGGGCCTTTGCGGCGGAACTGTCGATCTTCGCGATCCTGGCATGGGCATGCGGCGATCGGACGAACACGGCATGCAGTTGGCCGGCACGGTTGAGGTCGTCGACATAACGGCCCTTGCCCGTGATGAAGCGCTGGTCCTCCCTGCGGGGGACGGCCGCGCCGATACCTGTCGGAGCGTTCATTGTCGTTGTTCCCCCTGGATCACATGCTTGCTGCGGCGGCCTGGATCGCCTTGACGATGTTGTGGTAGCCGGTGCAACGGCAGAGATTGCCTTCCAGCTCCTCGCGGATCGTCTTCTCCTGCACGTTGCTGCCGTGGCGTTGCACGATGTCCAGGGCGGACATGATCATGCCCGGGGTGCAGAAGCCGCATTGCAGGCCATGATGCTCCCGGAACGCCGCCTGCATCGGGTGCAGTTCGCCGTTCTTCGCCAGGCCCTCGATCGTGGTGACCGCCTTGCCGCTCGCCTGGCTGGCCAGCATCGTGCACGCCTTGATGCTCTTGCCGTCGACATGCACCACGCAGGCGCCGCACTGGCTGGTGTCGCAGCCGACATGGGTGCCGGTCAGCCGCAGCTCCTCGCGCAGGAATTGCACAAGAAGCATGCGCGGCTCGACCTCGCGCGTTACAGACTCGCCGTTCACCGTCATGGTCACGGATGCCATGCTCACTCCCTCCTAAGTCCTTTGAAGCGTCCGGGATTGGCCCCGGAAGCGCTGGCGCGGATCGCCGGAAGATCACCCCCGGATCGTTGATGGCCTGCCGTGCCGCCCCGGGGCGGGCTTTGCCTGCCAGGGCCGGCCGTCCGGCTGTACGGTTGTCGTGCGGCTTGCCGGCCCGCGAATCGCGGGACCGACCCGGCGGATCGTCCCGCATAACGCGAAGGCCGGGCGCCCTCCGGCTCTGTCCAGCCCGGCTCGGCTTTGCCATTCCCTCATTACGGTAACAGGTCGCGGTGTTGTTGCGACACCGGGCGGGCTGTGTGCCAGCCTCTTGGACCTCGCGAAGTCTCGCCGCGGAAACAGGCGATGGTCAAGGGCCAAGCGGTCGGGCCGGGCGCGGCCGGTCAGTGACTCGACGTGACGATATAGGCGATCGCGACAACGACGATCACCAGGATCGCGCCCCAGGCCCAGATCGGCATCCCGCCGCCGCTTGCGGCGGCCGGCCGGTGGGGCGCCGGGTCCGTGGGCTGGGCGGGCGGCGGTTGCACCGGTTCCACATGCACCGCCGCCGCGGCCGCTGCCGCTGCGGCGGGCGAGACGGCCTCCTCCGGAGGCGCGGTCTCGACACGGTCCGGCGGTGCCTGGGGGGCAGGTGCGGCGGCGGCAGGAGGGGCGGCGGCGGCAGGAGCGGCCGTGGCGGCAGGTTCGACGCCAGCGGCGGCGGGCGGGGCATCGCCGGCCGATGCCGCCTCGACGATCGACTTGAACCGGTCGAAGAAATCGTCCGCCATCTTCTTCGCGGCGGAGTTCACCAGGCGCGACCCGATCTGGGCCAGCTTGCCGCCGATCTGGGCATTGACCTCATAGGACATCTGGGTGCCGCCCTCGGCATCCACGAGGTTGACCTTGGCGCTGCCCTTGCCGAAACCGGCTGCACCGCCCTTGCCCTCGCCGACAATGGTATAACTGTTCGGCGGATCGATATCCTGCAGTTCGACCACGCCCTTGAACTTCGCTTTCACTGGGCCGACTTTGGCCGTCACCGCAGCTTCAAACCCGGTCTCGGAGGTTTTGGCAATGCTCTCGCATCCCGGAATGCACTGGCCCAGAATGTCCGGGTCGTTCAGCGCTTCCCACACCTTCGCCCGCGGGGCCGCGATATGTTGCTCACCGCTCATGTCCATGGCGACGTCTCCCCAACTCCAGCTGCGGCCGCAGCGCCAAAGCGGGCAACATAGGCGGCGCGGTTTGACGCAGCAAGGCGCACCCCGCTGATGCGGCCGGCAACGCGCTCGGCGCTCGACATCGCCTTCTGGCTGCTGGAGCGCGGCATGATCGAAGGCTGGCCGCTGCCGCCCAAGCGGCTGCGCGCCATGATGTACCTCGCCCAGGCGCGCTTCGCTGAGCGCGAGGCGCGCAAGCTGATGCCGGCCACCTTCCTGGTGACCCGCCAGGGCCCGCTGGAACCGACCGTCACCCTGGTCCTGGTCAGCGGGCTGAAGCGGCCCTGGGCGCCGCTTCTGCCGCCCGCCGCCGCGACCTTCATGGAGGATTTCTGGGAGCGCTATGGCCGCCTGGCGACGTCCGACATGCAGAAGGAGGTCTCGCGCCACCCCGCCTGGGTCGACGCCTGGGCGCTTGGCCCCGGCACCGAGGTCCAGCTGCTCGGCATCGCGCGGGCCGCGGCCCAGCCGACGATGCGTCCGCAGGCGGAGAACCTGCCGGAGGATCCGCTGGCCGCCGGCGGCGGTCCGCGTCCCGCGGGCCAGCCCGACATGACCGCCGGCGCCGAACCGGCCCATTTCGACGATCCCGAGATGGAGCGTGCGCGGGTGCGCCAGGACAGTATGGAACCCCAGGCCCTGCAACTGAAGGAGGACGAGGTCCGCTTCACCCTGGACGGGCGCCGGATCACCAAGTGGCGGCCGCGCCGGCGGATCAACTGACGGCTGCACGCCGAGGGCCGGCAGGGACCTGTCGAATCGGCTGGTTTCCGGCTTCGACTCCGGTTGCCCGAATCGCCCGCGACACATTGCGCCCTTGATCTGCTGTGTTAGTGTATTAACGCCGGGTTTGGTTTTGCGGGTGGACCATCGTTATGCAAGAAGGTGAGTTCCCGGTCGGGGGCAATGGTGCAATTGACGTCGTCCGGGGTCAGGTCAAGTGGTTCAATTCGGTCAAGGGCTTCGGGTTCGTCAAACCCGAGGACGGTTCCGGTGATGTCTTCCTGCATCTGACCTGCTTGCGGGATTTCGGCCGGGACTCAGTGGCGGAAGGCACCACCATAGAGTGTGAGGTCGCGCAGCGTGCCAAGGGCAAGCAGGCGGTGCGCATTCTGAATCTCGACCCCTCGACCGCACAGGAGGGAGAGGCCGACGGCCATTCTCCGAGGCATCCGCCGGATGCCGGACAGCCGATGGGTCAGCGCGATGGCGGCTGGAACGGCCGGCCGCCGCGCCGCGAGGCCAGGGAATTCGACCGCGGACGGCCGGATCGCGGCCCCGATCGCGGCAATGGCATGGCCCGCGGCGGCTACAATCCGGCGGCGCATGGCGCCGAGCAGCCCGATATCGGCATGGCCCGCGGTTCGCGTTTTCGCGATGGCGGGAGCGATTCCGGCGCGGGCGAGGATGGCGTGCGCGCCGTACGGCCGGCGCGCCGCATGGCCGAAGTGGTGCCGGAGGGCGATTTCCTGGTTGCCACCGTGAAATGGTTCAATCCGGTCCGCGGCTACGGCTTCGTGCTCTGCCCGGACTATCCGCAGGACGTCTTCCTGCACATGGAAGTGCTGCGCCGGGCCGGCGTGCGGGACCTGCAGCCGGGGCAGGAGATCGAGATCCGGGTCGGCCAGGGCCCGAAGGGCCTGCAGGTCGCGGAGGTTCGTGTCGCGGCCTGAACGCGGCTGCCGGCCGGCCGGGCCTGTCCTGATCGGCAGCGAGATCTATCGCCAGTCGATCTATGGCGACCACGCGCGCGGGCAGGGCGGCGCTCCGGATCAGGGCGGCGCTCCGGATCAGGGCAGCGCTGCGAATGCCGCCGGCCCGGATGCAAACGGCGCCCGGCATCCACTGGCCATTCCCCGCGTCTCGCTGACCATCGACCTGCTGCGCGCCCTGGGCTGGCTGCCCGACAATGCCTATCTGGACTCCCTGCAGGCGACACCGCAGCAGCTCGCGCGGTTCCACGACCCGGACTATGTGGCCGCCGTGATGGCGGCGGAGGCCAGCGGACGTGCGGCACCGGAGGTGCGGGAGCGCTACAATATCGGGCGCGCCGGAAACCCGATCTATCCGGAGATGTTCCGTCGCCCGGCAACCGCCTGCGGCGCCAGCATCCAGGCCGCCGGCCTGTTGCGCCATGGCGGAATCGTCCACAGCCTGGCTGGCGGCACGCACCATGGGCTGCGGGACCGCGCCTCCGGCTTCTGCGTCTTCAACGACCCCGTCCTGGCCCTGCTGGCCCTGCTGGACGGCGGGCTCGAGCGGGTCGCCTATCTCGACATCGATGCCCATCACGGCGACGGCGTCGAGATCGCCTTTGCAGGGGATCCCCGGATCCTGTTCCTCTCGGTCCACGAACGCGACCGCTGGCCGTTCACCGGCCTGCTGCCGCGCTCGCCCTGCGGGCAGTTGCGCAACTTCGCCGTGCCTGCCGGGATGAACGACAGCGAGATGCGCCATCTCTGCGATGCGGCGTTCCTGCCGCTGCTGTCCCGTTTCCGGCCACAGGCCATCGTCCTGCAATGCGGCGCCGATGCCCTGGCCGACGACCCGCTGAGCAAGCAGATGCTGTCCAACAACGCCCATTGGCACGTGGTGCGACAGGTCCGGCCGCTGAGCCCGCGCCTGCTGGTGCTGGGCGGCGGCGGCTACAATCCCTGGTCGGTGGCCCGCTGCTGGGCGGGTGTCTGGGCGGTCCTGAACGACCTGGCGGTGCCGGACCGCCTGCCGGAGGCCGCCGAGGCGCTGCTGCGGCGGGTGACCTGGCGGCGCTCCCAGGGGCGCAACCCGCCGGCCCATTGGTTCGAGACATTGCAGGACCGGCCCAACGAGGGCCCGATCCGCGACGAGGTGCGGCAACTCGTTGCCGCGCAGGCGATCCCGGCGTGACCTGCCGGGCGCCCTCCCTGCGGGATGCGACGGGCGCCGCTTTGCGCTAAGCAGTGCGGGTCCGTCACACCCGGGACCAGGAGCCGTCGCCGATGCCAGCCGCGCAGCCGCCCATTTCCAGAGCCGGGATCATGCTGTTCCGCACGGTCCGCGCCACCTGCCTGCTGCTTGCGCTCCTGCTGCTCTGCCAGCTTGCCGCAGGTCCCGGCGAGGCCTGGGCGGGCGACACCTCGGCGCTCGCTGTGGTCGGCCCTGACCGTCGCGCCGACTTCCAGGTGGAGGTCGCCGAAGGCCCTGCCGAACAGGCGCGGGGGCTGATGTACCGGCGCAACCTGGCGCCGGATTCGGGCATGCTGTTCCCCTTTGCGGAAGCGCGGCAGGCCCGGTTCTGGATGCGCAACACCTATGTCCCTCTGGACCTGTTGTTCATCGACGAGGCGGGCCGGATCGAAAGCATTCACGCCGATGCGGCACCGCTGGACGAATCCACGATCGCCTCCCGCGGGCCGGTCATCGCGGTCCTGGAGATCCTGGCCGGCGAGTCCGCGCGGCGCGGCATCCGGCCCGGCGACCGGATCCTGCATCCGGCCTTGCCGGCGCCACCGCCGGCAGGCGATGCTGCGACACAGGACGATCCACCGGCGGGAGCCGCCCGATGACAGGTTCGCAGCAGGTCCCGCCCGGTTTCAGCGAACGCCCGACCCGGGGTGCCTTCGCGCGCCTGATCGGACCGTATTTCGAACGGCCCGGCGCCGATCCGGTGCTGCGCGGCTTCCAGGTCGAGGAACGCCACACCAATGCGCTGGGGATCGCCCATGGCGGCATGGTGATGTCCTTCCTGGATTCCGTCCTGGCCGGCGCGGTCGGCCGGGTTGCGAAGGGCAGCTTCGTGACCCTGCGCATGACTACCGACTTCCTCGCGCCGGCGCGGCTCGGCGACTGGGTGGAAGGGCAGGCGGTGGTGACCCGCGCCACCCGGTCGGTCTGCTATGTGCGCGGCGAGGCGCGGGTCGGCAGCCGGCGGGTGGCCTCGGCCGATGCGGTGTTCCGCCTGCTGCAGCGGCAGCATCCGGAAATGCCGGACCCGGCGGGCCCGGACCCCAAGGCCGGCGCGGCCGGCTGACCGGGCCGCGCGTCGGGCAGGCAGGGCAACAGGATGGCACAGGGGATTTCGAATGCATGACGATATCGGCTTCATGGCGGCGACCGACATGCTGGCAGGCTTCCGCAGCCGGCAACTCTCGCCGGTGGAGGTCATGCAGGCCGTCCTGGCACGGGCGGAGGCGCTGCAGCCGCATCTGAACGCCTTCGTCCTGCTGGACGCCGAATCCGCCCTCGCGGCCGCCCGGGAGTCCGAGCAGCGCTGGCAGGACGGGCGGCCCCTCGGTCGCCTGGACGGCGTGCCGGTCTCGGTGAAGGACCTGCTGCTGACCCGCGGCTGGCCGACCCGTCGCGGCTCGCGGACGGTCGACCCCGACCAGCCCTGGCAGGACGACGCCCCCGTCGTGGCACGTCTGCGCGAGCATGGCGCCATCCCGTTCGGCAAGACCACCACGCCGGAGTTCGGCTGGAAGGGGCTGGATGACAGCCCGCTCTATGGCATCACCCGCAACCCGTGGAACCTGGACTGCACGCCGGGCGGGTCGTCCGGCGGGGCGGCATCGCAGGTCGCGGCCGGCATCGGGCCGCTGGCTTTGGGGACCGATGGCGGCGGCTCGATCCGCATTCCGGCGGCGTTCTGCGGCATCTTCGGCCTGAAGCCGAGTTTCGGGCGGGTGCCTGCCTGGCCCGCCAGCCCGTTCTCCACCCTGGCCCATGTCGGCCCGATGACCCGGACGGTCGGCGATGCCGCCCTGATGCTGACGGTCCTGGCAGAACCCGATTGGCGGGACTGGTATGCGCTGCCGCCGGCCGGCGCCGATTATGGCGAGGGCCTCGAGGATGGGTTGGCGGGCCTGCGGATCGCCTGGTCGCCGGACCTGGGCCATGCCACGGTCGATCCGGAGGTCGCGGCGGCGACGGCCGCCGCCATTGCCGTGCTGGAAGAGCAGGGCGCGATCGTCGAGGCCGTGAAGCCGCCCTTTGCGAACCCGCATGATGCGTTCTGGACCCATTGGCTGCTGGGCTGTCGCAACCTGTTGCGCGGCTTCACGCCGGGCCAGCGCGAGATGCTCGACCCGGGGCTGCGCAACTGCTTCGAGGATTCCCTGGACATCAATGTGGAACGCGCGCTGGACAGCCAGAACAGCCGCGCCGCGCTCGGCCTGGCGATGAACCTTCTGCATCGCGACTACGACCTGCTCGCCACGCCGAGCCTCGCGGTGCCCGCCTTTCCGGTCGGCAGGCTGGATCCGCAAGGCCGGGAAGACCGCGACTGGCTCGGCTGGACGCCGTTTTCCTATCCGTTCAACCTGTCCCAGCAGCCTGCCGCCACCATGCCCTGCGGTTTCACGCAGGCGGGGCTGCCGATCGGATTGCAGCTGGTCGGGCCGATGCACGCCGATGCCCTGGTGCTGCGCGCCGCACGGGCCTTCGAGGCGGCGCGGCCCTGGCAGCAGCACCGCCCGGCCCTGCCGGCGGGTTGAGCGGCGCGGCCGGGCCGATGGAGGGTGCGCCCGGCGATTCCGGGCCGCGTGCCGCCAGCTGCTGGGGCGATGCGGCCCTTTTGACCACGTCCGAGATGGCCGCGGCGGACCGCGCGGCGATCGCCGGCGGCATCACCGGGTTCGAGCTGATGCAGGCCGCCGCGGCCGGCATCGTCCGCGTGACCGTGGAGCGCTTCAGCCCCCGGCCGGTGGCCCTGCTCTGCGGCCCCGGGAACAACGGTGGCGACGGCTATGTGGCCGCGGCCATGTTGCGCCGCCTGGGCTGGCCGGTGACGGTCGCCGCGCTGGGCGACCCGGCGCGCCTGTCCGGCGATGCGGCACTGGCCCGGGACGCCTGGTCCGGGCCCGTTGCCCCGCTGACCGCGGATTGCCTGTCCGGGGCGCAGGTGCTGATCGATGCCCTGTTCGGCGCGGGCCTGTCGCGCGACATCGACGGCGCGGCGGCTGCCGTGCTGGCCGAGGCCGTGCGCATCGGCCTGCCCTCGATCGCCGTCGATGTGCCAAGCGGGCTGGACGGCAATACCGGGCAGGTGCGCGGCAGCTGCCTGCCGGCCGTCGCGACGGTGACCTTCTTTCGCCTGAAGCCCGGCCATCTCCTGCTGCCGGGCCGGGCTTTGTGCGGCGACCTGAACCTGGTCGACATCGGCATAATGCCCGAGGTGCTGGACCGCATCGCCCCGCGGCAGGTCCGCAACCGGCCGGAGCTGTGGCGAAGCCGGCTGCCGCCGGCCCGGGCGGAGGGGCACAAGTACAGCCGCGGGCATCTTCTGGTTCGCGGCGGCGGCGAGACCGCGACCGGTGCCGCGCGGCTGGCGGCGGAGGCCGCCTTGTGCAGCGGCGCGGGCGCCGTCAGCCTGGTGGCCGGGCAGGCCGCGAGCCGGGTCGCTGCCGCGCAGGTCACGGCGGTCATGCTGATCGTGGCGGAGGATACGGCCGCGTTCGAGGCAGCCCTGGACGACCGGCGCCGCACCGCCGTGTTGCTGGGGCCCGGAAACGGCGTGGGGCAGGCGACCCGCTCCGCGGTCCTGGCGGCCCTGGGTTGCGGCAAGCCATGCGTGCTGGATGCCGATGCGCTGACCAGCTTCGAGGCAGAGCCCGAGCGGCTCTTCGAGGCGCTCAATGCCCACTGCGTGCTGACCCCGCACGAGGGAGAGTTCCGCCGGCTGTTCCCCGATCTCGACGCGCCGGGGAAGATCCAGCGCGTTCGTGCGGCCGCCGCGCGGGCGGGTGCCGTGGTGCTGCTGAAAGGCGCCGATACCGTGATCGCCGCGCCCGACGGCCTCTGCCTGGTGAATGGCAATGCGCCACCCGCCCTGGCGACGGCGGGGAGCGGCGACGTGCTGGCGGGCATCATCGGCGGCCTGCTGGCGGCAGGCATGCCGGCCCTGCCGGCGGCCGGCGCAGGTACCTGGCTGCACGGCGCGGCCGGAACCGCAGCGGGGACCGGCGCCACGGCGGAGGCGGTCCTGGCGGCCCTGCCGACGGCACTGCGGAATCTTTGAGGCAGGCCGATCGGAATGGTTGCGGAGGAAATGGTGGGTTCTCAGATATCCGATATGACACCGGACAGCACCGCCGAGGCCGCGCCGCCGGCACCCGCGATATCCCCTTCCGCCGGCGACCAGGCGATCGATGCTGCGGCACTGCCGCCGCCGGGGACCACCCTGCTGGACCGTACCGTCAATCGCCTCAGCAGGGTCTGGCGGGAGGCCGCCGGCTCCGCGCGGATGCGACTGACCGGGCAGTTGCGGCCGGACCTGCCGGACGACGACCTGGAACGGCTGCGCCGCCAGGTCGACGAATGCCTGACCGGCCGGGGCGGGGAGGTGGCGGCGCGGCTGCACGCGGCAGAGCTGGGCCGCACCTACCTGACCCTGTCGCCCGAGGGCCGCGCGCGCTTCTTCCGGCTGCTGGCCGCGGACTATGGCCCGGCGGGGGCCGACCTGGCCCGGGCCGTCGGGCGCTGGCAGGCCGCCACGGATGCCCGGGAACGGCACGAGGCGGAACGGCAGATGCGGCAGGCCCTGGCGTCTCCGAGGCTCACATTGTTCCGCCAGTTCAACGTGTTGGAGCAGGGCGTGAAGTTCCTGGTCGACATGCGGGCGGACCTGCTGGCACTCGACGATGCGCGGCCGGCGGGTGCCGACCGCGATGCCTGCCGGATGCTCGACGACGACTTCAAGGAGATCCTCGTGGGCTGGTTCGACATCGGCTTCCTCGACCTCACCCTGATCACCTGGCAGGCGCCGGCTGCGCTCCTGGAGAAGCTGATCGCCTACGAGGCCGTGCATCGCATCGAGTCCTGGGAGGACCTGAAGAAGCGGCTGGATTCGGACCGGCGCTGCTATGCCTTCTTCCATCCCCGCATGCCGCAGGAGCCGCTGATCTTCGTGGAGGTGGCGCTGGTCGACGGCATCGCCGGCGATGTCCAGGAACTGCTCGACCGGGAAGCGCCGCCGCTTGACCCGCGGGAAGCCGACACCGCGATCTTCTATTCGATCTCCAACTGCCAGAAGGGGCTGCGCGGGGTCAGTTTCGGCAATTTCCTGATCAAGCGGGTTGTGGAGGAACTGCGCCGGGACCTGCCGAACCTCAAGACCTTCGCCACCCTGTCGCCGATGCCCGGGTTCAGGGCCTGGCTGGACGGCGAACTGGCGAAGGATGCGGGCGATCTCCTGCTTGACGAGGAGCGCAAGGCCCTGGCCCGCCTCGACCACGGGACGGACGAAACGGCGGCGCCCGCCATCCTGTCGGCGCAGCTGGAGCGTACCGACTGGCCGGAGGATGCCGCCTGCGCCGCCGCGCTGGAGCCGCTGTTGATGCGCCTGGGCGCGCGCTACCTGCTGGCCGCCCGGCGCGGCAATCGCGCCATGGACCGCGTGGGCCATTTCCACCTGTCGAACGGGGCACGGGTCGAGCGGCTGAACTGGCTCGGGGACCGGTCGGCCAAGGGCCTTTCGGAGGCCGCCGGCCTGATGGTCAACTATCGCTACAAGCTGGACGAGATCGAAGAGAACCACGAGGCCTATCGCACCGACGGCACGGTCGCGGCAGCCGGTGCCGTGAAGCGCCTGCTGCGGCCCTGAGGCTGCGGCTCGGGCGGCGGATCGGCGGGGCTGGCGAGCATTCGGCTTTTTGTGTTTCCGGCTGCCGTGCTATAGACGCGGGCTATTTTCGATCGCAAGGCCTGTCCGCCATCGGAAACGGCCGTATTCGGGGCCTGTCGGCGCCGCCCAGCCGGGCGGCAGCGACAGACCGACGCGGTTGCAGCGGACCGGCGCCTGGGCTCCCGACATCGATGCGGGCGTGGCGGAACTGGTAGACGCGCCAGGTTTAGGTCCTGGTGGCAGAAATGCCGTGGGGGTTCGAGTCCCTTCGCCCGCACCAGCCCGCCGCATCCGCCCGTGTCGCCGATCGGGACCCCGGCTGTGCCGGGGGGCCGCCCGGGTGCTTGCGATTGCCACGGATGCAGAAGCCGATGCGCTGAGAGAGGGCGACGAGGAATGGATATCAATGTGAGCGCGCCGGAGGGTCTGCGGCGGGAGATCAAGATCAACGTGCCGGCCGCGGAGCTGGAGGCGAAGGTCGACGAGAAGCTGAAGGACCTGAGCAAGCAGGTCCGGATGCCGGGTTTCCGGCCGGGCAAGGCTCCGGTGAAGCTCCTGCGCAAGCAGTACGGCCGTGCGGCGTTCGGCGAAGTGGTCAGCGAGACCGTGAACGACGCGATGCAGAAATGCCTGGCGGAGCACAACCTGCGCCCTGCGACCGAGCCGGCCGTCGATTTCGGCGAACCGGAAGAAGGCAAGGACCTGGCCTGCTCGGTGAACTTCGAGATCATGCCCGAGTTCGAACTGGGCGATTTCTCCACCATCGAGCTGGAGCGCGTGAGCGCCGAGCCGGAAGAGGAGAAGGTGGAGGAGCAGCTGAAGGCGATCGCCGATCAGCAGAAGAGCTTCACCCGGATTTCCGAGCCGCGGCCCGCTGAATCCGGCGATTCCCTGGTGATCGACTTTGTCGGCAAGGTCGACGGGATCGCCTTCGAGGGCGGCACGGCGGAGGACTATAACCTGGAGCTCGGCTCCGGCAGCTTCATTCCCGGCTTCGAGGACCAGCTGATCGGCAGCACGGAGGGCGAGCAGCGCGCGGTCGACGTCACTTTCCCGGAGGCCTACGGGAATACCGAGCTGGCCGGCAAGGCGGCGGTGTTCGATGTCACCGTGAAGGAGATCCGCGCGCCCGAGGCGGCCGTGATCGACGATGCCTTTGCGGAAAAACTGGGCCTGCAATCGCTCGACGAACTGCGCAACATGGTACGCCAGCAGATGCAGGGCGAGTTCGACCGGGCAGCGCGCTTCCTGGTGAAGCGCAAGCTGCTCGACGCCCTGGCAGAGCGGTACGATTTCGCGGTGCCGGAAGGGATGCTGAAGGGCGAGTTCGACCAGATCTGGCAGCAGGTCGCCGCGGACGAGGCCGCCCTGACGGCGGAGAAGGAGAAGTCCGGCAAGAGCGAGGAGGACCTGCAGGCCGAGTACCGCGCGATCGCCGAGCGCCGGGTGCGGCTGGGCCTCGTGCTTGCCGAGGTGGGCCGTTTCAACAATATCCAGGTGCAGCAGGACGAGATGCAGCGCGCCCTGCTGGACGAGGCGCGGCGCTATCCGGGACAGGAGCAGCAGGTGCTCGAGTTCTATCAGCAGAACCCGGAGATGATGCAGCGGCTGCGCGCCCCCATATATGAAGACAAGGTGGTCGATTTCGTGCTGGAGATGGCCAAGCTCAACGACCGCAAGCTGACCGCGACGGAGTTCATGGCGCTGGCGGAGGCGGAGGACGAGGCCGACGGCCATGCCGGTCACGACCATGATCACGGCCATCACGGACACGACCACGACCACGACCACGACCATCATGGGCACGACCATCACCACGATCATGACCACGACCACGGCAAGGGCGCCTGAGCCGGGTCCGACGGACCGGGCCGGGCCAGTTGCCATGCCCAGGCCATAGTCGTCCGGCAAGCCTGTCCGCAGGTGGACGGTCCCGAGTGGCGTCGCGATAGCCATCCGGCTACCGTTCCACCGGACTGCCGGTCGGCGCCCGCCACAGACGCGGGCCGGGGAGCCAGCAGATGGCTGCCCGGCCCCGCTTGCCAGTTCGCCCGACCCGGGCCCCCGAGACGAGCCCTCCGACCCGCGCTCCGATGCGCGCCCTGAGCCGAGCCAAGGAAAACAGCGATGAACGACCCGGTACGCGCCGTCACCAACTATCTCGTCCCCATGGTCGTCGAGCAGACCAACCGCGGTGAGCGCTCCTACGACATCTATTCGCGCCTGCTGAAGGAGCGCATCGTCTTCGTGACCGGCCAGGTCAGCGACGAGATGGCGACCCTGATCACCGCGCAGCTCCTGTTCCTGGAGGCGGAGAATCCGAAGAAGGATATCGCCATGTACATCAACAGCCCGGGCGGTGTCGTCACCTCCGGCCTGTCGATCTACGACACGATGCAGTACATCCGGCCGGAGGTGGCGACCCTCTGCCTCGGGCAGGCCGCCTCGATGGGCTCGCTGCTGCTGACAGCGGGCGCCAAGGGCAAGCGCTTCTCGCTGCCCAATGCCCGGATCATGGTGCACCAGCCCTCCGGCGGGTTTCAGGGCCAGGCCACCGATATCGAGATCCATGCGCGGGAGATCCTGGAGATCCGTGCGCGGCTGAACGAGATCTACGCCAAGCACACCGGCAAGCCGGTCGAGGCTGTCGAAAAAGTGATGGAGCGCGACACCTTCATGTTGCCCACCGTCGCAAAGGATTTCGGCCTTATTGACGAGGTGGTAACCAGTCGCGCGGTAATGGATGAGAAGGCGGCCAACGGCGCCAAGGCCTGACCTGCTATCCCTTCGGTCAGTCTTGGCGGCGCATGGCAGCCGCCCCATCATCTGACGGAGGCGGGATCGGGGCGGATTCGGATGCCTCGCCAGTGGTTCGGCCGGAACGCCTCTTGCAGGTATCCGGCCGTTGGCGACCGCGCGACGCCGGGTTTCGCCTGACGACCGGGCGGTCTGGGGCGGAATCGGCAGCCCGGCGGGCACGACCCGACCGGGCCGGCCGCGCCGGGATGTCCCGACTGCGAGGGCCTGGCCTGGGCGGCGACAGAATTTGGACCGGGAACGGGCAGGGCCCCGACCGGATTATGACCGGGACTGGCTGTCGCGTGGGCGACAGGTTGTCTAAGATGGCACGACGTGCCACATCTCGGTCATGGACGGGCCGCTGGACGCGGCGGACCGGCATGGAGTGACGGAGTTTTCATGACGAAGATCAGCGGCGGCGATTCCAAGAACACGCTCTACTGCTCCTTCTGCGGCAAGAGCCAGCACGAAGTGCGCAAGCTCATTGCGGGCCCGACCGTGTTCATCTGCGATGAATGCGTCGAACTCTGCATGGATATCATCCGTGAGGAGCACAAGAGCACCCTGGTCAAGACGCGGGACGGCGTGCCGACGCCGCGCGAGATCTGCGACGTGCTCGACGACTATGTGATCGGCCAGCAGCATGCCAAGCGGGTGCTGTCGGTTGCGGTCCACAACCATTACAAGCGCATCAACCACGGTGCCAAGAACAACGATGTCGAACTGGCGAAGTCCAACATCCTGCTGATCGGGCCGACAGGCTGCGGCAAGACCCTGCTGGCCCAGACCCTGGCGCGGATCCTGGAAGTGCCGTTCACCATGGCCGACGCCACCACCCTGACCGAGGCCGGCTATGTCGGCGAGGATGTCGAGAACATCATCCTCAAGCTGCTGCAATCGGCCGACTACAATGTCGAGCGCGCGCAGCGCGGCATCGTCTATATCGACGAGGTCGACAAGATCAGCCGCAAGTCCGACAACCCCTCGATCACCCGCGACGTGTCGGGCGAAGGCGTGCAGCAGGCGCTCCTGAAGATCATGGAGGGCTCGGTCGCCAGCGCGCCGCCGCAGGGCGGCCGGAAACATCCGCAGCAGGAATTCCTGCAGGTCGACACCACCAACATCCTGTTCATCTGCGGCGGCGCCTTTGCCGGGCTGGACAAGATCATCAGCCAGCGTGGCCGCGGCACCTCCATCGGCTTCAATGCCGATGTGCAGTCGCCGGACGACCGCCAGACCGGCCAGGTGCTGGCCGAGGTGGAGCCCGAGGACCTGCTGAAGTTCGGCCTGATCCCTGAGTTCATCGGCCGGCTGCCGGTGGTCGCGACCCTGACCGATCTGGACGAGGAAGCCCTGGTCGAGATCCTGTCGAAGCCGAAGAATGCGCTGGTCAAGCAGTACCAGCGGATGTTCGAGCTCGAGGATGTCAACCTGACATTCTCCGACGATGCCATGCGGGCCATTGCCAAGAAGGCGATCGCCCGGAAGACCGGTGCGCGCGGCCTGCGCTCGATCCTCGAAGCGATCCTGCTGGACCCGATGTTCGACCTGCCCACCCACGAGGGTGTGGAGGAGGTCGTGATCTCGGCAGAGGTCGTCGAAGGCAATGCCAAGCCGTTGCTGATCTACGCCGATCGCAAGCGCGAGGATGTCGGCACCTCTGCGTGACGATCCGCGGCCTGTCGGCCCGGCAGATGGCGGCCGGGCTGGTGCCGATTGCGACCGCCCCCTTCAGGACACGAGGGGTTGCGGCCGGATCGGCAAGAAGCGCTATATTTAGGCAATTGCGGGTGGCCTCCCGGCCACGTGACTTGAAGCCGAAGGTGCGGCGCGCCATGTGAGATCGAGCGGCGGTGCTTCACCGGCCGTCGCCATGTCAGTGTCTGCCGCTGGCGTGCCGTTCCACCGAGATCCGTCGGGTCGCAACAGCCGGCCTCATCCCCCGCCGGGCGCGGGCAGGGGGCGGCTTGACCGACGGATCGCATTCTGGGCGCCATGCGGCGATTGGAGAGAGCTCATGTTGGACACCCCTCAGAAGCACATCTTCCCGGTCTTGCCGCTGCGAGACATCGTTGTGTTCCCGCACATGATCGTGCCGCTCTTTGTCGGTCGCGAGAAATCCGTGCGGGCGCTGGAAGACGTCATGAAAGACGACAAGCAGATCCTGCTTGTCGCGCAGAAACAGGCCTCGCAGGACGATCCCGGGCCGGAGGACATCCACGAGGTCGGCACCGTCGCCTCCGTGCTGCAGCTGCTGAAGCTGCCGGACGGCACGGTGAAGGTCCTGGTCGAGGGTGGCCGGCGCGCGCGCCTGCTGCGCTATACGGAAACCGAGGCGTTCTTCCAGGCCGAAGCGGAAGGCATCGACGACAAGGATGGCGATGCGCGCGAACTGGAGGCGCTCTGCCGCTCCGTGATCTCGCAGTTCGAGCAGTACGTGAAGCTGAACCGCAAGATCCCGCCGGAGGTCCTGGTCTCGCTGAACCAGATCGAGGACCCCTCGAAGCTGGCGGATACCGTCGCCTCGCATCTGACGATCAAGATTGCGGAGAAGCAGGAGCTTCTCGAGATCGACAGCGTCTCCGACCGCCTGGAGAAGATCTACGGCATGATGGAAGCCGAGATCGGCGTCCTGCAGGTCGAGAAGCGGATCCGCAGCCGCGTGAAGCGGCAGATGGAGAAGACCCAGCGCGAGTACTACCTGAATGAGCAGATGAAGGCCATTCAGAAGGAGCTGGGCGAGGGCGAGGATGGCCGCGACGAGCTGGCCGAGCTCGAGGAGAAGATCAAGAAGACGAAGCTCTCCAAGGAGGCCCGCGAGAAGGCCCAGGCGGAGATGAAGAAGCTGCGCAACATGTCGCCCATGTCGGCGGAGGCGACCGTCGTCCGGAACTACCTGGACTGGATGATGTCGCTGCCCTGGGGCAAGCGTTCGCGGGTCAAGAAGGACCTGAAGCAGGCCGAGACGATCCTGAACGACGATCATTACGGGCTGGAGAAGGTCAAGGAGCGGATCCTGGAATACCTCGCCGTTCAGCAGCGCCTGAACAAGGTGAAGGGGCCGATCCTCTGCCTGGTGGGACCGCCCGGCGTCGGCAAGACCAGCCTGGGCCAGTCGATCGCGCGGGCAACGGGCCGCAACTTCATCCGCATGAGCCTGGGCGGCGTCCGCGACGAGGCGGAGATCCGTGGCCACCGGCGGACCTATATCGGCTCCATGCCGGGCAAGGTCATCCAGTCGATGAAGAAGGCCAAGACGGTCAACCCGCTGTTCCTGCTGGACGAGATCGACAAGCTCGGCGCGGATTTCCGCGGCGATCCGTCATCGGCCCTGCTGGAGGTGCTGGATCCGGAGCAGAACTCGACCTTCAACGACCATTACCTGGAGGTCGACTACGACCTGTCGGACGTGATGTTCATCTGCACGGCCAACACGCTGCGGATGCCGCAGCCGCTGATGGACCGGATGGAGATCATCCGCCTGGCCGGTTATACCGAGGACGAGAAGGTCGAGATCGCCAAGCGCCACCTGCTGCCCAAGCAGATCAAGGCCAATGGCCTGAAGAAGGGCGAGTGGTCGATCTCCGACGATGCCCTGCGCGACCTGATCCGCTATCACACGCGGGAAGCCGGCGTCCGGAACCTGGAGCGCGAACTGGCCAACCTGGCCCGCAAGGCGATCAAGGCGATCCTTTCGCACGAGACCGAGAGCATCAAGGTCACCCGCAAGTCGCTTGAAAAATATGCCGGGGTCCGGAAGTACCGGTTCGGCGAGGCCGAGGCGGACGACCTGATCGGCGTGACCACGGGCCTGGCCTGGACCGAGGTGGGCGGCGAGCTGCTGACCATCGAGTCGGTGATGCTGCCGGGCAAGGGCCGGATGACGATCACCGGCAAGCTGGGCGATGTCATGCAGGAATCGGTGCAGGCGGCGAAGTCCTATGTCCGCGCCAATGCGGTGCAGTTCGGCGTGCGTCCGCCGATCTTCGACAAGAAGGACATCCATATCCACGTGCCGGAAGGGGCGACCCCGAAGGACGGCCCGTCGGCCGGCGTGGCGATGGTCACCTCGATCGTCTCCGTGCTGACGCAGATCCCGGTGCGCAAGGATATCGCCATGACCGGCGAGGTGACGTTGCGCGGCCGGGTCCTGCCGATCGGCGGCCTGAAGGAGAAGCTGCTCGCGGCGCATCGGGGCGGCATCAAGACGGTGCTGATCCCGAAGGACAACGAGAAGGACCTGCCGGAGATCCCGGACAACGTGAAGCGCGGGCTCGAGATCATCCCGGTCTCGACCTGCGACGAGGTCCTGCGCAATGCCCTGACCGGGCCGCTCACCCCGATCCAGTGGGATGAGGAAGAGGAAGAGAAAAAGGTCGCACCGAAGGCCCATGAGGACGATGGCGACCTGGACACGGTGGTCACCCACTGACACCGCGTTCTTCCACCGCAACCTTGGGAAAAGGCCGCAGTTCTGCGGCCTTTTTCTTTGCGGGCTGCGAGGCCTTTCGCTAGAGTGCGTCTCGCAGGGACGGACCACCCGCCAAGCGCCAATGGCCTTCCGACAGATCGGTGGAACAACCGAACAGGCTGCGGCGTTGGATCGGAATGACTGGATGCAAAACAATAAACCGGCCCGCAGGGCCGTCAGAGATCCGGTCGTTCAGGCACGCCAGGTGGGACCCTCGTAGTGACGAGTCGATCAGGATTGAATCCGGGTTCATTGGCCGATGCGGTTGGGGGGGGCTGTCCGCCGCACCAGGCCTTGACCTTCGATCCGACCGGCGCGACGGGACGGCCCGATCGCATGCAATGCAACATCAATTCAGGGGACTGAATCCGTGAACAAGAACGATCTGATTGCCAAGGTGGCGGATGCCGCCGCCCTTTCGAAGGCCGATGCGACCCGCGCGACCGATGCGGTATTCGACGCGATCACCGCGGCGCTGAAAGGCGGCGACGAGGTTCGGCTGGTTGGTTTCGGCACCTTCCACGTGACCGAGCGTGCCGCCAGCGAAGGCCGCAATCCGCGCACCGGCGAAGCGATCAAGATCCCGGCCTCCAAGCAGCCGAAGTTCAAGGCTGGCAAGGGTCTGAAAGACTCCGTCAACTGATCTGCGGCGGCGGCGTTCGCGTCGCACAGGATCCGCAACGGCGTGCCGGCGATGACCGGCCGGCACGCCGCCCGGACTTCGGCACCGTCTCTGGCACCGGGTCTGCTTCCGTCATCCACCGGATCGCAGGCATGTGCCGGCCTGTGTCGGCTGCCATGCTGTACGCAGCGGCTGGTTGTGGCGCGCCGGCGCTGCGGGCACCTGCACCTGACCCCGGGCGGTTAGCTCAGCTGGTAGAGCATCTCGTTTACACCGAGAGGGTCGGCGGTTCGAACCCGTCACCGCCCACCATTCCCCGGCAACCGGCAGCGTCGGTGCCGCATGGCTGACACGGACCTCCATCGCGCGGAGGAACTGGATGGGATCCGGCTCGGCTTCCGGCTGCGCCTGCTGATCCTGCCTGCCGGCATGGCCCTGGTGCTGGTGCTGGTGCCCTGGCCGCAGAGCCTGTTCTACCTGCCGTTCTTCCTGCTGATCTGCGCATGCGGCTACCTGCATTACCGGTTGCGCCGGAGCCCCGCCGGGCGGCCGTGGCAGTCCTACGCCTTCGCGCTGGTGGACGTGGTCCTGATCACCCTGGCCGTCATCCTTCCCAACCCGCTGTTCGCCGACCCCCTGCCGATTCCCCTGGTGCTGCGGTTCAATGCCGCAAGCTTCCTCGTGCTGATCATCGCCATGGCCGCGTTCAGCCTGTCGCCGCGCCTGGTGCTGTTCACCGGGCTTGCCGTGGTGGCGTCCTGGACCGCCGCGGTACTGGTGGTTCTGGGGCAACCCGGCGTCGAATCCGATCTGGACAGGATCGGCCCCGACCGTGCGATGACCAATGCCGACGTCTTTGCGGCGATATCCAATCCGAACTTCGTCGATCTCGGCGTCGAGCTGCAACGGGTGGTGATTCTCCTGCTTCTGACCCTGGCCGCCACCGAGATCGCACGCCGGTCGCGGGCATTCGCGACGCGGCACGCCGCGGCCGTCCGGGCGCGGGCCAGCCTCGAACGCTACTTTCCGCCGAACCTGGTCAGTGAACTGGTCGACAGCCATGAGCCCTTCGCCATGCGCCGGGACCAGCCCGCAGCGGTCCTGTTCGCCGACCTCGTGGGCTTCACGGCCTTGGCGGAGCGGCTGTCCGCGGCCGACATGTTCGCCCTGCTGCAGCACCTGCACGGGCTGCTGGAAACGGTCGTGTTCCGCCATGGCGGTACCCTCAACAAGTTCCTTGGCGACGGCGCCATGATCACCTTCGGGACGCCCAGACAGGGCGCCAACGATGCCGGGGCCGCATTGGCCTGCATTCTGGACCTGCAGGCGGAAATGGCAGTTTGGAACGCATCGCGGGCGGCGGCGGGGCAGCCGCCGCTTCGCCTGGCGGTGGGCGCGCATTACGGGCCTGTGGTGCTGGGCGATGTCGGCAGCCGGCGGCATTTCGAGTTCGCGGTCCTGGGAGACACGGTCAATGTCGCGGCCCGCCTGGAAGAGGCAACGCGGGAGTTGCGCTGCACGGCACTGGCCAGCGAAGCGCTGCTGCAGCAGGCCCGGCGCGAGTCGGGCGGCTCGGCCGACAGCCTCCTGGCGCGCTTCGCGCCGCCGCGGCGGATCGTCCTGCGGGGCAGGGCGGAGGACCTGGAGGTTCGCAGTTTCCCCGCCACCGATGGATCTGCTTGACACCCTGTTCGCGAGCGCTTACATGCTGCGCTCCGCCACGGCGACGCGGCCCTGCCGCTGCCGCCGATGCGCCGGACAAGATGGAATGCGGGTGTAGCTCAGTTGGTTAGAGCGCTGGCCTGTCACGCCAGAGGCCGCGGGTTCGAGTCCCGTCACTCGCGCCATCTTTTCCGGTCCGCCGGGGCCGTCGCGGCATGGCCGCGGCCCGCCGCCTTCAGGGCGCCCCCCGCAAGGCGCCCGGGCCTCCAGCGCCTCCCCGCAGGTACCAGTTGCCAGGAATCCCGGGCAGGGCGCAAAGCCCGTGGCAACCTGTTCTGGTTCCCTTGGATTCCGGGTCGAACCGGCTTTGCCACGGTGGGCACCGGCCACTATACTCCGGCGCGCAAGGCGGTCGCTGCGACGCACAAGCGATGTTGCGTTGCAACGCGAGACTGGCGCGGGCATGCCGGGTGCCCATGCCAGACGCCGGCGGGGCCGGGGCGAAATGAGGCCGGGCGAGAGTTGGGGAACGAGTGATGGACGCGCTTCTGCAGGAATATCTCCCGATCGCGATTTTCATCGTGCTGGCCG
The DNA here is from genome assembly GCA_040216765.1 of Sneathiellaceae bacterium. Lineage (GTDB taxonomy): Bacteria > Pseudomonadota > Alphaproteobacteria > Ferrovibrionales > Ferrovibrionaceae > Marinibaculum. Next base: position 400,809 of record JAVJON010000007.1, on the reverse strand, counting down.
GGGTGCTTGCCACCCTGCTGATCTTCCTGCCCTTCGTAACCGCGAAACAGAACCCCGATCCGGAAAAGGTCTCGACCTACGAATGCGGTTTCGAGCCGTTCTCGGATTCGCGCCGCCAGTTCGATGTCCGGTTCTACCTGGTGGCGATCCTGTTCATCATCTTCGACCTTGAGGTCGCCTTCCTGTTTCCCTGGGCGATCACCCTGGGCGATATCGGCATGTTCGGATTCTGGTCGATGATGGTGTTCCTGGGCGTGCTGACCGTCGGCTTCGTCTATGAATGGAAGAAGGGCGCCCTGGAGTGGGAGTGACCGCCCGCGGCCCCGGCGCTGGCCACCGGTTCCCCGCCGCCAGTGCCGCGCCCGCCGCAATGTTGATGCTGGAGTAGTCAGATGTCTGTCGCGACACCCGGTCCTGCCGCCCCCGAGACGGCCGCGCGGATCCCTTCGCAGGACTCCTTCTACAAGGAGGTCAATGCAGAGCTGGCCGATCGCGGCTTCCTGATCACCAACCTGGACAAGCTGGTGAATTGGGGGCGTACCGGATCGCTCTGGCCGATGACCTTCGGGCTGGCCTGCTGCGGCGTGGAGATGATCCACGCCTACATGGCGCGCTACGATCTGGACCGCTTCGGGGCGATGCCGCGGGCCTCGCCGCGCCAGTCCGACGTGATGATCGTGGCCGGCACCCTGACCAACAAGATGGCGCCGGCGCTGCGCAAGCTCTACGACCAGATGCCGGAGCCGCGCTACGTGATCTCCATGGGGTCCTGCGCCAATGGCGGAGGCTATTACCACTATTCCTATTCCGTGGTCCGTGGCTGCGACCGGATCGTGCCGGTGGACATCTATGTGCCCGGCTGTCCGCCGACGGCCGAGGCGCTGGTCTATGGCATCCTGCAGCTGCAGCGGAAGATCCGCCGGACCTCGACCATTGCACGCTGAGCCGGCCGGCCGCGGGGCAAGGGGCCAGGCGAAGCCGGCAACAGGCGGATCCGGGACGAGAAGGGGGCGGTCCAGGTGAACGACACGGCGGAGCAGGACCAGGCCCTGCACGAATTGGGCGCCTACATTGCCGGCGCGCGCGCCGATGACGTAAGCGGCATGTCGGTGGCCCATGGCGAGCTTTCGGTGCAGGTCCGCGCGGACCATGTCGTCGACGTGATGACGTTCCTGCGCGACGACAGCAACTGCCAGTTCGCGATGCTGGTCGATATCTGCGGCGTCGACTATCCCGACCGGGCGAAGCGATTCGAGGTGGTCTACCACCTGCTGAGCCTGCGCCTGAACCAGCGTTTGCGGGTCAGGCTGGCGACGGACGAGGAGACCCCTGTGCCGTCGGTGACCACGGTGTTCTCCTGCGCCAACTGGTTCGAGCGCGAGGTCTGGGACCTCTACGGCGTGCTGTTCTCCGACCATCCCGACCTGCGGCGGATCCTGACCGACTATGGTTTCGAGGGGCATCCGATGCGGAAGGATTTCCCGCTGACGGGCCATGTCGAAGTGCGCTACGACACCGAGCAGAAGCGGGTGGTGTACGAACCGGTGACCCTGACCCAGGAGTTCCGCGGCTTCGACTTCATGAGCCCCTGGGAAGGTGCACATTATGTCCTGCCGGGCGACGAGAAGGCGGAGCAGCCTGCGCCGGCACCGGCACCGGCGAAGAAGTAGTCCCGCCCGGGCCGGCTACGATACGGCCCGGCATAAAATGAATACGCCCTGACCGGCTTGCCGGGACGGCGCGGTGGATCTTGAGGAGCGGCGCGATGGGCGAAGTCCAGATCGCCAACTACACGATGAATTTCGGCCCGCAGCATCCTGCGGCGCACGGCGTCCTGCGCCTTGTGCTGGAGCTGGATGGCGAGATCGTGGAACGGGCCGATCCGCATATCGGGCTGCTCCATCGCGGTACCGAGAAGCTGATCGAGCACAAGACCTACCTGCAGGCCGTGCCCTATTTCGACCGGCTGGACTATGTCTCGCCGATGAACCAGGAGCATGCCTATGCCCTGGCGGTCGAGCGCCTGCTGGGCCTGGAAGTGCCGCCGCGCGGCCAGTATCTGCGGGTGCTGTTCAGCGAGATCACCCGCATCATGAACCACATGCTGAACATCACCACGCATGCGCTCGACGTGGGGGCGACGACTCCGGCGCTCTGGGGCTTCGAAGAGCGCGAGAAGATGATGGAGTTCTACGAGCGGGTCTCCGGCGCGCGTATGCACGCTGCTTACTTCCGGCCCGGCGGCGTCCATCAGGACATGCCCGCCGGCATGGCCGAGGAGATCTATGCCTATTGCGACCGGGTCGGGAAGGTGATCGACGATATCGAGAGCCTGCTGACGCAGAACCGGATCTTCAAGCAGCGCAACGTCGATGTCGGCCCGGTGACGCCGGAGGATGCCATCGACTGGGGTTTCACCGGCATCATGCTGAGGTCCGCCGGCGTGCCCTGGGACCTGCGCAAGTCGCAGCCCTATGACGTCTACGACCGCATGGATTTCGACATTCCCGTCGGCAATAACGGCGATTGCTACGCACGCTATCTCTGCCGGGTCGAGGAGATGCGGCAGAGCGTCCGCATCGTGCGCCAGTGCATCGAGCAGATGCCGGGCGGGCCGGTCCAGGCCAGCGACCGCAAGGTCGTGCCGCCGCCGCGGGCGGAGATGAAGCGCTCGATGGAAGCGCTGATCCACCATTTCAAGCTCTATACCGAGGGCTATCACGTGCCGGCGGGGGAGACCTATGCCGCCGTGGAATCCACCAAGGGCGAGTTCGCGGTCTATCTGGTCTCCGACGGCACCAACAAGCCCTATCGCTGCAAGATCCGTTCGCCGGCCTTTGTCCACCTGCAGGCCACCGACTTCCTGTCGAAGGGCTACATGCTTGCCGACGCGGTCGCGATCGTCGGCAGCATGGACATCGTGTTCGGGGAGATCGACCGATGACGGCACCCACCATCGCGCCGCCCGAGGCGCAGCCCGCCACCTTTGCCTTCACCGAGGAGAATCACGGGAAGGCCAAGGCGGTGATTGCCAAGTATCCGCCGGGACGGCAGCAGTCGGCGGTGATCCCGCTCTTGGACCTGGCCCAGCGCCAGCACCAGAACTGGCTGCCGCAGGCCGCGGTCCGGCATGTCGCGGAACTGCTGGACATGCCGTATATCCGGGCCTGGGAGGTCGCGACCTTCTACACGATGTTCAACCTGGCCCCGGTGGGCCGGCATCTGGTCCAGGTCTGCACGACGACACCCTGCTGGCTGCGGGGCTCCGAGGCGATCGTCGCGGCCTGCGAGAAGCATCTGGGGGTCGGCCTGGGCGGCACCACCGCCGACGGCGCCTTCACCCTGAAGGAGGCCGAATGCCTGGGCGCCTGCGTGAACGCGCCGATGCTGCAGCTGGGCGACGGCTATTACGAAGACCTGACGCCGGAGAACGTGGTGGCGCTGCTGGAGGCGGTCGCCGCCGGCAAGGCACCGCCGCCGGGCTCCCTGACCGGGCGGCAGACCTCCTGCCCGTCGGGCGGGTTGACCAGCCTGGTCTCGTCGGAAGTGAACTACGGCGAGCCGGCCTCCGGCGACGCCGCGGAGTAGCCCGCCGAACCTTCAGCGCCGCCGCACCGGGCGCACCCAATTGAGCGAGTGGCAGCAATGCTTGCGGACAAGGACCGGATCTTCACCAACCTCTACGGCCACCACGACTGGCGGCTGAAATCGGCGCGCATGCGCGGCGACTGGGACGGGACGGGGGAGATCCTGGCGCGCGGTCGCGACGCCATCATCGACGAGATGAAGAAGTCCGGCCTGCGCGGCCGCGGCGGGGCGGGATTTCCCACCGGCCTGAAATGGTCGTTCATGCCCAAGCAGTCCGACGGCCGGCCGTCCTACCTGGTGGTCAATGCCGACGAGGGCGAGCCCGGCACCTGCAAGGACCGGGACATGATGCGCCACGACCCGCACAAGCTGGTCGAGGGCTGCCTTGTCGCCGGTTTCGCGATGAACGCGGTGGCGGCCTATATCTACATCCGCGGCGAGTTCCACCAGGAAGCCGACATCCTGGATGCGGCGATCGCCGAGGCCTATGACGCCGGCCTGGTGGGGCGCAATGCCTGCGGCTCCGGCTACGATTTCGACGTCTACGTGCATCGCGGCGCCGGCGCCTATATCTGCGGCGAGGAAACGGCGCTGATCCAGAGCCTGGAAGGCCATAAGGGCCAGCCCCGCCTGAAGCCGCCGTTTCCGGCCAATGTCGGCGTCTGGGGCTGCCCGACGACGGTGAACAATGTCGAGAGCATCGCCGTCGCGCCGACCATCCTGCGCCGCGGCGGCGACTGGTTCGCCGGGCTGGGCCGCCCCAACAACACCGGCACCAAGGTGTTCTGCATCTCCGGTTGCGTGAACCAGCCCTGCAACGTGGAAGAGGTGATGGGCATCCCGATGCGGGAGCTCATCGAGAAGCATGCCGGCGGCGTCACCGGCGGCTGGGACAACCTGCTGGCGGTGATTCCGGGCGGCGCCTCGGTGCCGCTGCTGCCCAAGTCGACCTGCGACGACATCCTGATGGACTTCGATTCGCTGCGCGAAGTGAAGTCGGGCCTGGGCACCGCGGCCGTCATCGTGATGGACAAGTCGGTCGACGTGGTGCGCGCCATCGCGCGCCTGTCGAAGTTCTACAAGCACGAGAGCTGCGGCCAGTGCACCCCGTGCCGCGAGGGCACCGGCTGGATGTGGCGGGTGATGGAACGGCTGGTCCGCGGCGAAGCGGAGCTGTCGGAGATCGACACCCTGCTGGAGGTCACCTACCAGGTCGAGGGCCATACCATCTGCGCGCTCGGCGATGCGGCGGCCTGGCCGATCCAGGGGCTGGTGCGGCATTTCCGGCCGGAGCTTGAACGGCGCATCAAGGAACGCTACGCCCCCCAGGCGGCAGAGTGACGGGCGCCAGAGTGACGGGCAGCAGAGTGACGGCGGCAGGATGACGGTCATGCAAGACGAAAGCGGGCGCTGAGATGCCGAAGCTCACGGTTGACGGAATCGAAGTCGAGGTGGAACCCGGCACCACGGTGCTGCAGGCCTGCGAGATCGCCGGCAAGGAAGTGCCGCGCTTCTGCTACCACGAACGGCTGTCGATCGCCGGCAATTGCCGGATGTGCCTGGTGGAGATGGAGCGCTCGCCCAAGCCGATCGCCTCCTGCGCGATGCCGGCCGGCGACGGCATGGTGGTGCATACCAACACGCCGCTGGTGCGCAAGGCGCGCGAAGGCGTGATGGAGTTCCTGCTGATCAACCATCCGCTGGACTGCCCGATCTGCGACCAGGGCGGCGAATGCGACCTGCAGGACCAGAGCATGGCCTACGGGAAGGGCGGCAGCCGCTACGACGAGAACAAGCGCGCCGTCAAAGACAAGTATATGGGCCCGCTGATCAAGACGGTGATGACCCGCTGCATCCACTGCACCCGTTGCATCCGCTTCGCGGAGGAGGTGGCGGGCGTGCCGGAGCTGGGCGCCACCGGCCGCGGCGAGGATATGGAGATCACCACCTATCTGGAGCATGCGATGACGTCGGAGCTGTCCGGCAATGTCATCGATCTCTGCCCGGTCGGCGCGCTGACCTCCAAGCCCTATGCCTATACCGCGCGCCCCTGGGAGCTGAAGAAGACCGAGAGCGTGGACGCCATGGATGCCGTCGGCGCCAATATCCGCATCGATGTCCGCGGCCGCGAGGTGATGCGCATCCTGCCCCGGCTGAACGAGGACGTGAACGAGGAATGGCTGTCGGACCGCAGCCGGTTCGTCTTCGACGGCCTGCGCTCCCGCCGCCTGGACAAGCCCTATATCCGCCGCGACGGCAAGCTGCGGCCGGCCAGCTGGCAGGACGCCTTCCAGGCGATCGCGGCCCGCCTGGACGGCGTTGCCGGCGACCGGATCGCGGCGATCGCCGGCGACCTGGCCTGCGTCGAGGGCATGACCGCACTGAAGGACCTGATGGCGGCGCTGGGCAGCGCCAACCTGGATTGCCGGGCCGACGGCGCGACCTTCGACCCGAAGGACCGCGCCGGCTACCTGTTCAACAGCGGGATCGCGGGGATCGAGGCGGCGGATGCCGTCCTGCTGGTCGGCAGCTATCCGCGCTGGGAAGCCGCCCTGATCAATGCCCGCCTGCGCAAGTCCTGGCTGGCAAGGCGCGGGCGCCTGCCGGTGGCGACGATCGGCGAGTTCGCCGACTGGAACGGCGGCGACCTGACCTACCCGGCGCAGCGCCTGGGGAGCGGCCCGACCACCCTGACGGACCTGGCGGAGGGCCGCCACAGCTTCTTCGAGACGCTTCAGAACGCCGAGCGGCCGCTGATCATCGTCGGGATGGGCGCCCTGGCGCGGCCCGACGGCGCGGCGGTGCAGGCCACCGCCCGGGCCCTGGCGGACAAGGTCGGCGCGATCGTTGCCGGCACCGACGACGCGCCCGGCTGGAACGGCTTCAACGTCCTGCATACTGCCGCGTCGCGGGTCGGCGCGCTGGATATCGGCTTCGTGCCGGGCGAGGGCGGCCGCGACACGGCCGGCATCCTGGCGGGCGCTGCGGCCGGCGAGATCGAGGCGGTCTTCCTCGCGCATCACGACGAGTTCGCGAAGGATGCGTTCGGCGAGGCCTTCGTGGTCTATCTGGGCAGCCATGGCGATGCCGGTGCGGCGCGCGCCGATGTGATCCTGCCGGCGGCGGCCTATCCGGAGAAGGAGGCCATCTGGGTGAACACCGAGGGGCGGGTGCAGCTGGGCCGCAAGGCCGCCGCACCGCCAGGCGATGCGCGCGAGGACTGGACGATCCTGCGGGCCCTGTCCGCCGTCCTCGGCCATGCCCTGCCCTATGACGACCTGCCGGCGCTGCGCGCCCGGATCCTGGAGCTGGCGCCGCATTTCGCGGCGGTCGACCAGGTGACGGCCGCGGCGTGGACGGCCGGGCAGGGGACCGTGGCGGCGATGGACGACCAGCCCTTCGCCAGCCCGATCAAGGATGTCTATCTGGTCAATCCGATCACCCGCGCCTCGGCCGTCATGCAGGAATGCAGCGCCCTGGTCCGCGCCACGGTGACCGGGACGGCGCATGGGGCGGAGGGGACCGGCACCAATGGCTGATCCGGGTTTCTGGAGCATTTTCTGGGCCGGCTATCTCTGGCCCGGCCTGATCATCCTGGGGCAGATCCTGCTGCTGCTGGTGCCCCTGCTGATCTGCGTGGCCTATCTGACCCTGATGGAGCGCAAGGTCCTGGCGGCGATGCAGCTGCGGATGGGCCCCAACGTGGTCGGCCCGTTCGGACTGCTGCAGCCCTTTGCCGACGCGGTGAAGGCGGTCTTCAAGGAAACCGTGATTCCCGCCGGCGCCAACCGGGTCGTGTTCTTCGCGGCGCCGATGATCACCTACATCCTGGCGATGATCGCCTGGGCCGCGATCCCGCTGGACGAGGGCTGGGTGATCGCCGACATCAACATCGGCATCACCTATCTGTTCGCCGTCTCGTCGCTTGGCGTCTACGGCATCATCATGGCCGGCTGGGCCTCGAATTCGCGCTATGCCTTCCTGGGCGCGTTGCGTTCCTCGGCGCAGATGGTGTCCTACGAAGTCTCGATGGGCCTGATCATCATCTCGGTCCTGCTCTGCGTCGGCTCGCTGAACCTGACCGAGATCGTGCTGGCGCAGGAAACCATCTGGTTCTGCATCCCGCTGTTCCCGATGTTCGTGATGTTCTTCATCTCGACCCTGGCGGAGACCAACCGGCATCCCTTCGACCTGCCCGAGGCGGAGTCGGAGCTGGTGGCCGGCTACCAGGTCGAATATTCCTCGATGGCCTTCGTCCTGTTCTTCCTGGGCGAATACGCGAACATGATCCTGATGAGCGCGATGACCACGATCCTGTTCCTGGGGGGCTGGCTGGCGCCGTTCGGCGTGGCGCCCTTCACCTGGATCCCGGGCGTCGTCTGGTTCGTCCTGAAGGTCCTGTTCCTGCTCTTCGTGTTCATCTGGGTGCGGGCGACGATCCCGCGCTATCGCTACGACCAGCTGATGCGGCTGGGCTGGAAGGTCTTCCTGCCGGGGTCGCTGCTCTGGCTGGTCATTACGGCAGGTGTCCTGATGGCCACCGGCTGGATTCCGACCTCGACCGGCGGGGTTGGCTGAGACTGGAGAAACCGCGTCCGGGCAGGGACGGCCCCGCAGAGGGCCTCATGCCGGGACGGGATTGGAGTTATGGAGATGTCGTTCCTGGATCGCAGTGCGCGCGCGCTTTTCCTGTCGGAAATGGCCTCGGGCATGGCGCTGACCTTCAGCTACATGTTCCGCAAGCGCGCGACCCTGAACTACCCCTACCAGAAGGGGCCGCTCAGCCCGCGTTTCCGGGGCGAGCATGCGCTGCGCCGCTACGCCACCGGCGAGGAGCGCTGCATCGCCTGCAAGCTCTGCGAAGCGATCTGTCCGGCCCTGGCGATCACGATCGAGGCCGAGCCGCGGGAAGACGGATCGCGCCGCACCACCCGCTACGATATCGACATGACGAAGTGCATCTATTGCGGCTTCTGCCAGGAGGCCTGCCCGGTGGATGCGATCGTGGAGGGGCCGAACTACGAGTTCGCGACCGAGACGCGGGAGGAACTCTTCTACGACAAGGAGAAACTCCTGGAAAACGGGGATCGTTGGGAATATGAGATCGCGCGGAACCTTGAGGCCGATGCGCCGTACCGGTAACCGGCGCCCGGGGGGAGCGCGGCCGATGATGTCCCGGGCGGGAACCCCCGGCCGGCATCCGCCGGTCGTTGCATGCCCGGCTTCCGCCGGACCCGCCCCGACCGGTTGCGCGACGGGCCGCCCACGGACCTGCCACCCGAAAGCCTGCCGCGAGAGGGGGGCACCGCGCCCATGATCGTCCAGAGCATCGCCTTCTACATCCTGTCGGTGGTCACCATCGGCTCGGCCTTCATGGTGATCGCGTCGCGCAATCCCGTGCACTCGGTCCTGTTCCTGATCCTGACCTTCGTGAATTCCGCCGGCCTGTTCATCCTGATGGGCGCGGAGTTCATCGGCATGATGCTGATCGTGGTCTATGTGGGCGCGGTCGCGGTGCTGTTCCTGTTCGTCGTGATGATGCTCGACATCAATTTCGTCGAACTGCGCCAGGGCTTCCTGCAATACCTTCCGGTCGGCGCCCTGGTCGGCGTCATCCTGCTGGTGGAGCTGTTCCTGGTGCTCGGCGCCTGGATCTACTCGCCGGACGTGGCCGCGGTCTCGCGCCTGCCGATCCCGCCGATGGCGGAAGTCACCAACGCCCATGCCATCGGGCATGTGATGTACACCTACTTCATCTACGCCTTCCAGGTGGCCGGGCTGATCCTGCTGGTGGCCATGGTGGGCGCCATCGTGCTGACGCATCGCGCCCGGGTCGGCGTGCGCAAGCAGAATATCGGGGTGCAGAACGCGCGCCTGCGGGAAGAGGCTGTCAGCCTCAAGAAGATCGAACCCGGTCAGGGCATCTGACCGGGTCGGACGGCGGCGCCTGCCTCAGGGGGGCAGGCGCCTGGAATGCGCCGGATGGCATCGCGCGCCCCGCAAGGGGGCGGGATGCCGCCGGACCGTGTCACGCCGGGGCGATGCCCGGGCGGGGCTGAGTGCAGGGATGACCGGCCCCGGGGCGGGGTCGGTGAAGGGGGCATGACAGTGCCGGATATCGGACTTGGACATTTCCTGACGGTGGCCGCGATCCTGTTCTCGCTGGGCATCTTCGGGATCTTCATGAACCGCAAGAACGTGATCGTCATCCTGATGTCGGTCGAGCTGATGCTGCTTGCGGTGAACATGAACCTTGTCGCCTTTTCCACGCATATCGGCGACCTGACCGGGCAGATCTTCGCGCTGCTGGTGTTGACCGTCGCGGCGGCCGAGGCCGCCATCGGCCTGGCCATCCTGGTGGTCTATTTCCGCAACCGCGGCTCGATCGCGGTGGAAGACATCAACATGATGAAGGGCTGAGCGGGCGCATGTACTCCCTGATCGTCTTCCTGCCCCTGATTGCGGCGATCATCGTCGGGCTGGGCGGCCGTTTCATCGGCGACCGCGCGAGCATGTGGACCTGCAGCGCGTCGGTGATCATCTCCCTGATCCTGTCGGTCATCGCCTTCTTCGACGTCGGCCTGGGCGGCGAGGTGGTGCATGTCCGGGTGCTGACCTGGTTCCATTCCGACACGATGGCGGTGAACTGGGGGATCTATGTCGACCAGCTGACCGTCTGGATGCTGCTGGTCGTCAACCTGGTTTCGGCCGTCGTGCATGTCTACTCGATCGGCTACATGGCGCATGACCCGCACAAGCCGCGGTTCTTCGCCTATATCTCGTTCTTCACCTTCGCGATGCTGTCGCTGGTGACGGCGGACAATTTCGTCCAGATGTTCTTCGGCTGGGAAGGCGTCGGTGTCGCCTCCTACCTGCTGGTCGGCTTCTGGTTCAACCGGACCAGCGCCAACAACGCCGCCTTCAAGGCCTTCGTGGTCAACCGGATCGGCGATTTCGGCTTCGCGCTGGGCATCTTCGCCGTCTTCTACATGTACGACAGCGTGGACTTCGCCACGGTGTTCCAGGCGACCCCGGACCTGGCCGGCAAGACCTTCCATTTCCTCAGCATGGACCTGGACTTCCTGACGGTGGCGACCCTGCTGCTGTTCGTCGGCGCGATGGGCAAGTCCGCGCAGCTGGGCCTGCACACCTGGCTGCCCGACGCGATGGAAGGCCCGACGCCGGTCTCCGCGCTGATCCATGCCGCCACCATGGTCACCGCCGGCGTGTTCATGTGCGTGCGGATCTCGCCGATGCTGGAATACGCGCCCGACACCCTGATGGTGATCACCGTGATCGGCGCGACCACCTGTTTCTTCGCGGCGACGATCGGCATCACCCAGTTCGACATCAAGCGGGTGATCGCCTACTCGACCTGCAGCCAGTTGGGCTACATGTTCTTCGCCGTCGGCGTCAGCGCCTATCCGGCCGCGATGTTCCACCTGGGCGCCCATGCCATGTTCAAGGCGCTGCTGTTCCTCAGCGCCGGCTCCGTCATCCATGCGATGAGCGACGAGCAGGACATGCGCCGCATGGGCGGCCTGTGGAAATATATCCGCGTCACCTACGTGTTCATGTGGATCGGCAGCCTGGCGATCGCCGGCATCCCGTTCTTCGCCGGCTACTACTCCAAGGACTTCATGATCGAGGCCGCCTGGGCCGCCGGCTCCGGGGTGGGGCTCTATGCCTGGGTGCTCGGCGTGGCCGCGGCGATCCTGACCGCCTTCTATTCCTGGCGCCTCCTGTTCATGACCTTCCACCAGGACGAGCGCGGGACGCCGGAGGCCATGGGCAAGGTGCATGAGAGCCCGCTGGTGATGGTCGCCCCGATGGCGGTCCTGGCGGTGCTGGCGGTCTTTGTCGGCATGCTGTTCTACGACCTGCTGGTCGGCCATCACTGGCAGGACTATTGGCGCGGATCGATCCTGGTGCTGGAGAGCAACCACGCCATGGAGGAGGCGCACGGCGTGCCGCTGTGGGTGAAGCTGGCGACCCTGGTCGCCGCCGTCGCCGGCGTCCTGATCGCCTGGCAGTTCTACATCCGCGACCGCCTGATCCCGGCGCAGCTGGCCGAGCGCAACCGCCCGCTGCATGCCTTCCTGTTCAACAAGTGGTATTTCGACTGGCTGTACGGGCACATCTTCATCGACCCGTATATCTGGATCTCGAAACGGCTCTGGCGGGACGGCGACGGGCGGATCATCGACGGCTACGGCGCCGACGGGCTCGCCAGGCTCTTCGTCCGGGCCTCCCGCCGGGTGGCGGTCCTGCAGTCCGGCTATCTCTACCACTACGCCTTCGCGATGCTGATCGGCATCGTGGCGTTCATCACCTTCTATTTCTTTGAAAGCGGCGGCGGATACTGATCGCGATGACCGATGCTCCGATCCTCTCGATCCTGACCTTCCTGCCGCTCGTCGGCGTGGTCTTCATCCTCGTCGTCCGCGGCGCCGAGGAGACGGTGGCGCGCAATGCCCGGAACGTGGCGCTGTGGACCACCGTGATCACCTTCGCGGTCTCGCTGATCCTCTGGTTCGGCTTCAACCGCGACACCGCCGACTTCCAGTATGTGGAGCAGGGCGACTGGCTGTCCGACGGCATCCGCTACCAGCTGGGCATCGACGGCATCTCGATGCTGTTCGTGCTGCTCTCGACCCTGCTGATGCCGCTCTGCATCCTGGCCTCCTGGCGCAGCATCACCACCCGGGTGCGGGAATACATGATCGCCTTCCTGGTGATGGAGACCCTGATGATCGGGGTCTTCACCTCCCTGGACATGGTGATGTTCTTCATCTTCTACGAAGCCAGCCTGATCCCGATGTTCCTGATCATCGGCGTCTGGGGCGGCAAGAACCGGGTCTACGCGGCGCTGAAGTTCTTCATGTTCACCTTCGCCGGCTCGGTGCTGCTGCTGCTGGCGATCATCTACATGTACTACCGCGCCGGGACGACCGACATCCCGACCCTGATGGAATTCGCGTTCACCGCGGAGGAACAGAACTGGCTCTGGATCGCCTTCTTCGTGTCCTTTGCGGTCAAGGTGCCGATCTGGCCGCTGCATACCTGGCTGCCGGATGCCCATGTCGAGGCGCCGACGGCGGGGTCGGTGCTGCTGGCCGGCGTGCTTCTGAAGTTCGGCGGCTACGGCCTGCTGCGCTTCTCGATCCCGATCTTCCCGCTGGGCTCCGATTTCTGGGCGCCGCTGATCCTCGTCCTGTCGATCATTTCGATCATCTACACATCGATGGTCGCCCTGGTGCAGGAGGATATGAAGAAGGTCATCGCCTATTCGTCGATCGCCCATATGGGCGTGGTGAAGGTGGGCATGTTCTCCTTCACCATCATCGGCATCCAGGGGGCGATCATCCTGATGCTGGCGCACGGCTTCATCTCCGGCGCCCTGTTCCTCTGCGTCGGCGTGCTCTACGACCAGATCCATACCCGGGATATCGGCCGCTATGGCGGTGCCGTGAACCGAATGCCGATGTTCGCCTTCGTCTTCATGCTGTTCATCATGGCGTCGATCGGGCTGCCGGGGCTGGGCGGCTTCGTCGGCGAGTTCCTCTCGCTGGCCGGCGCCTTCAAGGCGAACACCTGGATCGCCTTCCTGGCGACCACCTCGGTGGTGCTGTCGGCGGTCTACTCGCTATGGCTCTACCGCAACGTCATGTTCGGCGAACTGGTCAAGCAGGAGCTCATGTCCCTGAAGGACCTCAACATGCGGGAGATCCTGATCTTCGCGCCCCTGGTGATCCTGGTCTTCTGGTTCGGCCTCTATCCGCAGCCCTTCCTGGATGTGATGGATGCCTCGGTTCAGAAGCTCGTGGCCGACCACGCCGCCTCGCTCGAGGCGGCCGGCCTGAACCCGAACCGCTTCTGAGGACGGATCGATGAGCCCGCTCGCAACCACCGTTCCCGTCTTCGCACCTGCGCTGCCGGAGATCTTCCTGGCGGCCGCCGTCCTGGTCCTGCTGATGGTCGGCGTGTTCCTGGGCGACCGCGGCACCCGCCTCGTCACCTGGCTTTCCGTCCTGGTCCTGCTCGTCGACCTGATCCTGGTCTGGCTCGGGCCGGCGGAGCGTACCGTGGCGCTCAACGGCCTCTACGTCACCGACAGCTTCGCCAGCTTCGCAAAGACCCTGATCCTGATCGGGTCGATGGGCGCCCTGATCCTGTCGCTGCACTACAACCGCAACGAGCGGATGGAACGCTTCGAGTTCCCGATCCTGGTGCTGACGGCGACCATCGGCATGCTGGTGATGGTGTCCGCCAACGACCTGATCTCGCTTTATGTCGGCCTCGAGCTGCAGTCGCTGTCGCTCTACGTGATCGCCGCCTTCAAGCGGGACTCGGCCCGCTCCACGGAAGCCGGCCTGAAATACTTCGTGCTGGGGGCGCTGTCCTCCGGCCTGCTGCTCTATGGCTGTTCGCTGCTCTACGGCTTCAGCGGCACCACCTCCTTCGACGGGCTGGGCAAGGTCTTCGCGACCGGCATCCTGGACAACGAGGTCGGCGTGATCATCGGGCTGGTCTTCCTGGTGGCCGGGCTGGCCTTCAAGATCTCCGCCGTGCCCTTCCACATGTGGACGCCGGACGTCTACGAGGGCGCGCCGACCTCGGTCACCGCGTTCTTCGCCGTCGCGCCGAAGGTGGCCGCCATCTGCCTGCTGCTGCGCACCCTGCTGGAGCCGCTGGGCGGCATCGACGACCAGTGGCGCCAGCTGATCGTGGTGATCTCGATCCTGTCCATGGTGCTGGGCGCCGTCGCCGCCCTCAACCAGCGCAACATCAAGCGCCTGATGGCCTATTCCACCATCGGCCATATCGGCTATGCGCTGATCGGTGTCGCCGCCGGCACCGAGGACGGCGTGCGCGGCGTGCTGCTCTACATGGCGATCTACATCGTCATGAACCTGGGCATCTTCGCCTGCATCCTGGCCCTGCGGAATCGCGATGGCATGGTGGAGAACCTGGACGACATGGCCGGCATGTCGCGCACCCATCCGGGCCTGTCGCTGGCGATCGCCATCTTCCTGTTCTCGCTGGCCGGCGTACCGCCGCTGGCGGGCTTCTTCGCCAAGTTCTACGTCTTCATGGCGGGCATCAATGCCGGGCTCTACACCCTCGCGGTGATCGGCATCCTGTCCAGCGTCGTGGCGGCCTTCTACTACCTGCGGATCATCAAGATCATGTATGTCGACGCCCCGGCGGGCGAGCCGCTGGAGCGGCCGATGCGGCCCGAGCTGGCCATCGTCAGCCTGATCGCCGGCGTGCTCGTGCTGTTCTACGTGGTCCTGCCCGGCCCCCTGGTGGTGGAGGCGCAGAGTGCCGCGCACAGCCTCGTCGGCGACAAGCCGCCTTCCGCCGGTGCGGCCACCAGCCGGGAGACGGGCGGCGGCAGCCATAACTAGCGGCATGCCGGATCCCGGGCCGGGGACCGGAGCGGGGCCCGCATCGACCTGGCGCATCGAGCATCTGGCGCAGGTCGGCAGCACCAACGACGAGGCGCGCGCCCGCGCGCGCGACGGCGATCCCGGACAGCTTCTGATCGTCGCCGCCGAGCAGCTGAGCGGCCGCGGCCGACGCGGCCGCCAATGGCACTCCCCGCCGGGCAACCTCTACTGTTCGGCGCTGCTGCGGCCGGACATGGCGCCGGCGCAGGGCGGGCTCTATTCCTTCGTCGCCGCGGTGGCCCTGGCGGATGCGATTGCCGAATGCGCGCCGATGGCCGCACCGCACCTGACCTGCAAATGGCCCAACGACCTGCGCATCGCGGGCGCCAAGGTCTCCGGCATCCTGCTGGAATCCGGTGCCCGTGCCGATGGCGGCATCGACCATCTGATCATCGGCACCGGGGTCAATGTCCGTTTCACGCCGCCGGGCGCCGACGAACGCTATCCGGCCACCTGCCTCGCCGATCATGGCCAGCCCGACCTCGCAACGGCGACAACAGCCTATCTGCGCCATCTGGCGGCATGGTGCGCGCGGTTCGCGGAACAGGGCTTCGCGCCGGTCCGCCAGGCCTGGCTGGCGCGGGCCGAGGGGCTGGGGCAGGAGATCGTCGTGCGGCTGGGGCAGGAGGAGCTGCATGGCCGCTTCCTGGCATTCGCCGCCGATGGCGCGCTGTGCCTGGGGCTGCGGGACGGCAGCACGCGGACCATCGTTTCCGGCGAGATCGTCCAGACCGTCCCGGTGGTCTGAAGCGCCACCCGGTCCGCACAGGAGGGAAGGGCCATGCTCCTTGGCATCGATGCCGGCAACACCAATATCACCTTCGCGGTGTTCGACGGTGACGACCTGCGCGCGGAATGGCGCATCACCACCGACAATGGCCGGCGCACCTCCGACGAATATGCGGTCTGGCTGACGCAGCTGATGACCCTGAAGGGCATCGGGCCGGCCGATATCCACGCCGCGATCGTCTGTTCGGTGGTGCCGCCGGTGATGTTCGCGCTGAAGCGGCTGTGCCGCGACTATTTCGACGCCGATCCGCTGGTGGTGGGCGAGCCGGATTGCCGGCTGGAGATCCAGGTCCATGCCCAGGGTGCCGGGGCAGACCGGCTGGTGAATGCGGTCGGCGCCCATCTGGTGACACGCGAGCCGAAGATCGTCATCGACTTCGGCACCGCTACGACCCTCGATGTGGTAGACGATCAGGGGAATTACTGCGGCGGCGTGATCGCCGCGGGCGTGAACCTCAACCTCGATGCGCTGCACCGGGTCTCGGCCATGCTGCCGCGCATCACGGCGGTCCGCCCGCCAAGCGACAATGTGATCGGCACGGACACCATCGGCGCCATGCGCTCCGGCGTCTATTGGGGCTATGTCAGCATGATCGAGGGCCTGACCACCCGGATCATGGCGGAATTCGGCCGTCCGATGGTGGTGATGGCCACCGGCGGGCTGGCGCCGCTGTTCGGCGGGGCCACCGACGCCATCCAGATCGTCGCAGGCGACTTGACGATGCGCGGCCTCAGGGAGATCTATCGACGCAATGGCGGCAAATAGCGGAACGTTCGGCATGACAGACATGACAGGGACAAGATGACGAAGAACCAGGATCAGGATCCGGCCGGGATGGATCCGGCAAGCCTTGTCTTCCTGCCGCTCGGGGGCGCCGGCGAGATCGGCATGAACCTCAACCTCTATGGCTGCGACGGCAAATGGCTGATGGTCGACCTGGGCATCACCTTTGCCGACGACACCATGCCGGGCGTCGACCTGCTGACCCCGGACCCCAGCTGGATCGCCGATCGCGCCGAGGACCTGGTCGGCCTGGTGCTGACCCATGCGCACGAGGATCATCTGGGCGCCGTGCCGTTTCTCTGGCCGGAGCTGGAATGCCCGGTCTATGCCACCCCCTTCGCCGCGAACCTGCTGCGCCGGAAGCTCGTCGAGGTCGGGCTGGAGGGCGAGGTGCCGATTCACGAACTGCGTGCCGACCGGCCGCTGGACCTCGGGCCTTTCCGCATCAGCACGGTCGGCCTGACCCATTCGATCCCCGAGATGCGCGCCCTGTCGATCGAGACGGTGCATGGCCGCGTCCTGCATACCGGCGACTGGAAGCTCGATCCCGAACCGCTTGTCGGGCCTGCGAGCGACCTCGCCGAGCTCGAGCGCCTGGGCGACGAAGGCGTGCTGGCGCTGATCTGCGATTCCACCAATGCGCTGTCGCCCGGCACCAGCGGGTCGGAGGGCGATGTCCGGACCAACCTGATCGAGCTGGTCAGGAAGCAGACCGGCCGGGTCGCGATCGCCACCTTTGCCTCCAACGTGGCCCGCGTGGAAACCGTGGGGGAGGTGGCGAAGGCCACCGGCCGGCGGCTCTGCATCGTCGGCCGCTCGCTGCACCGGATCCTGGAAGTGTCGCGGGAATGCGGCTATCTGCGCGACATGCCCGACCTGGTCGACGAGCGCGACATCGGCTACCTGCCGCGCGAGGAGGTGCTGCTGCTCTGCACCGGCTGCCAGGGCGAGCCGCGCGGCGCGATGGCGCGCATCGCCGACGACAGCCACCGCAACATCAGCCTGACCGCCGGGGATACCGCGATCTTCTCCTCCAAGATCATCCCCGGCAACGAGCGCAGCCTCTATGCATTGCACAACCGCCTGGCGGAAGGCGGCGTCGAGGTGCTGACCGAGAAGGACGCGGCGATCCATGTCTCCGGGCATCCCTGCCGCGACGAACTGGCGGAGATGTACCGGCTGGTGCGGCCCCGCATTGCCGTCCCGGTCCACGGCGAATCCCGTCACCTGATCTCGCATGCCGCACTGGCCCGCTCCCTGGGCGTGCCGGAAGCCGTGGTGATCCGCAATGGCCATGCCGTGCGGCTGGCACCGGGGCAGCCGACGATCGTGGCCGAGGTGCCGTCCGGGCGCCTGGCGGTGGATGGCGACGACCTCGTCCTGCCCGACGGGCCGGTGCTGCGCACGCGCCGCCGGCTGATGCGCAACGGCGCGGTGTTCGTCACCCTGGCGCTCGACCGCCGCGGCATGCCGCTCTCGCCGCCGATGATCGCCCTGTCCGGTGTCGCGGAGGATGACGATGGCAGCCTGGCGGACGAGGCGCGGGAAGCCGTGCAGTCCGCGATCCACCGCCTCTCGGGCAGCGACCGGGCGACCGACGAGATCGTCGAGGATATCGCCCGGCGTGCCGTGCGCCGCCTGGTGCGCGGCCTGAACGGCCGCCGGCCGGTGGTGGAGGTGCATCTCGTCCGGGTCACCGGGGCACAGGCCGCCTGACCGATGCCGGGACGCCAATCGGACCCCAAGAGGAGAAGCCTGAGATGATCGGACGCCTGAACCATGTCGCCATCGCCGTGCCGGACCTGGCCGCGGCATCGGCGACCTACCGCGACATGCTCGGGGCCAAGGTCTCGGACCCGGTGCCGCAGCCCGACCATGGCGTGACCACGGTGTTCGTCGAACTGCCGAACACCAAGATCGAGTTGCTGCACCCGTTGGGCGAGGGCTCGCCGATCGCCAAGTTCCTGCAGCGCAACCCGGATGGCGGCATGCATCATGTCTGCTACGAGGTCGAGGATATCCTGGGCGCGCGGGACCGGCTGAAGGCCGAGGGCGCGCGCGTGCTGGGCGACGGCGAGCCGCGGATCGGCGCCCATGGCAAGCCGGTCCTGTTCCTGCACCCCAAGGACCTGCACGGCACCCTGGTGGAGATCGAGCAGGTCTGAGCCGCCCGGGGACGGGGAGGGACCGCAACGATGGACTACGGCTCCGCCATCGTCACCTTCGTCATCCTGTGGTGGCTGGTGTTCTTCTGCCTCCTGCCGTTCGGTGTGCGCACGGTGGAGGAGGAGGGCGGCACCCCGGAGGAGGGGCATGCCACTTCCGCACCCACGCGTCCCCGGATCGGCCGGAAGATGCTGATCGCCACCGGCATTGCCGCATTGCTGTTCGTCGCCGTCTATGTGGCGGTGGATCTCGAGCTGTTCAGTTTCCGCGACTGGGTCACCGGATCCGGCTGAAGCGGCGCCTACAGGATTCCCTGCAGCGCGACGTGCCACGGCGTCACGGGCACCGCGTCCAGCCGGTGGACCGCGGCGCCGTCCGCCTCGCCGCAGACCCGCGGGAACAGGGTCCGGACCAGCGGATCGTGGCCGGGCACGACCAGTTCGCGCCCGCTGGCCAGAAGCGGCAGGCGCCGGAAACCCTCGAGCATCGCCGGGCTGCTTTCGACGATCGGAAACAGCTTTCCCTTGAGGAAATTCTCGTAGTAGTGCGAGGCATCCGAGGCCAGCACCAGCCACCCCCTGGCGGTCTTGACCCGGACGCATTGCAGGCCGCGGGTATGCCCGCCGATCTCATGCACTTCCACCCCCGGGGCGATCTCCGCCGCGCCGCTGTGGAAGCTCACGCGGCCTGAATAGACCTTCTCCACCAGGCTGCAGACATGGCCGGCGCTGAACGGCCCCCGCAACGCCTCATGGCACATCTCAGGCCCGGTGGCATAGGCCATCTCGGCCGCCTGCAGGTGGAACCGCGCCGCCGGAAAACTGTCCAGGGTCCCGGCATGGTCGTAATGCAGGTGGGTGATCACGACATCCTGGACGGAAGCGGCGTCGATCCCGAAATCGGCCAGGCAGCGGGCCGGTTCGCGCAGGACCGGCCGCCCGCGCCGTGCGCCTTCCTGCGCGTCGTAGCCGGTGTCCACCACGATCGTCCGCTGCGGATTGCGGATCGCCCACAGGAAATAGTCCATCTCGTGCCCGGCCCCCTGGTCCGCGTCGAAGAGGAAGGAATCCGCGCGCCGCCGGTCGTTCCGTTCGGCATATTTCAAGGCATAGACTTCGTAGACCTCATCCATCGTGACCGGCTCCGTCAGGGTATGCCCGCGGCAGGCGATATCTGCGGGATCGAGATTGCGTATACATTGCCTCATACATTATCAAGACTGCACGATCCGAGGCAGGCCGAAGGGCGGGAGCGGGATGACAGAGACGAGGCCTGTGGCGGCGCCCGGCACTGACGGCGGTGCCCCGCACTCCTTTACCATCGCCGTGTTCGACGGGGATGGGATCGGGCCGGAGGTGATGCGCCCGACCGTGGCGCTCCTGCAGCGCATGGCGGCGCGGTCGGGCGCCTTTCGCCTCGACGTCCGGCACCTGCCTGCCGGCGCGGCGCATTACCGCCAGACGGGGGAAGCGCTGCCGGCGGAGGCCATGGCGCAGGCGAGGGGAGCGGACGCGATCCTGCTCTCCGCGATGGGCCTGCCCGAGATCCGCTATCCCGACGGGACCGAGATCGCCCCGCAGATCGAGCTGCGCAAGGTCCTGGACCTCTATGCGGGCGTCCGGCCGGTCACCGTGCGGCCCGGCCAGGGATCCCCCCTGAAGGCTGCGGAACAGGGACGGATCGATTTCGTCATCCTGCGGGAATCCACGGAAGGGCTGTTCGCCTCCCACGGCAAGGGACAGGTGCTGGGCACCGCCGAGGCGCGCGAGACCCTGGTGATCACCCGGGCGGTCTCCGAAAAGCTGTTCGACTTCGCCTTCCGTCTTGCCGCCCGCCGCCTGGCGAGCGGTGCCGGCAGGGGCGTGGTCCATTGCGTGGACAAGGCCAATGTGTTCCAGGCCTTCGCGTTCTTCCGGTCGATCTTCGACGAACGGGCCGCGCGTCACCCGGACATCGCCGCCCGCCATGCCTATGTCGATGCCGCCGCCCTGTGGATGGTGCAGCGGCCGGAGATGTTCGACGTCATCGTCACGGAGAACATGTTCGGCGATATCCTTTCCGACCTGGGGGCCGGGATCATGGGCAGCCTGGGTCTCGCGCCGTCGGCGGATATCGGCGACCGGCATGCGGTGTTCCAGCCCTGCCATGGCAGCGCCCCCGACATCGCGGGACGGGACCTGGCGAACCCGATGGCGATGCTGCTGTCCGGCGCGATGATGCTGGAATGGCTTGCCGACACGCATGCGGTACCGGCCATGGCTGTCGCTGCCGGCCATCTGCGGGCCGCCGTGGACGCCCAGCTGGATGCCGGCACCTGCCTGACGGCGGACCTGGGGGGACGGGCCGGGACCGAGGATGTCGCGGCGGAGATCGAATCGCGCTGCCTCGCAGGGTTCGCCGCATGACCGCCGCACGGACACCGGACCGCAGGAGGCTGCGGGTGGCGGTCGCCGGCGCCGGCTATTTCAGCGCCTTTCACGTCGATGGCTGGCTGCGCAACCCGGATGCCGAACTTGTCGCGCTGGCAGATCCCGAACCGGGCAAGGCCGACACCCTGCTGCAGGGCACGGGCCATCGGACGGAGGGAATCGCGACCTTTTTGGACAGTGCCGCGATGTTCCAGGCGGTCCGGCCAGATATCATCGACATCGCGGCACCGCCGGCGGCCCATCGGGGCCTGATCGCCGCGGCGCTGCAGACCGGCGCGGCGGCGATCGTCTGCCAGAAGCCGTTCTGCGGCGGGCTGGCGCAGGCGCAGGCCGCCGTCGCGGACGCGCAGCGGGCCGGCAAGCTGGTCGTGGTGCATGAGAATTTCCGCTTTCAGCCCTGGTACCGTGCCCTGCGGCGGGAACTGGATGCGGGCAGGGTCGGCCGGCTCTACCAGGTCACGTTCCGGCTGCGGCCGGGCGACGGGCAGGGGGCGGATGCCTATCTCGCCCGTCAGCCCTATTTCCGGCAGATGGACCGCTTCCTGATCCACGAGACCGCGATCCACTGGGTCGATACCTTTCGCTTCCTGATGGGCGAGCCGGCATCGGTCTATGCAGATCTTCGCCGGCTCAACCCGGCGATCGCGGGAGAGGATTGCGGCCTCTTCCTGTACCGCTTCGCCGACGGCCGGCGCGCCCTGTTCGACGGCAACCGGCTTGCCGACCATGCCGCCCGGAATCCGCGGCTGACCATGGGCGAATGCCTCGTGGAAGGCGCCGCGGGCGCCATCGCGCTGGATGGCGACGGCCGGCTCTCCTTTCGTGCCCGGGCGGATACCGGCTGGATACCGCTGGCAGTGGATATCAGCCAGGCCGGCTTCGGCGGCGACTGCGTCCACGCCCTGCAGTGCCATGTCACGGACCACCTGCTGCACGGCACGCCGCTGGAGAACGATGCCGGGTCCTATCTGCGCAACATGGAGATCGAGGAGGCGCTGTACCGGTCGGCGGCGACCGACCGGGCGGTGGAGGTCTGAAATGACCGCTGTGCGGCAGGCCGGGACCGACCGCAGGGCAGCGCAGCCGCTGTCGCAGACCCAGCGGGCGGTCGCGATGCTCCGCGAGATGATCGTCCGCAACAGGCTGCTGCCGGGGTCGGACCACCTGGAGAGCGAACTCGGGCAGATGCTCGGCATGTCCCGGACCCCGGTGCGCGAGGCGGCGCTCGTCCTCGAAGGGCAGGGGCTGCTGCAGGTAAGGCCGCGGCGTGGGGTGCATATCCTGCCGATCTCGCCCGCCGACATGGAGGAGATCTACTCCATCCTGACGGAACTGGAATCCCTTGCCGCCCATACCGTCGCGCAACGCGGGCTCGGTCATGCCGAACTGGCGGTGTTGCGGCAGCATCTGGAGCGCATGGAGGCCGCCCTGGCGGAAGACGACCGGCCGGCCTGGGCGGAGGCCGACGATGCCTTCCACCGCGCCCTGGTCGCCCTGGCCGGCAACAGGCGCCTGGAAAGCATCGTCGCCACCTATTCCGGCCAGGTGAACCGGGCGCGGCTCCTCACCCTCCACATGCGGCCCGCGCCGCACAAGTCGAACGCAGACCATCGCGCGCTGGTCGAGGCGATCGCGGCGTCGGATGCCGACCGTGCCCGGGCCGTTCATCGCGCCCACCGCCTGGAAGCGAAAGAGATGATGCTCGCCTTGATTGCGGCGCATGGATTCAGCGCGGTCTAGCTTCGTTGCTTCTGAATTCCGGGCTCCGGCCGATTCCAGGGAATCGCCCCAAAAATTCTGCCCGTGTACCATGCATGCAAAAGCATACTTTTTAAGCAATTGAGCATTTTTTATGCGACACAGTGGGCGCCAATCAAAAAATGGCAAAAAAAATAGCAAGATCGGGGTTTCGATCTTGCTATATCGCAATGCAACATTCAGGATGTTTCTTACGCAAACGGGCCGAGCCCGCGAGCGTACGCTTGATGGCGTTTCCTCCCTAAACTTGGGCTGCGCCCTTCCGGAAACGGGAGGGCGTAGCCCTCTCTTTTTGTTGACACCAGTCTATGCGGAACCGGGATCTGCTTGCAAGCGATTCCGCAGCTTCTGCTGTACTTTTTCGGGTAAGACGCAACTTGCGTATCCTTCGGTGTAGAATTTCCTAAATTTGCCGAAAGGAAAACCCGGACTAATGGCCCAACACAGCTCGAACTCCCCAGCCCGATTGCATGCGGTTTCACGGCCGCATCATTCGCACACGAACAACGGGCGTCCAGCCGCACGGCTGCTGGCAGCATTTCTCCTCGTCCCGCTGGCCGCGACAATCGCCACGGCCGAGGCAGCAGAGCCGCCGCCCGGCCTGACGGTCGAGGAATGCCGGATCCTGCTGCGCCAGTCGACCAGTGCCAGTGCGGCCTATGTGCCGGGGGTCAGTGCCAGCGGCCAGCCGGTGGCTTCGGCGGACCTGCCGCCGGATCCCGGCGTGTCGGCGGACGGGACTGCCAGCACCGCCTTCGACACGGTCGAGATCAAGCTGCTTGGGACGGTGGATCCCATAGCGGGGACCGGCGTCGGAACCGAGCTGCGCCCGGGGACCCTGACCGTCAATACCCGCACCGGCGAGGTCCTGCTGGACGGCAAGCCGCTGAACAGCAATGACAGCGCCAATATCGCCAGCTACTGCGCCGCCCTGGAGAAGCGGGAGAACCGCTGAACGGGTGCCGCGGCCCCGCGGATTCCGGCGGATTGCCAGGACGCCTGCCCCTGCACTAGAAGGGGCAGCACAAAGGCCCTGCGCCTTCCTTTTCCTTGATGCCCGACCCGGCCCTGTCCGGGTCCCGCACCACGCAGTGAATGACCATGCGTCTCAGCACCTTCTTCATGCCCATCCTCAAGGAAACCCCCGCCGAGGCGCAGATCGTCAGCCACCGGCTGATGCTGCGGGCCGGGATGGTCCGGCAGTCCGCCGCCGGCATCTATTCCTGGCTGCCGCTGGGTTTCCGGGTCCTCAAGAGGATCGAGCAGATCGTGCGCGAGGAACAGGACGCCCACGGCGCCCAGGAAGTCCTGATGCCCACGATCCAGTCCGCCGACCTGTGGCGGGAAAGCGGGCGCTATGACGATTACGGCAAGGAGATGCTGCGGATCACCGACCGGCATGAGCGCGACATGCTCTATGGCCCCACCAACGAGGAGCTGATCACCGACATCTTCCGCCAGTCCAACCGCAGCTACCGCCAGCTGCCGCAGGTGCTGTATCACATCCAGTGGAAGTTCCGGGACGAGGTGCGGCCGCGCTTCGGCGTCATGCGGGGCCGGGAATTCCTGATGAAGGACGGCTATTCCTTCGACTTCGACAAGGACGCCGCGCGGCATTCCTACAATCGCCACTTCGTCTCCTATCTGCGGACCTTCGCCCGGATGGGCCTGAAGGCGATCCCGATGCGGGCGGAGACCGGCCCGATCGGCGGCGACATGAGCCACGAGTTCATCATCCTGGCGGAAACCGGCGAGAGCCAGGTGTTCTGCGACCGTGCCCTGGTGGAGCGCGACGTGCTGCAGGAAGGCGTGGACTACATGTCCGACCTGCAGCCGCTGGTGGACAGCTGGGCGGAACCCTATGCCGCGACCGAGGAAATGCACGATGCGGCGCGCTTCGACGCCTTGCCGGAGGACCGGCGGGTGGAGGCACGCGGCATCGAGGTCGGCCATATCTTCAACTTCGGCACCAAGTATTCCGCGCCGATGGGCGCGACCGTCGTCGGGCCGGACGGGCAGGTGGTGCCCGTCGAGATGGGCTCCTATGGCATCGGCGTGTCGCGCCTGGTCGGCGCCATCATCGAAGCGAACCACGACGAGGCCGGGATCGTCTGGCCCGAGTCCGTGGCGCCGTTCCGGGTGGGCATCCTCAACCTGAAGACCGACGATCCCGACTGCGACAGCATGGCGGAGACCCTGCACGGCCGCTTGCGCTCCGCCGGGGTCGAGGTGCTCTATGACGACAGGCCCGAGCGGGCCGGCGTGAAGTTCGCCACCATGGACCTGATCGGCCTGCCCTGGGCGGTGACCGTCGGGCCGCGCGGCGCCAAGGCCGGCACCGTCGAGGTCAAGCGCCGCGCCACCGGCGAGAAGCAGGAACTGTCGCTGGACGCGGCGATCGCCCAGCTGACCGACTGACCGCGCCGGAGGCTGCCGGCGGACCAGCCCGGCGGACCAGCCCGGCGGACCATTCGGCCGCACGATCATCGGGGCCATTCCCCACGGAGGCATTTGTCATGTCCAGTCACGGCGCCCCGGCCGCATCGTCGCGGAAGGGCGGAACAGCACCGTTCTCGGCCGTGGAATGGCTTCTGGCCTTCCGCTACCTGCAGGCGCGCCGGCGCGAGGGCTTCATTTCGGTGATCGCGATCATCTCGCTGGTCGGCATCACGATCGGGGTCGCCACCCTGATCATCGTCATGTCGGTGATGAACGGCTTCCGCGAGGAACTGCTGAGCCGCGTCCTGGGGCTGAACGGCCATATGGTGGTCCAGGCACAGGGCCGCCCGTTCGACGACTACGCCGCGGTCACCGCGCAGGTCCGCGGCCTGGACGGCGTGCTGACCGCGACGCCGATCGTCGAGGGCCAGGCCCTGGTCACGTCCCGCGCCGCCGCCGCCGGTGCCGTCGTGCGCGGCGTGCAGCCGGAGGATTTCGCGCGCGACAACCTGGCAGGGCAGCAGATCGTCGCCGGCGACCTGTCCGGCTTCCACGGCAAGAAGGCCGCGGTGATCGGCAACCGCCTGGCGCGCAGCCTGCAGGTCCGCGTCGGCGACGAGATCAAGCTGATTGCGCCGGAAGGCATCTCGACCGCCTTCGGAACGGTGCCGCGCAGCCTGACGGTGGAGGTGGTGGGGCTCTTCAACATCGGCATGTACGAGTACGATTCCGGCTTCGTCTTCATTCCGCTGGAGGCCGCGCAGCTGTTCTACCGCACCGGCAATGCGGTTTCCGCCGTCGAGATCGCGGTGCAGGATCCCGACCGCACCGATGCCTCGATCCGGCAGCTGGTGCGGCTGCTGGGCCCCGACTACCGGATCTCCGACTGGCGGCAGGCCCATGGCCACCTGGTCACCGCGCTGCAGGTCGAACGCAACGTGATGTTCGTGATCCTCACCCTGATCATCATCGTGGCCGCGTTCAACATCATGTCGAGCATGATCATGCTGGTGCGGGACAAGGCCCGCGGCATCGCCATCCTGCGGACCATGGGGGCCAGCCGCGGCACGATCATGCGGGTGTTCTTCATCTGCGGCTCCAGCGTCGGGATCGCCGGCACGGGCCTGGGCTTCCTCGCCGGGCTGGGATTCGCGCAGAACATCGAATGGCTGCGCCAGAAGCTCGACGCGATGCTGGGCACCGACCTGTTCGCCGCCGAGATCTACTTCCTGTCGCAACTGCCGGCGAAGGTGAACAATGTCCAGGTCCTGCTGGTGATCCTGGTGGCGCTTCTGCTGACCTTCGTCTTCACCATCTATCCGGCCTTCCGGGCCGCCCGGGTCGACCCGGTCGAAGCGCTGCGGTACGAGTGATGGCGGGGATGACATCGATGCCGGCCGGAATCGCAGCGCTGGAACTGCGCGACGTGCGCCGCACCTTCCGCCAGGCCGAGCAGCGGCTGGAGGTGCTCAAGGGGGCCGGGATGCTTCTTGCCCCGGGCGAGGTGGTGGCGCTGGTCGGACCCTCCGGCTCCGGCAAGTCGACCCTGCTGCAGCTGGCCGGCCTGCTGGAACGGCCCGACGAGGGCGAGGTGCTGATCGAAGGCGCGCCGACCGCGAAGCTTGACGACCGGGGCCGCACCCGGTTGCGCCGCCATGCGCTCGGCTTCGTCTACCAGTTCCACCATCTTCTGCCGGAATTCACCGCCCTGGAGAATGTCGTCCTGCCGCAGCGGCTGGCAGGGCAGGGGCGACGGGCGGCCGCCGAACGCGCCCGGGGCCTGCTCGGCGAGCTGGGCCTGGCGGCGCGCCTGACCCATCGCCCCTCGCGGCTCTCCGGCGGCGAACAGCAGCGTGTCGCGATCGCCCGCGCCTTTGCCAACGAGCCGCGGGTGATCCTGGCCGACGAGCCCACCGGCAATCTGGACGAGCGCACCGCCAGCCATGTGCTGGATGCCTTCCTGGCCTTCGCCAGGGATCATGGAACGGCCTGCCTGGTGGCCACCCACAATATCGAGCTCGCCGGCCGGATGGATCGCGCGCTGCGGCTGCACGAGGGCCTGATCCTGCCGGTCGACCTGGCCGGGGCCTCCCGGGCCTGACCGCTCGGGCAGAGCCCTACCGGCTGTTTCTTCTCGAGTCGGACCAGGTATTCCGGCGAGTCGCACGGCATGTGTCCATTCTGGTCACACGAGTCGTTTGCCTTGTCCGTCAGGCATTTGACCGGTGGCCGCGATGACTTGCCCGCACCTTTGTCAGCCGAGGAAGCGGCCGGACTGGTAGTCCTGGAAGGCCTGCATCAGTTCCGCGCGGCTGTTCATGACGAAGGGTCCGCCGCGGGCCACCGGCTCGCCGAGCGGCCGCCCCGCCACCAGCAGGAAGCGCGCGCCTTCGCCCCCCGCGGTCAGTTCCAGGCGGTCCCCCGGACCCAGCACCGCAAGCTGTTCGGGCGCCAGGCGGACCGCATTGCCGTCGGGGCCTGCGATGCCGGCGCTGCCGGCAATCCCGAACAGGAAGGCCGTATGGCCGGCCGGCAGGTCCTCGCCGTACGATCCGCCGGGCGGCACGGTGACATCGAAATAAAGCGGCGCCACGGCCACGTCGCGGACCGGCCCTTCGGTGCCCGATCCGGTGCGGCCGGTAATCACCTTGACCCGGGTCCCGTCCTGGCGGGTCTCCACGGGGATCTGCCCGGCATCGAACTCCTGGTAGCGCGGCGCGCTCATCTTGTCCCGGCCCGGCAGGTTCACCCAGAGCTGGAAGCCCCAGAGCAGGCCGTCCTTCTGTTCCGGCATTTCCGAATGGATGATGCCGCGGCCCGCCGTCATCCACTGGATGCCGCCGGACTCGATCACCCCGGCATTGCCGACGGAATCCTCATGACGCAGGCGGCCGTCCAGCAGGTAGGTCACCGTCTCGAAGCCGCGATGGGGATGCGCCGGGAAGCCGGCGATATAGTCGCCCGGCATGTCGGACCGGAAGGAGTCGAGAAGCAGGAACGGGTCCAGCATGTCCAGGCGCGGCTGGCCGATCACCCGGCTCAGCTTCACGCCGGCACCGTCCTCGGCCGGCATGCCCTCCAGCAAACCCAGCACGGGACGCAGCCCGCGCGCGCGATCCACCTGAAGCTCGGCCATGACATCGTCCTTTCGCAACGGCACCGGATCGGGCAGATGTGGCGCGGCCCGGTTCCAGGATAAAGAGTCGCGTTGCCGACTTATCATTCCTCGCCGGGAAACAATCCCCGCCGGTCACCCGCCCGGCGGGAACTGCGCCCGCCAGTGGCGCGCGATCTCCGCCCGGGTGGTCACCCAGACGTCGCCATGGCCCTGCACATAGTCCAGGAAACGGGCGAGGGCGGCGGCGCGGCCGGGGCGGCCGGAGATCCGGCAGTGCAGGCCGATGCTCAACATCTTCGGCGCGGTCGCGCCTTCCGCATAGAGATAGTCGAAGCTGTCCCTGCAATAGCTGTAGAACTGCTCGCCGGCATTGAAGCCCTGCGGCATGGCATAGCGGAAATCGTTGGCGTCCAGGCCATAGGGCAGGATCAGGTACGGCTTGCCCGCGGCCTCGGTCCAGTAGGGCAGGTCGTCGGAATAATCGTCGGAATCGTAGAGGAAGCCGGCTTCCTCGGCGACCAGGCGGCGGGTATTGACGCTGTGGCGGCCGCAATACCAGCCCACCGGGCGCTCCCCGGTCATCCGCCGGTGCACCTCCACGGTGCGCTCCAGCTGGGCGCGCTCCTCTGCCTCCGGCATGCCGGAATAGTCGATCCAGCGATAGCCGTGGCTGGCGATTTCCCAGCCAGCCTCGACCATGCCGGCCACCGCGTCCGGATTGCGCTCCATCGCCATCGTGACGGCATAGACGGTCAGCGGCATCTGCCGCTGGGTGAACATCCGGTGCAGGCGCCAGAAGCCGGCGCGGCTGCCGAACTCGTACATGCTTTCCACCGCGCCGTTGCGTGCGCCGGGCAGGGGCGGCACGCCGACGATCTCGGTCAGGTAGCTCTCGGAGGCGGAATCGCCGTGCAGGATGTTCATTTCGCCGCCCTCCTCGTAGTTCATCACGAAGGAGAGGGCGAGGCGCGCACCGCCCGGCCATTTCGGGTCTGGCGTGTGCCGGCCATAGCCGACCATGTCACGCGGATAGCTGCCGGTCATGTCCGTTCCTTTCGCATCAGCCGGCCGGCCAATGCCCGCAGGCCGCCGAACAGCCCGCCGGGATAGACCAGCATCACCAGGATGATCAGCAGGGCGATGGTGATCGGCCGCCAGGCGCCCAGGTCGATCATCACCTCGTCCAGGAAGACCAGCACGAAGCCCGCCAGCAGCGAGCCATAGATGGTCGCCGTGCCGCCGAGCAGCACCATCGACAGGATCAGGGTCAGGAGGCCGATGCCGAATGCCTCGATCGAGGCGTTGCGCACATAGGCGCCGTAGAGGCCGCCGGCCATGCCGGTGAACATCGCGCTGGCCACCATGGTCAGGAGCCGCTGGCGCGCCAGCGAGATGCCGCGCGACACCGCATATTCCTCGTTGTCGCGCAGGGCCACGATGCTGAGGCCCAGCGGCGAGCGCACGAAGATCCGCAGGAACAGGATGTTGGCTCCCAGCAGGACCAGGGCGGTGTAGTAGTAGCCGATCTTGCCGTCGCGGATGAAGTTGTGCCCGGGCAGCTTCAGCGACGGCACGCCGGTCATCCCCAGGGTGCCTCCGGTCCAGTCGGACTGGCTGACGACCAGCTGCAGCACCAGCTGGCTGAAGGCGAAGGTGACCAGGATGATGTAGATGCCCTTCAGCCGCAGGATCGGCACGGTGACGATCGCCGCCGCGATCATCGCCATCAGGCCGGCCAGCGGGATCGCCGCCCAGCCGTTCACGCCGCCGAACTTGGTCGCCAGCGCATAGCTGTAGAGCCCGATGGCGAACAGCGCCAGATGGCCGAAATTGAAGATGCCCGCATAGCCCAGGCTGAGGTCCCAGCTCGACGCGACGATCGCATAGATGAAGACCAGGATGATCAGGTGCCGGGTATAGGTGTCGGTGATCACCAGCGGCAGCAGCACCAGCAGCAGGGCGCCGGCCGCCATCGCCGCGAGCTCGCGCCCCTGCAGCGGCATCCAGGCCGGCAGGACGGCCCGCCCGCCGCGCTTCTCCGCACCGTCGGTCATGTCAATCGCCGCGAACGGCCCGTCAGGAGGCCTTCCGGGCGCACCATCAGGGTGACGATCAGCACCAGGAACAGAAGCGCCGGGGTCCAGTAGAAGCCGATGAAATAGGTCGCCGCCGCCTCGAAGAAGGCGATCAGGTAGGCCGCGAGGATCGGCCCGGTCAGGTTGGCGATGCCGCCGAAGATCACCACCACCAGCGCCTTGACCAGCGGCTCGGTGCCCATCGTCGGCGACATGAACTTCAGCCCGCCGAAGAACACCCCGGCGAGGCCGGCCAGCACCGCCGACAGGGCGAAGGCCAGGGCGTACATCATCGGCACGTTCAGCCCGGCCAGCAGGCTGGCATCCTCGTTCTGCGACACCGCGCGCAGCGCCAGCCCGGTGCGGGTGCGGTTCAGGAACAGCCACACCGCCAGCAGGATCAGCGGGGTGATCACGATGATCGCCAGCTGATGGGCGGCGATGCCGAAGCCCAGCACCTCCGCATTGCCGGGGATCAGCGGCGGCAGCTGCTTCGGTCGCGGACCCCAGAGCAGCAGGGTGATGTTCTCCAGGATGGTGAAGGCGGCGAGGGTGGTGATCACCACGGTCAGGACGATGCCGGGCTGGCCGATGAACGGCCGCACCAGGGCCAGTTGGAACAGCCAGCCGATCACCGCCATCACCGCCAGCGCCAGCACGATCGACACGAACAGCGGCAGCTCGAAGCCCGCGGCGTCGACCAGCTGCCAGGTCAGGTAGGCGGCGAGGGTGGCGAAGATCCCCTGGCCGAAATTGAACACGCCGATGGTGGTCCAGATCAGCGCCAGGCCGACCGCCATCATGGCGTAGAGCGAGCCGGAGAACAGGCCGCTGATGAAGATCTCGAAGAGGGCGTTCACAGGGTCCCCCGCGAGGGCGGCCCGCCGGCGGCGGAGGTGCCGAAATACATCGCCATGATCTCCTCGTGGTCGATCTGCTCGCCCGGCCGGATCTGCGCGGCCACCTCGCCATGGTTGATCATGTAGAGCTGGTCGGCGAGCTCCATCAGGAACTCGACATCCTGTTCCACCACGATCAGCGGCATGCCGGCCTCGGAGATGCCACGGATCGCATCGCCCAGCTCCTCCTTGATGCGGGGCGCCAGGCCCAGGGTGGGCTCGTCCAGGATCAGCGCCTTCGGGTCCCCCATCAGGCCGACGCCGATCGACGCCATCTGGCGCTCGCCGCCCGACAGGGTGCGGATCTGCTGGCGCCGCCGCTCCTTCAGCCGCGGGAAGATCCGGTAGACGCGCTCCTGGTTCTCCGCCTCCCGCGCGCGCGACCGCGGGGTATAGGCGCCCAGGCGCAACGCCTCCTGGATCGTCAGGTCGGGAAAGATCTGGTTGCCCTGCGCGACATGGATCAGGCCAAGCGCAACGATCTCGCGCGGCTTCCGGTTGGTGATGTCCTGGCCCAGGAAGCTGATCTTGCCGCTGCCGGCGCGGAGCAGTCCGGAAATCGTGCGCAAGAGGGTGGTCTTGCCATGCCCGTTGGGGCCGAACAGACCGATATTGTGGCCGGCCGGCATGGCCAGGCCGATGCCGTGCAGGATGGTGACCCGGCCATAGCCGGAGACCAGCCCGGTGACCTCCAGGGTCGGGGTGCCGGCGGCCGCGCCCGTCATGCCACGGCCCGGCGGCGGCCCAGATAGGCCTCGATCACATGGGGGTCGCGGACCACCTCGTCCGGCTTGCCCTCCGCCAGGATCTGCCCCTGGTTCAGCACCAGCAGATGCTCCGACAGGGTCAGCAGCAGCGCCAGCACATGCTCGATCAGCAGGATCGTGACCCCGCGCGCGGCGATCTGCCGGATCAGGGTGATGGTGGTCTCGATCTCCGGCCGGGTCAGGCTGGAGGCCGGCTCGTCCAGCAGCAGCATGCGCGGCCGCATCGCCAGGGCGGAGGCCAGCATCAGGCATTTGCGCTGGTAGACCGACAGCGCAGCGGCCGGCCGGTCCATGTCGGACGCGGCGAAACCGGTGAACGCCAGGGCCTCGACCACCGCATCCCGGCGGGCGGCCGGGCGCAGATGGCCCAGCCCGTAGGTGACGCCCATCAGGGCGTTCTCGAAGACGCTGAGGCTGTCGAAGCTGGTTTCCCGCTGGAAGGTGCGGGCGAGCCCGGCGCGGGCGACCCGATGGCCGCGCAGGGACTGGATCTCCCGCCCGTCGAACCGCACCCGTCCCTGGTCGGGCCTGAACGGGATCCCGGTGATGATGTTGAACAGGGTGCTCTTGCCGCTGCCATTGGGCCCGGCGATGCCGAAGATCTGGCCCTCTTCGACCTGGAAGCTGACATTGTCGACGGCCCGCAGGTCGCCGAAGGATTTCGAAACCCCATCGACCTCGAGCAGGCTCATGCCGTCGCCAACCTTCCGGGCCTGCGGCCGGCGCGGGGCGTCATGAAACGCCGTCCCGCGCCGGTGCTGCGTCCTGGCAGGGCTATTTCTTCATCCAGGGGGGCATCGTGAAGGTGCCCGTCGCGTACTGCGCCGGCCGGATCAGCACCCGGTTGCCGTCCTGGATCTGGAAGAAGGTGATCGGGATGAAGTTCTCGCCCTGGATCGACAGGTGGGTCTTGGGATCGAACTTGATCGTGCCCTCTGCCACCACCTTCTCGGTCTGGCCGATCGCCTTGCCGATCGCCTCGTGGTCGGTCGGGTCGCCGACCTTCTTCAGCGCGTCGAAATAGATGTTGGTCATCTCGTACAGGCCGACGCCATAGGCGCCGGACTTGGTCCCGTAGGTGTCCTCGAACTTCTTCAGAAGCTCCGGCCCGCGCGGCCATTTCGGCGTATCGAGCACGCCGCCCAGCAGGTTGTAGACGACGCCGGTCGACTTCTCCTTCGTCAGCTCGACGAATTCCGGCACGCTGGGCGCGTATTGCAGGAACACCAGGCTGTCGGTCGGATCCTCCAGGAACTGGCTCAGGAAGGTCGCGGCATTGCCCGGGATGTAGTCGGTGTTGATCACCACGTCCGGGGGGTCCTGCCGGATCTTGGAAATGATCGGCCGCCAGTCGCTGACCTCGCCGAACGGCACCAGCTCGTCCACCGTGATCGTCCAGCCGCTGGCCGCGAACTTCTTCTTCATGCCTTCCGAGATCGTCTTGGAATAGGCATTGTCCGACGACACGATCGCCACCTTCTTGTTCGGCAGCTTCAGCATGCCGTCCTTCGCCAGCCCCTCGACGAAGGGGGTGACGTCGGTCTCATAGGCGTCGAACGATGGCGTCAGCGACCAGCAACACCAGTACTTGTCCGGGTCCGGCGCGATGATGTCGCGGGTCTGCTGCGAGGTGGCGGCCAGCATGTAGGGCATCTCTGCCTCGGCCATCGTCTCGATCTCGAAGTTCGTCAGGCTGGCATAGCCGGTCAGCATGAAATGAACGTCTTCGTCCGCCAGCAGGCGCTCCACCGCGCTGGTGACCGCGCCGGCGGAATGGTCCTTCACATCGCCTTCGACGATCTCGAACCTGTAGCCGGCGATACCGCCGGCGGCATTGGCCTCGTCCACCGCCATCTTCACGCCGCGGACGGTTTCCTGGCCGTCGGCCGCGTTCGGCCCGGTCAGCGCCGCCAGGATGCCGATCTTGACCACCTTGTCCTGCGCCGCGGCAATGCCCGCCAGACCGGTCAGCGCCACCGCGCCGACCGCCGCCGCAACGGTCAGCCGGCTGCATGCCAGCGCAAGGCGCCCGCCCGGCTGGCGCCGCGACGGCGCGCGGCCTCGTTCCATAGCCTGCGTCATATCCTGCTCCCCTCTAGGTCCCCGTCCGTGCGGGTCCGGGTCGCGTCAGCCCGTGCCGCACCGCCGGCGAGTACGGTAGGAGGAATGACCGGGGCGATCAATGCTGCCGGACCCGCCCGGCGACAGGGTGCGGCAGGACGCTTGCATCGGCCGGCGGCCGGTCGGCAAAGTAGCGCAGGCCGCACGGGGGAGGGGATGCCCAAAACGAGCGATGACGGCGAACTGGTGATGATCGCGACCTGCGACATGGCCGGCATCGTGCGCGGCAAGGCCGTGCCGCGCCGGGACCTTGCGGGGCGGCTGGCCGGCGGGATCGGCTGGGTGCCGGCGAACCAGACGATCGACCCGTTCGGCGGGATCTCCGCCGACACGCCCTATGGCGCCCTGGGCGACCTGCGCCTGATGCCGCTGCCGGAGACGGAGATCCGCATCGGCGGCGATGACGGGCCGGGCCTGGGGCTGATGCTGTCCGACATCGTGGAGACCGACGGGAGTCCCTGGGCCTGCTGCCCGCGGGGCTTCCTGGCGCGCGCACTGGACGCGCTTGAGCAGGAGTTCGGACTGACCCTGCAGGCCGCGTTCGAGCAGGAATTCACCCTGTCCGGCCTGCCGGCGCCGACCGCTGCCTTCTCCTTCCGGTCGCTGCAGATGATCGCACCGCTGGCCGCCAGGGTGGAGGATTGGTGCAGCCGGTCCGGCGTCCCGCTGGAGCAGTTCCTGCCCGAATACGGCGCCGCGCAGTACGAGATCACCCACAAGCCGCTGCCGGCCCTGACGGCGGCCGACCATTGCGTCCTGCTGCGCCAGATCGTGGAGAGCGCGGCGCGGGTCGAGGGGCTGGCTGCCAGCTTCTCGCCCAAGCCGGCCGCCGATGGCATCGGCAATGGCGTGCATATCCATTTCAGCTTCCGCGACCGGGAGGGCCGGCCGGCGACCGGCAGCGGCCTGCTCGACGGTCCGGAGGGGCCGGTCTCGCCCGCGGCCGGCCGCTTCGCCGCCGGGGTGATCCGCCACATGCCCGCCCTCTGCGCCCTGACGGCGCCGTCGCCGCCCTCCTATCTGCGCCTGGTGCCGCACACCTGGAGCGCCGCCTATGCCAGCTTCGGCTATCGCGACCGCGAGGTGGCGCTGCGGATCTCGCCTGTCCTGACCATGAAGGGCATGGACCCGGCGGAGCAGGCCAATCTGGAGTACCGCCCCGCGGATGCCACGGCCTCGCCCTATCTGGCGCTGGGGGCGATGGTGAATGCCGGGCTCGCCGGCCTGCGCGAACGGCTCCCGGCCCCGCCGCTGACGGCCGCCGACCCGGATATGATGAGCGCGGCGGAGCGCATGGCCACCCCGTTGACCCGCCTGCCGGCCAGCCTGTCGGAAGCGCTCGCGGCGCTGGAAGCCGACCCGGTCGCGCTGGCCTGGCTGCCGCCCGCCATGCGGCAGGCCTATTTCGGGATGAAGCGGGACGAGGTGAAGGCCGCCGCCGGGATGACCGCAGCGGCGCTCTGCACCCGCTATGCCGGGATCTACTGAGCCATGACGGCGCTGCCCCTGCTGCGGCCTGAGGATCCGCCGCCCGTCTCGCTGCACAATGCGGCAGCCGAGGGCGGCCTGGTCCTGCTCTGCGACCATGCCAGCAACCGGGTGCCCGCGGGGCTGGCCGGGCTGGGCCTGACAAAAGCCGACCTGGACAGCCATTTCGGCTGGGACATCGGCGCGGCGACCGCCGCGCGGAGCGTCGCCGACCGGATGGGCGCGCCTGCCGCGTTCTGCGGCTTTTCCCGCCTGGTAATCGACTGCAACCGCCCGGTCGCGGCGCCGGATTCCATCGTGCCGCAGATCGACGGCCGCCCGGTGCCCGGCAATCGCGACCTGGACGCGGCGGCCCGGGCCGCCCGCGTCGACGCCATCTTCCAGCCCTATCATGCGGCGATCTCGGACCTGCTCGACGCCCGGGCCGGCCGCGGGCTGGCGAACAGCCTGGTCTGCATGCACAGCTTCACGCCGGTCTTCGGCGGCCGGTCGCGGCCCTGGCATGTCGGCATCTCCTACGGCCGCTGCGGCGGGCTGGCGCGCGCCCTGCTGGCGGTGCTGCGGCGCGACACGAGCCTCGTGGTGGGCGAGCACGAGCCCTATCCGGTAGAGGCTTCGAGCGACTATGCGGTGCCGGTGCATGGCGACGGGCGCAATGCCGAGGCGGTGCTGATCGAGATCCGCCAGGATCTGCTCGCCGATGCGGCCGCGGCACGGGACTGGGGCGGGCGGATCGCGGAGGCGCTGGGCCAGGCGCTGGCGGAGATGGGCCGGGCCGCCTGAGGCGGACAGGGAGGGACGGATGGAGATCGATGCACCGCAGGGCGCCTATCGGGAACAGGCCCTGGACCCTGCCGTCACCGCGCTGCTGTCGGTCGACATGCAGAACATGGAATGCAGCGCGAAGGTGCGCGACGCGATGCGCGGCCGCATGCCGGACTTCGTGGCGCGGCTGGAGGAGGTGGTGATCCCGAACCACCGGCGCCTGCTGGCCGCTGCCCGGCAGGCCGGGGTGGAGGTGATCTACACGGTGATCGAGAGCCTGACCCTGGACGGCCGCGACCGCAGCCTGGACCACAAGATTTCCCGCCTGCACGCCGCCAAGGGGTCGTGGGAGGCGCAGGTGCTCGACGAGGTCGCGCCGCTGCCGAACGAGATCGTCATCCCGAAGACCGCCTCCGGCGTCTTCAACGCCACCAACATCGACTATGTGCTGCACAACCTGGGCGTCCGGCAGCTTGTGATCTTCGGCCTGGTCACCGACCAGTGCGTGGAATCGGCGATCCGGGATGCCGCCGACCGCGGCTATCTGGTGACCCAGGTGGAGGATGCCTGCGCCGCGCACGAGCCGGGCGGCCATGACCGCAGCGTGGCGGCCATGTCCGGGCATTACTGCCGGACCCGCAGCACTGACCAGGTGATCGCCGAACTGCTGCCGCCCGCGGCAGGCCGCGGCGCCTGACGATGTACCGCATCCCGCAGCTGCTGAACCGTGCCGCGCAGCAGCGCCCCGGCCATGCCGCGACCCGCATGAACGACAGGGTGCGCAGCTGGGCGGAGGTGCATGACCGGGTCCGCCGCCTGGCGGCGGCGATCCGCGCCGCCGGTGCCGGGACCGGCGACCGGGTGGCACTGCTGGCGCTCAACGGCGACCGCTATTTCGAGACCCTTTTTGCCATCGCCTGGGCAGGCAGTGTGGCGGTGCCGGTCAACACCCGCCTGGCGGCGCCGGAGGTGGAGTATATCCTGGCGGATTGCGGGCCGGTGCTGCTGTTCCTGGACGCAGCCTTCCAGCCCATGCTGCCCGACCTGCCGGCCGCGGCCGGCATGAAGGCCCTGGTCTGCCTGGACGACGGGCCGGTGCCGGCAGGGCAGGTGGCCTTCGAGGACCTGGTGGCCGGCCATGCGCCAATGGCGGAAGCCGGGGCCGGCGACGGCGATCTTGCCGGCATCTTCTATACCGGCGGCACCACCGGCCGTTCCAAAGGTGTCATGCTGACCCATGACAACCTGGTGACCAATGCCTTCAACGCCGTGGAGGGCATGCGGTTCGACCGCCACACCAACCATCTGCACGCCGCGCCGATGTTCCACCTGGCGGATGGCATGTGCACCTATGCCGTCACGGCCGTCGGCGGCACCCACAGCTTCATCCCGCGCTTCACGCCGCAGGCCGCCCTCGCCGCGATAGAGCGTCACCGGGTGACCCATTCGGCGATGGTGCCGACCATGCTGAACATGATCGGCCAGGCGCCCGACGCCGGCAGCTACGACCTGTCCAGCCTGCAACAGATCAATTTCGGCGCCTCGCCGATGCAGGAGGCGGTGTTCCGGCGGCTGCAGGCGCTGGTGCCGCATGCCCGCCTGCTGCACGGCTACGGCATGACCGAGACGGCCCCGCTGCTGACCATGCTGCCGCCGGAGTACAACACCGTCGACGGTCCCCTGGCCGGCCGCCTGGCCTCCTGCGGCCAGGCCTGCATGGGGGTGGAGCTGCGCATCGTCGACCCCGACGGGCGGGAGGTGCCGCGCGGCACCATCGGCGAGATCGCCGCCCGCGGCCCCAACGTCATGCTGGGCTACTGGAACAAGCCGGAAGAGACGGCAAAGGTCCTGCGCGAGGGCTGGATGCATACCGGCGACGGCGCCTGGATGGACGATGAAGGCTTCGTGTTCATCGTCGACCGGCTGAAGGACATGATCATCTCCGGCGGGGAGAACGTCTATTCCGCCGAAGTGGAAAGCGTGATCTCGCTGATGCCGGGGGTGGGGGAGGTCGCCGTGTTCGGCATCCCCAGCGCGGAATGGGGCGAGGCGGTGCATGCCACCGTGGTGCCCCGTGCCGATGCGTCGCTGACCCCGGAAGCGGTGATCGCCCATTGCCGCGCCAGCATCGCAGGCTACAAATGCCCGCGCTCGGTGGAGATCCGGCAGGCCGCGCTGCCGCTCTCCGGCGCCGGCAAGGTGCTCAAGACCGTGCTGCGCAAACCCTATTGGCAGGACCGTGGCAGCAGTGTCGCCTGATGCCGGGACGGATCGGGATTCCGGCGGACCGGACGGTCAGCGCGTCCCGCACCAGTCCAGGATGGCGCCGGCGATGACCTTGGCGCTCTCCTGCAGCGAGTCCATCTCGATATACTCGTCGATGCCGTGGAAGCCGTCGCCGCCAGGACCGTAGATCACGCAGGTGGTGCCGGCGCCGGCATAGTGCGCGGCGTCGGAGACCGCGACGAAGCCCTCGATATCGGTGGTGCGGCCCAGTGCCGTGCGATGCGCGATCAATGAACCGATCAGCGGATGGTCGGTCGGCGTGTCGACCGGCGGGAAATGCAGGCCGCCGACTTCCCACTCCACCTTAGGCGGATTGTCGCGCAGCCAGGCATTGGTCTGCGCCCAGTGATGGACGAAGGATTCGAACTCGCCGCGGACATCGGTGGCGCTTTCGTCGGGCAGGAACTTCAGGTCGAATTCCATGACGCAGACATCGGGGATGATCGCCGGATTGCTGGTCACCAGCGGACGGCCGTCGGGGCCCATGCCGGCGCCGGCCAGCATCACCCCGGGATTGATCGTCGTGATCCCGGGCGGCAGCTGCGGATGGTACTTGCGCATGCCCCATTCGCGCTCCAGCTCGCGCACGGCCTCGATGAAGCGGGCACCGAGCTCGATGGCGTTGATGCCGGGCTCCGGCCGCCGGTTGCTGGGCACCTGCGGGTAGATCGAGTTGTAGCGCCAGCCGGCATGGGCGTTCTTGCCGCGGATCGTCACCCGCACCCATTCCAGGCCGCCCTCCGAGGGGTTGATCACCCCCCAGGTCGGTTCCGCGATCAGGGCTGCCCGCGACAATGCGCCCTTTTTTACCAGGTCCATCGCGCCGAAGCCGCCGGCCTCCTCGTCGACCACGGCATGCACGTCGAGCCGCCCGTCCAGCCGGATGCCTTCCGCGCGGATCGCCCGCGCCGCCGCGATGCAGGCCGCCAGGCCGCCCTTCATGTCCAGCGCGCCGCGTCCGTAGAGGCGGCCGTCGCGGATCTCCGCCCCGAACGGATCGACCGACCAGAGCGCCGTTTCGCCCACCGGCACCACGTCGACATGGCCGCAGAGGATCAGGCTCCGCTCCTCGCTGCCATCCCAGCGGCCGGTCAGGTTCGGCCGGTCGGGCAGGGGCAGGGATTGCTCGGTGGCGAAACCGAGCGCCTGCAGCACGCCTTCAAGATGCGCCTGATGCTCGGCCTCGCGGTTGATTTCCGGCTCGGCCTGGAACTTCGGGTTGACGGTCGGGATCTGCACCAGGGCCCGGACCAGGTCGACCAGCCAGTCCTGCTCCGCTTCCAGCCGCGCCGAGACCTGGCGCCACACGTCGCTGCCGTTCATGCCGAACTCCTTCGTCGCTCGCCGGATTTCCTACAGCGGCAGCGTAGAGCCGTAGCGCGGCAGCCGCCAAGTCCGGCAGGCCCGCCCGACGGAGGCAGTGGTTGTTTCTGTCAAGGAACCAAGGCAGTGCCAAAGGGTTTCTTTTGTCATCGGCAACGCGCGCCTTATCTTTCCCTTGCAACCATAAGTAATCCATGCAGCTTTATTCGGAGCCTGAAGACCAACGCCTCTCGGCCTTCGACGAGGAGGGCGGACCACTGGCGCCGCCGGACCTGAACTTCGACTGCATCACGCAGCTCGTCGAGAACGCGCTTGGCATGCCGATCGTGACGATTTCGCTGGTGGACGGGCACCGGGAGTGGTTCAGGTCGCATCGCGGGCCGGCCCTGCCGGACATGCCCGGCGATGCCTCGTTCTGCGCGGATGCGATCCGCGGCGAAGCGGTCAAGCGGGATGCCGACATCCGCTTCCACGCCGGGGCGCCGCTGCGCACCCGGGACGGCTGCACCCTGGGCACCCTGTGCGTGGCCGATCTCCGCCCGCGCAGCATGTCGCCCCGCCAGGTGGACCTGCTGATCGGCTTCGCGCAACTGATCGTGCACGAGCTCGAATTGCGGCGCATGGCGTTCAGCGACGGCCTGACGGGGGCAAGGACCCGCGGCGCCTTCATGCCGCTGGGTGCCCATGAGTTCGACCGGGCCGTCCGCTACCAGCGGGCGCTGTCCTGCCTGATGCTCGACATCGACCATTTCAAGAAGGTCAACGACGACCATGGCCATGCCGCGGGCGACCGTGTGCTGCAGGAGGTCGTCGAGGCCACCGGGAGGATGCTGCGGCCGGCCGATACCCTTGGCCGGGTCGGCGGCGAGGAGTTCGCCATCCTGCTGCCCGAGACCGGGGGGCGGGGCGCGCTGCAGGTCGCCGAACGGATCCGGAAGCGGATCGCCGGCCTGGTGATCCCGGTCGGCCAGTCGCAGATCCAGGTCACCGTGAGCATCGGGCTGGCAACCTGCGGCCGGCGCGAGGTGGATTTCCAGTCGCTGCTGCAAAGGGCCGACCGGGCCTTGTACGCCGCCAAGGAGGCCGGCCGGGACCGGGTCGTTGCCGAGAAGACGCCCTCGGCCCGCAGCGATCGCGAGGCATGCGGGATCGAACGCGACAGGGTCGCGGCAAGGCCCGGCTGACAGCGGCCGTACCGCCCCGATTGACAGGCCGGAACACCCTGGTACCTTTGCCAAGCGGGCCTCGAACTTTCGGGGCGGAGTCCGACTTTCCGACAATCCGGTCGTTGCATCCGATGCGCCGTGCATCGTGCGCCTGTCCTGCGTGACGGCCCATGGCGCCCGGCCCGCCGCGGATGCCCGGCCTGTTGCCGGCGGTCGATCCGCCTCGTGCAGGCGCGAGGCAGACCATGCCAGACATCCTCGACATCCTGGCCGCCGGCCCCGGCGGCTCCCTCGACAATGCCCTGTTCGGCGGCCCGCAGCGTGGCTTCGGCCCCGGCGGGCCAGGTAATGGGGGTGCGGGCCCTGCGGGAGCGGGTCGGGCGGGACCGGGCCGGCGCGGCGGCGCGGAGCGCGGGTCGGAAGACCGCGCGATCGACGGCAGCGGCAACAACCCGGCGGATGGCAGCCTGGGCGCGGCCGGCACGCCGTTCGTCAGCCAGCTTGCGCCGGGCTACGAGGACGGCTTCGACAGCCCGTCCGGCGCCGGACGGCCGAATGCGCGCACCATCAGCAACGAGATCTTCGCCCAGGACGCCGCGATCGACAGCAGCGCCGGCGCCTCCAACATGCTGTGGATGTGGGGGCAGTTCCTCGACCACGATATCGACCTGACCGAAGGCGGCAGCGGCGAATCCTTCGACATCGCCGTGCCGGCCGGCGATCCCTGGTTCGACCCCTACGCGACGGGGACCCAGTCCATCGCGATGGAACGGTCGGCCGCGGCGGCGGGCACCGGCACGGACATGGCCAATCCGCGCCTGCAGGTCAACGAGATCACCGCCTTCATCGACGCCTCCAATGTCTATGGCTCCGACGCCGCACGGGCGGCGGCCCTGCGGGCCGACGGCGGCTATCTGAAGGTCAGTGCCGGCGACCTGCTGCCGTACAACAATGCAGGTCTCGACAATGCCAACGCGAACCCGTTCCTGGAGACGGCCGACCTGTTCCTCGCCGGCGATGTGCGCGCCAACGAGAATGTCGGCCTGACCGCGATGCACACCATCTTCGTGCGCGAGCACAACCGCATCGTCGACGGGCTCAGCCAGCGTTTTCCGGGCGCGGACGGCGATACCCTCTATCAATCCGCCAGGGCGATCGTCGAGGCGGAGATCCAGTCCGTCACCTATAACGAGTTCCTGCCGCTGCTGGTCGGGCAGGATGCGCTGGGCAGCTGGCAGGGCCATCGCGCCGATATCGACCCGCAGATCGCGAACGAGTTCGCGACGGCGGCCTTTCGCATCGGCCATTCCATGCTCAGTTCCTCCATCGCCCGGATCGACGAGAACGGGGCGGAAGCCGCAGGCGGCAACCTGGCCCTGCGCGATGCCTTCTTCAACCCGGCGGCCCTGGCCGGCGACGGGGTCGAGGGCATCCTGCGCGGCCAGGCGGCCAGCCTGTCGCAGGAGATCGACACCCAGGTGGTCGACGATGTCCGCAACTTCCTGTTCGGGCCGCCGGGATCCGGCGGCTTCGACCTGGTATCGCTGAACATCCAGCGCGGCCGCGACCATGGCCTGACCGACTACAATTCGGTGCGGGAGGCCTATGGCCTGTCCCGCATCGCAAGCTTCCAGGAGCTGACGTCGGATGCCGCGCTGGCGGCCCGCCTGCAGGCGCTTTACGGCTCGATCGACGAGATCGACCTCTATGTCGGCGGGCTGGCGGAGGATGCCGCTCCCGGCGCGTTGGTGGGGGAGACCTTCCAGGCGATCCTGGTGCAGCAGTTCGTGGCCCTGCGGGACGGCGACCGCTTCTGGTACGAGGGCCGCCTGTCGCCCGACCTGGTCGCCGGAATCGAGGCGACCAGCCTGTCCGACATCGTCCTGCGCAACAGCGATATCGACTACCTGCAGGACGACCTGTTCCTGGCGAGCAACCGGATCGGCGGCAGCGACGGCGCAGACCTGCTGGCCGGAACCGCCGGCCGCGACCTGCTGATCGGCCTTGCGGGCAGCGACCGGCTGTCCGGCGAAGCCGGGGCGGACGAGATCTATGGCGGTGCCGGTAGCGACACCCTGTCCGGCGGCGCGGGCGACGATTGGCTGCAGGCCGACAACGATGCGGACAGCCTGGATGGCGGGCGCGGTGCCGACAGCCTGTACGGCAATGCCGGGGATGACAGCCTCGACGGCGGCGACGGCGCGGACTTCCTGCATGGCGGCGTCGGCGCCGACAGCCTGGACGGTGGCGATGGCGACGACCTGCTGGTCGGCATGTGGCAGGCGGACACCTTGTCCGGCGGCGCCGGCGACGACTCGATCTGCGGCAATCTGGGCGATGACTGGCTCGATGGCGGGGAGGGCGCGGATAGCCTGCACGGCGGCACGGGCCAGGACAGCCTGCTGGGCGGCAGCGGCGACGATATGCTGATCGGCCTGTACGACGATGACAGCCTGCAGGGCGAGACGGGCGACGACTGGATCGTCGGCAATCTGGGCAATGACAGCCTGGACGGGGGGGACGGCGACGATTTCCTGTTCGGCGGCACGGGCAGCGACCGGCTGGACGGCGGCGCCGGCAACGACACCCTGCGTGCCATGGACGGCACCGACAGCCTGACCGGCGGCGAGGGCGCGGACATCTTCGCGCATCTGGGCCCGCGTGCGGGCAGCCATGTCGTCACCGACTATGACGCGGCAGAAGGCGATTCCCTGCTGTTTGAGGGACACTTCGGCCCGGTGCAGGCCAATGTCAGCGGCACCGACCTGCTGGTGACCGACGCGCGCGGCACCCTCCTGTTCACCGTCGAGGGGGTAACCGAACCCACCCTGCTGGATATCGGCTACATCTGACGATCCGCCAGCACGGGCGCCGGGGCGGGCGCCAGGGCGGGCAGTTGACAATCGCCCGCCTTGGCGGAAGCGTTGCCGC
The DNA here is from genome assembly GCA_040216765.1 of Sneathiellaceae bacterium. Classification (GTDB taxonomy): domain Bacteria; phylum Pseudomonadota; class Alphaproteobacteria; order Ferrovibrionales; family Ferrovibrionaceae; genus Marinibaculum. The sequence continues at coordinate 356,464 of JAVJON010000007.1, read as the reverse complement.
TCCCGCCAGCCAGAGAAGGGGGCGCAGCCGGCATTGGGCCATTCCGCCAGCATCGACGGGGAGACCTGGCGCTTCGACAGCCTGGCGCAGCTGCTCGCCTGTGCCTCGCCGCCGCGCTCCGGCGACGAACTGGCCGGCCTTGCTGCCGGCAGCGCCGTGCAGCGGGTCGCCGCACGGATGGCCCTGGCGGACCTGCCGTTGCGCCATTTCCTGGCCGAGGAGGTGATCCCCGCGGAAGACGACGAGGTTTCCGACCTGATCCGGTCGCAGCACCGGCCGCAGGCCTTCGCGCCGGTCGCCGCGCTGACGGTCGGCGGGTTCCGCGACTGGCTGCTCTCGGCGCAGGCCGACGGCGACACGCTGGCGGCCCTGGCCCCCGGCCTGACGCCGGAGATGGTGGCCGCGGTCAGCAAGCTGATGCGCAACCAGGACCTGGTCGCGGTGGCCCGCAAATGCCGGGTGGTGACCGGCTTCCGCAGCACCCTGGGACTGCCGGGGCGGCTGGCCGCGCGCAACCAGCCGAACCATCCCACCGACGACAGTTTCGGGATTGCCGTCAGCCTGCTGGACGGCCTGCTGATGGGCTCCGGCGATGCGGTGCTGGGGGTCAATCCGGCCACCGATTCCGTTGCCGACTATGTCCGGATCTGCCGGCTTCTGGACGATGTCCGCACCCGGCTGGAGATCCCGACCCAGTGCTGCTGCCTGGGTCATGTCACCACCGCGATCGAGGCGATCGCGCAGGGCGCACCGGTGGACCTGGTGTTCCAGTCGATCGCCGGCTCGCAGAAGGCCAATGCCGGCTTCGGCGTCGACCTCGCCACACTGGCGGAGGCGCAGGACGCGGCCAGGAGCCTGAACCGCGGCACCGTGGGCTGCGACGTGATGTATTTCGAGACCGGGCAGGGCGCGGCGCTGTCGGCCGATGCCCATCACGGCGTCGACCAGCAGACCATGGAGGCCCGCGCCTATGCCGTCGCGCGTGCCTTCGACTGCCTGCTGGTGAACACGGTCGTCGGCTTCATCGGCCCGGAATACCTGTTCGACGGCAAGCAGATCCAGCGCGCCGGGCTGGAGGACCATTTCTGCGGCAAGCTGCTCGGCGTCCCGATGGGGGTGGACGTCTGCTACACCAACCATGCGGAGGCCGACCAGGACGACATGGACAGCCTGCTGGTGCTGCTCTGTGCCGCCGGGGTGAACTTCGTCATCACGGTCCCCGGCGCCGACGACATCATGCTGAACTACCAGAGCCTGTCGCATCACGACCTGGTCTTCGCCCGCGATACCCTGGGCCTGCGCCCGGCGCCGGAGTTCGAGGCCTGGCTGCAGCGGGCCGGGCTGACCGACGCGGACGGCCGCCTGCTGCCGCAGCCCGGCGACCTGCTCGGCCGCGAGCTGCAGCGCCTGCGCCTGCCGGCGGCCGGGTAGGGAGCCCCGGCGCATGACGGCAGAGGACAGGCCCGGCCAGCCCCCATCGACCCCGGCAGTCACCCGGACACCGGCAATCGCATCGGCATCGGCCGTCACCCCGGCACCGGCGGCCCTGGGCGACCTGCGGCGGTTCAGCGATGCGCGGATCGCGCTGGGCCGTTCCGGTGCCGGCCTGCCGACCGCCGCGCAGCTGCGCTTCGGGCTCGACCATGCCCGCGCCCGCGACGCGGTCCATTCCGCCCTGGACGTCCCGGACCTGCTGGCCGGGCTGCAGGCCCGGGGCCTGCCGGCCGTGGCCCTGCACAGCCGGGCGGAGAGCCGCGCCAGCTATCTGCGGCGGCCCGACCTGGGGCGCCAGGTCGATCTCGGCGACGGCAGCGCGCTGGCGCCGCTGCGGCTGGGGGGCGAGGTGCTGCTGGCGCTGGCGGACGGGCTGTCGGCCAGCGCGGTGACCCTCAACGCGCTGCCCCTGGTCGATGCCCTGCTGCCGCTGCTGCAGGCCGCCGGCCTGGCCTGCGCCGGCGCGGTGGTGATCGAGCAGGGCCGGGTGGCCGCGGCCGATGCGGTGGCCGCGCATCTCCAGGCGGGCTGCACCATCGTCCTGATCGGCGAGCGCCCCGGGCTGTCGGCGGCGGACTCGCTGGGTGCCTACCTGACCTGGGCGGCGGCGCCCGGCACGCCGGACAGCCGGCGCAACTGCGTCTCCAACATCCGCAGCGGCGGCCTGCCGCCGGCGGCGGCGGCGCGCAAGATCGCCTGGCTGGCCACCGAGATGTGCCGCCGCCGCAGCAGCGGCATCGCCCTGAAAGAGGCCGCCGCCCTGCCGCCCCCGCCACCCGGCAGCGCCGGCTGACAGGGGAACGAAACCGCCCTGCCAGGCATTTCCTGTCCACGTGTCGGTTCCTGCAACCGGAGGAGACAGGACATGGGACGGCCAGAGAGAATCGACCCTGTGCTGATGAAAGAGGCCGAGGATCCCACCTTGGGATCGGGCGAGGTCGCGGCGGTGCGCCAGTCGATCCGCGAACCGCTGCCCAGCGCGCCGCCGTCGCCGGACGACGACGGCCCGCCGGAGATCTCGCCGCCGCCGCGCGCCCATGTGCCGCGCACCATGATGATCGTGCTGGCCGGCATCTCGATCATGCTGGGTGTCGGCTACCTGACAACCCTGTTCGTCTGACGCCGCCCGGCAGACGCACCCCCTGACGGCGTCAGCCGGCGCGGACTGTCACCGCCGGTTTCGCGCACCCGCGCCGGTCATCTCCGCCAGGGTGTCCAGGAATGCCCGGACCGGGGCAGGGACCAGGCGGCGGGCCGGCAGCAGGGCATGGACCTGCAGCGGCGCACATCCCTGGCCCGGCAGGACCTCCGCCAGGCTTCCCTGCCGGACCTCCTCGGCACAATAGGTCGCGGTGATCCGCGCGATGCCGATCCCGGCCAGCGCGGCCTGCTTGCGCACGCCGGCATTGGCGCTGCGCAGGCGTGGCTGGCGCACCGGCACCGACGTGCCGCCGTCCGCCGCGCCGCTGAACTGCCACGCATCGTCCCCGGCGCCCGCCAGCAGCGGCATGCGGGCCAGGTCCTGCGGCTGGCGGACCGGCGGGTGCCGGGCCAGCAGGCCGGGGGCCGCGAACAGCCCGCGGTCCAGGGTGAAGACCCGCGCCGCCACGATGCCCGACGCGGCCAGGTCCCGGTCGGTCATCGAGAACTGGATGTCATAGCCGCCGCCGATCGGGTCGACCGAGGCATGGACCACATCCAGCACGATCTCCAGCTCCGGATGCAGATCCATCATGCGGCAGGACACGGCGCCCAGGTGATGCGCGCCGAACTCGTAGGGCGCCGCGATGCGCAACCTCCCGCCGATGCTGCCGCCGCGTTCGCGGGCCTGCAATGCCACCTGCCGCAGGTCCTGCAGCGCCGGCGCGGCGCCGTTGAACAGGGCGGCGCCTGCCTCGGTCACCCGCAGGCGGCGGGTCGAACGGTCCAGCAGGCGCACGTTCAGCGACGCCTCCAGCCGCATCACCGCGGCGCTGACGCTGGATTTCGGCCGGTTCGCGGCGCGCGCCGCCGCGGTGAAACTGCCCTGGCTCACCACCTGGCAGAAGATGTCGATATCGTCCCAGCTCATTGTCCAGCAATCCGAACAGTGTTTTCATGATCCATGGTTTATTTCCGCAAGCGGCGTCCACTATTCTGGACTTAATCGCAGTTGGCCGCAAAGGGAGGACGCCATGTTCCTGAGGAACTGCTGGTACGTCGCCGCTTGGGATCACGAACTGATCGACGGCAGGAAGCTCGCCCGCACGATCCTGGAGACCCGGATCCTGCTGTTCCGGGGCGACAGCGGCCGGGTCGTCGCGCTGGACGATCGCTGCTGCCATCGCGGCGCGCGGCTGTCGCTCGGCCGGGTCGAGGGCGATTGCGTCCGCTGCATGTATCACGGGCTGAAATTCGACCCGGACGGGGCCTGCATCCAGATCCCCGGGCAGGAAACCGTCCCGCCCGGCCTTGGCGTCCGCAGCTATCCGGTGGCGGAGCGCTATGGACTGGTCTGGCTGTGGATGGGCGAACCGGCGCTGGCCGACCCGGCGAAGATCGTCGACCTGCCCTTCATGGAGGACCCCGCGTGGAAGGGCATCCCGGCCTATATGCACTATGACGCCAGCTACCTGCTGATCGTCGACAATCTGAGCGACTTCGCCCATCTCGCCTTCGTCCATACCAACACGCTCGGCGGCTCGGAAGACTATGCCTACAAGACGAAGCCGGTCTCGATCGAGCGCCTGGCGAACGGCTTCCGGGTGGAACGCTGGCACATGGACAGCGCGCCGCCGCCGTTCCACCGCAAGGTGATCCCCGACAAGCAGGCCCGGGTCGACCGGCGCAACATCGGCACGATGTACATCCCCGGCATCTTCGCCCTGGAATCCCTGTTCGCCCCGGCCGGCAGCGGCGCGGAGAAAGGCAACCTGGCAGGCGCCCGGCAGTACCGCAACGCCCAGTTCATGACCCCCGAGACCGCCGGCAGCACCCACTTCTTCTGGGTCTACCTGAACGATTTCGAAGGCGCGGACGGCAATGTCTCGCGCTCCCTCCTGGACAGCCTCATCGAGGGCTTCATGGAGGACAAGCACATCATCGAGGAGCAGCAGCGGGTGCTGGACGCCGATCCCGGCTTCCGCATGCAGGCGGTCGCCGCCGATGCCGCTTTGTCGCATTTCCGCTGGACCCTGGACCGCATGATCGAGGCGGAGCAGGCCGGGCAGGCGGCGCCGGCTGCCGCGCCCGCGCCCGCGGCCATACCCGCGGCCATGCCAGCCGCCGCGGCCGGCGCGGCCGGCGGGTCGCGCCGGGCACTGCTCTGACCGGCCGCGCCGACGATGAATGCGGTATCGCCCGCGGCGCCGCTGGACCTGCGCGTGGCCGCGGTGAGTGCCGAGGCGCGCGACGTGATGATGCTGGAACTCGCGGCGGCGGACGGCGGGCGGCTGCCGCCGCTCGATCCGGGAGGCCATGTCGAGCTGGTCCTGCCCAACGGCCTCGTCCGGCACTATTCGCTGGTGAACGACGGCCGCGATGCCGACCGCTACCTGCTGGCCGTGGGGTTGGCGGCGGAGAGCCGCGGCGGCTCCGCCTATATCCATGGCAGCCTGCGCAGCGGCGACCGGCTGACCGCCACGGGTCTGCGCAACAACTTCCCGCTGGATGAGGCCGCAGCGGCCTACCGCTTCATCGCCGGCGGTATCGGCATCACGCCGATCATGCCGATGATCCGCTGGTGCCGGCGCAACGGCCGGCCCTGGCGCCTGGCCTATGCCGCCCGCAGCCGCCAGCGTGCCGCCTTCTACGAGGATCTCTCGGCGCTCGGCGCCGAGGGGCGGACCGACTTCCATTTCGACGACGAAGCCGGCCGCACCCTCGACCTGGGCGCGGCGCTGGACGGCCTGGCCGCGGGCGAGCAGGTCTATTGCTGCGGGCCGGCCGGTCTGATGGCGGCGGTGGCGGCGGCCACTGCCGGGCTGCCCGACGGCCGCGTCCATTTCGAATGGTTCACCGCGGCCGGCAGCGCCAGCCCGCCCGCCGGTGCGACCGCCTTCACGGTGGAGCTGCGCCGCAGCGGCCGGCTGCTGCCGGTGCCGGCCGACCGCAGCATCCTGGAGGTGCTGGAAGCGAACGGGATCGCGGTGCCGTATGGCTGCCGCGAAGGGCTCTGCCGCACCTGCGAGACGCCGGTCTGCGCGGGCGAGGTGGAGCATCGCGACCATGTCCTGTCCGCCGCCGAGCGCCAGGCCGGCAGCACGATGATGCTCTGCGTCTCCCGCGCCCGCGGGGAGCGGCTCGTCCTCGACCTGTAGGCGCGCGCCCGGGCGGGACTCCGGTCTCATGGCACGCAAAGGTTGACATCCCGGGCACCTTTACGTTGATATCAACGTACATGCAAAGGGCCAGCTGGCGCAGCCGGCCGCCTTTCCAGGGTCAAGCGTGCAAGGAAGCGGGCCATGTCCAGTATGCAACCGTTCCTGATGTTCCAGGGCGGCACGGCCGAAGCGGCGATGAACCTCTATGTCTCGCTGTTCGACGATGGCGAGATCCTCAGTATCACCCGCTGGCAGAAGGGCGAGCAGGGGGCGGAGGGCAGCATCAAGCTCGCCGGGTTCAGGGCCGCCGGACAGAAGGTACGCGCCAGCGACAGCCCGGTCAGCCACGCCTTCGACTTCACGCCGTCCTGGTCGTTTTTCGTCGACTGCGATTCGGCCGGGCAGCAGGAGCGGCTGTTCGCCGGCCTGTCGAACGGCGGCGAGGTGTTGATGCCGCCCGACGATTACGGCTTCAGCAGGCGCTTCGCCTGGGTCGTCGACCGCTTCGGCGTGTCCTGGCAGCTCAATCTCCCCTGACCTGCATCCCGGCCAACACGCAGAAAGAGAAAGAGACAGACATGAAGATCGTGACCAGCCTGAGCTTCCGGGGCCAGTGCCGTGAGGCGTTCGAGTTCTACGCGAAGGTCCTGGGCGGAAAGATCACCGCCGCCATCCCCTATGGCGATGCGCCGCCCGACATGCCGATCACCGACGAGAAGTACAAGACCTGGCTGATGCATTGCTGGCTCGATGTCGGCGACCAGGCGCTGATGGGCGCCGACATGGACACCGGCTGGGCGCCCGGCATCGACAAGCCCAAGAACGGCTTCGACGTCACCCTGCACACCGGGGACAGGGCCGAAGGCCAGCGCTGGTTCGAGCAATTGTCGGACGGCGGCAAGGCCGTCATGCCTTTCGGCGAAACCTTCTGGTCGCCCGGCTTCGGTTCCCTGGTCGACCGGTTCGGCGTCCCGTGGATGGTCAACGTCATCCCGCCGGCCGACTGGAAGCCCGCGCAGGGGTGATCCTGGGATTCGCCAAGGCTTCGAGAGACACTCCCTCCCTCCAGGCGTACTATCCTCTGGCCAGTTCCGAGTGGCCTGCCACCCGAAGCCCGGAGGGTGGCGGGACATGCGGGATAGCGATGAGAACTATGTCTACTCCATAGCCCTCTAAGGCCGCATAAAGGATGATTTGGTTTCTGAACTCGGTCATTTCTCCTAGAGCTTCGCTGGCGCTAGACGATCAGCATTCTAACTTCGTTGTCGGCGGCTGGAATGCGCTTCATGCGCGCGTCGGCGGTCACGAAAACCAAGTCGCGTTCCTTAGCCTGCGCGCACATCCACAGATCGTTCTCGTCGATGCCGAGCTTTTTACCCGTGGCCTTATCCACCCATTCCTCGATATATTTCGGGCGATCCTTGCGCAGAACTTTGGCCAGATACTTTTTCGCAATCCGAGCTTTCAGGTCGGCATAGGCAGTCGCGGTGTGGTGAGTGAGATCTAGGACGGCGTAGGTCCGCGCTTCTGCGAGGATGGCGTCAAGTGCGGGAAGATTTCTTTTGCCGATCACGGCCGCGAGGCGTGTCCCAAAGGCGAGTTCGGCAAGCGCGACCGTAGAAACGAAGCGTGGCGCGTCGGCTGGCAACGCGTTCAGAGATTGGTTCTTCTCGGCATGGAGCGGATGCGTCGGATCAAGATAGATCGACAAGACGGTCGTGTCGAAGAGATAGGCGTCCATCCCGGGTCAGGCCACATAGTCGCGCAGCAGCGTGATCTCTTCATCGGGGAGTGCGCGAAAAATCTTTCTGACCCAGTCGCCGCTCGCATGGAACCGGCCGGAGATGCGCTCAGCAAGCGTCAGGCCACGCACCGGAAACAAGTCGTCCCAGTGCGCCCATTGATGAGGAACCGGGCGTTCTGCATCCCGGAAAAAGCTCAGCAGCTGGCGCTCCTGCCGTAGCGGCAGATCATAGCCGCGCAGTACGGTGGCATCGATCGCTGCAAGTAGATAGGCAGGATCAGCACCGCCTTCGTCAAATAGACGACCCTTGGTTAGGATGCCCAGATAGTCCTGAACGAGCTTGGGCAGCTCCTTCGGGATGGAAGTCGGCATGGGAGCCTGTGCGACCACGTTTGAACGGAAGCGGTCCCTGGGTGAATGAACGGCAAGATAGGCATTGACGACCGGGCCATTCATAACAGCGCTAAAAGCAAGCAGGCTTTCCGGTGGCATGTCGATGAGCGGCCAAAGTCCGAAGAACTGCTGCGAGTAGAGGTGCGATTCCAGATCGGCGATCGCGCCGACCCGCCAGGGGCCCCGGCTGAGCCGTGTCGCATTCATGATGAGCTTCGGCTTCGACCAATCCTGATCGTAGCCCTCACGCAGATTCTCCAGATTAAAATCGAGCCAGGTCGCGCGAACGCCGGCATATTGCTGAAAGCGTCGGGCGTTCAGATACCCCCTGCGAAAGGCTTCCTTCTCGACATCGCTTGCGGCGAGATCCTGTTCATAGTTCCAGCGCAGTCCCCATCTTGGTTTGAAGATCGTTCCGAGCCGCGGAGCTTCTGCAAGGTAGGTCCACAAATCTTGCAGTGAGGGGATCCAAAGTTTCCCCTCCGACTGCGCGGCGTCCCGTGTGGTCTCGCGCTGCACCGTCGTGCGGCCGGTTTTCAGGAATTCCACCCGATCACGGTCGGCAACTTCCGCTGACCGGATCGTGACGCGCGTCGATCCTTTGGATCGCAGATCGCGCGCGATCAGCGCGGCGGACTCGACACTTGATGCACCGAAAATGCGGTCCGGCAGTTCAACAATCTCGACGAAGCCGTATAGCTCTTCGATGCGGCGACGCTGTTCCGCGAACTGCTTCTCCAGTATGAAGGACCGCGGCAATATGAACCCGATGGCGAGGGGCTGCGCATCGATCACCGCGCACAGCACCGCGACCGCCTTTGTCGGCTTCCGGCTCGCTTCCGGGTAGCGCTCCTTTTCTTCTTGGGTGAACGCTTCGAAGGGAGGGTTGCAGACGATCACATTCTTCCCGACCAGCGCCTTCGCCAACGCACCGTCGACGAGTAGATCCGCTTCACGGATATGCCAGCCATTGTGGTTGGGATAATCGGCTAGGATCAGGGAAAGCGTTGCTACCTCGCAGGCGAAGGGATCGATTTCGTCACCCGCGATGTGTTCGATCAGAAAGTTGTGACGTTCTTGATCCGACCATCCCACGGGCAGCAGATCCCGCAAGTGTCTGAGCGCCGATACTAAGAAGACGCCTGCACCGGCGCATGGCTCGTAGATCTGGAGATCGGTGGGATCATAGCGGTGCAGTTCAAGCCGCTGGACGATATACTCCGCCACTTGGCGCGGCGTGCTGTGCGTCCCCAACAGCTTGCGGGCTTCTGGCGTCACCAGCGTATTCTCATACACGAATGCAAGAACGTCCGCTGAGATATTGGAAAAACTAATACCAGCGCGAAGATGTGCCCATGCCGCGCTGAACATACGCGTCAGTACGGGATTGGTCCGTCCGTCGATTTGTGACAGGCTGTAATAACGCTCGATCGCTGTCAGAATCGAAGCTAGGTCGTCGGTATTCCACTCCGCCGAGAACGGGTGGCGGCGATCCTTTAGAACCTTGGCGGCCAGCAGGCGGAACACGACCCTGAACATGGTTCGCACGTCGAGCCGACTCCCACCTGGCGCCTTGCGCGCCAGAGCGAGCGTCTCGACAAGCAGGCGCTCAAGTTTTAGGTGGATCTCGCCTTCAATCGCCGGCAGGAGTCCTAGGTCGACGAAATCAAGCTGATGACCGGCCGCAGGGCTTCCCACCGCCTTTGCGCGATGGATCGCGTCAGGATGCCAGTCCGGTTCGTTGCGTTCGAATAGGTCAGTGAGCTGGTCGACCTTGATCTTCTCGAGCGCTCGCGGCGGCCCTTCGCTGCGAACCTGCCAGACCGTGACATCATTGCGGTCGATGACGAACAGCAGCGGCGCGCCGAGCGCACGGTGCGACTGAACGAGCTCGATGGAGGAACGCCCATCACTTTCAACCACGCCAAAGGCAGCCGAGCGATAGGATGGGGGTGTGCGTGTGAACGCAACCAGTGGCACGGTACGCGTATCGTTGCCTTCGGCAAGCACGTCGGCGAACGCATAGTCGCGCACCACGGCTTCGGCGCGATACCCCGCGCGGTGTGCAGCCATGGCGATCTGATCGAGCGCGCTCATTGCCGGCCTCGTTGCGCGGTTGCCGCGCTCGCGATGGGGATGGGTGGAAAGAGCAAAGATGGTTGCTCTAGGTGATCGGTTGCTGCGAGCAACTGCTCGCGCAAGTGCGCAACAATCGCTCGCAGAGGAATGATGATCAGCGGTTGATTGCTGTGCGCTTCCGCCAGTTCTGCCGCGAGGCGCACCTCTGCCTCCTGCAAATTGAGGATGACCTTCGTGCGCTCGAGAACCGGCCACGGCGATACGTTGCACAGCTCAAACAGTGCTGCTGCGATTGGCGCCAGCGCGCTAACGCGAACCGAAAGATCAGTCGCAAGCGTGCGAATGACCGAGGTGGCAACCATGTCGCCCGAGCTGAAGCAGGGGCTGTGTCCGCGACCGCGATCAAGCGGGGCGAGTGCCTTTTTCCAGTGGCGATAGGTCTCCGGTGCGATCGAGACAGCGCTCCTTAACTGGCCTGGAGTGTAGAGAACTGTCATTTGGCGGCGCCATCAACTTGTTGTTCACCACAAGATGCGCTGTTTGTTGTCGGCGAGCAAGCCCCATCAGCACATGGCGCCGACATGCAACGCTCTCACCTCCTTGCCAACGGCGCGATCGATGGCGACTTCGAATTCCTTTATCGGTCGCAGCAGTCGCTGGCTGGGTACACCCGCAAAATCGGCTTTGTCGAATCGGCTTTGTCGGAAATGGAGAAAATGAATCTCCTGAGCCTCCGCTCCATCTTGATCGGGCGTTTTTTGCTTTGTGCGGGAAACGGCGATGTTTGGCGTTCTTAAATGGAGCAGATTGAGGGATTTTGGCGGATGGGGTGGGATTCGAACCCACGAAGACGTTGCCGCCTTGCCGGTTTTCAAGACCGGTGCCTTCAACCGCTCGGCCACCCATCCCTGCAGGTTGCGCCACTGCCGCTGGCACCGTCCCAAATAGCGATTGGGCCGGGCGCAATGCAAGGGCATTGCGGCCAGGGCTGCGGGCTGGCCGTGCGGAGGGCGATTCAGGCTAGTATCTTGCGGATTGCCCGCGCGGTCCGGCGTGTTACAAGCCCGCCACTGCGAGGATGGGGTCGAGATGACGGCAGGAGCGGCAAGGATGCGGACAGCAATGCAGAGGATGCGCCCGGCGATGCGGGCGGGCTGGCTGCGGCAGGGCAGGCGCCTGTTACCGGTCGCGGCGATCGCCGCGGCGGGCCTGCTGGCGGTCGCGGAACCGGCCATTGCGGCCGGCGGTGGCCAGAGCTATCGGCTGCAGCTGGTCAACAACACCTGCGCCGACCTGTCGATCACCTGGGACGACGGGCTGGCCTGCGACTCGCCGAATGCGCCGGGGTGCCGGATCACCCTGAGCCGCGACCGCTCGACGAACCTGAACCTCAACCTGGAACGGCGCACCGACAATCTGAAGCTGCACGCCACGGGGCGCTGCAACGGCATCAGCACGGCGCCGGCACGGGTGGCCGGCGACAGCGACCCGGCCCAGGTGGCCAAGGCCCTGAAGGCGGCCGACGGGCCGATGCGCATCGACGGCTCCTGCCTGTTGCCGCTCAACAAGATGTTCCCCTACGAGGGCATGAACGTGAAGGAGCAGGAAACCGTCGGCCCCGCGCCGATCGTGCAGCCCGCCCCGGGCGGCGGCTTCGCCTATGGCGGCGCGGTCGCCGGCGACCCGTTCGGGCCGGTCGGACCCTGGGGCGATCCGGACGCGACGATCACCACCACCGTGCCGGACATCACCAGCCCGATCCCCGTGCTGCTCGAGCTGGCCGACTGCACGCCGGGCGCGGAGGGCAGCCGATGCGGCTTCTCCTGCGCGCCCCAGGATGCCGAAGGCGGCCTGCCGACCACCTATCCCGGGCAGCTGGACAATACGAACTGAGGCGGCGGACCGCCGCCGGATCGAAGCCAGGACCGGGTCAGGTCGATGTTCGCCCTGTCGAAGATCGCCTGGGCGGCGATCATGCCCGGCAACCTGCTGCTGTTGCTGCTGCTCGCCGGGCTGCTGGCGCGGCTGGCCGGCTGGCGCGAGATCGGCATGGGGCTGTGCACCGTCGCGGTCCTGGCGCTGCTGGCCATCGCCGTGCTGCCGATCGGCACCTGGCTGGCCCGGCCGCTGGAGGACCGCCATCCGCGCCCCGACCTGGACGGGCGGCGTATCGACGGCATCCTGGTCCTGGGCGGCGCCTCCCTGCCGGCCCTGAGTGCCGACCGCGATGCGCCCCAGATCAACATGGCGGCGGAGCGCCTGATCGCCTTCGCCGCCCTGGCGCGCAGCCATCCGGAAGCCAAGCTGGTCTTCGCCGGCGGGCAGGGCACCCTGGCGCAGGCCCCGATCAGCGAGGCCGACGTGGCGCGCCGGGTCTTCGCCTCCCTGGGCCTGCCGCCCGACCGGGTGATCTTCGAGGGCCGCTCCCGCAACACCCACGAGAACGCCCTGCTGGCCAAGCCGCTGGCGCAGCCGCAGCCGGGCGAGACCTGGCTGCTGGTCACCTCCGCGCTGCACATGCCGCGCGCGGCGCAGGTCTTCGCCGCGCAGGACTGGCCGGTGCTGCCCTATCCGGTCGACTACCTGACCCTGTCGCGGGAGGCCGGCGCCTTCGCAGGGATCGGCTTCGACCTTGCCGGCCACCTGGTGATGCTGAACGCGGCGATGCGGGAATGGATCGGGCTGGCAGCCTATCGCCTGCTGGAACGCACCTGACCTGCGCCGCCCGCAGCCGCGTCCGCGGCCCCCGGAATGCAGGCTGACGCCTCGCGAATCTTCTGTATATTGTCGATCCGGGGTTGCGACACACAAGATCGGCCGAATCATGACCAACATGTTGCAGGACCCCCTGCGTCTTCTTCACCGTTCTGGATGTCGCGCAGCCCGCAGCGCCGCGGCAGCGACCCTGTTGCTCGCCTGTGCCGTCGCGGCGCCCGCATGGGCGGCCGGCACCGACCCGGAAGCGCCCCAGATGCCGGCAGTCGCGGAGCTGGACGGCGAGGCCTTCCAGGCCTGGCTGAGGGAGCTGTCTGTCGAGGCCGCGGCGCGCGGCATCCGCCAGTCCACCCTGGACGAGGCGCTGCGCGACCTGAGCCCGATCCAGCGGGTGGTGGAGCTGGACCGCAAGCAGCCCGAATTCACCATGACCCTGGACCGCTACCTGAAGAACGTGGTCAGCCAGACCCGCATCGACCGGGGGCGGGTGCTGCTGGCACGCCATGGCGACGAGATCCAGGCGATCGCCGATCGTCACGGGGTGCAGGCCCGCTATCTGGTGGCGCTTTGGGGGATCGAGACCAATTTCGGCAGCAATACCGGCGGCTTCCTGGTGATCCCGGCGCTGGCCACCCTGGCCTATGACGGCCGCCGCGCGGCGTTCTTCCGCAAGCAGCTGCTGGATGCGCTGGAAATCCTGGACCAGCAGAACATGCAGGTGGCCGAAATGAAGGGCTCCTGGGCGGGCGCCATGGGGCAGGTGCAGTTCATGCCCTCGACCTACAAGGCCTATGCCCATGACGGCGATGGCGATGGCGACAAGGATATCTGGGACGACAGGGTCGATGCCCTGTCCTCGGCCGCCAACTACCTCTCCTCCCTGGGCTGGAACGCCGGCCAGACCTGGGGCCGGCCCGTCACCCTGCCGGCCGGCTTCGACACCGGCCTGGCCGAGCGCAAGGTCGTGAAAGGCCTGAACGAGTGGCAGGCTCTCGGTGTCCGCCGGGCCGATGGCAGCGACCTGCCGTCGCCGGACCTGCCGTCGCGGATCCTGCTGCCGGCGGGGCCGACCGGACCGGCCTATGTCGTCTATCCCAATTTCGACCGGATCCTGAACTGGAACCGGTCGAACTTCTTCGGTATCGCGGTCGGCACCCTGTCCGACGCGATCGGGGGACGATGAGCGCGGTCGCGGGGACCGCGCGCGGGGTCGCGGACCGGCCGCCGCGACCCGGGGCCTGGAAGACCACCAGGGCGGGGGGAACCGCCCATGCGGGGGAAATCATGCGTCTGATTGCGTTATGCGCCTGCCTGTTGCTGCTGGCCGCCTGCTCCGAAGTGCAACTTGCCGGCCATGCCACGAAGGAGGCGAGGGGCGAGCTCTACACGACGCCGGAACTGGCCGGCCTCGGCGGCATAAGGAAGATCGGCAAGCCCTATCAGATCGCCGGCATCTGGTACCATCCCAAGGAAGACCCGAGCTATGACGAGACCGGTATCGCGTCCTGGTACGGCCCGGGATTCCATGGGAAATCAACGGCCAACGGGGAAAAGTTCGACCAGCACCGCATCAGCGCCGCCCATACCACCCTGCCGATGCCCAGCCTGGTGCAGGTCACCAACCTGGACAATGGCCGCTCCCTGATCGTGCGGGTCAACGACCGCGGGCCGTTCGCCCATGGCCGCATCATCGACATGTCGCGCCGTGGCGCGCAGCTGCTCGGCTTCGAGCGCACCGGCACGGCCAAGGTCCGCGTCCGCGCGCTCCGCGACGACGAGATCGGCGAGGTCCGCATGGCGCAGGGCGGGGCGCCGAACCCGGCCAGCGTGTCGCAGGCGGCGGTGGGACTGACCCCGCCGGAGCTGCAATCGCCGATCGTCTCCTCGCCCCGCGGCGTGGTGACGGCCGAGGTCCTGGCACCGCCGCCGGACAGCGGGCCGCCCACCGGCGCGGCGGCGGTTGCGTCGGTGAAGCCGGACCCGCAGAGTCCGGCAGCCGTCGCCGCGCGCAAGGCGATGATCGCGGATGTCGACCTGGAGAAGACCCTGGCGAAGGGCAAGGCGGAGCCGAATGCGGCGATCTTCGTGCAGGCCGGGGCTTTCACCAATCGGGAGAACGCGGCCCGCCTGACGGACAAGCTGGGCAGCCTCGCCTCGGCAGCCGTGTCGCCGGCACTGATACAAGGTGTCGAGTTCTACCGGGTGCGCCTGGGGCCGATCCCCGATGTCGCCACGGCCGACCGCCTGCTGGACCAACTGGAGAAGCTGGGGCATTCCGGCGCCCGCATCGTCGTCAACTGAACCGCCCGGCCGGTCCGACCCGCCGGGCAGGCCCTCCCATCGACCCTGGAACCGCGTCATGACGTCAACCGCCCCCGAAACCGCACCCAATGCCGCCGCGCCCGTGCCTGGCCGATCGCGCCGCCGCCGGCCGGTGCATGCCCTCGCCCTCGTCCTGCCGGCCCTGCTGATGCCGCTGCTGGCGCTGCCGGAGGCGGGGCGCGCGGCCGGGCTGGAGACGGTGGCGGAAGAGGCCATCCTGATCGACGATTCCACCGGCACCGTCCTGCTGGAGAAGAATGCCGACCAGCCGATGCCGCCCTCCTCGATGGCCAAGCTGATGACGGTCTATATCGTCTTCGACCGGCTGAAGAAGGGCGAGATCGCCCTCGACGACACCTTCACCGTCAGCGAGAAGGCGTGGCGCACCGGCGGGTCGAAGATGTTCGTCCTGGTCAATGACGAGGTGCGGGTCGAGGACCTGCTGAAGGGCATCATCGTGCAGTCCGGCAACGACGCGACCGTCGTTGTAGCGGAGAACCTCGCCGGCTCCGAGGAGCGTTTCGCCGAACTGATGACCGCGAAGGGCCGCGAGATCGGCCTGCAGGATTCGGTCTTCAAGAATGCCAGCGGCCTGCCGGCCGACGGACAGCACATGACCGCCCGCGACCTGGCGACCCTGGCCAAGCGGATCGTGGAAGACTTCCCCACCTACTACAAATACTACGCGGAGAAGAACTTCACCTATGCCGACATCACGCAGGGCAACCGCAACCCGCTGCTGTACAAGAACATCGGCGCGGACGGCCTGAAGACGGGGCATACCGAGGATGCCGGCTATGGCCTGACCGCCTCGGCGATCCAGGACGGGCGGCGCCTCTATCTCGTGCTGAACGGGCTGGAAAGCCAGAATGCCCGCGCCCGGGAATCCGAGCGCCTGATGCGGGCGGCATTCAACGACTTCAAGTCGGTGAAGCTGTTCAAGTCCGGCGAGACGGTGGCCGAGGCAAAGACCTGGCTGGGCAGCCCCGCCGCCGTTCCCCTGGTGCTGGAACAGGACCTGGCGGTCACCCTGCCGCGGCGGGCGGGCGAATCCCTGACCATGAAGTATGTCTATGACGAGCCGGTGCCGGCACCTGTCGCCAAGGGCACGCCGATCGCGCGGCTGGTGATCGAGGCACCCGGGATCGAACCGATCGAGCGCCCCCTGCTGGCCGGCAGCGACGTGACGGAGCTGGGCCTGGTGGGGCGGATCGGCGCGGCGCTGAACTACCTGATCTGGGGCGGCGGCGAGGCCGGTTAGGCAGCGGCGCGGCGATGGCCGACCCGCATCCCGGGCCCGGACGCTTCATCACCTTCGAGGGCGGCGAGGGCACCGGCAAGACCACGCAGATCGCGCTGCTGGCGGACCGGCTAAGGGCCGCCGGTCAGGTCGCGATCGCCACCCGCGAGCCGGGCGGCGCGCCGGGCGCCGAAGCGATCCGGACCCTGCTGGTCACCGGTGCCGCGGACCGCTGGGACGCGGAGGCCGAGGCGCTGCTGCACTTCGCGGCCCGGCGCATGCACCTGGTCCGCACGGTCTGGCCGGCGCTGCAGCGCGGCGACTGGGTGCTGTCCGACCGCTTCGCCGATTCCACCATGGCCTATCAGGGCATTGCCGGGCGGCTGGGGGCGGAGCGGGTCGCGGCCCTGGCGGACTGGACCATGGGCAGCTTCCGGCCCGACCTGACCCTGGTGCTGGACCTGGACCCGGAGACCGGCCTCGCGCGGGCCCGACAGCGCCAGGGCGGCGAGGACCGCTACGAACGCATGGGCCGGGCCTATCACCGGGCCGTCGCGGCCGCCTTCCGGCAGATTGCCGCGGACGATCCGGGCCGCTGTCGGCTGGTGCCGGCAGCGGCCCCGCCGGAGGCCGTGGCACAGGCCGTCTGGACGCTGGTATGCGACCGCTTTGACCTGTCCCCCTGACCGGCTAGCCTGACCGCATGGCAGAGATCGACCAGACGGATTCCGCTTCCTGGGCGCCGCGCCATGCCGAGGCGCTGATCGGGCACGAGGCTGCCGAACGGGTCTTCCTGAAGGACTGGGCGGCGGGGCGGCTGGCCCATGCCTGGCTGATCACCGGCCCGAAGGGCATCGGCAAGGCCAGCTTCGCGTTTCGCTGCGCCCGTTTCGTGCTGCAACGGGAGAACCGGGCGGCAGCCGCGGCCCGCCAGGGCGCATCGGCGCCCGGCCTGTTCGGCGACGAGCCCGCCGCCCCGGCACTCCCCGACAGCCTGGCGGTGCCGGCGGACGATCCCGTGTTCCAGCGGGTCGCCAGCCTGGGCCATGCCGACCTGCTGGTGATCGAGCGCGCCTGGGACGACAAGGGCAAGCGCTGGCGGTCGGAGATCGTGGCGGAGGATGCGCGCCGCCTGGTGCCGTTCTTCGGCATGACCGCGGCGGAAGGCGGGCACCGCATCGCGATCATCGATTCCGCGGATGAGCTGAATCGCCATGCCGCGAATGCGATCCTGAAGATCCTCGAAGAGCCGCCGCCGAAGGGGCTGCTGTTCCTGGTGAGCCACAGCCCGGGCCGGCTGCTGCCGACGATCCGCTCCCGTTGCCGGCGGCTGGAGCTGCAACCCCTGCCGCCCGCGCAGATGGCCGGGCTGATCGCGCAGCAGGCACCGGACCTGCCGGACACCGACCGCGATGCGCTGGCGGCCCTTGCGGCGGGCAGCCCGGGCCGGCTGGAGGCCCTGCTGGAGGGTGGCGGGCTGGCGCTCTATGACGAGCTTCTGGGCCTGCTGGCACCGCTGCCGGCGGTCGATGTCGCCGCCCTGCATGCCTTCGCCGACCGGCTGGGGCGGGCGGGTGCCGGCGATACCGGCGGGGCAGGGGCCTTTGCCACCCTTCTCGACCTGCTGGGCGGCCTGCTGGCCCGGCTGATCGCGGCGGCGGCGCGCGGCGGCCGGGATGGCGCACAGGGGGCCGCCCATGTACGGCCGGCCGAGGCGGCCCTGGCCGCGCGGCTGTTCCCGCCCGGCGCCGACCTTGCGGAGTGGATAGCCGTATGGGAAAAGCTGGGCGAGATGGGCCGGGCGGCAGATTCGCTCGCACTGGACCGCAAGCATGTGCTGCTCAGCCTGTTCAACCGCCTGGCTGCCGCCGCCGGGCAGGGCGCCCGGGCCGCCTGACAGGATGGGCTGCCCGACAGGATGGGCTGCCCGACAGGACGGACCGCCTGACGGGCCCAAGCGGCCGACCGGGCGACGCCCGGGATCCACCATAGCCTTCGCACCCGACGAACCGCGTCCGGGGCCGACCAGGGAGCGACGAGCGCGGTCATGACCGACGCCTTCTACATCACGACGCCGATCTATTATGTGAACGACAATCCGCATATCGGGCATGCCTATACGACCATTGCCTGCGACGTGGTTGCGCGTTTCATGCGGCTGGACAATCGGCCCGTGCGCTTCCTGACCGGCACCGACGAACATGGCCAGAAGGTCGAGAAATCGGCCCAGGCCGCCGGGCTGGACCCGCTGGCCTTCTGCGACCGGGTCAGCCAGCGCTTCCGGCAGCTGGCAGCGGCGCTGAACATCAGCAACGACGATTTCATCCGCACCACCGAGGACCGCCACCTGCGCTCCGCCCAGGCGATCTGGCAGCGCATGGCCGAGGCGGGCGACATCTACCTGGGCTCCTATTCCGGCTGGTATGCCGTCCGCGACGAGGCCTTCTATGCCGAGGACGAGCTGACCAGGGACGCGGCGGGCGCCTGGATCGCGCCGTCCGGCGCGCCGGTGGAATGGGTGGAGGAGCCGTCCTATTTCTTCCGGCTCTCGGCCTGGGCGGACCGTCTGCTGGCGTTCTACGACGCCAATCCCGATTTCATCGCGCCGGACAGCCGCCGCAACGAGGTGCGCAGCTTCGTGCGCGGCGGCCTGAAGGACCTGTCGATCTCGCGCACCAGCTATCGCTGGGGCGTCCCGGTGCCCGGCGACACCGACCATGTGATGTATGTCTGGCTCGACGCGCTGACCAACTACATCACCGCAATCGGCTATCCCGACACCGACGACCCGCTGTACCGGACGTTCTGGCCGGCACAGCTGCATGTCATCGGCAAGGACATCCTGCGCTTCCATACGGTGTACTGGCCGGCCTTCCTGATGTCGGCCGGCCTGGCGCCGCCGAAGCGGGTCTTCGCCCATGGCTGGTGGACGAACGAGGGACAGAAGATCTCCAAGTCGCTGGGCAACGTGATCGACCCGTTCGAGCTGATCGACACCTTCGGCCTGGACCAGACCCGCTATTTCCTGATGCGCGAGGTGCCGTTCGGCAATGACGGGGATTTCAGCCGCCGGGCGATGATCATGCGGATCAACGGCGAGCTGGCGAACGGCTTCGGCAATCTGGGCCTGCGCACCCTGTCCTTCATTGCCCGCCACGGCGGCGCCGCGGTGCCGCAGCCCGGCGCGCTGACCGCCCCCGACGAGGCCCTGCTGGGCCAGGCGCAGTCCTGCCTGGCGGCGATGCGCGCGACGATGGGCCGGCAGGCGGTGCACCAGGCGCTGCAGCACTGGAATGACCTGATCGGCGCCGCCAACAAGTATATCGACGAACAGGCGCCCTGGAGCCTGCGCAAGACCGACCCCGCGCGCATGGCGACCGTGCTCTGGGTGCTGGCGGAGACGATCCGGCAGGCCGCGATCCTGGCCCAGCCGTTCATCCCGGAGGCCGCAGGCCGCCAGCTCGACCAGCTCGGGGTGCCGCCGGAGGCTCGCGACTTTGCCGCGCTGGGCGCCGGCAGCGCCCTGGCCGGCGGCAGCGCGCTACCGAAGCCCGAGGGCGTCTTTCCCCGCTACGAAGCCAGCGAGGCGGAGCTGGGCGGCCAGGGCTGACCGCCCGGCAGTCCCGGCCCGTGGCCCCGGACCCGTAGCGCAAACAGCCTTTACCTCGAACAGCCGAATCTGGGATGACCATGCTTGTCGACAGCCATTGCCATCTGGATTTTCCCGACTTCGAGGCGGACAGGGACGGCGTGATCGCCCGGGCCGGCGCCGCCGGTGTCGGCCTGATGGTTACGATCTGCACCCGGGTCAGCCGCTTTCCCGAGATCCTCGCGATCGCGGAGCGCTACGACAATGTCTACTGCTCCGTCGGAATCCATCCGCATGAAGCCGGCACCGAGCCGGAAACCGCCGCCGCCGAGCTGGTCGCCCTGGCACGCCATCCCAAGGTGGTCGGCATCGGCGAGACCGGGCTCGACTTCTACTACGACCACAGCCCACGCGAGGCCCAGGCCCGCAGTTTCCGCAGCCATATCGCCGCGGCCCGGGAAACCGGCCTGCCGCTGATCGTGCATACCCGCGACGCCGACGCGGAAACGGTCGCGATCCTGCGCGAGGAAATGGGGCAGGGCGCGTTCCCCGGGGTGATCCACTGCTTCAGCGCCGGCCGGCAGCTGGCGGCGGACGCCGTGGCCCTGGGCTTCTACATCTCCGCCTCGGGCATCCTGACCTTCAAGTCGGCCGAGGCGGTGCGCGAGGCCGTGGCCGAGGTGCCGCCGGAGCGCCTGCTGGTGGAAACCGACGCGCCCTATCTGGCGCCGGTGCCGAAGCGCGGCAAGACCAACGAACCGGCCTTCGTTTGCCATACCGCAGCCCGCCTGGCGGACCTGCATGGGATGACCGCCGACCGGCTGGCCGAGGTCACGACCGCCAATTTCCTGCGCCTGTTCTCCAAGGTGCCGCCAGAAGCCGCCGGCCGCGCGGCATGAAGGCGACCATCCTGGGCTGCGGCACCTCCGGCGGGGTGCCGCGGATCGGCAACGACTGGGGGGCCTGCGATCCCGGCGAACCGCGCAACCGGCGCCGCCGCTGTTCGATCCTGGTGCAGAGTGCCGCCACCAGCATCCTGGTCGATACCAGCCCCGACCTGCGCGAACAGCTACTGTCCGCGGCCGTGAGCCACCTGGACGGGGTGATCTGGACCCACGAGCATGCCGACCAGGCGCATGGCATCGACGATATCCGCCCGCTGGCGATCCGCCAGCGGGCTGCCCTGGACGGCTGGCTGGACCGGCGCACCTACGACGTGCTGGGCAAGCGCTTCGACTATATCTTCCAGGCCCCCCCGGGCAGCTTCTATCCGCCGATCGTGAAGCCGCAGATCTATGACGGGCCGTTCAGGGTCGGCGATATCGACGTCCTGCCGATCCCCCAGGACCATGGCGGCGGGACCGGCACGTCCATGGGCCTGCGGTTCGGCCCGATCGCCTACAGCAATGACGTGGTCGCCCTGGACGAAGCCGCCTTCGCGGCCCTGGCGGGGGTCGAGGTCTGGATCGTCGATGCGATGCGCTATCGCCCGCATCCGACCCATGCCCATCTGGACCTGACCCTGGAATGGATCGCCCGGGTCCGGCCCCGCCTGGCGGTGCTGACCAACATGCATGTCGACCTGGACTATCGCACCCTGTGCAAGGATCTGCCCGACGGTGTGGAGCCCGCCTATGACGGCATGGTCGTCGACGCCTGACCGTTCAGATGAAAGACAGACTTCAACCATCTGATGAAAAAGACGATTTCCGCTGCTGGACCCTCACCGAGGGCGCGGCCGGAATGCAAAGCCAGGTGCGCGGCCTGGCCGCCGCCCTGGGTTATCCACAGCCTGTGGAAAAGACCTGCAGCCTGCGGCTGCCCTGGCGCTGGCTGCCCAGCCGCCCGGGGCTTGCCACCCTTGCCGCCGCGACCGGGGATCCCCTGGCGCCGCCCTGGCCGGACCTGCTGATCAGTTGCGGCCGGAAGGCGGGTTTCCTGTCGATGGCCCTGCGCCGGGCCGCCGGCGGCCGGGTGCGCAATGTGCATATCCAGGATCCGCTGGCCCCGGCAGAAGCCTTCGATATCGTGGTGGTACCGGCGCATGACCGGCTGCGCGGAGCGAATGTGCTGGTCAGCCGCGGCGCCCTGCATCACGTGACGCCGGCGCTGCTGCAGCGTGCCGCAGCGGATTTCGCCGCCGAACTCGACGGCCTGCCGCGGCCGCGCCTGGCGGTGATGATCGGCGGCCCGAACCGCTATTTCACCCTGACCGCCGACTGGCTGGGCGGGCTGGCCGGGGAACTGGCCGCTACGGCACGGGGGCTGGGCGGCAGCCTGCTCGTTACGGTGTCCCGTCGGACACCCGAGGCCGTCGTGCAGCCGCTTCGCGAGGCAATCGCCGGGCTGCCGCACAGCTTCTGGTCGGGGGAGGGGCGCAACCCCTATCTCGCCTATCTGGGCCTGGCCGACGCGATCCTGGTCACCGGGGATTCCACCTCGATGATCTCCGAGGCCTGTGCCACCGGCGCGCCGGTCTTCGTCGCGCATCCCCCGGCCAGGCGCGCCGGCCCGCCGCCGAAGCGCTTCGCCGCCTTCTACGACAGCTTCGCGCAGGCCGGCGCGATCCGCGACTGGCGCGGCGGCCTTGAGGAGCTGCCCGCCCGCGGCGTGGCCCTGAACGACACGGCCGAAATCGCGCGGGAGATCGCCGGCCGGCTGGGGCTGGCTGCGCCCGGCGGCGGGTGAGACCCGGCCGCCGCCGTCAGGGCATGCGGGCCGGCGGGCCGGTCAGATCGCCGCCGCGCGCGAGACAGCGCCGGCGAACGCGTCGAGCAGCGGCTTCTGCGGGTATGGCTTCGCAAAGAACAGCGAGCTTGCCGGCATTTCCTCCAGCGAGATGTGGCGCAGCCCCGACACGACGATGATCTCGACCGGCGGCCAGCGATCGCGCACATAATGGGCCAGCTTCAGGCCATCCATGGATCCCGGCATGTCGACATCGGTGAACAGGATCCGGATGTCCGCATGATTGCGCATCCGCTCGATCGCCTCGTCGGCATTGCGGGCCGCATAGGCCGTGAACCCGGCATCCTCCGCCATGTCCATGGCGTCGATCAGCAACAGCGGATCGTCCTCCACGATGAGGATGCCGAACCATGCCAGATCATCGTTGCCGGTCATCCGGCGGCCCGGATCCGGGCATCGTCCGGAATCGCCATCTCGCCCTCCAGCCGGAACCTGACGCCGCCAGGAGCGAATTCCAGTCGTGCCTCGCCCTCGAAGTACGGCGCGACGATCCGCTCCAGAAGCTTCGACCCGAAGCCCTTCCTGGTCGGAACGCTGACCTTCGGCCCCCCGGTCTCGATCCATTCGATGCGAAAGCGCCGTCCCTCGGTCCAGTGCCAGCGCACCTGAATGGCCCCCTCCGGTTCCGCCAGAGCCCCATACTTGGCGGCGTTTGTGGCGAGTTCATGGAGCGCCAGGGACAATCCCAGTGCCTGCGGCGCCGTGAGATCGATCGGCGGACCCGCGAGCGAGAACCGCCCCTGTCCCGTCCGATGCGGCGCGAGCGCGGTGCCGACGACATCGCCAAGGCGGGCGAGGGACGTATTCGTCGAGGTCAGGATGTCCTGCGCCCGTGCCAGGGCGTTCAGGCGCCCGGAAATCGCCTCCCGGCCTTCCTCGACCGTCTTGGTCATCCGAAACGTCTGGGTCACGATCGCCTGGACCATCGCGAGCGTGTTCCTCAACCGGTGCGACATCTCGCGCGTGATCTCGGCCCGCCGGCGCTGCTCTTCCTTCTGGAGCGAGATGTCTTTCGCGACGGCCCCGTAGCCGATCAGCGCGCCGCCGGCATCCAGCAGGGAAAAGATATTGAACAGCACCGGTGTCACAGTGCCGGTCGCGAAGTTGCGGAAGCGAAGTTCGCCTTCCCAATCCTCGTTCTTCCCGATCTCCGGCATGACGACGTCGATGATGGTCTGCCTGTCCGCCTCGACGAAATAGTCGACCACCTGCGTCGTCGATATGTCGGCCTCCGCCAGCCCGACCATGCGCCGGGCCGCGTCGTTGAGGAAGAAGATCCGGCCGGCGGTATCCGCCATGCCGAAAAAATCCGACGACTGTTCGACAATGCGCGCCAGAAGGGCCTTCTCGCGCTCGGCGGCATGTGCGGCTTCCAGCGCCTGCGTCTGCGCCGCAAGGGTGCGGCGCAGGTCCAGCTGGGTCATGGCCTGCCGGGCCAGCAGCCTGAGCATCCTGACCTGATGGTCGGAAAGCTCGCGGGGCAAATAGTCGAGGACGCAGACAGTGCCGATCGGCAGACCCTCGGGCGATCTCAGGAGCGCCCCGGCGTAGAAGCGCAGCTTCGGTTCGCCGGCCACCAGCGGATTGTGCTGGAAGCGCGGGTCCTTGCTGGCATCGGGGACGATCATCATCTCCTCGGCCAGGATGGCGGTCCCGCAGAACGACGTTTCCAGGGGCGTTTCGCGGACTCCAAGCCCGATCTCTGCCTTGAAGAACTGCCGCGAAGTATCGATCAGGTTCACGACAGCAATAGGCGTGCCACAGATCTCCGCCGCAAGCTGGACCAGTTCGTCGAAATCCTGCTCGCGCGGCGTATCCAGGACATCATAGGAATGGAGGACGGCGGAACGCTTTGCTTCGTCCCACGCGGGCCCGCAATTATTGTCGAGAGAGCAATCCATTCCCGGCAGGGTATCCTGAACAGTACATGCCGGGAACCTTGTTTTTCCCATCTGCTCGAGCAATGGATGCGGCCATGGTCCGCCAGCGACATGCTGTCAGGACATCGGCGCCATCGACCAGATTGCGGGGCGCCCGCGTGCAGTTGCGGCGGATCCCGCTGTTTCGCGGGTGCCGGCGCGGGGCCCGGGAACCGGACCTGGCCGGCCCGCTGCGTTGTGGCGAGGAGGCCTGTGGTCAGCCAGGTCCGTCTGGCGAACCGCCGACACATGCGGGATGCGGTCGACCCGGACCGCGCGCGTCGGGTAGACCGGATCCGAGGTCGGAAAAAGGGGCGCCCGGCGCCCTAGCGTCAATGATGGTCGTGATGATGGTGCGGCGTGAAACCGGTCCGGCGGATGACGCTGGATCCGGCGAACCAGATCACGGCCAGGAACGCCAGGTTCACCAGGATCGGCACTAGGTAGGTCATCGTCCGCGCATTCCGTCGCTCGCATCGGGATCGTCAGCCGCCGCAAGGTAACGCATGGAGCGCCGGGCGGCCAGACCCGGTTCAACCGCCACCGGCCTTGATCACGCCGCAGGCGATGCGATCCCCGGCGGCACCGGCCGGGTCGCTGGCATAGTCGTCGGCACCCTGGTGCATCACCATCGCCGCCCCATCCGCGTCGAGCAGATTGCCGGTTCCCGCAGCCAGGACGTCGACGGCCATGAACACTTCCACCGCCGCGACGCCATTCTCCCCGACATGCACGTTGGGCAGGTCGCCGGCATGGTGACCCGCCGGGTTGTTCCAGCCGTGCTGCGTCCCGCCGGGATTGAAATGGCCGCCTGCGGACTTGAAGCCGTCGGCCGGGTCGCAGGTACCGGTCTCGTGGATATGGAAGGCGTGGATTCCGGGCGGCAGGCCATTGCCGGACAGCACCACGTGGGTGCCTTGGGCGACGCGCTCCAGACTGACCTTGGCGACCAGGTCGCCGGACGTGTTGATCATGTTCGCGCTGACGGCCTTCGGGTCCTCTGCCTGCGCCTGCGCGACAGCCGCCGTCAGTGCGAAACCGAGGACGGCAATCTGCAGGACGGTGCCTGCGCACTTGCTGCCGGGCATCGTTGTCACTCCTGTTGCTTTGGCCTGCGGCCGCCATCGCCTGCGGCCACCGGGGGGTCGATCCGGGAAACAACCGATACCGGCCCGTCGTTCCGAAGAATGGGGCTGCCGGTCTGCCGATCCGGTGTCGGGCGCCCGGCTTTCCCCTCCGTCATGGCTTTCGTGCGGCACCGTCCAAGGGGTGCGGCTTGTCCGCAGGCGTGGCCCCGTGGTCGAATCCAGGCAGCATGGACAGGGCTGGAGGCGAAATCATGGCCGCGACAGCGCAGCAACTGCATTCGTCGGTTCTGGAGGATGTGCGACGGACCCGGGCAAGCCTGCTCGAAGCGCGCCACCTGCCGGGCTACTTCTATACCGATCCGGCGATCTTCGCGCTCGAGGTCGAGCGGATCTTCATGAAGGAATGGCTCTGCGTCGGCCGGCTGGAGGAGTTCGAGACCCCCGGCGACTATCACGCTTTCCGCATCGTGAACGAGCCCGTCCTGGTGACCCGGGACAAGGCGGGCGTGCTGCATGCCTTCCGCAACCTCTGCCGCCATCGCGGCGTGGAGGTGGCGACCGGGCAGGGCAGCGCGAAGCAGTTCACCTGCCCCTACCATGCCTGGGTCTACGACCTGGACGGCCACCTGAAGGGCGCGCCGCATGTAAAGGAGCTGCAGGACTTCGACATTGCGGGCTGCCGGCTGCCGGAGATCCGGGTGGCGGACTGGGGCGGCTATGTCTTCGTCAACTTCGACCCCGATAGCCCGGACCTGGCCGACTACCTGGATATCGACGGCGTCCGCGAGTTCGCCGCCTTCCTGCAGCCGGAGCGGACCCGGACCTCCAACAAGTTCGTCTTCGAGGTGCCCTGCAACTGGAAGTTCGTGCCGGAAAACCTGATGGACATGTACCATGTGGGGGTGATCCACAAGGAGTCCTTCGGCGGCTATTTCCCGGTCAACGATTTCCGCTATCGCCTGAAGAAACACGGCTACAGCGCTGTCTATGAAAGCTTTACCATGGCCCCCGGCGGCGCGACCCTGTTCGGGCCGATGCCCTGGCTGGAGGGCAAGGTGAGCGACCGCTTCGCCTGCACCACCTGGCTGCGCCCGACCATGAACCTGTTCGGCAGGCACGACCTGATACAGCCCTGGGTGGCGACGCCGATCGACGTCAACCGGACCCGGGTGGAGATCTACACGCAGCTGCCGGCAGAGTTCTTCGACCATCCCGCCTTTGCCGAGCGGAACAGGATCTACGCCGACTTCATCAAGCTGGTCGCGCTGGAGGACCAGGCGATGCTGGAGAGCCTGCAGAACGGCGTGGGCTCCCGCGGCTACGAGCCCGGCCCGACGGTGAAGCTGGAGCGGGCGATCCACCACCTGCTGAACTACTACCTGGACATCCTGGTGGGCGAGGATGACGCGGCGCGCGCCCGGCGGATCGACGAGGGCGAAGCCTCCGTCGCCGCGGCTGCCGCAAAGGCGCCGGCACGGGATGCCGGCTACAGCCGCGCCATCGCCGCGGCGGAATAAGGCAGGGGAGGCCGGCCATGGACCATCGCGACCTGGTGGAACTGTTCACCGCCAATTACCGGCTGTGCGAGATCGGGCCGGGGCAGAGTGTCGCCGTGCTGTCCGAAGGCGGGCAGTTGCGGGACTATGCGGAAGCCTCGCTGGAGGCGGTGCGCGGCCTCGGCGCGCGCGCGATCGACGTGAACATCCCCTCCGACGGTGCGATGGATGCCAGCCAGCGCATCGCCAATATCGGCCAGAACCCGCTGTCGCAGCACCCCGACGCCATGCAGGCCTGCAAGGAGGCCGACATGGTGATCGACCATATGCTGCTGCTGTTCAGCCGCGAGCAGATCGAGATGCAGGCGGCCGGCAGCCGCGTGCTCCTGGTGGTCGAGCCGGTGGAAATCCTGCAGCGCCTGTTTCCCACCGCGGCGCTGCGCCAGCGGGTGGAAGCGGGCGAACGCCGCCTCGCGGGCGCCGGGCGCCTGCGGTTCGTCAACGCGGCCGGCACCGATATCACCTACCGGCTGGACGGCAAGTCGATCCTGACGGAATACGGCTTCACCGCCACGCCGGGCCGCTGGGACCATTGGCCGGGCGGCTTCCTGGCGACACTTGCCGCCGATGGGGGCGTGGCCGGCCGGGTCGTGATGGACCGCGGCGACCTGCTGTTTCCGCAGAAGAAGGCGCTGTCGGAACCGGTCGAGTTCGTCATTCGCGACGGCTGGGTGCGGGAGATCAACGGCGGCCGGGAGGCCGCCGAGCTGCGCGCCTTCATCGAGAGCTACGACGATCCGCGCGCCTACGCCGTGTCCCATATCGGCTGGGGCCTGAACGAGGGCTGCCGCTGGGATCCCGACCTGCCGGGCATCGGCATGGACGGCCGCGCGCATTATGGCAACGTGCTGTTCTCGCTCGGCCCGGACACCGAGTTCGGCGGCAGCAACGACACGCCCTGCCATCTCGACCTGCCGATGCGCAACTGCAACCTCTGGCTCGACGACGACCTGATCGTCGAGGATGGCGATGTGGTGCCGGCGGACATGCGCCCGGCGGCGTGAGCCCAAGGACTCGCCTCACAGGCAGCGCCACGCTTGCAATACCCAATGGGCGACGGCATTTCTACCTGTATCGCGGTCAAAGGAGCGGTACATGGTGGAGATGAACAAGAAGCTTGCCTCCCAGAATGGGCACAACCGTCCCCCCGTCCGCCTCTCGATCGCCAGCCTGATGGATGAGCAGGGCAGCTTCAGCGCGGATGTTGTGGCGGACGCGTTCGGCATGTCCAAGGTGCAGCTGGCCGAAACCGCTGGCCTGGCCCGCGAAGTCTTCCAGAAGGCGAGCCGGCGCAGCGGCCCCAAGGCGCAGACCCGGCTGCGCGAGATGCTGGAGATCATCAGCCTTGTGCAAGGCTGGGCCGGCGGGCCGGTTCAGGCGATGGCCTGGTATCGAGCCGAGCCGATCCCGGCCTTCGGCGGGCGAACGGCGGAGGCCCTGGTGAAGTCCGGGCAAGCCGGAGCGGTGCGCGACTATGTCGATCATCTGGCCACCGGCGGCTACGCTTGAGATTCACGGGCGAGTGCTTCCGTGCCCACGACCCGAACTGGTCCTGGGTGCCGTTGTCCGGGGCGGGCGCGGCGCTCAGGGGCCGGCGCTTCAACTGGCCTGGCCTGGAGACGCTCTACCTGTCTCTCAGCTATACGACCGTTTTTCGGGAAGTTTCAGGTGGCTTTGCCCACCGGCTGACCCCCTACGTCCTGTGCACCTATGACGTCGACTGCGAGGATATTGCGGACCTTCGGACAGAGGCAGGCAGGGCGGATCTCGATGTTCCGCTGGCCGATCTCGCCTGCGCCTGGGGAGATGCGCTGATGGCCGGCCGGGAGCCGGCCTCATGGTCCATCGTCCGGCGGCTACGCGCCGATGGGCATGCGGGCATACTGGTCCCGAGCTTCGCCAACGGGGCCACCGCCCAAGACCAGAACCTGGTGCTCTGGCGCTGGGGTCCGGATCTGCCGCACAAGGTCACCGCCTACGATCCGACCGGCAAACTGCCAAGGAACAAGCTCTCCTGGACCTGAGCCCGTCCGGCTGTGCCGTGCCCGCCTGGCGGCGGCTCAGACTGACACGGCTGTCCGTCCTGCCCCAGTAGCGGTCCTTCAGCAGACGCGGCGGAGCTTCCGCTGCCAGGCTGCCCATGGCCTGTTCTTGCTGGACGGGGCGCGGGCCGGCCAGGCGATGCCGGCCCGCGCTGTCGTCTCAGACCCGCTCGATGATGATCGCCGGCGCCATGCCGCCGCCGGCGCACATGGTGACCAGGCCGCGCTTCAGGTCGCGGCGCTCCAGTTCGTCGAGCAGGGTGCCGATCAGGATCGATCCGGTGGCCCCGATCGGATGGCCCAGGGCCATGGCGCCGCCATTGACGTTGACCTTGTCGCGGTCCAGGCCGAGCCGGCGGATGAACCGCTCGGCCACCACAGCAAAGGCCTCGTTGATCTCCCAGAGGTCGATATCGTCCTTGGTCAGCCCGGCCTTCGCCAGGACCTTCTCCGCCGCCGGCACCGGCGCGTTCAGCATCAGGGTCGGGCAATCGCCCATGTTCGCCGTGGCGACGATGCGGGCGCGGGGCGTCAGGCCGTTCTTCTCGGCATAGTTCCGGGAGGCGAGCAGCAGCGCCGCGGCGCCGTCGACCACGCCGGAGGAATTGCCGGCATGATGGACATGGTCCATCGGGCCCAGATCCTTGTACTTGCGATAGATCAGCGAGCCGTAGGTGGTGCCTTCCTCGTCGACCGGGAACTGCGCCCATTTGTCGAACACGGTCTTCAGCTGACCCAGACCTTCCATCGTGGTCTCGGGCCGCGGGAATTCCTCATGGTCCAGGGCAAGGGTGCCATCCAGGTTGTGGACCGGCACCACCGACTTCTTGAAGCGGCCTTCCTTGATCGCCTTGTCGGCGCGCTTCTGCGATTCCAGGGCCAGTGCGTCGACGGCCTTGCGGTCGATCCCTTCCATCGTGGCGATGGCATCGGCACAGACGCCCTGCTGCGTCTGCGGATGCAGGGCGCGCAGGTGCAGGTTCCCGGCGTCCAGCATCGGCGGGGTGCTGGGGTCCGCGGTGGCGGCGGTGTAGCTCATCATCTCCGTGCCGCCGGCGATCACCAGGTCTTCCATGCCGGACATCACCTGGGCGGCCGCCATGTTCACGCTGGTGATCCCGGAGCCGCAGAAGCGGTCCAGGGTCACGCCGGAGGCCTTGATGTCATAGCCGGCATCCAGGGCGGCCATGCGGCCCAGGTCGCAGCTCTGCGCGCCGCGCTGGGTGGAGGTCCCCCAGATGATGTCGTCGATCTCGGCCGTCTTCAGGTCGTTGCGCTCCGCCAGTGCCTTCAGCACGGTGGCACCCAGATGCTGCGGATGCAGGTGGGCGAGGGCACCCTTGCCCTGCTTGCCGATGCCGCGCGGGGTGCGGCAGGTGTCGATGATATAGGCCTCGGGCATGTCGTTCTCCTTGGTCAGGCAGGTTCCTGTTCGGGGTCAGCGGGGCGCCATGCGGATGGCGCCGTCCAGCCGCACATCCTCGCCGTTGAAATAGCCGTTGCGGCACATCTCCACGGCGAGGGAGGCATATTCGTCCGGATCGCCGAGGCGGGCGGGATGCGGCACCTGGGCGGCCAGCGCGCGCTTCACATTGTCCGGCGCCCCCTGCAGCAACGGCGTGTCGAAGATGCCGGGCAGGATGGTGTTCACCCGGATCAGCTCGGCCGCCAGGTCGCGCGCGATCGGCAGGGTCATGCCGATCACGCCGCCCTTGGAGGCGGAGTAGGAGGCCTGGCCCACCTGGCCGTCCTCCGCCGCGACCGAGGCGGTGTTCACGATCGCGCCGCGCTCGCCGTCGACCGGCTCCAGGGTCAGCATGCCGGCCGCCGACTTGGCGATGCAGCGGAAGGTGCCGACCAGGTTGATCTGGATGATCCGGTTGAAGCGGTCGAGCGGGAAATGGCGGATCTCGCCGGTCTTCTTGTCGCGCGACGCCGTCTTGATCGCTTCGCCGGTGCCGGCGCAGTTGATCAGGATGCGTTCCTGGCCGATCGCCGCGCGGACCTTGGCGAAGCCGGCATCGGTCTCTGCCTCGTTGGTGACGTCGACATGGGCGAAGACCCCGCCAAGCTCCTTGGCGATGGCCTCGCCCTTCTCGTCGTTGAAATCGAAGATGCCGACCTTCACGCCGAACCCGGCCAGCTTGCGCGCCGTCGCCGCGCCCAGCCCGGACGCACCGCCGGTGATCACCGCCGAAATGCTGGAATCAAGCTTCATGTTTCCTCTCTCCTGAAATCCCGTTGCCTGCGGCCAGATGCCCGGTCGCACCGTCAAGCCGGTCCGCGATGGCATCCAGCCGGTCCAGAATGGCGGCCGCGTCGCGGCCGCCGGCATCGCGGCCGCGGGCCGGCATGCCATGGCGCGCCTGGATCTGGCCAACCACGTTCTCCACCGCTGCCTCGGCATCGCCGGGATATCGCCGGCCGCGCTGGACCATCGAGCGGGCGGAATATTCCAGGGCGCCATAAAAGCTGTCCCGCAGCAGGCGCATGTTGGCAGTCGGGTTGATCTGGCCGCGGTCCACCCCGCGGCGGAAGACCTCGTCGAACACCGCAACATAGCGCCGCATCTGATCGCGCGAGGCGGCCAGCTCGTCGCCGGTCCGGCGCAGGGCAAAGGTCAGGTTCACGAAATCGAAATTGGCGATCAGGGTCGACAGGTGGAACGCCGCCAGGGCCCGCAGCTGCGCGAACGGCTCGGTCGGGCCGGCGACGGCGGCCGCGGCACCCTCGGTCAGGCCCTGCCAGAACTCCGCCAGGACCGCCTGCATGAGGTCGCTCTTGGCCTTGTAGTAGGAATAGAGGGCGCCGTCGGAAATCCCCGCGCGCCGCGCGATCTCGGTGACCCGCGCGCCGTCATAACCCTTCTCCACGAACACCGCGCGCGCCGCGTCCAGCAGGACGCGTTCCTTCTGCTTCACCCGTTCCCCCCGGGTGGGGAGGGAGCGGGTCGAAAGGGGGCCGCCGGACGGACTCACATCGGTCTCCGGAAAGGGGTCGACAGGGACTGTGAAATACATTCATATTTTTCGAATGGCCTTCAATCAAGGGAAAATGAGAGCGGGAGGCCGGATGACGCCGTGCCGGAAGCAATGACGATGCGGCATGAGTTCGTCGCCGCCATCGACGGCACCGTCCTTGCCATCGATGCCCGGGTCGGCAGCCAGGATGCCGCCGACAAGATGATTCCCGGACTCACGCCGCTGGACGAGACGGCCCCGTCCGTGCCGTGACCGTGCGCCGTTTCAACAGGTTACAAGACTTTTTTTATCTGTCTTCGTAATGTGGCGGGCGCTTCTCCAGGAAAGCCGCGATGGCTTCCTTGGCGTCCTGCGAGTTGGACAGCAGAGCCTGGTGCCGGTCCTCCACCGCCAGCACCGCATCCAGGCTGGGCGCATCGATGGAGATATTGAGGGCTTCCTTCGACATCCGCAGGCCCAGCGGCGCTGTCGCCAGCATATGGTCGATCAACGGCTCTGCCGCGCCCGCCAGGCCGTCCTCCGTCACGACGCGGGACACCAGGCGCATGGCCAATGCTTCCTCGGCACCGACGAAACGGCCTGTCAGGATGATCTCCGCCGCCATCGACGCGCCGACCAGCCGCGGCAGGAAATAGGACGAGCCCATGTCGCAGCCGGTCAGGCCGATCTTGATATAGGCGGCATTCATCTTCGCGGTATCCGCGGCGATCCGGATATCGCTTGCCAGGGCGATGGAGAACCCGCCGCCGCAGGCCGCACCGTGGAGCAGGGCGATGATCGGCTGCGGGCAGCGCCGCATGGCCCGACAGATATCGGAGAAGCGATTCTGGATCTCCCAGATCACGTTCGGGCTGCGGTCCTGGGAGATCGACTGCGCCACGTCGGAATCCGTAGCCATGTCGAAGCCGGCGCAGAAGGCGCGGCCGGCGCCGCGCAGCACCACGATCCGGGTGTCGCGGTTCTTGCGCAGGCCCTCGAAATAGTCACGCATCGCATCGACCAGCGCGAAATTCAGGGCATTCAGCCGGTCCGGGCGGTTGAGCGTGACCCAGTCGACAGGGCCACGATGCTCGACGATGAGGGGCTCGGCCATGGCTTGGGAATTCCGTCAGTTTCGGGGATCCAGGGTCGGCGGGATTGCCGGGGATCGGTCAACATATTGGGAAGATGACGGTATTCCCAATCTTCCGATATTTTCCATAATATACATTATGCGACTTTCCGGTTGCGCTCCGGAAAGCGCAACCGGTCCAGCCTCCTCATCCATTCCCTCCCTCTACTCCGCCGGCATCGCCCGGCGGAAGAACGCCACCAACTCCCTGCCGATCCGGTCGTGGATGGCGGTACGGTCGACCCCCGGGTGGATCCTCGAACAGCGGCCGTAGCGCCGCCGGCACCTGCGTCGCGGGCGCCAGGAAGACATAATGGCCACCGGGCACAGTGACCTGCTCGGGCATCTCCGGCAGGCCGTCGATCAGCCTGTCCGCGTTCCATGCGTTGCGGGCGGTGCGGTCATCGCCGGCCCGATAGACCCGCAGGGGCGCGTCGATCCTTGCAAGGCCGGCCCTGTCGAACAGGAAGGCCGTCGGCGCCATCACCACGGCGGACCTGACCCGTACCTCGTCCGGCACGGCCCAGCCGGGTCGCGTGATGCGCGGCATCGCCGTGTAGCGCGGACCGAGCGCCGGCGGGCAGAACTCGCGATCCTCCGGATGCAGCCTGCAATGCACAGCCCAGCGGCCGAAATCGGGCCTGGCGCCGAGCGACACCAGGGCTGTGTAGCCGCCCGCCGAGAACCCGATCATGCCGATCCGCGCCGGATCGATCGCGGCTGCAAATTTGGGATCGGCAAGCATCGCATCGATCGTCCGTGTCACCTGCCAGGGCCGCCCCACGAGCTGGACATCGCTGCCCTGCCCCTCGGGTCGGTCGAAGCTGTCGCCCAGGTGACGCGGCGCGGCCACCACGAAGCCGTGGCGCGCCAGCGTTTCCGCCCAGTCGTGATGGCCCAGTTCGCTGCCCAGGCTGCCATGCGACAGCAGCAGCAGCGGGAACCGGCCCGACGCCGGTGCTGCGCCGAAGGCGCCCGCCAGGCTGTGGATCCCGACCGGCGTGACGGTTTCCGCCATTTCGGTCGGATACCAGACCGCGGCCGGCAGAGGAGGCTCGCCCGGCACCGTCAGGCGCGCAACACCTGCGCGATAGGGCATGTCGGCAGCAGCGGCCGCTGCACACCAGCAAGCCAACGCGACACAGGCGCCAACGATTGCCCGGCCGGTTGCCGCAATCGGGCGGACCCGGCTCCCGCGGTCGGGCGACACGTTCAACCGGCCGCCTTCATGGCGGCCAGGATCTCGCCCATCCTGGCGTGCACCGCATTGACTGCCTGCAGCGGCCGGAGCATCACCTTGAAGTCGACGATCTGCCCGCGATCGTTGCAGGTGATCAGGTCGACGCCGTTCACCTGCTTGCCATCGACCGTGCATTCGAACTCGAGCATGGCGGACTGGCCCGACAGGATCTCGCGCACATAGCGGAAGCCATCGCCCAGGATTCCGGTGCCCGCGACCGGATCGGTGATCCGGCCGCCGAACGCCAGGCAGGCACCCAGCAGATAGGCCTTGGACTTCGCCTTGCCGACCTGCGGCGTGAACACCACCGGCGAGTGGAACACGCAATCGTCGGCAAGCAGCTGTTCCAATCCGCCCGGCAGATTGCCCGTCGTGAAACGGTGCCAGTCCGCAACGACCCGGTCGATCATGGCGCAGTCCCTCCCGCCGCCCGATGCCGGCGCAGTGTCGCGCCGGCACCGCCCCAGCCTAGCCGGGGTCAGGCCGTTTCGGCAGCCCCCGGCATCAGGACGGTCAGGGCGCGTGGCAGGATGCGGATCGTCACCGGCGACTTGAACAGGCGCAGTTCGCCATCGATCGACAGATGGACATGGCTCCGCCTGGTTGCGACGACGACCTCGCGGCCCTCCGCAAGGATGAAACTGTCCAGCAGGCCGCTGGCCCTGGCCTGCATGAAGCGGTCCCGGCCATGTTGCCGGCTGGCGCCCGTGGACAGGCCGTAGACCACCAGCCGCCCGCCATCCAGCCGGTCGCGGGCAAAGGGATGGTCCAGTCTGCCGCTGAACCGGTTCAGCGACACGATCAGCACCGCGGCCCTGATCTCCATGGGTTCGCCGTCGATGGACAGCCGGAAGCGGCTGCCGCGCCGCCGCAGGAGCGCGCGCAGCGCCAGCCAGCCCATCCGCAGCCAGGCCAGTGCCCGCAGGTGGCGGCGCTGGCTCTCGCGCAGCCGGATCGTGGCGCTCAATCGTCCGCCCATCGCCTTCAGCAGGCAGAGTTCGCCGCCGACCTCGGCAACGTCGATCCGCTGCGGCGCGCCATCGCGCAGCAGGCCGGCCGCCCGCTCCACGTCCAGCGGAATCTCCAGGTCGCGTGCCAGGATGTTGAGGGTTCCCAGCGGCAGGATTCCCAGGACCTTGCCGGAGTCCATGGCCATGCGTGCGGCGTGCTGCAGGGTCCCGTCGCCACCGCCGACGAGGACGACCTCCGCCTCCGACCCGAAGGCCCGGCTCAGGGCCGCCTCCATGGCATCCGGCTCGACCAGCTGGAAGTCGAGCAGATCATGGTCCGCGGCCAGTTGCTGGCGCAACCGGTCGCTGAGCCCCTTGCCATCGCCGTGCAGCAGGGTGCCGGCGCGGCCGTTCAGCACTGCCGTGACCTTCCGGCGGCCATCTGCCGGCCGGGACCATCGGACAGCCCCCGCCTCCACCGATGCGTCCGCCGACGGCTCGCCGGCCACAGCCGCCTTGTCGATCTGGTCCAAAGCCGCATCACCCTTTCCTGCCCGCCCCGCCGCCAGGGCCCGGTCGCCAGTGAGGAACACGCGACGGGTGCTACGGTTTCCCCGCCCCCTGCCGCACCGGCGAGACGCAGTCCAGCAGCGGTCCCAGCTGCGTGACCCGCCGCTCGATGGTGGCGGCGCGCCGGCGCAGATAGGCCGTCGGCCGGCCCGCGGACCATTCCAGCGGATTGGGCAGCACCGCGGCCAGCAGTGCCGCCTCGCGCCGGGTCAGCGCGCTGGCCGCCTTGTCGAAATGATGCCGTGCCGCGGCCTCCGCGCCATAGACCCCCGGCGCCCACTCGACGATGTTCAGATAGACCTCGACGATCCGGCGCTTCGGCCAGAGCGCCTCGATGGCGAAGGCGAGCGGCAGTTCCAGCGCCTTGCGCAGCGCGCTGCGCGACGGCCAGAGGAACAGGTTCTTCGCCACCTGCTGCGTGATCGTGGAACCGCCGCGCCCGGCCTCGCCGGCCATGAAGGCGTCCACCGCCGCGCCGAAAGCCTCGGCATCGATTCCCCAATGGTCGCAGAACAGGTTGTCCTCGGATGCCACCACGGACCGTGGCAGGGCCGGGGCAATCCGGTCCAGCGCCATCCATTGCTTCTCGATCGGCGCCATCCTGATGACCATCAACGGGGTCAGCGGTACCGGCAGCACCCGGAACAGCAGGATCAGCCCGACGGCGACGGCGGCCAGCGCGACCAGGCCCACGGCGAGGATCCCCAGGGCGGTCGCGATGCGCTGCCTCATGCTCGGCCTGCTGCCCGGCCGCGACAACTTGCACCCGGCGGAGGCGGCCCCGATACTCCGGCGCCATGGCTCCTTCCCGCACATCCGGCCGCCCTGCCCGCCGCCCCGTCGCACCGCCCGCTCCCGGCCCGGACCGTCCCGCCGGCGAACCGGATACGGCCGGTCAGGTCCGGCAGCTGCTGTCCATCATGGCGCGCCTGCGCGACCCCGATGGCGGCTGTCCCTGGGACCTGGAACAGGATTTCGCGAGCATCGCGCCCTACACCATCGAGGAGGCCTACGAGGTCGCCGACGCGATCGAACGCGACAGCATGGACGAGCTCCGCGACGAGCTGGGCGACCTGCTGCTGCAGGTCGTGTTTCACAGCCGGATGGCCGAGGAGGCCGGTCATTTCGCCTTTGCCGACGTGGTCGCGGCGATCTCCGACAAGATGCTGCGGCGCCACCCGCATGTCTTCGGCGATGCCGAGGTCAGCGGCAGCGCGGCACAGACCGTCAACTGGGAGGCGCTGAAAGCCGCGGAGCGCGCGGCAAAGGCCGATGGCGCGCCGGCCGGCACCCTGGACGGCATCCCGGCCGGCCTCCCCGCCATGATGCGGGCGCTGAAACTGCAGAAGCGCGCCGCGCGGGTCGGTTTCGACTGGCCCTCGCTCGCGCCGGTCTGGGACAAGCTCGACGAGGAAGTCGCGGAACTGCGCCAGGCCGCTGCCGGGCCGCCAACAGCGGACGGGCCGGCGCCGGCCCGGCGGGACCGCATCGAGGACGAGCTCGGCGACGTGCTGTTCGTGATGGTCAACCTCGCGCGGCACTGGGACATCGACCCGGACGCCGCCCTGCGGCGGACCAATGCCAAGTTCGAGCGGCGCTTCCGCCGGGTCGAGGCCCTGCTGCAGGCAGAGGGCCGCACGCCGCAGGACGCGGACCTGGCGGAGATGGACCGGCTCTGGGACCAGGCCAAGTCCGAGGAGTAGTGGAGTCCCGGACGCGCGGGCGGGCTCACCGGCCTGTCGCGGTCATGGACGGGTCAGGCACAGGCGGCATGGCCGCAGGCCGTGCCGCCGCCGGTCATGCAGGTACCCTGGCATGCGGCGCCGGCGGCTGGCCGGCGGTGTCCGCTTCCGAAAGCCAGGCGGCACCGAACAGGTCGGACCGCACCGTCTCCCACCCGGCCCGGCTATGTGCCACCAGCAGGGGCCAATGCTGCCTGGCCGGCATGGTCGGCCGGTAGGCCGGGCCATCCAGGCGGGCGGCGTAGCCGCCGGCCTCCGCCACGATCAGGCAGCCGGCCGCATGGTCCCAGGGATACATGCTGCCATAGGCGGCGAAGTCGATCTGCCCCTGCACCGCGGCGAGATATTCCGCACCGGAGCAGCGCAGGATGAGCTGCGTGCCATAGCGGTCGCTGGCCTCGGCAAGCGAGGCCACCGCGGCACGGTCCCCATGGTTGCGCAGGTTGATGCAGCCGGTCATGTGACTGAGCGCGGGCGGCGTGCCGGTGCGCGCGGGACGCCGTTCCGACCCGCCGGCGAGCAGGGTGGCGCCCGCCCCCTGCTCGGCCAGTGCCATCAGGTCCTGCACCGGATCGTGAATCCAGCCCATGCGGGTTTCGCCCCCCACCACATAGGCCAGGATCGTGGCGAACATCGGCACCCCGCTGGCGAAGTTGATGGTGCCGTCGATCGGATCGATCACCCAGACCGGCTGGTCGCCCTGCAGCAGGTCAATGCGCGACGGATCGGCCGCGAAAGCCTCCTCGCCCAGCACCACGGTATCGGGATAGGCATCCAGCAGCCAGGCGGTCAGCGCCTTCTCGACGGCAAGGTCGGCGACGGTGACAAGGTCGCTCGGGCCGGTCTTCTGGCTCACCTGGCCCGGTTCCAGCTGCCGGAAATGGTGCAGGGCGATCTCTTCGCCGATGCTGCGGATCTGGGCGGCGACGCGCGCCGGATCGGGCAATGTCATGGCCTGCGGCCAGACGAGGCCGTGGCGACGCTCTCCTGCGGATTCACCGACATGCCCCCGATCAGCCGACGATGCCCATGATATCGGCTTCCTTCATGATCAGCAGATCCTCGCCGCCGATCTTGACCTCGGAACCGGACCATTTGCCGAACAGCACCCGATCGCCCTTCTTCACGTCCAGCGGCTGCAGGCGGCCATCCTCGCCGCGCGCGCCGGCGCCGACCGCCACCACCTGGCCCTCCTGGGGCTTTTCCTGCGCCGTATCGGGAATGATGATCCCACCGGCGGTCTTTGCCTCGCTGGCCAGCCGGCGGACGAGGACGCGGTCGTGCAGGGGCCGAAGTTTCATGGTGCCACTCTCCTTCGGGGGTTGGGCTCCGTTGCTCCGGGCGGTGATAGGAACGCCGTCGCGACCTGTCAACCGACCTGGCGGGACTGCAGCGCCCCCACCGGGTGCAGCTTGCGGAAGCGGTCGAAATCCTCCGGCCGCAGGCGCACCGACAGGATCACCCGGCCGTCCTCGTCGGCCTGGCGGTCTGCCACCTCGCCATGACGATAGAGCCACGACAGGGCGGCACCTTCCTCCGGCGGCAGTTCCACCGCGTAGAGCTTCAGGTCGCGGCCGATCTCACGCTCCAGGACGG
The DNA here is from genome assembly GCA_040216765.1 of Sneathiellaceae bacterium. GTDB lineage: Bacteria > Pseudomonadota > Alphaproteobacteria > Ferrovibrionales > Ferrovibrionaceae > Marinibaculum. The sequence goes on along the minus strand of JAVJON010000007.1, from coordinate 317,044 downwards.
CGAGCAGCTCCGGCACCCCTGCCCCGGTCAGCGCCGAAACCGGCACCCGGGCCGTCACGCCTTCGGCGCCTGCCGCGCGCAGGCGCTCCGCCTGCTCCGGCGGCAGCAGGTCCACCTTGTTCATCGCCTCGACGATCGGCACCTCGTCCCGGGCGATCCCCAGTTCCGACAGCACGGCCAGCACATCGGCGGCCTGGGCCGCAGCGTCGGGCGCGCTGGCATCCCGCACATGCAGCAGCACATCGGCCGCCAGCACCTCCTCCAGGGTGGCACGGAAGGCGGCGACCAGCTGGGTCGGCAGGTTGGAGATGAAGCCCACGGTGTCGGAGACGATCGCGGTCCGGCCGCCCGGCAGGTCGATGGCCCGCATCGTCGGGTCCAGGGTCGCGAACAGCATGTCCGCCGCCTTCACCCGTGACTGGGTCAGCCGGTTGAACAGTGTCGACTTGCCGGCATTGGTATAGCCGACCAGCGCGACCACCGGATAGGGCACACGCTCCCGGCTTTCGCGATGCAGGGACCGGGTCCGGACGACATCCACCAGGTCCAGCTTGATCCGGGCGATGCGCTCGTCGATCAGCCGCCGGTCGATCTCGAGCTGGCGCTCGCCGGGCCCGCCGAGAAATCCTGCGCCGCCGCGCTGGCGCTCCAGATGGGTCCATGACCGCACCAGGCGGGAGCGCTGGTAGGTCAGGTGCGCCAGTTCCACCTGCAGGCGGCCCTCGCGCGTCCTGGCCCTGGCGCCGAAGATCTCCAGGATCAGGCCGGTCCGGTCGATCACCTTGCAGCCCAGCGCGGTTTCCAGATTGCGCTGCTGCCCCGGCGTCAGGGCGCCGTCGACGATCACCAGCGCGATCTCCAGGGTGGCGACCTGCTCCGCCAGATGCGCCACCTGGCCGCCACCGAGCAGGGTCTGCGGCCGCGGCTTGCGCACCGGCAGGACCTCGCCCATCACGACCTTCAGGCCGATGGCAAGCGCCAGGCCGATGGCTTCCTCCAGCCCCTCGTCGGGCTGGCGGGCGGCCGCAGGGGCCGCCGCCGAGCCATGCGGCGCACCGGGATGGGCGGCCTGCGCGCGCTCGGCGCTGCTGCCCTCCCCTGCCCGGGCACGCGGCATGGGCAGGACGGGATGAACGACATAGGCGCGCTGTCCCGGCCCCGCGTCGGCCGGGTCGCTGCCCGCATCGCCGCGGACCGGCTCGCCGTCCTTCGCGGGGTGAAACAATCCGTCCGCCTTGCTCAGCTCGCCGCCGCGTCCTGGGTCGTCGGATCGAACAGCTGAATCGGGCCGGACGGCATCACTGTCGAAATGGCGTGCTTATAGACAAGCTGGACATGCCCATCACGACGCAACAGCACCGAGAAATTATCGAACCAGCTGATGACACCCTGCAATTTGACGCCATTGATCAGGAATACAGTGACTGGCGTCTTGTTCTTCCGGACATGATTCAGGAATACGTCCTGGACGTTTTGAGCCTTATCAGCAGGCATGGTTAACCTTTCTTATTGGCGGCCGTTGCTCGGCTTCGCGTGTTTGTTGTCCGGGTTCCGGCGGCCCCCCGCCGGATCCTCACATCGAGAGATAGCCATCATGTTGCGCTGCGGCAAGACACGCGATTGGAAGATTTCCAGGCTATGGGCCCTCACTCCGCGAGGGCATGCTCGACATAGCTGCGCCGCAGTCGCTCCGTCAGCATGCCGGGCGCGCCGTTGCCGACCGGCTGGCCGTCGATTTCCACCACCGGCATGACGAAGGAGGTGGTCGAGGTCAGGAAGGCCTCGCGCGCGCCCTTCGCCTCCTCGAGGGTGAAGCGCCGCTCGACGATTTCGGTGCCCGCTTCGGCCGCCAATTGCAGAAGTGCGCGGCGGGTGATGCCGTTCAGGATCTCCGGACTGACGTCGCGGGTGACGATCCGGCCCTCCGCATCGACGATCCAGGCATTGGTCGAACTGCCTTCCGTGACATAGCCTTCGGCATCGACCATCCAGGCCTCGAAGGCGCCGCGATCCTTCGCCTCCTGCTTCGCCAGGCAGTTCGGCAGCAGGGAGACGGACTTAATGTCGCACCGGCCCCAGCGGATGTCGGTCAGGGACACGACCTTCACGCCGTCGCCGGCCTTCCGCGCCAGCGCGGCGAAATCCATGCTCTTCGCGGTCATCACCACGGCCGGCCGGACCTGCCTGGGAAAGGCATGGTCCCGCCGCGCGACGCCGCGGGTCACCTGGGTGTAGACGATGCCGTCGCGCACCCGGTTGCGGCGGGCCGTCTCCTCCATGACGGTGAGGATCGCGCGCGGGGTCATCGGCATGTCGATCTGCAGTTCCGACAGCGACCGGCCCAGCCGTTCCAGGTGCATGCCGGAATCGATCATCCGCCCGTTGCGCACGGCGGTCACCTCGTAGACTCCGTCGGCGAACTGGTAGCCACGGTCCTCGATATGCACCATGCCGTCGCAATGCGGCAGGTAGCGCCCGTTCACATAGGCGATGCGGGACATTCATCCTCCAGGGTCAGCGGGCAAGACAGGCCTCCCACGGGCAGTTTCTTTCTTTTCTGGCGGCGCTCAGAAATATTCCAGGCGCACCGCGAACATCTTCTCCACGTGCCGGACCATTTCCGACATGGCGAACAGGATCACCCGGTCGCCCGCCTCGATCACGGTGTCGCCACGCGGCAGCACGACCTCGTCGCCGCGCACGATGGCACCGACGATAATGCCATCGGGAATGTCCATGTCACGCAGGCTCTTTCCCACCAGGCCGGAGGTCTTCAGGGCCTCCGCCTCGATGACCTCCGCCGTGCCGTCGCGCAGCGAATAGACCTGGCGGATCCGGCCCCGCCGGACATATTGCAGGATCGTCGACACCGTGGTGCCGCGCGGATTGACCACGACGTCGATCCCCAGCGAGGTGATCAGCCCGCGGTAATCCTCGTTGTTGACCAGGGCCACGGCGCGCTTGCAACCGGCGCGCTTGGCCAGGAGAGAGGCCAGGATGTTGGCCTGGTCGTCGTTGGTCAGCGCCACGATCGCCTCGGTACCGGAGATGTTGGCCTCGTCCAGCAACTCGCTGTCCAGCGCGTCGCCGTGCAGCACCACGGACTGGTGCAGCCGGTCCGCGGCGGCTTCGGCATGGGCCAGGTCGCGCTCGATCAGCTTGATGCGCACGCCGGGATGGTTCATCTCCAGCTGCCGGGCCAGGTACAGGCCGATATTGCCGGCGCCGACGATGATCAGCCGCCGGGCCTCCTTCTCCTCATGGCCGAACAGGCCCATCGCCCGCTGCACCTGCTGGGTGTCCGCGATGAAGTAGATCTCGTCGCCGGGAAACAGCTGGTCGTCGCCATGCGGCACCACCAGCTTGTCGTTGCGCACGATGCCGCAGACCACCGCCTTCAGGTCCGGGAACAGGTCGGTGAGCTGCCGCAACGGGGTGTGGATCACCGGGCAATCCTCGCCCAGCCGCACGCCTATGGTCCGCACCCGGCCATCGGCGAAGGGAATCATGTCCAGGGCGCCCGGCACCTCCAGCCGGCGCATGATCGCCCGGGCGACTTCCACTTCCGGCGAGATGATGACGTCGATCGGCAGATGGTCGGTGGAAAACAGGTCCGACCATTCCGGGTTCAGATAGGCCTGTGCCCGCACCCGCGCGATCTTTGTCGGCACGTGGAACAGCGAATGGGCCACCTGGCAGGCCACCATGTTCACCTCGTCGGCAAAGGTGACCGCGATCAGCATGTCGCAGTCCTGCGCGCCCGCCCGTTCCAGGGTGTCCGGGAACGACGCCATGCCGACAAGGCCCTTGACGTCGATGCTGTCGGAGATGCGCTGGATCAACTCCGGCGTGCGATCGATCACCGTGACGTCGTTGCCCTCCCGGGCGAGCTGCCGGGCGATGTTGGAGCCCACCATGCCCGCGCCACAGATGATGATCTTCATGGATGGCTCTTCATGAGGTCGGTCTTCATGCCCGATGACACAGGACGGCGGGGTCTGCGACGCGGCTCCCGCCCGATCGAGCCGGCGACAGCAGCGGCGGCGCCGGCACTATGGACCCGTTGGGTGCCGGCGATAAGGGAAGACCGGGCCTGCCCGGCGCCGGATCATGCCCGTTGCGGCGCCTTGTCCAGGGTGTTCACCCCCAGGGCATTCAGTTTCCGGTGCAGTGCGGAGCGCTCCATCCCGACGAAGGCGGCGGTCTTGGAGATATTGCCGCCGAACCGGGTGATCTGGGCGGTGAGATATTCCCGCTCGAAGATCCGGCGCGCATCGCGCAGCGACAGGGCCATGATCTCCTCGTTGCCGCCCGCCCGGCTGATTGCCGGTGCCGAGTTGGAAATGTCCACAGGCAGCATGTCGCTGCGGATCGGCGTGTTCGGGTCGCCCGGGGCCAGGATGATCAGCCGCGCCACGAGGTTGCGCAGCTCCCGCACATTGCCCGGCCAGTCCGCGGTCTGCAGGGCGGCCATCGCATCCTCCGCCACCCGGCGCCCCAGCAGGCCCTGCGCCTCGGCCTCGCGGCCCATGAAATAGTCGACCAGCCCGGGAATATCCTCCCGCCGCTCCGCCAGGGACGGCACGCGCAGCGGCACGACATTGAGGCGATGGAACAGGTCCTCGCGAAAGCGTCCCTGCTCGATCTCGCTGCCCAGGTCGCGCGCGGTGGCGCTGACCACGCGGACATCGACCTGCACGCGTGCGCGCCCGCCCACCCGCTCGAAGGTCTGGTCGACCAGGACCCGCAGGATCTTGGCCTGGGTTTCCTTCGGCATGTCGGCGACTTCGTCGATGAACAGGGTGCCGCCATGCGCCTGTTCGAAGGTGCCGACCCGGCGCCCGGTTTCCGCCCCCGGGGCGCCTTCCTCGATGCCGAACAGCTCCGCCTCCATGCGCTCCGGTGCCATCGAGGCCGCGTTCAGCACGACGAACGGGCCATCGGCCCGGCGCGACCGCAGATGCAGCATGCGGGCGACCAGTTCCTTCCCGGCCCCCGGCGGGCCGGAGACCAGCACCCGGCTGTTGGTCGGCGCGACCCGCTCGATCGCCTGCCGCACGCCGTTCATCGCCGGCGAGCGTCCGACCAGGTCCAGGTCGCCGCCGGCGCGCTGGCGCAGCTCGGCATTCTCGCGCTTCAGCACCGCCGCCTCGATCGCCCGCTTCACCTGGATGATCAGCCGGTCGGCGTTGAACGGCTTCTCCAGATAGTCGTAGGCGCCATGCTTGATGGCCGCCACGGCCGTCTCGATATTGCCGTGCCCGGAGATCACGATCACCGGAAGCTCCGGATGGATGGCCTTCAGGCGCTCCAGCACCTCCAGCCCGTCCATGTCGCTGCCCTGCAGCCAGATATCCAGGATCGCCATGGTCGGGCGCCGCTGCTCGACCGCGTCCAGCGCCTCCCTTGCGGTGCCTGCAAGACGGGTCTCGTAGCCCTCGTCCTCGAGGATCCCGGCCACGAGTTCCCGGATATCCGCCTCGTCGTCCACTATCAGAATGTCTTTAGCCATGTGCCGCCTGCAGCTCTCCTGCCTTGGTCTTGTCGTCATCCAGCCGCGCCTTGCCGTCCAGCGGGAAGACGAGGGTCACCACGGCCCCCTGCCCGCCCTCCGGCGCTTCCGCCAGATGCAGGCTGCCGCCATGCTCTTCCATAACCTTCTTCACGATCGCCAGGCCCAGTCCGGTGCCCTTCTGCTTGTGGGTCACGTAGGGCTCCGTCAGGCGCTCGCGATCCTGCTGCGGCAGGCCGATGCCGTTGTCCCGCACCGTGACCCGGAACGCGTCGGCGGAACGGCGCAGCTCGACCTCGATATGGCCGCGCTCCAGTGCCCCGGCCTGCGCGCCTTCCCCGGCCGGCACCGGCCGCGCGTGGATCGCGTCGGCGGCGTTCTGCAGCAGGTTCGTCATCACCTGCGCCACCTGCCGGCCGTCGCAGCGCAGCATGCGGTCCGCCGCCTCGGGCGACGGCTCGACCCGGTAGGTGATGTCGCCATAGGCGACCTGCTGCAGGAACACCGATTGGCGGACGATCTCCGACAGGTCCTCGTCCCGGAAGGTCGGCGCCGGCATTCGCGCGAAGCTCGAGAACTCGTCGACCATGCGGCCGATATCGCCGACCTGGCGCACGATCGTGTCGATGCAGCGCTCGAAGACATCGGGATCCTCCGCGACATAGCGCCGGTACTTCCGCCGCAGGCGCTCCGCCGAGAGCTGGATCGGCGTCAGCGGGTTCTTGATCTCATGCGCGATGCGGCGCGCCACATCGGCCCATGCTGCCGTCCGCTGCGCCGTCATCAGGTCGGTCACGTCGTCGAAGGTGATGACATAGCCGGCGACCATGCCGCCGCGCTCCTGCCGCGTGATCCGGGCATGCAGGGTCAGGAGGCCGGCAGGCCCGGCCAGGCTGATCTGCCGCTGGATGTCCCGCCCGGTGCCCGTGGCGGCCTCCTGGAACAGGGTCGCGAATTCCGGCGCCACGGAGGCGAGCGGCTGGCCCTGGATATCCTCCGGAACGCGTCCCAGAAGCGCGCTCGCCCGCTCGTTCGGCAGGGTGATATGGCCCTGCGCGTCGGTGCCGATGATACCGGCAGAGACATCCGCCAGGACCGTCTCGGTGAACCGGCGGCGCTCGTCGATCTGGTTATAGGCTTCGACCAGTTCCGCCCGCTGGCCGGCCAGCTGCTGGGTCATCCGGTTGAAGGCCCGGCCGAGCGCGCCCATCTCGTCGTCCTCGGCACCGGGCGTGACCCGCGCCGTCAGGTCGCCCTGCCGCACCCGCTCCGCCGCACCGACCAGTTCGCCGATCGGCCTTGCCAGCCGGCTGGCGATGAACAGGCCGACCCAGACCGCGGCCAGGAACACCAGCAGCGACACGATCACGACGGCGGCGATGAAGGCGAACTCGATGCGCGAGTTCTGCTGTTCCAGCAGTTCGTACTGGCGCGCCGCGGCCTGGGCCTTGGCGACATGGGCCAGCACCCGCGGATCGACGAATCGGCCGACATAGAGATAGGCGTCGATGAAATTCTCCAGCCGGACCAGGGCGCGCACCCGGTCCTCGCTGGGGGAGGTCAGCACCACGACCTCGCCCTGCCGTGCCTTTTCCAGCGCCCAGTCCGGCGCATTCTCGAACGCCATCACGAAGGACAGGTTGGACTGCGCGATCACCCGGCCGGCGCCCGTCAGCACCACCGCCTCCCCCAGCGCCCGCAGGCGGACCTGGGTGGTCAGCACGGAGTCGAACAGGGGCTGGTTGCGGGACAGCTTGGCGGCGTCGCGGTTCAGGTCGGCCGCCATGGCGAAGGTATCCGCCTGGATCACCTTCAGATGTTCCTGGATATACGCCTCGGCCACCGCGACGGATTCGTTGACCGCCTGACTGACCTGCTGCCCGAACCAGGTCTCCAGCCCGACACGCACGAAAAGGATCGAGAACACCGCCATCAGGATCGCCGGCATCAGCGCGGCGGCGGCAAAGACCGCCACCAGGCGCGCATGCAGCTTCCAGCCGGCAGAGCCACGCCGCCGCGCCACCCAGATCGCCACCAGCCGCCAGGTGATCACCGCGGTGAGGGCCAGCAGCAGGAAGAAGTCGACCAGCAGCAACACCCAGAACAGGCTCTGCTGCAATGTCGGGCCGCTGCCCTGGGTCAGTTCCACGACGGTCGCCGAACCGGAGGCGACGGCCGCGACCGAAAGCAGGATCGCCAGCTTGCCGGCAATGCCGGTTCGCCGCGCCCAGCGGGCGGCGGCAAGGAACGGGTTCGGACCGGAGCGACGTGCCGGCGGGTGGTCGTGACTCGTCATTTGTTGCCGATTGGACGCAGTCCGGACGGGCCACGGGCCTCGGCCCGCAAGGCGGGCGGGATACTGGCGAATGCAGGCTTATCCATGAGCACGCAACGGGTCCGACACACCGCGACTGTTGCCGCGTGACCACATGTTACATGAGCTTGTGACGAAATTACATCATCAATTCGAGGCCCGGCGCAGCCCGCCGCGAAACCCGCCTATTTCATGCCCCGCACGACCTCGATCTCGAGGTCGCGGATCTTCTTGCGCAGGGTGTTGCGGTTCAGGCCCAGCAGTTGCGCTGCCTTGATCTGGTTGCCGCGCGTGGCTGCCAGGCTGACCGAGATCAGCGGCCGCTCCACCTCGCGCAGGATCCGGTCATACAGCCCGTTCGGCGGCAGCGCATCGCCATGTGCACCGAAATAGCGTGCCAGATGGCGTTCCACGGTGGCGCTCAGGTTGGCCGGCTCCGCCGCCTCGTCGCCGGGCGCCAGCGGCGGCGGCTCGCCGAGTTCCCGCTCGATGACGTCGCGGTCGATCACCTCGTCGACATAGAGGGCGGCCAGGCGGCGGACCAGGTTCTCCAGCTCCCGCACGTTCCCCGGCCAGCGATGCGCCTTCATCAGCTCCAATGCATCCGGCGTGATCGACTTGCCCGGCAGGCCCTCGCTCTCGGCCACGCCCAGGAAATGCCGCGCCAGGTCGGGGATGTCCTCCGTGCGCTCGCGCAACGGCGGCAGGCGCAGCGGCACGACGTTGAGCCGGTAGTACAGGTCCTCGCGGAACAGGCCCTGGTGGATCAGCTGGCGCAGGTCGCGGTTGGTCGCGGCGACGATGCGGACATCGGTGCGGATCGCGACCCGGCCGCCGACCGTCGTGTACTCGCCTTCCTGCAGCACGCGCAGCAGGCGGGTCTGCGCCTCCATCGGCATGTCGCCGATCTCGTCGAGGAACAGGGTGCCCGCTTCGGCCTGCTCGAACCGCCCGATGGCACGGCTGCTCGCGCCGGTGAAGGCGCCCTTCTCGTGGCCGAACAGCTCGCTCTCGATCAGTTCGCGCGGGATCGCCGCCATGTTGATCGCGACGAACGGCCCCGCCCGCCGGGCGCCGTATTCGTGCAGCGCGCGTGCCACCAGCTCCTTGCCGGTACCCGATTCGCCGGAAATCATCACCGTCAGGTCGGTGCCCATCAGCCGGGCCAGGACGCGGTAGATCTCCTGCATCGCGGCCGAGCGGCCGATCAGCGGCAGGCGCTCTTCCTCCGCATCGACAATTGCGGCCGGTTCTTCCTCTGCCGGCCTGCGCCGCGGCGCCGACAGCGCGCGATGCACGACCTGCAGCAGCTCCTTCAGGTCGAACGGCTTGGGCAGGTACTCGTAGGCACCGCGCTCCGTCGCTTTCACCGCCGTCATCAAGGTGTTCTGGGCGCTCATCACGATGATCGGCAGGTCCGGCCGCAGCCGCTTGATCCGCGGCAGCAGGTCGAGGCCGTTCTCGTCGGGCATCACCACGTCGGTGATCACAAGATCGCCCTGCGACTCCTCCACCCAGTGCCAGAGCGTGGCGGCATGCCCGGTGGAGCGCACGTCATAGCCTGCCCGGCCGAGCGCCTGGTCGAGCACCGTGCGGATCGAGCGGTCGTCGTCCGCGACGAGAATCGTGCCTTTCATGGCTTTTCTTTCTGCCTCCCCCAACTCCGCCCCGTGTCGCCCTTGCGGCGCCGGCGCTGTCATTGTCCTGTGGTGCCGCGCGGCTCCGCGCGGCGGCGGCGCGGCCGGCGCTCAGAGGGCGGGCCGCTGCCGACCAGCTGGCCTTTCCGGCGCTGCGGTTCGACCGGTGCGGCGCCCGACTCTGCCTCATAGAGCGGCAGGTTCACCTGGAAGGTGGTGCGCCGCGGCCGGCTGTCGCATTCCACGACCCCGCCATGGTCGCCGATCACCTTGGCCACCAGGGCCAGGCCAAGGCCGCTGCCGCGCCGCTTGGTGCTTACGAAGGGATCGAACAGATAGGGCAGCAGGTCCTCCGGAACGCCGGGGCCATTGTCGGTCACGCTGACCTGCAGGGGCAGGCGCAACCGCTCCCGGCTGCCCGGGACGGACAGCCTGAGGCCCTGGCGGTAGGCCGTGGTGATGGTGATCTCGCCCTTGTCCTCCGGCACCGCTTCGGCGGCGTTCTTGACCAGATTCAGGAAGACCTGGATCAACTGGTCGCGCTCCCCCAGGACGGGTGGCAGCGAGGGATCGTAGCGTTCCACGAAGCGGATCCGCTGCGCGAAGCCCGCCTCGGACACCTTGCGCACATGCTCCAGGACATCGTGGATATTGACCGGCCCTTTTGCCACCGGGCGCTCGTCGGCGAAGACTTCCATCCGGTCGACAAGGCCGACGATCCGGTCCGATTCGTCGCAGATCAGCCGGGTCAGGTAGCGTTCCTCCGGCGGGATGGTCAGCTCCAGCAGCTGCGCCGCGCCGCGGATGCCGGACAGGGGGTTCTTGACCTCATGCGCCAGCATCGCGGCGATGCCCACCACAGACCGGGCCGCGCCGCGATGGGTCAGCTGGCGATCCAGCTTCTGGGCCACGCTCTGCTGCTCCAGCTGCAGCGCCACATGCCCCGGCATCTCCGGGATCGGCGAGAGCTGCAGGTTCACCTGGCGCTCGCCCAGCTTGGGCGAGCCGATCACCACGCCGTACTCCGACATCGAATAGCCGTCGGCGATCACCTTGGCCACCAGGCTCAGCAACGGCGAACCGAACGGCATCAGTTCGCTGAGGTTCTGCCGGCCCAGGGTTGCCGCGCCGGCTTCGAAAAACTCCTCCGCCGCCGGGTTGGCCAGGCGGATCTCGCCTTCCCCGGACACCACGAGGATCGGATTGGGCAGCGCCGACAGCACCGCGGCGCTGTCGATCCGGTCGCTGTCCAGGGGAAAGGCCCTGGCCCTGGTCCGCGCCATCAGGCGGCGACCGCGTCGTGCTGCGGCGCGAAATAGCCGTGCAGGGCGTCGATGACGGACTGCGGTTCGTCCAGTTCGTTCAGGCGCCGGTGCAGGGCGCCGCCGCCGGGCAGGTGCTGCAGCCACCAGCCCAGATGCTTGCGGGCGATGCGCAGGCCGCGGGCCGTGCCGTAACAGGCCAGCATGTCGCGGTAATGCCCGACGATCAGCGCCTCCCGCGCCGCGCCTTCCGGCTCCGGCCGCGGCGCCCTGCCGGCCAGGCTGTCGGCGATGCTGCGCAACAGCCAGGGGCGGCCGCAGGCCGCCCGGCCGATCATCACCCCATCGGCACCGGAGGCCGCCAGCGCCGCCCTGGCGTCGGCCGCGCTGGCGATATCGCCGTTGACCACCAGCGGCAGGCCGACGGCCGCGCGCACGGCGGCAACGGCGGTCCAATCGGCCCGGCCCTCGAACAGCTGGCACCGCGTGCGGCCATGCACCGTCAGCATGGCGATGCCGCTCTGCTCGGCAATGCGGGCCAGCTCGGGCGCATTGCGCATCCCGTCATCCCAGCCGAGGCGCATCTTCAGGGTCACCGGAACGCTCGCCGCGCCGGCAACCGCTTCCAGGATCCTGCGGGCCAGCGGCAGGTCGCGCATCAGCGCGGAACCGGCCAGCCCCCTGGTCACCTTTTTCACCGGGCAGCCCATGTTGATGTCGATGATGTCCGCGCCGGCCGCTTCGACGGCCCGGGCGGCCTCCGCCATCACCACGGGTTCATTGCCCGCCAACTGCACCGCCCAGGGCATGCCCTGCCCCCGCTCCGCCTTGGATTGGCGAGATTTCTCAAGCGATTCCCGGGTGTTGCGGATCATGCCCTGACTGGCGATCATCTCGGAATAGACGAGCCCGGCGCCGAATCCGGCGACCAGGCGACGGAACGGCGGGTCCGAAATACCGGACATCGGTGCCAGCAGGACCGGCGCGGAGAGCGCGATCGGTCCAATCTCGATGGTCATTATTTGTGCAAACCTACGCAACTTTGCCCACAGCCGCAGCAAATTAGGTGCAGTGCAGCGTATCGGCAAGGGTCTCGTTTCCGACAGGACGCCAGGATGTCACCGAACCGGCCCAAGCCGGGGCCGGCACCGGGCCGATCGGCGGCCGGGATCGCCCGAGGATTGCCGCCGTCGCGGCCCGCGCATAGTTTGGCGCGGTGATCACCGATGCCCTCATCGTCGCTGCCGGCCGCGGCCTCCGCGCCGGCGGCGAGGTTCCCAAGCAGTACCGCCGCGTGGCGGGGCGCGCCTTGTTGTGGCATGCCGCCGCAACCTTCCTGGACCATCCACGGCTGCGCCATGTCCATGTGGTGATCGCCGCCGGGGACCGGCCCGCCTACGACGCGGCGATCGCCGGTCTTGCCCTGCCACCGCCGATCGCGGGCGGCGCGACCCGGCAGGACTCGGTTCGGAACGGCCTGGCCGCCCTGGCCGATTCGCCGCCGGAGGCCGTGCTGATCCACGATGCCGCGCGCCCCTTCCTGCCCGCGGCTGTGATCGACCGCGTCTGTACCGCCCTGCACGAGGGGCCGGCCGCGCTGGCCGCCCTGCCGGTCGCCGACACCCTGAAGCGGTCGGTGGACGGGCTGGCCTGCGCCGGTCCTGTGCGCGACGGGCTGTGGCGGGCGCAGACGCCACAGGGGTTCCGCTTCGCCGATATCCTGGCCGCCCACAGGAATGCGGAAGCCGCCGGCTTCCAGGCGACCGACGATGCCGCCATCGCCGAATGGGCCGGGCTGCCGGTACGCCTGGTGAGAGGCGCGGAGGAGGCCTTCAAGGTGACCGACGGCGACGATCTGCACCGGGCCGAGGCTCTGGCCGCGCAGCGGGCGGGCCAGGCCGTCCCGGCCAACGCGCCGGAGACCCGCATCGGGCAGGGCTTCGACGTGCATCGCTTCGCGCCTGCCGGGTCCGGCCGCCCGCTTCTGCTGTGCGGCCTGACGGTGCCCGGCGCGCGCGGGCTGGCAGGCCATTCCGACGCGGATGTCGCGCTGCACGCCCTGTGCGACGCGATCTACGGCGCGCTGGCGGAGGGCGATATCGGGCTGCATTTCCCGCCCAGCGACGCGCGCTACCGCGACGCCGATTCCACACAGTTCCTGCGCCACGCCTGCGCGCGGATCGCCGCGCATGGCGGCGCCCTGCGTCATGTCGACCTCACCCTGATCTGCGAGGCGCCACGGATCGGCCCCCATCGGGCAGCCATGCGGGCCCGGCTGGCAGAGCTGCTGGGCCTGCCGGAAGGGCGCATCTCGGTCAAGGCGACCACCACCGAGCGCCTGGGCTTCCTGGGCCGGGGCGAGGGCATTGCCGCGCAGGCCCTGGCGACGATCGCCCTGCCAACTATCCCGCTGCCAGCGATCGCGCCGCCGGCAATCGCGCCGCCGGACGAAGCCGGGTAAGCTGCGGCCGCATCAACCGGCAGGGGGACAGGCCGATGTTCGATGGGGCCCTGCGCGACAGCGCGACGACCCTTCTGGCTGCGGCCCGCAGCCGCGGCTGGCACATCGCGACGGCGGAGAGCTGCACCGGCGGGCTGATCGCCGGCTGCCTGACGGCAATCCCGGGATCCTCCGACGTGGTGCTCTGCGGATTCGTGACCTACGACAATGCCAGCAAGACCCGCATGCTTGGCGTCCCCCCTTCCCTGCTGGAGCGTGACGGCGCGGTCAGCGAGAGCGTCGCCCGGGCGATGGCGGAGGGCGCCTGCGCCAACTCCCCTGCCGAACTGAGCCTGGCCTGCACCGGCATCGCCGGCCCCGGCGGCGGCAGCCCCGGGAAGCCCGTGGGCCGGGTGCATATCGCGGTAGCGGCGGAGGGCGCGGTCCGCCACCTGATGCGCGACTATGGCGATTGCGGCCGGGATGCCGTCCGTGCCGCAACGGTTGCCGACGCCCTGGCCCTGGCGCTGGACCTAGCCAGACGCCCCATGGCGGTCTGACGGTCCCGGCCGGCCGGGCCTTCCGGATCTGCATGCGCCTTCCGATCGATAGCCAGCTGCTGCCGGTGCCGGTAGACGATGAGGATGACACCGATGCCTGAGACAATAGGCCCGGTCACGGCTTTCACCTGTCGGCCGCCGGCCGGCCCGGCCCGCCGCCGCTAGACGGGCAGCCTCGCAGTGCGGCCGTTCTCCGTCCATCTCGACCGGATTCCGGTCGTCGTTCAGATCACGGCCGTAGTGTCGCTGCTGCTCGTGCTGGTCCTGGCTGCCTGCCTGGTGACGATTTCCATCGTGCTGACCGATTCCATCCGCGGCAATGCCGGCGGTCATATGGAGAGCATCGCCATCGACCTGGCAGACCGGCTCGACGACGGACTTCTGGAACGCTACCAGGACGTCGTCGGCCTTACCTCCTCGGACCCCTTCACCCTGTTCGAACGGGGCCGCGGCCCGGAGGCACAGGCCTGGATCGAGGGCCTGCAGGACTCCTTCCAGCACTATGCCTGGATCGGGCTTGCTGGCCCCGACGGCGCCGTTCTCGCCGCCACCGACGGTCTGCTCAAGGGCACCTCGGTCGCCGAACGGCCCTGGTTCGCAGCCGGCTCGGAGAAGCCCCATCTCGGCGACGTCCGTGAGGCTGACATGCTCGCCAGCCTGCTGGACCGGGCCGAGCAGGAACCGGGGGCCGAGCCGCTTCGCCTGGTCGACGTGGCCGCCCCGGTGAAGGACCCTGACGGCAGGCTCGTCGGCGTCCTGGGTGCGCATCTCAACTGGGAGTGGGCAGGGGAACTGCGCGAGTCCGCGCTCTCCGACCGGCGTCGGGCGATCCAGACCGAACTGCGGATCGCCGACCGGGAGGGCCGGCTGCTTCTCGGCGGCGAATTCGGGACCGATTTCGGCACTCTCCCCTCGGTGAAGACCGCCCTGGCCGGCGGACATGGCTGGAACATCGAGCAGATCGACGGCAGTGCGTATCTGGTGGGCTACGCGCCCACGCACGGTGTCGCGGATCTCGACGGCCTGGGCTGGATCGTCATGGCCTCTACGCCACTGGCGGTGGCCGACGCCCCGCTGCGCGAACTCGACCGCATCCTGATCGGCATCGGCCTGCTTCTCGGCCTGCTCGGCATCCTGGTCGTCTATCTGACGGCCAAGCGGGTCGGCCGGCCGTTGACTGTCCTTACCGAGGTCGCCCGTGGCATCGGGCAGGACACGCCGCGTACCATGCCCCGCCTGTCCGGCTCGCGGGAGGTGGTCAGCCTGTCACTGGCGCTGCGCGCCCTGCTGCATCGTATCGGCACCGTCACCGAGCGGCTGCAGGACACGAAGGAGCGCGCCGAGGCGCTGGAATCCGAGAAACGCGAGCTGGAACGGCTGGCCAGTCTCGACCCGCTCACCGGGCTGCGCAACCGGCGGGCCTTCCTCGACGTGGCGGGACATGAGATCGCCCGCGCCCGCCGCGAGGGCGGGATCCTGTCGGTGCTGATGATCGACATCGATCATTTCAAGCGGGTCAACGACACCTACGGGCATGCCGCGGGCGACGCGGTGATCCGGGCGATTGCCGGCCTGATCCGCAGCCTGTCGCGGGAGGCCGATATCGCCGCCCGGTTCGGCGGCGAGGAGTTCGTCATCCTTCTGCCGAACTGCGGGTTCGAGGATGCCCGGCTGTTCGGCGAACGCCTGCGCAGCAGGATCTCGGACCACCGGCTGGACTATGACGGCCAGGCGATCCGCGTGACGGTCAGCGTCGGCTGCGCCCAGTTCATGCCCCAGACGACCGGCCTCGACGAGGCCATCGACAGCGCCGACCACGCCCTCTATCTGGCCAAGCGGCTGGGCCGCAACCGGGTCGAGGGCAGCGCGGGTTGATCCGGGTGCGGGCTTCGCTCAACCGCCCGGCGTGCTGCCCGTCTGCGCCGCGGGGAGCGGACCGCCGGCCCTGTCCATGCCGGGTCCGTACAGCTCCGCCGCCCGGTCCTCGAAGGCCTGCACCATGCGTCGGACCGCCTCGCTGAACAGCGCCTCGATCGCCTTCTGCAGGAGCCGGTTGCGGAACTCGAACTCCACGTAGAAGTCGACCTCGCAGGAATGCGGGCCGGTCTCCACGAACGCCCAGTGATTGCGCAGATAGCGGAACGGCCCTTCCGAATAGGCCACGCCGATCCGCAGGTTCGGCCGGTCCAGATGTACGCGTGAGGTGAACCGCTCCCGGAACATGCGGAAGCCGATCAACAGGTCGGCCACGATCTCCGTGGCGGTCCGCTCGCGGATCCTGGCGCCACGGCACCAGGGCAGGAATTCCGGGTAGCTGTCGACTGCCGCGACGAGGGCGAACATATCCTCCGCGCGATACGGCAGGTTGCGGCGTTCCTTGTGAATGGGCATGAGGAGAAGCGATCGACCTTGCTGCTGCGGGTAAACTGGACGGGCTGCCGTCTGGGCCCGGCCGCTATTCGGCCGCCGGTGCGAGCCGTGCCTGGCGGGCGGCACGCAGCCGCGCGAAATCCTCGCCCGCATGGTGGCTGGACCGGGTCAGCGGCGAGGCGGAAACCATCAGGAAGCCCTTGGCATAGGCCCCGCTCTCGTAGGCGCGGAACTCGTCCGGCGTCACGAAACGGTCGATTGCCGCATGCTTCGGGGTCGGCTGCAGGTACTGGCCGATGGTGATGAAGTCGATCTCCGCACTGCGCATGTCGTCCATCACCTGGCCGACCTCTCCCTTGTCCTCGCCCAGGCCGACCATGATGCCGGACTTGGTGAACATCGCGGGATCGAGCTCCTTCACCCGGGCCAGCAGGCGCAAGGAGTGGAAATAGCGCGCGCCGGGACGGATCGCGGGATAGAGCCGTGGCACGGTCTCCAGGTTGTGGTTGAACACGTCCGGCCGCGCCGCCACGACCTGCTCCAGGGCGCCGGGCTTGCGCATGAAGTCGGGGGTCAGGATCTCGATCGTGGTCCGCGGCGCTTCCCGTCGCACGGCCTCGATGGTGCGGACGAAATGCGCCGCCCCGCCATCGGGCAGGTCGTCGCGGTCGACGGAGGTGATCACCACATGCTGCAGGCCGGTATGCGCCACCATTGTGGCGACATGCTCAGGCTCCAGCGGATCCAGCGCATAGGGCCGGCCGGTGGCGACATTGCAGAAGGCGCAGGCCCGCGTGCAGATCGCCCCCATGATCATCACGGTGGCATGCTTCTTGGCCCAGCATTCGCCGATGTTCGGGCAGGCGGCTTCCTCGCAGACCGTGGTCAGGTCCAGGTCCCGCATCAGTCGCCGGGTCTCGTTATAGGCCTTGGAGACCGGCGCCTTGACGCGGATCCAGTCCGGTTTGCGCTGGATCGGGTTGTCCGGCCGGTGCGCCTTTTCCGGATGGCGCAGCTTCGGGTCGGTCAGCCGCTCCCGCTGCTGCACCGCCGTGGACTCCTGAACGTTCTTGTCGGGCATCTGGGCCTTGTCGGACATCTGGGCTTGACGCGGCCCGTTGCGCAGGCCGCTCCTCGATCTCGCCTTGGCCGCCGGGCATCGCCGGCCATTCGCTTCTTCCTAGAAGTGTATGACCCGCCCATAGGCGTCAAGCACGCTCTCGTGCATCATTTCCGACAGGGTGGGATGCGGGAAGATGGTTTCCATCAACTCCGCCTCGGTGGTCTCCAGGGTCTTGGCCGTGACATAGCCCTGGATCAACTCGGTCACCTCGGCACCGATCATATGCGCGCCCAGCAGCTCGCCTGTCTTGGCGTCGAACACGGTCTTCACCATGCCCTCCGCCTCGCCCAGCGCGATCGCCTTGCCGTTGCCGATGAACGGGAAGCGGCCGACCTTGACCTCGTGGCCGGCTTCCTTCGCCCTGGCCTCCGTCAGGCCGACGGAGGCGACCTGCGGCATGCAGTAGGTGCAGCCGGGGATGTTGCCCAGGTTCAGCGGGTGCACATCGTTGCGCCCGGCGATCTTCTCGACGCAGATCACGCCTTCGTGGCTGGCCTTGTGGGCCAGCCAGGGCGGCCCGACCAGGTCGCCGATGGCATAGACCCCCGGCTCGCCGGTCCGGCACCAGCCATCGATCTGGACATGGCCGCGATCGACCTTCACCCCGGTCCCCTCCAGGCCGAGATTCTCCACATTGCCGGTGATGCCGACGGCGAGGATCGCGCGGTCGACCTTCAGTTCCGCGGTCTTGCCGTCCTTTGCCTTCAGCGTCGCGCTGACGGCGTCGCCCCTGCCCTCCAGCTTCTCCACCGTGGTGGCGGTGTGGATCTTCATGCCCTGCTTCTCGAACTGCTTGCGCGCGAAGGCGGAGATCTCCTCGTCCTCCACCGGCAGGACCCGGTCCATCACCTCCACCACCGTTACCTCGACCCCCAGGGTGCGATAGAAGCTGGCGAACTCGATGCCGATCGCGCCGGAGCCGATCACCAGCAGGCTCTTCGGCATCTCCTTCGGGACCATGGCCTCCTTGTAGGTCCAGATCAGCTTGCCGTCGGGCTCCAGCCCCGGCAGGGTGCGGGCCCGCGCACCGGTCGCCAGCACGATATGCGGCGCCGACAGGGTCGCGACCTCCTTGCCGTCCTTCGTGACCGAGAGCTTCCCCTTGCCGGCTAGCGCCCCCTGGCCGTCGACCACGGTGACCTTGTTCTTCTTCAAGAGGTGCTTCACGCCGCCGGACAGCTGGCCCGCCACCTTGCGCGACCGGTCCACGATCTTCGCCAGGTCCATGCTGGCGCCCTCGACCTTGAAGCCGAAGGCATCGGCATGCTGGATCAGGTGCCAGACCTCGGCGGAGCGCAGCAGCGCCTTGGTCGGAATGCAGCCCCAGTTCAGGCAGATGCCGCCCAGATGCTCGCGCTCCACGACAGCCGTCTTGAGGCCGAGCTGGGCCGCCCGGATCGCCGCCACATAGCCGCCGGGGCCGCCGCCGACGACGATCAGGTCGAAGCTCGTTTCCACCATGTCCCGCCTCCCCTACAGCATCATCGTGACGGGATCCTCGATGAACCCCTTGAAGGCGGCCAGCAGCTGCGCGCCGAGGGCCCCGTCGACCACCCGATGGTCGCTGCTCAGGGTGACGCTCATCACCGTGGCCACGGCCAGGGCACCATCCTTGACCACCGGGCGCTGCTCGCCCATGCCGACGGCGAGGATGCCGCCATGGGGCGGGTTCACCACGGCGGCGAAATCCTTGATGCCGTACATCCCCAGGTTGGAGATCGCGAAGCCGCCGCCCATGTATTCCTCCGGCTTCAGCTTGCGCTCGCGCGCCCGGCCCGCCTTCTCCTTCACCTCCTCGGAGATCGCCGCCAGGCCCTTGGTCTCCGCCTTGAAGACGATCGGCGTGATCAGGCCGTTGTCGGGCAGCGCCACCGCCACGCCGATATCCGCGTTGTGGTAGCGGATGATCCTGTCGCCGGCGAAGGAGGCATTGGCGTCCGGCACCCGCTTCAACGCCAGTGCCGTGGCGCGGATCACGAAGTCGTTCACCGACAGCTTCACCCCTTCCGGCGCCTTGGCGTTCAGCTCCTTGCGCAGGGCGAGCAGCGCATCCAGCTCCACGTCGATGGTCAGGTAGATATGCGGGATCGTCGACTTCGCCTCGGTCAGCCGGCGCGCGATCGTCTTGCGCATCGAACTGAGCGGCAGCTCGTCATAGCCGACCCCTTCGGGGATATGGATCTCGGTCGCCGCCGGGGCTGCGGCGGCCGCGGGCGCCGCTGCCTGCGCGGCCGCCGGCTTCGCCGCCTGCGGCGCCGCCTCGGCGCCCTCCACGTCGCGCTTCACGATGCGGCCATGCGGCCCGCTGCCCTTCATCGCCGCCAGGTCGATGCCGGCCTGCTTCGCCAGGCGGCGCGCCAGCGGCGAGGCGAAGACCCGTTTCCCGGACCCGCCGGCAGGCGCGGGCTCTGCCGCGGCCGGGGTCGCCGCCGCAGCCTTCGCCGCGGGCTTTTCCGGCACTTCCGTCTGCGGCTTGGCATCCTCCGCCGGCTTGCTTTCGTCCTTCCCCTCCGCTGCGCCCGGGGGCACGACCGGTGCCCCCTGCCCGCCCTTCAGGGCCTCCAGATCGACATCGTCGAGGCTCTCGCCCTCTTCCAGCAGGATCGCGATCGGCGTGTTCACCGCCACGCCTTCGGTGCCCTCCGACACCAGGATCTTGCCCAGCACGCCTTCGTCGACGGCCTCGAACTCCATGGTCGCCTTGTCGGTCTCGATCTCCGCCATCACGTCGCCGGCGCTGATCGTGTCGCCTTCCTTCATCAGCCAGGCGGAGAGCTTGCCTTCGGTCATGGTCGGCGACAGGGCCGGCATCAGGATCGGGATCGCCATCTCGCGCCTCCCTCAGCGGTAGCAGACGGCATGTGCCGCCTGGACGATGTCGACGATTGTGGGCAGGGCCAGCTTCTCGAGATTCTCGGCATAGGGCAGCGGCACGTCCTTGCCGCTGATCCGGGTCACCGGCGCATCGAGATAGTCGAAGGCCTGTTCCATCAGCACCGCGGAAATCTCCGCGCCCACGCCACAGACCGACCAGCCCTGTTCCACGGTGACGCAGCGGTTGGTCTTCTGCACGGAGGCGACGATCGCCTCGCGATCCATCGGCCGGATCGTGCGCAGGTCGATGACTTCCGCGTCGATGCCGTCCTTGGCGAGGATCTCTGCCGCCTGTTCCGCCATGCCGACACAGATCGAATAGGTCACGATGGTGACATCCTTGCCCGGGCGGGCGATGCGCGCCTTGCCGATCGGCACGACGAAATCGTCGAGCTCCGGCACATCGAACTCCCGGCCATAGAGAATCTCGTTCTCCAGGAAGATCACCGGATTCGGGTTGCGGATCGCCGCCTTCAGCAGGCCCTTCGCGTCCGCCGCCGTATAGGGCGAGATCACGGTCAGGCCGGGGACATGGGCGTACCAGCTCTCATAGGCCTGGCTGTGCTGGGCCGCGACCCGCGCGGCCGGGCCGTTGGGGCCGCGGAAGACGATCGGGCAGCCCATCTGGCCGCCAGACATGTAGAGGGTCTTGGCCGCGGAGTTGATGATCTGGTCCATCGCCTGCATGGCGAAGTTGAAGGTCATGAACTCCACCACCGGGCGCAGGCCGCCGAACGCGGCACCGACACCCAGGCCGGCAAAGCCGTGCTCGGTGATCGGGGTGTCGATCACCCGCTTCGGCCCGAACTCGTCCAGCAGGCCCTGGCTGACCTTGTAGGCGCCCTGGTACTCGGCCACCTCCTCGCCCATCAGGAAGACCGTCCCGTCGCGGCGCATTTCCTCCGCCATGGCGTCGCGCAGCGCTTCGCGCAGATGCTGCTTCACCAGCTTGGTGCCCTCGGGCCAGTCCGGGGCCACCGCGGCCGGCCTGGCCTCCGGCGGCTCCGGCTGCGACGAGGCCGCCACCTCGGCGGCGTCGGCGGGCGCGGCCTGTGCCGGGCGGGACGGTGCCTCGGTCTCCGGCGCCTCCTCTTCCGCAGCGGCCGGCGCTGGCGCTGGGCCCGCGCTGCCGAGCTTGTCCAGGTCGATATCGTCGGCGCTCTCGCCGTCCTGCAGCAGGACCGCGATCGGCGTGTTCACGGCGACGCCTTCGGTCCCCGCCTCGATCAGGATCTTGCCCAGCACGCCTTCGTCGACGGCCTCGAACTCCATGGTCGCCTTGTCGGTCTCGATCTCGGCCATGATGTCGCCGGCTGCGACGGTATCGCCTTCCTTCACCATCCAGCTGGACAGCTTGCCCTCGGTCATGGTCGGCGACAGCGCCGGCATAAGGATCGGGATCGGCATCTCAGACACGCTCCTCTACCGGCCGCAGGACATCGGTCCAGAGTTCGGCTGGATCCGGCTCCGGGCTCTCCTGTGCGAATTTCGCGGCCTCGGCGACCAGGTCCTTCACCTCGCGGTCGATCTCCTTCAGCTCGTCCTCGCCCGCCATCTTGTCGTGCAGCATGCGGTTGCGCACCTGATCGATCGGATCGTGCTCGGTGCGCATCTTCTGCACCTCTTCCTTGCTGCGATACTTCGCGGGGTCGGACATGGAATGGCCGCGATAGCGGTAGGTCTTCAGCTCAAGAATGATCGGCCCCTTGCCGGCGCGGCAATGTTCGACCGCCTCGCGCCCGGCGTCGCGCACCGCCAGCACGTCCATGCCGTCGACCTCCAGCCCGGGGATGTTGAAGCTGGCGCCGCGCTTGTGGAAATGGGTCTCCGCCGAGGCACGCTTCACCGAGGTCCCCATCGCGTACTGGTTGTTCTCGATGCAGAAGATCACCGGAAGGTCCCAGAGCTCCGCCATGTTGAAGCTCTCGAAGACCTGCCCCTGGTTGGCGGAGCCGTCGCCGAAGAAGGTCAGGGTGACATTGTCGGTGTCGTTGTACTTCTGCGCGAAGGCCAGGCCGGTGCCGATCGGCACCTGGGCGCCAACGATGCCGTGGCCGCCGAAGAACTTCCGCTCCTTGCTGAACATGTGCATGGAGCCGCCCTTGCCCTTGGAATAGCCGCCGGAGCGGCCGGTCAGCTCGGCCATCACACCTTTCGGCTCCATGCCTGTCGCCAGCATATGGCCATGGTCCCGGTAGGACGTGATCACCGCATCCTCGCCCGGCCGGATCGCCGCCATCATGCCGACGATCACTGCTTCCTGGCCGATATACAGATGGCAGAAGCCGCCGATCAGGCCCATGCCGTACATCTGGCCGGCGCGCTCCTCGAACCGCCGGATCAGCAGCATTTCCCGATAGTAGAGCTTCAGCTCCTCGGCGTTGGCCTTGCGGATCTTGCCCTCCGGCGTGACGCCGGCGGTGGCTTCCGGCGCCGGCGCGGACCCCTTGCCCGCCGCCTTGCGCCGGCCGCTGCCGGTGCCCTTGGCGACCGCGGCCTTCCGGCCGGACCCGCTGCTGGTCGTGGCCCTTCTTGCCATGAATCCCTCCCGATCGAGATGCCGCGACGGTGGCGCCCGGGCCTCCGCCCGGCCGGGGATCGAACGCTGCCGATCGCGCCGCCGCGTGCGGACCCTAACCCGAAATCCTCGCCTCGTCTTCCTTGCTTCGCTGGCGTTGCCGGGCATCGCCCGGAACGGCGATCGCCTTGCAGGGCACAGCCGCATACGTGTGCAACGGATTCGGGCGGAAGGACGAAGCGGCCCGGCGGGCCGCCTGCCGGCCAGCGGCTAGCGCGGCTCCGGCAGCAGGATCACGACCTCGTTGTCGCGGACCAGGCCCAGCGTCCGGCGGGCCTCTTCCTCCAGCAGATCCGGGTCCATCCCGGTGTCCCGGAACAGGCCGACCCGGCGCTCGAGGCGTTCGCGTTCAGCGACGGTCTTGGCCAGGGCAGCCTCGGCGATCTCGATCTCCGTCTCCAGCTGTCGATAGCTGTGCACCCCGCGATCGCCGACGACGGCGTGGTAGCCGAAATAGGCGATGGCGGCGAGGCAGACCACGGGCATGGTGGCCTGGGCCGCGCGGCGTCGGATATCGTCCAGGAAGCGCATGAGCGAATCGAATCACGACCGAGTCGCCCGGTCAATACGAATCGCGACGCCCCTGCCCGGACATAGTTCGATTCCAGAGAAAGCGTTTGAAATCAACAGCCTGCGAGGCGGTGTCGAGCGGCCGGCTCAACCTGCCGAAAAGGCCGCCATCCCGGGATAGCGCGCCGACGGGCCAAGCGCCTCCTCGATTCGCAGCAACTGGTTGTATTTCGCGAGCCGGTCGGAGCGGGCAAGCGAACCGGTCTTGATCTGGCCGCAGCCGGTCGCCACGGCCAGATCGGCGATGGTGGCGTCCTCGGTCTCGCCCGAGCGGTGCGACATCACCGCCCGGAAGCCGGCGCGATGGGCCATGTCCACCGCCTCCAGCGCCTCGGTCAGGGTGCCGATCTGATTGACCTTCACGAGGATCGCATTGCCGGCGCCGCGCGCGATGCCGTCGGACAGGCGGCGGGTGTTGGTGACGAACAGGTCGTCGCCGACAAGCTGCACCCGGTCTCCCAGTGCCGCGGTCAGCGCGGTCCAGCCGTCCCAATCGTCCTCGGCGAGGCCGTCCTCGATGGAGCGGATCGGATAGTCGCGCACCAGGTCCCGGTAGTAGTCGACCATCCCCGCGGCATCCAGGCTGCGCCCCTCGCCCGCCAAGGTATAGCTGCCATCGGCGAAGAACTCGGTGGCCGCGGCGTCCAGCGCCAGGACGATATCCTCCCCCGGCCGGCGCCCGGTGTCGGAGATCGCCTCCA
This sequence comes from Sneathiellaceae bacterium, assembly GCA_040216765.1. GTDB lineage: Bacteria > Pseudomonadota > Alphaproteobacteria > Ferrovibrionales > Ferrovibrionaceae > Marinibaculum. The sequence continues at coordinate 293,103 of JAVJON010000007.1, read as the reverse complement.
TGATCAGGTCCAGGGCGCTGCGGCTGTCCTTCAGGTTCGGCGCATAGCCGCCCTCGTCGCCGACATTGGTGGAATGGCCGGCCTTCCGCAGCCGGCGGCCCAGGGCCTGGAACACCTCGGCGCCGGCGCGCAGCGCCTCGCCGAAACTGTCGAAGGCGACCGGCATGATCATGAATTCCTGGATGTCGATCGGGTTGTCGGCATGTGCGCCGCCATTCAGGACGTTCATCATCGGCACCGGCAGCACGCGCGCGGACACGCCCCCCACATAGCGCCACAACGGCTGTTCCAGGTCCGCGGCGCCGGCCTTCGCGGCGGCGAGCGAGACGCCCAGCAGCGCATTGGCGCCCAGCCGCCCCTTGTTGTCGGTGCCGTCCAGCGCGATCAGGGTGCGGTCCAGGTGAAGCTGGTCCGTGGCGTCGAAGCCGGACACGGCGTCGAAGATCTCGCCGTTCACCGCCTGCACGGCGCGGAGCACGCCCTTGCCGCCGAAGCGGTCCGGGTCGCCATCGCGCAGTTCGACCGCCTCATGTGCGCCGGTGGAGGCGCCGGAGGGCACCGCCGCGCGGCCGGTGATCCCGTTCTCCAGGACGACATCCACCTCGACCGTCGGATTGCCCCTGCTGTCCAGGATCTCGCGGGCGCAGATGTCGATGATGGCGGTCATGGCTCACTCCTGCATCGGCCGCGCCGGGCCGCCTGCAGGTCAGGCCGGATGCCGGGGCCGCGTTCTGGCTGTTGGGACGGACGATGCCGGGCCGCACGGGATCCGGCGCGAGACGGTTTACCGCCATCCGCCGCGAATTGCATCCCCGGACTGGCGCAGCAGGTCCGCTGCGGCCGGCCGGCGGTCAGGCCGCGGCCTTGGCGATCCGGTCGAAGGCGAGCAGGCGGCGCAGCAGGGCCGGCATGTCGTGCAGATGCACCATGTTCGGGCCGTCCGACGGCGCATTGTCCGGGTCCTGGTGGGTCTCCATGAACAGGCCGGCCACGCCGACGGCGACGGCGGCGCTGGCCAGGACCGGCACGAACTCCCGCTGCCCGCCCGAACTGTCGCCCTGCCCGCCCGGCTGCTGCACCGAATGGGTGGCGTCGAACACCACCGGATAGCCGGTCTGGCGCATGATCGGCAGCGCCCGGAAGTCGCTCACCAGGGTGTTGTAGCCGAACGAGGCGCCGCGCTCGCAGAGCAGGATCCGCTCGTTGCCGGCAGCGGCCAGCTTCGCGGCCACGTTGCGCATGTCCCAGGGCGCCAGGAACTGCCCCTTCTTCACATGCACCGCGCGGCCGGTCGCCGCCGCGGCGACCAGCAGGTCGGTCTGCCGGCAGAGGAAGGCCGGGATCTGCAGCACGTCGACGGCCTCCGCCACCTCCGCGCATTGCTCCGGCAGGTGCACGTCGGTCAGCAGCGGCAGCCCCAGGTCCCGGCGGAGGTCCTGGAAGATCGGCAGTGCCGCGTCCAGCCCCAGCCCCCGCTGCGTCGCGCCGGAGGTCCGGTTCGCCTTGTCGAACGAGGTCTTGTCGACGAGGTTCAGGCCCAGTTCGCCGGCGATCTCCTTCAGCTTGCCGGCCATCTCGAAGGCATGGTCGCGGCTCTCCAGCTGGCAGGGGCCGGCGATCAGCGCGAACGGCAGGTCGTTGCCCATCGTGAAGCCGGGCCCGCCCGCCTCGCCGATCCGGACATGTTTCTCTGACATCGGAAGGTCCTTTCCCGGAACCTGTCGCCCGCGCCGGTGCGTGGCGCGGCCCTGCCGCTCAGACCAGGCGCGACTGCTCGATCGCGGCGCGGATGAACGAACTGAACAGCGGATGCGGGTCGAACGGCTTCGACTTCAGCTCCGGATGGAACTGCACGCCGATGAACCACGGATGGTCCGGCCGCTCGACGATCTCCGGCAACAGCCCATCCGGCGACAGCCCGGAGAAGATCAGGCCCGAGCGCTCCAGCGCGAAGCGATAGCGGGTGTTGACCTCGTAGCGATGGCGATGCCGCTCGGAAATCTCCGTGGCGCCGTAGATCTTCGCCACCCGGCTGCCCTTGGTCAGCTTCGCCGTATAGGCGCCCAGCCGCATGGTGCCGCCCAGATCGTCCTCCGCGCTGCGGCGTTGCAGCTCGTTGCCCTGCATCCATTCGGTCATCAGGCCGACGATCGGGCTGCCGCATTCGCCGAACTCGGTGGTGCCGGCATCGGCAATGCCGGCCAGGTTCCGCGCCGATTCGATGCAGGCCATCTGCATGCCGAAACAGATGCCCAGATAGGGCACCTTCTGCTCGCGGGCAAAGCGGGCGGCGCCGATCTTGCCTTCCGCCCCGCGCTCGCCGAAACCGCCGGGCACCAGGATGCCGTGCATGTCGGTCAGCCGGTGCCGGTCCTCGCCGAACGGGTCGAAATCCTCCGCGTCGATCCAGTTCAGCTCGACCTTCACGTTGTTGGCGATGCCGCCATGCGCCAGGGCCTCGGTCAGCGACTTGTAGGCGTCCAGCAGGCCGGTGTACTTGCCGACCACGGCGATGTTCACGCTGCCTTCCGGCTGCAGCGCCCGGCGGCAGATGATGCGCCAGGGCTCCAGGTCCGGCGGCGGCGCATCGTCGATGCCGAAGGCGCGCAGGACCTGAACGTCCAGCCCCTGTTCGTGATAGGCGATCGGCACCTCGTAGATCGAGCGGACGTCCAGGGCCTCGATCACCGCCTCTTCGCGCACGTTGCAGAACAGGGCGATCTTGCGCTTCTCGCCGGGCGGCAGGGCCCGGTCCGCGCGGCACAGCAGGATCGTCGGCTGGATCCCGATGGAGCGCAGTTCCTTCACCGAATGCTGGGTCGGCTTGGTCTTCAGCTCGCCCGCCGCCGCGATGAACGGCACCAGGGTCAGGTGCATGAAGATCGCCTGGCCCTGCCCCAGTTCGATGCCCGCCTGGCGGATCGCCTCGAAGAACGGCAGGCCTTCGATATCGCCCACGGTGCCGCCGACCTCGACCAGGACGAAATCCTCGTCGTCCACATCGCCCAGCGCAAAGTCCTTGATGGCGTCGGTGATGTGGGGGATCACCTGCACCGTGGCGCCCAGATAGTCGCCGCGGCGTTCCCGCGCGATCACGTCGGAATAGATCCGCCCGGTGGTGATGTTGTCGCGGGTGCGCGAGGGCACGCCCGTGAAACGCTCGTAATGCCCCAGGTCCAGGTCGGTCTCCGCACCGTCGTCGGTGACATAGACCTCGCCATGCTGATAGGGGCTCATCGTGCCCGGATCGACATTGATGTAGGGGTCGAGCTTGCGCAGCCGCACGCGATAGCCGCGTGCCTGCAGCAAGGCACCGAGTGCCGCCGAGGCAAGTCCCTTGCCGAGGGAGGAAACCACGCCGCCGGTGATGAATATGAACCGCGCCATGGAGCTTCGTTATACCGAAGCGCCGGGCATGGCAGAAGGGCGCAATGCGCAAACGGGACCGGCTGCCGGCATGACCGCAGAAAACCTTCGCATTCGGTGATCCGGCCCCTGGTAGGCCGGCCTGATCAGTTCTCCGGCGCGGCCGAAGGGGTCAGCGACTCGCTGCCGGAAACGCCCCCGGCGGGTGCAGAGGATGCCGGTGCGGAAGATGCCGGGGCGGTTCCCTCGCCCGCCGCGCCACCTTGCCCGGGCACCAGATCGTCGGTCAGCGGTGTCAGCCCGCCTGCCCCGCCGGTGCCGTCCAGCAGCGAACGCGGCGGACCGGCGGATTGCTGCGCCAGGATCGCCAGGCCAAGGCTCGTCGCAATGAAGCAGGCCGCCAGCACGGCCGTGGTCCGGGTCAGGAAACTGGCCGCACCGCGGCTGGAGACCAGCCCGCCGCCGCCGCCACCGCCGCCGCCCATGCCGAGCGCACCGCCCTCGGAGCGCTGCAGGAGAACCACCCCGATCAGCGCGATTGCAAAAATGAGATGGAGGATGAGGGCGATGGTGATCATGAATGCCGTCGGATATTCTTCTGTTCAGTGCCGGCGCAATGCCGTGCGCCCCGCACCCCGTCGGGGGTGGGTCGAAAGGACGGGCCGGCAGGACCGGCCCCGGTTCAACGCCGTCACCGCTGCGGACACGACGCGGCGGGTTCTACTCCCCGCCCGGTCGGCACGCAAGCCATCGCCGTCAGGCGAGCGCCGCCTGGGCCTTCACGATCGCCCAGAAATCCTTTGCCAGCAGACTTGCGCCGCCGACAAGGGCGCCATCGACCCCCGCGACGGCAAGCAGGGTCGCCGCATTGTCGGGCTTCACCGACCCGCCATAGAGGATCCGGATCCGGCCGTCGCCGGTCGCCTTTTCCGCGGTGCGGCGGATCGCCTGGTGCATGACCGCGATATCCTCCACGGTCGGCGTGCGGCCGGTGCCGATCGCCCAGACCGGCTCGTAGGCGATCACCGTGTTGGCCGCGGTGCAGCTGCCGGTCAGCCCGGCACGCACCTGGCGGGCCACCACCGAGGGTGCCTGGCCGGCATCGCGCTGCGCCAGGGTCTCGCCCACGCAGAACACCGGCACCAGCCCGGCGCGATGCGCCGCCGCCAGCTTTGCCGCCACCGTGGCGTTCTTCTCACCGTGATCCATCCGCCGTTCGGAATGGCCGACGATGACATGGCTGGCCCCGGCATCGCGCAGCATCTCCGCGGAGATATCGCCGGTATGGGCGCCGCCTTCGGCGGCATGGCAGTCCTGCCCGCCCAGCGCGACCCGCCGGCCCGGCGCGGCGGCCTTCAGCTCCGCGGCGAAGGGCGCCAACAGGACCGCCGGCGGGCAGACCAGGATCTCCGGGCCGTCGGTGCCGGCCTTTCCGGCCTGGCGCACCAGGCGCCGGAATTCCGTCAGTGCGGCGGGCAGCCGGCCGTTCATCTTCCAGTTGCCCGCGATCAGCGGCCGTGGCGCCCTGCCTGTTGCCGCTTTGCGATTCTGTGCCAAGGTTCCCCTCCAAAAGCTGGTCCGGTCTTTATATAACCCAGGATCGGTCCGTACCGGCGATGCCGGCCCGTCGCGCGACACCTGTCGCGCGGGGCCGCCGCCGCATCTCAGGGAGAGAAATGCATGCTGACGCAGCTGCGCAAGTCCGCCGGCACCTGGATGGTGAAGGCGCTGATGTTGCTACTGGTGGCGAGTTTCGCCCTGTGGGGCATCGGCGACTATCTCGGCGGCGGCGGCGAGGTCGTGGTCGCCGAAGTCGGCGGCCAGCCGATCGAGGCCAACCAGTTCGAGAACGAGTTCCGGCAGCAGCTGGCCCGCGTGCAGCAGCAGATGCAGCAGCGGATCGACCCGCAGCAGGCGAAGGACCTGGGCCTGGTGAACGAGTTCCTGCAGCAGCAGATCGACCAGGCCCTGCTGGAACAGACGGCGACCCGCATCGGCCTTCGTGCGCCGGACGATTTGGTGCGCGCGCTCATCGTCCAGAACCCGGTGTTCCGCGGCAATGGCGAGTTCGACCGCTTGCGGTTCCAGAATTTCCTGGCGCAGGCCGGCATGACCGAGAACATGTACATCGCCGTCATGCGCGAGGAGCTGCGCAGCCGGGCGATCGCGGATTCGCTGACCGCCGGCAAGGCGCCGCCGCCGCAGACATTGACCGTGGCCCTGCGCGACCATGTGGGCGAGCGTCGCCGGGTGGACTTCATCGTCGTGCCGAAATCGGCCATCGCCGCGCCCCAGGCGCCGGAGCCGGCCGATCTGCGCGCCTACCACGCCGCGCATCCGAAGGAGTTCACCGCACCGGAGTTGCGCAGCCTCAGCTGGATCTCGCTGTCGCCCGAAACCGTCGCTGCGAGCATCGAGATCGACGAACCGGCCCTGCGCGCCGCCTTCGAGGAGCGGCGCGACAGCCTGTCGGTGGCGCCGACCCGCGACCTGCGCCAGGTGGTGACGCAGGACGAGGAAACGGCCCGCGCGGTCGCCGAGACGATGGCCGCGGGCGGCGGGCTGGACCAGGCCGCCGCACAGGCGGGCGCACCGGCACCCACCACCCTGGGCACCGTGTCGCAGGACGATCTGGCGGGCTTGCTGGGCGCCGGCTTCGCCGACCAGGTCTTTGCCGCGACGCAGACCGGCAGCCTTGCGCCGCTGCAATCCGACCTTGGCTGGCATGTGGTCGAGGTGACCGGCCTCTCCGACGGCAACGAACCGGGCTTCGAGGATGTGCGCGACCAGCTTGCGCGCGACTTGAAGCATGAGATCGCCGTGGACCGGATCTACGGCATGGCCAACGAGGTCGAGGACATGATCGCCGGCGGCGCCACCCTGAAGGAGATCGCCGAAACCATGGACCTGCCGCTGCAGTCGCATCCGGGGATCGACGCAACGGGCCGGGATATCGACGGCGCGCCGGCCGATATCGCGCCCGGCTTCGGCGGGTTGCGGCGGGAGTTGTGGCGCATGGAGCCTGGCGGCGAGCCCGAAACCTTCGAGAACGATGCCGCCGACGGCTTCACCGTGGTTCAGCTGAACGGCGTCGCGCCGCCGCGCGTGCGGCCCTTCGAGGAGGTCGAGGGGCAGGTGCGCGGCGCCTGGGCAGAGGCGCGCCGGGCGGAACAGGCCGGCGAGCGGGCGGCGCAGATGGCGCGCGAACTGCAGGGCGGCACCAGCCTGAAGGACATTGCCGCCGCGGCAGAACTGACGGTGCGTCAGCCCGCGCCCTTCACGCGGCTGGGCGACGGCGCCGACCTGCCGTTCGACCGGGCCCTGATGGAAGAGATCTTCGCCGCCCCCGTCGGCGCCGTCATCTCCGGCAGCACCGACCGCGGCAATGCCGTGCTGGCACGGATCGAGGAGATCCTGCCGGCAGCGCAGGCGGAACAGGCGGACGAGCTTCTGCAGCGCCTGTCGCAGCGCTGGTCGGGCGGTTTCAAGCGGGACATGGCGGAGGCGTTCCGCGACAGCCTGGCCAACCGCGCCGGCGTCGTCATCCACCAGGACGCGCTGGACAGCATCATCTGATCCGCGGCCCGCAGGGTTCAGTTCGACATGCGCGGCGCCGTGCCCGTTCCGGTCGTGGCGCCCGACACGGTCTGCGGCGCGGCCGCCGCGCGCGGCAGCAGGTCGGTGATGCCCACCAGCACGAAGCCGCGCCGCTGCGCTTCCGGCATCCAGCGCTCCAGCATGGCCAGCGTTTCCGGATAGGGATGACCGATGGCGATGGCATAGCCTTCGCGCGCGGCGACCGCCTCGGTGTTGCGGAGCTGGCCGAGGATCGTGGCCTCCACCGGCTCATGGTCCAGGAAGATGTCGCGATGCACCGTCCGCATCTGCAGGTCGCGCGCAACCTCGTACCCGACGCTGCGCCCGGAGGTGCGTGAATCGAGCCAGAACAGGCCGGCCTCTTTCAGTGCGGCCAGCACGGGCCGCAAGCGCTCCCCGTCCGCGGTGAACCGGCTGCCCATGTGATTGTTGACGCCGCGTGCCAGCGGCAGGCGCGCCAAGTGCCAGCGCAGGCGCCGCAGATTCTCCTCGGGGCTGTTGGCGATCAGCAGGGCGTTCGGGCCGGGATCCTGCTGCCCCAGCGGTTCCATCGGCATGTGCAGAATGACATCCTGCCCAGCCGCGGCGACGGTCCTGGACTGATCGGGGGTCCCGCCATGGGCCGTCAGGAAGGCGTAGGTGACCGGTCCCGGCAGGGCCATCAGGCGCGCGACGGCATCCGCGCTGCCGCCCAGGTCGTCGATCACGATGGCGATCCGCGGAAACCCCGCCTCGCCGAATTCCCGGTCCTCCGGCTCCCGCCGCCAGGTCTGGCCTTCGCCCGCCGACCCGCCACCCGGCCGGGGCAGCGCGGCCACGGCGGCAGCGTCCGCCGCCTCGGGATTGCCGCGGGGCGCCCCGCCCTGCGCGGTCTCCAGCTGCTGGATCAGATCGCCGATCGCATCCTTTTCCGGGGCCTTGTCGTCTTCCGCCCCCTCGGATTCGCGGATCGCCTGCGGCTCGGTGCGCCGCGGGGCGGTGATTGCGCGGGGCGCCGGCCGCGACACGGCAACGGTCAGGCCGCCTTCGTCACCGGACCCGATACCCCGCCAGTCCAGGGCCGGAACGGTCAGGGCGAGCCAGAGCGCCGCCGCGATGGCGACCGCCCCCAGGACGCCGGTCAGCGCCAGCCGGGTGACCCCGGTCGGCCGCGTCGCCAGGCGGCCGATAATCCGCCGGAGGGGACCTGCCCGCCGGAGCCCCGGGCTTCGCTTCCGGGCGCGGGACGGCGACCCGGCGCCCCGGCCGCCGCCGGCGCGGGCGCCGCCTGCCTTGCTGCTTTTCGACTTTCCTGCCATCGGCGCAGTCTAGCATCGCGCAACCCATGCAGGCGCACCCCGGGGAGCGGACCGTTCTGCGGTCCCGGCCCCGCGCGGTGGAGGCCTGCGCCCCCTGCCGGCGCAAGCGTTCGCCGGCATCGCCGGCCGCATGGCGAATCGCGCCGCCCTGGTTCATCCTGCCAGGGTCATGTTGACGGCCCGCGGCCCGATCTGATTACTGTTCCCGCCGCCCGGTCCCGCTTGCGGCCGGCGGCGGCGCCTTTCCGGACCACAGAAGCAGACATTCCGATGAAAGCCCCCGCATGACCGCCGATCTTGAGGATTTCAAGAAACTCGTTGCCGAAGTGGCCACCGGCCGCGCGCTCAGCGTGGCCGAAGCCGAATCCGCCTTCGACATCATGATGTCGGGCAATGCGACCCCGTCGCAGATGGGCGGCTTCCTGATGGCGCTGCGGGTGCGCGGCGAGACCGTCGACGAGATCACCGGCGGCGCCAGGACCATGCGCGCCAAGGTGCTGCCGATCGATGCCCCGCCCGATGCCGTGGACACCTGCGGCACCGGCGGCGACGCGAAGGGCACCTGGAACGTCTCCACCGCCTCGGCCATCGTGCTGGCCAGCCTGGGGGTGCCGGTCGCGAAGCACGGCAATCGCGCGCTGTCGTCGAAGACCGGCGCCGCGGACGTGCTGGCGGCGCTCGGCGTGAACATCGAGTGCGACATGGACCTGGTGCGCCGGGCCATGTGGGAAGCCGGCATCGGCTTCCTGATGGCGCCGCGGCATCACGGTGCCATGCGCCATGTCGGGCCGACCCGGGTCGAGCTGGGCACACGGACGATCTTCAACCTGCTGGGCCCCCTGTCGAACCCGGCCGGGGCGAAGCGCCAGCTGCTCGGCGTGTTCTCCCCCGACTGGGTGGAGCCGCTGGCGCTGGTCCTGCGCAATCTGGGCTCCGAACGGGTCTGGGTGGTGCATGGCAGCGACGGCATGGACGAACTCACCACCACCGGCCCGTCCTATGTGGCGGAGCTGCGGGACGGCAAGGTCAGCCGCTTCGAGGTGACGCCGGAAGATGCCGGCCTGCCGCGTGCCGCCCCGGAAGACCTGCGCGGCGGCGAGCCGGCCCGCAATGCAGCCGCGCTGCGGTCGATCCTGATGGGCGAGCGCGGCGCCTTCCGCGATATCGTCTGCCTGAACGCCGCCGCCGTCCTGGTGATCGCCGACCGGGCCCCCGACCTGCGCACCGGGGCAGGCATGGTTGCCGAAGCACTGGACGACGGTCGCGCCATGCGCACCCTGGAGATGCTGATCTCCATCACCCACGGCAATCCGGCGGACGGCGCACCGGCGGAGAAGGCCTGAGATGTCCGATGTCCTGACCCGCATCGTCGACGACAAGCGCGGGCATGTCGCCGCCCGCAAGGCCCAGCTGCCAGAGGCGACCCTGCTCGCAAGGATCGCCGAGGGCGGGCCGACCCGGGGGTTTCGCGCGGCCCTGGCGCGCCAGGCCGCCGCCCGTCGCCCGGCGCTGATTGCCGAGCTCAAGAAGGCCTCGCCCTCGAAGGGCCTGATCCGCGCGGATTTCGACCCGCCGGCCCTCGCCCGCGCCTATGCAGAGGGCGGCGCCACCTGCCTGTCGGTGCTGACGGACCGCCCCTATTTCCAGGGCGAGGACAGCTATCTGGCCGCCGCCCGCGCCGCCGTGCCCCTGCCCGTGCTGCGCAAGGACTTCATGATCGATCCCTACCAGGTGCCGGAGAGCCGGATGCTCGGCGCCGATTGCATCCTGTTGATCATGGCCGCGCTGGACGATGCCCGCGCGCGGGACCTGCTGGACGCCGCCACGGCGCTGGGCATGGACGTGCTGGTGGAAGTGCACGACCGCGCCGAGCTCGACCGCGCGCTGGCGCTGGATGCCGCGATGATCGGCATCAACAACCGCAACCTGAAGACCCTGGAGGTCGATCTGGCGACCGCCGAGGCCCTGGCCCCCGCCCTGCCCGCCGGCGTGCTGGCGGTCGGCGAGAGCGGCCTGTCGGCGCCCGCCGACCTGCAGCGCCTGATGCGCGCCGGGGTCTTTGCCTTCCTGATCGGCGAGAGCTTCATGCGCCAGCCGGACATCGCCGCGGCGGTGCGGGGGCTGCTCGACCCGGCGATGGCCGGCGCGGCCGGCCCGGCCGCCTGACCGGTGGCACTGCAATGACCGACCAGCCGTTCACCCATCTCGACTCCCAGGGCCGTGCCCAGATGGTCGACGTCTCCGACAAGCCGGCCACGGCGCGGCGCGCGGTGGCCGAGGCCCAGGTGCTGATGCAGCCGGAGACCCTGGCCCTGATCGAGCGCGGCGGCGCCGCCAAGGGCGATGTCCTCGGCGTGGCCCGGCTCGCCGGCATCATGGCCGCCAAGCGGACCCATGACCTGATCCCGCTCTGCCATCCATTGCCCTTGTCCAAGGTGTCCCTGGAGCTGCTCTGCGACACCGGGCTGGGGGGCATCGCCATCACCGCCGAATGCCGCACGACCGGCCCGACCGGGGTGGAGATGGAGGCGCTCACCGCGGTCTCGGTCGCCGCCCTCACCGTCTACGACATGTGCAAGGCGGTCGACCGCGGGATGCAGATCACCGGGATCCGGCTGCGGCACAAGTCCGGCGGCAAGTCCGGCACGTTCGAGAGCGCCTGACGGTGCCGGGGGAGACGCTATCCGACCTGCTGCCGGTCGCCGAGGCGCGGCGCCGCATCGTTGCCGCCCTGGCCCCGGTCGCCGCGGAGTTCGTGCCCCTCGCGCTGGCCCATGACCGGGTCCTGGCCGACGCCGTCACGGCGCGCCGCACGCAGCCGCCGGTGGCGGTCAGCGCGATGGATGGCTGGGCGGTGCGCGCCGCCGACCTGAGCAGCCTGCCGGTGCAGCTGCGGATCGCCGGCGAGATCCCCGCCGGGGTCGCCGCCGCCGGCAGCCTGTCCGCGGGCGAGGCGATGCGGATCTTTACCGGCGCGCCGCTTCCCGACGGGGCCGACACCGTCGTGCTGCAGGAGGATTGCCGCCCGGCCGAGGGCCGGGTGGAGGTCCGCGAGGGCGGGCCGGAAGGCCGCTGGGTGCGCCCGGCCGGGCTCGACTTCCGTGCCGGCGAGGCCCTGCTGCAGGCCGGCACCAGGCTGACCAGCCGGGATATTGCCCTGGCCGCCGCGATGAACCTCGCCTGGCTGCCGGTGCGCCGGCGGCCGCGGATCGCGGTGCTGGCCACCGGCGACGAGCTGGTGCGCCCGGGCGAGCAGCCCGGGCCGAACCAGATCGTCGCCTCCAACAGCTATGGCCTGATGGCCTGGGCCGGCCGCTTCGGCGCACAGCCCGTCGACCTGGGCATCGCCACCGACGACGTGCACGACCTGGCCCGGCTGGCGGCCGGCGCCGCCGGCTGCGACCTGCTGGTGACCCTGGGCGGCGCGAGCGTCGGCGATCACGACCTTGTCCAGCGCGTGCTGGCGGCCGATGGCCGCGACCTCGACTTCTGGCGGATCGCCATGCGCCCCGGCAAGCCGCTGATGTTCGGCACCGCGCGGGTCGGCGGGCCGGCGGCCCTGCCGGTGCCCCTGCTCGGCCTGCCGGGCAACCCGGTCTCCGCAATGGTCTGCGCGCTCCTGTTCCTGCGGCCGGCCCTGGACCGGCTGCTGGGGATCCCCGACGCGGCGGCACCGCTGGAAACCGCCGCGCTCGGCCAGGACCTGCCGGCCAACGACCGCCGCGAGGATTTCCTGCGGGCCCGTCTGGCAACCGGGCCGGATGGCGGGCGCATCGCGACGCCTTTCTCCCGGCAGGATTCCTCGATGCTGCGCCTGCTGGCCGAATCGCAATGCCTGGTCCGCCGCGCGCCCCATGCCCCCGCCCTGCAGGCAGGTGCGCAAGTCGAGATTCTCCGATTCGATTATGGCTTCTGATCGCTGAACTTGGCCCTGACTGCCCCTGCCCGGCGATTATTGGGATTCCAGTGTCCGAACCACATGCAGTCGCTTGACTGAGCTGCAAAACAAAACTAGAACGTTCTGATTGGTTGTCAGTCCGTTCCCGGTATTTCCCCTCGGAAACCGGCTTCGGCCGCTGCGATCGCCGGACAGGCGGGACCGATGGCGGCAGTGGATTGGCGCGGCAGACGAGGCAGGCAAGGGACCGACATGCTCACCAGAAAACAACATGAGCTGCTCCTCTTCATCCACGAACGCCTGAAGAAGTCGGGCATCTCGCCCTCGTTCGACGAGATGAAGGAAGCGCTGGGGCTGCGGTCCAAGTCCGGCATCCATCGCCTGATCACCGGGCTGGAGGAGCGCGGCTTCATCCGCCGCCTGCCGCACCGCGCGCGGGCGCTGGAAGTGCTGAAACTCCCGACCGACATCGTTCCGGCGGGCCGGCGGGCAGCGGCCGACGGCGCAGAGGGGCGGCCGGACGACGGACATGGCGAGGGCAACGGCTTCACCCCGCGGCTGGTTCATGGCGGCGCCGGCCAGGGGCCGCGTGCGGTGCCCGGCGACACGATGCGCGGCCGCGCGGTGGATCGCGCCCCGGACACCCTGTCCCTGCCCCTCTATGGCCGGATCGCCGCCGGCACCCCGATCGAGGCGCTGCGCGACAATGCCGCGAAGATCGACGTGCCGTCCGGCATGCTGACCCCGGGCGGCGATTACTACGCGCTCGAGATCGCCGGGGATTCGATGGTGGATGCGGGGATCCTGGACGGCGACACGGTGGTGATCCGGCGCTGCGAGGATGCCGAGAACGGCACCATCGTCGTCGCCCTCGTCGACGATAACGAGGCGACCCTGAAGCGGTTGCGCCGCAAGGGCCAGACCATCGCGCTCGAGGCCGCCAACCAGAAGTACGAGACCCGCATCTTCGGCCCCGACCGGGTCAAGGTGCAGGGCCGGCTGGTCGGCCTGATGCGCAACTACTGACCGGCATCCGCCATGCTGCCCGCCCCCGGCGGGGCGATGAGGCGCAGATAGCGGCTGGGCGTCGTGCCCAGGACGCGGCGGAACATGGCGCTGAAGGCGCTGGCGCTGTCATAGCCCGCCGCAGCGGCTGCCGCGCCGACCGGTGCGCCGCCGGCGATCCGCGCAAGCGCCTCGGCCAGGCGCACCTGCTGTCGCCAGGCCGCGAAGGACATGCCCAGTTCGCGACGGCATAACCGGGCCAGGGTGCGGCTGCTCGCCCCGACCCGGTCGCCCCAGGACTCCAGGCTCTGGCTGTCGGCGGGATCCTCCAGGATGGCGTCGCAGAGCCGGACCAGCCGCGGGTCCGCGGCAACCGGAATCCGCAGCGGCACGACCGGCAGGGTGCGCAGTTCCTCCTGCAGCAGGGCCGCCAGCAGGCGGCGCCGCCGGCCGGCCGCAGCCGAATCCCCGGGGTCGGGCGGATCCAAGCGGTCCGACCGCACACCATCGTCCATCTCGATCATGGCCAGGATCAGCTCCCGCAGCAGCGGCTTCACCTCCACGATGGCGCAATGGCGCGGCATCGCCGGCGCCATGCGCGGCTGCAGGTAGAGGGTGCGCATCGCCACCCGCCCGACCATGGCGATCTGGTGGCTTTCCCGCGCGGGCACCCAGACCGCCCGTTGCGGCGGCGTGATCCAGGTGCCGGATGCCGTGGTGACCCGCATCACGCCGGCGGCGGCATAGACCAGTTGCGCGCGGTCATGGCTGTGCGGCGGGATCCGGTAGCCGGCAGGATAGTCCCGCGCCACACCTTCGATATCCGCGTGAAGCAATGCGCCGCCGGCATTCATCCCTGGCAGGCCCTTTGTCCGATCTACGACAAAGAATGTCATATCGCCTTGAACAGGCCACCGCTAGCCTGTTCCCGATCCCGGCCGTGGAACCTTCGAGGACCCGTCATGCCCGTCGAGCGGCGCACAATCCTGTTCGTGAACATTTCGCATCTGCTCGACCATATGCTGATGCTGATCTTCCCGACCGCCGTGCTCGGCATGGGGGCGTCCTTCGGACTGGGCTTCTCCGAGATGCTGCCGCTGGCGATCGGCGGCTTCATCGCGTTCGGGGCAGGGTCTATTCCCGCGGGCTGGCTGGGCGACCGCTGGAGCCGGCGCAACATGCTGGCGCTGTTCCTGCTGGGCGGCGGGGTCGCCGTGATGCTGACCGGATTTGCGGAGACGCCGCTGCAACTGGCCGCCGGCCTCACCCTGATGGGGCTGTTCGCCTCGATCTACCATCCCGTGGGCACGGCGCTGCTGGTCGACCAGGCGCCCAGCCTCGGCCGCGCGATCGGCATCAACGGGGTTTGGGGCAATGTCGGCGTGGCGGGCGCCGCGCTGGTGACCGGAACCCTGGTCGAGATCGCCGGCTGGCGGATGGCCTTCATCCTGCCCGGCATCGTCGCGGTGGCGATCGGGATCCTTTTCCTGCTTCTTGTCCCCCGCGAACGGCCGGGCACCGGCCGCCGGAAGGCCGCGGTGGCGCCGCCGCCGCGGAGGATCGTGGTCCGCGCCTTTGCCGTACTGGCGGTGGCGACCCTGGCCGGCGGCGTCACCTTCACCGCCGCCTCGGTGTCCCTGCCGAAGCTGTTCGAGGAACGGCTGGTCGCGCTCGCCGCCTCCCCTGCCGCCCTGGGCTCGCTGGTCGCCGTGATCTTCCTGTTCGGCGCCGTGGCGCAGCTGATCGTCGGGCGCTGGATCGACCGGCTGCCGCTGCGCTGGGTGTTCCTGCCCCTGGCGGTCCTGCAGGCGCCCTGCCTGCTGGCGGCCGCCCATGTCCAGGGCTGGCTGCTGCTGCTGCCCGCTGCCGGCCTGATGTTCGCGCTGTTCGGCCAGGTCACCGTCAACGACGCGATGGTGGCGCGCTACACGGCCGACGCCTGGCGGTCGCGCGCCTATGCGGTGCGCTACCTGGTGTCGTTCGGCGCCAGCGCCCTGGCCCTGCCGCTGGTCGCGTTCCTGCATGGCGATGACGGCGGCTTCCGCCTGGCCTTCCAGGTCCTGGCGCTGTTCGGGCTGACCGTCTTCGCCGCCGCCCTGTTCTTTCCCGGACAGCAGGCAGGCGACCGGGCCGCAGCCGTCCCGGCGGGCTGACAGACGGGGCTTCCGTCCGACCGCTGGGCTGCGCTAGGGTTCCGGATCGCGGTCGCACCGGCACAGCCGGCTCCGGCCCCTGAAGGGATCGGCGCAGGAGGCCGGCGGCGCATTCATGGAAGATCTGGTCGCCATTGCGGCGCTCGTCCTGGTGCTGGGCATCGCCGCGCAATGGCTCGCCTGGCGCTTCCAGTTCCCGGCGATCGTCCTCCTGACGGCGGCGGGAATCCTCGCCGGTCCGGTCGCCGGCCTGCTGCACCCGGTGCAGGACTTCGGCACATTGCTGAGCCCCATCGTCGCCGTCGCGGTGGCGATCATCCTGTTCGAGGGCGGTATCAACCTCGACCTGCGCGAGTTGCGGGGCACGGCCGCAGGCGTGCGGCGGCTGACCCTGGTGGGCGCCCCGGTGGGATGGCTGCTGGGGGCCGGTGCCGCGCACTGGATCGGCGGCCTGTCCTGGCCCACGGCGGCGGTCTTCGGCGGCATCCTGGTGGTGACGGGCCCGACGGTCATCGCGCCGTTGCTGCGGCAGGCGAAGCTGGACCGCAAACCGGCGACCACACTGAAATGGGAAGGCATCGTGAACGACCCGCTGGGCGGGATCTTCGCGGTGCTCGCCTACGAGGTCACCGTCGTGCTGGACCATGGCGGCATCGGCGATGGCGGCGTGATCGAGGCCCTGCTGCATGTCCTGCTGGGCGCCCTGCTGGCCGCCGCGCTCGGCCTGGCGGCGGGCCTGGGCGTGGCCCTGGCGTTCCGGCGCGGACTGGTGCCGGAGTTCCTGAAGGCGCCGATGATCCTGGGCACGGTCCTGGCCTGCTTTGCCGCCTCCAATGCCTATGTCGAGGAAACCGGGCTGGTGGCGGTGACCGTCCTGGGCCTGACCATCGGCAATGCCCGCATCGCGGCGTTCGAGGAACTGCGCCGCCTGAAAGAGGTCCTGGCGACGGTCCTGGTCTCCAGCGTGTTCATCCTCCTGACCGCCACCCTGAATGCCGATACCCTGCTGGTCCTGGACTGGCGGCACCTGCTCTATCTGGGGGCCGTCCTGGTGCTGGTCCGCCCGGCCACCGTGCTGCTCAGCATGTTGGGCACCGGCGTGCCCTGGCGTCATCGTGCGCTGCTCGCCTGGATCGCGCCGCGCGGGATCGTCGCGGTGGCGATCTCCGGGCTGTTCGGCACCAAGCTGGTGGAGGCCGGCCATCCGGACGGTGCGCTGCTGGTCCCGCTCTGCTTTGCCGTGGTGCTGTCGACCGTCCTGCTCCACGGCTTCAGCCTGCGCCCGCTGGCCCGCTGGCTGGGGCTTGCCTCGCACGAACGGCCGGGCCTGCTGCTGGTGGGCGCCAACCCCCTGACCATGCGGCTGGCCGAGGCCCTGAAGGCGATGGATGTGCCGACGGTCCTGGCCGACAGTTCCTGGCAACGCCTGCGCCAGGCACGCCATGCGGGCCTGCGGATCTACCACGGCGAGGTCCTGTCCGAAGTGACGGAGCACCACCTGGACCTTTCCAATATCGGCTATGTCCTGACCGCCACCGAGAACGATGCCTACAACGCGCTGGTCAGCACCGACCTGGGGCCGGAAATCGGCCAGACGAACGTCTTCCAGGTCGGGCCGGAAGAGGCCGGTCGCCCGTCGGCGCGGCTGGAACATGAACTGGGCGGCCTGGTGCCCGACGCGCTGGCCGGCGGCCTGCAGGACCTGCGCGAACGCCTGAATCACGGCTGGAGCTTCCAGAAGACCCGCCTGACCGAGAAGTTCGATGCCGCGGCCTATCACGCCGCGCGGCCCGCCGAGGCGGCGACCCTGCTGATCGTGCGTCCCGATGGCCGGCTGGTGTTCCCCCGGGAACAGCTGAAGGGCCAGAACGCTGCGGCCGGAGATACCGTCCTCGCCTTCGTGCCCCCTGCCGACGGCAGCGGCAAACCGGCATGACGGAGTCCGTGCCGCAGGCCCCACCGCTCACCGGCGGCTGCCAGTGCGGCGCGATCCGCTATGTCCTGCGGGCGCCGCCGGTGAAGCCCCATATCTGTCATTGCCGGATGTGCCAGAAGGCGGTCGGCGCGCCCTTCCTGGCGCTCGCCGAGATCTCCCTCGCCGCCTTCGCCTGGACCCGCGGCGCACCGGCCTGGTTCCGCTCCTCCGAAGCCGTCGAACGCGGCTTCTGCCGCGATTGCGGCACCTCGCTGCATTTCCGCTATGTCGGGGGCGACCGCATCGACATCGCGCTCGCCACCCTCGACCGGCCGGAGGCGGTGCAGCCCGAGGCGCAGTTCGGCATGGAGGCCCGCCTGTCGTGGCTCGACCGGCTGCCGCACCTGCCCGGCTCGACCACCGAGGGTTCGACGCCGCCGGAGGCCCTGGCGACCTACCGCTCGCGGCAGCATCCCGACAGGGCGGACTGAACCGCCAGGCTAATCCGCCCCCGAAGCGGTCGCCATGCTGCCGCTCCACGGACGCGTTCCGCGCCGTCCGGCGACACTGTCCAGGTGCAGCCCGCCATCGGGCGCCACACGCAGGGTCACCGCCCCGCCGCGGGCCAGGTCCCGGATATCCACCACCAGGTCCGGGTGCGGGCAGCGCTGGCGCACGGCAAAGCCGGCCAGCACGGCATCCGCCATCCGGCAGTCCCGCACCAGGGCGTCCGGCACCGCCGGCAGGGCGATCGCCATGCCGTGGCGCCGGAAGAGGCAGCCCGTGCCATCGCATTGCAGGGTCGCGGCCGCCCCGGAATCGCTCAACCCGCCCTGCAGCAGGCCCTGGTTCGGCCAGGGCGCTTCCGCCCGCAGCCCGGTGGCCCGGGTCCAGTTTTCCGCCTCGCGCCGGCGCAGCGCGGCGGCGCTGCGGAACACCAGGCGATCGCCCAGGCGGACCGCCATCGTGCGGCCTTCGCCATCCGCGAACAGATCGGCAGGGGGCGCGGCGATGGCCAGCCATAGGCCCGCGGCCATGGCGAGCAGTCCCGCCAGGCGCCAGGGGCGCCGCCAGAGCGCCAGCCAGAGGCCGCCCAGCGACAGCAGCACGAGCGCGCCGGCCGGCATCGCCGGCACCTCGCTCACCGCGCCGGGCCAGCCGGCAACGAGGGCCGCCGTCCGGTCCACCAGGTCGATGCCCCAGCCCATCGGGAGCAGGGCGAGATGCTCCAGGCCGAACGGCATCAGGGCGTAGCCCAGAAGGCCGAGCGGCATGATCCAGAGCGAGGTCAGCGGCACCGCCACCAGGTTTGCCACCAGCCCGTAATCCACCACCCGCTGGAAATGGAAGGCGGCAAAGGGGGCGGTCGCCAGCCCGGCGATCACGGTCGTCGTCAGCACCGCCCCCAGATAGAGCAGCAGCCGGCCCAGCTGTCCCGGCCAGCCGCCCCGCTCCGCCAGGCCCCGCCCGAGGCCCCCGCCCCGCAGGGCCTCGTAGGCGGCGATCAGCCCGATCACGGCCGCGAAGGACATCTGGAAGCCCGGCGACAGCAGGCTCTCGGGCGCCAGGGTCAGCACCACGAAGGCGGCCCAGGCCACCGACCGCATCGAGATCGCGACCCGGTCCAGAAGGATCGCCAGCAGCACCAGTGCCGCCATCAGGGTCGCGCGCTGCGTGGATACGGCGGCACCGGTGAGAAGCAGGTAGCCCAGGGCCCCCGAGAGGGCGAACATTGCCGCCCATTTCTTGATCGGGGCCGACAGGGCAAGGCCCGGCCAGGCGGCCAGCAGCGCCCGCAGCCCGACGAACAGGAGCCCCGCCACCAGGGCGAGATGCAGGCCGGAGATGGCCAGCAGATGGGCGATCCCGGAATCCCGGAAATCCTGCACCACCTGCGCCGGGATCGCGCCGCGCTCGCCGGTCAGCAGCGCGGCCGCCACCGCCCCTTCCGGCGCGGGCATCGCCGCCGTGATGCGTGCGGCCAGGGCCCGCCGCAAGCGGGCGATCGCGGTCTCGATATCCTGCCAGAACCCTGTCGGCGGCAACGCGCCGGGCGCTCCCGCCGCAAGCGGGGCAATCGTGACACCGACGGCGCCCAGGCCCTGGAACCAGGCCAGCCGGCCGAAATCGAAGCCGCCGGGCAGATCCGGCGGCCCGGGCGGGAACAGGATCGCCAGCCCGGAGACCGGCTGTCCGGCGGCCGGCACGATGCCCCCGGTGCGGACGTTCAGCCGGATCCGCCGCGGTTCCGGCAGGGAGCGCCCGCGCGATGCCAGCTGCAGGTCGGCCAGGGTCACCCGCCAATGCCCGGGCTTCTCGTAGGGTTCGACCTGGACCACCCGCCCGACGAAGCGCACCGGGCCGGTTTCCCGCTGCAGCACGGGCGCTGCCACGGCATGGGCCCGCCATTGGGCGACACCGAAGCCGGCCAGAAGCAGCAGCAGCGGGAGCAGGACGACCGACGCGGACGCGGGCAGCCGATGCCGTGCCGCCGCCAGCACCGCCAGGCCAAGGGCGCCGGTCCCGGCGAGGCCCGGCCCCAGCCAGGCAGGCGGCTCCGTCGCCAACAGGAAATAGCAGCCGATCCCGGCGGCATAGAACACCGGCAGCCACAGCACCCAGCGGTCCTGTTCAGCCGCCAGGAGGTCGCGGAACGGGCGCAACGGCCAGCGGCGGAGGAGCCGCGAACGGGGGCGCAGCCAGCCGCTGCTATCCTGCGTCGTCACCATGGCAGGCATATGCTACAACCCGCCGCCACATCTGGCGCCGTGCGGCGCCGCAACCCCGTACCTGCCTCCTGCGGAGCTGTCCCTCGCGGACCTGCCGCGGGGGCGATTTGCCGAGAACCGATTCGCCAGACCATGACCGTCGTTACCCGCTTCGCCCCATCCCCCACCGGCTTCCTGCATATCGGCGGGGCCCGGACGGCCCTGTTCAACTGGCTGTTCGCCCGCCATCACGGGGGCCGCTACCTGTTGCGCGTCGAGGATACCGACCGCGCCCGGTCGACGCCGGAGGCCGTGCAGGCGATCCTGGACGGCCTGGACTGGCTTGGCCTGTCCGGCGACGAGCCGCCCTGGTTCCAGCATGGCCGGCTGGACCGCCATCGCGAGATCGCCCTGCGGCTGCTCGACCAGGGCCGCGCCTATCGCTGCTTCGCCACGCCGGAGGACCTGACCGAGATGCGCGAGCGCGCCCGGGCGGAAGGGCGCGCGCCACGCTATGACGGGCGCTGGCGCGATCGCGACCCGGCGGAGGCGCCGGCCGGGGTGTCGCCGGCCATCCGGTTGCGTGCCCCGCAGGAGGGGCAGACGGTGATCGACGACCTGGTGCAGGGCCAGGTCACGATCGACAATGCCCAGCTGGACGACATGGTCCTGCTGCGCGCCGACGGGACGCCGACCTACATGCTTGCCGTGGTGGTGGACGACCATGACATGGGGATCAGCCATGTCATCCGCGGCGACGACCATCTGACCAACGCCGCACGCCAGACCCAGCTCTACCTGGCCTGCGGTTTCGATCTGCCCGCCTTTGCCCATATCCCGCTGATTCACGGTCCCGACGGCGCCAAGCTGTCCAAGCGGCATGGTGCGCTGGGCGTGGATGCCTATCGCGACATGGGCTATCTGCCCGAGGCCCTGCGCAACTACCTGCTGCGGCTGGGCTGGGCGCATGGCGACGAAGAGATCATTTCCACCGCCCAGGCGATCGACTGGTTCGGCCTGGATGCCGTCGGCCGCTCGCCGTCGCGGTTCGACTTCGCGAAGCTGGAGAACCTGAACGGGCATTATATCCGCACGGCCGGGGATGCCGAGCTGGTGGCGGCGGCCCGTCCGTTCCTGGAAAAGCTTCTCGGCCGCCCGCTGCAGGACGGGGAAGCCGCTCTGTGGCAGCGCGCGATGCCCGGGTTCAAGGAGCGCGCCAAGACCGTGACCGCGCTGGCCGAGGCCTCGGCCTTCCTGTTCCGGCCGCGGCCGATCCCGGTCGATGCGGCCGGCGCCAAGCTGCTGACCCCGGAGGCACTGGAGATCCTCGGCAGGCTCCGCCCGGTCCTGGCGGATGCACCGGAGTGGCAGGCCGCCGCGCTGGAGGATCTGGCGCGGCGTTTCGCCGAGGCTGCCAGCGTGAAGCTCGGCAAGGTGGCCCAGCCGCTGCGTGCCGCAGTGACCGGCAGCAACGCCTCGCCGCCGATCTTCGATGTGCTGGCAGCGCTTGGCGCGGCGGAAACCCTGGGCCGGATCGACGACCGTCTGGCGGACCGGACTGCATGACCGTCACGCGGCTTAGCGCCCGCGCTGGCTTCGGCTATACTCCGCGCCGACGGCAGGCCGCCCTCGTGGCGACCGCCCGCCGTCCGGCCCCGCCGGTTCGCTGCGCGACCGGCGCCGGCCATTTTCCGCCGTCGCGGATGCCTGCAGTTTGCTGCCCGAAGGGGCACCCGGCGCGCCTTCCGGACAGCGGTGCACTTTGGGGGTGCACTGCACATCGGGGGGCAATGCACATCCGGGCGGTCGCACCGATGGACATCAGGGGCGGAGCACAGTTTCCGGCCGGCTGCCGTGCTGGCTTGCCGGCCCTCCTTCAACCGGCGCGTCATGCGCCGCGATCAGTCTCAACGCGTAAATCGAGGGATGGTTGACCGATGAACGACGCAACGCAGAGGAACGACAGTGCGGCGATGAAGATCGCCGACGCGGGCTCCGAGAAATCGGGCAGCTATCCGCTGTTGAGGGGCACCGTCGGCCCCAGCGTGATCGATATCCGCAAGCTCTATGCCGAAACCGGCTATTTCACCTACGACCCGGGCTTCACCTCGACGGCATCCTGCGAAAGCAAGATCACCTATATCGACGGCGACGAGGGCGTCCTGCTCTATCGCGGCTATGACATCGCCGAACTGGCGGAACAGAGCGACTTCATGGAGACGTCGTACCTGCTGCTGTTCGGCGAGCTGCCGAAGCGCCCGCAGCTGGACCAGTTCAAGTACGACATCACCCACCACACGATGCTGCACGAGCAGCTGCGCAACTTCTATTCCGGCTTCCGCCGCGACGGCCATCCGATGGCGATCATGTGCGGCGTGGTCGGCGCGCTGTCGGCCTTCTACCACGACTCGACCGACATCAATGACCCGCACCAGCGGAAAATCGCCTCCTACCGGCTGATCGCCAAGATGCCGACGATCGCAGCCTGGGCCTACAAGTATTCCGTCGGCCAGCCCTTCATGTACCCGCGCAACGACCTGGATTATGCGGAGAACTTCCTCCACATGACCTTCGGCGTGCCCTGCGACAGCTACAAGACCAGCCCGACCCTGGCCCGGGCGATGGACCGCATCTTCATCCTGCATGCCGATCACGAGCAGAACGCATCGACCTCGACGGTCCGCCTTGCCGGGTCGTCGGGCGCGAACCCGTTCGCCTGCATCGCCGCCGGCATTGCCTGCCTCTGGGGCCCCGCCCATGGCGGCGCCAACGAGGCGGTGCTGAACATGCTGCACCAGATCGGCACCGTCGATCATGTCGCCGAATATGTGAAGAAGGCAAAGGACAAGGACGACCCGTTCCGCCTGATGGGCTTCGGCCACCGGGTGTACAAGAACTACGATCCCCGCGCGAAGGTCATGCGCCAGACCTGCCACGAGGTCCTGGACGAACTGGGCCTGAAGGACGAGCCGCTGCTGAAGCTGGCCATGGAGCTGGAGCGGATCGCCCTGGAGGACGAGTATTTCGTCGAGAAGAAGCTTTACCCGAACGTCGATTTCTATTCGGGCATCATCCTGCGGGCGATGGGCTTCCCCACCACCATGTTCACGGCGCTGTTCGCACTGGCGCGCACCGTCGGCTGGATCGCGCAATGGAACGAGATGGTGGAGGATCCGTCGCAGAAGATCGGCCGCCCGCGGCAGCTCTACACCGGTCCCGACAAGCGGCCCTTCGTCCCTGTAGACAAGCGCGCCTGAGCGGGCTGAGATAGGGGCGGCGGTGCCAAGGGGCGCCGCCGCCCGTTTCGGGGCAAAGACCGGCGGCCACAAGCCGGCCCCTGCCGCGGAGGGAGGAAGTCGAGGGATGTTGATCCAGAAAAGCCGGTCCGCCGGCAGGCCCGCCGCGCAGACCGCAAGGCGCGCCGCTTTCCGCCCCGCGGACAGCCGCGCCAAGGTCCTGTGCCGGCCACCGGTACCGCGCCCGGCGAACGACAACCACGGCCTGCGCCGGCTGCTGCGGCTGCGGCGGCCGATGGCAACGGCGATCGTGGTGGCGGCAGCGCTGACTGCCGCCCTCGCCCTGATCTACTGATCGCCGGTCAGCGCTCCGGGTCCGGCCGGACCCGCCGTGCCCCACCGCGCTGGGGCAGTTTCCCGTCGAGGAAGACCTTGCGCAGAGCCGCCGCGGCGCGACGGCTCGGCGAGACCGGCGCGTCGCCGCCCAGTTGCGCCCGAACCAGCTCCGCCGCCGCATGCTGTGCCTGCCGCGCCGCCGGATCGCGCAGCAGCCGGCTCAGGGCCATGGCCAGGCGCTCGGGGCGGCAGGCCTCCTGCAACAGCTCCGGCACCACCGGCCGGTCGGCGATCAGGTTGACGATGCAGGCATAGGGCACCCGGATCAGGCGCCGGGCGATCATCGCGCTGACCGGATGGACCCGGTAGGCGATCACCATCGGCGTGTCCGCCATCGCCAGCTCCAGGGAGACGCTGCCGGACGCGGCAAGCGCCGCGTCGGCGGCCGCGAAGGCGTCCCACTTCTCGGTCTCGCCCTGCAGGACGAGCGGCGCCACCGGCCAGTCCGCCAGGCGGGCCTCCAGTTCCTCGGCCAGATGCGCCACCGCAGGCACCACGACACGCAGGCCGGGGATCTCCCGGGTCAGGCGGTCCACCGTCTCGCCGAACGGGTCCAGCAGCCGGCTCAGCTCGCTGCGCCGGCTGCCGGGCAGCACTGCCAGCAGGGTCGCGTCGGGTGCAATGCCGTGACGGTGCCGGAAGCCCGGGCCATCGCCCGCGGCCGCACCGCCTTCCACCACGGAATGCCCGACGAAGGTGGTCGGCAGGCCCCAATCCTCGAAGAAGTCCGGTTCGAAGGGCAGCAGGGCCAGCAGGTGGTCGAACCGCTCCGCGATGATCCGCGCACGACCCGCGCGCCAGGCCCAGACCTGCGGGGCCACATACTGCACCACGGGAAACGGCGCGTCCTGCAGCCGCTGGCCGATCCGCAGGTTGAAGGCCGGGGCATCGATCGTGACGACGATATCCGGCGCCTCGCGCCGCGCCGCGGCCACGGTCTGCAAGAGGCGCCGTCGCAGCTGCGGCACCCGGGGCAGGATCTCCAGGATGCCCATCACGCTGAGCTCGCGCATGGGGAACAGGCTCTGCAGCCCCTGGGCCTCCATCAATGGCCCGCCGACACCGGAGAAGCGCAGCGCCGGCTCGCCCAGATCGGCCGCCTGTGCGGAAAGCGCCGCCATCAGCCGTGCGCCCAGCTGGTCGCCGGATGCCTCTCCCGCCACCAGCATGACATGCCGCAACGGCGGCTTCACGGCAGCCATCTCAGCGCCGGAAGCCATGCACGAACAATCCGGCTGCATCGGCATCGGCACAGGTCCTGTCCCGGTCGAAGATCAGGGTCGCACCGGCGGCTATGGCAATGCCCGCGAGCCTGGCCCGCGCCGCGCCGGCGACGGTCCGCGGCCCGATCGCCGGCAGGTCGGCGCGGGAATCCTGGCCCGGCTTCGGCATCTTGACCAGGACACCGCCCCTGCCCTCGACCACCAGGTCGATGCAGCGCTGCAGCATGGCATCCGTGCCCTCGGCCGCCTCCAGCGCCAGGACCCGGCCGTCGCGCACCACTGCGGCCTGGCCGATGTCCAGGGCGCCGATCGCGTCCACCGCGCGGATCCCCAATGCGATGTCCCGCTCCGCCCCCTGATCGGGCGCGAAACGCCCCAGGCTGCCTTCCTGCGCCAGCAGGCCGCCGGCGACCGCGTCGGTGCCGACCGGCCGGAAGCCCTGGTCCTGGAAATAGTCCATGACCGCCCGCAGCAGCGCATCGTCGCCCTGCCCCCGCGCCCGGAGCAGCCGCCGCAGCAGGGCCGCCCCCTTCAGGTCGCGCGGCACCAGGCGGCGCAGCTCGGGGCGGGCGATCGGTCCCGCCAGGGTGACCTCCTCGCAGCCTTCCCGGCGCAGTGCCGCCAGGAGGCGGCCGACCTCTACCAGGTCGAACCAGTCGTGCGGGGTGTCGACGACGGTCTCCGGCTCGCAGACGTCCCGGATCGCCGCCACGAAGAACGGCCTTCCGGCCGCCCGGCAGGCCCGTACGATGTCGCGCGGCATCGCCCCCTTGCAGGCGATGATGGCCAGTTTCGGGGAGGACGGGCCGTTGTCAGGCGACATCGCCGTCCAGTTGCGGCTGGCAGACGCCACGGCTGGACGCGTTGCGGACAAAGGCGACCACGTCCTGCACCAGGGCGTTGCTGGCAAACATCGCGCCGACATCCTCCAGCCGCTCCTGCAAGGTGCCTTCCTGGGCGAACAGCAGGCGATAGGCCGTGCGCAGGGTATGGATATCCTCGCGGCCGAAGCCGCGGCGCTTGAGACCGACCAGGTTCAACCCGGACAGGTGCGCCCGGTTGCCCAACACCGAGCCATAGGGGATCACATCCTGCTCCACCCCCGACATGCCGCCGATCATGGCGTGCTGGCCGATCCGCACGAACTGGTGCACCGCGGCCAGGCCGCCGACGATCACGAACTCGCCGAGCACGACATGACCGCCCAGGGTGGCGTTGCTGACCAGGATCACATTGTCGGCGATATGGCAGTCGTGGGCGACATGGCTGCCGGTCATGAACAGGCAATTGTCGCCGATGGCGGTCAGCATCCCGCCACCCTCGGTGCCCGGGTTCATGGTGACATATTCGCGGATCGTCGCGTTGCGACCGACCTCCAGCCGCGACGGCTCGCCCTTGTACTTCATGTCCATCGGACGGTGGCCGATCGACGCGAAGGGAAAGACATGGCCGTTCGCGCCGATCCGGGTCCGGCCGGTGATCACGGCATGGGATTCGATCCGCACGCCGTCCTCGAGGACGACATGCTCGTCGATGACGCAATAGGGACCGACCTGCACATCGGCTGCGAGCTCCGCTTTCGGAGAGACGATCGCGGTCGCATGGATCTGGGGCATTCGGGCTGCGCTTCCTGCCGCTTGGCTGAAAATCGGCCGGCCATGGGCCGGCCTGTCTGTGTCGGTTCGACCGCCTGGGCGGCCGGCTTACTTGTCCAGGATCATGGCCGCATACTCGGCTTCCGCGACCAGGGTGTCGCCCACCATGGCCTTGGCCGAGAACTTCCAGACGGGCCCGCGGTTGCGCACCTTCTCGACACGCAACAGCATCTGGTCGCCCGGGGTGACCGGGCGGCGGAACCGCGCCTGGTCGATCGACATGAAATAGACCAGCTTGCCCTCGGCTTCCGGCCCCAGGGTCTCCACCACCAGCACCGCCGCGGTCTGGGCCATCGATTCGATGATCAGCACGCCGGGCATGACCGGCCGTTGCGGAAAATGCCCCTGGAAGAAGGGTTCGTTGGCGGTGACGTTCTTGATCCCCACCGCACTCACATCGCGATGGATCTCCACTACCCTGTCGACCAGCAGCATCGGGAAGCGGTGGGGCAGCATCTCCATGATGCGGTGGATGTCTGCGGTCGCAACCTCCGTCGCAGGCGCGGCATTGCCGTCCGCCTCAACGGCCCCGGTCTCCGTCCCGTCGGGCGCAGTGTTCATCCCTTTTCGACCTTCTGCTCGCTCAGCTTCTCCAGGGTCCGCAGGTTGCGGAAAAGCCGCTTCAACGGCATGGCCGGGGAGCCGCCCCAGGTCTCGCCCGCCGGAATATCGCGCATCGCGCCGGACTGGGCCGCCAGTTGCGCGCCGTCCCCCATGCTCAGATGGCCGGCGACGCCGGACTGGGCCGCCACCGCCACGAAGTTGCCCAGCCTCGACGATCCCGACAGCCCGGACTGGGCAACCAGGATGCAGCCGCGACCGGTCTCGGCGTTGTGGCCGATCTGCACCAGATTGTCGATCCAGGTGCCCGGGCCGATCACCGTGTCGGGCCCGGCACCGCGATCGATCGTGGTGTTGGCGCCGATCTCGCACTCCTCGCCGATCCGCACCCGGCCCAGCTGCGGCACCTTCACATGCCCCGCCGGGTCGGGGTGGAAGCCAAAGCCGTCCTGCCCGATGCGCACACCAGGATGCAGGGTCACCCGGTCGCCGACCAGGCAGTGGCTCAGGGTGCAATTCGGCGCGATCCGGCACCGATCGCCGATCTCGACATTCGGGCCGATCACCGTACAGGCGCCGATGCTGCTGCCGGCGCCGATCCGCGCCCCGGCCTCGACCACGGCATTGGCGCCGATCCAGACATCCTCCCCCAGCACCGCGGTCTCGTGCACGACCGCCGTGGGGTGACGGCCCGGATGGACCGGTGCCGGCGGATAGAATGCCTGCGCGATCCGCGCATAGGCGCCATAGGGCGCCGTGCTGAGCAGCAGGGCCAGGCCGGCCGGCGCCTTGCCGGCATGCTTCTCCGCGGTGACGCAGGCGGCGGCCCGGGTCTCGCGGTACTGCGCCAGGTATTTCGGGTTGTCGAAGAAGGTCAGGTTGCCGGCGCCGGCGCTGTTCAGCGGCGCCACGTCCTCGATTTCCATGTCGCCGGTTGCCGGATCCGCCAGCCGCGCCCCGGCAAGCTCCGCCAGCAGGCGCAGCGGGAAGGGCCCGGCCCGCTGGAAAAACCGCGGGTCTGCCATTACTGGCCGTTCTGCGGCCGCGGCACCGCGACCGTCGGCAGCTTCTGGTCCAGCCGGCGGAGCACTTCCTGGGTGATCTCCATCTGCTGGTTGACGATGGCGGCGACCTGCGTGCGCTCCAGCACCAGGTCGAACTCGCGCTCGCGCGCCAGTTCCTTGAGGATCTCCTCGATGACCCGGAAAATCTGCTGGTTACCCTGGGCCATCGACTGGTCGATGGCGATCTTGCGCTGCTGCACCTGGCGCTGCATCTCGGCAACCTCCTGCTGGAAGCCCTGCGCCTCGCGCTGGAAGGCGTCCTGCGACAGGACGGCGCGCTGGCCCGACAGCTTTTCCTCCTGTTCGCGCAGGCCCTGCTCTTTGGCCGCGATCTCCTTCTGCGCCTCCTGGCTGTACTGCTCGACCTGCCGCGCGACAGAGGCGCCCGCCTTGGACTGGCGAAGGATCTTCGGCGTGTCGATGATGGCGATGACCGTCGGCGGCAGCTTCTGCGCCTGGGCCGGCGGGACCGCCGTCGCGGCAACCGCCAGCAGCATCAGCAGCGCCGGCAACAGCCGGGCGGCCGTCGGCCAGCGGCACCTGGCCGTTGCAGCGGGACGCAGCGGAAGCCTGTCTCGATTATCGGCCGACATGTCAGAACCTGGTGCCAAAACTGAAATTGATGAGCTGCTTCTTGTCGTAGTCTTCCTCGAGCACCGGGAAGCCGAAATCCACGCGGATCGGGCCGAAGGGCGATTTCCAGGCGATGCCGAAGCCGACCGAGGCGCGCAGCGCGTCGTCGTCGACGATGTCGGGCCCCGTGCTGTCGACGTTGAACACCGACCCGGCGTCGGTGAAGACCGCGCCGCTGATGCCGAACTCGTTGGGCAGGCCGATCGGGAAGGTCATCTCCAGGGTGCCCTTGTAGAAGGTGTTGCCGCCCAGGGAATCGTCGCTGGTGAGGGCGCGCGGGCCGACGCCGCCATACTCGAAACCGCGCAGCGACGAGCCGCCGAGGAAGAAACGGTTGTTGATCGTGATGTCCTGCCCGATCCCCAACACATTGCCGGCGCCGATCCCCGTCTTCACCACCACATCGTCGGTCACCGGGAAATAGTAGTCCAGGTTGCCGGCCGTGGTGAAGAAACGCTCCGTGCCGCCGAAACCGGCCAGTTCCATCGAGACGCGGGCCAGATAGCCCGAACTCGGGTCGATCTTGTCGTTGCGGCGGTCGTAGGTCAGGGTCTGGCCGATCGCGGAGGTGACACGCCCGCCTTCCTGCTCCTGGATCACGATGGAGGCGCTGGGGTCGACATCCTCGATGACGTCGTGCTGCAGGCGATAGGACACCTGCTGCGACAGATGCTCGGTCACCGGATAGGTGGCCCGCAGCACCAGGCCGGTCGACACCTGGGTGAAGCCGGAGACGTCCTGCTCGTCGGTCCGCCGGCGGAACACGTCGAACCCGGCCGCGACCTCCCGGCCCAGGAAATAGGGCTCGGTGAAGCCAATATCGAACTGCTGCCGCCGGAACGACAGGGCCAGCCCGACCCGCAGGTCCTGGCCGCGGCCCAGCAGGTTGCGCTCGCGCAGGCCGACATCGCCGATGATTCCGTCGCGGGTCGAGAAGCCGCCGCCCAGGCTCAGTTCGCCGGTGGACTTCTCCTCGACCTCGACATTGATCACCACCTTGTCCGGGGTCGTCCCGCGCTCCTGGGTGATTTCCACCTTGTTGAAGAAGTTCAGGCCGCGGATCCGGCGACGCGACTCGTTCAACCGGGTGGAGTTGAAGGCATCGCCTTCGGCCAGGCGGAACTCCCGCCGCACCACCTGGTCGATGGTGCGGACATTGCCGCCGATGTCGATCCGCTCGACATAGACGCGCGGGGCCGGCTCGACGATGTAGGTCACGCCGACCGTCAGGGCTTCGGTGTCGCGGTTCAGTTCCGGCCGGATGTCGACGAACGCGTAGCCGAGATTGCCCAGTTCGAAGGTCATCGCCTCGATCGAGGTCTCGACCGCGCCGGCGTCGTAGGTCTCCCCCTTCTTCGTGGTCAGCGACGGCAGCAGGATCTCCGGATCCACGGCCTCGATCTGCGAGACGACGTCCACCGCGCCGAAATCGTACTTGTCGCCCTCGCTCACCGTGAAGGTGATGTAGAAGCTCTCCCGGTTCGGAGCGAGCTCGGCGGTCGAGGACAGGACCCGGAAATCGGCAAAGCCCCGCGACAGGTAGAAGCGCCGCAGCAATTCACGGTCGAAGGTCAGCCGGTCCGGGTCATAGCTGTCGTCCGACGAGAGGAAGCGCCACCAGGTGGATTCCTTCGTGGAGATCGCCTCGCGCAGCCGGGAATCGGAGAATTCCCGGTTGCCCACGAAGCGGATCGAGGAAATCTCCGTCAGCCCGCCTTCGTCGATCTCGAACACCAGGTCGACCCGGTTCTGCGGCAGCTGGATGACCTTGGGCTCGACCGTCGCGTTGAAGCGCCCGCCGCGGCGATAGATCTGCAGGATCCGCTGGACATCCTGCTGCACCCGCGCGCGGGTATAGACCTGCCGCGGCTTCAGCTGGACCTCGGCCTCCAGGGTCTCGTTCGGGATGCGCCGGTTGCCTTCGAAGGCAAGCTGGTTGATCACCGGATTCTCGACGACGCTGATGACCAGGTCATTGCCCTGGCGGCGGATCACCACATCGGCAAACAGGCCGGTCCCGTAGAGGCGCTTCAGGGACTGGTCGACCCGGCCGGCATCGAACGTGTCGCCGGGCACGATCGTCAGGTAGCTCTCGACCGTCGCCGCCTCGATCCGCTGGTTGCCCTCCACCAGGATGCGCCCGATCGGGGCATCCTGGGACTGCGCCGTCGCCGGCGGCAGCATGTAGGCCAGGCAGAACAGCAGCGCCGGCAGGAGCAGCAGCCGCCAAAGGGTCCGGCTGCCGGTCGCGCCAAGGCAGGCGGAGGGGCTTGCGCTCGCTCCCCGCGACACGGTGTGTGACGACCGGGTCGGGCGTTTCACGAGAACAGCTTGCCGAAAAAGCTGAAGACTTCCAGACGGTTCAAGTCGTTCCACGTCGCAAAAACGAACAGGCTGAGGATCAGGGCCAAGCCGACGCGGAAGCCGTATTCCTGGGCTCGCTCCCCCAGGGGTCGCCCCCGCACCGCCTCAACCGCATAGAACAACAGATGCCCGCCGTCCAGCATCGGCACCGGAAACAGGTTGATCAGGCCGATCGCGACCGACAGGGTCGCCATCAGGGAGACCACCGCCAGGAAGCCGATCTGCGCCACGTCGCCGGAGATCTTCGCGATCCCGATCGGGCCGCTCAACTGATCGCCGCTTTCCCGCCCGGCGATGATCCGCCAGACATAGGTCAGCGAGTTCTCGGCCACGTGCCAGGTCTCCTGGGTGCCGAGCCAGAGCGACGTGACCGGGTCGTGGCGGACCAGCTCGATGCCCTCGGCCTGGATGCCAATGACCCCCATCTCCGCCTCGCCGCCGGCGCCGGTATCCACCGTCGTGCGGCGCGGCGTGACGACCAGGTCGACCATCTGCCCGTCGCGCTCGACGACCAGGTTGATCGGCGTCTCGGCACGAAGTGCGACATGGTTCCGCAATTCCTGGAAACGGTCGATCGTCACGCCGTCGGCGGCCACGATGCGATCGCCGATCTGGATCCCGGCAGCCGCCGCCGGCATGTCCGCCATCACCCGGGTGACGACAGGCTCGGTCTTGGGCTGCCCGACGGTGGAGAACAGCAGCGCATAGACCAGGATGGCGAAGACGAAGTTGATCCCCGGCCCGGCAGCGACGATCGCCGCGCGCTGCCAAAGCGGCTTGTAGTGGAAGCAGACCGCCCGCTCCTCCGGCCGCAGGCCGTCGAGCTCCCCGCCCGGCGTGGAAGCGGCCCCGGCATCGCCGAAGAACTTCACGTAGCCGCCCAGCGGAATCGCCGCCACGCGCCAGCGGGTGCCGTGCCTGTTGGTCCATCCCAGCAGCTCGCGTCCGAAGCCGATCGAGAAGGTGTCGATGCGCACGCCGCAGGCCCGCGCCACCCAGTAGTGACCCATCTCATGCACGAAGATGATCACCGACAGCACCACCAGGAACGGCAGGACAAAGTCGATCAGGGTATTGAGGATCGGCATGATGCAGGTCCGGTCAGTTGGCGGGCGTGCCGCGGAAATGGGTCCGTGGGATCACGGCAGGGACACCGCCGCCGGCCCGGCGAAGGCGGCGACCGTCGCCGGGCGCCTGCCCTCCATCGGCGCCATCGCCTGCGCGGCAAGGCGTCGGGCCTGCGCGTCGGCGGCCCAGACTTCGTCCAGGCAGGTCGGTGCCGGGCGGTCGGCCCGCTGCAATGTCTCGTCGACAATCGCGGCAATGTCCAGGAAGCCGATCCGTCGTTGCAGGAAGGCCGCGACCGCAACCTCGTTGGCGGCGTTCAGGATGGTCGGCGCGGTGCCGCCGGCGGCCATCGCCTCGCGTGCCAGGCGCAGCGCGGGGAACCGCTGCTCGTCGGCCGGCTCAAAGCTCAGGGTGCCGATCCGGGCAAGGTCCAGCCGCTCCACCGGCGCGGCCATGCGGTCCGGCCATGCCAGGGCGAAGGCGATCGGCGTGCGCATGTCCGGCATGCCGAGCTGGGCCAGCACGGAACCGTCGCAATAGGCGACCATCGAATGCACGATCGATTGCGGATGGAACAGCACCTCGATCCGGTCGTGCGGCACCGGGAACAGGCAATGCGCCTCGATCAGTTCCAGCCCCTTGTTCATCATGGTGGCGGAATCGATGGAGATCTTGTCGCCCATGCTCCAGACGGGGTGGTTCACCGCCTGCTCCACGGTCACGTCGCGCATCTCCGCCAGGCTGTGGCAGCGGAACGGCCCGCCGCTGGCGGTCAGCACGATCCGCTCCACGTTCTGCGGGCGCAGGTGATCGAAGACCTGGAAGATCGCGTTATGCTCTGAATCGATGGGCAGCAGCACCGCCCCGCGCTCCGCCGCCTGCGCCATCATCAGCGGTCCGGCACAGACCAGGCATTCCTTGTTGGCCAGGGCCACCGCACGGCCCTGGGCGATGGCGCGCATCGTCGGGGCAAGGCCGGCGGCACCGACGATGCCGGCGACCACCAGGTCCGCCGGCTCCCCCGCAGCGGCAATCAGGCCATCCGGCCCGGCCGCGCTGCGGATGCCGGAGCCGCGCAGGCCCTCCGCCAGGCGC
Source organism: Sneathiellaceae bacterium (assembly GCA_040216765.1). Classification (GTDB taxonomy): domain Bacteria; phylum Pseudomonadota; class Alphaproteobacteria; order Ferrovibrionales; family Ferrovibrionaceae; genus Marinibaculum. Next base: position 259,868 of record JAVJON010000007.1, on the reverse strand, counting down.
GGGTAGAGCGTCGCATCGCCAATCACCGCCAGGTCCGGGCGCAGGTCCAGCGCCTGGCCGATCAGCTTCTCGACATTGCGATAGGCGGTCAGCGCGACCAGCCGGTAGGCGTCCCGGTTGCGCGCGATCAGGTCCAGCGTGCTGTCGCCGACGGACCCGGTGGAGCCGAGCACCGTCACGCGCCGCGCGTCACGCGCCGCAGGCACCGGTCCGGTCGCTGCCGTCATGCTGTCCGCCATATGCCGCTGTCGCCTATCGTCCGTCTTCAAACTGCGCTGCCCGGACATACTATCCCATCAGCCACAGGAGCAACGCTCCCGGCGGCGCGGCAAAGATCACGCCGTCCACCCTGTCGAGCAGGCCGCCATGCCCGGGTATCAATGCACTGTAGTCCTTTACCATGTAGTGCCGCTTCACCGCAGAAGCGACGAGATCGCCGATCTGTGCGATGCCGGCCAGCACGGCGCCCGCCAGGGCGGGCAGCACCGGCCCCAGGCCCAGCACCAGCGCCACGCCGATCCCCACCGCGGCGCCGCCGACGATCGCCCCGCCCAGCCCCGCCCAGGTCTTGTTCGGGCTGACCCGGGGCGCCAGCCGCGGACCGCCGATGCTGCGACCGAAGGCGAAGGCCAGGGTATCGGCCGCCCAGACGATGCCCAGCAGGAAGAAGGTCGCCACCTCGCCGTCCGGCAGCGGCAGTCCCTCGGTCGCCGGGAAGCCGCCCCGCAGCCAGGCCAGGCTCAGGCATGGCAGGCCGACATAGGTCACCCGGACCATCGCCCAGGCCGGGTTCCGGCCGGTGCCCAGCGCATAGCCTGCCGCGGCAAGCGCAATCGCCGCCATCAGCAGCAGCGCCGCCAGCCATTCGCCGAGGCCGGCCAGCAGCAACGCCGCCAGGAGCCCCAGGGTCACCAGCGCGAATTCCCGCCGCAGCGCACCGCGCTCCGGCAGGCGGCCGCTCGGCACCGGCCGGGGGTTCCGTTCCGCCGGCGCCAGGGCAGCGGGCCATGGCAGGCGGTAGAGCTCCCAGAACATCAGGACGCCCGCCAGCCCGAGCGCCGCCAGATAGGCCCAGCCGCCCAGCCAGATCAGCAGCAGCGCCGCCGGCAGCATCACGGCGGCGGCAAGCACCCGCTGCGCGAGACCGCCGGCGGGCAGCACCCGCAGCCAGAAGTCCTCCGCGCGCATCAGGGACAGGCCGGCACCAGTCAATCCGTTTCCACCGCGCCGAAGCGCCGTTCGCGACGATGGAAGTCGTAGAGCGCGTCGGCAAGGCTCTCGCGGGTGAAATCCGGCCACAGCACGTCCAGGAAGAAGAACTCCGCATAGGCGGCCTGCCAGAGCAGGAAGTTCGACAGCCGCTGCTCGCCGCTGGTGCGGATGATCAGGTCGGGATCGGGGATGTCGGCCGTCTGCAGGTAGCTGCGGAACCGCTCCTCGTCCAGCTCCTCGACCCGCAGGCGGCCATCGGCGACCTCCCGGGCGACCGCGCGGGCGGCCGACACGATCTCGGCCTGGCTGCCATAGCTCAGCGCGATCGTCAGCCGCAGCCCGGTATTGTGCCTGGTGAGGGCGTCCGCCTGGTCCAGCAGCGCGACGATATCGCCGGCCAGCCGGCTGCGGTCGCCGATCACCGAGATTCGCACGGCGTTCTCGTGCAGCTCCCCCAGTTCCTGGCGGATGAAGTGCCGCAGCAGGTCCATCAGGTCGCCGACCTCGTCGTCCGGCCGCTTCCAGTTCTCCGACGAAAAGGCATAGAGGGTCAGGTAGGAGATGCCGATCTCGCGCGCGCCCTTCACCACCTCGCGCACGGCCTCGGCGCCCTGGCGGTGCCCGAACGACCGCGGCTGCCGCCGGGCCTGCGCCCAGCGCCCGTTGCCGTCCATGATCACCGCCACATGGCGGGGCGGCGGCGGCGATTGCTGGCCGATCGGCTGCGGCGCGGGCAGCGGCTCGCGCAGGACATCGCCGACGGCCGGCCATGCCCCGGCACGCTCCTGTCCCTGGCCCATGGCCCGCTCCTGTCCCGCTCCTGTCACCTAGACCTGCATGATCTCCTGCTGCTTGGTCTCCAGCGCCTCGTCGATCTCCCTGATCACCTTGTCGGTCATCGTCTGGATCTCTTCCTGGTAGATCTGCTGGTCGTCCTCGCTGAGGCTGCTGTCCTTGTGCAGGCGCTTCAGCAGGTCCATGCCGTCGCGGCGGATGTTGCGCACGGCGATGCGCGCCTGTTCGGCATATTGCGCGGCCACGCGGGTCAGTTCGCGCCGGCGCTCCTCGGTCAGCTCGGGCAGCGGGATGCGGACCAGCTGGCCATCGGCCTGCGGGTTCAGGCCCAGCGGCGAATTGCGGATCGCCTTCTCCACCGCCTTGACATTGGCCTTGTCCCAGACCGAGACCGACATCATCCGCGGTTCCGGGATCGAGATCGTCCCCACCTGGTTGATCGGCATGTCGGTGCCATAGACATTCACCTGCACGGGCTCCAGCAGGCTGGCCGAGGCGCGGCCGGTCCGCAAGCCCCCGAACTCCGTGCGGAGCACCTCCGCCGCCCGCTTCATGCGGCGTTCCATGTCGTCGAGATCGGGTTCCTCGTCCATCGGCCGGGGCCTCCCCTGGTCATGTTGATCCGTCACGGCGGGCAGGCTCAGCCCCTGCCCCGCCAGGCGGCGGCCTGTCAGTGGCAGATCACCGTGGCACGCCCGCCGCCCTTGATGATATCGGAGAACTGGCCGGCCTCGCCGATCGAAAAGACCAGGATCGGGATATCGCTCTCGCGGGCCAGGGAGATGGCCGAGGCGTCCATCACCTTCAGGTCCTGCGACAGGACATCCATATAGCTCAGCTGTTCGAAGCGGGTCGCCTGCGGGTCGACCATCGGGTCGCTGGAATAGACCCCGTCGACCTGGGTGCCCTTGAACAGGGCGTCGCAGTTCATTTCCGCCGCCCGCAGCGCCGCGGCGGTGTCGGTCGTGAAGAACGGGTTGCCGGTGCCGGCCGCGAAGATCACCACCCGGCGTTTCTCCAGATGGCGATGGGCGCGGCGGCGGATATAGGGCTCGCAGAGCGACGCCATCGGAATCGCCGACATGACCCGGGTCTCCGCCCCGGCCTGCTCGATCGCGTGCTGCAGCGCCAGGGCGTTCATCACGGTGGCCATCATGCCCATGCTGTCCGCGGTGGCCCGGTCCATGCCGCGGGCCGCCCCGGACAGGCCGCGAAAGATGTTGCCGCCGCCGATCACCAGGCAGACCTCGACCCCCAGGTGATGGACGGCCGCGACCTCCTCGGCGATGCGGGTGACCGTGGGAAAGTCGATGCCGAACCCGCCATTGCCCATCAGGGCTTCGCCGGAGCATTTCAGCAGGACCCGCTTGAAGCGCACATCCGCGCGCGGCGGGCCACCTTCTGGGCTGGTCATCGGCCGGTCGTCCCGCTGTCCCGCAAACGCCGGCCGGGCATCGGAGCGCCTTGCCCGGCCGGACGTCGCACGTTCAACCCGCCGCCTTGGCGACTTCCGCGGCGAAATCCTCTTCCTTGCGCTCGATGCCCTCGCCCAGGGCGAAACGCGCGATCGCGGTCACCTTGATCGGCGCGCCCGCGGCCTTGCCGGCAGCCTCGACCGCCTTCTTCACCGGGGTTTCGCCATCGATGACGAAGGTCTGCTCCAGCAGCACGACGTCCTGGTAGAACTTCCGCAGGCGGCCCTCGACCATCTTCTCGACGATCTCGGCCGGCTTGCCCGATCCCGCCGCCTGGTCGGTCAGCACCGCGCGCTCGCGCGCAACGGCGTCGGCGTCCAGGTCGGCGACATCCACCGATTGCGGGTTCGTGGCGGCGACATGCATCGCAAGCTGACGCCCGAAATCCATCAGGGCATCGGTCTTGCCTGCCGATTCGAGCGCCACCAGCACGCCGATCTTGCCCAGATTGTCGGTCAGCGCGTTGTGGATGTAGGACGCCACCACGCCTTCCGACACCGTGAGGCGGCGGGCACGGCGCAGCGCCATGTTCTCGCCGATGGTGGCCACCGCATGGGTGACCTCCTCCTCCACGGTCCTGCCGGAACCGGGATAGGCCTGGCCGGGCAGGCCATCCTCGCCCTGCTGCAGGGCAATCTCCGCCACCGTGCGCACCAGCGACTGGAACTGGTCGTTGCGCGCAACGAAGTCGGTCTCGGCGTTGATCTCCACCAGGGCCGCGGCCCGGTCGCCGACAGCGGCACCCACCAGCCCTTCGGCCGCAACGCGGCCGGCCTTCTTGGCGGCCGCGGCCAGGCCCTTCTTGCGCAGCCAGTCGACAGCCTCGTCGACATTGCCGTCGTTCTCGGTCAGCGCCTTCTTGCAGTCCATCATGCCGGCGCCGGTCTTCGTGCGAAGCTCCTTCACCAGTGCGGCTGTCACTTCTGCCATAGTCGCACCTCTTTCTGAGACGAGTCTCTCAAGCTCTTGAAATCGCGATCATTCACCGGCCGAAGCCGGCGCCGGTGCCGGTGCCGGTGTCGTATCGGCGGGGGCCGGCTCGCCCTCCGAGAACTCGGTCCCCGGGAGCTGCTCGCCCATCGGGTCTTCCATGTCGCCCATGTCGCCGCCGCGGGACATCTCGGCCTGGATGCCATCCAGCACGGCCGCGGAGAACAGGTCGCAATACAGGTGGATCGCCCGCAGGGCGTCGTCATTGCCCGGGACCGGATAGGTGATGTCGTTCGGGTCGGTGTTGGTGTCGACCACCGCGATCACCGGAATGCCAAGCTTCTTGGCCTCGGCCACGGCAATATCCTCGCGCTGCACGTCGATGATCACCAGCACGTCGGGCAGGCCGCCCATTTCCTTGATGCCGCCGAGCGAGCGCTGCAGCTTGTCATGCTCGCGGCTGAGCGTCAGATGCTCCTTCTTGGTCAGGCCCAGCGCATGCGGGTCCTCGGCCATCTTGCTCTCCAGCTCCTTCAGGCGCCGGATCGAATGGGAGATCGTCTGCCAGTTCGTCAGCATGCCGCCAAGCCAGCGATGGTTGATGTAGTACTGGCCACAGGACTCCGCGCACTTGGCGATCGGCTCGGCCGCCTGGCGCTTGGTGGCCACGAACAGCACGCGGCCGCCGCCGGCGGTGATGTCGCGCAGGGTCTCCAGGGCGCGGTGCATCAGCGGGACGGTCTGGCGCAGGTCGATGATATGGATGTTGTTCCGGTCGCCGAAGATGAAGGGCTTCATCCGCGGATTCCAGCGATGGGTCTGGTGGCCGAAATGGACACCGGCTTCCAGCAATTGCCGCATGGTGAATGTCGGCAGGGCCATTGGAATTCTCCTTTTCCGGTTAGGCCGCCGCGGGGGAACATCGGCACAGCGCAGCCGTCCCGAAGGATGCTGCATCCGGCCGACACCGGAGGGACCGGCCGGGATGTCTCCCCGAACCGCCCCAGACCCCGCGTGAGGTTTTGAGCGAAGGCGTTGTACGGAAGCCCGGGGCGGAATGCAACTGCGCAAGGCGCCGGCCCGCCGGGAGTTTGGAACAAAACAGGAATTTAGCTCTTGCACAGGCTAGATGTGCACGTTATGTTCCGTTTGTTCGCACGCGGCGCCCGGCTTCCGCTTCCGGCCGAACCTCCGGCCCGATCCGACCGCGCGTTCGCACCCAGATGGCCAAGGGCGGGTCGCCGTGCAGGCGACCCGCCCGCCCCTCGCGTCCCCGGCCGCCCATGAGGCTTGGGGCATGGCGGCCAAACGCCCCCGGATAGGCCGTCACCCCGGTCTTGGACCGGGGTCCATGGCACGGGCGGCGATGCGGCCGACCGTTCCCTTGAAACCTGCCTACAGCGACGGCATCACGTCCCGCACGTCCAGGACACCCCGCACCGACTTCAGGGCCCCGCGCACCCGCGGCGACAGGGCATAGCCCCCCGGCAGGGCGATATCCGCCTCCTGCCCCTGCTCGGCCAGGTTCAGGGTCAGCACGATCCGCCCCTTGCCGCGGGCTGTCTGGGACAGGACGCCATCCAGGCCGGTGACCGCCCGCGGATCGCTGACGAAGACCTGCAGGCAGGTCATCCCGCGGGCCTCCGCGCGGGAGGCCGCCATGTCCAGATCGTCGACCGACTGGACCATGAGCCGCGGCTGGTCCCGGTCGTCGATCCGCCCCTCGACCCGGAACAGCACGGAGCGGCCGGGCTCCAGCAGGTCGAAATGCGCCGACAGCAGCTCGCTGAACACCGTCACCTCGAACATGCCCGTGGGATCGGAGCATTGGATGAAGGCGAAGCGGTTGCCCTTCGCCGAGCGGCGCAGCTGCTTGGAGATCACGGTGCCGGCCACAAGGTGGCTCTGGGTGCTGCGATTCAGCCGCCGCATCACGTCGGCATAGGCCTGCACGCCGAGCTTCTCCAGGGTCTGGGCGAAGGCATCCAGCGGATGGGCCGACAGGTAGAAGCCGATGGCATCGAACTCGTGGGCCAGGGTCTCGGTCGGGGTCCAGGGATCGCATTCCGGTGCGATCTGCACCGCAGGGGCCGGCGCGCTGCCGCCGAACAGCGAGGTTTGCGAGGAGGCCCGCGCCTCGGCCGCGGCGGCCGCGAAGCGCACGATATTCTCCACCGCGCCGAACGCCCGGGCCCGGTCCGGTTCCAGCGAGTCGAAGGCACCGGCCTTCGCCAGGTTCTCCAGCATCCGCTTGTTCACCATCGCCGGGTCGATGCGGTCGGCAAAGTCGCCAAGGTCGCGGAACCGCCCGCCATCGCCGTCGCGCACGCCGGTGATCGACCCCATCGCCCCTTCGCCGACATTCTTCACCGCGGCCAGGGCATAGCGCACCGCCGCGCCCTCGCCCTCGCGCTCCCCCCCCTCGCGCTCCACCGAGAAATTGACCTGGCTGCGATTCACGTCGGGCGGCAGCAGCGACACCTTCATCCGCGCCAGTTCCTGGCGGAAGACCGTTAGCTTGTCGGTGTTGTGGCGATCGAAGCTCATCGACGCGGCCAGGAACTCCACCGGATGGTTGGCCTTCAACCAGGCGGTCTGGTAGGCGACCAGGCCATAGGCCACGGCATGGCTCTTGTTGAAGCCGTAGCCGGCGAACTTCTCCACCAGGTCGAAGATGTAGGAGGCCCGCGCGGCCTCGACCCCGCGCTCCTTGGCGCCCTCGATGAAGCGCTCCTTCTGCGCCGCCATCTGCGCCTTGTCCTTCTTGCCCATGGCGCGGCGCAACAGGTCGGCTTCGCCCAGGCTGTAGCCCGCCAAGACCTGGGCGATCTGCATCACCTGCTCCTGGTAGACGATGATGCCGTAGGTCTCCCGCAGGATGCCCTCCAGCTTCGGGTGGAGGTAGTCCGGCTCCTCCTGCCCGTGCTTGCACTTGATGAAGCGGGGGATGTTGTCCATCGGGCCGGGGCGGTAGAGCGCAACCATCGCCACCAGGTCCTCGATCGTATCGGGCTTCAGCACGCGCAGGCTGTCGCGCATGCCGGAACTTTCAAACTGGAAGACGCCCACCGTCTCCCCGCGGGAAAGCATGTCGTAGACCTGCCGGTCGTCGAGCGGGATCTGCGCCAGGTCGATCGCGATGCCGCGGTTGGCGACCAGCTTCACCGCCAGGTCCAGCACCGACAATGTCTTCAGGCCGAGGAAGTCGAACTTCACCAGGCCCGCGGCCTCGGCATATTTCATTGAGTACTGCGTGGCGGGCATGTCGGCGCGCGGGTCGCGGTACAGCGGCACCAGCTCCTGCAGCGGCCGGTCGCCGATCACCACGCCGGCGGCATGGGTGGAGGCATTGCGGTACAACCCCTCCAGCCGCAGGGCGACGGTCACCATCTCCTCCACGCCGTCCTCGTCGCGCCGGAACTGCGCGATCTGCGGCTCCTGCTCGACCGCCTGCGCCAGGGTCATCGCGCTGCCCGGCGCGTTCGGGACGACCTTCGCCACCCGGTCCACCAGGGTGTAGGGCAGCTGCATGACCCGCCCGACATCCTTCAGCGCGGCGCGAGCCTGCAGGGTGCCGAAGGTGATGATCTGCGCGACCTGGTCTGCACCGTACTTGTCGCGCACATAGGCGATCACCTCGTCGCGGCGCTCCTGGCAGAAATCGATGTCGAAGTCCGGCATCGACACCCGTTCCGGGTTCAGGAAGCGCTCGAACAGCAGCCCGAAGCGCAGCGGGTCGACATCGGTGATGGTCAAAGCCCAGGCCACCACCGAGCCCGCGCCGGAGCCGCGTCCCGGGCCGACCGGGATGCCCTGCTGCTTCGCCCACTGGATGAAGTCGGCGACGATCAGGAAATAGCCCGGGAAGCCCATCCCCGCGATCACGTCCAGCTCGTAGTCGAGCCGGCTGCGATAGGGCTCCTGCTCGGCCTCCGGCAGATCGCCGATGCGGCCCTGCAGGCCCTCCCGCGCCATGCGGCGCAGCTGTTCCGGCTCGCTTTCCGCCGCGCTGCCGAAATTCGGCAGGATCGGGTTGCGGGTCTCCGCCATCACGGCGCAACGCCGGGCGATCACCAGGGTATTGGCCACCGCCTCGGGCAGGTCGTCGAACAGGGCGGCCATCTCTGCCGGCGGCTTGAAATAATGCTCCGGCGTCACCCGGCGGCGATCCTCGGCATTCACATAGGTGCCGTCGGCGATGCACAGCAGCACATCGTGCGCCTCGTACATCTCCCGGTCCGGGAAATAGCAGTCGTTGGTCGCCACCAGCGGGACATCCGCCGCATAGGCGAGGTCGATCAGGCCCGGCTCGACGCGCCGCTCGAAACCCAGCCCGTGGCGCTGCAGCTCGACATACAGGCGGTCGCCGAACAATGCCTTGAGCCGGTCGAGCTCGTCCCGCGCTTCCGCCGCCTTGCCTTCCCCCAGAAGCCGGGCGAGGGCGCCGCTCGGGCCGCCGGTCAGGCAGATCAGGCCGTCGCTGCGGCCCTGCAGCTGCTCCGCCGTCAGCCGTGCGGCAGCCCCGGCAGGTGTCTGCAGGAAGGCCGCGGAGCTGAGCGCCATCAGGTTCAGGTAGCCGGTCTCGTCCTTGGCCAGCAGGACCAGGTGGTCCGGGTTGCGCGGCCGGCCGGCGGGGCCGCGCAGGCCGTCGGTATCCTCCGTCACCGCGATGCTGAACTGGCAGCCGATGATCGGCTGGATACCGGCGCCGCTCAGGCCCTGCGACAGGTCAAGGGCACCGAACATGTTGTTGCTGTCGGTGACCGCAACGGCCGGCATGTCGAAGGCCAGGGCCAGTTCCGCCAGGCGCTTCGGCCGTATCGCCCCTTCCGCCAGCGAATAGGAGGTATGGACTCGCAGATGGACGAATTCGGCCGGCATCGGGCGCGCTCCCAAGGCGACGAATCGGCGCACAACCTGCCAACCGCCCCCTCTTGATGGTGTACGGGTAACAATGCCACACCAGATCTTGCCATTGCCACCCCGAAACAGCGTATCATTGCGGCGGATCGACGGCTCATGCCGACCGCGCAGGGACCTGTTGTCGCGGCGGCCATGATGACAGAATGCGCGCCAGCGCCGGAACCGCCGTCAGTTCCGGGCAGGCAGCAGGACCTGCAAGGTGGATGACGTGAACGGCACGACGAGGTTGGATCGCACCCGGCTGGCAAAGGTCCTGTCGATGCTGCAATCGAGCCATCCGGGCGAGGTGGTCGCGGCGGCGAACCGCGCGGTCTCGATGCTGCGCGAGGCAGGCCTGGAATTCGACGATATCGTCGGCATGGCGGAGCCGCTGGACCTCGATGCGATCGAGGCGCGGCACCGGCGCAAATGGCACCGGCCCGCCACCCCCGGCACCTCCCCCCAGGATTACGAGAACCTTGTTGCCGGCCTGCGCGCCAACCTGGCCGAGCATGAGGCCTGGCGGGAGCAGGCGGCCGCCAGGATCGCCGACCTGGAACAGACGCGCCGGCAACAGGACAACCGCCTGCAGCGCCTCGCGGCGGAAGCCGAGGATGCGCGGCAGACCCTGGCGGCTGCCCACCAGGAACTGCTGCGGGTCCGCATGCAGCTGGCGGACCTGGATGGCGAACGCCGCAGGCTGCGCGACCTGGTCGCAAAGGCCGGGTCGGATGCGCCGGCCTGGCGGCACAATGCCGACAAGCGTTCGGCGGTGCTGACATTGCTGACCGATCCGTCGACCGCGCAGCTGTCGGACCGGGAGATCGCGCGCCGCGCAGGGGTCAGTCCGCAGACCGTCGGCAATGTGCGCCGCGACCATGCGGATGCGACCGACAGCGCAGCGGTCGCCCAGCCCACCGAACGCAAGGTGGTGCGCAACGGCAGGACCTACACGATGCGGGTCGCCCATATCGGCAAGAAGCCGCAGCCCAAGCGCCGGTCCGCCGCGCGGCCGAAGAAGGCCCGGCCCGACCTTCTCGACAGCCTGAACGACGCCTGATCCCGGGCGGCCTGTGCCCGACCCGATCCCGGCATCGCGCACGGCCAGGCCGCATGGCCCGCCGCCGGCATGAACGAACCGGGGACGACTCCTGGATCTGGTAAGAACGGATGCGAAAGCCCCCAACGGCTTGCCCATCCTGCTTTCAGAGCCCCGGCCTCTGCCCTGCGCAGCGCCCTCGACATGCCCTGCCTGCCCCGGCCGGACCGGAACAAAGGGGGACGACTCCCAGATTTCGTCGGAACGCATCGTGACTGCGACGAGGTCTGGCGGCCCGCTGCGCTTGCCTGCCGGCCTCACCCCCCCAGGGCAGCGCGGAACGCTTCCGGCACGGCGACCGCCCGCTTGCGGGCCGGGTCCTCGGGGTCCTGGGCCAGGAAGACGCGGATCTCCCAGCCCTCGACGGCGGTCTCGCCGTCCCTGCTGAGCCGGTGGGCCAGGCGGAAGCTCTTCGACGACCAGCTCTCCACCCGGGTCTCCTGCTGCAGCAGGTCGCCATAGCTCGAGGGCAGCCGGAACTTCGCGCCGGCATCGACCAGCGGGGTGCCCAGCACGCCGAAGCGCGCGATGATCTGCCGCTGGGAAAAACCGGCGCCATTCAGCAGGCCGTGGGTGCCATCGTCGAACCACGAGAAGTAGTTCGGGTAATAGACGATCCCCAGAGGGTCGCAGTCCCCCCAGCCGATCCGCACCTCTGTCTGGAAAACCTGCTGGGCCACGTTGCCGCCCTCCCCTTCCGCCGCACATTCGAGGCCGGGATGGTAGCAGACCGCCCGCCGGTCAGGCGGCCCTGGGGGATCGCCGGTAGTGCTTCGCCAGCATCAGTGCGCCGAAGATCGCGAGGCCCGCCAGATTCACTTCGACGTCGCTCGGCCAGACCAGCACGACCCCGGCAAGCCCGACGATGGCCCGCCCGCCCAGGCCGAGCGGCAGTTCCGCATGCCCCTCGAACGCCGCCGCCAGGGCATAGAGCCCGAACATGGCGAAGAAGAAGATCTCCAGGCTGTGCAGCGAGAATGGCGCCAGGAAGGGGGTATAGGCGAACAGGATCGGCATCAGGTACAGGCCCTTGGCGATCTTCCAGGCGGAGAATCCGGTCGCCATCGGCCGCGACCGGGCGATCGCCGCGGCGGCGAAAGCGGTCAGGCAGACCGGTGGCGTCACATTGCTGTCCTGGCTGAGCCAGAAGATGATCATGTGCGCCGACAGCAGCGACAGGGTCAGCAGCGCGGGGCTCAGCGCCTGCTCGCTGACCAGGTTCAGCAGTTCCTGCGGCGTGTTGCCGACCAGGGCGCTCGCCGCATCGGCAGTCATCGGCCCGGCCAGCGCCTGCATGGCGTTCGGGTCGGCCAGCATGAAGACGGCCTTCGCCGCCTCCGGCACGGTCCCGGCGACCATCATGTCGATCAGGTGCATGTTCTCGATCAGCCCGCGCAGGGCCGGCGCGGACAGGGTCGCCAGCACGATATAGGCGGCGGTGACCGGCAGTCCCATGCCCAGGACCAGGCTTGCCAGCGCGATCAGCACCAGGGCGATCAGCAGGTTGCCGTCGGCCCAGCCGGCGATCATCAGCGAGAAGGTGTTGCCGATCCCGGTCATCGCGATGACGTTCACCAGCAGGCCGATGGTGATCAGCAGGACAGCGGTCAGGATCATGTTCCGGGCACCCAGGGCGAGCGCCTCGACGATCGCGCGCGGGCCCATGCGCCGGGGGGTCAGCCAGGAGGCCAGGATCACCGCCAGGATCGCCGCGCCGGCGGCGAAGGTCGGCGTGAAGTTCGCCATCAGCATCCCGATCAGCATCCCGATCGGCAGCAGGAAGGCGGGACCGCCGCGGCGCAGCACATCCCACAGGCGCGGGCTGTCGACATCCTGGACCGACATGTTCTCCTTGCGGGCGCGGATCCGCACGAAGAAGCCGACGGACAGGAAATAGAGCAGCGCCGGCAGCACGCTGACCGCGACGATCTCCAGGTAGGGGATCTGGGTATAGCTCGACATCACGAAGGCGCCGGCCCCCATGATCGGCGGCATCAGCTGGCCGCCGGTGGAAGCCGCCGCCTCCACCCCGGCGGCGAAGCGTGCCGGAAAGCCGGACCGCTTCATCAGCGGAATCGTGATGACGCCGGTCGAGACGGTGTTGGCCACCGCCGAGCCCGAGATCGTCCCGGTCAGGCCGGAGGCCAGCACGGCGACGAAGCCGGGGCCGCCGACGAAGCGGCCGGCGACGCAGCGTGCCAGATCGACGATGAACTCGCCCGCGCCCGAGCGCACCAGGAAGGCGCCGAACAGGATGAACATGAAGACATAGGTGGCGGAGATCCGGCCGATCGAGCCGAACATGCCCTCGTCGGAGAAGATCGAGCGGAAGACGATGGTTTCCCAGCTCAGCCCGGCGAACTTGAACACGCCGCCGATCATCTCGCCCCACAGCCCGACATAGGTCAGGGCGAGGACGATCAGCACCGGGATGATCCAGCCGGTCAGGCGGCGGGTCAGCTCGATGCCGCCCAGGATGGTGATGCCGGCCAGGATCCAGTCCATGGTCGACAGGTGCACGCCGCGATCGTAGATCGCGTTTTCCTGCTCGATCAGCACGATCACCGAGACCGGCAGGACGATCGCCAGCGCCAGGTCCAGTATCAGCGCCAGCCGCGTGCCCCCCGGCCTCCTGGTCAGCCAGATCGGATAGCGCAGGGCGCAGAGCAGCGCGAAGGAGGCGAAGTGCAGCCCGCCGAGCCAGAGGTCGGACAGGGTGGCGAACATGTTCGCCCAGAGGTTGACCAGCGCCGCCAGGACCGCCAGGGGCAGGAACAGCCTGCCCAGCCAGCCATCGTCGGTGTTGCGGATCGGGGCGTCGTAATCGGCCTCGGCAGGCGGCGCGGCAGGCTCGCCCGCCCCGGAAACCGGTTCCGGGGCGGGCGGCTGATGCCGTTCGGTGCCGGGCGGGTCGCTGCCGTCCGGCGATTGCGTCACGTCAGTTCTTTGACTTCAGGCGGTCCGGAACCGTCATGCCCTGTTCCTCGAAATAGCGCTGCGCGCCGGGATGCAGGGGAACCGGCAGGCCGGCAATGGCGCGATCCAGGGACATCTCGTTGGTCGCCTTGTGGATGCCCTTCAGGAACGGCAGGTTCTCGTAGATCGTCTTCGTCAGCAGGTAGACGGTCTCGTCCGGCATGTCCTTGCGCACGGCCAGGAAGTTCGGCTGCGCGATGGTGGAGATCGCCTTGTCCTGGCCGGGATAGGTCCCCGCCGCAATGTCGAAGCGGGTCCACAGGTCCTCGAACTTGCCGTTCGCCGTCTTCATCTGCTCGTCGGTGAAGTCCAGCACCACGACATCGCCCTGCATCGCCGCCATCGCCCGCGTTACGGCGGTGACCGGCGGGCCGGCCGGCGTGCTCATCGCCTCGATCTGGCCGTTCTGCAGGGCTTCCGCGCTGGGGTTGTAGCCCATATAGGCGAGGTCGAAATCCTTCTCCATGTCATAGCCGAGATTGGTCAGGATCGTCCGGTTGGAGCCGATCGTGCCGGAGTTCTGCGCACCCATCGACACCTTCTTGCCCTTCAGCCCCTGCATGTCGTCGATCGTGCCGGACTTCGCATCGCCCTTCTTCACCACGAAATGCTCGACATTCGGCCAGAGCATGGTGATCGAGCGCAGGTGCTCCTGCTGGCCCTCCTTGGCAAATGGGCCTTCGCCCGCCCAGGCATTCGCCCCGAACAGGCCCTGCAGGATCGCCAGCTGTGCTTCGTTGTCGCGCAACAGCTTGACGTTCTCGCCCGAACCGGCGGAGCTGATCGCAGAGACGTTGATCTTGTTGCCGGGCTGCAGCTTCACCTTGGCCAGGGTCGCCAGCGCCACGCCGACGGGATAGTAGGTTCCGCCCGTCGACGCCGTCGCCAGAAGATAGTTCTGCTCTTCCTGGGCCTGGCCGGACGTCGTGGCGCCCAGGGTAAGGGCCGCTGCGCCCAGCGCGGCGATCGCCGTGCGGCGGGTTGTCCGCCATGTCGAACCGTAGGTCATCCGTAGTCTCCCTTTCCTAGGCACAGATGCGGGCGCCCTGCCCGCGCGCGGGTATTCCCGTCGCGCCACCCGTCCCGGGCGGCCTGTCCACCGGAACTGGACTTTGCCCCAGAACCGGCCGCCGGCCAACCGGTGGTGGCGGACCGCCCCCGCCGTTCCCGACGCGCGTCCTGCCGACCGGGACGAGGCCGTCCATCGCCATGGCGCGGTCGGCGGGACCTGTCGGCCGACATGGCCGCCTTGCTTCATGCGACCGGCGGCGCTCCGGCCGGTGCCGCATTCTCCGGACAAAGCGGCTAGGCTGTATGTCCTTTGGTCCGACGGCAGGGGGGACGATGGCGGAGGAAGGATCGGCCATGCGCCTACACGGCACGGCGACAGAGCGCCGAAAGGCATTGTTCCTGGGCAGCATCGGCGGCGGGCTGGAGTTCTACGACTTCGTCATCTACGCCGTCTTTGCCGATGTCATCGGCCGCACCTTCTTTCCCGGCGGCGACACAGCGAGCCACCTTATCGCCGCCTTCGCGGTGTTCGCGGTCGGCTATCTGGCGCGCCCGCTCGGCGGCCTCCTGTTCAGCCATTTCGGCGACCGCCTGGGCCGCAGGACCATGTTGCGGATCAGCATCGGCGGGATGGCGGGCGCCACGATCCTGATGGGCCTGATGCCCGGCCATGCCACCCTGGGAATCGCGGCCAGCGTGATCTTCGTCGCCCTGCGGATCATCCAGGGGATGTGCCTCGGCGGCGAGATTCCCGGCGCGCTGGTGCTGATCACCGAGACCATGCCCCGGCGCCGCGGCCTGGCCTGCGGCGTGCTGTTCCTGATGATCAATGTCGGCCTGCTGCTTGCCCATATCGTCCAATGGGCCATCGTCACGGCCCTGCCGGCAGAGGATGTCACCGCCTATGGCTGGCGGATCGGCTTCCTGCTGGGTGGCGGGATCGCCCTGCTGGGCTTCGTGCTGCGCCAGCGGCTGTCGGAATCGCCGGCCTTCCTCGACATGGAGGATACCGCCCGCAAGGTGCCGCTGGTGACCCTGGTCCGGCAGCATCCGGGCGGCGTCCTCGCCGGCTTCCTGATCGCCGGCATCGGCGCCAGCACGGTCTCGCTGCTGTACCTCTACATGGACACCTACCTGACCCGCACCCTGAACTATCCGGAGACGCTGGTGTCCGGCGCCAGCGTCCTGGGCATCCTGATCTTCTCCCTGCCGATGCCGCTCGCCGGCTGGCTCGGCGACCGCCGCGGCCTGACGGTGCCGACGAAGATCGGCTGCCTGGGGCTGCTGCTGGCGGCGCTGCCGCTCTATGGCTGGCTGGGAACGGGTCCGCAGAATGTCCTGCCCGCCCTGGCGGTCCTGTCGATCCTGGCCGCGTTCGCCTGGGGCGCGGCACCGGCCTTGATCACCGCGCTGTTTCCCACCGAAGTCCGCTATACCGGCACCGCCCTATCCTACAATCTGGGCTTCGCCATCATCGGCGGCCTGACGCCGCTGGCCTCCACGGTACTGATCCGCATGACCGACACGACCTTGGTTCCTGCCTTCCTGCTGGCCGCCTTCGTCGGCCTGGGCCTGGTTGCGGCGGTGGTCGCGCGGCGGCAGGACGGGCCGGCGCAGGCGGGCGCCTGACGGCCGGACCGGGCACATGCGGGCCGTGCAGCGATGGGCGCACCGGTTGTGGCGCGACGCCTATCGGCCGGAAGCATTCCGCAAGGGCGTGATTGCAGGGCTGCTGAGCGCCCTGCCCTTCATCCTGTGCATGCTGCTGGACGCGCCGCTGCTGGCGATCTTCACCAGCCTGGCGGCGGTGCGCCTGGGCATGGCGGATCCCGGCGGGGCCTTCGCCTATCGCCTGCGCACGATGGCGGCCGGTACGGTCTGCGTGACCCTGGGATGCTATCTGGGGACCAGCCTCGCCGAACAGGGGATCCTGGTTCTGCCGCTCGTCTTCCTGCTCGTGCTCGGCTTCGCCTATCTCGGCGCGCTTGGCCCGGAAGGGCTGGCGGTCAGCGTGCTCACGCTGTTCCTGACCGTGGTCTCGCTCGGCGTGCCGGGCGACCCGGAGCTGCGGGCCGCCGCGGTGTTCGGCGCCTGCCTGTTCATGATCGCCAGCCTGCTCGCTCCCTGGCCGCTGCATCCGGCCCGCCCCGTGCGGCGCGCGATGGCGGCCGCGCTGCGGGCCGTGGCCGACCTGGCCCTGGCCGTATCCACCGCCGACGGCACCGAGGCCGCGGCCCGCAAGCGGGCCCGCTGGACTGCCCGGACCGCGGCCTATCGCAGCCTGGATGCCGCCCTGGAATGCCTGTCCGAGACCTTGCCCCGGCGACGGCGCGGCAGCCGTCCGACGGCGCTGCGCCAGCTTCTCGCGGCGGCGGCGGCGGGGCAGCGCCTGACCCGTGCCCTGACGACGATGGCCGAATATCGCAGCCAGCTGCCGGACTGGCTGGCGGCCGCCATCGAGGCCGAGGCCGCCGCACTGCGCCAGATCGCAGGCAGGCTCGACCGGCTGACGCTGCGCAGGACCCCGGCAACCGGTCTGAACCTCGCCAGGCCGGAAGACCTGCAGGCGGAGCCGACCGGGGCCGGCCGGGCCGCGACGCTGTCGCCCGCCATGGCCGAGGCCCATGGCGAATTCCTGTCGGCCGCGCGCGACCTGCGCCTCGCCCTGCTGCCGGGCGGCGCGCCGGGCGATGCGGCCTTTGCCGCCATGCCGCTGCCGCAGCCCGGCCGGGTGCGCCGGCTGCCGGGCTGGGCCTGGTCGAAGCTGCGGGCCAACCTGACCCTGCAATCGACCGCCTGCCGCCATGCCCTGCGGCAGGCAGCCCTGGTGACCGTCGCCACCGGCATCGTCTGGCATTTCCAGATCAGCTTCGGCTACTGGGCGATGCTGACCGTCGTGATGGTGACGAAGCCCGCCTATGGCGGCACCCGGAAGGCGGTCGGCGCGCGGATGCTGGGCACCATCCTGGGCGCCGGCCTGGCGGAGTTGGTCCTGTTCGGCACCCAGGATTTCTGGGTGCTGGTCCTGCTGGCGCTGCTGTTCAATTGCCTGTCGCACGCGGTGATCACCTGCCACTACGCGCTGGGCATCACCCTCCTGACGATGTACGTGATCTTCAAGATAGATGCGGCGCTGCCCGACACCGACGTCGCGATGCCGCGCCTGACCGCAACCCTGCTGGGCGGTGCGCTGATCGCGGCCAGCCTGCTGCTCTGGCCGCCGGTGCGCTATTCCAGCTATTGGGCAGGCGTGGGGCGCTGCATGGCGAACTTCGCCCGCATGGCGGCGGCCCTGGCGCGGCGCGCCGCCGACGGTCCGCCGTCGCGGCCCGCCGGCGAACCGGATCCCCGCCCGGCACGGCGGGATAGCCGCATGAACCTGCAGAATGCCGAGGCTGTGGTCGCCGAGATCCAGCTGGAGCCCGCGTCCTGGCATCCGAACCGCCGCGAACTGCGAAGCGTCGTGGACGGGCTGCATCGCCTGACCGGGGTGATGGCCGCCCTGCACGGCCCGCAGCACGACCTTGGCGGCCTGGCCGGCCCGCTGGCCGATACCGGCGCCCTGCTGGAGGAGATGGCGATGTCCTGCGCGGCACTCGATCGCGACCCGAAGGGCCCGCCGCCCCCGCCCTGGCCCGCCGACCAGCCGCGACGGGTCCGCCAGGCCACGGCGCCCCTGCTGGACTCCCCGGACGAGGTCCTGCAGGGCCTCGCCGCCGCCACCCGCGACCTGGCGGAAGACCTGGCCGTCCTGGCCCGCCTGCGCACCGGCAGGCACGAACCTGAACAGGCCCGCGCATGACCGTCCCCCTGCTGCACGGGCCCTATGCCTGGCTGCGCGACACGATCGTCGGCGCCTACGAGACGGCGACCTTCCTGGCCGGCATCCGGATCGTCGTGCAGGCCGCCGTCCCGCTCGTCCTGGGCACCATGCTGCATTCGCCGGTGACCGGCCTGTTCGGCGCCCTGGGCGCCATGTCGGTCGGCTTCTGCGACCTTCCCGGCAGCTATCGCCGCCGCGCCATCGGATTGCTCGCCGCCAGCCTGCTGCTCGCGCTCTTCGCCGCCCTGGGAACCGGCCTGCACGCGGTCTATCCATGGAGCCTGCCGGCCCTGCTGCTGCTCGGCACCCTGCTCGGTTTCGCGGGCACCCTGACGGCCACCGCCGGCAAGGCGACGACCTTTGCGCTTGTGATGCTGATCCTGGGCGATGGCATTCCCGGCGATCTGGCGGACATGGCCGAGCGCGGCCTGGCGGTCCTGGCCGGCGGCCTCTGGATGACCTTCGGCGCGCTGCTCGCCTGGCCGCTGCAACCCTTCGCCCCGGCACGCAAGGCCATGCGGCAGGCCTTCGCGGATCTCGCCGCGGTCCTGGACACCGCCCTCGCCGGCCTGAGCGTGCCGCGCCCGGAAAGCATCGTGCAGGCCCAGGCCGGCTGGCAGTCCCGCGCCACCGCCTACCGGTCGCTGGACGCCACCCTGGCGATCCTCACCGACCTGCGGGCGATCCGCGACGGCACCAGCATGACCGGCCGGCGCCTGGTCCTGGCAGTCCAGCAGGGCCGCCTGATCGCGCTTTCGGTCGCCGGGCTGTCGCAATGCCTGGAGATGCTGCCCGCGGCGGCCCGCCCGGTCGTCGACCCGGTCGTGGCGGCCCTGCTGCGCGGCCTCGCGCACGATCTCCGCGGCCTGGGCACGGTGATGGGCCCGCATGCCGCATCGGTGGTGCCGCCGCCCCTCAGCGTATCGGTCGGCGACATCGCGGACCGCCTGCAGGCGGCCTCGGCGCGGCTGGAGGCCGACGGCATCGATGCCAGCGCCGACATGGACAGCATCTCGTTCAGCCTGCTGAACCTGCGGGCGGAGGTCGAGCGGGTGCGCGAAAGCCTGGCCGGCAGCATCGAGGCCGGCAGCACCGATGCCGCCGGCGACCTGGTGCCCGCGCCGGCGCTCAGTTCCCTCCTGGGGGCCGAGCCGCGGCATGTCCTGCTGGACAATCTGAGCCTGCGCTCGCAGCGCCTGCGCCACGGCCTGCGGGTCGGCGCGATCCTCGCCATCGCGACCTTCGCCTATACCTACCTGGACATCGCCCATGGCTACTGGGTTGCCCTGGTTGCCGTCCTGGTCCTGAAGCCCGGCTATGGCGGCACCCGCGCGGCCGGCATCGCGCGCACCATCGGCACCCTGATCGGCGGGCTGATCGCGGCGGTCCTGCTGACCCTGTTCCACGGCACCCTGGCGCATGCGATCCTGGCCCTGCTGTTCGCAACCTGCGCCTTCGGCGTGATCGGGCGCAATCTGGGGCTGGGTACCGTCCTGCTGACCCCGTTCATCGTGATGCTGTTCACGATCATGTCGCCGCAGGGCAGCGAGACGATCTGGCTGCTGCGCATCGGCGACACCTTCATCGGCGCGATCCTGGCCTTTGTCGGCATGCTGACCCTCTGGCCCAGCACGGAACGGACCCGGATCGCCGCCCTGGCGGCGGAGGTGCTGCAGCGCCATGCCGCGCAGGTCGACCTGCTGCTGCATCGCGCGCTGGGCGAGGCGGTGACCGGCCGCGAGGTTCGCCGCCGGCGCCAGGCGACGACATTGGCGATGACCGAGCTCGACGCCTCGTGGGAACAGTTGCTGGGCGAGCCCAGGCAGTGGCACCCGCGGCGCGACCGCTACTACACCCTGGTCAGCCTGGTCCGGCTTGCGGTGGTCCAGACCGGACCGCTGTTCACCGTGCCGGCCCGGCCGCCGACCCCGGAGGTCCGCGACACCGCCCTGCGCCTGGCCGGCGATGTCACCAGCCTGCTGCAGGAGATCGCGGCGGCGCTGACCGGCGGACCGGCGCTGCCGGATATCGCGGTTCGCACGGGTGCGCTGCGCAGGGAGGTGCGCGACCTGGAGCGGCAGGCCGATGCGGCGCGCGGCGGCAGCACCGAGGGCACGGCCTTGCACCTGATCACGGGAAGCCTGGCCCGCATGGCCGAAACGGCGGTGAACCTTGCGCAGCTGACCCAGCGGCTGAAGGGCGAGGCGGCGGAGCCGGCGGAGACCACGCCCCGCTTCGTTGCGCCAGGCTGACGCAATCGGACGTACTTTTCGGACGCCCGCTGGACTATATTCGGCGCCGCTGCGCTTCCGGACAGGTGCCGGGCGTGGCGCCGGGGAACAGGAAACGGACCAGGAAGCTGCCATGACCGACACTCCATGCAAGGGCGCGGTGCTCCTTGCCCGCTCGCTCGAAGCCCAGGGTGTCAAGCATGCGTTCGGGATTCCCGGCGCGAAGATCGACGCCCTGTTCGATGCCCTGGTCGACTCCTCCATCCAGCTGACCGTCTGCCGGCACGAACAGAATGCCTGCTTCATCGGCCAGGCGATCGGCCGCATCACCGGCCGGCCGGGTGTGGCGATCGCGACCTCCGGCCCCGGCGTCACCAACCTGGCGACCGGCGTGCTGACCGCCAGCGGCGACGGCGACCCGCTGGTGGCGATCGGCGGCGCCGTGGCGCGCGGCCAGCGTCTGAAGCGCACCCACCAGTCGCTGGACAATGTCGCGGTGTTCAAGGGCTTCGCCAAGTACAGCGCGGAGGTGCAGGACGCAGACGACCTGTCGGAGGCGCTGGCCAACGCCTTCCGGGCCGCCGCGACGCCCCGCGCCGGCGGCGCCTTCCTGTCGGTGCCGCAGGACGTGCTGGGCGACCCGACGGCGGTACCGGTGATCGGCCCCACCGGCGCGACCGCGATGGGGGCCGCCGATGCCAGGGCGATCGGCGCGGCGGCGGCCCTGATCGACGCCGCCGCCAGCCCGGTCCTGTTCATCGGCCTGAACGGCAGCCGCGCCGCGCCGGCGGCGGCGATCCGCCGGCTGCTGCAGCGTTTCCCGCTGGCCACAATCTGCACCTACGAGGGGGCCGGCGTCGTCTCCCGCCAGCTGCTGGACTGCTTCGTGGGCCGGGTGGGCCTGTTCCTGAACCAGCCGGGCGACCGGCTGATCGCCGCCGCGGACCTGGTGGTCAGCGTCGGCTTCGACCCGGTGGAGTACGACCCGCGGATCTGGAACAAGGCCGGCCGGCGCAAGATCATCCATGTCGACTATGCCGCCGCCGATATCGACACCTTCTACGATCCTGCCGTCGAGCTGGTCGGCGACATCCCGGCGACCCTGGACGCGCTGGGCGACCGGCTTGGCCGCCCCAAGACGATCGGCGACCTGGCCCATGCCGGGCCGCTGCGCAAGGAGCTGTTCGCCCAGATCGACGAGGGTGCCGGCCATGGCGGCACGCCAGTGCACCCGCTGCGCGTGATCCACGAGCTGCGCCAGCTGGTCGGCGACGATGTCACCGTGGCCTGCGATATCGGCTCCCACTACATCTGGATGGCCCGCTACTTCCTGAGCTTCGAGCCGCACCGGCTGCTGTTCAGCAACGGCCAGCAGACCCTGGGCGTGGCCCTGCCCTGGGCGATCGGCGCATGCCTCGCGCGGCCGGGCAAGAAGGTGATCTCGATCTCCGGCGATGGCGGCTTCCTGTTCTCGGCGGTGGAGCTGGAGACCGCAGTGCGCCTGAAGACCCCGTTCGTCCACATGGTCTGGCGCGACGGCAGCTATGACATGGTGCGGATCCAGCAGATGATGAAATACGGCCGCGATTCCGCGGTGCATTTCGGCAGCCCGGACCTCGTCGGGTTCGCCGAGAGCTTCGGTGCCAAGGGCATGCGGATCAACGCGCCGGAAGAGATCGCGCCGGTGCTGAAGCGCGCGCTGGACGAGCCCGGCCCGGTGATTGTCGACGTGCCGATCGACTATCGCGACAATGATGCGCTGTGCCGGGCGATGGACCCGGAACGGGCGAACTGACAGGGCGACCGCCCCGCCGCCGCACCGCGAACGGAGACAGTTGATGACCGACGACGAGGACCATCACCGCGACCCGGAGATCATGTTCGCGCGCGCGCTGCACGCCCATCATGACGGGAAAGCGAGCATCCACGACGACCACGAGAAGGCCCAGGAGTTCTTCCAGACCTCGATGATGTCGGCCCTGCTGAACGGGGTCTATGACGGCGAGATGACCTTCCGCGAGCTGGCGCAGCACGGCGATTTCGGCCTGGGCACCTTCAACGCCCTGGACGGCGAGATGGTGCTGATCGACGGGGCGTTCTTCGCCCTGCGCGCCGACGGCAAGGCCCATGCCGTCGACCCGGACTGGCAGACGCCGTTCTCGTCGGTGATGTTCTTCCAGGCGGAGGTGGAGCAGGCGATCGATGCGCCGATGGACCGCAAGGCCCTCGAGGCGCTGCTGGACAGCATCGCCCGCAAGCGCAACGGCTTCTATGCGGTCCGGGTCGATGGCCTGTTCAGCCATGTCGCCGTGCGCACCGTCCCGCGGCAGGAGAAGCCCTATCCGCCGATGGTGGAGGTGGTGAAGCACCAGCCGAAGTTCGAGTATCGCGACATCCGCGGCAGCCTGATCGGCTTCCGCCTGCCGGACTATACCGTCGGCATCAACATTCCCGGTTATCACCTGCACTTCATCGACGATGCGCGGACCTGCGGCGGCCATATGACCGCGTTCACCATCGCCGAGGGGCGGCTGGCCATCGACCATACGATCAACCTTCACCTGGAGATCCCGCAGCATTCCTCCGATTTCGACGAGGCGGAGCTGGCGGGCGGCGACCTCCACAAGGACATCCAGACAACTGAATCCTGAGCGGCAGATGCCGGCCAGCGATCCCGAAATCCCTTGGGGGGAAAACAACTCATGCCTGACGCATCCGACACGCACGGCCACAGCAGCACCGACCCGATCGCCACGGACCTGCGCGGCGCCGCGCTGCTGGAACATGCGCTGCTGAACAAGAGCACGGCGTTCGACGAGGCGGAGCGCGACCGGCTCGGCCTGCGCGGCCTGCTGCCGCCGCATGTCTCCACCCTGGGCGACCAGGTCCACCGCACCTACGAGGCCTATGGCCGCAAGAAGGACGACCTGGAGCGCCACATCTATCTGCGCGCCCTGCAGGACCGCAACGAGACCCTGTTCTACCGGCTGGTGATTGAGCATCTGCCGGAGATGATGCCGATCCTCTACACCCCGACGGTGGGAGAGGCCTGCCAGACCTTCAGCGAGATCTACCGCCGCCCGCGCGGCCTGTTCATCAGCTATCCGGATCGCGACAAGATCGACCGGATCCTGGACAATGTCCCCCTGCCCGACGTGCAGGTGATCGTCGCCACCGACGGCGAGCGGATCCTGGGCCTGGGCGACCAGGGCGCCGGCGGCATGGGCATCCCGATCGGCAAGCTGTCGCTCTATACCGCCTGCGGCGGCATCGACCCGGCCACCACCCTGCCGATCCTGCTGGATGTGGGCACCAACAACCAGGAACGGCTGGACGACCCGCTCTATATCGGCTGGAGGCACGAGCGGGTCACCGGCCAGGACTATGACGATTTCCTCGACCGGGTGATCCAGGCGGTCAAGCGGCGCTGGCCGAACGTCCTGTTCCAGTTCGAGGATTTCGCGCAGACCCATGCCGGGCCGCTGCTGAACCGCTATCGCGACCAGCTCTGCACCTTCAACGACGATATCCAGGGTACCGCCTGCGTCGCCGTCGGCACCCTGATCGCGGCGGCCAATGTGGTCGGCCGCAAGCTGTCGGAGATGCGCTTCGCCTTCCTGGGCGCCGGCGCGGCGGGCTGCGGCATCGCCACGCAGATCATGCAGGCCCTGGTCGAGGAAGGGCTACCGCCGGACGAGGCGCGGCGCCGCATGTTCATGGTCGACCGCTACGGCCTGCTGCATGACGCCATGCCGAACCTGCTCGACTTCCAGAAGCCGCTGGCACAGCCGGCGGACCATGTGCGGAGCCTGGGCATGGACCCCGGGGCCGCGATCGGCCTGGACATGGTGGCCGACAAGGCGGGCCCCGACGTGCTGCTGGGCGTGTCGGGACAGCCGGGCCTGTTCACCGAGACCATCATCCGCACCCTGGCCGCCCGTCACGAGCGGCCGATCGTCTTCCCGCTGTCGAACCCGACCTCGCGGGTGGAGGCGACCCCGGCGCAGGTCCTCCAGTGGAGCGACGGCCGCGCGCTGGTGGCCAGCGGCAGCCCCTTTGCGCCTGTGACCCACAACGGCAAGACCTATCCGATCGCCCAGTGCAACAACTCCTACATCTTCCCCGGCATGGGCCTGGGCATCCTCGCGGTCGGCGCCACGCGGGTCAGCGACGCCATGTTCATGGCGGCCTCCCGCGCCCTCGGCGACCAGGCGCCCGCATTGACCGACAAGGCCGGCGCGATCCTGCCGCCCCTGGCGGATGCGCGTGCGGTAAGCGTGAAAATCGCCGAGGCCGTGGCCCGCCAGGCGGTGAAGGAGGGGCTGGCGCCTGCGCTCGGCGATGCCGAGATCTCCGCGCGGATCACCGCCCGCTTCTGGACGCCGCAGTACCGCCCGATCGTCCCGGCGTAGGAGCGGACGCCCCCCACGCTCCGCAATCCTCAGGGCGCCGCAGGGCCGGCGGAATGGGTTCCCGGGTCAAGCCCGCGAACGACGGGGAAGGCGTGGCGCCGGGAGGGGAGCGATCCCCCTCACGCTGTCATGGCCGGCCTTGAGCCGGCCATCCATTCCCCAATCCTCAGGGCGCCGCAGGGCTGGCGGAATGGGTTCCCGGGTCAAGCCCGAGAATGACGGGGAAGGCGTGGCGGAGGGGAGCGATCCCCCTCAGGCCGTCATGGCCAGCCCTGAGCCGGCTATCCATTCCGCATTCCTCAAAGCGCCGCAGGGCCGGCGGAATGGGTTCCCGGGTCAAGCCCGAGAACGACGGGGAGGTGGCGCCGGGAGGCGAGCGATCCCCTCACAGGCCGTCATGGCCGGCCCTGAGCCGGCCATCCATGCCGCAATCCTCGAGGCGCCGCAGGACTGGCGGAATGGGTTCTCGGGTCAAGCCCGAGAACGACGGGGAGGTGGCGCCGGGAGGCGAGCGGATCCCCCCACTGGCCGTCATGGCCGGCCCTGAGCCGGCCATCCATTCCGCAATCCTCAGGGCGCCGCAGGGCCGGCGGAATGGGTTCCCGGGTCGAGCCCGAGAACGACGGGGAAGGCGTGGCGGGGCGCCTAGGACGCGCCCTGCCGGCCGTTGAAGACCCGTTCCAGGAAACGGCCCAGCTCCGCGTTGGATTGCGCCCGGACCGCGTCGTCGCGGCCGATCATATAGCCTTCCGAGCCCGCGCAGAGACCGAGGATCACCTTCCGGAAGAAGGTGCTGGCCATCGGCAGCGTGCTGTTCAGGTCGATCACGCTGAAGTCCGGGCCGACCTGCAGGCGGCAGGGCGCCAGGTTGCGGCCGATCATCCGCGGGCTGCCGAAATGCCCGTCCCACTGGTGCATGCCCTCGGGATAGACGATATCCGTGACCGGCGAGCCGCCACGGCGCAGGTCGTCCCGGATCTCGCCGCAGCGCTCCTGGTCCACGATCGCGTCGCGTGCGCCGGACAGGAACAGGACCGGCGCGCCGGTCGTCCGGTTCTCCCGGAAGCGCGCGATGCAGGGCCCATAGAAGGCCACATGGCCCGCAAAGCGCGGCGCATCGCCATCGGCGAACAGTCCGGCAACCTGCTCATAGGCGGCGAACACCGTCGCCATGGCGCCGTAGGAAAAGCCGATCAACACGGTATTGCGGGCATCCACCTCGGGCCTGGCATCGAGCCAGTCCAGGGCGGCATAGGCGTCGGTCACCATTGCCGATTCCGTGATGTTGATCAGGCGGTTCACGAAACCCGTCGCGATGTCGCGGCGGGCCCCGAACACGTCGACCACCAGAGCGGCGATTCCCATCTCCGCCAACTGGGCGCCATAGGCGAGTTCCCGCGCCCCCTGGATGCCGCCGGCGCCATGCAGCATCACGACCGCGGGCACCGGATGCGCCGGCGAAGCCTCCGCGGGCAGGAAGAAATAGCCAATCGCCTCGTCCGCCGGCGCGACCCCGGCGGCCACCTCGGCCAGGGAGAACGGGCTGGCCGTGGGGAAGCGAACCTCCGCGCCGCGCGCGCCATCGGCGTCCGGCCAGGTCGCGGGGATGTCCAGGGCATTTGCGGGCGTGGCTGCCAGCCCCGCACAAAAGCAGAGCAGCAGCGCGAGGATGGGGCCGCTGGCCCCGATGCGGTTTTGCAGGTTCATGCCGCCCGACATGCAACCGTCTCGCAGCCCTGGCAAGGCCCTTGCGCGCCGGGCGCCTTCACATATGCGCGCGCAGAGGGCTCAGTCGTCGAACAGGGCGTCGATCGCCGCCTGCGCATCCGCGGCAGCGACATCGACCTCGATATTGCCGTGGATCAGCGCGCTGGCCCGTTCCGTGGTCGCGTGCAGAAGGGGCACATGCAGGGCGGTGGCCCGCTCCAGCGCCGTCATGTCCCCGGCTTCGGCCAGGGCGCAGCATTCCGCGACCGCCGCGGCGATCTGGCCGTTCAGCGCCTCCACCGTCTTGTCGAAGGGCTGCCGGTACTCCGCGGGAGCGGCGTCGTAGGCGTGGATCGCGAAGTCGCGATCGGTGAAGGCGGAATCCCGGAAATGCTGGACATAGCTCTTCGGCCGCCAGCTGCGGACATCCTCGGCGCATTCCGGCGCCATCGGCAGCATCTCCAGCAGCATCACCACCTCGTTGAAGTGGTTCAGGTAGTCCGTCGCCAGGAGGGTCACCGGGCTGACATTGTGGGACTCCGCCTCGCAGGACATCGCCGCGAATGCGGTGTCGACCGCGATGGCCGGCTGTCTCATGCGCCCCCCTCCCCGGCCATGCCGGCCTCCCAAAGTTGACTGCGCCGCCCTGACGTGCCGGCCAGGATAGCTTCACGGCAGGTACGGTGCGACCGCATGGCGGTCATGCCGTGGGAATGAAATCGAAGGCTATACTTATGCGATAACCCTTACCGGCAAATGAATGGGTGCGGTGCCAGAAGTACGAGGGAAACAGAAGTGCCTGGCCGGCCACCGGCTGGACGTCGCGGAGCCGGAAGCCCCGCTGCACCCGCAGCGCCGGGTCGGGGCGCCCGAACTCGATCCAGCCGGCGCGCTCCCCGCCAGTGCCCGGCGGGACCGCGACCGCATCGATACCGGGCACCTGCACATAGTAGACGCCGCTCATCCACCCGGCCGGATGGGTATGCGGACGCTGATGGCCGCCCTGGTGCAGCACCGTCGCCCAGACCCGCATCCGCCAGTCCCGCGGCGGGTGGCCGGCCCAGGGATGCGCCGGCGCGGCGCCGGCATGGGCCGCCGCCGCCTGCCGCGCCGCGCGGTCCAGCCCGGCCAGAAGGGCATGAAGTTGCGGCGGCGCGCCGACGGTCAGGTCGTCGGTCTGCCGTCCCGCGGCCGTGGCCTTGCCATGCCGGTCCGCCTGCAGGGTCGGATGGCCAAGGCAATGGGCCGCCAGCGCCGCGTTGAAGGCCGCGTCCGGCACCGCGCCACCAGGCAGGTCCGGCACCACGGCCTGCAGATGGCCGTCCAGCCGCACCAGATCGTCCAGGGCCTCCGCCGCCCCGCCCTGCGCCAGGGCGGCAGCCAGATGGGTCAGGGCGTCGCGGTCGGCCGGCGCGCGCGCCAGCCAGTCCTGCGCCGCCTCCCGTGCGGCAGCCGTGCGGCCCAATTGCAGCAGCACCACCCGGCGGTTGCTCTGGCCGTCGGCGAAATCCGGCGCCACCGCGGCCAGGCGCTCCAGGCTGGCCAATGCCTCGGGCAGCCGGTCCAGCGCCTGCAGCGCCAGGGCATGGCTGTTCAGGGCCGCCGGGTCCGCGGCCCCGCCGGCGTCCAGCGCCCGCTCCGCCAGGGCCAGGGCCTCGCCCGCCGCACCGCCCTCCAGCAGGACCACGGACAGGTTGGTCGCATAGAGCGCCGTGCCCGGGTCCAGGTCATGGGCGTGGCGATAGGCATCCCGCGCCTCCGCCAGCCGGTTCAGCAGGCGCAGCGCGCCGCCCCGTGTGTTGTGGTACTGCGCCCGACCGGGGTCGCGCGCGATGGCCGCATCCGCCAGGGCCAGGGCCTGTTCCTGGGCGCCCTGCTGATGGGCCACGACCGCCAGCAGGTGCCAGGGCTCGGGGTGCGACGGGTCCTGCGCCTGCAGGCGCCGGTAGATCGCGGCGGCCGGCCCGGCCTCGCCGGCGCGGTGGCGACGGCGGGCGGCCTCGAGCTCGGCCTCGAAGCTGCTGCCGGTCACCGCCGGCTGCGGCTGAACTCCGCCCGGATGGCGGCGCCATGCTCGTCCAGTCCGGGGGTCCTGCCGCGGGTCGTCGGATCGGGGACGTCGGAGAACTTGACCGGATTGCCGGCCATGCGGATCTGCCCGCCGCTGCCATCGTCGGCCGTGACCACCATGTTTCGGGCCAGGACCTGGGGGTCCTGCATGACGGCGTCGACGGTGTTGATCGGCCCGCTGGGGATGCCGGCCGCGTCGAGCCGCTGCAGCCATTCCGCCGTCCCGGCGGCCTGCAGCGCGCGCTCGATCTCCCGCTTCAGGGCGATCTGGTTGTCGGTCCGGGCATTGTTGTTGGCATAGTCCGGCTGCGCGGCCAGATCGGCCCGCCCGATGGTTTCCGCCAGGCGGCGGAACAGCCCGTCATTGCCGGCGGCGATCACGATATGGCCGTCGGCCGTGGCAAAGGCCTCGAACGGCGTGATCGACGGATGCCGGGCGCCCAGCGGGCCGGGCACCTGGCCGGTGGTCACGTAGCGGGCGATGGCGTTCTCCAGGATGGCGACCTGGCTGTCCAGCATGGACACGTCGATCTTGCCGCCGCGGCCGGTCCGCGAGCGGCGGAACAGCGCGGCATTCACGCCGACCGTCAGGAACATGCCCGCGGTGATGTCGCCGATCGAGCTGCCGACCCGGGTCGGCGGGCCCCCGGGATGGCCGGTCAGGCTCATCACCCCGCCCATCGCCTGCACCACCATGTCATAGGCGGCGCGCTTCATGTACGGGCCGCTATGGCCGAAGCCGCTGACGGCGGCATAGATCAGGCGCGGGAACTGCGGTTCCAGGACGTCCCAGCCCAGCCCGAGCTTTTCCATGGTGCCGCCGCGATAATTCTCCACCAGCACATCGGCGCCGGCGATAAGGTCCAGGAACATGGCCCGGTCGTCCGGCGCCTTCAGGTCCAGGGCAATGCTCTCCTTGCCGCGGTTGAGCGACATGAAATAGGCGGAGCGGCCATCCGCCATGAACGGCCCGATGGAGCGGGAATCGTCGCCGCTCCCCGGCACCTCCACCTTGATCACGCGGGCGCCCAGGTCCGACAGGACCATGGTGCAGTACGGTCCCGCCAGGACCCGCGTCAGGTCGATCACGGTCACGCCGGCCAGCGGCGCGCTATCCTCTTCGCTCATTCCCCCTCCATGCCGCCCCCGGTGCAGATCTCCCGATGCAGATCCCCCGGGACCGAAGCCGCTCAGATGCCCCAGCGGATCGCGTTCTGGTCCTTGAGGCTGTTGTCCGGCCGGTCGCGCTCGTCCCGGATGCAGTCGGTCCAGCCGGCATCGTCCGGCGTCAGGCCCTTGGCCGCGCATTTCCGCGCGTAATCCTCGCGCACATTCTCGCGCACAGTGCCGCCGCAGGCGGCGAGCAGGAGCAGGCCGGACAGAAGCGCGACGCCGGTGGCGACCCGTGCAACGGCCCCGACCCGCGCGGGGCCGGTACCCGACGATATCAGGCTGGTCTTCGACAGGCTGCGCATCAGATCCCCCACCGGATTGAGTTCTGCATTCTCCGCTCGCTCTCGAGCGCATAGCGCTCGTCGTCCAGGCAGGCCTGCCACCCCGCCCCGTCGGGGGCGAGCCCGCGCGCCGAGCATTGCTTGGCGTAATAGTTCTGGTCGCCGCCGCCGGCACAGGCGCCAAGCAGCCCGGCGAGGGCCAGGGCCCCGGCGCCGGCCGTCCATTTTCCTAGAGGCATGACATTCCATCGTCCACGTTGATGATCGCACCGTTGATGAAATGGGAGTGCGGGCTGGCCAGCAGCAGGATCGCCCCGTCCAGATCGCCGACATCG
This sequence comes from Sneathiellaceae bacterium, assembly GCA_040216765.1. Classification (GTDB taxonomy): domain Bacteria; phylum Pseudomonadota; class Alphaproteobacteria; order Ferrovibrionales; family Ferrovibrionaceae; genus Marinibaculum. Next base: position 229,436 of record JAVJON010000007.1, on the reverse strand, counting down.
CCGACCCGCCGGCGCGGCAGCATCGCGATCAGCTTGCGGCCGCCCTCGGTGTCCCAATGGTCCCGGTTCATCTCCGTCTCGATATAGCCCGGACAGATCGCATTGGTGTTGACGTCTTCGCGACCCCATTCGGCGGCCATCGCACGGGTCATGTACACCACGGCCGATTTCGACATGCCATAGACGCCCAGCTGGCCGAGATACTTGTTTGCCGCGACCGAGGCAATATTGACGATCCGGCCCTTCACCCGGTGCCGCATCATCTGGGCGGCGACCTCGCGGGCGACGAAGAACGCGCCCTTGAGGTTGGTGTCCATCACGAAGTCGTAGTCGGACTCGGTGACGTCGACCATGCGCTTCGGGGCGCTGACACCGGAATTGTTGATCAGGATATGGATCGGCCCCAGCTCGGTTTCGACATGGGCGACCGCATCGGCAATGCTTTGCAGGTCCGTCACGTCCATCCGCACCGGCAGGGCACGGCCGCCCTGCCCCTCGATACGGGCCCGGAGGGCTTCCAGCCGGTCGGTGCGGCGTGCGGCCAGCGCCACCTTTGCGCCGGCATTGGCCAGGACGGTCGCGAAGCGCTCGCCCAGCCCTGACGACGCACCCGTGACGAGGGCGGTCAACCCGCTCAGGTCATGCAGTACAGTCATGGCTCGGTCTCCTTCCATTGGCCCGGCAGTGCCGGGTCCGGTCGCGGTTTCAGGTCGCCTGGCGCTCTCCTATCCGCAAAACCGCCGGGAGTCCCGACCGCAGGCTTGTGCGGGGCCGCTGAAATGCGGTGAAATTGATGCAGCGCAGCATCCTGGAAGGAACCCGCCATGCCGCCACTGCCCCCTGCCCGTCGCGCCCTGTCCCGCCCGCGCGGCCTGTCCCGCCAGCGCAGGATGCGGTCCTTGACCGCCGGTGCCGCGGCGGCGGCAGTCCTGCTGACGCCTGCGCTGGCGCTGGCCCATGCCGGGCATCTCGAGGCCGCCAGCTTCTCCGCCGGCTTCCTGCACCCGCTCGGCGGCCTGGACCATCTGCTCGCAATGGTGGCAGTCGGCCTGTTCGCGGCCATGCTGGGCGGTGCCGCCATCTGGCTGGTGCCCGGGGCGTTCCTGGCGATGATGGCGGCCGGCGCGGCCCTCGGGATTGCCGGCTTCGGCCTGCCGATGGTGGAACTGGGCATCGCCCTCTCGCTCGTCCTGCTCGGCATGGCGATCGCCCTGCGGCTGAACCTGGCGACCCTGGCGGCGATGGCGATCGTCGGATTCTTTGCGCTGTTTCACGGCCTTGCGCATGGCGCGGAAATGCCGGCCGCCGGCACCCCGCTTATCTTCGGCGCGGGCTTCCTGCTGGCCACCGCGCTGCTGCATGGCGCGGGCCTGCTGCTCGGCCTCGTCCTGGGATTGTCGGCCGCGCGCACCACCCTGCCGTCCTACCGGATCGGCGGCGGCGCCATCGCCCTCGCCGGTGCCGGCCTGCTGGCCGGCCTGGTATAGCGGCTTCGGTCGCGGCGTGACGTCAGTCCGGGCGTGACGGGCGACCCGCTCCCGATCGCCCGGCGGAACTACCAGGCGGCCCGCCACCTGGCGGAGCCGGTGGCGGACCACGGCACCCGCTGGGCGGCCGGCCGGGCCGCCCTGGCGGACGATATCTCGGGAATCGACAGCGCGACGGCCGGCATCCACCTGGCGCAGGGCCGCTGGCTGTTCGACCATCGCCTCGCGGTCGGCGCCACGGAGGTCCGGCGCAGCCATGCCGCGCTGGCCCTGCGCCACCCGCGCTTCGCCCGCCATGTCACCGCCTTCACCGATACCCCGCTGTCCCTGCCGGAAACCGTGGTGGCCGCGCCGGATGTCTATCCCGCGGCCGGCCCAGGGTCCGGCGGGGCGGCCACAGGCCTGCATTCCAACATTGCCGCCTTCCATGCCGGCGACGTGCTGGGGGCGATGGCGCTCTGCCCGCACACCGACCGGCTGTGCGAGATCGGCGGCGGCTACGGGGCGGCGGCGCGGCTCTGGCTCGACAACCCGATCCGGCAGCCCTCGCTCTATGTTCTCCTCGACTTCCCGGAATCCCTGTTCTTCGCCGAGCTGTTCCTGCGCCTCAGCCTGCCGCAGGCGGAGCATCGCTACCTCCTCGCGACGGCGGAGGCCGACGGCCTGCAATCGGCCGGCTCGCCGGGGCGCCCGACCATCGCCTATGTCCCGCTCGCCCTGGCGGAGGTCGTGGCGGACCTGCCCTTCGACCTGTTCCTGAACAGCGCGGGTTTCCAGGAATACGGCGCCGGCTGGCTGGATTTCTACCGGGCCCTGCTGGACGGCGCGCGCTGCACCCGGCTGTTCTCCCACAATCTCTGCCTGACCCCGGTGGGCGCGACGCCGGAGCGGATCACGCTCTTCGCGCCCCGGCTGGGCCCCTGCTGGGTGCCGCGCAGGGTGACCTATGCCGCCCCGCTGGACGTCGTGCAGTCGGTCCGCTTCGCTGCCGAGATCCTGTTCGAGCGGCAGGCCGAGCCGCCGCGGCAGCTGTTCCAGCGCCTGCTCCATGTCGGGCTGGAGACCGGGCTGGACCATGCCGCCCTGATCCGCCTGCTCTATCTCGCGCCCGACGACCTGCCGGACGACTGGCTGCACCGGCTGGTCCACGAGGCGCTGGAGTTCCTGGGCTACCTGCCGAGCGAGGTCCTGCACCTGCTGCGCCGCCAGGCGGCGCGGGCCGCCGCGTCCGGCCGGCCCCTGTCCCCCGGCCTGCAGGCCGTCAGCGACAGCCTGGAGACGGATGCCGCCCGCATGCTGGAGGCGGCGCGGGTTGCGGCAAGGGTTGACCCGTGATGTCCTGGCGCGACATAGCCTCGTGGACCGGCCACGAAGGAGAGCGCCATGCAGCACACCGTCGACATCATCTCGGACACCATCTGCCCCTGGTGCCTGATCGGCAAACGGCGGTTCGAGCGCGCGCTGGCGCAGCGCCCCGACCTGGAGGTCCAGATCGACTGGCGCCCCTTCCAGCTCAATCCGGAGATGCCGCGCGAGGGGCTCGACCGGAAGAGCTACCTGGAGGCCAAGTTCGGCGGGCCGGAGCGCGCCAGGCAGGTCTATGACCAGATCCGCGATGCCGGCGCGGAGGAAGGCATCGACTTCGACTTCCAGCGCATCCCGCGGACACCGAACACCATCGATTCCCATCGGCTGATCCGCTGGGCCGCCAGCGCCGGCGTGCAGGACATGGTGGTGGAGCGGCTGTTCCAGGCCTATTTCGAGCATGGCGAGGATATCGGCGACCGCCAGGTGCTGCTCGACATCGCCGAGGCCGCCGGCATGGAGCGCGGCCTGGTCGCCGACCTGCTGGAAGAGGATTCCGACACCGACCTGATCCGCAAGGAGGACGCGCTGGCCCGCCAGATGGGCGTGCAGGGCGTGCCCTGCTTCATCATCGACCGGAAATACGTGGTGTCCGGCGCGCAGGACCCCGAGATCTTCCTGAAGGCGTTCGACCTGGCGGAAGAGAACGAGGATATCCCCAGCGACGAGATCGCGATCGGCGCCGCCGACGACGCGGCGACCTGAACGGCGCCGGCGGTGGGCGACCTGGCGCCGCTGCTGGCGGTCTTCGCGATCTACCTGCCGGCCTTGCTGCTGCCCGGCCCGGATTTCCTCGCGGTGGCCCGCTCCTCGCTGGCCCGCGGCCCGCGCCACGGCCTGCTGACCGCCACCGGCGTCGCCCTCGGCCTGGGCGTCTATGCCACCCTCAGCCTGCTCGGCCTGTCGGCGATCCTGACGGAGTTCGAATGGCTCGCCTGGGCGGTCCGCATCGCCGGCGGCAGCTACCTGGTCTGGCTCGGCATCCGCCTGCTGCTGACCCGGCGCGACAGCGCGGCGGACGACCTGCTGGCACAGGACGCGCCGGCAGCCCGGACCGGGCGCGGCCCCCTGCTGTTCGGCCTCGGCGTCACCCTGACCAACCCGAAGGCGATCGTGCTGTTCGCCAGCGTCTTCGCCACGTCGATGAATGCCGCCAGCCCGCCCTGGCTGCTGGCCCTGACGATTGCGCTGGTCACTGGCACCGCCCTGGGCTGGTACGCCCTGGTCAGCCTCGCCCTCTCCGCCCCGCCGGTGCTGCGCCGGCTGGGCCGCGCGCGGCACTGGATCGAACGCATCGCCGGCGCCTGCTTCGTCGCCATCGGCGGGCGCATCCTCGCCGATGCGCGGAACCCGCTGACGCCGTGAGGCCGGACGACGCGGAGAACGGGGTTGTTTTGGGGCATGTCACCGGCCCGCCTGCGCCTGCGTCCGCCTGACCCACGCCGCTCAGTCCTCCGCTTCCCGCTTCTCCGCCGCCATCAGTTCCAGGCCGTCGAGCAGGAGATAGGCCAGGGCACCGGCGGCCCCTGCGGCAAGCCAGCCGAGCGGCCCCGGAATGGCGAGGGCGCAGAGCCAGGCGGCGCCCATGCCGCAGCCGATCGAGACGAAGCTGAGCAGCCGGCCGATCAGCCGCGTCTTCTGCGAACTCACCGGCTTCTCCTTGCGGAGCACCGTCAGGGCCAGCAATTCAGCCAGGAAGAAGGCGGAGGCCGCGCCGGCCACCCCGGCGACGATGTCCAGCGGCCGGGCCTCTGCGCGGCTCGTCAGCAGCGCATAGCTGCCGGTGATCATGAGGGAGAAGCCATAGGGCGAGGCATTCTCCTCCACGCTCAACCGCATGTTCCTGACCAGCCTTCGTGCGGCCCGTGTCATGGCTATGGCTCTGTCATCCCGACGGCATCACCGGCCGCGGAGCCGCAGCCTGCCGCTGCGGCCTCCGGGGCCCGCCTAACGATCCTGCCGCGTCGTGTCGCGCGGCAGCACCGCCGGCGCGACATCCGTCTGCGACGGGTCGGGCGCCGCCTCCGGCTGCGCCCCGCCGGTCGACGGCGAGCGTGTCGATGCCGCCGCAGCGTCCCCGCCCCTGGCCGCGGGCAGGGCCGCCGCCCGGTCCGTGCCGATCGGGCGGGGGATCACCGAGCCGTCCGCCGCCGCGACCCGCCAGACGGTGTTGCCGGCATCGTCGGCAACCAGGAGAGCGCCGGTCCCGTCGATCGCCACGCCGACCGGCCGGCCGCGCGCCCGGTCGCCGTCGAGGAACCCGGTCACCACATCCACCGCCTTGCCGGAGGGCGCGCCATCCTCGAACGGGACATAGATCACCTTGTAGCCGTTGAACGCGCTGCGGTTCCAGCTGCCATGCTCGCCCACGAACGCACCGCTCCGATAGCCATCGGGCAGGGCCGAATCCAGCGAGAAGGTCATGCCCAGGGCTGCGACATGGCTGGACAGCGCGTAGTCCGGCGCGATGGCCTTCTCCACCATGTCGGGGCGTTTTGGGCGGACGCGCTCGTCGACATGGTCGCCGTAATAGCTCCAGGGCCAGCCGTAGAAACCGCCGTCCCGCACCGAGGTCATGTAGTCGGGAACGAGGTTCGGCCCCAGCTCGTCGCGCTCGTTCACGACCGTCCAGAGCGCGCCGGTCTGCGGATGGAAGGTGAGCCCGTTCGGATTGCGCAGGCCCGAGGCATAGACGCGGGCCGCGCCGGTCTCGCGATCGACCTGCCAGATCGCTGCGCGGCCCTTCTCCGCCTCCAGGCCCCGCTCGAGGATGTTGGAGTTCGACCCGACGGATGCGTAGAGAAAGCGCCCGTCCGGGCCGAGCGCCAGATCCTTGGTCCAGTGGTGGTTGATCGGCCCGCCCGGCAGCGGGGTCAGGACCACGGGATCGGCCGGAATCGCGGTCTCGCCGAGCGCGTAGGGATAGGCGAGGATGGCGTCGGTGGCCGCCACATAAAGCGTGTCATCGGCCCAGGCGATGCCGAACGGCGAAGCGAGGTCGGTCAGCAGGTCGTGCCGCTCGTCCACGCTGCCGTCGCGGTCGGTGTCGCGCAGCAAGGTCACCAGGTTGCTCGGCTTGGGCTCCCCGCCACCGCCCTGGGCCATTGCCATGATCCAGCCGCGGACGACGTCCTTGGGCCGTATGACGGGCTTGCCCGACGGCCCGCGCGCCTGGACCACCAGGACATCGCCGTTCGGCAGGGTGTGCAGGGTGCGCGGATGCGCCAGATCCTGCGCATAGGCGGTGACGGTCAGGCCGTCCGGCACGACGGGGGCCTCGCCGTCCTGCCAGCCGACGACCTCGGCGACCTTCATGCCTGCGACAAGGGATGGATCCGGCTCGGGGAGCACGGGGTCGGGGCCGATCTGCTGCGCGACGTCGAAATCGGACCCGTCGTCGCAGCCGGCGAGGAGGATAACGGCGAGGCAGGCGCAAACCAGCGAGCCGGCGCCCCCCGCCCTAGCCATGACCGCCGGCCCGCACAGGATGGCCCGAGCGGGATGGCCGCCCGAGCCAGGACGTGACGATCATCGCGACAACCGTCGCGGCCGAGAGCGCCAGCCCCCAGGGCACCACGGCCGTCCAGCCATCGCCGGCATGCACCAGGCTGTTGAGCAGCGCCAGGACCAGGACCAGGAGGCCGCCGGCCGCAAAAAGCCAATCGGCCGCCCGGTCCGCACGCGGCGATCCGACCAGCAGGCCGGCAAGCCAGACCAGCGCCGCGATCGCGCCGAGGACGAGGCCGGCGAACAGCAGCCAGGAGGAGAAGTTCTGCCACATCAGGTTCCCGGTCTGCCAATAGGCAAGGTCGGTGCCGAGCGCCAAAGTGAAGCAGACCACGGGAAACTGGACGACTTGTGCGTGCAAGAGATCCCCGCTGGCGCGCACCGCCGGGCCCTGCGGCATGGATGTCATGGCTCCACCTCGCTTTCGCCTGTGGGCGGCCGAACGACGGCCAACCTCTTTGGCAACAGGAGAGGCTCCGGAACGTTCCCTGGGCCGTGCCGGCCCTGGGCCCCGGTCTGCAGCCGTCGCGGCACGGAGCCGTCAGCGGAAGGGGCCTCCGGGCGAATCCCGGGGGGCGCTCAAGGCCGGAATGACGGAGGTTTGTGTGGCGCGGATATGCGAGAAACCAGGATCGTCACGCCGCCCTCACCCGGCCGCCGCCTGCCCCTTCGCGCCAGCTTCCGCGATCTCCGCCAGCTTGCCGACCAGGCGCTGCACGCCTTTCACCCGGTCCGACGGTTCCGTCCATTCGCGCAGCAGGACCAGCTTGTGGTCGGGGCGGAGCTTGGCCTGGCCGGGCTCCTGGCTGATCCAGTTGATCAGCCCGGCGGGGTTGGGGAAGCTTTCGTTGCGGAAGGCGATGGTGGCGCCCTTCGGGCCGGCGTCGATCTTCTCCACATTGGCCCGCAGGCAGGCCTGCTTGATCGCGACGATGTCCAGCAGGTGGCGCATCTCCTCCGGCATGGCACCGAAGCGGTCGACCATCTCGGCGATGAAATCCTCTATCTCCGCCCCGTCGGCCAGCCGCGCGATGCGGCGATAGAGCTGCAGCCGCAGGTTCAGGTCGGCGACATAGGCCTCCGGGATCAGCACGGCATTGCCCAGGGTGATCTGCGGCGACCAGCGGCCCTCGTCCTCCGCCAGGCCCTCGCCGCGGGCGGTGACCATCGCCTCCTGCAGCATGTCCTGGTACAGCTCGAAGCCGACCTCGCGGATATGGCCGGACTGCTCCTCGCCCAGCAGGTTGCCGGCACCGCGGATGTCCAGGTCGTGGCTGGCCAGGCTGAAGCCCGCGCCCAGGGTGTCCAGGGTCTGCAGCACCTTCAGCCGGCGTTCCGCATTGGCGGTCGGCTGGCGCCGCGCCGGCAGGGTGAAATAGGCATAGCCCCGGGTCTTGGACCGGCCGATCCGGCCGCGCAGCTGGTAGAGCTGCGCCAGGCCGAACATGTCGGCGCGATGCACCACCAGGGTGTTGGCGCGCGGGATATCCAGCCCGCTCTCCACGATGTTGGTGGAGACCAGGACGTCGAACGCGCCCTCGTAGAACGCGGTCATCACGTCCTCCAGCTCGCTGGGCGCCATCTGGCCATGCGCCACCACGGCCTTCACCTCGGGCACCTGGCTGGTCAGGTATTCGCGCGCCTCGGCCAGGTCGGCGACCCGCGGGCAGACATAGAACGACTGCCCGCCGCGGTAATGCTCGCGCAGCAGGGCCTCGCGCACGATCAGGCTGTCGAACGGCATCACGAAGGTGCGCACCGCCAGCCGGTCGACCGGCGGGGTCGCGATCAGGCTCAGCTCCCGCAGGCCCGACATGGCGAGCTGCAGGGTGCGCGGGATCGGCGTCGCCGACAGGGTCAGGACATGCACGTCCGAGCGCAGCTGCTTCAGCCGCTCCTTGTGGCGGACGCCGAAATGCTGCTCCTCGTCGACGATCAGCAGGCCCAGATCGCCGAACTGGATCGACTTCGACAGCAGCGCATGGGTGCCGATGATTATGTCGACCTTGCCCTCGGCCAGCTCCTTCTTGACGAGCTTGGCGTCCTTCGGCGTCACCAGGCGGGAGAGCTGCGCCACCCGCACCGGCAGGTCGCTGAAACGGTCGCGGAAGGTCTGGAAATGCTGCCGCGCGAGCAGGGTGGTCGGGCAGACCAGGGCCACCTGGCGGCCCTCGACCGCGGTGACGAAGGCCGCCCGCAGCGCCACCTCGGTCTTGCCGAAGCCGACATCGCCGCAGACCAGCCGGTCCATCGGCTTGCCCGAGGCCAGGTCGTCGATGGTGTCCTCGATCGCGCGGGCCTGGTCGTCGGTCTCCTGGAACGGGAAGCGGGCGGCGAACTCGTCATAGGCGCCGTGCGGCGCCAGCATCGCCGGCGCGCGCCGCAGGGCGCGGGCCGCCGCCACCTTCAGCAGCTCCTCCGCCATGTCCTTCAGGCGCTTCTTCAGCCGCGCCTTGCGGCCCTGCCAGCCGGTACCGCCCAGCTTGTCGAGCGCCACGGTCGCGTCCTCGGACGCGTAGCGGCTGAGCACCTCGATATTCTCGACCGGCAGGTAGAGCTTGTCGCCGCCGTCATAGACCAGCAGCAGGCAGTCATGCGGCGCCCCGCCGATCTCCAGGGTCTGCAGGCCCTCGTAGCGGCCGATGCCATGGTCGACATGCACCACATGGTCGCCCGGCGCGATCTGGCTCGCCTCCGCCAGGAAGTTCTCCGCCCGGCGGGAGCGCCGCCTGGGCCGCGACAGCCGGTCGCCCAGCAGGTCCTGCTCGGTGACGGTGACCAGGTCGGCATCGGCGAAGCCGCGCTCCAGGGGCAGCACGGCGATGCCGATGCCCTTGCCCGGCGCCGGCAGGCCGGCGGCATCGGCGATCTCCACCAGCCCCTCGACCCCATGGTCGGCGAGCACGGTCCGCAGCCGGTCGCGGGCGCCAGCGGAATAGCTGGCGACCAGGATCCGCTGCCGGCCGGCCTTGCGCAGCGCGGCCAGATGGTCGCGCAGCGCCTCGTAGACATTGGCGCCCTGCGTGCGCTCCGGCGCGAAGTCGCGCCCCTGCTCGCCGGCCAGGTCGATTGTGCGGGCCTGGGCGTCAGGCTCGCGGTAGGGGGTGAAGGACGCGACCACCCGGTCCGCCAGCGCCGCCTCCCAATCGGCGCCGGTGAGGTAGAGCTGGTCCGGCGGCAGCGGCTTGTAGGGGCTGCCCGGGTCGCTCGCGCGATCGGCCGCCGCCTCCTTGCGGGCGGCGAAGAAGTCCGCCACGGCCGCCAGCCGCTCGTCCCGCGCCTCTTCCGCCAGATGGTCCAGGCTGATCGCGGCCTCGGGCAGGTAGTCGGTCAACCGCTCCAGCCGCTCGTGGAACAGCGGCAGCCAATGCTCCATGCCCGGATGCTTGCGCCCTTCCGAGACGGCGGCATAGAGCGCGTCGGCATCGGTGACCGCGCCGAACTGCGCGCGATAGCCCTGGCGAAAGCGCTGGATGGAGCCCTCGTCCAGGCTCAGTTCGCTGGCCGCCTGCAGGGTGAAGGCCTGCAGCCGGCCGGTGGTGCGCTGGGTCAGGGCATCGAAGCTGCGCAGGGCCTCGATCTCGTCGCCGAACATGTCGATACGCAAAGGATCGCTGCCCTCGCCCTCCGCCGAGCGGTTCACACCGGGCGGGAACAGGTCGATCAGGCCGCCGCGGAAGGCGAACTCGCCCGGCTCCATGACCTGGCCGACCCGGTGATAGCCGGCATGGACCAGATAGGTCTGCAGCGCCTCGCGGTCGAGCCGCGCGCCGACGGCCAGGGGAAAGCGCGCCTCGCGCAGGAAGGCCCGTGACGGCACCTTCTGCAGCATCGCGTTCACGGTGGTCAGCACCACCAGCGGGCCTGCCGCCACCCCGTCATCCAGGGCAGCCAGGTGGCCCAGGGTGTCCATGCGCCGCGCGCAGAGATCGGCATTGGGCGACACCCGGTCGTAGGGCAGGCAGTCCCAGGCCGGCAACTGCAGCACCGTCAGGCCGGGCGCGAAGAAGCCCAGGGCCGCCGTCAGCGCCGCCATGCGGGCATCGTCGCGGGCGACGTGCAGCACCGCGCCGCCGCGGGCCTGGGCCAGCGCCGCGAGGGCCCGCGCATCGACCCCTTCCGGCGCGCCGCAGAGACGATAGCGACCGGCTTTGATCAGATTTAAATCGTTCTTTTTCAATGGATTGTCACGTCAGTTTGAAGTTCTGCAGGAGCTTCATCACCGGCGTGTCGAACGCCGCAGGGACCGCTTCGCGGCCGATCGCCCAGGCATAGATCCGGGGATCCTCGTTGACGTCCAGCAGCCGCTCGTACTGGTCCAGTTCCGCCTCGGTGAAATGCGGCACATGGGCCCGCGCGAACCGGCCCAGCAGCAGGTCGGTCTCCTTTATCCCGGTATAGAGGCTGCGATAGATCAGCCGCTTGCGGCGGGTCTCCAGCGGCCCGGCCGCATCGTCATTGGCATGCCCGTCGGTCCTGGCCCGGTTCTCGGCATCGGTCATGGCGGCATGGTCCCCTGCAGGTCCGGCAGCGCCCGCCCTGCCGGGCGCGCGGTCTTGTCCTGCGGGGATATAGCGCCGCCCCTGCCGCCCTGCCAACCGCCAGGGCGGTCGCAGCGGCCGATGAAGGATGACCCGGGCCCGCGCCTTGGCTACCTTCCGCGCCATGCGCCCGCAGATCCTGTTCCCCGCCTTCACCGACATCAAAGCCATCAAGGGCTGCGGCCCGCGGCTGTCGGAACAGATCGGGCGCCTGGCCGGCCCCCATGCCGTCGACCTGTGGTGGCACCTGCCCAGCGGGGTGATCGACCGGCGCTACCAGCCGAAGCTGGCCGAGGCCCTGCCCGGCCGCATCGTCACCCTGGCGCTGCAGGTCGGCCGCCACCAGCGGCCGCGCAGCCCGCGGCAACCCTATCGGGTCGCCTGTTTCGACGAGACCGGGGAGATCGCGCTGGTGTTCTTCAACGCCCGCCCGGACTATCTGGACAAGGTCCTGCCCGAAGGCGGCGAGCGGATCGTCTCCGGCCGGCTGGAACGCTTCCAGGACCAGCTGCAGATGACCCATCCGGACCTGATCGCCACGGCCGAGGACTGGGCCGGGCAGGAGAAGGTGCAGCCGGTCTATCCGCTGACCGCCGGGCTCAGCCCCAAGGTGCTGGGGCGGATCGTCGCAGGGGCGCTGGCGCTCGCCCCCGACCTGCCGGAATGGCAGGACGCGGCGTTCCGCGAGCGGCGCCGCTGGCCGTCCTGGCAGGAGGCGCTGCTGGCCGCCCACCGGCCGGCCGACGAGGCCGACCTGTCGCCGCTGACCCCGGCACGGGCCCGGCTTGCCTATGACGAGCTTCTGGCCGGCCAGCTTGCGCTCGCCCTGATGCGCGGGCGGACCGTGCGCCGGGCCGCCGCACCGTTGAAGGGCAGCGGCGCGCTGGTGGCAAAGGCGCTCGCCGTGCTGCCGTTCAAGCCGACCCCGGCGCAGGAGCTCTGCCTGGCGGAGATCCTCGGCGACCTGGCCGGCGGCACCCGCATGCATCGCCTGCTGCAGGGCGATGTCGGCAGCGGCAAGACCCTGGTGGCGACCCTGGCCGCGCTGACCGCGATCGAGGCCGGTCACCAGGCGGCGATCATGGCGCCGACAGAGATCCTGGCCCGCCAGCACGAGGCCGTCCTGCGGCCGCTGGCCGAGGCCGCCGGCATCCGCCTCGCCCTGGTGACCGGCCGCGACAGCGATGCCCGCAAGGCCGCCCTGGCGGCCGGGCTGGAGGCCGGCGAGATCGACCTGATGGTCGGCACCCATGCGCTGATCCAGTCGCGCATGCGGTTCCGCTCCCTGGGGCTGGCGGTGATCGACGAGCAGCATCGCTTCGGGGTGCACCAGCGCCTGCTGCTGGCGGAGCGCGAGCGGGCGGGCGACGGGCCGGCGCACCTGCTGGTGATGACCGCCACGCCGATTCCGCGCACCCTGACCCTGGCGCTGTACGGCGACATGGAGGTCTCGCGGCTGGAGGGCAAGCCGCCGGGGCGGCAGCCCAGCATCACCTCGATGGCGCCGGTCGACCGGCTGGATGCGGTGCTCGACCGGCTGCGGCGGCGGCTGGACGCGGGTGCGAAAGCCTACTGGATCTGCCCCCTGGTCGCGGACGAGGACGAGACCGCCGAGCAGGCCGCCGCGGAGGGCCGGGCCCGCATGCTCGGCAACCTGCTGGGCGAGGACCGCGTGGCCCTGCTGCACGGCCGCCTGAAGCCGGCGCAGAAGGATGCGGCGATGGCGCGCTTCTCCGCCCCCGACGGTGCCGCGCTGCTGGTCGCCACCACGGTGGTGGAGGTCGGCGTCGACGTGCCGGCCGCCAGCCTGATGGTGATCGAGGAGGCGGAGCGCTTCGGCCTGGCACAGCTGCACCAGCTGCGCGGCCGGATCGGCCGGGGCGCCGCCCAGGGCCGCTGCCTGCTGCTCTATTCGCCGCCGCTGTCGGATGTCGCGCGGCAGCGGCTGGAGACGCTCTGCGCCACCGACGACGGCTTCGTCATTGCCGAACGCGACCTGGAGCTGCGCGGCGCGGGCGAGATCCTGGGCACCCGTCAGGCCGGGCTGCCGAAGACCCGCCTGGCGGACCTGGCGGTGCATGGCGAACTGCTGGCGGTGGCACGCGACGATGCCCGCCTGATCATGGCGACCGACCCGGACCTGGCCGGCGCCCGCGGCGCGGCGCTGAAGGTGCTGCTCTACCTGTTCGAGCGGGATGCCGCCGCGCGGCTGTTCCGCTCCGGCTGAGCGGCGGACGGCGCTGCGGCATTCGCCGGCACCACCTGGGCGGCCTCCCCGTCCGCACCCCCGGTCTCAGGATCGTCCTCGCCCTCCTCTTCCGCGTTCGGCCCCACCTTCACCACGCCGCCGGAGACGACCAGCTTCATGGCGTCCTCCACGGACATGTCCAGGACATGCACCTCTTCCGGCCGGACATAGATCAGGTATCCCGATGTCGGGTTCGGCGTGGTCGGCACGAACAGGCCGATCATCTGATGCCCGATATGCTCCGCGATCTCGCCGCTGTCCTCCGTGGTGACGAACGCGATCGCCCAGGTGCCGGTGCGTGGATATTCCACGACGCAGACCTGCCGGAACGAGGTCCCGCCCTGGCTGAACACCGCCTCGAACAACTGCTTCAGCGCCGAGTAGACGGAGCGCACGACCGGCATCTGGTCGAGGATGCTTTCCCCCAGCCGCAGGATCGCCCGCCCCAGATAGTTGGTGGTCAGGAAGCCGATCAGGATCAGCGCGATCAGCGCGATGATCACCCCCAGCCCCGGCAGGGTGAACGGCAGGTAGGTGCTGGGATTCAGCTTGACCGGCAGCAGCTGGGCGACGGTCTCGTCGACAAAGACGACGAACCAGTAGGTGATGTAGACGGTAATCGCGATCGGCGCCGCGACGATCAGCCCGGTCAGGAAATAGGTGCGCAGCGAGGCCCTGACGCCCCGCCGGTGCTGCCGCTTCCGCCGGAACCCGCGCCTGCGCCGTTTCGCCTGTTCAGCCATGCCCACCTCGAATTGCGAACGCCTATCTAGACAGCAGGCGGGCCGGCACCGCAACGGCAATCGGCGGCCCGCCGCTGCGCCCCCCGCCATCGCTGGCGGAGAGGCTTTTGCCGCCTTATGGTCCGCATCCTGCGGGCCCGGTGGCGTCCGCCCGGGAGGAAAGGAACAGGGACATGCGGCTTGCTGGCAAGGTGGCACTGGTCACGGGCGCGGCCTCCGGCTTCGGCGCCGGCATCGCGGCCTGCCTGGCGCGCGAAGGCGCGAAGGTGATGGTCGCCGATCTGGATGGCGAGGGCGCCGCCCGCCAGGCCGCGGCGATTGCGGCCGACGGCAAGGCGGAGACGGCAGCGATCGCCGCCGACGTCTCCCTGTCTGCGGACGTGAAGGCCATGGTGGAGGGCACCGTCGGGCGGTTCGGGGGCCTGGACATCCTGGTGAACAATGCGGGCATCCCGCAGCGCATGGGGCCGATGCTGGAGGTCGACGAGGCGCAGTTCGACCGGATCTTCGCGGTCAACGTGAAGAGCATCTACCTGGCCGCGCTGCACGGCGTGCCGGCGCTCGCCGCCCGCGGCGGCGGGGCGATCGTCAACATGGCCTCCAGCGCCGCCTTGCGGCCCCGCCCGGGACTGACCTGGTACAATGCCTCCAAGGGCGCAGTGGTCACCATGACCAAGTCCATGGCGGTGGAACTGGCCCCGCAGCGGATCCGCGTGAACGCGCTCTGCCCGGTGGCCGGGCGCACGCCGATGCTGAAGGAGTTCATGGGCGGCGAGGAAACCGACGAGATCCGCGAGAAATTCCTCGCCGGCATCCCGCTCGGCCGGTTCTCGACGCCGGAAGACCTGGGCATGGCGACGGTCTACCTCGCCTCCGACGAGGCCGCCTTCGTCACCGGCCTCGCCATGGAGGTCGATGGCGGGCGCTGCATCTGAGCGGCCCCCGCCGTCCCGCCCCTACCAGGCAAGCTCCAGGATCGCCTCCAGGTCCGCGGGGCTGCGCACCGGGCGCGGGTTGGTCTTCACCCACATATTGCCCATCGCCACCTCGACGATCTTCGGCATCTGGTCGCGGGTGACGCCGGCCTCGCTCAGCCGGCCCGGCAGGCCGAGCTGCCGCACCAGGGCGGCAACGGATTCGTGCGCCGGGCGGTCGGGCTGCCCCATCGCCGCGGCCACCAGCTGCTGCTGCGGCCCGGTTTCCGGCAGGTTCCACTGCATCACCGCCGGCAGCATCACGCAGGAGGTGATGCCGTGGGCCATGCCGGTCACCGCGCCCAGGGCATGGCCGATGCCATGGCTGGCGCCATAGGGGGTGCGGACGATGCCGGTTGCGGCGAGCCATGCCGCCTGCTGGCAGAGCAGCCGGCCCGCAAGGTCCTGCGGCGCGGCCCGGGAGGCCGGCAGCCCTTCGCGGAACAGCCGCAGCGCGTGCTGCGCGCAGCCGTCGACCAGCGGCGCCGGGGCGATCGAGCAGAGCGATTCCACCGCATGGTCCACCGCGCGCATGCCGGTCGACGTCCACAGGGTCTCCGGCGTGTGCAGGCAGGCCTCGGGGTCCAGGATCACCGCCGCCGGCCCGACCTGCGGCCCGGTGAACGGGTCCTTGGTCTTGCGCTTCGGGTCCAGGCTGCCGCCCAGATTGCTGAACTCCGCGGCGGACAGGGTGGTCGGCACCGCGATCTGGCGACAGGGCGGCGGCGCGATCCGCGCGCCGGCCTGCATGCGATAGCCGGCCAGTTCCTCCTCCGTGGTCACGTCATGGGCCAGGCCGATCAGCACGATCTTGACGGTATCGATCACGGTGCCGCCGCCGGCGCTGACGATCAGGTCCGGGCGCGCGGCGCGCGCGGCATGGATGGCCGCCATGACGGTGTCGCGCGGGGCATGTTCCCGGCAGCCGTCGAAGGTCCCGACATGCAGGTCCCCCAGGGCGGCCCGGATCCGCTCCACCACCGGGGTCGTGGTGTTCAAGCTGCGGCTCGCCACGATGAAGACCCGCTGCGCGCCGCGCAGGTCCGCCTCCGCGCGCACCGCCGCGGCGGCGGGCCGGCCCCAGATGACGCGCTCCAGATTCAAGAAATCGTAGCTGCCCTGCGAGTCTGCCGGCATGCCGTTCCTCCCTTGCATGAATGCTGCCCCCGCCGCCGGCGGAATCGCGACGCCGCTAGCTGGGGCGCAGCGAGGAGGTCGGCGGCCCGTCGAACTTGAGCTGGTAGCCTTCGGGGCAATAGGCATCGCCGTTCAGCCGCCATTCCACCGGCACCTTCAGGGTCTTGGTGAGGATGCCGAGCTCCTCCTGCTGGCAGGAGCAGTAGCGGGTCTGGCAGGCGCCCGCCATGCGCTTCGCCTGCGCCTCCGGCGACAGGCTCGAGCCGCAGCCGGCGAGAAGCATTGCCATGGTCCCGGCCAGCGGCACCGCCAGCCAGACATTACATATCGATTTCAGCATGGGTCCTGCACGAAGGTTTCTCCTGCCCGCGGCGCCGGACTATGCCAGCCTTCGCCGTCAGTTGCACGGCGCGAAGCACCGGTGGATAGCGGTCCGGCCATGGCCGGCCTGCAGGCAGGAGACGGAAGTGCGGGGCGGCCAGTGGGAGGCTGCGGTGTACCGACCGCCCCGTCTTCGTCGTTGCCGGGCTGGTGGGGACATCCCGACACCCCATACATAGGGGCTCGCCGCTCCGGCGACTGTGTCGGCGGTCACAAACCTGCCGGACATTGTTCAGGCCGGGAAATGGCGGGCCAGGTCGGCCGGCAGGCGCCCGTCCGCGGCCAGGCAGCGGGCGCGGAGCGCAACCAGGATCGTCAGCGCGTCGCGGATCTCGCCCCGGTCGATCATCGCGTAGAGCTCCGCCAGCGGGACATGGCGCTGGGCCAGCACCTCCGATTCCTCGGGCTCGGCCTCCCCCTCGCTCAGGTCCCAGGCGATGAAGCCGAAGGCGCGCTCGTCCGACAGGCCGTTGGACATGTCGACATCCAGGATCGGCAGCCAGCTGGCGGCGGTCAGGCCGGTCTCCTCGCGCAGCTCGCGTGCCGCGCCGTCCTGCGGCGCGCCGTCGCGGTCGCCGCCGCCTTCCGGAATCTCCCAGCTGTAGCGGCGCAGCGGAAAGCGGTACTGCCCCACCAGGCGGGTGCAGCCATTGCCGTCCACCGGCAGCACGCCGATGCCGAACTTCACCAGATGCACCGTCGTGTAGCAGTGCGGCCGCCCGACCGGATTCAGCACCTCGTGGCGATGCACGGCCAGCCAGGGATCGCGGTACAGCTCCGTGCGGCCGAGGATGGTCCAGGGATTGTCTTCGGCCGATGGCACCGGTCGCATCTCCGTCATCTGTCCTCCCCCGTCCCGGCGCCGGCGAACTCGCCGTCCGGGCAGGCCCCGATATCGATCTGCACGGTGGTATGGTCGATCCGCAGGTCGTCCCGCAGCACCGCCTTCACATTGGCCAGGATCTCCGCCGCGGCGGCCCCCTCGGCGATCGCGACATGCAGGGTCAGCAGCGGCCGCTCGGCCGTCAGCGACCAGAAATGGATGTGATGCACGTCCAGCACGCCGGCCACCTTGTCCCGCAGGGTGGCGGCGATCGCCTCGGGCGTCGTGTGATCGTCGGGCGTCCCCTCCAGCAGCACATGGACCGACCGCCGGGTGACGATCCAGGCGCTGCGCAGGATCAGCACCGCGAACAGCACGGACAGCAGGGGGTCGATCGGCACCCAGCCGGTGGCGATGATGACGCCGGCGGCGATCACCGCGCCCAGCGAGCCGAGGAGGTCGCTGACAACATGGAGCAGGGCGGCACGCATGTTCAGGTTGCGGCGGTCGCCCAGTGCCAGGATCAGCATGCCGCCGGCATTGGCCAGCATGCCGGCCAGCGCGACCCCCAGCATCCACCAGCCCTGGATCGGCTCCGGCTCCAGCAGCCGCTGCGCCGCCTCGTAGACGATCCAGGCAGTGATCAGCAGCAGGAACAGGCCGTTGGTATAGGACGCCACCACCTGGAAGCGGTGATAGCCGTAGCTACGCATCGGATCGGCCGGCCGGCGGGACAGGCGGAAGGCGATCCAGGCCAGGAACAGGGCGAACAGATCGGTCAGCATATGCGCGGCATCGGCGATCAGCGCCAGCGAACCCGAGATCACGCCGCCCACGACCTCGACCAGCATGAAGACCAGGGTCAGCAGCATGACCCAGAGGATTCGCCGCTCGCTGTCCTGGGTCACCGAGGCGGAGTGGCTGTGGCCATGCCCGTGTTCGTGGCCGGGCCCATGCTGGTGGCCGGAATCGTGGGCATGGCCTTGCGCCGCCCCGGTCGCAGCTGCCTTGCGGTCAGGCGCGTCGCTGGCGCGGCCTTGGTCGGCGATGTCGGGCATGGTGGATCCGGGCAGACAGCGGGGCAGGCCGCAGTCTAGCACCCGGCTCCGGCCGGGGCATATCGGCATGAGGCCCGATCCGCTAGGGTTCCGTCACCGCCCTGTCCGTACCGCGTCGAGGACCCGATGCCCCATCCCAGCCTTGCCTCCCGGGCCTGCGCCACGATTGCCGCTCTTGCCCTGGCCACCAGCCTCGCCCTGACCCTGCCTGCCCTCGCCCAGCCGAAGGAGGAGACCCAGCCCGGGCCACAGCCGGAGGGCAGCCGCCCGCTGCCGAGCCTCGCCAATCCTGCGTCGAAGAACTGCATCGACCAGGGTGGCAGGCTGGAGATCGTGGACAGGCCCGCGGGCGAGATCGGCATCTGCCACTTCGCCGACGGCAGCCAGTGCGAGGAATGGGACCTGTTGCGCGGCCGCTGCGCCCCGGGGCAGAAGACGCCCGGGTAGAACGCCGGGCCGCGGCCTCAGCCGCCCTGGCCCTCCCCGTCGGTCGCATGGTCGCCGGCCAGGCAGGACTCGACCAGCCCGATCAGCTGGCGCAACGAGAACGGCTTCTGGACGATGTCGGTGGCGCCCAGCGCGCGGGCCATGCGCAGATAGTCCGGCATTGCGCGCTGCCCCGAACCGGCCGGCAGGCTTGGCCCGCCGGTGATCGCGACGATCGGCACCTCGGCATTGTCCTGCCGCAGCAGCCGGATGGTCTCGATACCCTCGACCTCGGGCATGAACAGGTCGGTGATCACCAGGTCGAAGCGACCCGTACGAAAGGCATCGATCCCGGCACGGCCGTCAGCGGCCTGCACCACCTCGTGCCCCGCATCCTGCAGATGCATGGCAAGGGACTCGCGCACCAGATTGTCGTCATCGATCAGCAATATGCGGCCCATGGCCGTCCCTTCCGCTATCGCGACCGCCCCCGTCCAACACCCAGCGCAGCTTCAGGGCAAGTTCGCCGCGCCTGTAGGGTTTCTTGAGCAGTGGTGTCTCCGGGTCAAGTCGCCCCTGCCCCAGGATCGCCTCGTCGGTATAGCCCGACGTGAACAGAACCTTCAGGCCGGGGCGGATCCGCCGCACTTCTGCCGCCAGTGTCCCGCCATCCATGCCACCCGGCATCATGATATCCGTAAACAGCAGATCGATCTCGGGATGTTCCAGAACCCGTTGCAGCCCTTCCTGCCCGCTGCGCGCGGTGACGACACGATAGCCCAAGCGCATAAGTTGCAGTGAGACATGATCGCGCACCAGACCGTCGTCTTCGACCAGGAGAATCTTCTCGGCACCGCCCGGCATGGCCAGGTCGACGGTCGCGGCGGCAATGTCCGCCGGCATCGCAAGCTCCGCCGCAGGCAGGTAGAGGCGCACCGTCGTGCCGTCGTTCACGGTTGAAGCGAGTCGCAAGGTGCCGCCCGACTGCTTGGCAAAGCCGTAGACGGTGCTCAGCCCCAGGCCGCTGCCGCGGCCGATATCCTTGGTCGTGTAGAACGGCTCCAGGGCACGGGCAAGGATCTCGGGCGCCATGCCGCTGCCGGTGTCGCGAAACTCCACGAGCAGATAGGCGCCCGGGGACAGGTCGGCCTCGGTTCTGGCTTCTGCCGCGTCCAGGCCGACATTCGAGACGCACATGTCGAGCGTGCCGCCCCCGGGCATCGCATCGCGGGCATTCAGGGAGAGATTCAGGACCGCCGCCTCCAGCTGCGCGGCATCCACCAATGCCGGCCAGGGCTCCGCTTCGTGACGCAGGACAATGCCGATCGACACGCCCATGGCCTGGCGCAGCAGCCCCTGCATCCCCGAAAGCAGCCGGACGACATCCACCGGTTTCGGTTCCAGCGGCTGCCGGCGGGCGACAGCCAGCAGGCGCTGGGTAAGGTCGGAACCGCGTTCGGCCGCCTCGCGGGTCATCTCGGCCAGCCGCCGGAGCCGCGGATGATCGGCGCCCAGGCTCTCGGCCAGGGCTTCGGCATTGCCCAGAATGACAGTCAGCAGGTTGTTGAAGTCATGCGCCACCCCGCCCGTCAACTGGCCAATGGCCTCCAGCCGCTGTGCCTGGCTCAACCGGGCCTCCAAGGCCCGGCGATGGGTAATGTCGCGCATCCCGCCGACCATCCGCACCGGCTTCCCGGAATCGTCGCTGATGACGAAGCCGCGATCTGCGACCTGGATATAGCTGCCGTCCTTTCGGCGGAAGCGGTATTCGTCGGCCCAGCTTTCCTGCCCGGTATTCAGCACCTCCTGGACACCCAACAGCACCCGTTCGCGATCCTCCGGGTGGATCCGGCCCGACCAGGCGTCCGCTGCGGGAGGGCCGTCGGGAGGGATCCGCCCGAACAGGTCCTCGCCTCCCTCGCCCCACCAGAACGTGTTCTCCGTCAGGTTCCAGTCCCATACGGTGTCCGTCGTGGCCTTGGCCAGGATCCGGAACCGCGCCTCGCTCTCGCGCAGCGCCTCGCTGGCCTGGCGCTGTTCGGTCACGTCCTGGAAATAGACCGCAAGGCCTTCGCTTGACGGATAGGCGGTCACCCGAAACCAGCGCTCCAGGGGTGGATAATATTCCGTGAAGCGACAGCTCTGGCCGTTGGTCACAGCGCGCCGGTACTCGATATCGAACTGCGACCCCACGGCCTCCGGGAACTCGATCCAGACGACCTTCCCCAAGAGATCCTCGCGCCGGCGCTGCAGAAGCCGTTCGCCTTCGCCGTTGACGAAGGTGAATCGCCAATCGTGGTCCAGTGTGAACAAGGCGTCGGTCAGGCTTTCCAGGGTGATCCGGAAGCGCTCGTCGGCGGCCTTGATGCGGCTGATGTCCTGGAATCCGCCGTTCACCCGGATGATCCTGCCGGCCTCGTCCCGCTCGGCGACACCGATCGTCCGCACCCAGCGGCGCTCGCCCTGCGCGGTTTCCAGTTGCAGTTCCAGGTCGTAGGGGATGCCCTCCGCGGCACAGCGGGCGAACGCTTCCGACACCACCGCCTGGCTGTCCGGGAGATACGTGCCGATGGCGTCGTCGAGGTCCAGCCAGGTCCCCTTCGGCAGGCCGTGAATCGCCGCCTTCTGATCGGTCCAATAGGCACGGCGGGTGCGCAGGTCGACGGACCAGCCCCCCACTTCGGCAAGGCGTTGCGCAAGGTCGTTCAGGGTATCCAGCGGCGGCTCGTCCCTGGGGGGCGGCGACGTGGCATCCTTGCGCAATGCGATCGCCGCGGCCTCGGCCAATCCCTGCAGCAGGGCGTCGTCGTCCGGCGTGAAACGGCCCGGCGGCTCTATCCGCGCCTGCACCCAGCCGTGGCACAACCCCAGCCCGTCGTTCATCGCCGCGGTCAGCATCCGAGGTTGACTGCCGCCGAACTCGAACCCCGGCGGTCCCGTGGCAGGATCGTCCAGAATCAGGACCTGCCCCGCGCCGGTCAGCGCGAGGACGGCCTCCTTCAGCCGCGCGTGGATCGCCCCCTGGCCGACTGCGGCGTGAATGGCATTGACCGCCCGCAGCAACGAACGCCCTGCCTCACTGTCGAACACGATACCTCCTCTGCAAGTGACCGCCGGCGCGGCGGCGCCCCGACCGCGGGCCTGTCCGGCCGCCCGCCGGTTCGCCCAGGCCGCCGCCTTCATTGCATCGCCCAGCGGCAGCCGCAGGACAACGACATGGCCGCCGGCGGTATCGGAGATGCGGATCTCTCCCCCCAAGCATACGCGCAAGGGCCGCCACGCGCGCAAGGCCGCCCGCCTGATTCGTTGCGCCGCAGCTGACTTCCGCCGCCATGCCATTGCCGCGCCGGGATGCCGATTCCGCGCCCGCGGGCGCCGTCGGCGATCGTGGCACCGAGCATGTGGATCGGGCATTGCTCCAAGGTGCGGGATACGGGCGATCCCGTTCCGCCTCCGGGTCAGCGACAGCAGTTCCGTGCCGATCCCTCGCATCCGTTGCATGCGCAGGTCGCCGGACAGCGTCCCGGCGCCGGGGACGTCCCTGGAACCAGTTGCGACCGGTCAGGACCAGATGGACGGCTGGGCGCCGACGGCGTGGCGGCGCGGACTATTCGTCGTCGAACGGCCGGCGCAGGCGGCTGCCGCGCCGCGACGGCTCGCTGCCGCCATCGCGCCCCTCGTCGAGGGCCGGCCCCAGCCGCGTGCGCCGCTGGCCGCCGGCGGCGATCCCGGTGCCGCCCAGGGCTCCGGTGCCGCCCAGGGCCGACGGCCCCTTGCTTGTCGGCGGCGGCTCGCTCCGCCCCGGGCCCGGCATTGCCTGGCCCGACAGCGACGGCCCGGGCGGCCGCCGCTCCAGCACCGGCTCACGCGGGTCGTCCTCGGGCAGCCTGCGGCGCGCTGCCGCTTCCTGCGCCGGGTCGCTGTCGGAAGCGGCACGATCGCCCCGGTTGGCCGGTTCGGCAGCCGGCCGGGTGGATACAAGCTCGCCGCGCAGCGCCTTGACCGCCTTGGCCAGTTCGTCGATCGACCTTGTGGTGCCCCTGACCCGTGCCGCGACGCTGCCCAGCGCCATCAGCATGGCGCCGGAGAAGAACACCTGCGCACCCGAGACCCAGGCATCGACCGCCTTCTGCGTCTCGCCAAAGGTCTCGTACAGGCCGGCGGCGGTCGCCGCCGCCCCTGCCAGGACCCCGAGAAAGCCGATGAAGGAAAAGATCGCTGCCATGTCCTGCTCCTGCCGTCCCGGCACGATAGGCGGCGTGCGCCGGCCGATTCAAGCCGTCACCGGCGATCCACCGCGTTTTGCCGCGGCCTGTGTCATGCCGGGCGCAGGGCACCGCGCCCCAGGGCCGGGATCAGGAGCCAGTCGAGCGCATGCGACGCATGAATATCGAGATGGGAGTGGTGAGCCCGCCGGGGCTCGAACCCGGGACCTACTGATTAAAAGTCAGTTGCTCTACCAGCTGAGCTACAGGCTCTTTGGGGGTTCGGGCCGGCGCTGTGCCGGCCGGTCCGCCGAAAGTCGGCGGACCATAGGCAGCTTCGCCCGCAGAATCAATTCTCCGCCTGCCCCGCCTCGCCTGCCGCCTCGCCCGCGGCCGGGCTGGCCAGGAAGGTGCTGCGGAAGGCGGCGAAACGGCCCGCCGCGATGGCCTCGCGCATGCCCCGCATCAGGTCCTGGTAGTAGGTCAGGTTGTGCCAGGTCAGCAGCATCGAGCCGAGGATCTCCTTCGCCTTCACCAGGTGGTGCAGATAGGCGCGCCCATAGTGGCTGCAGGCCGGGCAGGCGCAGGCAGCATCCAGCGGCTCCGGGTCGTCCGCGAAGCGGGCATTGCGCAGGTTCAGCGGGCCGTCCCGCGTGAAGGCCTGGCTGGTCCGCCCGGACCGGGTCGGCAGGACGCAATCGAACATGTCGACGCCGCGGGCCACCGATTCCACCAGGTCGACCGGCTTGCCGACCCCCATCAGGTAGCGCGGCCGGTCCGCCGGCAGGTGCGGCAGGGTCGCCTCCAGCACCAGGTTGCGCAGTTCCAGCCCCTCGCCCACCGCCAGGCCGCCGAGCGCATAGCCGTCGAAACCGGTCTCCACCAGGCCGCTCGCGCTGCGGTGGCGCAGGGTCGGGTTCACGCCGCCCTGCACGATTCCGAACAGGCCATAGCCGGGCCGTTCCCGGAACGCCGCCCTGCAGCGCCGCGCCCAGCGCAGCGACAGTTCCATTGCCCGCTCCGCCTCGGCTTCCGGTGCCGGATAGGCGACGCATTCGTCGAGTTGCATGGTGATCGTGGAATCCAGGTCGTCCTGGATCTGCATCGCCGATTCCGGGCTCAGCAGGTGGCGCGACCCGTCCAGATGCGAGCGGAAGGTCACGCCCTCTTCCGCGACCTGGCGAAGGTCGGCCAGGGACATCACCTGGAAACCGCCGGAATCGGTCAGCACGGGGCCGTCCCAATGCATGAACCGGCGCAGCCCGCCCAGGCGGCGGATCCGCTCCGAGCCGGGGCGCAGCATCAGGTGATAGGTATTGCCGAGCACGATCTGGGCGCCGGTCTGGGCCACCGCCTCCGGCGTCATCGCCTTGACGGTGGCCGCCGTGCCGACCGGCATGAAGGCCGGCGTCTGGACCTCGCCATGCGCGGTCGCCAGCTGGCCGCGGCGGGCATCGCCATCGGTCGCCAGGACCTCGAAGCCGAGCCCCGGCGCGGTTTCCCCGTAGGAGGCCGCGTTCCCGGTCATGGCTGCACCGGCTCGCGGCGCTGCAGCAGCGAGGCATCCCCGTAGGAATAGAAGCGATAGCCCTGCCCGATCGCCTCGCGATAGAGCGCCATGCATCGCTCCAGCCCGATGAAGGCCGCCACCAGCATCATCAATGTCGACCTCGGCAGGTGAAAATTGGTCAGCAGCAGGTCCACCGCGCGGAACCGGTAGCCCGGCGTGATGAAGATATCGGTCTCGTCGCTGAACGGCGCCACCGTGCCGTCCGGCTGCGCCGCCGATTCGAGCAGCCGCAGGGCGGTGGTGCCGACCGCGACGATGCGCCCGCCCGCCGCCCTTGCCTGCGCGATCCGGACGGCCATCGCCTCCGTCACCTCGCCCCATTCGGCATGCATGCGGTGATCGGCGGTATCCGCGGCCCGGACCGGCTGGAAGGTGCCGGCGCCGACATGCAGGGTGACGAAGCCATGGTCGATGCCGGCCGCGCGCAGCTCGCCGATCAGCCGGTCGGTGAAATGCAGCCCGGCGGTCGGCGCCGCCACCGCGCCGCGCCGGCGCGCAAAGACCGTCTGGTAGTCCTCGCGATCCTGCGCATCGGCGGGGCGCCTGCCGGCAATATAGGGCGGCAGCGGCATCGCGCCGTCGGCGGCGATCGCGGCCTCCAGGTCCGCCCCTTCGCGGTCGAAGGCGAAGCGCACCCGGCCGCCGGCCTCGGTGTCCACGACACGGGCGGACAGCGCCACGGTCCCGTCGACCTGCAGCAGGTCGCCGGGGCGCAGCCGCTTCGCCGGCCGGGCCAGGCCTTCCCAGCTGCCGTCTTCCAGCGGGCGCAGCAGGGTGACCTCGACCTGCGCGACGGCATCGCCGCGGCGGCGGCTGGCGGTGAGCCGTGCCGCGATCACCCGGGTGTCGTTGAACACCAGCAGGTCGCCGCGGCGCAGCAGGCGCGGCAGGTCGCGGATCCCGGCATGGCCGAAATCCGTGCCGCCATCGCCCGCGTCCAGGCAGGTCAGCAGCCGCGCCGCATCGCGCGGCCGCACCGGGCGGGTGGCGATCAGGTCCGGCGGCAACTCGAAATCGAAAAGATCGACCAGCATTGCCGAAGACAGGCCGCCGCCCCGCCGCTGGCGGTCAGCCTGCGTCGGCGGCCATCTGCATGCGGACGATCTTGTCGGGACCGTCCACGATGCCGTTCGGCGGCTCGCCGACCTTGATCATGTCGACGAACTCCATGCCGTCGACGACCTCGCCCCACATCGTGTACTGGCCGTCCAGGAAATTGGAATCGGCGGTCACGATGAAGAACTGGCTGTCCGCGCTGTTCGGGTTCTGCGAGCGCGCCATCGAAACCGCGCCGCGGACATGCTTGCCGGAGTTGAACTCCGCATCGATCTTCTGGCCCGACCCGCCGGTGCCGGTGCCGGTGGGATCGCCGCCCTGCACCATGAAGCCGGTGATCACGCGGTGGAACGGCGTGCCGTCATAATAGCCCTCGCGCACCAGCTCCTTGATGCGGGCGACATGGTTGGGCGCCAGGTCGGGCCGCATCGCGATCGTCACGCGGCCATCCTTCAGGTCCAGATAGATCGTGTTTTCGGGATCCAATGCTCTTTTCTCCTCTGCAGCGCTGGGGCCGGTCACCGTCAAAGCCGCACCCATGAGCATCAAGAGCGCCATGGCGCAGGCCCGAAGCCGGGGATGAACAGACAGCATTGGCACACCTCGTTGGGGTTTTCAGGAATCGCCCGTGGCCCCGCGGGGCCTGCGGGCGCCGTCAGTTGCCGGTGATGCGCTTCGGTGCGCGTCGTTTCGGCCCGCCGCCGACCTTGGCCAGCAGCTTCTCCGCCACACGGTCGGAGACGAAGGGATACACGTCGCCGCCCAGCTGGGCGACCTCGCGGACCAGCTTCGAGGCGATGAACTGGTGGTTGTCGGACGCCATCAGGAACACCGTCTCGATATTCGGGTCCAGGCGCGTGTTCATGCCGACCATCTGGAATTCGTAGTCGAAGTCGGACACCGCGCGCAGGCCGCGGATGATCACCGCGGCGCCGATATCCTCGGCAAAATGCATCAGCAGGTTGCTGTAGGACAGCACCTCCAGCTCGCTGCGGCCGTTGATCGCGGACCGGGCCTCGTGCTCGACCATCTCCACCCGCTCTTCCAGGGTGAAAAGCGGGTTCTTGCCGGGGTTCGCCGCGACACCGATGACCAGGCGGTCCACCAGCTTGCTGGCCCGCATGATGATGTCGTGATGCCCGCGCGTAATCGGGTCGAAGGTGCCGGGATAGAGCCCGACGCGCTGGATGCTGCCCATTCCGTCCCCTTCAATCGGCTGTACGGCTCAGTGCCCGGTGCCACCGTCGTCCGGGCCCGGATCGTCGCTGCCGGGTGCATCGCCCCCGGAAGGATCGTCGGCTCCCTCGTCGCCATTGCCCTCTTCCGGCTCGAGCTCCTCATCGCCCTCGATATCGTCGAGCCGGGCGATGGACACGACCTGCTCGTCCTCCGCGGTGCGGAACAGGGTGACGCCCTGCGTGTTCCGCCCCGCGATCCGGATATCGTCGACCGGAAAGCGGATCAGCTGGCCGCCATTGGTGACCGCGACGATCTGGTCGGTATCCTCCACCGGGAAGGAGCCGACCACCGGCCCGTTCCGGGTCGAGGTCTCGATATTGATGATGCCCTGCCCGCCCCGGCCGGTCACCCGGTATTCGTAGGCGGAGGTGCGCTTGCCGAAGCCGTTCTCCGTGATCGTCAGGATGAACTGCTCGCCCGCGCCCAGCGCGGTGGCGCGGTCGGCACTGATCTCCGACGGCACCTCGACCCCCTGCTCGCCCTCGCGGATCGAGCGCTGGGCAGAGGCATAGCGCAGATAGGCGTCGCGCTCGGTCATGTCGACCGGTGCATGGCGCAGCACCGACATGGTCACCACCCGGTCCTCGCCCTGCAGCTTCATGCCCCGGACGCCGAGCGAGGTGTTGCTCTGGAAGACCCGCACATCGCCGACCTGGAAACGGATGCACTTGCCGTCGCGGCTCGCCAGCAGGATGTCGTCGTCCTCGGTGCAGGTTGCGACACCGACCAGGCGGTCGCCCGACCCGCCGGTCTCCTCGCCATCCTCGCCCGCCTCGCCGTCGTCGAACTTCATGGCATACTTGCCGAGCGCGTTCAGGCGGGTGAAATCGTTCAGCGAGTTGCGCCGGACCATGCCGCGCGCGGTGGCGAACATGACGGTCAGGTTGCCCCAGCTTTCCTCGTCCTCGGGCAGCGGCATGACCGTGTTGATGAACTCGCCATCGGCCAGCCGCAACAGGTTCTGGAAGGCCTTGCCGCGCGACTGGGGCGTGCCCTGCGGCAGGCGATAGACCTTCAGCATGTAGGCCCGGCCGAAGGACGAGAACAGCAGCAGCGGCGTATGGGTCGAGGCGACGAACACCTTGGCGACGAAATCCTCGTCGCGCGTGCTCATGCCCGACCGGCCGCGGCCGCCGCGGCGCTGCGGCCGGTAGGTGCTGAGCGGCACCCGCTTCACATAGCCGGCATGGCTGACCGTGACGACCATGTCCTCGCGCTGGATCAGGTCCTCGTCGTCGACATCGCCGAAATTCTCGACGATCTCGGTGCGGCGCGGCGTGGCAAAGCGGGCGCGGATCTCGGTCAGCTCCGCGCGCATCAGCTCCAGCAGCACGGCACGGTCGCCGAGGATGCGCAGGTATTCGCGGATCTTTGTGGCAAGCTCGGTCAGCTCGCCCTCGATCTCCTCGCGGCCCAGGGCGGTCAGGCGGTTCAGGCGCAGGTCCAGGATGGCGCGGGCCTGGGCCTCCGACAGCCGGAACATGCCGCCCTCGATCCGGTGCGAGGGATCGTCGATCAGCGCGATCATGTCGGCCACGTCATGCGCCGGCCAGTGCCGCTCCAGCAGCTTCTCGCGCGCTTCCTGCGGCGTCTTCGACCCCCGGATCAGGGCGATGACCTCGTCGATATTGGCCACCGCGATGGCCAGGCCGACCAGGACATGGCCGCGCTCGCGCGCCTTCTCCAGCAGATAGCGGGTGCGCCGCGCAATGACTTCCTCGCGGAAGGCGACGAAGGCCTGAAGGATCTGCTTCAGGTTCATCTGCTCGGGCCGGCCGGCATTCAGCGCCAGCATGTTGACGCCGAACGAGGTCTGCAGCGGCGAATGACGGTAGAGCTGGTTCAGCACCACATCGGTGACGGCATCGCGCTTCACCTCGACGACGACCCGCACGCCCTGCCGGTCGCTTTCGTCGCGCAGGTCGGAGATGCCCTCGATCTTCTTCGCGCGCACCGCGTCGGCGATCTTCTCCACCATCGAGGCCTTGTTCACCTGATAGGGGATTTGGTCGATGATGATCGCCTCGCGGTCGCGGGCGAGGGTTTCGATATGATGCTTGCCGCGCAGCAGCAGCGAGCCGCGGCCGGTGGTGAAGGCATTGCGGATGCCCGCCTTGCCGAGGATCAGCGCGCCGGTGGGGAAGTCCGGGCCGGGCACGATCTCCATCAGCCGTTCGATCGGCAGCTCGGGATCGTCGACCAGCGCCAGGCAGGCATCGACCACTTCGCCAAGATTGTGCGGCGGGATGTTGGTCGCCATGCCGACGGCGATGCCGCCGGCGCCGTTCACCAGCAGGTTCGGATATTCCGCCGGCAGGACCATCGGCTCGCTGGTGGTCTCGTCATAGTTCGGCTGGAAGTCGACCGTGTCCTTGTCGATATCCGTCAGCAGCGCCTCGGCCGACTTGCCCATGCGGATCTCGGTGTACCGCATGGCCGCCGCGGGATCGCCGTCCATCGAGCCGAAATTGCCCTGCCCGTCCAGCAGCGGCAGGCGCATGGCGAAGTCCTGCGCCATCCGCACCATGGCATCGTAGACCGCCTCGTTGCCGTGCGGATGGTACTTGCCCAGCACCTCGCCGACGATGCGGGCCGACTTGCGATAGGCCTTGTCGGAGGTGAAGCCGCTCTCGCGCATGGAATAGAGGATACGGCGGTGCACGGGCTTCAGCCCGTCGCGCACATCCGGCAGCGCGCGCGCCACGATCACGCTCATCGCGTAGTCGAGGTACGAGCGCTTCATCTCCGTCTCGATGGTGATCGGAGCGATGTCGCGGGGTGTTGCAGGCGTGTCGTCGGCCATCTGTGTCAGCGCTAGAATTCCGGTGGGGATATACGAGCCGCCAGCGGCTCGGCATCCGGTGATGTCCAGGGCCGCCGGTCGGCGCACGCCCGCCGGTCGCGGGTGGGCGCGCACTGGGCACCGCCTTGCCCATGCCGTGGCAGGGGAAAGGCAGGGCGCGCCATCCGGACGGCCGAAACCACCGGACGGCCCGCGCGGCGTGCAGTCGGGCGGGTGTTATCAGGTTGGCGGAGGTTACACCAGCCTGCCGCAGCGGGCCATTCCCGCAACACGGGGCAGGCCTGCATGCGGATCGGCCGGATCAAGCGATTTCAATCGCTTGGCGGACGCTGTCGACCTCAGCCGTCAGACCGGCGCGCGATCAGCACCTTGGTCATGCCGGCGATCAGGTCCTCGATTCGGGGCGCCTGGAACCCGGCTTCCTCCATCACCTTGCGGACGCCGCCGGCGGTCAGCGACATGCCTTCGGGCGTGAACACCATGTGCTGCAACGCCCAGAATGCCGCCAGGGGCGGGCCGGACCGGTCATCGTCGACCATGAAGTCGTGGACGATCAGCACGCCGCCGGGCTTCAGATGCGCCCGCGCCTTCTGCACCAGCCCGGGCACCTCGTCGGCGGGCACGCCGCCCAGCAGATAGGACATCAGGATGACATCCTGCTCGTCGGGCCAGTCGCTCTCGATGGCATTGCCGGGCAGGAAGCCGACCCGGTCGGTCATCCCGGCCTTCGCCACGAAACGCTTGCCGACCTCGCAGACATTCGGGAAGTCCAGCACGTAGGTCGCCAGCCCGGGGTAGCGCTTGGCGAACATCAGCGCGAAGGCGCCGGTGCCGCCGCCGACATCCAGCAGGCTGCTCGCGCCGTCGGGCAGGTCCACCATGCGTGCCAGCACCGCGCCCGGCCCCAGCGAGCCGGAATGCTGCGACTCGCTGAACAGCTTCGCCTCCTCCGGGTCGGCCATCCAGGCTTCGTAGTCCGGCGCGTCGGCCGCCTCGCCTTCCCGAAGGACCGGCACCAGTTCCGTCATCATCGGGAACATCTGGCGATCGATCTGGTAGCGCAGGTAATCGCCGAAATAGTTGCGCGACTTGCGCACCAGATAATCCTGCGCGCCCGCCCCGTTGCGGAACAGGTCGCCGTCCTTCTCGACCAGGCCGGTGGAGACCAGCGCGGTCAGCAGGGTGGTCAGCCGGCGCTTCTGGATGCCGGTCGCCGCGGCCAGTGCGCCGAGTTCCAGGGGTCGCTCTGCCAGCGCGTCGAAGATTCCCACATGAAGCGCGGAGAACAGCGCCTTCGAAGCCATGAAACCGAAAGCAATGGTGGAAATCTCTTCAGCAGTCTTGATCGACTCCATATGCCCTTACCCATCAATTGATCCTGCCCTGCACATATACTGCAGTGCAGCATTCTTCAAGCTTCGCGCCGTGTAGTTCAATTCACGATTGAATATTCCTACAGCGAAGCGAAATCCGGGCTCGAAAACACAGAATCAATTAATCAATGAACAATTGAGCCGGCCGGAACGGCGGGAGGGGTCGGAGCGACCCTGCGCGCCATGCCTGGCGCACAACGAAAACGGGCGGCCCGTCGCCGGGCCGCCCGCCTGTCCTTGAAGCCTGAACCGGAGGATCAGCGCTTGGAGAACTGGAAGCTGCGGCGGGCCTTGGCCCGGCCGTACTTCTTGCGCTCCACCGTCCGGCTGTCGCGGGTCAGGAAGCCGCCCGACTTCAGGGTCGGCCGCAGGGCCGGCTCGTACAGGGTCAGCGCCTTGGAGATGCCGTGGCGCACCGCGCCGGCCTGGCCCGACAGGCCGCCGCCGGCGACCGTGCAGACGACATCGTACTGGCCGCTGCGCTGCACCGCCTCGAAGGGCTGCTGGATCAGCATCTGCAGCACGGGGCGGGCGAAGTAGGTCTCCTTGTCCCGGCCGTTGACGGTGATCCGGCCGGAGCCCGGCTTGATCCAGACGCGGGCGACCGCGTCCTTGCGCTTGCCGGTGGCATAGGACCGGCCCTGCTTGTCGATCTGCGGCTGCGGCAGTTCCGCGGGCTCGGCCGCGGCGCCGGACAGGTCCTTCAGATCGGTCAGTGTCTGGGTCTCGGCCATGGTCAGCGCACCCTCACATTCTTCTCGTTCATCGCGCCCACATCCAGCACCTGGGGCTGCTGCCCGTCATGCGGATGCACCGCGCCCTTGTAGACGCGGAGGTTGCCCAGCTGCTTGCGCGCCAGCGGGCTTTCCTTCGGCAGCATGCGTTCCACCGCCTTCTCGATCACCCGCTCCGGGAAGCGCCCGTCCAGGCGCTGCGCAAAGCTGCGGCCCTTGATGCCGCCGGGATGGCCGGTATGCCAGTAGAAGATCTCGTTGTTGCGCTTGTTCCCCGTGAGCCGCACCTTCTCGGCATTGATCACGATGACATTGTCACCGCAATCGACATGGGGGGTGTAGAAAGGCCGGTGCTTGCCGCGCAGGCGGGTGGCAATCACCGCCGCCAGCCGCCCCAGCACCAGACCCTCGGCATCGATCAGCACCCAGCGCTTCTCGATGTCGGCGGCCTTGGCCGACATTGTTTTTGTCACGTTGATCCGTCCATTCGTCTGACGTCATGCGAGCCGGCGCCCGGGACAGCGCGCCCGCCGCGCGATCTGCGGCCGGGATCGCCACGGTTGCGGATGCAAGATCCGCAAGCCGGAGCCGGATGCTCGGAAGCGGTGGATATATCGGCACGACCTTCGCGCGTCAAGTCCGATAATGCACTGATTTCAGTCGCTTAGTACATAGGTATTATAATACCTCATTCCGTTTCACTGCCACGGCTTGCGCAGGCTGAACGGTCATGCTCCAGTTACCGACCAACTGATCGGTTTGTTCTGAAAAGGGCATGGGCATGACCATGACGGCGATGGCGGAGCCGGCCACGGCGGCAACCGTCCCCCGTACCGCCAAGGGAGAGGCCGCGCGGCGGCGGATCCTGGACGCGGCGGAAGCGGCTTTCGCGGAGCAGGGCTTCGCCGGCACCTCGCTGCGGTCGATCGGCGCAGCCGTGGACATGGGCAATGCCGCCCTGCTGCATCATTTCCCGACCAAGCGGCGGCTCTATGCCGCGGTGCTGCAGCGCATCGCCGCGGAGCTCGAGGAGAGCCTGCTGCAGCCACCGGGCGGCAGCGACCTGCCGGCGATCGCCGAGGCGTTCCTGGCCTGGAGCGTCGGCCGCCCGCAGGCGGGCGTGCTGATCCTGCGCGAGCTGCTGGACAATCCGGCGCGGGCGGACCGCGCCCGCTCCTGGCCGATGCGGCCGCTGCTGCGCCGCCTGGGAGCCGCCGCGGAAGCGGCGTCGCGCAACGGCCCGATGGCGGCCCAGGACCCGACGATCCTGGCTTTCCAGGTGATCGGCGCGATCGCCTATATCTGCGCCGGCCAGCGCACCATCGCGGCGATCATGGAGATCGGCCCGGCGGAGGTGATCGACCGCCTGCGCCCTGCCCTGCGCGCCCAGATCGACGCCCTGACGGGCCCGGAAGCGGGCCGCCGCCCTGCCGGAGACCGATGATGCAGAAAGCCGAACAGCTCGCCCTGATCGAACGGGCCCGGCACCATATCGCGGCCCGCAGCACGGAACGGGAGGCCGGCTGCTTCCGCACGCCCGCCGGGCTCTACACCGACCCGCAGGTGCTGGCGGCAGAGCGCGCCAGCCTGTTCCGCCGCTACCCGCTGGCGATCGCCACCGGCGACCGGATCGCCGCGCCCGGCGACTGGATGACGCACGACCGCGCCGGCGTGCCGATCCTGCTGGTGCGCGGCGCCGACGGCCGCGCACAGGCCTTCCTGAATGTCTGCCGCCATCGCGGCGTGCGCCTGGCCGGCGATGCCGACGGCAGCCCCGCCGAGGGCAAGGGCGCCAAGGCCTTTGTCTGTCCCTATCACGCCTGGACCTACGGCCTGGACGGACAGCTCGCCGGCATGCCGCACGGCCATGGCTTCCCGGACCTGGAGGCCGAGCGCTGCGGGCTGGTGCGGCTGCCGGTGACCGAGCGGGCGGGCATCCTGTTCGTCACGCCGTCGACCGAGCCGGCGGTCGCGGCGGATGCCTGGCTGGACCCGATCCTCGGCGACCTGGAGAACTGGGTCCTGGCGGGCCATGTCCGCTTCGCCCCCCGCACGCCGCGCCTGGCGGCGAACTGGAAGTTCCAGATGGAAGGCTCGATGGAGACCTACCATTTCCGCTATGCGCACCGGAACACCATCGCGCAGATGTTCTTCGACGCCCTGAGCGTGTTCGACCGCTTCGGGCCGCATATGCGCCTGTTCCTGCCGAAGCGGGAGATCCGCCAGATCGACGCCGCGTCGCTCGACGACCCGATCCGCACGGCCGGCAACCTGCTCTACATCATCCATCCCAACACCATCCTCCTGGTGCAGCCGGACCATGTGCAGCTGAACACCGTCTGGCCCGTGGATCCGGGCCAGTCGGTGGTCGACGCCTGCATGATGATCCCCGCGGCCCCGTCCGGCGAGAAGGCCCGTCGCCACTGGGAGCGGAATTCCGAGATCTTCTGGGGCGCCATCGCGGAGGACTACGCGATGATGGAGAGCATGCAGTCGACCCTGGCAAGCGGCGCGAACCCCGACCTGGTCTTCGCCGAGTTCGAGCATTCGGTCCGCTGGTTCCATCAGGCGATGGCCGGGGCGATGGGCACGACGCCGGCCTACCTGTCCCCGCAGGAGCGCGCCGGCGCCGCCTGACCGGCCGGCCGCCATCGGCCAGCCGCCATTGCCCGCCGCCATTGCCCAGCCGGCATTGCCCCGCCGGCATTGCCCCGCCGGCATTGCGTTGGGACGCTGCCGCTCTATCATCCCGCCAGACAAGCCGACGAGGGATGACGCCATGGCAGAAGCGGCCCACACCGCCCCCGCAGAGCTGCCGCCGGTGCGGCGGGAGGATGCGGACGGCATTGCCGTCCTGACTTTGCAGCGGAGCCAGACCCGCAACAGCCTGTCCAGTGCCACGATGGCGCTGTTGCAGGACATGCTGGCGGCCTGCGCCGCCGATGGCGCGGTGCGGGTGATCGTGCTGGCGCATGACGGGCCCGCCTTCAGCGCCGGCCATGACCTGCGCGAGGTCTCCGGCCTGATGGCGGCGCGGGATGTCCAGGCACAGCATGACCTGCTGACCCAATGCTCCACCCTGATGCAATCGGTGCAGCAGATCGCCAAGCCGGTGATCGCGGAAATCGGCGGCGTCGCGACCGCCGCGGGCTGCCAGCTGGCGGCGTCCTGCGACCTTGTGGTGGCCGGCCGTTCCGCCCGCTTCGGCACGCCGGGGGTGAATATCGGCCTGTTCTGCTCGACGCCTATGGTGGCGCTCAGCCGCGCCACCGCATCGCCGAAGCAGGCGATGGAGATGCTGCTGACCGGCGACCTGGTGGATGCCGAGCATGCCTTCCGCATCGGCCTGGTGAACCGGGTGGTCGAGGATGCGGAGCTGCGCCGTGCGACCCTGGCGCTTGCCGCGCAGATCGCGTCGAAGTCGCAGGCCACGATCGCCATCGGCAAGGCGGCGTTCTACCGCCAGCTCGGCATGGCCCTGCCGGAGGCCTATGCCTTCACCTCCGAGGTCATGGTCGGCAACCTGGCGATCGACGATGCCGGCGAAGGGATCGGCGCCTTCATCGGGAAGCGCCCGCCCCGCTGGACCGACAGCTAGGCCCGCGATGACGGAGGAACAGGCTGCCGCCGGGCCGCCGGCGGATGAGGCATATGGCGACGATTTCATCCGCCAGGTGCTGCGCGACGCCCGCACCATCGCGATGGTCGGCGCTTCGGCGAACTGGAACCGGCCGAGCTACTTCGCCATGAAGTACCTGCAGGGGAAAGGCTTTCGCGTGATCCCGGTCAACCCGAAGGAGGCCGCCGCAGGCGCCGAGATCCTGGGCGAGAAGGTCTATGCCTCCCTGCCCGAGATCCCCGACAAGGTCGACATGGTCGACTGTTTCCGCAATGCCGAGGCTGTTCCCCCGATCGCCGACGAGGCGATCGCCATCGGCGCGAAGATCCTCTGGATGCAGTTGGGCGTGCGCCATGACGCGGCGGCGGCCAAGGCCCGCGCGGCCGGCCTGCGGGTCGTCATGAACCGCTGCCCGAAGATCGAGTATGGCCGCCTTTCCGGCGAGATCGGCTGGCTTGGCCGCAACACCGGCGTGATTTCCAGCAAGCGACGGCGCGGCGTCTGATTCCGCCACGTCCCCGACCTCGCCACATCCCTGACGCCGCCGGCCCGGCGGCGCCCGTTCTCCCCTTCCGACAACCGACAGGAAAATCCAGATGAGCACGAAACCCGGCTTCGAGACGCTGGCAATCCATGCAGGCGCCGCGCCCGACCCCACCACCGGTGCCCGCGTCACCCCGATCTTCCAGACGACCGCCTACGTCTTCGACGATGTCGACCATGCGGCCTCGCTGTTCAACCTGCAGGCCTTCGGGAACATCTACACCCGGATCAACAACCCGACCCAGTCGGTGCTGGAGGAACGTGTGGCGGCGCTGGAAGGCGGCACCGCGGCGCTGGCGGTGGCGTCCGGCCATGGCGCCCAGCTGCTGATCTTCCATACCCTGATGAGCCCGGGCGACAATTTCGTGGCGTCGACCCGGCTCTATGGCGGCTCGATCACGCAGTTCTCGCAGAGCTTCAAGCGGATGGACTGGCATGCCCGCTTCGCCGATGCCGACGATCACGCGGCCGTCGCGGCGCAGATCGACGACCGCACCCGGGCGATCTTCGTGGAGAGCCTGGCCAATCCCGGCGGCGTGGTGACCGACCTGGCGGCGCTGGCGAAGATCGCCAACGAGCACAAGATCCCGCTGGTGGTCGACAACACGCTGGCGAGCCCCGCGCTCTGCCGGCCGTTCGAGCATGGCGCCCATATCGTCGTGCATTCCGCCACCAAGTTCCTGGGCGGGCACGGCAATTCCGTCGGCGGCGTCATTGTCGACGGCGGCAATTTCGACTGGGGCGCCACCGACAAGTTCCCGCACATGACGGAGCCCCAGCCCAGCTATCACGGCCTGCGCTTCTGGGAGACCTTCGGCAATATGGGCTTCGCGATCGCCTGCCGCGCGGTCGGGCTGCGCGACCTGGGCCCGGCGATCTCGCCGTTCAACGCCTTCCTGATCATCACCGGGATCGAGACCCTGCCGCTGCGCATGGAGCGGCACTGCAGCAATGCCATGGCGGTGGCGCAGTTCCTGAAGTCGCATCCGAAGGTGGAGTGGGTCTCCTATGCCGGGCTGCCGGACGACCGGTACCACGCCCTGCAGCAGAAATACCTGCCCAACGGCGCCGGCTCCGTGTTCACGTTCGGGGTCAAGGGCGGCTATGACGCCGGGGTCAAGCTGGTGGAGTCGGTCGAGATCTTCTCGCACCTGGCGAATATCGGCGATACCCGCAGCCTGATCATCCATCCGGCCTCCACCACCCACCGGCAGCTTTCCGCCGAGCAGCTGGAGGCCGCGGGCGCCGGACCGGACGTGGTGCGCCTGTCGATCGGCCTGGAGACCGCCGCGGACCTGAAAGCGGACCTGGACCAGGCCCTCGCCCAGACCTGAATCGCTGCCCCGAAAGCCCGGCGGGCCGGGTGTGGCGCCTCAGCCGCGCCCGGCCCCGCTTTCCGCGGTCTCCGCCGCGATCCAGTCGAGAAAGGCCGGGTTGCCGCCCTGCACCGGCAGCTGCAGCACGCAGGGGCAGTCGTAGGAATGCGCCGCGACGACCGCCGCGGTCGCACGCGCCGCCAGGGCGGGCTGTGTCTTCAGGATCAGGACGCATTCCGCGCCGGTCTGCACCTCCCCTTCCCAGCGGAAGACGGACCGCATGCCGGGCAGGATGTTGGCGCAGGCGGCAAGCCGCGCCTCCACCAGGGCGCGGCCGATCGCCTCGGCCTCGGCCACCGAGTCCGTGGTGACATAAAGCAGTACGGCGGTCATCGGCCTGTCCCCCAGAATCGGATCGGCGGGCGCGGGCGCCGGCTCAGCGATGGTCGCGATTGCGTTCCCGGTTCTTGTACTCGGCCACCTTGCGCTCTTCCCAGTCGCTGTCGAAACCCGGCACCGCGAAGACGCGCAAGGCATGGGCGGCGAGCCCGACGCCCCACCCCAGCAGCGGCCAGTAGAACCACAGCCGGTCCGGCGACGACAGCAGGTTGATGCAGAGCAGGCCGAGATTGACCGCGAGGTACATCGCGGCATGCACATAGAAGCCGCGCAGCGCCGCGACATGCTTCCTGGCGCGCAGCTCCAGTTGCTCGTCGTCCGCCGGAACGCCCTTGCTGTCATCCATCGGCTGGTGCCTCCGCCTTGCTTCCGTGCGGCGCCCTGCCGCTGGCCGGCAGCGGCGCCGCCGCGGCCGCCGGATGGACCAGATCATGCAGGTGGCCGACCAGAAGCGCCACAACCGCGACGGCACCGGCCTGGTGCACCGCCGC
Source organism: Sneathiellaceae bacterium (assembly GCA_040216765.1). Lineage (GTDB taxonomy): Bacteria > Pseudomonadota > Alphaproteobacteria > Ferrovibrionales > Ferrovibrionaceae > Marinibaculum. The sequence goes on along the minus strand of JAVJON010000007.1, from coordinate 191,398 downwards.
CACCGGCACCGGGACGACCAGGAGGAGCGTGACGATGCCGATCAGAATCTGGAGAATCACGGCGACAAGGACAAGGCCGGCACCGCCCGCCACCGTGCCGCCGCGGCGTCGGATGCGCAGCGCCTGCAGCCAGAGAAGGGCCGCGCCGAGGAGGATCAGATAGCCGAGGCAGCGATGCTGGAACTGCACGGTGGTGACGGTCTCGAACAGGTTCAGCCACCACGGCGAAAGAAGGCCGAGGCCTGCAGGGATCAGCCTGCCGTCCATCAGCGGCCAGGTATTGTAGGTCATGCCGGCATTCAGGCCCGCCACCAGCGCCCCGGCCAGCACCTGCAGGAAGACCAGGGCCAGCAGGGCGGCGGCGAGGACGACCGGCCCGCGCGGCTGCAGCTCCGCCATCGGCCGCTGCGCCGGAGGCCGCAGGCAGGACAGGGCGGTCCAGAGCAGGGCCCCGAAGATCAGGAAGGCCAGCCCCAGATGCATCGCCAGGCGGTACTGGCTGACGTCAGGCCGGTCGACCAGGCCGCTCTGCACCATGAACCAGCCGACGGCACCCTGCAGGCCGCCCAGCAGCAGCAGGCCGGCCAGGCGCGGCACCAGCCAGCCCGGAACGGCACGGCGCAGCAGGAAGACCAGGAACGGCACGGCGAAGGCGAGGCCGATGAACCGTCCCAGCAGCCGGTGGCTGTACTCGAACCAGTAGATCGTCTGGAACGCCGACAGGCTCATGCCGGCATTGACCTTCTGGTATTCCGGGAACGCCTTGTACGCGGCAAAGGCACGCTCCCAGCCTTCCATGCTCAGCGGCGGCAGCCATCCGGTGACGGGGCGCCATTCCACCATGGACAGGCCGGATTCGGTCAGGCGCGTGACGCCGCCCAGGACGATCATCACGAAGACCAGCCCGGCGACAGCCAGCAGCCAGATGCCGATTGCCCGCAACTGGCCGGCCGGCGGAACCGATTGGCGCATTGCCATCCCTCTCACTTCCTGGCCGCATGCGCGGACGACCACGCATGCGGGGTCGGCCCGGCATGCGCCCGGCCACCTGCCCGGAAGCTAGGCCCGGAACCGCATCGTGCCAGTGGACGCGAGGTCGCAGGGTGTCAGTCGTCCTGGTCGCCGCGGCTGCCGGTATGGCTCTGCCGCACACGGGCCAGGATCTCGGCCCGTGTCGCGTCGTCCAGGCTGTCGCGCAGGGCGGGCGCGAGGCTGCGCCGGGGCGCACCATCGCCTGCGCCCGCCGCTGGCCGTTCCCATTCGGCTTCCGGGTCGGCGGGAGCGACGTTGCGGTCGGTCTCGAAGGCGCGGTCTTCCTCCGCCAGGATCGCATCCAGTTCCGCAAGGGCATCGTCGTCATCGTCATCGTCGCGCGTCCGGCCGTCGCCGCCGCCGCGGGCATCGCGATCGGGAGCCGCGGCCTGTGCCGATGACGGTGCATCGCGCGGCGGCGCCTGTCCTGCCGCAGGGGCATCCCCGCTCTCCGCCGCGACCCGCCCCAGCACCTCCGCCTGCCAGCGCGCCAGCTCGGCCTCCTCCGCCGCCTCGACAGCACCGCTTTCGTCGCCGCCGGAACGGGTTTCCGCGTCGGAAAACGGGTCCGTGTCGCCTGCGTCCGGGGCATAGCGCCCCGTCTCCGGATCCCCGTCCGATCCGGTCTCCAGTTCCGCCTCCGGCGGGCCGTCGATCTCGCCGCCCAGATCCAGGTCGCTCAGGTCGAATGCGCTTTCCAGCGCGGCCTCATCGTCGGGCTCCGAATCGTCGTCGTCGCGACGCGCCTCCGCCGGCACGAAGCCGGTCTCTTCATATTCATCCTCGGAGAACAGCCGGTCCGACATCTGCGCGAAGGTCTTTTCCAGTTCAGCCTCGTCCAGCAGTTCGAAGCCTTCTTCGTCCTCGTCGTCCTGCAGCCGGCTGCCGGCCGGTTCGCCGTCCCGGTGTTCGGCCCTGATACGGTCCGCAATCTCGGAAATCGGCGCCTGCATGAGGGCCGAGGCCCCGTCGTCCAGTGCTTCGCGCGCCAGGTCCGCCGCTTCGCCGGCGCCCTCGTCGTCGCCGGCAGCCAGCGACTGCTCCAGCATCCTGGTCAGTCGCGCCATGTCGCCGGCGGACAGCCTGTCATCGTCGTCCGGCGCGGATTCGTCTTCGCCGGACTCGGCGGAAGCCTCGTCCTGTGCCGAGGCCTCGGCAAATTCCAGGACCTCCTCCAGGGTCGGGGGCCGGTCCCCAACCGGGCCGGCGCCGTCCCAGTCGTCGGCCTCCTCCGCTGCGGCCGAGGCGTCTGCCGGGCGGAGGCCATCGTACAGGGTGCCGCCGTCGGACCCGTCCTCCGCCAGGTCCTCCTCCGGCGACGGTGCGAGCGCTTCGGGCTCGGCGCCGGCCGCCTGCTCCTCGGCGTCGGCGTCAGGCCATCCCGGATCGCCCCCGGGCCCTTCGTCGTCGGCCACCGCCGGCGGCGCCTCCGCCGCGACCTGCCGTTCGCGATCCGCCGTCTTGTAGGGATTGGGGGGCGCCTGCTGGTCGCTCGCCGGAATGCCCTGCCAGCCCGGCGCCTCCGGGGTCTCTTCCCGGTCGCCATCGCCGTCGTCATCCGTCATCGGGCGCGACCAGATCTCGGGGGCCTGGCTCACTTCCTCCGCCGATGGCGGCCCGGCATCGCCGCTGGCCGCGACCATGGCGCTGATTCGCTGGTCGAGTTCGAGCATGGTCTCCTCGAACTCGTTCGAGCGCCCGCGCTCGATCGCGGTCAACAGCGCATGCAGCATGTGCCGCAGCTGTTCGTTCTCGCCCTGCACCTTGCCCAGTTCGCGCCCGCGTTCCGCCGCCAGGGCCTTCGCCTCCTCGGCCTCCGCACGCAGGCTCGCGAGCCTGCCGTCGCTGTCCGCCAGGTTGCGCTCGTGCATGGAGATCATGTCGATCAGGCGCTGGCCATAGTCCCGGCGCTGCCGGGACATTGCCGCGAACTGCCGCTCAGCCGACTCGACGCGCTTCTGAAGCTCTTCGAAACTGCTCATGGGTCCTCCACACGCCGCCCGGGACTGCGACACGGTCGTCCGACATCAGGGGACGTTCGCCCCGGGCCCGCATGCCGCATGGGCGCCGGCGTTCCGGAGATCCGGTCGCCAGCAGGCACGGCCAGGGTCCAGGATGCATGTCTGCCCGGCGGCGGCAATGCCACTTTCGGATGGGCGGCCGGGTTTCGTTGCGATCGCCGCCCCCAGGACCGCGTCCATGCGGCTCGCGTCCATGCGGCTCGCCTCAAGGCGGGTCGCGACGATATGGCGGCAGGACGCCCGGACGCGCCGGACCGGGCCTTGCGGAACTGCCCTCCGCGCATCGGCCGGAGCCGTGAGCGGTTGGTCGGAGCGGCGGGATTCGAACCCACGACCTCTTGTCCCCCAGACAAGCGCGCTACCAGGCTGCGCTACGCTCCGCACCGCGCCGCGGGATTGCGCAGGCAGGTTGCCTGCGCTGACCCCGGCTTCGGAGCGCGGGACTATAGCCATGGCATCTGGCCGCTGCAATTGTTCCCTGCACCCGATGGCATTTCCCGGGTCCTGCCGTTCCGGACGGCTGTGCCGCCGTCCCGGACCGCAGTCCGTCGCTTCATGATGCGGGGTCGTCAAGCTCCCGCTGCAGCACTTCCCGGACTGTCCGCAGATCGATCAGCACCTTGCCGAGGCGTTGCCGCCAATCCTGCTCGTGCGCAGCAGACGCGGCACCCTGATCGACGCTGGCCGAAGCCTCCGTGCGTGCGGAGGCGGCTGCCGCGGAGAGCGCCGCCTGCCCGCCGGAACCGGTGCCGCGGACATCCGCCGGTACACCGCCGGGACTGTCTCCGGCCGGCACGCCGGCCACAGCCGGAGGTGGTGGATCCGCGCCCCCGTCCGGTGCCGCCCGCTGCGACAGGCCGGGACCCGGCCCGGCAGCTGCCTGGCCGGGCAAGGCGTGATCCGCTTCGTCGGGGATCCCGGCCACCGTATCGGCGCCCGCCGTCCGGGGATGCGGATGCGACGCGGCGGACTCCGCCGCCCCGCCCGCCGCTGGCGGCGCCGTCTCGACAGCGGTGCCACCGCGGCCGCCGGCGGCATCTGCCGCCTGGCTCCCGCCCTCGCGCAGCACGCGCTGGACCCCTTTGATGGTATAGCCTTCGCGATACAGCAACGCGCGGATGCGCCGAAGCAGGTCGACATCCTCGGGGCGGTAATAGCGCCGCCCGCCGCCGCGCTTCAGCGGCCGGACCTGGCTGAACTTGGTTTCCCAGAAGCGCAGGACGTGTGGCGGAACCTCCAGGTCCTGCGCCACCTCCGAGATCGTCCGGAAGGCCTGCGGCGACTTCTCGCCGCGGCGAGCGCCATCGGGGTCGCGCCCGACCGGCCGCCGCCCGGCCAGCGTCGAGCGATCCTGGGTCGAGCGATCCTGGGCCGAGCGATCCTGGGCCCCACGATCCTGGATGGTGCGTCCCCCTTGCGTGGTTCCGGCTGTGTTCCCGGTCAGCGTGCCGGTCAACTCCTGCCGCCCCCATCGCCGGGCCGCAGGGCCGCTGCCGCATGGGTCAGGGCATCGTTGATCCGGTCCTTCAGCACCTGGCTCGCCCGGAACACCAGGACCCGGCGCGGCGATATCGGCACCTCTTCGCCGGTCTTGGGATTGCGGCCGACACGCCCGCCCTTGGCCCGCACCTGAAAGCTTCCGAACGAGGAAATCTTGACGGTGTCGCCGCGAACCAGGCTGTCCACGATCTCGTCCAGGACGTTCTCGACCAGCTCTGCCGATTCGTTTCGGGAGAGGCCGACCTCCTGGTAGACAGCCTCGCTCAGCTGCGCGCGTGTGACCGTGCCCGGCATCCCATCTCACCCCATCGTCCAGGCCGAGCGGCTGGGCCGCTACTCAACCGGAAGACTGACCCTACTTCCGGGCGAGAAACCCGTCAATATCAGAGAGATAGGTGAAGATCTTTATATCTTGCTGCGACATTTGCGGGACAGGTGCCGCGCAATCCGAAAGGATCTGCCAAAGCCGCATGACGATGGCCAGCCGGCCAGTCCCGCCGCCATTGCCGGATCTCCGCGAAAACCGCGACTCCAGCCCGACTCCGTCTGCGACTCCGGGCTACCAGCGCGCCAGCGCGCTGCCCCAGGTAAAGCCTCCGCCCATCGCCTCCATCAGGACCAGATGGCCGGGCTGGATGCGGCCGTCCTTCACTGCCTCGTTCAGGGCGAGCGGCACGGAGGCGGCAGAGGTATTGCCGTGACGATCCACGGTCAGCACAACCCTGTCCGGATCGATGTTCAGCTTGCGTGCGGTGGCGTCGATGATCCGCCGGTTGGCCTGATGCGGGACGATCCAGTCGATGTCATCCGGCGTGAGGCCGGTGGCGGCCATTGCCTCGGACACTGCATCGGCAAGATTGACCACCGCATGGCGGAACACTTCCTTGCCCGACATGCGCAGCTTGCCGACGGTCTGGGTGGAGGACGGGCCGCCGTCGACATAAAGCAGCTTCTCGTAGCGGCCGTCGGAATGCAGGTGGGTGCTCAGCACGCCGCGATCCGCCGCGGTGCCCTGGCCGGTGCCTGCCGTCAGCACCACTGCGCCGGCGCCGTCGCCGAACAGTACGCAGGTGCCGCGATCCTCCCAGTCCAGGATCCGCGAAAAGGTCTCCGCCCCGATGACCAGGGCGGTATCCGCCTGCCCGGCCTTGATGAAATTGTCGGCGGTGGCGAGCGCATAGATGAAACCGGTGCAGACCGCCTGGATGTCGAATGCCGCCCCGGAGGTCAGGCCCAGTTCCGCCTGGACCCGGCAGGCGGTCGCGGGAAAGGTCTGGTCGGGCGTGGCGGTGGCCAGGACGATCAGGTCGACATCCGCCGCCTTCACGCCGGCATTCTCCAAGGCCCGCTCCGCCGCCTTCAGCCCCAGCATCGACGTCGTCTCGCCCTCCGCCGCGATGCGGCGTTCCTTGATGCCGGTCCGCGCCGTGATCCACTCGTCGTTGGTGTCGACCAGCCGCGCCAGTTCGTCGTTCGACATGATCCGCTCCGGCAAGTATGCGCCGCAGCCGGTAATGAAAGTACGTCTCATACGGCCTGACCCGCGATTCTGTGCTGCGCACCGCCGGAGGCAGTGCCATCGGTCCCATTCTGGTCCTGTGGCGCGTCTCCCGGCGCCGCTCCGGGTTGGCCCGCCGCTCCGGACGGTTCGCCCGCAGCCGAAGCGGTGCCGGCGGCCGAGGCATCCTCCGCGGGCGCGGGCGCGGGCGGGGGCGCGGCCGGGCGTCCGCTGCCCGCCGACCGGCCGCCATCGCTGCCGAAGAACTGGTGCACGTCACGGGCGGTGCGGGCGGGAAGGTCGTCGGCCACCATGTCGATGGCCAGTTCCAGGGCCGAGGCAAAGGCCACCGCATCGGCGCCGCCATGGCTTTTCACCACGATGCCGTTCAGGCCGAGGAAGACGCCGCCATTGTAGAAGCGCGGGTCCAGGCGCTGGCGCAGCGCGTCGATTGCGCCTTGCGCGATCAGGTAGCTCAACTTGGTCAGCAAGGAACGGCGGAAGACGGCGCGCAGATAACCGCCGATCATCCGCGCGGTGCCTTCCATCGTCTTCAGCGCGATATTGCCCGTGAAGCCGTCGGTCACGACGACATCCACCACACCTTGGTTGATGTCGCCGCCTTCGACAAATCCGTGAAACTCCAGAGGCAAGTCTTTGTGCTGCCTCAGGATTTCCGCTGCCTGCCTGATCGAGTCGCGACCCTTGGTCTCTTCCACCCCGACATTCAGCAGGCCCACGAGCGGCTTCTGCCGCCCCAGCACGGCATGGGCGAAATGCGCCCCCATCATCGCGAACTGGGTCAGGTTGCGCGCATCGCATTCCACGTTCGCGCCCAGGTCCAGCATGATCACTTCGCCGCGCGAGGTCGGCATCAGGGACGCGATCGCCGGCCGGTCGACGCCGGGCAGGGTCTTCAGCAGGTAGATCGACAGCGCCATGAGGGCGCCGGTATTGCCGTTCGACACGACGCCGTCGGCCTCTCCGGACAGGACGGCGTGAATCGCCTGCCCCATGCTGGTGTCGCTGCCGCGGCGCAACACGTGGCTGGGCTTGTCCTTCGGCCCGACCAGGCCAGTGGTGTGTCGGATCTCGGCACGATCCTTCAGCCGCCCGACCCGCTTCAGGAGCGGCGCCAGCTTGGCCTCGTCGCCGAAGATCAGGAACCGGGCATCCGGATAGCGGTAGCTGACATCGGCAGCCCCCACGATGACCGGCCGGGGACCCAGGTCGCCGCCCATGGCGTCAAGCGCAATGGTCCACGGCCGACTCACCGTCGCCCCGCGCTCAGGGCCGGCCTGCGGGGCAGCGGCCAAACGTTGCCGCGCCCGGCCTGCCGGATACCTGCCTCACAACATCCACGAGGGTCAGACGATCGCTTCGATCTCGACCACTTCACGGCCGTCGTAGTGGCCGCATCCCTGGCACATGTGATGCGGCCGCTTCATCTCGCCGCAATTGGCGCATTCGGTGACGTTCACCGTCCCCAGGGCAAGATGCGACCGCCGCTGGCCACGCCGGGACCGCGAGATTTTGGACTTGGGTACTGCCATGATGCTCTCTCTTTCTCATTCGGCCTGCCGGAGCCTCTTCCCCCGGCACGACGAACCTTCCGGTGCGGCGTGGCGCAGACAAGTCTAGACCAACCGACCGCCGCCGCACATGTTCTCACCACATGTCACCCATTCTGGGGCGACCGTTGCCACACTCCAGGCGCGCGCCCGACAGGCCGCGACTAGTGTTTCAGTTGCCGCAGCGCCGCAAAAGGACCGCCACGGTCTTCCGCACCCTGCTCCAGCCCGTCCGCGGGCCAGGCCGCGCCGGGTTTGCGCGGGTAAGGGTCCAGCGCCAGCGCCAATTCCTCCGTCGCCACCTCGCCCAGATCCGCGACACCGCCGGGCGCCGGGTCGGGCGGATCTTCCGCCGTCGCGTCGATCTCGCCTTCCTCCGGCATCACCTCGGCGGGATCCGCCGCCACGAATGCCCGCGAGACGGCGATCCGGATCTCCGCGTCCACCGGATCCAACGTCACCACGCAGGCCTGCGTGACGGCCGCCGACAATTCCGCCGACAGCCAGAAACCGCCTGACGCCGGGTCCCGGTCGATCCGCCCGCGCAGGCCGAAGCGCGAGACATCGCGCAGACCGAGCCGCCGGGCCACGGCGGCACGCTCGCCTTCATCCGCCGTCAGATCCACCGCGAGCCCCTCCTCCGGCAGATCTTCCAGCGCAACCGGTCGCGAAAACTCGACCCCCGCAATACGTTTCACGGACAGGCCGCCGTCTTGACCGCGCTTCATCGGCTGTCCCTCCTCAACAGGTTCCGCCCGGACGCCAGTTCCGACACCGCATACCCGGACTTGGCGGTCCTGGAACATGGCAATCGTCACGCGCCCGATACACGGTCGCCGGCACGGCCGGCAAGCCGCCGCATCACGGCCGGGACCGGGAAGGCATCTCCGTCTCCGAAGAGGGTATGCGATATCGCCGCCGCGCCCGCAGGGGTACGGCGCCAAGGTGCGGGAAAATAGGCGCAGCCGCAGCCCGCGTCAATCCGTCTGCGCAGCCGGTGCCGCCGATGGCGCGGGCGTCGCCGCCAGGACCTCTGCCGGGTCCGGAAAGACCACCGTGCCGGCGCTCAGCGCCGCATCGTCCTGGCCCTGCAGCACAGCGTCGCACCGGCGCATATAGGCCGCCAGCGCCACCGCCGGCGCATGCTCCGCACCGCGATAGACATTGCGGCGCACCGCGTCGGCAAGATCGCCGGTCGCCGGTGCGCCGTCGAGCCCGAGACCCGCATCGTAGGCCGCGACACGCCCGTAGAACGCCTGCGCCATGGCCTTCACGCGCTTGCCCACCCGCATGTCGCTGACCCCCATCACGCGCAGGTTCTGGTCCATGTCGGCGAACATCAGGTCGAACAGCCTTTGCCCGAGGTCCTGCCCGACGGCATCCTGCTGTCGCAGGCGCCGCAGAATCAGGTAGACATGGAGGGTCAGCAGGTCGAAGCGGCCGTCGACGCTGTCCTCAACCGCGAAGGCGCGGTAAAAGAGCGGCAAGCGCGCCTGCTCGATGGCGGTGCGGTAGAGGGAATAGCTCGCCTCTTCCATCGCCGCGCGTCGCTTGAACCCCGTCAAAACGCCGAGCATGTGTCGCGCCCCATCGATCGTTGGCCTCGCAGACAAAGTGAGCTAGGCGCCAAATGCAGTTCCGTCAAACGCTTTCCCTGCCGCAGGGTGGATCCCCGATGCTGAAGACCTTGGCCGTTGCCGCCCTTCTGCTGCTGCCGCTGGCGGCCGCAGGCTGCACGCCCCGGATCTCGACCCATGGCGCGATCTTCACGGACGAGGAAGCCGCGAAGATCGAGCCCGGGCGGCAGACCCAGGCGGAAGTCGAGCAGATTCTCGGCTCGCCCTCGGTGACAGCGACGTTCAAGCAGCCCGAGGACACCTGGTACTACATCTCCAGCGAGTTCGAGGCATACGGGATCTTCAAGCCCGAGCCGACCCGGCGGCGCGTGCTGGCAGTGAATTTCGACGACAGCCTGCGGGTCCGCGAGGTGGCGAAGTTCGAACTGGAGGATGGCCAGGAAATCGCGATGGTCGAGCGGGAAACCCCGACCCGCGGCAAGGAGCTCAACTTCCTGCAGCAGCTGTTCGGCAATCTGGGGCGCTTCAACAACGTGTCGCCCACCGCCGACAAACGCTGAGCGGGTCCCTGCGCGCCATCCCCCTAGCCGTCTCCACGCCGGCCCGCTACATCGCCGGTGGACCCGTCCCCGATGGCCATGTCCCTGGGTACCGCGGCATCGGCGAAGGTCGCCATGCCGTGGTGACAGGCCAGGGCCGCGCGCACCAGAAGCAGGGCCAGGGCGGCGCCGGACGCCTCCCCCAGCCGCATCTCGAGGTCCAGCAGGGGCACGAGGCCCAGCCGCTGCAGCAGGCGCCGGTGACCGGGCTCCGCGGAGACATGCGCGGCCAGGCAATGGTCCAGGGCATCCGGCGCCCGGGATTGCAGCACGGCGGCGGCAGCACAGCAGACGAAGCCGTCCAGCAGGACCGGCACCCGCCGGTAGCGTGCCGCCAGGATCGCCCCTGCCATGGCCGCGATCTCCCGCCCGCCGAGACAGCGCAGCGCCTGCAAGGGATCGCCGATGATCCCGGCATGACGTGCAAGGCCCAGATCCACCACTGCCGCCTTGCGCTGCAGGCCGGCCGCATCGACGCCCGTCCCCGGCCCGACCCAGGCGGCGCCATCGCCGCCATAAAGCGCAGCGCACAGCGCCGCGGCGGCGGTCGTATTGCCGATGCCCATCTCGCCCAGGCACAGCAGGTCGGTGTCGCCCACAGCCGCCCACCCCGTGCCGAAGGCCGCGACGACCTCGTCCTCCGACATGGCGGGGCCGGACGTGAAGTCGCCGGTTGGCCGGTCGAGTTCCAGCGGGTGCACGGCAAACCCGGCGCCTGCCAGATCCGCCAACTGGTTCACGGCCGCCCCGCGGGCCCGGAAGTTCGCCACCATCGCTGCGGTGACGGCGGCCGGGAAGGCGGATACGCCGCGATCGGCGACACCGTGATTGCCGGCAAAGACCAGCACCTGCGGCGCCCGGGCCTGCGGCCCGCCAGCGCCCTGCCAGGCGGCCAGCCAGGCGCACAGCGCTTCCAGCCGGCCAAGCGAGCCGGGCGGCTTTGTCAGTTCCACCTGCCGGGCGGCGACCCGGCCTGCCGCCCGCTCGTCGGGCCGCTCCAGCGGACCGTCGAGCGCCCGGGCGATCGCCGCAGGGCTGTCGGGCGGGTGGGTCTGTCGGCGATCTGTCATCGGGCCGGGCTCCAGGTGGCGGACGGCCGCCCGTGCGGGCGCCGTCCGTGACGGACATGCGCAGGATCCTCCAGGCTGCCGGGCTGGACCTGCGCGCCAGCCTGCTGCAATTCAGCCGCCTGCCGCTGCCCGCCGGCCCGCCGCCGCCGCCCGGCTGGGCGGCACGCGGGGCCTGGGCCTGGCCGCTGGCCGGTGCGGCCGTCGGCGCCGCCGGTGCCGCTGCCTTGGCGCTGGCCGGCGGCCTGGCCCTGCCGGCCCTGCCGGGCGCCATCCTTGCGGTCGCGGCCATGGCGCTGGCCAGCGGCGCGCTGCATGAGGACGGCCTGGCCGATTTCGCCGATGGGATCGGCGGCGGCCGCGACCGGGACAGCCGCCTGCGCATCATGCGCGACAGCCGCCTGGGCAGCTACGGCGCCCTGGCCCTGCTGCTCATGACCCTGTGGCGGGTCGCCGTACTGGCGGCACTGCCGTCCGCCGGCGCGATCGCCGGCGTGATCGTCGTCGCGGCCAGTGCGCGCTGGTCGGCCGCCATCCTGGCCGCCCTGCTGCCGCCTGCCAATCCCGATGGACAGAGCGCCACCGCCGGCCGGCCTTCGCTGCGGGCGCTGGGGATCGGCCTGCTGCTCTGCCTGGGCCTGGCGGGGCTGCTGCTGCCGGCCGCCGCCATCGTCCTGCCGCCGCTTGCCGCACTGGGCGCTGCCGCCACGGTGGCACTGATCGCCCGCGGCCGGATCGGCGGCCAGAACGGCGATGCGCTGGGCGCCGCGACGCAGCTGGCGGAAGCCGCCGGACTGGCCGCCCTGCTCGCCCTCGCGGCAGCCTGACGGGCCGCCCCGCAGGCAGCAGCGCGGCGCAACGGGCCGGACCCGGAAACAGCTGCGGGGCGGCCGTTGCCGACCGCCCCGCTGCCGTACCGGGACCAGGGGTCCCGGCGCATCCTGCCCGATCAGCGCGATCGTGCCCGATCAACCATGGGCCAGCACCGCCAGCAGCAGAAGCGCCACGATGTTGGTGATCTTGATCATCGGGTTCACGGCCGGGCCGGCCGTATCCTTGTACGGGTCGCCGACGGTGTCGCCGGTCACCGCGGCCTTGTGGGCCTCCGACCCCTTGCCGCCGTGATGGCCGTCCTCGATGTACTTCTTGGCATTGTCCCAGGCGCCGCCGCCGGCGGTCATCGAGATCGCGACGAACAGCCCCGTCACGATCACGCCCAGCAGCATCGCACCCACCGCCGAGAACGCCTCGCTCGGACCGGCGATCACCAGGATCACGACATAGAGCACGATGGGCGCCAGGACCGGCAGCATCGAGGGGATGATCATCTCCTTGATCGCCGCCTTGGTCAGCAGGTCGACGCACTTGCCGTATTCCGGCTTGCCGGTGCCTTCCATGATGCCCGGGATCTCGCGGAACTGGCGACGGACCTCTTCCACCACCGAACCGGCAGCCCGGCCGACCGCGGTCATGCCCATCGCCCCGAACAGGAAGGGCAGCAGGCCGCCGATGAACAGGCCGACCACGACGAAGGGATTGTCCAGCCCGAAGTTGAGCTGCACGCCCTCGAAGTAGGTATAGGTCTGCGGGTTGGCGATGAAGAACTTCAGGTCCTCGTTGTACGCCGCGAACAGCACCAGGGCGCCGAGGCCGGCGGAGCCGATCGCATAGCCCTTGGTCACCGCCTTGGTGGTGTTGCCGACGGCGTCCAGGGCGTCCGTGGTCTTGCGCACCTCGGCGTCCAGGTCGGCCATCTCGGCAATGCCGCCGGCATTGTCGGTGACCGGGCCATAGGCATCGAGCGCGACGACCATGCCGGCCAGCGCCAGCATGCTGGTCACCGCGATGGCCAGGCCGAACAGGCCCGCGATCAGGTAGGTGACGATGATCGCGACGCAGATCAGCAGCGCCGGGACCGCAGTGGCCTCCATCGAGATCGCCAGCCCCTGGATCACGTTCGTGCCATGGCCGGTGGTCGAGGACTGCGCGACGGAGCGCACCGGGCGGTACTCGGTGCTGGTGTAGTACTCGGTCACCCAGACGATCAGGCCGGTCAGCACGATGCCCGTCAGGCCGCACCAGAACAGGTCCAGGCCGGTATAGGCCTGGCCGGCGATCTGGCCCAGGCCGACCGTCAGCTGGGTGACGAGGAAGATGCCGATCAGGGACAGCACCGCCGAGGCGATGAAGCCCTTGTACAGGGCCCCCATGATGTTCTGGCTGGCGCCCAGGCGGACGAAGTAGGTGCCGATGATCGAGGCGATGATGCAGACGCCGCCGATCGCCAGGGGATAGCCCATGATCTGCAGCACCTGCGCCGGCTCGCCGGCGGCGGAGAAGAAGATCGAGCCGAGCACCATGGTCGCGACGATGGTCACCGCATAGGTCTCGAACAGGTCGGCGGCCATGCCGGCGCAATCGCCCACATTGTCGCCCACATTGTCGGCGATCACCGCCGGGTTGCGGGGATCGTCCTCCGGGATGCCGGCCTCGACCTTGCCCACCAGGTCGGCACCGACATCCGCACCCTTGGTGAAGATGCCGCCGCCGAGACGGGCGAAGATCGAGATCAGCGAGGCGCCGAAGCCGAGCGCGACCAGCGCGTCGATCATGCCGCGGCCCTCGAAGCCGAGGTTCAGCAGGATCAGGAAATAGCCGGCGACCGCGAGCAGCGCGAGACCGGCGACCAGCATGCCGGTGATGGCGCCGGAGCGGAACGCGATGCTGAGGCCGTGGGCCAGGCCCTTGCGGGCGCCCTCGGCGGTGCGGACATTGGCGCGGACCGAGATGTTCATCCCGATATAGCCGGTCGCGCCGGACAGCACCGCGCCGATCACGAAGCCAAGGCCGACATGCCAGCCGAGCAGCACGCCGATGATCACCGCGATCACGATACCGACGATGCCGATGGTCGTGTACTGGCGGTTCAGGTAGGCGCTGGCACCTTCCTGGATCGCGGCTGCGATCTGGCGCATCCGCTCGTTGCCGGTGTCGGCAGCCATCACGCTGCGTGTCGTCACAAGGCCATAGAGCACGGCCAGGACGGCGCATGCTATGGCGAACCAGACCACGATCATCTGTGGCACCCCTTCGCTATTTTTGTATTGGCCAGTCCGGCCCCGGCCGGCTGACATTCCCCAGTCATTCTCTTATCCGTCATTCTCGTATCCGCGCATCCCGGACCGGCAAGGCCGGCGCCGCACTGGACCAGCCCCGAAGATCGCAGGATGCGCTGTCCGCCGGCCCGGATTGCAAGGATCGGTACCGAACGGTGTCAGACCGGCCGCCTTCGCAGGCCGCCGATAGGTGTCTCAACCCAGTCGCCGTCGCGTCCGCGGTCCGGCCCGCCGCCACCGGCCGACGCCGGGGCTCCGGGAACGGCCGGTTCTGCGGCAAACCGAAACCGGCAAAGGAACCGGCCATGCCATGGACGTCGGGGTACGGCGAACCGCCGGTCCCTGCCGAAAGCGCGCCGGTTTATGCCAGACTTGTCATGCCCGCGCAACAAGTTGGCGGCGGTCGCGCGACGGCGTGACCGGTCAGGAGGCCAGTGCCGGCCGGCGGCCGCCGAGCAGCGCCACCACCACGATCGACAGGAGCACGGCCGGCACCGCCACCAGCACCACCGTTTCCCAGCCGAACTCATGCAGAATCATGCCCGAGGACAGGGACGCGACAGCCATCCCGCCGAACACCAGGAAGTCGTTGGCCGCCTGGGTTTTCGCCCGCTCTGCAACCGTGTAGGTCCGGGTCAGCAAGGTGGTGCCGCCGATAAACATGAAGTTCCAGCCGATGCCGAGCAGCACCAGATTCCCCCAGAAGTTCCACCAGCCGATCCCCGCATAGCCGCTGGCGATGCCACAAAGGTTCAGCACCGCACCGGCGATGATGATGGTCCGCACGCCGAACCTGTCGATCAGCGACCCGGTCACGAAACTGGGCAGGAACATCGCCAGCACATGGAACTGGATGACCGTCGCGGTGGGATCGAAGGCAAAGCCGCAGATCTGCATCGCCAGCGGCGTGGCCGTCATCAGGAAGCTCATCGTGGCATAGCCGACGACCGCGCTGACCACCGCCGCGATGAACGCCGGCTGCATCATGATCTGGCCCAGCGGGCGCCCGGTCTGCGCCCGCTGTTCGAGCGACAGCGGCGGAATCCGCAGGCCCGTCAGCAGCAGGCAGGCCAGCAGGCTGATCGCCGCCACCGCGAAATAAGCACCCAGATAGAGAACCGGCTCGAACAGGTCGCGGGTATGCTTGGCGATCTCCGGTCCCGCGAAGGCCGCGATCACGCCGCCGGCCATGACGAACGAGATCGCCCGCGCCCGGACCCGCTCCGGTGCGCCGTCCACGGCCGCGAAGCGGTAGTACTGCGCCGTGGCATTGAAACAGCCGAACAGCAGCGAGGAGAAAACGAACAGCCAGAAGTGGCCGGCGTCGATCGCATAGGCGCTCAGCAGCGCCGAGCCGATGCCGAGCACCCCGCCGGTGATGAACCCTGCCCGCCGCCCGAAGCGCCGCATGAAGAAGGCCGCCGGCACGGTGGACAGGGCGGTGCCGACCACGGTCGCCGCGATCGGCAGGGTGGCTGTGCCCTTGTCGATGGCCAGGCTGTAGCCGACCAGCCCGCCGACCGAGATCTGGATCGACATGGCCGATACGAACAGGGCCTGGGCCAGCGACAGGATCGGCACGTTGCGCCACACCCTGGGCTCCGGGGCCTCGGCTGCGCCGGGGGCGGCCTCCTCGCTGCGTGCCACCATGTCAGCAACCGATCTTCAGGATCTGGGCGAACAGCACGCCGGAAACGACATCCGTGCCATAGACCCGTGTCGCGATGTTCATCACCCGCTTGGTCACCGCCGGCAGCATGTCGTCCGGGAAATCGCCGGTCTGCGTGATCGGATAGGCGAAGAAGTCCCGGATCAGCGCATCCCTGAGCCGCGGCATCAGCGCGCGGATCTGCTGGGCCGAGCCCTCGGGGCCGACCACCAGCTGCATGGTCAGCGCCGCCTGCGGCCGGCCGCCGCGATCCGGCGGCGACATCGGCGCATAGATCGGATCCAGCTGCACCAGCTGCTGGGCATCGGCGCCGGCCGCCGGCGCCTCTTCCGACTTTGCGTCCTGCCCGCCGCCGGCCGCCCGGAGCGAATCGCTGGCACCGGCGAGCGTCATCAGCATGACTGCCGCCGCCAGCACCAGGCCATGCGGCGCCCTGGCCAGCCCCGTCCCGCTTGCGCCTCGACGCATCATCGCGTTCTCCTCAAGATCATGGCCCGGCTCAGGTGAAGTGCTGGTAGCCGCGCCCGACAATTTCCATCGGCGTGCCAGCCGCGTCCAGCACGGTGATATCTCCGGACGGCCCGGACTCCGCCCGGCCGATGCAGCTCAACGGCAGTTCCAGCCTCTGCGCCAGGGCAGCCAGCGCCGACCGTGCCGCCGGTGGCGCCGTGAAGGCAAGCTCGTAGTCGTCGCCCGCGACCAGCAGGCCGGGAAAGCGATCGGGCAGGTCGGCCACCAGTTCCGCCGCCGCCTCCGAGAGCGGCAGCGCCGGCGCATCGATCCGGATCGCCACATCCGACTGCCGCGCAACATGGCCGAGATCCTGCAACAGACCATCCGACACGTCGATGCAGGCACTGGCGAGCCCATCCGCCAGTGCCGCGCCCAATGCCAGGCGCGGGGTCGGCCAGTGCAGGCGCGCCAGCAACGGCGCGGCCAGACGGTCCGGCAGGCCGGCCAGGCTGCCCAGCTTCACCGCCAGCCCCAGCCCCGCATCCCCGACGGTGCCGGAAACATAGACATCGTCGCCCACAGCCGCGCCGCACCGGCGCAGCGCCCGGCCCCGCGGAACGGTCCCCAGGGCAGTCACTGTCAAGGTCATCGCGCCGGGGGTGGCCACGCTGTCGCCCCCCAGCAGCGGCATGCCGAAACGGTCGATATCCGCCTCCAGCCCGGCCGCGAACGCGGCCAGCCAGGCATCGTCCTCCGCCTCGGTCAGCGCGGTGTTCAGCAGGAAACCGGCCGGCCTGGCCCCCATCGCCGCCAGGTCCGACAGGTTGACCCGCAGCAGCTTCGCGGCGATCGCCGCGGCACCGTCGCTTGCCAGGAAATGCACGCCGCAGACCATGGTGTCGGTGGTCGCCACCACATCCTGCCCCGCCGGCGGCTGCCAGACGGCAGCATCGTCGGCCAGCCCGAGCGCAGCCGCCGAGTGCCGGGCCAGGGGCGCGAAATAGGTGGCGATGCGATCGAACTCGTTCACGACATGCGTCCGCAGATCAGGCGCCGTGACGCACCTCGCGGCCGATCCGGTCGAGGATCGCGTTCACAAGGTCCGCTTCGGTCTTGTTGAAGAAGTCATAGGCCAGCGCGACATACTCCGCGATCACCACCTTCGTCGGGGTATCGATCCGCGCCAGCAGTTCGTAGACGCCTGCCCGCAGGATCGCGCGCAGGGTGACTTCCATCCGCATCACGTCGCGGCGCCCCGCCAGCGCCGCGTTCAGATGGCCGTCGATCTCCGCCTGGCGGGCCGAGACCCCGGTCACCAGGTCGCGGAACCAGGCGCGGTCGGCTTCCACCGCAAGGGCATCCTCCGGCGACGCGGCGCTCTCGTAATCCGCGGCCGCCTCCGCCCGCCGGGCCTCGCGTGCCGCCGCCTCGGCGGTGTCCTCGCCGCCGGTCCCGGCCTGTGGCGCGAGCCGGTGACGCTCGAACTCCTCGATCACCCGTTCCGGCCGGTTGCGGTTCTGCTCGATCTGATAGAGCGCCTGGACCGCCGCCAGGCGGGCGAAGGTGCGCGCGCCCGGGCGGCGCTGCCGTTGCTGGGCCGGGGCAGGCCCGTTCGCGGCCGTCGCCCTGCCCTTGCCGGATCCGGCTGTCACGGCGTCAGGCCAAGCTGCCGCCGCCAGGCGATCAGCGACAGCGCCGCCCGCGCGGCATCGCCGCCCTTGTCCTTCTCGTCCGGCCGCGCGCGGACCAGGGCCTGCTCGTAGGTCTCCACCGTCAGGATGCCGTTGCCGATCGCGGCGCCAGTGGCGACGCCGATCGCCTGCAGCGCGCGGGCGCTCTCGCTGGCCACGATCTCGAAATGATAGGTCTCGCCGCGGATCACGCAGCCCAGGGCGACGAAGCCGTCGTAGCGGCGCGCCCGGTGGTTGTCCGACGGGGCCCGGATGGCGATCGCGATCGCGGACGGAATCTCCAGTGCACCGGGCACGCTGATCCGGTCGTAGCTGCCACCGGCAGCCTCGATCGCGCGGATCGTGCCCTGCGCCAGATGGTCCGACAGGTCGTCGTAGAAGCGCGCCTCCACGATCAGGAGATGCGGTGGATCCTGCGCCATGGCCTGCTGTTTCCCCTCGCGGAATTCGTGAATGCGCCGGTTGTGGCGATACGCCGGTCGTGCGGTGCGGTTGCCCGGTCATGCGGTCGGATGGAGACGAAAGGACCGCCCGCCCCCGGGCGCAATGGCTTCAGACGCGATAGGCGGCCGGCACCGGCCGCGTCTCGACAACCTCCATGCCATAGCCCTCCAGGCCGACGATCTGCCGTGGCGTGTTGGACAGCAGGATCATCGACCGGACACCAAGGTCCAGCAGGATCTGCGCACCGATGCCGTAGTCGCGCAACTGTTCCGGCGCATGCGGCGCGTCGTCCTGCTGGCGGCGGACGAAATCCGAGAGCGCGGTGGCCCGCGGCTCCCGGATGATCACTATGACCCCGGCACCGGCTTCGCCGATCATCCGCATCGCGCCGGACAGGACCCCGGTGCGATGACCGTCGGCCCCCAGGATATCGCCCAGGATGTTGGTGGCATGCATGCGCACCAGGACCGGCCGGTCGGGCCGGATCTCGCCCTTCACCAGGGCGATATGCTCGGCATACTCCACCTTGTTGGCATAGACGAGCATCCGGAAATCGCCGCCCCAGCGCGAATGGAAGTCGCATTCCGCGATGTTGCTGATCAGCTTCTCGGTGCGCCGCCGATAGGCGATCAGGTCCGCGATCGTCGCGACCTTCAGGCCATGCTCCCTGGCGAAACCCAGAAGGTCCGGCAGGCGCGCCATGGTGCCATCGTCGTTCATGATCTCGCAGATCACGCCCGACGGGTTCATGCCGGCGAGGCGGGCGATGTCGACGGCCGCCTCGGTATGTCCCGCCCGCACCAGGGTGCCGCCGTCGCGCGCCATCAGCGGAAAGACATGGCCCGGCGAGGCGATGTCCTGGGACCCGCGGTTGTGGTTGATCGCCACCGATACGGTATGCGCCCGGTCCGCCGCGGAGATCCCGGTCGTGACACCTTCGCGCGCCTCGATCGACACGGTGAACGCCGTCTGGTGGCGCGACGCATTGTCCTTCGACATCAGCGGCAGGCCGAGCTGCTCGATCCGGTCGTGGGTCAGGGCAAGGCAGATCAGCCCGCGGCCATGCTTGGCCATGAAGTTGATCACTTCCGGCGTGCATTTCTCTGCCGGGATCACGAGGTCGCCCTCGTTCTCCCGGTCCTCGTCGTCCACCAGGACCACCATGCGCCCGGCGCGGACCTCGTCCAGCACCTCCGGGATGCTGGCCAGCTCGCCCGACGCCACTGCGCGTTCCACCGTTCCGGTCATTACTGTTCCTGCCCTCCGGCCGTCGCCGCCCCGACCGACCCGAGATGCGGCGCCGCGAGACGGGAGATATAGCGGGCCAGGATGTCGATCTCCAGGTTGACCCGGCTGCCGATGGCCGCCTGGCCCAGGGTGGTCCTGGCCTGGGTGTGCGGAATGATGTTGACCCCGAAGACCGGCCCGCCCGGCTCGGCCGGGCCGACCTCGTTGACGGTCAGGGAAATCCCATCCAGCGCGATCGCGCCTTTCGGGGCCACGAACGGGGCCATCGTGGCGGGCATCCGGATGCTCAGCCGGACCGAATCCCCTTCCGGCTGCATCGCAACGATCTCGCCCACCGCATCCACATGCCCGGTGACGATATGGCCGCCCAGTTCGTCGCCCACCCGCAGGGAGCGCTCCAGGTTGACGCGCGCGCCCACCTGCCAGGCGTCCAGCGCCGTGCAGGCCATGGTTTCGGCCGAGACATCGACGGCGAACCAGTCCGGCCCCTTGTCGACGACGGTCAGGCAGGGGCCGGAACAGGCGATGGAGGCGCCGATCTCGATACTCTCGGTATCGAAGGCGGTTTCTATGACGGCCCGGGTGTCGCCGCGCCGTTCGATGGCGCGAACCCGGCCCACGTCGGTGATGATTCCGGTGAACATGACCGCATCTCTTATCCCGAGCCGACGAAGGTTTCCAGGACGTCGGCGCCAAGCCTCACGGAATGCCGCAATCGCCAGCCGGGGGGCTGCCCCAGATCGACCGGCGCAACGGCCCCGAACGCGGCCAGCCCCGCACCGCCCAGCACCCGCCCTGCGCGATACCAGGCAAGGCCGTCCACCAGGCCGGCGGCGAGGAACGCGGTGGCGAGGGTGGCGCCGCCTTCCAGCAGCAGGCTGGTCACGCCGGCCGCCGCCAGGGCCTGCAGCACCGCGGCGGGATCCGGCCGGCCGGCGCCGCCGATCGCCAGGCGCCGGATCCCGCGGCGGTCAAGTTCGGCGGCCAGCTCCGGCGCCATGTCGTCGCCATGGGCAAGCCAGACCGCCGGCGCCCGCCCATCCCCGGCCGGCCCGTCCGGGGACGGCCCGGCCAGAAGCCTGGCCGCCAGCGGCAGCTCCCTGCCCGAGGCCATCACCACCCGCAGCGGCGAACGGTCCGCCAGCCCGGCCAGCCGGCAGGTCAGCAGGGGATCGTCGGCCCGCAGGGTGCCCGCGCCCACCAGGATCGCATCATGCTCCGCCCGCAGCAGGTGGCCATGCGCCCGGGCCGCCGGGCCCGTGATCCACTGGCTGCTGCCGTCGGCCGCCGCGATGCGGCCATCCAGGCTGGTGGCCAGCTTGCAGGTCACCCAGGGGCGGCCCTGCCGCACCCGGGTCAGGAAGCCGCGCGCCGTCCAGGCCGCGTCGTCGGCACAGACATTGTCGACGACCGCGATGCCGGCCTGCCGCAGGATCGCCTTGCCCCGGCCGTCGACCCGCGGGTCCGGGTCGTCCAGGGCAATCACGCAGGTCGCGATGCCGGCGGCTGCCAGCGCATCGGCGCAGGGCGGGGTGCGGCCATGATGGGCGCAGGGCTCAAGGGTGACATAGGCGGTGGCGCCGCGCGCCGCCGCGCCGGCCTGGGCCAGGGCCATGGCCTCGGCATGCGGCCGCCCGCCCGGCTGGGTCCAGCCGCGCCCGACCACGCGGCCGTCGCGGACCAGCAGGCAACCGACATTCGGATTGGGCCAGGTGCGGCCGGCACCGCGAACAGCCAGGGCAAGGGCCGCACGCATCCATCGCGCGTGCTCCGGAAGGTCGGCCGCGCCGGCAGCGGCAGCCGGCGCGGCGCCGCTCATGGCCGCCGGGTCGGCGCGCCCGGCCTATCTGCCGGACGTCGAATCTTCATTCAAGGTGCCAAGGAACGTCTCGAAGTCTTTGGCTTCCCTGAAGTTTTTATAGACAGACGCAAACCGCACATAGGCCACCTGGTCGATCGCCGCGAGGCTCTCCATGACCAGTTCGCCGATGCTGTCGGAATTCACCTCCTGCTCGCCCATGCTTTCCAGCCGGCGGACGATGGAGTTGATTGCCTTCTCCAGCCGCTCGGGATCGACAGGGCGCTTGCGCACCGCGATCTCCATCGATCGCGCCAGCTTGTCGCGATCGAACGGTGTGCGCTGGCCGTTCTTCTTGATGACGGTCAGCTCGCGCAGCTGGACGCGCTCGAAGGTGGTGAAGCGGGCGCCGCAATTCGGGCAATAGCGGCGGCGGCGGATCGCGGTATTGTCCTCCGTCGGCCGGGAGTCCTTTACCTGCGTATCGTCATGGCCGCAGAACGGACACCGCATGGACGCCCCTCTCCTCGCACCCGGTCGGAACAACGCGCGGGTCCGGCGACACCCGCCCGCCGGGGCCGCTGACTCGTCTCGCGGCCCGAATCATAGCGGTCCCGGGCCCCACAGCAAGCGATTGTGGCGCCGCCCGCAAGATATACCGGATCTATGGCGTTAGGGGCACAGTTGCGGGTGGCGCCCCCGCCACCGCCTCAGCCGGGATAGATCGGGAACCGCTGGCACAGGCTGCGCACCTCTTCGCGCACCCGCGATTCGACGCCCGCCGCACCGTCGGGCGACTGCGACACCGCATCCAGCACATCCGAGATCAGCTCTCCCACGCGGCGGAACTCGGCCGGGCCGAAGCCGCGGGTGGTACCCGCCGGCGTGCCCAGGCGGACACCGGAGGTGATCGTCGGCTTCTCCGGATCGCCGGGAATGCCATTCTTGTTGCAGGTGAAGCCGGCCCGCTCCAAAGCCGCCTCCGCCACCTTGCCGGTCAGGGATTTCGGCCGCAGGTCGACCAGGAGCATGTGGCTGTCGGTGCCATCGGACACGATCTTCAGGCCACGCTCCACCAGGGTCGCGGCCAGCACGCGCGCATTCTCCACCACCGCCGTGGCGTAGGTCTTGAATTCCGGCCGCAACGCCTCGCCGAAGGCCACGGCCTTGGCGGCGATCACATGCATCAGCGGCCCGCCCTGCAGGCCCGGGAAGATCGCCGAATTGATCTTCTTTCCCAGGTCAAGGTCGTCGCTCAGGATCATCCCGCCGCGGGGACCGCGCAGGGTCTTGTGGGTAGTCGTCGTAGCGACATGCGCATGGGGAAAGGGGCTCGGATAGACGCCGGCAGCGATCAGCCCGGCATAATGGGCCATGTCCACCATCAGGAGCGCGCCCACGGACTCCGCGATCTGCCGGAAGCCGGCGAAATCGATGACCCGCGAATAGGCGGAGCCGCCGGCAATGATCAGCTTCGGCCGGTTGTCCCGCGCCAGCGCGGCCACCTGCTCCATGTCGATCCGGCCGTCGGATTCCCGCACGCCATACTGGATGGCGTTGAACCATTTGCCCGACTGGTTCGGCGCCGCGCCGTGGGTCAGGTGCCCTCCGGCATCCAGCGACATGCCCAGGATCGTATCGCCCGGCTTCAGCAGGGCCATGAAGACGCCCTGGTTGGCCTGCGCGCCGGAATGCGGCTGGACATTGACGAAGGCGCAGCCGAACAGCCGCTTCGCCCGGTCGATCGCCAGTTGCTCGGCGACATCGACGAATTCGCAGCCGCCATAGTAGCGGCGCCCCGGATAGCCCTCGGCATACTTGTTCGTCAGCACCGACCCCTGCGCCTGCAGCACGGCGCGGCTGACGATGTTCTCCGACGCGATGAGTTCGATCTGGTCCTGCTGGCGGTGCAGTTCGCCTTCCATCCCGCGCCACAGCTCGGGATCGACCTCCGCCAGGCTGTCGCGGAAAAACCCTTCCGCCGACGCCGCAAGTCCTGCCGCGTTGCTCATGCTTCCACCTTTCGTCTCAGTCTTCGGGGGCTGCCGCCTTCGGGGCCGCCGGGGGCTTTCGTAGCGTCCGGACCTGCCGGACCGCAACCGCCGGCCGCCCGTCTTCCTGGCGCGCCCGTGTCAACCGACCTGTTCGTCCGCCCGGGCCGCGGCACCGGCCGCGACCTGGTCCAGCTTTGCCACGCGCCGGGCGTGCCGGCCGCCCTCGAACGCCGTCTCGAGAAAGGTTTTCAGGGCATCCCTGGCCGTCTCGACGCCCAACACCCGTGCGCCGAACGCGGCGACATTGGCGTCGTTATGTTCCCGCGCCAGCCTCGCGGTCAAGCTGTCGTGCAGCACCGCGGCGCGGACCCCGGCGATGCGGTTGGCAGCGATCGAGATGCCGATACCGGTACCGCAGACGATGACTCCCGCATCGGCCTGACCCGCCGCAACGGCCTGCCCCGCAGCCATGCCAAAATCGGGATAGTCTACCGAGCTATCGTCATGGGTGCCGAGATCCCGGACAATGTATCCTGCAGCTTGCAGATCTGCCTTCAAAACGTCCTTCAAGGGCAATCCGGCATGATCACTTGCCACGACTATGCGCTGAACGGTGCGGCTATTTGCGGGCATAGCACTTGCATCCTCGGCTAGGGCGGTGTCGGAACGAAACAACCAGGTTGCGGGGGTCGATCCAATTCGGTCGAAGGGGTCCTAGCACGCGTCCCGTGGCAAGACGAGTCGCCACGGCGATTCAGGATAAAAATTGGACCAATTGCGATTAAAATTCACCACAGGTTGGTCCGTGACCGACTAGATTGGTTAAGGCGCGAATTTTGGACGATTTGCTGTCAAAAACCCTTAACCATTAATTGACAGAAGCAGGCCGCGAAACTATCCATTCGATGTCAATTCCGAATTACAACGGGCTTGTGGCGAAGGATGGGACGCGGCGCTGTCGAACTTGGTCGAACGTTAAGGTGGGATAAAGATACGAGATGACGGAGAACGATTCCGAGCAAGGCGTCGACGGAAAGCTATTGGAGCTGACGTCAAAGATCGTGTCCGCCTATGTGGGCAACAACTCCATAGCGTCGGGCGGCATACCGGAGCTGATCAAGTCCGTGCATTCGGCCCTGGAGACGATCGGCAACCCGGAGGAAGTGCAGGCGCAGCAGCAGAAGCCTGCCGTGCCGGTCAAGAAATCCGTGCAACCCGACCATATTGTCTGTCTTGAAGACGGCAAGAAGCTGAAGATGCTGAAACGCTATCTTCGCACGACCTACGGCATGACGCCGGAGGAATACAGGGCCAAATGGAACCTGCCGCCGGACTATCCGATGGTGGCGCCGAACTATGCGGCCCAGCGTTCCAAGTTCGCGAAGAAGATCGGTCTCGGCAAGCGCGGCCGCAACCGGCCCGCCGCCGGGGCATCCAAGTAGACCGACCCGCCGCCAGGCGATAGCAGCCCGGCTGGCTGCCTGGCGGCCGGCCGGGCCCTGGCCGGGCCGGCCGCCGTGCGGCCCCTGCCCCATGTGCCCTCGCCCCATCTGCCCCGGGGCCGGCGGGCCGGGCGGCGGCGATCTGGCGTTTTGCCGCATTCCCCGCCAGAATTGCCCACCTGCCGGGCCGGGCCGGAATCCGCCAGCGGATTCCCGAACGGTCGGACGGCAGCAGCGCGCCGTTGTGGAACCGCCCAGCTTGATTGCCATAAAGAATCTCGCAAAGTCCTTCGGCGGTCTCCGGGCCGTGCATGACTGCAGCCTGGAGATCGGCAGCGGCACCATCACCGGCCTGATCGGACCGAACGGGGCGGGAAAGACCACCCTTTTCAACATGATCGCCGGGGCGCTGCGTCCCACTTCAGGCCAGATCCTGCTCGACGGCCGGGACATCGCCGGCCGGCAGCCGCATGAACTGTTCCACATGGGCATCGTCCGCACCTTCCAGATTCCCCACGAGTTCGCCGAAATGACGGTGATCGAGAACCTGATGCTGGTGCCGCCCCAGCAGTCGGGCGAGAGCCTGTTTGCCGCCTGGTTGGCCTGGGGCCGCGTGCGCCGCGAGGAGCGGGAGATCCGGGTCAGGGCCGAATCCGTCCTCGACTTCCTGCAGTTGCGCCACCTGCGCGACGAACGCGCAGGCAAGCTGTCGGGGGGCCAGAAGAAGCTGCTGGAACTGGGCCGGACGATGATGACGGATGCCCGCCTGGTCCTGCTGGACGAGCCCGGCGCCGGGGTCAATCCGACCCTGATGGGCGAGCTGGCCGGCATGGTCCAGCGCCTCAACCGCGAGCGCGGCTACACCTTCTGCATCATCGAGCATGACATGGACCTGATCGCGCAGCTCTGCGATCCGGTCTACGTGCTGGCCGAAGGCACCGTCCTCACCCACGGAAGGATGGCCGATATCCGCCGCGACCCCCGCGTCCTGGAAGCCTATCTGGGCGGCAGCGTCGAACCGGCCACCGCCCCGGCGCGCGCCGGCGGGGCAGCCTGACATGGCGCTGCTGGAGGTCGACGCGGTCACCGGCGGCTATGGCGAGGCGGACATCCTGCATGATGTCTCCCTGCGGGTCGAAGAGGGCGAGGTGGTGGCCATCGTCGGCCCCAACGGCGCCGGAAAGTCGACCGCGATGAAGGCGGTGTTCGGCCTGGTCACCATCCGCCAGGGGCAGATCCGCTTCCGCGGCGAGGATGTCACCGGCCTCAGCCCCGACCGGGTGGTGCGCCGGGGCATTTCCTATGTGCCGCAGACCGACAACATCTTTCCCAGCCTGTCGGTGGACGAGAACCTGGACATGGGCGCCTTCCTGCGCCGCGACGGGATCGCGGCGCAGAAGGCGCATGTCTACGACCTGTTCCCGCCGCTGCAGGCCAAGCGCAGGCAGCCCGCCGGCACCCTGTCCGGCGGCCAGCGACAGATGGTCGCGATGGGCCGCGCGCTGATGCTCGAGCCGGGCCTGCTGCTGCTGGACGAGCCGACGGCCGGACTGAGCCCGAAGTTCATGGACCAGATCTTCGATATCGTCCGCACCGTCCATGCCAGCGGGGTCGGCATCCTGATGGTGGAACAGAATGCCAAGCAGGCGCTGGCCCTCGCGGACCGCGGCTATGTGCTGGCGATGGGCCGCAACCGCTACGAGGATCGCGGCCAAGCCCTGCTGCAGAACAGCGAGGTGGCGGAGATGTTTCTCGGTGGCTGAGGCAGCGGCGCGGAACGGCGGCAGGTCCGGATGCTGGTAGACATCCTGCAGCTCACCCTCTACGGCATCGTGCTGGGCAGCATCATTGCGCTCGGCGCCATCGGGGTGTCGCTGACCTTCGGCATCCTGGGCTTCGCCAACTTCTCCCATGGCGACCTGATGACCTCGGGCGCCTATATCGCCTTCACCGTCTACACCCTGCTGGCGCTGCCGCTCTGGCTGGCCTTTCCGGCCGGCATGCTGGGGGCGATGGCGGTGGCGCTGGCCATCGACTGGGCGTTCTACAGCCGCCTGCGGCGCAGCAAGGGGCTGATCCTGCTGATCTCCTCCTTCGGCGCCGCACTGATCATCCGCTCCCTGGTGCAGATCGTCTGGGGGCCGGACAACCAGGTCTACGAGCCGGGCATCCAGATGGCCGTGCGCTTCGGCGAGGACATCGTCGGCAGCCCCGGCCTGCGCATCAAGCCCGACCAGGTGCGGATCCTGATCGGCGCCGCGGTCCTGGTCAGCGCCGTCCATGTCTTCCTGCGCTATACCCGGATGGGCA
Source organism: Sneathiellaceae bacterium (assembly GCA_040216765.1). Taxonomy (GTDB): domain Bacteria; phylum Pseudomonadota; class Alphaproteobacteria; order Ferrovibrionales; family Ferrovibrionaceae; genus Marinibaculum. Next base: position 164,368 of record JAVJON010000007.1, on the reverse strand, counting down.
AGGCGATGCGCGCCATGGCCGACAATCCGGACCTCGCGCGGCTCACCGGCATCGACACCAAGCGGGTGATCGTCTGGACCTGGGTGATCGGCGCCGGGCTGGCGGGTGCCGCCGGCGTGTTCCTGGGCCTGGACACGCGGCTGCATCCCGACATGGGATGGTTCATCCTGCTGCCGATCTTCGCGGCGACGATCCTCGGCGGCATCGGGCGGCCCTACGGCGCCATTGCCGGCGGGCTGGTGATCGGCATCGCGCAGGAACTGTCCACCCTGCAGATCCCGCCCGACTACGAGCCGCTGGTGAACCCCGCCTACAAGCCGGCAGTGGCCTTTGCGATCATGGTGCTGATGCTGATCCTGCGGCCGACCGGCCTGTTCTCCGGCCGCAGCACCTAGGAGGGGCCCGATGGAACTGGCGGGACTGATCTCCTACCTGATCTTCTTCCTGACCTTCGTCGGGATCTACGGCCTGCTGGCACTGGGGCTGAACAGCCAGTGGGGCTATACCGGCATGCTGAACCTCGGCATCGCCGCGTTCTTCGCGGTCGGCGCCTATACCACCGCGATCGTCACCACCGCGCCGACGGACCTTCACGCCGGCGGGCTCGACCTGCCCTTCCCCATCGGCATGGCGGCGGCGATGGTGACATCGGGCCTGCTGGCCCTCGGGATCGGCCTGATCACCGTGAACCTGCGCGCCGACTATCTGGCGATCGCCAGCATCGGCATCGCCGAGATCGTCCGCCTGGTGCTCAAGAACGCGACGGAGGTGACCAACGGCGTCCGCGGCCTGCCCAGCATCCCGCGGCCATTGACCGACCTCTGGCCGGGCTATGGCGAGGCGCTGTACCTGCTGATCGTGCTGCTGCTGGTCGTCGTCGTGTACCTGGCCAGCGAACGGGCCTATCGCGCACCCTGGGGCCGGGTCCTGCGCGCCATCCGCGAGCGCGAGCCCGCGGCCCGCGCGATGGGCAAGAACGCCACCCTCTTCCGCCTGCAGGCCTTCGTCTTCGGCGCCTCGATCATGGGCCTGGGCGGCGCGGCCTATGCCCATTTCGTCGGCTTCATTAGCCCGGAGGCGTTCGACCCGCTGTTCGCCACCTTCCTGGTCTGGGTGATGCTGATCGTCGGCGGCAGCGGCAACAATCGCGGCGCGCTGATCGGCGCGGCCGTGGTCTGGCTGATCTGGACCCTGACGGAAACCGCGGTGCAGCAGCTGCCCGAGAACATGGTCACCCAGGCCGCGGCCCTGCGAACCCTGCTGATCGGCCTGTTCCTGCAGGCCGTGCTGATCCTGCGGCCCAGGGGCATCCTGCCCGAGCGCCCGCCGACGGAGGTCGCGCCGCCCGCGAAGTAGCGGAGGCGACCCCGCCCCCAGGCACCGTCGCCATCCGGCTCAAGGCCGGAATGACGGCTGCCGCCAGACAGAACAGCTTGCGTCGCCCCGGGCCTGACCCGGGGCCCATGGCGCAGGCGCCGATGCAGCGCGGCGGCAGCCTCCCGCCATGGATCCCGGCTCAAGGCCGGGATGACGACATTGCGTCGGTCGCGCGAGCTTCAGCCGACGATCTCGGTGCCGGAGAAGAAGAAGGCGATCTCTTCCGCGGCGGTCTCCGGCGCGTCGGAGCCGTGCACCGAGTTCGCCTCGATGCTCTCGGCGAAATCCTTGCGGATCGTGCCCTCGGCGGCATTGGCCGGATTGGTGGCGCCCATCACGTCGCGGTTCTTCTGGACGGCATCCTCGCCCTCCAGGACCTGCACCACCACCGGGCCGGAGGTCATGAAGGTGCAGAGGTCGTTGAAGAACGGCCGCTCGCGGTGCACGCCGTAGAACGCCTCGGCCTGGGCGCGGCTCAGCTGCAGGCGCTTCTGGGCGACGACCCGCAGGCCGGCGCTCTCCAGCCGGTCGACGATCTTGCCGGTGATGTTGCGGCGCGTCGCGTCCGGCTTGATGATGGAAAAGGTCCGCTGGATCGCCATGATGGTCTCCGATCTCGGTTCGCTGGCACAGAATGTGGGAGGGCCGCGCCGGACGGAACGTCCGGCGGCAGGGCGCCCGGCCATCCCCTGCGAAAGTTCGGGAAAGATCCCTGGGAATGCCCGGCCCGCCGTCGCGCGGCTGTATAAAGGCGTTGCCGCACCGCCGCAATAGAGATACCTGTCGGCCCGCCCCGGCTTCCGCAGCCAGTCCCAGCCAGGCACATCCGAAGCCAGAGCCCCCCTTGAAATCGAAGCCCATGACATGCTGACGATCGACGGCATCACCATCCGCATTGCCGGCCGGACCCTCATCGAGGATGCGACCGTTGCATTGCCGCCCGGCCAGCGCATCGGCCTGGTGGGCCGCAACGGCGCCGGCAAGTCGACCCTGCTGGCCGCCATTGCCGGCGACCTGTCGCCCGACGACGGCAGCATCCGCATGCCCGCCCGGGCCCGCATGGGCCGGCTGCTGCAGGAAGCGCCGGGAGGCCCGGATTCCGTGCGCGACCATGTCCTGTCCGGCGATATCGAGCGCGCCGCGCTGCTGGCCGAACTGGAGGCCGGCCCGGCGCCGGAGCATCTGGCCGAGCTGCATGCCCGGCTGGACGCCATCGGCGCCCATGCCGCGCCGGCCCGCGCCGCCGGCATCCTGCACGGCCTGGGCTTCGACGAGGCCGCGCAGCACCGCCCGCTGAGCGAGTTCTCCGGCGGCTGGCGGATGCGGGTCGCCCTGGCGCGGCTGCTGTTCTCCGCGCCCGACCTCCTGCTGCTGGACGAGCCCTCGAACCATCTCGACTTTGAGAGCACCCTCTGGCTCGACGGCTTCCTGCAGCGCTACCCCCATACCATCCTGCTGGTCAGCCATGACCGGGCGCTGCTGGACCATGTCGACCATATCCTGCACCTGGAGGCGAAGCGCCTGACCCTGTATCGCGGCGCCTTCCCGACCTTCCAGAAGACCCGCATGGAACGGCTGGCGCAGGAAGCCGCGATGGTGCGCCGCGAACAGGCGGAGCGCGAGAAGCTGACCGCGTTCATCACCCGGTTCCGCGCCAAGGCGACGAAGGCGCGGCAGGCCCAGTCGAAGATGAAGCGGCTGGAGAAGCTGACCGCCACCATGCCGGTGATTGACACCGACACCGCAGAATTCGCCCTGCCGGAGATCAAGGACCCGCTGCCGCCGCCTGTGCTGACGGCGGAGAAGCTGGTGCTCGGCTATGGCGACGGCCCGGCGATCCTGTCGAACCTGACCTTCCGCCTCGACCCGGACGACCGGATCGCCCTGCTGGGCGCCAACGGCAACGGCAAGAGCACCTTCGCCCGCTATCTGGCGGGCGAACTGAAGCCCCGGGACGGCACCGAGACCCGCGCCCGGAAGCTGCGGGTCGGCTATTTCGCGCAGCACCAGCTGGATGCCCTGGATCCGGCCGACAGCCCGCTGGCGCATATCCGCCAGTCGCTCCCCGAGCTTGCCCCGGCGGTGGCACGCAGCCGCCTCGCCCGCTTCGGCCTGGGCGCCAGCCAGGCGGAGACCGCGGTGAGCCAGCTGTCCGGCGGCGAACGCGCGCGCCTGGCGCTCTGCCTGGTCTGCATCCATGCGCCGCATATCCTGGTGCTCGACGAACCGACCAACCATCTGGACATCGACGCCCGCGGCGCCCTGGTCAGCGCGCTGACCGGCTATGACGGCGCGCTGGTGCTGATCAGCCATGACCGGCACATCATCGATCATTGCGCCGATGCGCTGTGGATCGCCCGCGACGGCACCATTGCGCCGTTCGACGGCGACCTGGACGATTATGCCGCCAGCCTGTCCGACGACCGGCCCGGCCCGGCCGCCCGCGACGCCGCCGCCGCGGGCGGCGGCGGCGGCAACCGCAAGGAGGAGCGCCGCGCAGCCGCCAGGCAGCGCGCACAGCTCGCCCCGCTGCGGATCGCCGCACAGAAGGCCGAGCGCGAGGTCGAGCGCCTGACCCGAGACCTGAAGACCGTGCAGGCCAGCCTGGCCGACCCGGCGATCTACGGCGAGGGCGGCGGGGCCAAGGTGGCCGACCTCGTCAACCGCGAAGGCAACCTGAAGAAGGCCCTGGAAGCGGCGGAGTCGGCCTGGCTGGACGCGCAGGAGGCGCTGGAGACGGCGCGATAGGCTCCACTGCCGGGCCTGCCTGCGCGCGGCTCCACGCCGCCGGGGTCAGTCGGCACAGGCGGTGAAATGGTCCTTGCAGCTGGCCTCGGTGCCGCCGGTCTTGATGCACTTGTCTTTGGCATGGACCTTCGCATCGTCTTCCGACTTCGCAAGACCGATGCCATAGGCGGTCTTCGACGCCAGGATCAGCGAGACGCAGCCGTCATGGACCCAGACATGCGCGTCGCATTTCGGTCCGCCGCCCTCCTTCCTGCACTCTTTCGTCGCCCCCGCTTCCGCTTCGGCCTTCGTCTTGTGCGAACTCATGCCGATCGCCCCGGCTTCGGGGTCGAAAGACAGCGCGGCGTAGGCATCCGCCAGCGCCGGCGTACCGGCCAGGCAGATCGCGGCCAGACAGATCGCCGCCGGGGCCGCCTTGCCGAAGATGTTCCTGGATTTGCTCATTCCTGCCTCCATGGCGCGAAATACGACACAGGGTCGTAGAACGGCACAGAAACAGCAGAATTCATGCCAGGGCCGCGGGACGGAGCATCCGCGGCCCATCCGGCCGCGGCCCGTCTTGCCCCGTCACGCCCCCCAGACGTCGGCGGCGACCTCGACCACCAGCCGCAGCTTCGCTGCCTCCTCGTCGGGCCCCACCGAATTGCCGCCGGCGACCGAGGCGAAGCCGCATTGCGGGCTCAGCGCCAGGCGGTCCAGCGGCACCAGCCTGGCCGCCGCGTCGATGCGCCGCTTCAGCTCCGCCGCCGGCTCCATCTCCGGCGTCTTGGTCGAGACCAGGCCCAAAACGGCATGCTTGCCCGCCGGCAGGTGGCGCAGCGGCTCGAACCCGCCGGCGCGCGGGCTGTCATATTCCAGGAAGAACAGGTCCACCGGCACGCCGTTGAACAGCTGTTCCGCAACCGGCTCGTAGCCGCCCTCGGCCATCCAGCGGCTGCGGAAATTGCCGCGGCAGAGATGCATGCCGAAGGTCGCCTGCCCCTCATGTCCGGCAAGGATGCGTCCCAGCACGTCGACATAGCGCGCGATCAGGGCCTGCGGGTCCCCGCCCAGCGCCCGCACCTGGTCCTGGATCGAGCTGTCGCAGAGCATCGCAAGCGGCACCTCGTCGAACTGGATGTAGCGGCAGCCGGCCGCGATCAGGTCGGCAATCTCCGCCCGGTAGACCGCGACCAGGTCGTCCCAGTACTGCTCCACGTCGGGATAGGCGGCCGGGTCGGCGGGCGCGTCCAGGCGGAAGAAGTGGAAGGCACTGGGCGACGGCATGGTGATCTTCGGCATGCGCGCGGTCAGGCCCCGCAGCCTTCGATACTCGTCGGTGCAGATCGGCGCGTGGCGGCGTATCCGTTCGCAGGCATGGCAGGTCGGCCATTCGAAGCTGCCGCCGCTGCCGTCCTTGAAGCGGAACGCGGAGGTTTCCAGTTCGAAGCCGCTCATCCGCTCGAAGAAGAAGCCGAACCAGGAGGAGCGGCCGAACTCGCCGTCGGAGATCGACTGCAGGCCGGCCGCCTCCTGCATGCGCACCGCGCCCGCGATCTCGGCCGCCAGCACCGCATCGTAGGCAGCGGCGTCGATCTCGCCCCGGCGCAGGCGCGCATGGGCGTCCTTCAGGGCGCGCGGCCGCAGCAGGCTGCCGACCTGCTCGGCCCGGAACGGCGGAGTGAGCATGAAGGCCAGGTCCTTCTATCGGAAGCCGCGCAGGCGGCCGACCACGCCGGCGGGAAAGTGGTAGACGCAGAGGATGAACAGGATGCCGAGCCAGAGCAGCCAGCGTTCCGGCGCGATCAGCTCCGGGATCAGCGGCAGCGACACCGTGGCCTCCACCCCCGCCCCCATCAGGTCCTGCAGGTAGAACTGCGCCAGGTTCATGATCGTCACGCCGATGATGGCGCCATACATCGACGCCATGCCGCCGATCACCAGCATCAGCAGGACGTCGATCATGATGGCGAAGGACATGCTGGTGTCGGGTCCGGTATAGCGCAGCCAGACCGCCATCAGCACGCCGGCCAGGCTGGCCATGCAGGCGGCGAAGACGAAGGCGGCGGTGCGATAGGCCACGACCCGGTAGCCCAGCGCCTCGGCGCGGAACTCGTTCTCCCGGATTGCCAGCAGCACCCGCCCGAACGGCGAATTCACCACGCGCAGCATCACCAGGAACAGCACCGCGCTGCACAGGAAGGTCAGGTAGTAGGCGATGATCTTGCCGCTCGGCTTCACCCCCAGGATTTCGCCGTCGAACAGCTTGAAGGCGGGCTTCAGCAGGCGCGGCACGGAATAGGTGATGCCGTCCTCGCCGCCGGTGAATTCGTGCAGCTGCGAGGCCAGGATCAGGACGAAGCTGGCCGCCGCCAGGGTGATCATCGCGAAGAAGATCGCCCTGACCCGCAGCGACAGCAGGCCGATGACGATCGCGACGAGGATGCTGACGCCGAGGCCGGCCAATGTGCCCAGGCCGATGGCGTCCCAGCTGCCGCCCATCCTGTCCAGCGCGATGGCCGCGCCATAGGCCCCGAAGCCGAAGAACATGGTATGGGCGAAGGACACGATGCCGGTATAGCCCAGCAGCACGTCGTAGCTGGCCACCAGCACCACGAAGATGCAGATCCGCGCGCCCATCGCCAGCGCCCGCGGACCGTCGTCGGCAAAGGGCAGCACCGCCAGTGCCAGGACGATCAGGGCGATCAGCCCGGCCAGCACGGGGCTGCGGAAGCGGTCGCCGGAGAGCAGGCTGTCCATCGCCATGGCCGGGCTCAGGTCTTCGTCGCGGAGTACAGGCCGGTCGGCCGCCACAGCAGGATCAGCACCATCAGCAGCAGGGTGGAGCCCAGGGCCAGCTTCGGCAGCAGGAAGGCCGTGTAGTTGCTGACCAGGCCGACCAGCAGGGCGCCGACCAGCGAGCCGCGCAGCGACCCTAGCCCGCCGATGATCACGACGATGAAGACCAGGATCATCACCTCGTTGCCGATCGAGGCGGTGATGATCTCCCGGTACAGGCCCCACATCACGCCGCCCACCGCGGCAAGGGCCGAGCCGGCGACGAAGACCGCGATGAAGACCGCCGTCACACGGTAGCCCAGCGCCTCCACCATCTCGCGGTTCTCCACCCCGGCCCGGATGATCAGGCCGATGCGGGTCCGCGTCAGGGTCAGGTAGGTGGCCAGGTAGACCGCGATGCCCACGGCCACCGCCAGCAGGCGATAGCGCTCCAGGGTCGCCTCGCCCACGATCACGGTGCCGGCGAAGGCCCGCGGCATCGGCACGCTGACCGGCAGGGCGCCCCAGATCACCGGCACCAGCTGCTCCGCCACGATCAGCGCACCCATCGTGATCAGGATCTGCTTCAGGTGCTGGCCATAGACCGGTCGGATCACCACCCGCTCGAACAGGAAGCCGACGACCAGGCCGAACAGCACCGCGGCCCCCACCGCGATCAGCACCGCCAGCAGGTTCAGGCCCCAGGACTCCGCCGTCACCCAGGCGTTCAGCGGCACCAGGACGGAGGCCGCGATGAAGGCGCCGAAGGTGATGAAGGCGCCATGGCCGAAGTTCAGCACGTCCATCAGGCCGAACACCAGGCTCAGCCCGGCGGCCATCAGGAAGATCATCATCCCCATGGACAGGCCCGCCAGGGTCAGGGTCAGCCATTGCGGCAGCCCGCCGATGAAGGGCAGGCCCAGGACCACGACCAGCGGCACCAGCAGCGGCGGCAACCAGGCATCCACCAGGTCGCGCAGACGCCGGGGCGGCAGGCCGGCCGCCGCTTCCCCGCCCGTTCCGGCGTCGGTCATGCGCCCCTCCCCGTTGCTGTCGCGCCCGGTGCCCCGCCGGCAGTGAAGCCGCCCGAAGCTTGCGGAATGGATCCTCGGCTCGGGGGCCGAGGATGACGGTTTGGGAGGGGCCGATGCATCAGCCATGCCCCTCCAGGCTCAGCCCCAGCAGGCGTTCCTGCAGGGCGGTGTCGGCGACGAGGTCGGCCATCGTACCGCGATGCACGGTGCGCCCGTCGTCGACCACCGCCACGGTATCGCCCAGCGAACTGGCGAACAGGAAATTCTGCTCCACCAGCAGCACCGTCGTCTCGGAGCGCTTCAACTCGCGGAAGGCGTCGATCATGGCGGTGATGATGGCCGGCGCGAGCCCCTTTGTCGGCTCGTCCACCAGCAGCAGCTCGCGCGGCTCGATCATTGCCCGTGCGATCGACAGCATCTGCTTCTGCCCCCCCGACAGGACGCCGGCCGGCGCCTCCCAGAACTTGCGCAACGGCGGGAACAGGGTGACCAGCCAGTCCAGGCGGGCCGGATCGAACGGCCCGGAGCGGGCCGCCAGGACCAGGTTCTCCTTCACCGTCAGTCCGGCGAAGATGCCCATATCCTCCGGCACATAGGCAATGCCGCCGCGGGCGATCGCATGGGTGCTGCGGCCGCCGATCGCCTCGCCGCGGAACAGCACCTGCCCCTGCGAGGGCTGCAGCAGCCCCATGACGGTCTTCAGGGTCGTCGTCTTGCCCGCGCCGTTGCGCCCCAGCAGGACCGTCAGGCCGCCGCGCGGCACCTCCAGGTCGATGCCCTGCAGGATGTGGTACTGGCCGATATGGGTATGCACCCCGGCGAGGCTCAGCAGCGGCGCGCCCGTCATCGGGCGCTGCCGCCCGCGGCCGGGGTACCGGGCGCGATCCCAAGATAGGCTTCCTGCACCACCGGCAGGCCCATCACCGCGGCCGGTTCGCCATCGGCGACCTTCTCGCCGTTGTGCAGCACCACGATGCGGTCCGCCAGGGCATGCACCACGTTCATCTTGTGCTCGACCAGCAGGATCGTCTTGTCGCCGCGCGCCTTGATCCCGTGGATCAGGTCCAGGATCACCGGGGCATCCTCGGCGCTCATGCCTGCCGTCGGTTCGTCGAACATGAAGACTTCCGGCTCCAGGGCCATCAGCAGGGCCACTTCCAGCTTGCGCTGGTCGCCATGCGACAGGGCGGAGACGCGTGCATAGGCCTGGCCCAGCAGGGCCACCTGGTCGAGCAGCCGTTCGGCCTGCTCGATCAGGGCGCGATGGCGGTTGGCCACCGACCAGAGGTCGAAGCCGGCGCGCCGGCGCGCCTGCACCGCCAGGCGGACATTCTCCAGCACGAACAGGTTGGGGAACAGGTTGGTCAGCTGGAACGCGCGGCCGATGCCGCCCCGCGCCCGGCGCGAGGCCGGCTGGCCGGAAATATCCTCGCCGAACAGGTAGACCCGGCCCGCGCTCTGCCGCAGCTGGCCGGAGATCAGGTTGAAATAGGTCGTCTTGCCGGCGCCGTTGGGGCCGACAATGGCCGTCAGGCTGCCGGCCTGGAAGGCGCAGCTGACCCGCGAGACCGCGACATGGCCGCCGAAGCGGATGGTCAGGTCCCGGGTTTCCAGGACCGGGATGGGGGCTGTCATCTCTGGGCGGCTGCCGGCTCCCCGCCTTTGCTGGGCAGGAAGCCGGCCATCCCTTGCCTGCGGTTTCAGCCGGTCACTTGTTGACCGGAATGCTCATCTCGTCCGGCTTGATCTCCCGCACCAGTTCCGGGATCGCCCAGGCGACATCCGGGTCGACCTTGATCTTGAAGTGGTACATCGACTGCATCGCCTGGTGATCCTCCGGCCGGAAGGTCATCGTGCCCTTCGGGGTCTCGAAGGACATCCCTTCCATCGCGGCGATCAGGGCATCGGTATCGGTGGTGCCGGCCTTCTTCAGCGCCTCGACGACGGCGACGCCCGCGGCCATGCCGCCGGCGGTGAAGAAGTCCGGCGGCGAGTCGAAACGCTCCTGGTGGGTCTTGACCAGCCAGTCGTTCACCGCGTTCTTCGGCGCCTCATAATAGTAGTAGATCGCGCCTTCCATGCCGGGGACCCGCTTGTAGGTGGGCAGCACCGGCAGGATATGGCCGCCGGTCGACAGCTCGATGTCGAAGCGCTCCGGCGCCATGCCCTTCAGCTTGCCCATCGGGTCGCCGGAGCCGGCAACGTAGATCAGGATCACCTTGCGGCCCGGCTTGTCCTTCAGCGCATCCAGCAGGCGCTGGCCCGGCGCGGTATAGTCGGTGGTCTTCAGCGGCACATATTCCTCGTGCACCAAAGTCGCGCCGGTGCCCTCCAGCGCCTTCTTGAAGGCCGCGATGCCGTCGCGGCCGAAGGCATAATCCTCCGCCAGGGTGGCGACATTCAGGTCCGCGCCCGGCTTCAGCGCCAGGGCCTGGGCCTGCATGTCCATCGAGGAATTGCGCGAGGTCTTGAAGATGTACTTGCTGGCATCCGGCCCGGTCAGGCTGTCGGCCACCGCGGGCTCCACCAGCAGGATCCTCTCGTACTCCGCGGCGACGGGCAGCATCGCCATGGTCACGCCGGACGAGGTGCCGCCGACGGCCAGCACGACCTCGTCCTCGCCATAGGCTTCCGCCAGGACGGCGCGGGCGACATCGGGCTTGAACTGCGTGTCCTTGGTGATGATCTCGATCGGCCGGTCCAGCACCATGTTGCTGCCGCCGGTCGCATATTCCACGCCGAGCCTGAAGCCGTCCTGGCTCTGCCGCGAGAACACCTCCAGCGGCGAGCCGCTGGTGCCCTGCACCAGCGCGATCTTGATCGGCGTCTTGTCCTGCGCCAGCGCGCCATCGGCGGCAATGCCCAGGACAGCCAGCCCGAGCATCGCGACCGCACCGGCGGACAGGGCGGTCAGCGGGGTCCGGAAACGCATTCTTTCCTCCAAGGTCCAGCGCCGGCACGGCAGGGACGCCAGCCCCTGACCCGCGCGGCCGAGGGCGGCAGTATGACGGCCACGACAGCGATTTGCCACCGAGCCGGCGCGCCTCCCGCAAAGCCGGCCCTGCGCAGCAACGGCGATCTTCATCAAACGATCACACCCTGTTCACAAGCGGTTAACCGCCGCCGGCCGACCCTGCGGACATCGTTTGTCAGTCGCAGGAAATCCAAGATGCGCTACGCGGAAGAGCGGGTCCTCAGCCGTTCCGTGACCGAGTACCGAGGTTTCGGCTTTGCCGATCGCGACCAGTTCCTTTCAGCCGTGGCAACCGAGACGGTCTATGCCTTCCAGTCGGTGGTGCAGATGACCACCGGCATCGCGCATGGCTTCGAAGCCCTCCTGCGGGGCGTGGAGCGGCTGGGGCAACCCTCGATCCCGGCGCTGTTCGACCTGGCCTATGCGCGCGGCTGGCTGCCCGACCTGGAGCGCCTGCTGCGCCGCAAGGCGCTATTGGCCTTCGCGGCCCTGCCCGGCCAGAACAGCATTCTGTTCATGAATGTCGACGCCCGCCTTGTGGCCGAGCAGGCGGACCTTGTGGACCAGCTGGTCGCGGAGCTCGACGCCCATGGGCTGCCCCGCGACCGCTTCTGCCTGGAAATCTCCGAGCGCCAGGAGGCCGTCGCCGGCGATTGGACGATCGAGGTCTGCCGTCGCCTGAAAAAGGCCGGCGGCCGGCTTGCGCTCGACGATTTCGGGCAGGGCTATTCCCGCCTCAAGCTGCTTCACGAACAGCAGCCCGACTATGTGAAGATCGACCGGTACTTCATCTCCGGGGTCGCCGAGGCACCGAGGAAGCAGCTTTTCCTCTCGCGCCTGGTGGACGTGATGCATGTCCTGGGCATCCAGATGATCGCCGAGGGCATGGAGACGGCGGCGGAGTTCCATGCCTGCCGCCTGCTGGGCTTCGACCTGGGCCAGGGCTTCCTGTTGCATCGGCCCACCGTCCAGCCCGCACAGATCGCCCTGCGCTGCGCGACGGTGGAGCGGCTGAACCGCAGGGAAAGGCGGAAGCAGTCCGACGATATGGGGCTGGTGCGGGGGCAGGTCGAGCGGTTGCCGCCGCTATCGGCGAACATGGACATGATGACGGTTTTCGATGCCTTCCGCCGGCACCGGGACCTGAGCCTCTTTCCCGTGGTCGACGATGACGGCCTGCCGCTCGGGGTGATCCGCGATGTCGACCTGAAATCCTATGCCTATTCCCCCTATGGCCGCGACCTGCTTGCCAACAAGACCTATGGAAAATGCCTGCGGGACCTGGTCAGGCCGGCGCCGACCGCCTCGATCGATACCCCGCTGGAGAAGATCCTGGAACTGTTCGCACACAATGCCGATGCCCCGGGCGTGCTAATCGCCGAGCAGAGCCGCTACCTCGGCTTCATGACCTCGACGGCGCTGCTGATGGCACTGCACGAGAAGAACCTTGCCGCTGCCCGCGACCAGAACCCGCTGACCCGCCTGCCGGGAAACCAGTCGATCTCGGATCATGTCGGCGACGCTATGGCCGCGACAGACAGCTCGTTCGTCCTGGTCTATTTCGACTTCGACAATTTCAAGCCGTTCAACGACACCTACGGCTTTCGGCAGGGCGACCGCGCGATCCAGCTGTTCGGCGATCTGATGCAGAAGCTTTTGCGACGCGACGGCGTGTTTCTCGGCCATATCGGTGGCGACGACTTCTTCGCTGCCTTCGAGGACACGCCACCAGACCAGGTGCTGGCGGCGGTGGCCAACCTGACCGGCCAGTTCCGCCACGATGTCGAGAGTTTCTACGACCCGGCGACACGACGGGCGGGGATACTCCAGGGGGTGGGCCGGGACGGCGAAAGCCGCCGTTTCGGCCTGCTGAGCTGTTCCGCCGGACTGCTGGTGCTGCCGGCCGGACGGCAGAAGCTGGGCACGGACGCCGTGATGCTGCAGATCGCCCAGATCAAGAAGAAGGCCAAGCTGAGCGCCGACGGCCTCGCGGTCAGCCAGGCGGCGTGATCCGCCTGGCGCAGCGCGTTGGCAAAGCGCCGCTGCCGCTCAGCGCGCGCTGTCGCTGCCCGCGGTCGACAGATCCTCGGTAAGGCGGGTCAGGCGGTCGACGTCGAGGATCGTCACGGTCCGGCCCTTGCGCAGCAGGAAGCCGCCCGCCTGCAGGTGGCCAAGGGTGCGGGCGACCGTCTCGCGGGTGGTCGAGGCATGGCCGGCAATCTGCTGCTGGGTCGGGATCGGGTGGATCACCGCCGCGCCGGGGGTGTTCGGATCCGGCCGGGCCAGGCGCAGGATCTCCCGCTGCACGCGGGCCACGGCACCCAGGGTCGACAGGTCCATGATCCGTTCGTCGCAGGTCCGGATGATGCGTGTGAGGCGGCGCATCACCTGCCAGGCCATGGGGGGATGGCGTTCCAGCAGTTCGGCGAACCGGTCCGGCGGGAGGGTGGCGATCAGGCTTGGCCGCACCGCCACGACGGTGGCCGAGCGGGGCTCTCCGTCGATCGCCGAGATCTCGCCCAGGAAGCCGCCCGCGACGACCTCGGCATAGGCGATCTCACGCCCGGTGGCGGAATAGTTCACCACCTGGACCGCGCCTTCGACGACGAACAGGATATCGCGGCTGGAACTGTCGCGGTCGAAGACCAGCGCGCCGGCACGGTAGGTCTGCCAGGCACAGGACATCGCCATCCGCTGCAACAGGTCGTCCGGCACGTCGCGCAGGACGGCGACATTGCGCAACCGGGCCGATGCCGCGGCGGTGTTCGCCGGCACCGACAGTCCGCCGGGCAGATCCCGGGCCGGCCGCCCCTGTTCCGATTCGTCGCCCGTTGCTGACTGCCGCACCCTGCCCCACCGCAGCCTGTTGTCCCCGTTCCGACTTTAGACCGAAGCGACGGGCAATGGGAGTCGGCCAGGCGCACCGCGACACACCCGGCGAGATACAGCGCAGCATCGCTGGCCGCGGTAGAACGCCGCGCCACGCAGGTCCGGCGCAAACAAAAACAGGCAGAACCCCTGACGAGGCCTGCCTGTTCCGCCGCCGCTACCTTAGTCTCATCACGGCGTTCGTCTTGAATATCGGGCCGGATGAGGGCGATTTCAAGTGACGGTTCCGTGAATTCATGTCTGCGCCGGCGGAGTCCTGCTGCTACGGTCGGCGGGTATCGCATCGCTTGCATCCGGCCCCCACATGTCGGATGCCATGGACCGGCACCGCAACGGAAAAGGGTTCGACGTCATGCATTCGATCACCGGGCTTGCCGCCGTGCTGCTGCTGGCGGTGGCGCTGTGCGGCTGCAAAACGACCGTGGACGACCCCACGGGATCGTTCAATCGGTTCACCTTTCTCGACCAGAACGGGCCATAGGCGCCTGCGGCCCGATCGGGCCTTCCCTGCCGGGAACCAACGTCCCGGTGCCGCGTTGAGATCACCGCCCCGGGTCATGCCCAGCCGTTCGGCGAAGGACCGGACGGCCGTCCGGCATGACCCCGGGCCAGACGATGGAGATTGAGAATGCAGTTCCGCAACCCGACGTCCCGCCTTGCCGTCCTGGCCCTGTCGACCCTGCTGGCCGCAGCGCCGGTCGCAGCGCCGGCCCTGGCAGCCGACAATGGCACGACGAAGCCGGTGGAGTCGGAGACCGCCAAGCCGGTGACCGACTTCCTCAAGGATGCCGCCAATTCTGCGGGGAATGCGCTGGATTCGGCCGGGAATGCGGTCGGCGATGCCGCCAAGTCCGGCCTGGAATCGGCCAATGACGCCGGCAACTGGGTGCGCGACAAGAGCGGCCAGGCCGCCGCGGAAACCGTCGAAGGCGCCAAGGATGCCGGCACCTGGACCGCAGACAAGGCGGAAAAGGGCTACGACGCCACCAAGGAAGCCGTGCAGGACGCCACAAAGGACTGACACCGCTTCGCCGACGCGGAGGAAGTGGCGACCCCGGCTGGATTCGAACCAGCGACCTAGTGCTTAGAAGGCACTTGCTCTATCCGACTGAGCTACGGGGCCGCAATCGGGCCGGTGCCGGGAGCGGTGCTCCGGGCCCGGCCCCTGCGCCTGTCAGGCAGGTTTGGCCGGCGCGGCCGCTGCCTGCGGGCGCCCGGCATTGCCGGTTTCCTCCGCCCTGTCGAAGGCGAAATTGTCCGCATAGGTCTTGTGGTTGAGGCGTCGCTGATGCGGCGTCTCGACGTCGTAGGCGATGCCATGCTTCTTGGCATAGGCGATCGCCGCCTCGCGGGTCGGAAAGCGGATCCGGACCTGCCCCTCGGTACCCCGAACGCCGGTCCAGCCCATCAGCGGCTCGACGAACTGGGTCGTCGGATAGAACTCGAGCAGCCATTGCTCCGTCCTGGCGCGACCGGACTGCATCGCGGTCTTGGTTGGCCGGTAGATCCTGGCCCGCATTGCCTGTCCCCCATCCTGCCGGGCTATGTTGCCCTGGCGGTCGAAATTCCGGGCGTCGAGAATCGCTGGCTCCCTGGTCGGGGCGACTGGATTCGAACCAGCGACCTGCTGTTCCCAAAACAGCCGCGCTACCAGCCTGCGCTACGCCCCGGTACCGGAGAGCCGTCCGGCATGGCCGGACTTAGCCGACTTCTAATCGAACCGCCGCCCGGAGAAAAGGCTGTCCGGAAAAAGCCTCGCCACCGTGCCGGCTAGAGGAAGCTGCCGGTCATCCCGCCATCGACCAGCAGGAAATGACCGTTCACATAGCCGGCCCCGGGGCTGCACAGGAACAGGGCCGGTCCGGCAAGATCCTCCGGCACGGCCCAGCGCCGCAACGGGACGGCCGCGTGCAGGCGCGCCTCGAAGCCCGCATCGCCCTGCAGCGGCGCGGTCATCGCGGTCTGCACGAAACCCGGGCCGATGGCGTTGCAGGTCACCCCCAGCGGCCCGAGTTCCGCGGCGATCGACCGGGTCAGCCCGACCACCGCATGCTTGCTGGCCGCATAGGCCTGCACATGGGGGCTGCCGATGGCGCCGTAGATCGACGCGATGTTGACGATCCGCCCCCAGCCCTGGGCCACCATCGGGCGGGCGGCAGCCCGGGCGACCAGGTAGACCGCATCCAGGTTGACCCGCAGGACCCGGCGCCACTGCGCCATGTCCTCGTCCGGGAAGGGCGACCCCACGCCGATCCCGGCATTGTTCAGCAGGATGTCGAGACGGCCGTGCCGGTCGGTCACGCCGGCCACCGCCGCCTGCACAGCGGCCTCGTCCGTCACATCCAGGACCGCGGTGCCGACCCGCAGGCGATCCCGCGCGATCGCCGCCGCCGCGCGGTCCAGGCGGTCGAGATCGAGATCGGCAAGGACCAGGCTGGCGCCCGCCGCGTGCAGCGCCCGGCCCATCGCGGTGCCGAGCCCGCCGGCGCCGCCGGTGACCAGGGCGACACGGCCGGTCAGGTCGAACGGATCGGCCATGATGCCGCCGCCTAGAGGAACGAGGTGGTCATGCCGCCATCGACCAGCAGCAGATGGCCGTTGACATAGGCCGCACCCGGCGAACAGAGGAACACGGCCGCGGCGCCCAGCTCCTCCGGCTCGCCCCAGCGGGCCAGCGGCGTCACCTGGCAGACCCGGTCGTGGAACTCCGGATCGTCCTGCAATGCCTGGGTCAGGTCGGTGCGGAAATAGCCGGGGCCGATGGCGTTGCAGGTGACGCCAAGCGGGCCGAGTTCCGAGGCGACCGACTTGGTGAGCCCCATCAGGCCATGCTTCGCCGCCGCATAGGCATGCACGCCCGGGCGGCCGAGCACCGACATGACCGAGCCGATGTTCACGATGCGGCCCCAGCCCCCATCGACCATCGGCCGGCCGCAGAGTTTCGCCAGCAGGTAGACGCTGTGCAGGTTGACCTCCAGCACGTTGCGCCAGACTTCCGTCGGCTGTTCCAGGAAGGCCTGGCGCGCATTGATGCCGGCATTGTTGATCAGGATGTCCAGCCGGCCATGGCGACCGACGATCCCCTGGACCGCCGCGGTGGCGGCCGCCTCGTCGACGACGTCGAACGCCGCGTGGTCGACCCGCGTGCCGTCCGGCGCGATGGCCGCGGCGGCTGCCTCGACCCCGGCGGCGCTGCGCCCGTTCAGCACCACGGTCGCGCCTGCCTCGTGCAGGGCGGCGGCCATCGCCTGGCCCAGGCCGCGGCTGGCACCGGTGACCAGGGCAACCCGCCCATCCAGCGAAAACAATCCCGTCATTCTCCCCTCCCTGTCTCTGGATCTCGGCCGCGCCCCTGCTGCCCGGGCGACCCGCCGCGCGGCCGGCGTGATCGTGGCTGCCGTCCCATGGGTGCGCAAGCCGGCAGCCTGCCCGCCCGGCCATGACCTCACGCCCCGGCGCGGGAAGACCGGGGAGCACAGAATGAACAGGGGGAGTGGGGCGAGGAACGGGGCTCGAACCCGCGACCTCCTGAGTCACAGTCAGGCGCTCTAACCAGCTGAGCTACCCTCGCCATCGCGATGGGGCCGCGTCGAAGCGGCCCCCGCCGAGAGGCCGGGGTTGTAATGCCGCCACCCATCAGGGTCAAGAGCCGGCTGCGGTCCGCACGGCCCGGCGGGAACGGCCAGGCCGGCCGGAGCTTCTGCTCACCATTTGGGCGCATCGGGGCGCCGGAACCGCTGCATTTCCGATCATCGGATTGCCCAAATGCTGTGCATATCGAACCCCGCCCGGGACAGCCCCGCCCGCCGACACTGCTGGTGTCGAAGCGGGAATCGCCGGCCGGCCTCATCCGGGGGCTCTTGGCACGCCCTGTGCGTATTTGCGACGCAGCGCTGCCGCTTCTTCCAGTCGGAGGGTGCGGAACCGGCCCCTGCTGTGCTTTCCTGGGCAACGTCATCGGGATCGTTCACACAGTCCGGTGGCGCAGATACGCCGCCTGCCTGCACGCGACGTCGGCCACGCAGACGAGACAGACCGGACAGATGAAAAAAATCGAAGCGATTATCAAACCGTTTAAGCTGGACGAAGTGAAGGAAGCGCTCCACGAGATCGGGCTCCAGGGAATCACCGTGATGGAGGCCAAGGGGTTCGGCCGCCAGAAGGGTCATACCGAGCTCTATCGCGGCGCCGAGTACGTTGTGGATTTTCTGCCGAAGGTGAAGGTAGAGATCGTGCTGGAGGATGATCTCGTCGATCGTGCGATCGAGGCGATCATGGAGGCCGCGCGCACCGGGCGCATCGGCGACGGCAAGATCTTCGTATCGACCGTCGACGAAGCGATCCGCATCCGCACCGGCGAAAAGGGCGCGAGCGCCATCTGACCGGGATGGCCGGTCGGCCCGGCGCGCCGGGCCGCCACAAGGTTTCCGCTGCCGGCGAGGGGACGGCGCGGCAGGCTGGGTCGCGCGCCATCCTTAGGGATGCGCGACCGCCCCACTTTCCCCGCATATGCACCGCAACGGCACTACTTGGGAGAGACGAACATGTCGGATGCCAACAGCATCTTGAGAATGATCAAGGAAAAGGAGGTGAAGTTCATCGACTACCGCTTCACCGACCCCCGCGGGAAATGGCAGCACGTCGCGCTGGATGCCTCCTATCTGGAAGAGGAGCATCTGATCGAGGGCATCATGTTCGACGGCTCCTCGATCGCCGGCTGGAAGGCGATCAACGAGTCGGACATGGCCCTCAAGCCGGACCTGTCGACGGCCGTGCTGGACCCCTTCATGGCGCAGACCACCCTGGTGCTGGTCTGCGACGTGCTGGAGCCGCTGACCGGCGAGCCCTATGACCGCTGCCCGCGCGGCATCGCGCGCAAGGCCGAGGCGTTCCTGAACTATACCGGGCTCGGCGACACCGCCTATTTCGGCCCGGAAGCCGAGTTCTTCGTGTTCGACGACGTCCGCATGAAGGTCGCGATGAACGAGATCTCGGTCGTCCTGGACGACATGGAAGGCCCCTACAATTCCGCCAAGGTCTATGAGGGCGGCAATCCCGGCCATCGCCCCGGGGTGAAGGGCGGCTATTTCCCGGTGGCGCCGATCGACCACGGCCAGGACCTGCGCTCGGAAATGCTCACCACCATCCGCGAGATGGGCGTGAAGACCGAGAAGCATCACCACGAGGTCGCGCCGAGCCAGCACGAGCTCGGCATCATGTTCGGCACCCTGCTGTATTGCGGCGATGCCATGCAGATCTACAAGTACTGCGTGCACAACGTCGCCCATTCCTACGGCAAGACGGCGACCTTCATGCCGAAGCCGATCAAGGGCGACAACGGCTCGGGCATGCATGTGCACCAGTCGATCTGGAAGGACGGCAAGCCGACCTTTGCCGGGTCCAGCTACAACGACCTGTCGGAGACGGCGCTCTACTATATCGGCGGCATCATCAAGCATGCCCGCGCGCTGAACGCCTTCACCAACCCGACCACGAACTCCTACAAGCGCCTGATTCCCGGCTTCGAGGCCCCGGTGCTGCTGGCCTATTCGGCCCGCAACCGCTCGGCCTCCTGCCGGATCCCGCATTCGGCATCGCCGAAGGGCAAGCGGATCGAGGTCCGCTTCCCCGATCCGGCCGCGAACCCCTATCTGGCCTATGCGGCGATGCTGATGGCCGGCCTCGACGGGATCGAGAACAAGATCCACCCGGGCGAGCCGATGGACAAGAACCTCTACGACCTGCCGCCGGAAGAACTGGCCAACGTGCCGCAGGTCTGCGGCTCGCTGCGCGATGCGCTGGAGGCCCTGGACGCCGACCGTGACTTCCTCAAGAAGGGCGACGTCTTCACCGAGGACTTCATCAGCGGCTATCTCGAGCTGAAGTGGGAGGAGGTGTACAACTTCGAGCACACGCCCCACCCGATCGAGTTCCAGATGTACTACAGCGTCTGACCCCTCCCCCGCGCCTTCGGGTGCGGGACGAGGAGCGCGATACCCGGGCGCCCCCGCCAGTCGGCAGGGGCGCCCGGACCGTTTCCGGCAGGCGCCGCGCGGTCCGCTACGGGTTCGACGCCGCCCCGGCCGGATTGCCGGCTTCGGCCTGTGCAGTCACCGGCAGGGCAGGCGGGGCGCCGGCCCGGCCGCGCCGCCAATCGCCGAGCCAGGACAGGATCGGCGCCGCAATGAAGACCGACGAACTGGCCGCAACCAGGATGCCGAACACCATCGGTATGGCAAAGGAGCGGACCGCGGCGCCACCCCAGATCGCCAGCGGCGCCAGGGCCAGCAGGGCCGTCAACGAGGTGTAGAGAGAACGCGCGAGGGTCTGGTTGATCGACAGGTCGATCACTTCGCGCAGCGGCATCGCCTTGTAGAGCCGCAGGTTTTCGCGCATGCGGTCGAACACCACGACCTTGTCGTTGACCGAATAGCCGATCAGGGTCAGCAGGGCGACGATGGCGGTGAGCCCGAAATCGAGCCCCGTCAGCGCGACGAAACCGACGGTCTTCGTCACATCCAGGACCAGCGTGACGACGGCGGCGATCGCAAATGGCCATTCGAAACGCAGCCAGATGTAGCCGAACACCACGATCGCGGCCCCCAGCAGGGCAAGCATCCCGCTGGTGGCAAGTTCCGCACTGACCCGCGGGCCGACCACCTCCACCCGGTCCATGCGGAGGCCGGGTGCAGCTTCCGCCAATGCGGTGCGGGCGCGGTCTGCGGCCGCCGTCTGCGCCGCCTCCCCGCCCGGCTGCATCTCGACCCGAAGCAGCAGGCTGCGATCGTCGCCGAACCGCTGCACCGAGACATCCCCGAGTTGGAGCCCATGCAGTGTGGCGCGTATCCCCGGCAGATCGATGGCGGTCGGGGAGTGGGCTTCGATAAGGACACCGCCCCTGAAGTCGATGCCGTAGTTGAGGCCGGGCGCGGCGAGCAATGCCAGCGAGCCGAGGGACAGGAGCAGCGAGATTGCGAGTCCGGCGACCCGGCCGCGCATGAAGCGGATGTGCGGTGCCACCAGCCATGCAGGTTGCGGCAGCAGGCCGCGGATCCGGAACGACCGGGGCCTTCGCAGGCGAAGATGGGCAGCCATCAGTGCCATCACCACCGTGACCGCGGTGAACATCGAGATGCCGATGCCGATGCCCATGGTCACGGCGAAGCCGCGCACCGGCCCGGACCCGAACCAGAACAGCATCGCCATCGCCAGCAGGGTCGTCACGTTGGAATCGACGATCGTGCGATAGGCGCGCGAGAAGCCCGCTTGCAGCGCAGCGACGGCACTGCGGCCGCGGCGCGTTTCCTCCCGGATCCGCTCGTTGATCAGGACATTGGCATCGACCGCCAGGCCGATGCCGAGGATGATCCCCGCGATCCCCGGCAGGGTCAGGGTGGCGCCGAGCAGCGCCAGGGCGCCCACGGTGAGGAGTACGTTCAGCGCCAGGGCAAGATTCGCCACGATGCCCCAGACACCATAGAGCCCTGCCATGGCGAGGCAGACAAGCAGGAAGCCGCCGAGCCCGCTCCAGGTCCCGGCCGCGACGGCATCCTCGCCGAGTTCGGCGCCCAGGCTGCGCTCCTCGACGACCGTCAGCGGCACAGGCAGCGCGCCTGCACGCAACAGCGCCGCGAGCTGTGCGCTCTCCCGGAACGAAAAGCCGCCGCTGATCCGCCCGCTGCCGTCCAGGATCGGTTCGCGCACGACCGGGGCGCTGACGACCTTGCCGTCCAGCACGATGAGCAGGGGCCGGCCGACCATCTTCTGCGTCAGCGCGGCAAACCGCCTGGCGCCCGCCTGGTCGAAGCGGAAATCGACGACCGGCTCGCCGTGCTGCTGGTCGAACCCGGCCGTGGCATCGCGCAGCCGCTCGCCCTGCAGCACGGCACGCGGCTCCACCGCATAGCGGGCATCGCCCTGCATCCCCCGCATCGCCTTGCGCCCGACGGGAGGCGTCGCGCTCGGCGGCAGCAGATCGCCGCGGTGGAAGCTCAGCTTCGCCGTGCTGCCCAACAAGTCGCGCAGCCCTTTCGGATCCTGCACGCCGGGCAACTGCACCATGATGCGGTCGCTGCCGACCCGCTGCAGCGAGGGCTCCGCGACCCCGACCTCGTCGAGGCGGCGACGCAGGATCTCCAGACTCTGGGCAAGGGCAGAGGCCCGCCGTGCCGCGAGCCCCTCCCCCGCCAGGTCGATGTGCAGCGCGGCCGGACCGGCCAGCGTGACCGCGACCCCGTGTCCATCGCCTGCGAAAAGCTGCGCAAGGGTCTGCCGTGCGAGCGCCATGTCGTCTTGCCGCTCCAAGGTAAGGATCGCGCGGCCCGGACCGGCAAGGTCGATCGCGCTGCGGATGCCGCCCCCGCGCAGGGTTTCCCGCGCCAGCGCGGCCGCTTCGTCGCGAAGCCCGGCCCGCAATGCGGCATCGTCGATCTGCAGGACAAGGTAGGATCCGCCCCTGAGGTCGAGGCCCAGCACAAGGGCGCGCTGCGGCAGCCAGTCGGGCCAATGCTCGAGCGCGGAGCGCGGCAGCAGGCTCGGCAGGGCGAGCAGGATACCGAGGAGCGCGATGAGCGCGCAGGCGGCAAGCCGCCAATTGGATTGCTTCATGGGATGTTGTACCGCCCGGGCGGCAAGCCGGACCTGGATCCGGCCATGCGCCATTGCAGCGGCGCGCAGTGCGCCGTGCGAAATCAGCTATGTCCGATACCGGCGCAAGGGCGCCGGGGGTCGTTCACGCTGTGTCGGGCGGGCCGCGAAGTCGAAGAGTCGCGCGGCCCAGGACGGCCGGCCTGCCGGCGGCCGGGTATGGCGACGGAACTGCCCGCCGCGCGCCGGGCAGCGGCGCAACCGGTGACAGGGCCGCGTCGGCGGTCCCGCCCTCCGCCTGCAGCAGGGGGACGGGCGGCGGCGGGGGTGCGGGCAGGATGGCTGCGTCGCTGTCGCCGTTGCCCTGCGATTGCGGCTGCCCGCTGTCGCCCGGCATGCCTGCGCCGGCAAGGATCCAGCTGTCCGCCATTGCGGCACCGGCATGCGCCTGGATCGACAGCAACAGCATGGCAAGCAGGGCCACGAGGGCCGGCCAGTGCCACGGCTGCCTGACTGCACCTGAGTCCGAACGCATCCCCACCGCCCGCCGGCGGCGGCGCATTGGCGTCGCCGTATTGCCGGACATCAGGTCAGATCATGCTGGAAGGGTGCCGGCGCAAGGGCCGGCCCGCGATATCCTGCGCCGCCGCGTGCCTGCCTGTCCTCGTCCTTCGGGCGTGTCAACGGTCCTTCTGGGGGATGCTCTCGCAGCCGCAGGCCTGGATGACCGACGGCCAGGCATCGGTGATCAGCCCCTCGTCCTGCCGCCCGAAAATCGTCGTATCCCCGGCGCAGCCGCACCAGAGATCGCCGAAACCGTCGACCAGCCGGCCCGCCTTGTAGGCGGACAGCACCGTGGCGCGGATCCGGCTGTCCGGCCATCCGGTCGGGAACATCATCCGTGGCTCCGCCTTGCGCACCCAGGGACGCTGGCAGCTTTGGCGCAGATAGACCGAACTGTGCCACGGCCGGTCGGCCTGGGGCTGGCCCTCGCCGCGGGCGTTGCAGCGACCGTCGCAGCATTCCCCGAACGCGCATGACCCGGCCGTTGCGCGGCAGTCGCGCGGATAGCCGTTCTCTCCGGGCGCATAGAAACCGATCGGATTGCCGTCGGCGTCGAACCCCCCTTGAAAGATCTGCCGCCAGTCCGTGCCCAGCAGGGTCGGCAGGTCCATCGCGGCCTCCGCCCGGCCGGCGCCCCCCAGCAGGCAGCCGAGCAGCAGGATTGCCGTCAGGATGCGTGCCATCGGCCTCACTCCACCGTCCGCGGCCGGCCTTCGCTGTCGATCGCGACGAAGACGAAGGTCCCCTCCGTCACCTTGATCTCTTCGGGGTCCAGCTTGCGCCGGACGATGGTTTCCAGCTCCACGCTGATCGAGGTCCGGCCGACCTTTCCCACCTGCCCGTAGATGCTGACCACGTCGCCCACCCGGATCGGCTGGTTGAAGCGCATCGCGGCGATAGCCACGGTCACCACCCGTCCGCGCGCCCGGCGGGCGGCAACGATTCCCCCCGCCACGTCCATCTGCGACAGGACCCATCCACCGAAGATGTCGCCGTTATTGTTGCAGTCCGAGGGCATCGGCGCCGTGCGGATTACCGGCTCGCCCCTTGGCCTGGCGGGCGCCGTGCCGGCTTCCGCCTCGGCGCCGCTCTGGCTGCTGCGCGCATCTGTCATCCTTGGCTGGCCCCTTCACTGGTATAATGCCGATTCTGCGGCGGCGTTTCCCGCTGGCCGCATTGCGCCCCCCCGAAAGCAAGCGCCAACAGCCAGATGAATGATCTCTTCAACGAACCGGCAGGCAAGCTGACCGGCTATTCCGCCCAGGATATCGAGGTTCTCGAAGGGCTGGAACCGGTGCGTCGGCGACCCGGCATGTATGTCGGCGGCACCGACGACCGCGCCCTGCACCACCTCTTCGCCGAGGTGCTGGACAATGCCATGGACGAAGCCGTGGCGGGCCATGCCTCGCGCATCGAGGTCGAGCTGACGGCCGAGGGCTGGCTGACCGTCAGCGACAATGGTCGCGGCATCCCGGTCGATCCCCACCCCAAGTTCAAGGACAAGTCCGCGCTCGAAGTGATCATGACCACCCTGCATTCGGGGGGGAAGTTCAGCGACAAGGTCTATTCCACCGCCGGCGGCCTGCATGGCGTCGGCATTTCCGTGGTCAACGCCCTGTCCGAGCAGGTCGTCGTGGAGGTCGCGCGCGAGCGTGTGCTGTGGCGCCAGACCTTTTCCCGCGGGGTGCCCCAGGGCAAGCTGGAAAAGGTCGGGCCGGTCGCCAACCGGCGCGGCACGCAGCTGAGCTTCCGCCCCGACCCGCAGATCTTCGGCGAGGCGGCGCGCTTCCGCTGCGACCGGCTCTACCGGATGGCGCGCTCCAAGGCCTATCTGTTTCCCGGGGTCGAGATCCGCTGGTCCTGCGACCCCGCCCTGCCCCGCGCGGCCGAGACGCCGGCCGAGGCGGTGCTGCGCTTTCCGGGCGGGCTCGCGGACTTCCTCGCCGCGACCACTGCCGACCGCCCGCAGCTGCTGGGCCAGCCTTTTGCCGACCGGGTCACCCTGGATGGCCGCGAAGGCCGGGTGGAATGGGCGATCGCCTGGCTGGCCGAAGGCGACGGCTCCCTGTCGTCCTACTGCAACACCGTGCCCACGCCGGAAGGCGGCACCCACGAGAACGGGCTGCGCGCCGCGCTGGTCAAGGGGCTGCGCGCCTATGGCGAGCTGACCGGCCAGCGCAAGGCGGCGCAGATCTCTGCCGAGGATGTGCTGGGCTCTGCCGTCGCCCTCCTGTCGGTGTTCATCCGCGAGCCGCAGTTCCAGGGCCAGACCAAGGAGAAGCTCGCCAATGCGGAAGCGGCGCGGCTCGTCGAGAATGCCGTGCGGGACCATTTCGAGCATTGGCTGAGCGCGGCGCCGGACCAGGCGAAGGACCTGATGAGCTGGGTCCTCAGCAATGCCGAGGAGCGCCTGCGCCGCAAGCAGGAGCGCGAGGTCAACCGCCGCACCGCGACCCGCAAGCACCGCCTGCCGGGCAAGCTCGCCGACTGCTCGCAGACCACGGCCGAGGGCTCGGAGCTGTTCATCGTCGAGGGCGATTCCGCCGGCGGCAGCGCCAAGCAGGCGCGCAACCGCAACTTCCAGGCGGTGCTGCCGCTGCGCGGCAAGATCCTCAACGTCGCCTCCGCCAATGCCGGGAAGATGAGCGCCAACCAGGAGCTGTCCGACCTGATACAGGCGCTCGGCTGCCGGCCCGGTCAGGCCTATCGGGAGGAGGATCTGCGCTACGACAAGGTCATCATCATGACCGACGCCGATGTCGACGGCGCACATATCGCCTCGCTGCTGATGACCTATTTCTTCACCCAGATCCCGAACCTGGTGCGGCAGGGGCATCTCTACCTGGCCTTGCCGCCGCTCTACCGGCTCAGTGCCGGAGGGACGGTGGTCTATGCCCGCGACGATGCCCACCGCGACGAACATCTGAAGACCACCTTCAAGGGCAAGCAGAAGGTCGATATCAGCCGCTTCAAGGGCCTGGGCGAGATGCCGGTGGGGCAGCTGAAGGAAACCACGATGGACCGGTCCAAGCGGGTCCTGCTGCAGGTCCAGGTGGCGGAGGAGGCGAATGGCAGCACCGCCCGCATTGTCGAAGAGTTGATGGGACGCCGGCCGGAGCTGCGTTATCGTTTCATCCAGGACAACGCGGCCTTCGTCGATACCGCAGCGATCGACGTCTGAGCCGCCGGCCGGACCCGGCGGCTCGCCGCCGGGCGAAGGGCCTGCCATCGCACTCCTGCAGAAGGGGCCCTCCGGATGCCCGCAACGAGATCGCACCGCACTTGCGCGGCCACCCCAGATGCCCGCCTGCGCCCTGCTCCCCTGCGATCGGCGCCCGCACTGCTGGCGCCCGCCCTTCTGGCGCTGGGCCTGCTTGCCGGATGCGGCACCGCCGGGGGCGGCGCCAGCCCGGGCGGGGTGTTCACCTACGTGCAGCAGACTACGCCCTATGCCCCGTCCTTCGTGCAGACCGCGGGCGAGAGCGGCGAATTCTTCGTCGAGATTCTGGGCCAGCCCTTCCCCGTGCCGATGTCGGACCAGGCGATCGCGCAGCGGATCGCGATGCCGCAATGGATCGGCCGGACCACGGCGACATCCAACCCGAGCGACAAGGTCAATACCAATTTCCGCGCCATCCTGGTGTTCAACCCCGGCTTCCGCGGCCCCCTGATCGACAATGCCTGCAGCAATCCCGGCCGCATCGGCACCGCGGAACCGGTCGCCGGCACCGTCCGCGTCGCGGCGGGCTTCTGCATCGGCTCGCGGATGGGCTCCACCCTGGTGGCCGAGATGGGCGCGATCGCGGGCCCGCAGGACCCGGCTTTCGCCGCTTTCCTGCGCCAGGTGATGCTGGTCCTGCTGCCTGATCGCGATCCCAACCGGTCGCGCGGCTTCTCCCCCCTCGACCGCCCCTGAGCCGCATTTCGCCGCCGATCGGGGCCTGCGGCAGGGTGCGGCGTCACGGCGGATTGACACTGACCCCTCCGACGCCTACATAGCGGCCATCGGCGCATCCGGTATGCGAGGAAGAATGCAACCGGATCTGGCGCGCGGGACGGTGACGCTTAGGGCTCCCCTGGCACTTGGCCAGGCTGGGCAGGCAGCGACACTGCGGGCCCGCATCGCACGGGCAACCCGCAGGGCCGGTTGAGGCCATATTTCAGGGTTCAGATACCGTCCGCCACCCGAAGGCGCTCCGGCGAGCGGGGCGATTGCGCCCGAAATGCGCGGCATACGCCGCGGCCACCGAAAGGCCGCGCGGCGCCCGCCCCCAGACAGAAAGCGTATTCACCACTTCATGTCATTCGATGAACTCGGACTAAGTCCCGAAACCCTGCAGGCCGTCACGGATGCAGGCTATAGCGAGCCGACGCCGATCCAGCGCCAGGCGATCCCCTACGTGCTGATGGGTCGCGACCTGGTCGGCGTCGCCCAGACGGGGACCGGCAAGACGGCCGGCTTCACCCTTCCGCTGATCGACATCCTCGCCGACGGCCAGGCCAAGGCGCGCATGCCGCGCGCCCTGATCCTGGAGCCGACGCGCGAACTGGCCGATCAGGTCAAGAGCAGTTTCGAGAAGTACGGCAAGTACCACAAGCTCACCACCGCCCTGCTGATCGGCGGCATGTCCTTCGGCGACCAGGACAAGCTGCTGGATCGCGGCGTCGATGTGCTGATCGCCACCCCCGGCCGCCTGCTCGACCATTTCGAGCGCGGCAGGGTCATGCTGTCCGGCGTCAAGATCCTGGTGATCGACGAGGCCGACCGCATGATGGACATGGGCTTCATCCCCGATGTCGAGCGCATCGTGAAGCTGATGCCGCCGCTGCGCCAGTCGCTGTTCTTCTCCGCGACCATGTCGCCGGAGATGCGGCGGCTGTCCAATTCCTTCCTCAGCAATCCGAAGGAAGTCTCCGTCGCCCCGCCCGCCTCGCCCGCGGAAACGGTGAAGCAGACCTGCATCAAGGTCGGCGCGAGCGACAAGCGCGCGGCGTTGCGCCACCTGCTGCGGCTGGAGGATGTGAAGAACGCGATCATCTTCTGCAACCGCAAGAAGGATGTGGACATCCTGGCCAAGTCGCTGAAGAAGCACGGCTTCGACGCCGCGCCGATCCATGGCGACCTGTCCCAGGCGGTGCGGATGGAGACATTGGATTCGTTCAAGACCGGCAAGCTGACCCTGCTGGTGGCATCCGATGTCGCGGCCCGCGGGCTCGATATCCAGGGCCTCAGCCATGTCTTCAATTTCGACGTGCCGATGAATGCCGAGGATTATGTCCACCGCATCGGCCGCACGGGCCGGGCCGGCAAGTCCGGCCGTGCCTACATGCTGGCGACCCCGGGGGACGACAAGTTCATGTCCGGCATCCGGAGCCTGATCAAGAAGGAGATCCCGATGGAGCTCCTTGAGGACTTCGACGCGTCTGCCGACGGTCATGACGAGGAAGCGATGCACGGCGAGCGCAAGCCGCGCGGCCGTAGCCGCCGGGACGAGGCGCCCGCACCGCGCCGCCGCACCGCGTCAAAGAAGGCGGAAGCGGAGGCCGAGGCCGATACCGGCGAGGCCGCTGCGGCAGCCGCGCCGGAACAGGGAGCGTCCGACAGCGACAGCACGGAAGCGCCAAAGCCGAAGGCGCGGTCGCGCCGCGGCCGGGCCGGCAAGGGCCGTGCCGCCGCCGAGAAGGCGGCTGCCGGAAGCACCGAAGCCACGGCGCGCCCGGAGAAGGTTCCGTCGGACAAGGCGGACGAGGCTCCGCGGGCGGAAGCCACCGGCGATGGGGCAGCCACGAAGCGGCAGCCCGACGAAGTCCAGGCAGCCAAGGCGCACCGCGAAGACAAGGCCCACCGGGACGAGAAGTCTCACCGGGACGAGACCGCCGCGGACGAGGACCGCTCCGGCGGCCGCGACCGCCGGCCGGCGAAGGACCAGCAATTGTCGGGTACGCCGCAGCATCGCAAGAACGAGCCGCCGGCACGTGGCCGGCGCAACGAGAGCCGTCGCCGCGGCGGCAACGGCCGCCCGGCCGGCGAGCGCGGCAATGACGGACGCCAGCATGACGGCGGCGCGGTCGTCGGCATGGGCGACCATGTCCCGGCTTTCATGATGCGCCCCGCCCGTCGCGAGCAGGGCTGACCGGAATGTCGACCCCGGCCCGCCCCCGTGGCGGGCCGGTGCGAGCGGCCTGGCGGGACCGCTTCCTCCCGCCATCGCCTTGCACCTCCCTGCCCTTGTGACCCGGCCCCTGCCGGTGGTCAGCCCGCAGCGACGGGTGTAGCCTGCCGGCAGTGTCCAGTTGCAGGCATCCGATGCGGTCCGGGGACAAGTGTCAGAGTTCACCGCCCTGATCCGACGCCACAGTCGGACGATCCTCATCGTCGCCATACTGACCGGTCTGGTCGCGGCCTCGGCGCTGCCGCTGCTGGACATGGCCTGGTGGGCGCGCGGGGTGCCGTTTGCTGCCGCCCTGCTGGCCGCCGCGGCCCTGGCGGTCACCCTGTTCCCCCGGTTCTCTGCCGCTGTCCGCGAACAGATCCTGCCCGGCGAAGTCGATACCGACGGCCGCTCGACAATCACCGGCGGGCTGATGTCGGCGCTGAACGCGGTGCATATCGGCGTCCTGCGCTTCGACTCGCAGGACCGCCTCGTCGACTGGAACGAGGCGATGGAGCTGTTCTTCCCGCAACTGGTCGGCGTGGTGGAGCCGCATACCACGTTCCGCGAGATCGCCGAGACGACGGTCCGCACCGGCATGGTCCACGCGCCGGAGGGCATCGATACCTGGCTGGCGCGCCGCTTGCGGATGCATGAGGACGGCGGCGGGCGCTTCGAACAGCATTACCGCGACGGCCGCTGGCTGCTGGTGAACGAGTACCGCGAGCCGCAGGGCGACCGGATCGGCATCTATACGGACATCACCCATGTGAAGCAGGCGGAGGCCCGGCTGGGCGCGGCCATCGATGCCCTGGGCGAAGGCATGATGGTGTTCGACCGGGCGGCCCGCCTGGTGCTGTACAACGCCCAGATCGGCCGCCTGACCGACCAGGAGTTCACCGCCCTGCTGGAGCCCGGCCGGCACCTTTGCAGCCTCGCCCGGCAGGCCCGCCGCATGGGCTGGATCCCGCCACGGGTGCTGCGCCGGACCATGTCGATGGCCGACGGCACGGCCCCGTCGCGCTGGGAATGGCAGCTGGCCGATGGCCGCCGCGTGCTGGTCGGCGTAAGGGTCGTGGCCGGCGGCGACATCCTGGTCTCCGTGCGGGACGTGACCGACCAGCGCGAGCGCGAGCTTCGGCTGACCGAAAGCGAGTCCCGGCTGCGCCATGCGGTCGACGATCTGGGCCGCTCGCAGGAAATGATGGAGCGGCAGTCGGCGCACCTGGTGCAACTGGCCGAGGATTATTCCACCGCGCGCAAGAAGGCCGAGGAAGCCAGCCGTGCGAAGACCGACTTCCTGGCGATGATGAGCCACGAGATCCGCACCCCGATGACCGGCATCCTGGGCATGATCGACCTGATGGACGGGACCCGGCTGGATCCGCTGCAGCGCGACTATCTGGCCACGATCCGGCGGACGGGCGACGCCCTGCTCACCGTGATCAACGACATTCTCGACCTGTCCAAGCTCGAATCCGGGCGCCTGCATATCCACAGCGAGGTCTTCAATATCGGCCATGTGGTCGGCGACGTGGTCGAACTGCTGTCGCTGCGTGCGGCCGAGAAGCGGCTGCGGGTCGATGTCGGCAATGCCATGCATATTCCGCCCTGGATCGAAGGCGATCCGGCACGGTTGCGCCAGATCCTGCTCAATCTTTTGGGCAATGCCGTGAAGTTCACCGACGCCGGCCAGGTGCGGATCCGCATCTCGGTGGATGGCATGGCCGACGATGGCGAACCGGCATCGACGCCGCCCGGCACGCCGGTGGTCCTGCGCTTCGAGATCGAGGATTCCGGCATCGGCATTTCACAGGAACTGGCCGCCAGCCTGTTCGACCCGTTCGCCCAGGCCGACAGTTCCGCCGCGCGGCGCTATGGCGGCACCGGTCTTGGCCTGGCGATCTGCCGCCGCCTGACCCGCATGCTGGGGGGCGATATCGGCTTCACCAGCGAACCGGGCCAGGGCAGCACCTTCTGGTTCACTGTCGCCAGCACCGTGGCGGACGAGCCGGCCCTGGTGCAGGCCGAGGCGATCGCCGTCGATGCCCCGGCGCCCGGTGCGGGCCATCTGCTTGTCGCCGAGGATACCGAGGTGAACCGCTATCTGGCGAAAACCATGCTCGAATCCGCCGGCTATCGTGTGACGACCGTAACCAACGGGGTCGAGGCGGTGGCCGCGGTCCGGCAGTTCCGCTTCGATGCCATCCTGATGGACATCCACATGCCCGAGCTGGACGGGATCGCCGCCACGCGACAGATCCGCGACCTGCCGCCGCCGGACGGCCAGGTCCCGGTGATCGCGCTCACCGCCAACGTGATGGCGCATGACCGGTCGGCCATCCTGGCGGCCGGCATGGACGATTTCGTCGCCAAGCCGATCGACCGCGCGGGCATGCTTGCGGCGATCGCCCGGCAGACCCGGCGCGCAGCCGGGTCCGGCAGCCTGGCGGATGCGGCCGCCGGGGACGACACGACCGCGGGGCTGGGCGACGGTCTGGGGGATGCGGCGCAATAGCCTTGCTTCGCCGCCGCGCGCACGGCAGCTTGCCCTGCACCGGCAGGGCGATCCCCGCCGATCGCCGGACGCTGGATGCAATGACAGTCAGGAGAGACCCGGATGCAGACGATCTTCGTCATGGTGAAATGCGAGCTTGGGCGCGCCTATGACGTCGCCGTGGAAGCGGTCGAAGGCGTCGAGCAGGTCTCGGAGGTGCATTCGGTGTCCGGCCAGTACGACCTGCTGATGAAATGCTACCTGCCGGACGGCCAGGATATCGGGCACTTCGTCGTGTCGAACCTGCAGACCCTGGACGGCGTGAAGGACACCTTCACCCTGATCACCTTCAAGGCCTTTGCCTGACCGGGGCCTTTGCCTGATGGGCGCCCTTGCGGAGGGCGGCCCGCGCGGTTAGTTTAAGCTTAAAATAAATCGTGAGCGCGGAGACCGCCGGATGCAGCATGCGGCCGACGACCCCCGGCCCGACGGCCGGGCCGAACCATTGCAGGGCCTGCAAGGCCGCCACATCCTGGTCACCGGCGCCAGCCGCGGAATCGGCCGCGCCATTGCCGCGCGACTGGCCGGCGCCGGCGCGACCCTGACCTTGCTGGCGCGGGACCCGGAGCGGCTCTCCGCCACGGCGGCGGAGCTGTCCGCGGCGGCCGGGACAAAGGTCCACCCGATCCCGCTGGATCTGACCGACGGCCCGGCGATCGGCCCGGCCGTGGCGGAAGCCGAAGCGCGATGCGGCCCCCTGGCCGGGTTGGTGAACAATGCCGGGACCGGCAAGAGCAGCCCGTTCCTGCGCATGACCGACGCGCATTGGCAGGAGATGCTGGCCGTCAACCTGACCTCCGCCTTCGCCCTGACCCGCGCCGTGCTGCCCGGCATGCTGGAGCGTGGCGACGGGCGGATCGTCAATGTCGCCAGCACCGCCGGCCTGACCGGCTATGGCTATGTCGCGGCCTATTGCGCGGCCAAGCATGGCCTTGTCGGACTGACCCGTGCGCTGGCCGTGGAGGTCGCGCGCAAGGGTGTCACGGTCAATGCCGTCTGCCCCGGCTACACCGCGACCGACATGCTGGATGCCACCTTGGACAATATCGTCGGCAAGACCGGGCGCAGCCGGGAAGAGGCGCTGAAGACCCTGGTTGCCGACAATCCGCAGGGGCGGCCGGTGGCCCCGGAAGAAGTGGCAGAGGCGGTGGCCTTCCTGCTGTCTCCCGCCGCCGCCGCGGTGAACGGCGTCTGCCTGCCGGTGGATGGCGGGGAGGTGCTGAAGTGAGGGTGCAGCCGTCTCCGGACCGGCGCCCGCCAACCGTGGAAGCATCTCCCGCGGCAGGCACCGGCCAGGACGACGATGACGGCGAGGATGACGGGACCCGGCTGGATGTCCGCCTCTGGCTCCGCCTGCTGGCCTGCACCAGCCTGATCGAGCGGCAGGTCCGCCGCGGGCTGCGCCGGGACTTCGACACCACCCTGCCCCGCTTCGACCTGATGGCGCAGCTGTTTCGCGCGCCCGAGGGCCTGAGCATGGGAGAGCTGTCCGCCCGGATGATGGTGACCAACGGCAATGTCACCGGGCTGGCGGAACGCCTGGTCCAGGAAGGCCTGGTGGAGCGGCGGCCGGCGGCGGGCGACCGGCGGCGCCAGACGGTGGTCCTGACACCGTCCGGACTGGCCGCGTTCCGGCGCATGACCCCGGCCCATGCCGGGTGGATCGACGGCATGGTCGCGGGCCTCAGCAATGACGAGAAGCAGCAGCTGATGGGCCTGCTGGCCCGGCTGAAGCAATCGGTGGAAACCTACGAGAACGGAGTTCCTCAATGACCGAGACCGCCACGCCGGCACCGCAGCCGGTGCCCCTGCCGCCCGGCCCGCTTGCCACGGGCCGCCTGGGCGGCGACCTGGCAGCCGCCTGGACGCCGGAGCATTTCGCCTGGTCGGTCGAGGGCAAGGTCGCCACCGTCACCCTGAACCGGCCGGAGCGGAAGAACCCGCTGACCCTGGAATCCTATGCGGAGCTGCGCGACACCTTCCGCCGGCTGGCCTATGCCAGGGACGTCAAGGCGGTGGTGGTAACCGGCGCAGGCGGGAATTTCTGCTCCGGCGGCGATGTGCACGAGATCATCGGCCCGCTGATCGGCATGCAGGATGCCGGCGACATGGACGGGCTGCTGAAGTTCACGCGGATGACCGGCGACCTGGTGAAGGCGATGCGGCTCTGCCCGCAGCCCATCGTCGCCGCCGTGGACGGCATCTGCGCCGGCGCCGGCGCGATCGTCGCCATGGCATCGGACCTGCGCCTGGGCACCGCGCGCTCCAAGACCGCCTTCCTGTTCGTCCGGGTCGGCCTGGCCGGGGCCGATATGGGCGCCTGCAACATCCTGCCCCGGATCATCGGCTCGGGCCGTGCGGCGGAACTGCTCTATACCGGCCGCGCGATGGCCGGCGAGGAGGCCGAGCGCTGGGGCTTCCTGAACCGGCTGTGCAGCCCGGAGGAGCTTCTGGCGGAGGCACAGGCGACCGCCACGTCGCTCGCCGAGGGCCCGACCTTTGCCCATGCGATGACCAAGAAATGCATCCACCAGGAATGGAGCATGGATGTCGAGGCCGCGATCGAGGCGGAAGCCCAGGCGCAGGCCATCTGCATGCAGACGAAGGACTTCGCGCGGGCCTACTACGCCTTCGTGAACAAGCAAAAGCCCGTCTTCGAGGGCAACTGACAAAAGATTCCAGATGGGAAGTGCCACCATGCCCGACAGGTCCTACCTCGACTGGCCGTTCTTCACCGACGCCCATCGCGCGCTCGCCGCGGAACTGGAGCGCTTCGCCGCGGAACGGTTCGAGGTGCATGACGACAAGGAGGATGTCTTTGCCTTCGCGCAGCGCTGCGTCGCCGCGCTGGGCGAGGCCGGCTTCCTGAAGCTCACGGTCCCTGCGGAGGCCGGCGGCACCCATCGGAAGCTCGATGTCCGCTCGCTCTGCCTGGCGCGCGAGATCCTGGCCTACCGGCATGGCATCGCGGATTTCTCCTTCGTGATGCAGGGCCTCGGCAGCGGGCCGATCGGCCTGTTCGGCACCGCGGAACAGAAGGCCCGCCACCTGCCGGCGATCGGCGAGGGGCGCAGCATCGCCGCCCTGGCGATGTCGGAGCGCAATGCCGGATCGGACGTCGCCAACATCTCCACCACCGCGGTGGAAACCGATGACGGCTATGTCCTGAACGGCGAGAAGACCTGGATCTCCAATGCCGGGATCGCCAATGTCTATTCGGTGATCGCCCGCCTGGGCGATGCGCCGGGCGCGAAGGGCCTGGCGGCCTTCATCGTGGAGGCCGACCGTCCCGGCTTCGAGGTCGTGGAGCGGATCGACGTGATGGCGCCGCACCCGCTGGGCACGCTGCGCTTCACCGATTGCCGGATCCCGAAGGGAAACCTGCTGGGCAAGCCCGGCGAGGGCTTCAAGATCGCCATGTCGAACCTCGACATCTTCCGCTCCACCGTCGGTGCCGCCGCCCTGGGCTTCGCCCGGCGGGCGCTGGACGAGGCCCTGGCCCGCGCCGACGAGCGGCAGGTGTTCAACCAGCGCCTGTCGGACTTCCAGCTGACCCAGGCGAAGATCGGCGAGATGGCGACCCTGGTCGATGCCTCGGCCCTGCTGATCTACCGCGCCGCCTGGACCAAGGATTCCGGCGCGGCGCGGGTCACGCGCGAGGCCAGCATGGCGAAGATGTACGCCACCGAATCCGCCCAGAAGGTGATCGACGAGGCGGTGCAGCTGTGGGGCGGCATGGGCGTCGTGTCGGGCAACATGGTGGAGCGGCTGTACCGCGAGATCCGTGCCCTGCGCATCTACGAGGGCACCACCGAGATCAACAAGCTGGTGATCTCCGGCCAGACCTACCAGCAGTTCCGGCAGGGGCCGGCGGGCCCCGGGACGGGCGCCGCATGACGGAAAGCGCACAGGACCGGACCGCCATGAAGCTGCTGTCGCCGCTCGACATCAACGGCATGCGCCTGCCGAACCGGGTCGCCGTTCCCGCCATGGTCACCCGCCTGTCCGGCGAGGACGGGCATGTGAACCGGGACATCGTCGACCGCTATGTGCGCTATGCGGAAGGCCATGTGGGCCTGATCGTGGTCGAGGCCACGGCGGTGCATTCCAGCAAGTCCGGGCCGCTGCTGCGACTGTCCGACGACAGTTTCATCGCCGGTCACCGGGACCTGGCGCACCGGGTGCACGAGACCTCGGACTCCAAGGTCGTGCCGCAGATCATCCATTTCCTGAAGGTCGCGCGCTCAGGCTGGCGGCAGACCATCGACAGCCTCAGCCCGGCGGATATCGACGCCATCATCGGCCAGTTCGCCGATGCCGCCTATCGCGCGGCGGAGGCGGGTTATGACGGCATCGAACTGCATTCCGCCCATGCCTACACGCTGTCCTCCTTCCTGTCGCGCCACAATCCCCGCCGCGACGAATTCGACGGCCGCACCCTGGAGGGCCGGCTGGCCATGTTCGGCCGCGTGATGGCCGCCGTGCGGGGCGCCGTCGGCAGCGGCTTTCCGGTCGGCGTGCGCTTCCTGGCGGAAGAGGCGATCAAGGACGGCTACACGGTGGAGGACGCCAAGCGCATCGCCCTGCGGATGGCGCAATGCGGCGTGGACTACATCTCGCTGTCGGTCGGCGGCAAGTTCGAGGATGCGGTGCATCGCGACGGCCAGCCGCTCTATCCCTATACCGGCTATTCCGGCGACCGGTGCATGCCCGGCGACTGGTACCCGGCCCTGCCCCACGCCCATCTGGCGGCAGCGATCAAGGGCTATATCAACGGCCAGGGCCATCAGGTGCCGGTGATCTCGGTCGGCAAGATCAGCGATCCGCGGGATGCGGAGGCGCTGCTGCAGGACGGCAAGGCCGATATCGTCGGCATGGCGCGCCAGCTGCTGGCCGACCCGGACTGGGTCCGGAAAGTGGAAAGCCGCCGCGACGACCAGATCCTGCGCTGCATCTACTGCAATGTCTGCAAGGCCCTGGACGAGAATTTCCGCGAGGTGCATTGCTTCCTCTGGCCGAAGGGCGCGCGCCAGGCGCCGCCCGACCAGCCCCTGGCCGCCGGCCCGGACTGGGGCGACGGCGCCGGCCTTGCCGCCGAGCTCCGCGACGGCCAGATCCGCCTGAAATGGAACAGGGCAAGCGGCGAGGTCGCGGGCTACGATATCTACCGCGCCGAGGCGCCGGGCGAGGCGAGTTGCGTCGAAGCGGTGAAATCCGCCAAGTACGCCGATCGCAACGTTCTGGGGGGCCTGCGCTACCTGTATTATGTGCGGGCCTATGACGCGGCGGGCCGCGCCAGCGCACCGTCCAATGTGGTCACCGTCGACATGCCGCTGCCGGCATTCGTGCCGGCTCCGGGCGACCGGCGGCGGGCCGATCTGACCCGGGTCGATTGAGTTTGCCGGCCGGCCACGAACCCGGCCTGTCCGAGTTGCGAAATGGAACGAGCCATGTCTGACGCCGCAACCCTGAAGGCGACCGCGCATGTGGACAGCTTCGCCCGGGACCACCTGCCGCCGACGGAGCAATGGCCGGAGATCGACCTGACCGGGGTGCCGGAACTCGGCCGCTACCCGGAATGGCTGAACTGCGCGACGGAGCTTCTGGACCGCCAGGTGGCGGCGCATGGCGACCGGCCTGCCTTCCGCACCGAGACCATGGTCTGGACCTATCGCGAGTTGCAGGAGAAGGCGAACCGCATCGCCCATGTTCTGGTCGACGAGCTCGGTGTGCAGCCGGGCAACCGCGTCCTGCTGCGCGCGCCGAACAACCCGATGTATGTGGCCTGCTGGTTCGCGGTGATGAAGGTCGGCGCGATCGCGGTCGCCACGATGCCGCTGCTGCGCTGGCGGGAACTCACCTATATGGCGGAGAAGGCCAGGATCCGGGTGGCGCTCTGCGACTCCCGGCTTGCCGAGGAGATGGAGAAGACCCTCGAGCGCAGCGACGACCTGCAGCAGGCGCTCTATTTCAACAGCGATTCGCCCGCCGGGCTGGAGGCGCGCATGGCCGCCAAGCCGGCCGATTTCGCCACAATCCGCACCGCCGCAGAGGATGTCTGCCTGATCGCCTTCACCTCCGGCACCACGGGGCAGCCGAAAGGCTGCATGCATGTCCACCGCGACATCATGGCGACCTGCGACACCTTCAACCGCTATGTGCTGCGTCCCACCGCCGAGGATGTCTTCACCGGCAGCCCGCCGATTGCCTTCACCTTCGGCCTGGGCGCCCAGGTCCTGTTTCCCATGCATGTCGGCGCCTCCACCCTGCTGGTGGAGCAGTACACCCCGCAGAAGACGCTGGAGATGATCCAGAAGCACCGGGTGACCATCCTGTTCACCGCGCCCACCGCCTATCGCGGCATGCTGGACATCGCGGGGCAGTACGACCTGTCCAGCCTGTCCCAGTGCATTTCCGCCGGCGAGACATTGCCCAGGCCGACCTGGGAGGCCTGGCATCAGGCGACGGGGCTGAAGATCATCGACGGGCTGGGCTCCACGGAGATGCTGCACATCTTCATCGCCTGCGCCGGCGACGACATCCGCCCGGGTGCCACCGGGCGGGCGATTCCCGGCTATCGGGCCTGCATCTTCGACGAAGCGGGCAACCCCGTCGGGCCCGGCACGGTCGGGCGCCTTGCCGTTCGCGGCCCCACCGGGTGCCGCTACCTGGACAATCCCGAACGGCAGCGGGGCTACGTGCAGCAGGGCTGGAATTTCACCGGCGATTCCTATCTGGCGGATGCCGATGGGTACTACTGGTACCAGGCCCGCACCGACGACATGATCATCTCCGCCGGCTACAACATCAGCGGGCCGGAGGTAGAGGCCGTCCTGCTGCTGCACGAGGCGGTGAAGGATTGCGCGGTCATCGGCGCCGCCGACGAGGCGCGCGGACAGATCGTGAAGGCCTTTATCGTCCTCCGGGACGGGATCGCCCCCTCCAGCGCGCTGGTCAGGGCGTTGCAGGACTTCGCAAAGGCCGAGATCGCGCCCTACAAGTATCCCCGGGCGATCGAGTTCATCGACGAACTGCCGCGCACCCAGACCGGCAAGGTACAGCGCTACGTCCTGCGGGAGAGCCCGCCCGGCTGACCGGGCAGGTGCCGGGCAGGCCGTATTGCGCCGCACCTGCGGCCTTCGCATAATCGGCCGGCGCCGGACCGGGGCAAAACCGCCCTGTATTGCCACTGTCGTCGGAAGGATGGGAGACACATGCCAGAATCGCTTGCCCGACACGCCCGAAGCGGCATTCTCGCCGCAGCGGCATTGGCTTTGGCGATCGTCACCCTGGGATCGCAGCCTGTGCAGGCGCAGGACCGGAATGCCGAAAGCGATGCAGCCTTCGCGCTGTCCGACCGGAACCAGGACGGCGCCGTCGATCTGGACGAGTATCGCGCCCGCATGATCGAGGTGTTCTACTTCTCCGACCGGAACGTCGACGGCTTCCTGGTGGTCGAGGAGATTCCCGGCGCCGCGTCCGACGAGTTCACGGCGACCGACACCGATGGCGACGGCAGGCTGTCGCAGGACGAGTTCGTCCGCCATCACATGACGCTTTTCCCGCGCGCCGATGCCGACGGCAATGGCACGCTCTCGCGGCAGGAGGCCGGTACCTGGAAGCCCTGACCGCCAGGGCGGCCCGGCGCGACGGCACCGCCTACGGCCAATGGCGGGTATTCATCCGCGCGGCCTTGGGGCAAGGTGCATGCTGAGAGTGATGGTGCCCTGGGGGCGGCACGGACCTTCCGGGACGGGGGGCGGTCCGCTGGCGCCCTTTGTGCCGTCGCCACATCGGTCGCAATTTCAGTAGACGGGTCATGAGTCACGACGGGGCCTCAGATACGCCGGCGCAGTGTGCCGAATTCGCCAACGGCGCCATGGCATCGATGGCGGAGCACGACATTCCGCCTGCGCCGCGCAATTTCCGCATCTGGTACGGCTACCATGCCGACCGTCCGGTCGGCTTGCGGCGCGCGCTCGACGTGGAGATCGCCGGGCAACAGGCATTCACCGAGAAGATCCTGGCCGAGATCTACGAGCAGTTCTTCGGCGCCGACGACCAGCAGGTCTCGATCACCGAGATCGCCGATCGGCTGGAAGAGACGATGTCCAAGGTCCAGGTCTTCGTCGGCAGTGCGGAAGGCGACACCAAGGCCTATGGCCAGGCGCTGGAGAACTTCACCGGCCAGATGTCGGAGACCGTCCAGGACAGCACCAGCCTGACCTCGCTGATCAGCAACCTGATCACCGACACCAAGGAAATGCAGGTGCAGACGCGGACCCTGGAGGACCGGCTGCACAAATCGACCCGCGAGATCGTCGAGCTTCGCAAGAGCGTCGACGAATTGAAGCACGAGGCGGAGACCGATGCCCTGACCGGGGTCGCGAACCGGAAATCCTTCGACGAAAAGCTGGTGAAGCTGGCCGAGATCGCGGAGTACAGCGGCACGCCGCTGTCGATGCTGCTGGTCGATATCGACCATTTCAAGATCTTCAACGATACCTGGGGACACCAGGTCGGCGATCAGGTTCTGAAGCTGATGGCCCGTACCCTGGTGGAGAACGTGAAGGGACAGGATTTTCCGGCGCGCTACGGCGGGGAGGAATTTGCCATCCTGCTGCCCGGCACCTCCCTGCAGGACGCGGTGATCGTCGGCAACACGATCAGGACCGCGTTGCAGGGCAAGAAGCTCGTGAAAAAGAGCACCGGCGAGGATATGGGCCGGATCACCATCTCCATCGGCGCCGCCCACCTGGATATCGGCGAGAGCCTGCCGGGCTTCGTGCATCGCGCCGACGAGGCGCTGTACATGGCCAAGCGCGAGGGGCGGAACCGGGTGGTCAGCGAGGAACAGTTGAGCCCCGCCGACCCGGCCAACAGCCGGGTGGGCTGACCCCGCCGCGGGTCAGCGGCGCAGCGCCGGCCTGCGCCGGCGCGGCTCCGAACGGGTCATCCGCGCCTGCAGCGCAATCTCCAGCGATTGCTGCGCCCAGT
The DNA here is from genome assembly GCA_040216765.1 of Sneathiellaceae bacterium. Taxonomy (GTDB): domain Bacteria; phylum Pseudomonadota; class Alphaproteobacteria; order Ferrovibrionales; family Ferrovibrionaceae; genus Marinibaculum. The sequence goes on along the minus strand of JAVJON010000007.1, from coordinate 123,733 downwards.
CGATCAGCTCCGACGGATCGTCCAGCAGGTGCGGCGGCGTCTCGTAGTAGCTCATCGAGGCGACGCGCCCGTTTCCCGCCTCGTAGCGAAACGGCTCGCAGCCCAGCGCCTCGAACGAGTCGCTGCTGTCGGGGTCGGCCTTCAAGTAGAGCACGTCATCCGCGATCAGGGCGAACATTGCGCCCCGGCAATAGACCCCTGCCCCGCCGAACATGTGGCGGATCGCGATCGGACCCATGGGTTCCAGGAGGTCCTGAACGAAAGACTCGAACTCTGTGCTGACGGACATCGGTTCTCGGCGCGAAGCGCTCAGCTTTCCATCAGGTTGCGTGTCGCGGTCGGCAGGCGGACGGTGAGCCCGTCCAGCCCCTCGGTCATCACGATCTGGCAGCCCAGGCGCGACGTCGGCTCCAGGCCGAAGGCCAGGTCGAGCATGTCCTGTTCGTCCTCCTGCGGCGGCTTCAGCCGGCCATACCAGTCCGGCGCGACGATGACATGGCAGGTGGAACAGGCCAGCGACCCCTCGCAGGCGCCTTCCAGGTCGACGCCGTGAAGATGGGCGATTTCCATCACGGACAACCCCATCGGCGCATCGACGTCCTGCCGTTCGCCTTCCGGCGTGACGAAGATCATTCTGGGCATCCACAGACTCCTTTCCGGCGCGATATACCTGCCGCGCCAGAACACGGCAAGATTGCCCGGGCCGGCAGCGGCAGCGCCGGGCCGTCCCAGGTGCCGCGCGCCGGGGCTTTCCCGCCGCTCAGGACACTGCCCGCCGGCCTGTACTGCCCGCGGGTGGAGGGGCTGTGCGACGCTGCCGCGCCGCCGCACGGGTGGCGATCCGCTCCCAGGCCTCGGCGAATCGCTCGACATCGGCCATCGTGCTGTCCCACCCCAGGCTGACCCGGATCGTCTCCTGCGCCACTTCGGGTGCCAGGCCCATGGCCCGCAGGACGTGGCTGGGGCTGACCTTGCCGGACGAGCAGGCGGCCCCGGCGCTGACCGCGAAACCCGCCAGGTCGAACGCCATCACCTGGGTTTCCGCAGCCATGCCGGCCATGGTGACCGCGCTCGTATTGGGCAGGCGCGGGGCATTGGCGCCCTGGATCGTCGCGCCCAGGCCGCGCAGGCGCTGTTCCAGGCCGTGTCGCAGCCGGTCGACCCGGTCCAGCCAGGCCGTGTCTGCGGCGGCCTCCAGCGCGGCACCGAAGCCGACGATGCCGGGGACATTCTCCGTCCCGGCGCGCCGTCCGCGCTCCTGGCCGCCGCCCAGGACCTGGGACTGCAGCTGCACATGGTCCGCCACCACCAGCGCCCCGACCCCCTGCGGCCCGCCGATCTTGTGGGCCGAAAGGGTCATCAGGTCGGCGCCCAGGTCCGGCTGCGACAGGGGCATCTTGCCCAATGCCTGAATGGCATCGCAGAGCAGCAGCCCGCCAGCGTCGTGCACGATCCGCGCGGCCTCGGCCACCGGCTGCAGGGTGCCGACCTCGTTGTTCGCCAGCATCACCGCCAGCAGCACCGGCTTGGGCAGGCCGTCGAGCACCGCCGGCAGCGCCGCCAGGTCCAGCCGCCCGTCGGCGCCGACAGGCGCGATGCGGAACGGCAGGCCGAACCGCCGGGCCGGCTCCAGCACCGACTCATGCTCGATCGCGGTGGCGACGATCGCGGCGGCGCCGGCCCCCCGGAGCGCCAGCTGGTTGGCCTCCGTCCCGCCGGAGGTGAACACCACCTCCTCCGGCCGCGCGGCGACAGCGGCAGCAAGGCGGCGCCGGGCGCCATCCACGGCCTGCCGGGCATGCCGCCCGGTCCGATGCACGGAGGAGGGATTCCCGGCCGCGCGGAAATACGCCGCAACGGCCGCGGCCGTCTCCGGCCGGACAGGTGCAGTGGCGTTGTAGTCGAAATAGACCTGCGCGACGTCTCTCATGACCGGAGGTTCCGTGTCGCCGGGCGTCAGGCGGCGCCGTCGCGCACCGGCAGGGCAATGCCCGCTGCCGGGCCGGGCCCGGCGGCAGGGATCCGGCCGGCCGCGACATCGGCCAGGGAGACCTGCTGGAGGAAGCGCGCGGTATGGGTCTGGGCGGCCCCCCAGAGCCGGCAGACCGGGCAATCCGCCGACAACAGGTCCGCCACGTCGGTGCGCGGGTTGCCGCAATCCGGTTCCGCCGCCGCGGAAATCGCGGCGATGCTGATCTCCTCCGCAGGCTGCCGCAGGCAGTACCCGCCGCCGGGTCCCCGCACGCTGCGCACCAGGCCGGCGCGACGCAGACGATTGAAGATCTGTTCCAGATAGCGCAGCGACAGGCCGTGCCGCCGGGCGATGTCGTTCAACGGCACCGGCGCGGCGCATGACCGGCCGGCGATCTCGGCAAGCGCGACGACCGCATAATGCGCCCGCCCCTTCGGCGCCGGCGACGCGATGCCGGCCGGCAGGATCCCAGGAGCGGATATGTCAGGAGCGGATATGTCAGGAGCGGACATGCCAGGCGTGGCCGGCCCGGCGGGCGGCGCCCGGCCCGTTATCGCAAGATCCCTTGCCATGCCTCAGGCACAGCGGCGGGATTCTGCATCGGCGGCCTGCTGTTTCTCCAGTTCCGCGATCCGGGTGGACAGGCGCTCCACCTCCTGCACCAGGGTCTCGATGGTCCGCAGCAGCGGGTCGTTCACGTCGCCGTTGCGCAGGCCGTAGTTCGGAAAGGGCGATACCTGGTCGGCTTCGGTCGGCTTTGCCCGGCTGGACACCCGGGCCGGGATGCCGACCACCGTGGTCGCAGGCTCCACGTCGCGGGTGACGACGGCATTGCCGCCGACGGAGGCCCCCTCGCCGACGGTGATCGGTCCCAGCACCTGGGCGCCGCAACCGACGATGACGCCGTCCTTCAGGGTCGGGTGGCGTTTCGTGTTCGCCTGCGCCTTGGAATTCACGGCCGGGGCGGTGCCGCCCAGGGTGACGCCCTGGTACAGGGTCACATTGTCGCCGATCTCCGCCGTCTCGCCGATCACGACACCCATGCCGTGATCGATGAAAAAGCTGCGGCCGATCACCGCGCCGGGATGGATCTCGATGCCGGTGATGGAGCGCGCCACCTGCGACAGCCAGCGCGCCGGCAACCGGATGTTCCGGCGCCACAGCCAGTGGCAGAGCCGGTGCACCGCGATGGCGTGGAAACCGGGGTAGCACAGCACGACATCCAGGCGGGACCGGGCCGCCGGATCCCTCTGCATGACTGCATCGATGTCGCTCGCAAGCGTTGGGCCCATCGCCCTTCCCCTTTGCCGCCGACGGCACCGCCGCCAGGTGCCAGCCCGGCCGCGTCCGCCATGTTCCGCCGTCGCCGCACCCCTGCCGATCCGGCAGGCGCGGCGGGCCTGTTGGCCCAGGAACGAGGCCCTGTCATTGATCGCCGGCGCCCGAGCGCCAACATAGACTGCAGAGCCGAGTGTCCGAGCCTGAAAAGGAAATGGCCATTCGATGTAGCGGGTCAAGCCTTTTGTCGACTCCATGAGTCAAGATTAGGCAAAGCTGAATTCCGCTCATGCGAACAGCCCCTGCCGGAAGCATTTTTCTGGCATCGCGACGATGCCGGTCGTAGGTTGCACGCAAAGTCGGGGTCCGATCTTCGGACCAGCCCCAGCCCGGATGCCCAGTGGCGGAAAATCCGCTTCGGCCGCATGCCGGTTGCAGCAACCGTCCCGGGCCCCCGCGGCTCCGCTGCGGCCGTCCCGGACGGGATCAGGCCCCGCGCCCATATCCGAGTGGAGGAGCAATTGCCAGACGTCATCTTCAACGGCCCCGAGGGCCGCCTGGAAGGACGCTACCAGCATGGCAAGGCGCACAACGCGCCCATCGCCCTGATTCTGCATCCGCATCCGCGCTATGGCGGAACGATGAACAACAAGGTGGTCTACTCGCTGTACCACCTGTTCGCCCGCCGCGGCTTCTCGGTCCTGCGGTTCAATTCCCGCGGCGTCGGTCGCAGCCAGGGCAGTTTCGACAATGGCCAGGGGGAACTGTCGGACGCCGCGTCGGCGCTCGACTGGATGCAGGCCTACAACCCCAATGCCGGGGCCTGCTGGATTGCCGGCTTTTCCTTCGGCGCCTGGATCGGCATGCAGTTGCTGATGCGGCGGCCGGAGATCACCGGTTTCATTTCGGTCGCCGCCCCGGCCGGGATCTACGATTTCAGCTTCCTGGCGCCCTGCCCCTCGTCCGGACTGTTCGTGCACGGCACGAAGGACGACGTGATCTCCGACACCGAGGTGCAGAAGCTGGTCAACCGTCTCTCCAACCAGCGCGGGATCACCATCGACTATCATTCCGTCGATGGCGCCAACCACCTGTTCGAGGAGAATCTGGAAGAGATGTCGGGTGCCGTCGACCGCTATCTCGACAAGGCGGCGGCCCAGACCGAACCGGTCTGACGCCTTCAGCCATCCTGGTCCTGGACGGCGGCGGCGATCCGGCCGCCGGGCATTGCCCGCGCCGCCCCGGTGGTCGATGGCGCGGTGACCGGCAGGCCGCGCAGACGGCGCGCGGCCAGGAAGGCGAAGGCCTGCGCTTCCAGCGCATCGCCGTCCCAGCCCAATGTCTCGACCGGCGCCACCGGCGCCTGCAGCCGGCGTTGCAGGGCGGCCATCAGGGTCCGGTTGTGACGGCCCCCGCCGCAGACCAGCCAGCGCAGCGGCGGCTGCGGCAGATGGCGCACCGCAGCGGAGACCGCCGCGGCCGTCATCTCGGTCAGGGTCGCGGCCCCGTCGGCGGCCGAGAGGCCGTCGGCCAGGGACAGCGCGAAACTGTTGCGGTCGAGCGATTTCGGCGGCGCGCGATCGAACCAGGGTGCCGCAAGGAAGGCATCGACCCGCGCCCGGTCGATCCGCCCCCCGGCGGCCAGCGCGCCGCCCGCGTCCAGCGCCTGTCCGGTATGCCGCAGCAGCCAATCGTCCAGCAGGGCATTGCCGGGCCCGGTATCGAATGCCAGCAGGTCTGCCAGCAGCGCCTCGGCCCCGGATGGACCGGCCGGCGGGCCGGGACGGCCCTGGTCGCATGCGCCGGGTGGCCCCAGATAGGTGACATTGGCGACCCCGCCGACGTTCAGCACGGCCAGCGGGCGGTCGCATCCGGCAGCGAGGGCAGCATGGAAGATCGGCACGAGCGGCGCACCCTGCCCGCCGGCGCGCATGTCGGCGCTGCGGAAGTCGTAGACCACGTCGATCCCCAGGGCCGCCGCCAGGGCGGCACCGTCGCCGATCTGCCAGGTGAGCCCGGCCTCCGGGTCGTGATGCACCGTATGGCCGTGGAAACCGATCACGGCAATCTCCGCGGCGGCCATGCGATGCCCGGACATGAAGGCTGCCAGCGCCTCGGCATGGGCCTCGGTCACCGCCGCGGCGATCGGCGCAAGCAGGTCCGGGTCGGTCCGGCCCAGCACCGCGCGGATCGCCTCACGCACCGGCGCGGCATAGGGCATGGTCGCCGCCGGCCCGACGGCCAGGATCCGCCGCCCGTCGGTCTGCAATGCAGCCATGTCGATCCCGTCCAGGGAGGTGCCGCTCATCGTGCCAATTGCCCAGCGCATGGCGGCAGCATGGCCGATCGCCGCCACGCCGGCCAGGGTCGCGGCAGGACTATGGGCCAGCATCGCCGGGCGGCGGCGTCATGACGGCACTTGTGCAGCGTCAGAAGCCGGAGGACTGGATCGCTCCCGCCGGCGGCGGCCTCGCGGTGGGCCCGGGCGGCTTCCATATCGACCCGTCGCGGCCGGTGGACAGGGCGGTGGTGACCCACGGCCATGCCGACCATGCCCGCGCCGGCCACGGCCATGTCCTGGCCACGCCGGAGACGATCGCGATCATGAAAAGCCGCTATGGGCCCGAGGCGGCCGGCCGGTTCCAGCCGCTGTCCTGCGGCGAGCCGCTGACGATCGGCGATACCCGGCTCAGCCTGCATCCCGCAGGGCATATCCTGGGCAGCGCCATGGCGGTGGTGGAGCATCGCGGCTGCCGTGTCGCGGTGTCCGGCGATTACAAGCGCCGCCGCGACCCGACCTGCCCGGCTTTCGAGCCGGTGGCCTGCGATGTCTTCGTCACCGAGGCAACCTTCGCCCTGCCGGTGTTCCGGCATCCCGACGATGCGGCGGAGGTCGGCCGGCTGCTGACCTCGCTGCGGCTGTTCCCGGACCGGGCGCACCTGGTGGGCGTCTATGCACTGGGCAAATGCCAGCGCCTGATCCGGCTGCTGCGCGAGGCCGGGCACGACCGCACCATCTGGCTGCACGGCGCATTGCTGGCGCTGTGCGACCTCTACACCGCCCATGGGGTGGATCTCGGCCCCTGCCGGCCGGTTGCCGAAGCGCCCTCGCGCGAGGCCCTGCGGGGCGAGATCGTCCTTGCCCCGCCCTCGGCCGGCGGCGACAGCTGGGCGCGCCGGCTGCCCGACCCGCGCATCGCCATGGCCTCCGGCTGGATGCGGGTCCGCGCCCGGGCGCGGCAGCGCAGGGTGGAGCTGCCGCTGGTGATCTCCGACCATGCGGATTGGGACGAACTGCTGCAGACCATCGACGACATGCAGGCACCGGAGGTCTGGATCACCCATGGCCGCGAAGAGGCGTTGATGCATGCCGCGGCCGCGAAGGGGGTCCGCGCCCGCGCGCTTGCCCTGGTCGGCCGGGGCGAGGAGGACGAGGAGGCCGCGCCGGCAACGGAACCGGCCGCGCCGGACACCGATGCGTGACTTCGCCGCCCTCATCGAGGGGCTGGCCTTCACGCCGTCGCGCAACGGCAAGATCCGGCTGATCGTCGACTATCTGGCCCATGCGCCCGACCCGGCGCGCGGCTACGGCCTTGCCGCCCTGACCGGCGGCCTGCGTTTCGCGCAGGTCAAGCCCGCGGCGATCCGCGACCTGATCGCGACACGGACCGACCCCGACCTGTTCGCCTGGTCCTACGACTATGTCGGGGACCTGGCGGAAACGGTCAGCCTGATGTGGCCGGCGACGGACCGCTGCGGCCAGGCCCCGACCCTGGCCCAGGTCGTGGAGCGGTTCGGGGCGGCCCGCCGGGCTGAGGTGCCGGCCCTGCTGGAGGACTGGCTGTCGGCCCTGGACGAGAGCGGCCGCTATGCCCTGCTCAAGCTGGTGACGGGCGGCATGCGGGTCGGCGTCTCGGCCCGGCTCGCGAAGCTGGCCCTGGCCGAATGGGGCCAGGTGAATGTCAACGATATCGAAGAGTTATGGCATGGTTTTGAGCCGCCATACGAAGAGATCTTCGACTGGCTCAGCGGCTGCACCGGCCGGCCGGTGCCGGCGACCGGCCTCGGCTTCCGGCCGCTGATGCTGGCCAATCCGCTGGACGAGGCGGAGTTGGCGCGGCTGCCCGCCTCGGCCTTCCGGGCGGAATACAAGTGGGATGGCGCCCGGGTGCAGCTGGCCGCCGAGAATGGCCGGGTCCGCCTCTATTCCCGGGCGGGCGACGAGATCTCGGCGGCCTTTCCGGACATCGCCGATGCGGCCCTCGGCCTGCATGCCGTGCTGGACGGCGAACTGCTGGTGGCCGCGCCTGGCGCCGGGCCCGTCGACGTCGCGATCCGCCCGTTCAACGACCTGCAGCAGCGCCTGAACCGCAAGAAGGTGACTGCGGCGATGCTGCGCAGCCATCCGGCGCATCTGCGCCTCTACGACATCCTGTTCGAGGGGCAGGAGGATCTGCGCCCCCTGTCCTTCGGGCTCCGCCGGCAGCGCCTGGAGGACTGGTACCGCCGCCTGCGCCCGGCCCGCATGGACCTCTCGCCGCTGGTGCCGTTCGACGGCTGGCCGGCGCTTGCCACATTGCGGGACAGCCTGCGCGACGCCGCCGTGGAGGGGCTGATGCTGAAGCATGCGGACAGCGCCTACCTGCCGGGGCGGCCGAAAGGGCATTGGTTCAAGTGGAAGCGGGCGGCGCTGACCCTGGACTGCGTGCTGATGTACGCCCAGCGCGGCCATGGCAAGCGCTCCTCGTTCTATTCCGACTTCACCTTCGGCGCCTGGCAGGACGGCCCGGACGGACCGTTTCTGGCCCCCGTGGGCAAGGCCTATTTCGGCTTCACCGATGCCGAGCTGGTGGACCTGGACCGCTGGGTGCGGCGGAACACGGTCAACCGCTTCGGCCCGGTCCGCGAGGTCGCGCCCGGCCTGGTCCTGGAGATCGCGTTCGACAGCGTGCAGCGCTCGAAACGCCACAAGTCCGGCCTTGCCATGCGCTTTCCGCGGATCTTCCGGATCCGCTGGGACAAGCCGGCGGCAGAGGCCGACAGGCTGGAGACCCTCGCGGCCATGCTGCCCGATGGCGGGCCGATCCGCGCCGATTAGCGCTTGCGGCAACGACTGCCTGTGCTAAACGACCACGGCAATCCCACCCCCATTTCCGACCGGAAGCAGAAAGCCATGACCGGTGCGACATCGGATTTCCTGCATATCCTGACCGAACGCGGCTACCTGCATCAGGCCACCGACCTGGAGGGCCTGGACGCGGCCGCCCTGGCCGGCCGGCTGACCGCCTATGTCGGCTATGACTGCACCGGGCCGAGCCTGCATGTCGGGCATCTGCTGTCGATCATGATGCTGCGGCTGTTCCAGCGCACCGGCCACAAGCCCATCGTGCTGATGGGCGGCGGCACCACGAAGGTCGGCGATCCGTCGGGCAAGGACGAGACCCGGCAATTGCTCACCGACGCGCAGATCGCCGCCAACATGGAGAGCATCCGCGCCAAGTTCGCCAACTTCGTCACCTTCGGCAACCGCCCCGGCGATGCGATCATGGCGAACAATGCCGACTGGCTCGACGAGCTCGGCTATATCCAGCTGCTGCGCGATGTCGGGCGCCATTTCTCGGTCAACCGGATGCTCGGTTTCGATAGCGTGCGGCTGCGCCTGGAGCGCGAGCAGCCGCTCACCTTCCTGGAATTCAACTACATGATCCTCCAGGCCTACGATTTCCTGGAGCTCTACCGCCGCTTCGGCTGCCGGCTGCAGATGGGCGGTTCCGACCAGTGGGGCAACATCGTCAACGGCATCGACCTGACCCGCCGGATCGAGGATGCCCCCCTGTTCGGCCTGACCTGCCCGCTGATCACCACCGCCTCCGGCGCCAAGATGGGCAAGACCGCGCAGGGTGCGGTCTGGCTGAACGAGGATGCGCTGAGCCCCTATGACTACTGGCAGTTCTGGCGCAATGCCGAGGATGCCGATGTCGGACGCTTCCTGCGGCTGTTCACCGAGCTGCCGCTGGACGAGATCGCCCGGCTGGAAGCGCTTCAGGGCGCAGAGCTGAACGAGGCGAAGAAGGTCCTCGCCAACGCCGCGACTACGCTCTGCCATGGCCGGAGGGCTGCGGAACTGGCGGCGCGCACGGCGGCGGAGACCTTCGAGGCCGGCGGTGCCAGCGACGGGCTGCCGGTGATCGAGGTCCCCAGGGCGGAACTGGCCGGCGGCCTGCCGGCCTTCCAGCTGTTTGCCCGTGCCGGGCTTGCCGCATCGAACTCCGCGGCCCGCAAGCTGATCCAGGGCGGCGGCGCGCGGGTGAACGACGCACCGATTGCCGACGAGATGGCCAATGTCGGCCTGCGGGACCTGAGCGCCGACGGCGCGATCAAGCTCAGTGCCGGGCGCAAGCGCCACATGCTGGTCAGGCCCGCCGACTGAGGCGGCCGGCACCGCCGGCGCCGGTTCAGGCGGGTCAGCCGTCGGGGCCGCCGAGGTCCGGCGGCGTGAACTCGAACAGCCGGCGCAGGAAGCCCGGCGCCAGGCCGGAGAGCGGGTTCACCTCCACCTCCGGCCGGTCCAGCGGGCCGGAAACGCGGAAGGTGAAGCCGATCAGCCCCTCCCCTTCGCGGCCGATCAGGAGGTCGCCGATGATCGGGATCCGGCCGAAGGCGTTGTTCAGGGCATAGGCCGGCACGAAGGTCCCGGTCAGCGCCGCGCGGTTCACCTCCAACCCGATCTCCCCCTGCAAGGTGATGCCGATGTCCGGGCCCCTGGCCCTCAGGTCGCGCACCAGCAGGGTGCTGCCGTCCAGCGCCAGGTCCAGTTCCGCCACCTCCACCGGGACGCCGCTGCCCGCGGTCCGGCCGCTGCCATCGCCGTCGCGCGGCGCCGCGACAAGCGCCTCCAGGTCGGGCACGTCGACGATCCGGGTGTTCTGGACGACCGCACGGGCAGCGATCTTCCCGGGATCCGTCACCGGCGCGGTTCCCACCGCGACAAGGTTGCCGCCGCTCAGCTTGTCGAAACCGATGCTGCGGAAGGAGGCCCCGGCATCGTCGCTGTTCAGCGCGAAGCGCAGGCTCTGCCCGTCGCGCGCCACCCGCAGGCGCAATGTCCCGGGCACCGCGCCGCTGCCGGGGGGCAGCTGCGTCTGGCCCTGCAGGCGCTCGATGGTCCCCTGCCGCAGGGCCATGTCCATCGCCAGGTCCCTGGTGACGAAGTCGTCGGCCAGGATCGCCGTCGTCACGTTCAGCACCAGGTCCGCATCGACGCCCTGCCGGTACGGCCCCGCGCGCCGCGCTTCCGGCAGTCCGGCGGCCAGGCCGTCCAGATAGGGTCGCAGGTCGGCGGTCTCGCCCTGCAGGAAGACGGACCATATGTCGCTCGGGTTTGCCTTCGCCCAGCCGGACAGCAGGGTCTCGCCGATCTCCAGCCGCGACAGGTCGATGCGCGCGACCTTGCCGTCCTGCAGCTCCAGCTTCGCCGTCACGCCAAGGCCCGGCGCGACCAGGTTGTCGACCTCCAGCGAACGGAAGGCGGTGCCGTCGACGGTGCCGCGCAACGCTGCGCTCGCCGGCATGCCGGTCGGCTTGTCGACATGCAGCGCGGGAAGCGTCAGGCGCGCCCGCTCCAGGTCCAGGCTGGCGCCCATCTCCCAGCCGCCGCCGGCGATCTCCAGGAAGGTGAAGTCGGCCGCGACGAGACCGGTGACGAAGGGATCCACCTCGATCCCCCAGCGCTGCCGCTGCACCGCGTCGAGCTGGGCCTTGATGCGATAGCGCGCCGGCTTGCCCGCCGCCATCGGCTGCCGCCATTCCAGGACCGCCGGCACGCCGGCGAGGCGCGCCTCGCCCTTGGCCTCCAGACCGTCCCGGTTCGCGCTGAACTGCAGCATGCCGCGGCTGAGGTCGATATCGCCGATCACCTGCTTCATCTCGACCCCCTTCAGGGGGCCGGTGACGCCGTAGGCGATATCGTCTGCGGTCAGATCCGCGCGCAACGGAAAGGCCAGCTGAACGTCCAGGCTGCCATTGCCGCCGATCGTCTCGGGCGCGAGGTCGATGCGGCGCGGCAGTTCCAGCGGCTTCTGGTTCAGCGCCCGCAGCATGGCACCGATACTGCCCTCGGCCCGGTAGCGGATATCGGCCAGCGGCAACCCGTCCTGCAGCCCCGCGATCGTCACCGTCCCGCCGCTCAGGCGCACCCCCTCCAGCGCGCCCGTGGCATCGGTCAGCCGGAAGGCGGATTCGGTCAGCCGGCCGGCCGCGGACAGGTTCAGGATCGGCGCCATCGGCCGCAGATAGTGCAGCACGGCGTCGACCAGTCCGAAGCGGATGTCGATGCTTCCTTCCGGCAGCTGGCCGGCTGCGAGGTCCCGGGCCGCGATGTCCAGGGTCATGCGCGGCGCCTGCAACACCGCCTGCTCCAGGTTGGCATCGAACCAGTCCCGTGTCGGGGGGACAAGGTCTGCGGGCCATAGCCCCATGACCTGGGGCAGTGTCATGCTCCCCAGATCCGCTTCCAGTGTCAGGTGCCGCCATCCGGGCAGGGTCGCATCGTCCGGCGCGAGCTGGAGCGTGCCGTTGACCGACGCAGGGATGCCGTTCACGCGCAGCGCGGCATGGCCGACCTCGAGTCGCGCCGCGGCCCGGTCGTAGCGCAGCCCAAGCGAGACATCGTCGAAGGCCAGCGGCCGGTCCAGTTTCCCCGGCAGCCCCAGATGGGCCCCTGCCGTCGTCATTTCCGCCCGGATCACACCGCCGGGCCCTGTCGATCCGCCAGCCGGCAGCGGGGCGGCGCGATAGCTGAGCGACACATCCAGCGGCGCGTCGAGCGAGACCCGCGGTTCCGACGGCAGGCCGCGCGGCGGTTGCGGGGCCGCGGGGTTGGCCAGATGCAGCCGGCCCCCCTGCAGGGTCATGCCCTGGATCGGCCCGATGCGGCCGCGCCAGTCGAAGCTTTCCAATCGCGGGGCGGCCGGGACCGCGGCCGCGAGGGTGAGCGGTTCCAGCGGCCTGCCGGACCAGGCGAGCCCGCCGCGCCCGGACAGTTCCGCCCCCGCCAGGGTCACGGCAAAGCGGCCGATCTCGACCCGTTGCGCCTGCGGCTGCAGCTTGAAGCGAAGTTCGAGGTCCGACAGCGGCAGCGGCTCGGGTGCCAGGTCGGGAAGCCGCAGGCGTCCGATGGCGCCGGTGATCCGCCCGTCGATCTCGGCCGGCACGCTGGCGCCGTCGAAGCGGAAGCCGATCTCGAACAGCAGCGGCGCATCCACCGCCAACAGCCAGTCCGGCATCGGCCCGCCGGCCAGCTCCGCCGGGTAGACCGGCCCGCCGGTCACCCGGGCGTCCAGCGCGTTCGAGTCCTGGCGGTGAAAGGCGGAGACACCGATCGGCAATGTGCGGCCGCCGCCCAGTTCCATGTCCATCTCGCCGCGCAGGACGATGCCGGTGGGATCGCGCGCGGCCATCAACCGGACATCCTGCGCCTGCCAGGATCGCCCGCTGATCGCGTCGTCGACGATCAGCTGCGATCCCGTGACGCCGACGGAAGCCAGGTTCGCCAGCGCACCGCCCTTCGCCGGCGCCTGAAGCAATTGTCCCGCGATCCGCGCGAGCAGGACGTCGCGCTCCGGATCCGCCGAAGCGCCCAGCCCCTCTGCGCCATCGCCACCGGCCCCGTCCGGTCCGGTCGGGGACGGCGTGCCGGAGCCTCCGTCCGCCGGCCCGGACGGCCGGTCCGCCATCACCGCCAGGCCCAGTTCGCCGGCGGCATTGCGGGTCAGGTTGAGCAGTGCGCCATCGGCTTCCACCCGGGTGAGGTCGAAGGAACCGTCCAGCAGCGGCGCCATCGCGAAATCCAGGTGAAGGCGGGGAATCGTCACGGCGGTGCCGCCGCCTGCGGCCGCCACCCGCACATCGGAGGCAAGCACGCCGATCGGCGCATCGATGCCCTGCCAGTAGAGCTCGGTATCGCCGATCGCCACCTGGTAGCCGGGCACTGCATCCTGCAGGGCCGCGTTGACGTAGGGCGTGACAAAGGAAAGGCTGAGTCCGGCTGTCGCCAGCCGCCAGAACAGCATGGCCAACAGGACGGTCAGGCCCGCGAGACCCGCCGCGAGGCCACGGTACAGCCATTTGGAGACAGGTCGCAGCAAGGCCCGCCCGCAACTAGAAACACCCAGGAATTTGGGACTGCCCGCAGGATATCCACAATATGCTGTAACGGCGAGCCTGGATCCCTGGCTCCGCCCCCGGCAACCCCGAGAGGATAAGGATCACGGCCGTGCAGAGTTCCGCGAGCAGCGACGGAGGATCCGCCGACGACAGGCATGTACCCCCGCGCCCGGCGGACGAGGGCGCCGTCCGGCGCGGCCGCGAGCGGCTCGCCGACCTTCTGGCAGCCGGCAGCGCCGCCGCCGCGGACGACCCCCAGGCCGCCCAGGCCCATGCGCGCCTGGAACGCGCCATGGCCCTGCCCACGGCGGAGCCGCTGCTGGCCGCCGTGTTCGGCAACAGCCCGTTCCTCTCTGCCTGCCTGCTGCGCGCGCCCGAATGCCTGGCAGACCTGCTGCTGGACGGTGCGGACCGGACCTTCGCCGCCCTCCTGCAGGGCTTGCCGCAGCCCGGCAGCCGCCTGCGGCCGGCAGTCGCGGAACCGCTGCTGCGGCAGGCGCGCGGCCGGGCCGCCCTGATCGTCGGGCTGGCCGACCTGTCCGGCGCCTGGTCGCTGGACCAGGTCGTCGCGGCCCTCTCGGCGTTCGCCGATGCGGCCCTGTCCCTGGCGCTGGAGACGGTCCTGGCCGCGCAGTCGAAGCGCGACGAGCAGGACCTGCCCGCCGGCGGCCTGGTCGATTGCGGCTATGTCCTGCTGGGCATGGGCAAGCTCGGCGCCGGCGAACTGAACTATTCCAGCGACGTGGACCTGATCGCGCTGTTCGACGCCCACCGGCTGGGCCGCTGGCTCGGCATGGAACCGGATGCAGCGCCGCGGGCCGCGATCCGCGCCACCCAGGCCCTGACCCGGCTGCTGCAGGATCGCACCCGCGACGGCTATGTCTTCCGCATCGACCTGCGGCTGCGGCCCGACCCCGGCGCCACGCAGATCGCCCTGCCGGCCAATGCCGCGATCTCCTATTACGAGAGCTACGGCCAGAACTGGGAACGGGCGGCGATGATCAAGGCCCGCCCCTGCGCAGGCGACCTGGAGCTCGGGAACCGCTTCCTCCATGAGATCACGCCCTTTGTCTGGCGCCGCAACATGGACTTCGCGGCAATCGCCGACATCATGGCGGTGAAGCGCCAGATCCAGAGCCACAAGGGCCATGGCGCGATCGCGGCGGCCGGCCACGACCTGAAGGTCGGGCGCGGCGGCATCCGCGAGATCGAGTTCTTCGCCCAGACCCAGCAGCTGATCGCCGGCGGCCGCGAGCACGACCTGCGGCCACGCGGCACGGTGGCGGCGCTGCACGCCCTGACAGACCTGCAGCGCATCGATTCCGCGACATGCGGGGAGCTGGCGGATGCCTACCGCTTCCTGCGGGTCGCGGAGCACCGGCTGCAGATGATCGACGACCAGCAGACCCAGCGCGTCCCCGCCGACGGAGAGGCGCTGGAGCGCTATGCCCTGTTCATGGGCTTTGCCGGTTCGGCGGCGCTGGAGGCGGCACTGACCCGCGTGCTGGCGACCGTGGCCCGGCATTTCGACGAGCTGTTCGCCGGCCCGGAGCCGGAGCAGCAGAGCGGCAGCCTGGTGTTCACCGGCACCGACCATGATCCCGACACCCTGGAGAACCTGGCGGGCATGGGCTTCGGCGACCCGGAGATGGTGTCGCGGATCGTGCGCGACTGGCACCGCTCCCGCTATCCGGCGCTGAAGACGCGGGCGGCGCGGGAGCGGCTGACCGGGCTGATGCCCGACCTGCTCGCCGCCTTCGCCGCCACGCCGAACCCCGACCTGGCCTTCAAGGGCTTCGACGAGTTTCTGTCGCGCATGCCGGCCGGCATCCAACTGTTCGCCCTGCTGCTCGCCAACCGCTCCCTGCTGGGCCTGCTGGCGGAGATCATGGGCGGCTTTCCGGACCTGGCGCGCCATCTGAGCCGCTACCCGATCCTGTTCGACGCCATGCTGGATGCGGATTTCTATGCCCCCCTGCCCGACCGCGACGGGTTGCGCGAGGAGCTGCAGACCCACCTGTCCCATGCCCGGCACGAGGAGGATGCGCTGCGTGCTGCCTGCCGCTGGGTCCGTGACCGGGAGCTGCAGACCGGCGTGCAGGCGCTGCATGGCATGGCGGGCATCGACAAGGCGATGGGCTGGCTGACCGACGTGGCGGACTGCGCCCTGGATGCGGCATTGGCCAATGCCCGCACGCAGCACGAGGAAAACCATGGGCGCCTGGCCGGCGGGCGCTTCGCCGTCCTCGCCATGGGCCGGCTGGGGGCACGGGAGATGCTGGCGGAATCCGACCTCGACCTGGTCTTCATCTACGACCATGACGGCGATGCGGACAGTTCCGACGGCCGCAAGCCGCTGACCCCGACGACCTATTTCGCCCGCCTCGGCCAGCGGCTGATCTCTGCGGTCACCGCGATGACACCGGATGGCAGGCTCTACGAGGTCGATATGCGGCTGCGGCCGTCCGGCAAGTCGGGGCCGATCGCGACCGGCCTGGATACCTTCCGCAAGTACTACGCGGAGGATGCCCAGACCTGGGAGCTGATGGCCCTGACCAAGGCGCGGCCGGTCTGCGGCGACACGGACCTGGCCGCAACCCTTGCCGCCGAGATCGGCGCCCTGTTGGCGCGCGACAAGGCGGCGGAGGCGGTTCGCGCAGACGCGGCGGCGATGCGGATCCGCATGCGCGAGACCCACCCCGGCAGCGCCCCCTGGGACATGAAGCATGGCCGCGGCGGGCTGGCGGACATGGATTTCATCTGGCAGTCGCTGGTGCTGGTGCATCCCGGCACGGCCGTCGCCGGCCCGCGCCCTGCCGCCCCTGCCGCGATCGAGGCCCTGGTCGCCGCCGGCGCGCTGACCGCGGAGGAGGCGGCCGCCCTGACGCGCGCCCGCGACCTAGCGAACACCGTGCTGCTGGCGCAACGGGTGGCGGCGGGGCGCGGGGGCACCACCGACATGGAGATGCCGCAGTTCCAGGTGACCCTGGCCCGCGCCGCGGGGGCAGCGGACTTTGCCACCCTGCAGGCGGAGGTCGACGGCGCCCGCGAGGCGGTCGCCGGCCTCTACCGCCGCAAGGTCGACGCTGCGGCGGGCCTGTAGCCGCTCCGGGCCGATATTCCAGCCCGGCGGGCGGCTCACGAAAGGGCGGCCTTTGCCGGAGCGCGGGAACAGGCTATCCCACATTCTCCGGAACGACGCAGCGCAGAGGGAGAGCAGCACGATGACCAGCCTTTCGGTCGGCGACACGGCACCGGATTTCACCCTGCCGGCGGATGGCGGCGGCGAGATCTCGCTGCGGGACAGCCTGAAGCAGGGTCCCGTGGTGCTGTATTTCTATCCGCGCGACGACACGCCGGGCTGCACCACGGAAGCGATCGACTTCAGCAGGCTGGCGCCCGACTTCCGGAAGGCGAAGGCCACGGTCCTGGGATGCTCCCGCGATACCGTTGCCAAGCATGACAAGTTCGTCGCCAAGCACGACCTGGCGGTGCGGCTCGTCTCCGACACCGACGGCAAGGTCTGCGAGGCCTACGGCGTCTGGGTCGAGAAATCGATGTACGGCCGGACGTCGATGGGCATCCAGCGCGCGACCTTCCTGATCGGCACGGACGGACGGATCAAGGCGCTGTGGCCGAAGGTGAAGGTCGCCGGCCATGCCGACGAGGTGCTGGCGGCACTGCGTGAGGGCTGACCGCGCAGGGGCGGGCCGGCGCCCGAGGTTGCATCGGTACACCGCTTTTTGTCATAGTCTTCCCGGGGACAGGTCGGTGGCTGGCGGCATTCTGTCATCGCCTAGCCGGAGCGGCTGTCGTATTGCGCCAGAACGTTGGGATCCGGCGCCCGCAAGCAAGCCCGTGCTGAGAGATGAGGGGGGGTCATGAGGGGAGGCAAAAGCCTTTCCGGGACCGGTGGCTTCCGGCGAGTATTCCCGGACAGACAGTTGATCTACCGCAGTCGCGGCGAGGTCCGTTATTTCAATTTCGGCTGGAAATCGCAGACCGCCATCGCGCTGGCGGTGACAGGGCTTTGCGGCTGGCTGGGCTATTCCGGAATCGAACTGGCGCTGATGGACGACCGGCTGATGGCCGAGCGCGACCGCAGCGAAGCCCTGTTGCGCAGCAACGATTCCCTGGCCCGCCGCTACGCGGCCGCGCAGGACCGGATCGCCGGGCTCAGCGACAGCCTGGACGGCACCGAGGCACAGCTGCGCCTGGCCTACGAGGAGCATCGCGACCTGCGCTACGAGATTGCGCGCATCCATGCCGATCTCGTCCAGGCCGAAACCGGGCGCATGCAGAATCTCGACCTGTTCGCCGGCGCCGAGGCCCGCAAGGCGCAGATGGAGCTGGAGATCGCCGACCTTGTGGCACGGCAGGCCCAGATCCTGACCCGCGCCGGGCGCCAGACCGACCGCGAGCTCGTCACCCTGCAGGGCAGCCTGGCCATGACCGGGCTGAACATCGACGCCCTGCTGAAACGCATCCTGAAAACCGACAGCAGCAGCGCCGACGGTGTCGGCGGCCCCTACCTGGTCGACATGCCCGCGCTCTCGACGGAGCCCGGGCCGGCGATATCGCTGAAGGTCGAAAGCGGCGCGGCGGCCTGGTCGCTGGGACCGGTCGCCACCACCGGAAGCATGACGGGGGTCAGCATGACCGGCGGCCTGGTGCAGGCGGCCCTGACCCGCGCCGATGTCGAACCCTCGAATGCCTTCGGCGCAGGCGTCATGGCCCTGGACAGCCGCTTCTCTCGGCTGGACGCCATGCGCACCCTGCTGCGTCATCTGCCGCTGGTGCGGCCCACCGATACGGGCCGGTTCACCAGCAGTTTCGGCTATCGCAAGGATCCCTACACCAACCGCCGGGCCTTCCATTCGGGCCTGGATATTGCCGACGACCGGGGCACCGCGGTCCTGGCCACGGCGGCGGGCCGGGTTGCATTCGCGGGCCGCAAGCTGGGCTATGGCAATGTCGTGGAGATCGACCACGGCTTCGACATAACCACCCGGTATGCGCAT
The DNA here is from genome assembly GCA_040216765.1 of Sneathiellaceae bacterium. Classification (GTDB taxonomy): domain Bacteria; phylum Pseudomonadota; class Alphaproteobacteria; order Ferrovibrionales; family Ferrovibrionaceae; genus Marinibaculum. Next base: position 105,298 of record JAVJON010000007.1, on the reverse strand, counting down.
CTCGACAGGCTGCTGGTCTCCGAAGGCGATGACGTCGATTTCCGCGACAAGATCGCAACGATGGGGAATTCGGGGCGCAGCACCGGCACGCACCTGCACTACGAGATCCGCTACCAGGAAAACGCACTCAATCCCATGAACTTCATTCGGGCAGGACGCGATGTTTTCCGGCAAAGCAAGCAAGACTTCCAGAAAGTCAGCGAACGGCAAGGCCGCGGGGCCGCCGTCGCTGATCTCGAGCGGTCTGACCGTCACGGGCAACCTTGACAGTGACGGCGAGATCCAGGTCGACGGCACCGTCATCGGCGACGTCAAGGCCGAACGGCTGACCCTCGGCGAAGGGGCGCGCATCCTGGGCGAGGTCGTGGCCGACGAGGCGCTGATCCGCGGCGAAGTGACCGGATGCCTGCGCGTGGTGACGGTCGCCATCGAGCGCAGCGCCAAGATCCATGGCGATGTCTTTCATCGGACCATGTCTGTCGAGGCCGGCGCCTTCATCCAGGGCCTCTGCCAGAACACGGAGAACCCGCGCGAAACCGGCAGCAAGGCAGCCGACCGTGTGCATGCCGCCGCCGATGGCGCGGACGAGGACGGCCCGCTTGCGCTGGAGCCCGCCAAGCCCGTCCTGGCGACCGAGCATGGCGCGCCGCTGAAGTTCGGCAATGCGACGACGCCGCCCTGGCGTCGCCAGCAGGACGAGGACCGCGCCGGCGTCGCCGTCGCGGTGGCCAAGCCGGAGGGCGGCTTCCGCAAGGACTGACCCCCGCAGGCCGGCACAGGCGCGCGCCGTACCGGCCCGGGGGTTTGCCGGCACCCGGTCTGCGCGACCGGGTCAGATAGCGGGGGAGAAGCCTGCGTGGCCGCCGAGCGGCACCAGCGCGATCCGGCGCAAGCTGTCGCGTTCGAGCGACGCGACCTCGATCGCATCGATCCGGCCGGCGAGCGGCAGGGTCAAGATCGCGCATTCCCCGCGCGCACGGTCCCGGGCCTGCCGGTCCGTACAGCTGGCGATCGTCACATGGGGCTCGAACGGCAGGTCGGCGCGGTGCCGGGCGGCCAGTGCGCCGCCGTAGAGGGCAAGGTGCAGGGCGGCAAGCTGCTCCCGTCCCTGCCCGACCATCAGGAACAGCTTGAAGCCATCCCCGCCCGGGTCGGCGAAGTCCTGCATCCTGTCGAGCTGCAGGTCGATCGGCGCAGACGCCGCGGCACAGGCCGCTGCATGGTCGGCAAGGGCCGTCCCGTCGATGCCGTCGACACCGAACACGAGGGTGACGTGCGCGGCGACGAGGGCGGCGCGGGCCGGCTCGTGCCGCCGCCGGAAGGCCTCGATCCGGGCCCCGGCAGCGCCCTGCAGGACCGGGTAGGCAAGCACATAGAAGGTCAACGCCGCCGCCCCGGCCGGCTCCTGCCGGACCGCCCCTCAGTCCTCGTCCGCGTCATCGCCGCCCAGGCGGTCGCTGAGCGCCGCGGCCATGAACGTGTCCAGGTCGCCATCCAGCACGCCCTGTGCATTGGAGGTCTCGGTGTTGGTGCGCAGGTCCTTGACCATCTGGTAGGGGTGCAGGACATAGGAGCGGATCTGGTGCCCCCAGCCGATATCCGACTTGGAATCGTGCAGCGCCTGGCGTTCGGCATCGCGCTTCTGCAGTTCCAGCTCGTAGAGCCGCGCGCGCAGCATGTTCATCGCCGCGGCCTTGTTCTTGTGCTGGCTGCGGTCGTTCTGGCACTGCACCACGATGCCCGTCGGCTCGTGGGTGATGCGCACGGCGCTGTCGGTCCGGTTGACGTGCTGGCCGCCGGCGCCGGAGGCGCGATAGGTGTCGATGCGCAGGTCCTTGTCCTCGATCTCCACCTGGATGGTATCGTCGATCTCCGGATAGACGCCGACACTGGCAAAGCTGGTATGCCGCCTGGCGTTGGAATCATAGGGCGAGATCCGCACCAGGCGGTGGACGCCGCTCTCGGTCTTCAGCCAGCCATAGGCATTGCGGCCCTTGACCTTGACGGTGGCGGACTTGATGCCGGCTTCCTCGCCGGCGCTCTCCTCGATCCATTCCACGCCATGGTCATGGGCCTCGGCCCAGCGCGTGTACATCCGCAGCAGCATCTCCGCCCAGTCCTGGCTTTCCGTGCCGCCGGCGCCGGCATGGACCTCCACGAAGGCATTGTTGCCGTCGGCTTCGCCGGACAGCATGCTCTCCAGCCGCCGCCGGTCGATATCGACCAGCATGGCCTCCAGCGCTGCCTCCGCCTCCGCCACGACCTCGGCATCGCCCTCCTCCTCGCCCAGGGCGATGAGTCCCACCTGGTCGTCCAGTTCCTGCTCCAGCTGTCGCTGCGCGGTGACTGCGTCCTGCAGGTGCGTGCGCTCGCGCATCAGGTCCTGGGCGCGTGCGGGGTCGTTCCAGAGGTCGGGATTCTCCGAGAGCGCGTTCAGCTCGTCGAGCCTCAGAAGGGCCTTGTCCCAGTCAAAGATGCCTCCTCAGCAGGGCCAGCCCCTGCTTGATCCGATCGACAAGGGTCTGCGCTTCCGCTCGCATGGCCAGAAATCCAGTCAGTTCCGTGAAATACAGGTCCGCACCGCCTGACGGCCCGGTGCGACCGCGGGTCCGGTCAGATAGCGGGCATCGCGCCCGCCCGCAAGCCTTGCCCGCCGCCCGGCGCCCGTCAGTACAGCCCGCCGGTGCCGGTCGTGACGGATTCCCGACGCACCGATGGCGCGGCCTGCGATCCCGGCCTGCCATATCCGGAATCCCCGGGCTGCCGGCCCTCGGCATTCCAGGCGGTGTCATCCCGGGCCGGCCGGTCCAGCGCCGTCGGCTCGGTGCCCGGCTTGAACGCCTCCAGGATCGTCCTGTTGTCGCCGTACCGGGCCGGCTCGCCGGTCGCGGCATTCACCCGGACCAGGCGGATCCCAGGCGGCACCCGGAACGGCGTTCCCGCATCGTCGGCCAGCGCCTCGGCCATGAAGGCCTTGAAGATCGGCACCGCCGCGGAGCTGCCGGTCTCCCGCCGGCCCAGGGTCCTGGGATCGTCGAACCCGACAAAGACACCGACCACCAGGTCCGGCGCGAAGCCCATGAACCAGGCATCCTTGGAATCGTTGGTGGTACCCGTCTTGCCGGCGAGCGGCTTGCCGATCGAGGCAATGCGCGCGCCGGTGCCGCGCTGCACGACCCCCTCCAGCATGGAAACGATCTGATAGGCGGTATGGGGCGAGATCACCTGCGGCCGGTCGTCCGGAATCTGCGGGACTTCGGCATCCTGGTAGTTGACCGTGTCGCAGCCCGGGCAGTCCCGCGTGTCATGCCGGTAGACGGTGCGGCCGTTCCGGTCCTGCACGCGGTCGATCAGGGTCGGCGTGATCTTCTTGCCGCCGTTCACGAACTCCGAATAGGCGGTCGACATGTCCAGCAAGGTGGTTTCGCCCGACCCCAGCGACATCGACAGCAGCGGGGCCAGTTCCTCCACCACGCCGAACCGCTTGGCATAGTCGACGATCTTCTCCATGCCGACATCGTTGGCCAGGCGCACGGTCATCAGGTTGCGCGATTTCTCCAGGCCCAGGCGCAGGGTCGACGGGCCATAGTACTGGCCGGAATAGTTGCTGGGGGTCCAGTCCGGCAGGCCCGGGCCCTGCGGCAGGGTGATCGGGCCATCCACGATGATCGACGACGGGGTGAAGCCGCTGTCCAGCGCGGCGGCATAGACGAACGGCTTGAACGCCGATCCCGGCTGCCGTTTCGCCTGTGTCGCGCGGTTGTACTGGCTGCTGCCGAAGTCCCAGCCCCCGACCATCGCCAGGACGCGGCCGGTATGGGGATCCATCGCAACCAGCGCGCCGTTCACGTCGGGCACCTGCTCGAGCGCGAACGCGCCGGCCACAGGCGCGTCTTCCTTGTCCAGCCGCGGCGACACCGCCACGACATCGCCCGGCGTCAGCACATCGGCCGGCTTGCGGGGGGCCCGGCCGAAGCGCTGGTCCTCCAGCCAGGGGCGCGCCCAGTCCATTGCCGCGAAGGGGATGCGGCCGCTGCGACCGTCGGCGAAGACGATACCGGCGCCCTTGCCGTCGACATCGGTCACCACGGCCCGCAGCCAGGTCTCGCGCAGCCCCCCCGTTGCCGGCAGCTCCGCCAGGGCGGCGGCGGCGTCCCGGACCGACGGTGCGCCGGCCAGGGAGAGGCGCGCCAATGGCCCGCGCCAGCCGTGCCGGCGGTCATACTCGACAAGGCCGTCGCGCAGGACCCGTTCGCCAAGCGCCTGCATCGCGGGATCGACCGTGGTGCGCACCACCAGCCCGCCGCCATAGACGGCCTCGTCCCCCATCCGCTCGAGCAGGGTGCGGCGCACCTCCTCGGAGATCCAGTCGGCGTCCACCGTCTCGACCTTCCGGCGCTGCCGCGTGTGCAACGGCATCGCCCTGGCGGCGACCGCTTCGGCCGGGCTGATGAAGCGGGCCTCCGCCATTTCCGAGATGACCCAGTCGCGCCGTTCCTTGGCGCGTTCCGGGTACCGGTTCGGGTCGTAGTTGCCGGGCCCCTTGGGCAGGGCGGCCAGGAAGGCGGCTTCCTCGATCGTCAGTTCGTCGAGGGTCTTGTCGAAATAGTTCAGCGCGGCCGCGGCAACGCCATAGGACCGGAAGCCCAGGAAGATCTCGTTGAGATAGAGCTCCAGGATCCGGTCCTTGGACAGGGCCTTCTCGAGGCGCAGCGCCAGCAATGCCTCGCGGACTTTCCGGTCGACCGACACCTCGTTGGTCAGCAGGAAGTTCTTGGTGACCTGCTGGGTGATCGTCGATGCGCCGACCGGCCGCCGGTTGTCCATGTAGTTCCGGATGTTCTGGACCAGGGCGCGGCCGATCGAGAGGAAGTTCACCCCGCTATGCGCGTAGAAATACTTGTCCTCGGCGGCGAGGAAGGCGTCCTTCACCCGTTTCGGGATCGACTCGATCGGCACGTAGAGGCGGTTTTCGCGCGCGAACTCCGCCAGCAGCCGCCCGTCGCCGGCATAGGCCCGGCTGGCGACCGGCGGCTCGTACTCGGCCAGCTGGGCATGTTCCGGCAGGTCACGGCCGTAGTGCCACAGGCCATAGACGATGACCCCGGCCGCTGCGATCGCACCGATCACGCCGAGCAGAAGGAGGAAAGAGAAGAATCTGAGAATGCTCATCGAATCATATGGGTGAACTGCGACACCCGCCCGCCGGTTCCCGGACGCACGAGCATATCGCAACAAATATGGCGATGTCGTGGCGCGCCCGCCATGGCCCGCCCCGCCCGATCGGCGATTCCCGCCACCCTACCGCACCGCGGCCTCGCGGTGCGCGGCCAGGAATCGCTCCACGGCCGCCGCCACGGCCCGTGCCAGCTGCAGCTGCCCGGTCTGCTCCCGCAGCATCCTCTCGTCCTGCCGGTTCGACATGAACCCGAGCTCGACCAGGACCGATGGCACGTCCGGCGCCTTCAGGACCCGGAAGCCGGCGAACCGGTGCGGCCGCTTGCGCACATTGGCCTGCCGGCGCAGTTCCTCCACGGTGTAGCGGGCCATTTCGGCGGAGCGGTTCTTGGAGTCGCGCTGCACAAGGTCGATCAGGATCGAGGCGACCTCGTCCTGCTCTCCCGCCAGGTCCACGCCGGCAATGATGTCGGCCTTGTTCTCCTGTGCCGCCAGCACCGCGGCTTCCTTGTCCGACGCCGTCTCCGACAGGGTGTAGACCGCCGCGCCGCGGACCGAATGATCGCCCACGGAATCCGCATGGATGGACACGAACAGGTTGGCCTTGTGGGCCCGCCCGATCGCCACCCGCTCGTGCAGCTTGAGGAACACGTCGCGGTCGCGGGTCAGGTGCACCTCGTATTTTCCGCTGCGGCGCAGCAGGTTCGCGACCTTGGTGGCCACGGCCAGGGTGACGTCCTTCTCGTGCAGGCCGCTGACACCGATGGCCCCGGGATCGACGCCGCCATGGCCCGCATCGATCACGACGACCGGCTTGTCGATGCTGCCGCGGGGCTTCACCTTGGGGGCCGGAATCGCCGCGCGCTGCACCTTTGGCGCCGTCGTGCGGGCGGCGGTGGCAAAGCCGCCGCGGTCCGCCGGCGCCAGGTCCAGCACCAGCCGGTGATGCGGGTTCGCCGCGCCGGGCCGAAGCAGGAACTGCCTGGCCACCGTGGCGGGACGATCCAGGTCCAGCACCAGCCGCGACGTGCCCGGCTGGAACAGCCCGTAGCGGTAGGCCCGGATCACGCCGCGCCCGCGGAAGCCGCCCATCGAATCGGCATCGCTGCTGTCGAGCTGCCATTCCGCCTCCGGCAGGTCCAGGACGATGCGGTCCGGATTCTGCAGGTAGAACAGATGGCCCTCCAGGGGGCGATCCAGCTCGATCACGAATCGGGTGATCTCGCCATGCAGCCCCACCCGGGCGGCATGCACGACCGGGGACGCCGCCCTGGCGTCGTACGCGCCGGACAGCAACAGGCATGCCAGGAGCCCGGCGCAGGCGATCCGCAGACCGGCGGCCCAAGGCAGAGGGATGTGACCAGATCGTGACATATAGGGCCTTGGCCAGAACGAACTACCAGATCTTGCCAATGCCGGGCCGCAGAAACAAGCCGTCGCGCTGTCTTCGGAAGGCCTGCCGGCGCCGGCGCCGGCCGTGCGGGGGCACCCGCCCTGCGGCGCGGCCCGGCGGCCATGGGCACCGCCCGATCCATCCCTCTGGCATATTGCCGCACAGCGGTCTACAATCTGTCATGCATCTCGGGACCCAATCTCGGGTCCGGGGCAAAGACGGGGCCAGACATCGCCCTGCCATGACCCTCCGCCGATGCAACCGCCCGGTCATCGCCCACTCGCCGAAGCCCTCATTGCCGAAGCCTGGGCCCGTACCGGTCATTGCATCGACAGGTCCGCCGGCCATCGCCGCCACGTTCGTGGCTCCGGTTCGCCGGTTGGCGCCAGAGGGAACGCTCGGACCGCTATCCAGCGCAGGCGTGGCAAGTCTGGTGTTAGTCTGGCATTGCGCCTGCGGGCACCTGCCCAGCCAGAGCCGGCCGAGCCGGCCACGGCATGACGCGGGACGTTTCGCGGGAAACTGACATCGGTCGAGGACCGGAAGGCGCTGTCAGGGTATCGGACGGCGGGCCGTCCGGAATCGCTTCGACCGGCGGCGGATCGTGAAGGAACCCGACAAAGTTCGGTGTGGAATGATTTGTAACCTGCCCCAATCTGCCAAGACGGACTGCGCAACCGGGACCGACCGTCCCGTTGGCGTTGCCGCTGGCCGGTGCCGCGCGTGGACGCCGGGGGCCGTTGGCCGGTCGCAGCAGCGACGGCCGCAGACCAACCGCGCAGATATCACCATCCCTGCGGACGACGCCGCCCCTGCCGCGCGCATGACACTGCACGCGCGCCGGCGGTGCGATCGCCCGCCCTCACCCATCCGCGGCCTCGCCGCCAGCAGAAACCGGCGCCGGACAATGGTGCGCCCCTGCGGCGTGGCAGACAGGCCGCCACGGAGTAAGTCTACCCATGGCAACACGCATGCTGATCGATGCGACCCACGAAGAGGAGACCCGGGTCGTCGTCGTCAAGGGCAATCAGGTCGAGGAATTCGACTTCGAGACAGCCAATCGCAAGGCGCTTAAGGGCAATATCTATCTCGCCCGCGTCACGCGGGTCGAACCGTCGCTGCAGGCCGCCTTCGTCGATTTCGGCGGCAATCGTCACGGCTTTCTGGCCTTCAGCGAGATCCATCCCGACTATTACCAGATCCCCGTCGCCGACCGGGAGCGCCTGAAGCGTGAGGAAGCGGCCGCCGCCGCGGCCGACGACGACGACGAGGACGAGGAGGAGGAGGAAGAGGAACAGGCCGACACCGGCGGGCGCCGCACCGGGGAGTCGGACGAGTCCGACGACGAGCCGCATTTCGACGGCGACGCCCGGGACGCAGCCGACAATGCGGCGGCCGGCAGCGCCGCCGGGGATGAACAGGCCGGCCCGGCCGAAGGCAAGGATCCGGCCGCCGGTGCGGACCGGCCCGGCGCGGGTATCGGCGAGCCCCCCGCCTATGGCAATGCCACGCCGTCGTCGGCCCTGCCGGAACGCAGCGGCCTGCGCCGCGTCGCCCGGCTTTTCGGCTTTGGCGCCGAAGGCAATGGCGACCGCGGGTCCGAAGCGGCGGGCGGTGTCTCCACCCCCGCATTCATGAGCCAGGATCCCCAACAGCAGTCCGACGACAATGCGGCCGGCGAATGGGAGCCGGCGGCGACGGGGCTTGCCGAGGGCACTGACGAACAGGACGCGCCGTCCGACCATGACGAGGATGCCGCCGCGCAGCAGGCAGCGCCCTCCGGCGAGGCCGAGGCGCCCCCCGCGCAGCGGTCCAGCGAGGTCGACGACGAGGACCGCCCTGCCGAGGAGCGCGACGATTCCGTCGAGGCTTTCGGCGGCGATGCCGTGGACGAGGTGCGCCGGCGCAGCAGCAAGCGCCGCCCCCTGACCCGGCGCTACAAGATCCAGGAAGTGATCAAGCGGCGCCAGATCCTGCTGGTGCAGGTCGTGAAGGAAGAGCGCGGCAACAAGGGCGCGGCGCTGACCACCTACCTGTCCCTGGCCGGGCGCTATTGCGTGCTGATGCCCAATTCGCCGAACGGCGGCGGGATCAGCCGGAAGATCGTCTCTGCCCTCGACCGCAAGCGCCTGAAGGCGATCACCGGCGAGCTCGACGTGCCGGACGGCATGGGCATGATCGTCCGCACCGCGGGGATGGAGCGCAACCGCGCGGAGATCAAGCGCGATTTCGAGTTCCTGCTGCGCAGCTGGGACAATATCCGCGAACTGACGCTGGCCTCCATGGCACCTTGCCTGGTGTACGAGGAAGCCAACCTGATCAAGCGGGCGATCCGCGACCTCTACAACAAGGATATCGACGAGATCCTGGTCGAAGGCGATAACGGCTATCGCCACGCCAAGGACTTCATGAAGATGCTGATGCCCAGCCATTCCAAGCGGGTGCAGCCCTACAAGGACCGGATCCCGCTGTTCCACCGCTACCAGACGGAAGCGCAGCTGGACGAGATGTTCTTCCCGACAGTCCAGCTGCGGTCGGGCGGCTATATCGTCATCAACGCGACCGAGGCACTGGTCGCGATCGACGTCAATTCCGGGCGCTCCACCAAGGAGCACAGCATCGAGAGCACGGCCTACAAGACCAACATGGAGGCGGCGGAAGAAGTCGCCCGCCAGCTGCGTCTGCGCGACATGGCCGGCCTGATCGTCATCGATTTCATCGACATGGACGAGAGCCGCAATGCCCGCAATGTCGAGCGCAAGCTGAAGGAATGCCTGAAGCTGGACCGCGCGCGGATCCAGGTCGGCCGGATCTCCTCGTTCGGCCTGCTGGAGATGTCGCGCCAGCGCCTGCGGCCGAGCCTGGTCGAGCAATCCATGGTCACCTGCCCGCATTGCGACGGCCAGGGCCATGTCCGGTCCGTGGAATCGGCGACGATCCGCGCGATCCGTGCCGCCGAGGACGAGGGCATCCGCGAGCGCAGCGCCGAGGTGACCCTGATCGTGCCGACCAAGGTCGCGATCTACCTGCTGAACAGCAAGCGCGACGTGCTGCAGGAGATCGAGGGCCGCTACGGCATGCGTGTCCTGGTCAAGAACGACGACACGCTCGGGCCGTCGGAATTCAACCTGGAGCGCAGCAAGACCCGCAGCGACGGCGAGCCGCCGGTGCAGCGCGTGATCACCGCGGAAAGCACGCCCTATCGCGAGGCGGACGATACCGGCGACGACGAGTCCGACGCGGAGGAAGCGTTCGACGACGAGGCGGAGACCGAGGATCAGGCGGAACCTGTTGCGGCTCCGGAGCGCGCCGCTGCCGAGGATGACGAGGAGCAGAAGGGCGGCCGCGGCAAGCGCCGGCGCCGGCGCCGGCGCCGGGGCGGGGATGACAATGCGGAGTCCGGGCAGGATTCCGGCCACCAGGCCGCCGCAGAGGGCGACGAGCAGGACGGCGACGAGCCGGCCCGCCAGGAGACCCGCGCCGCCGACCCGGCGGATGCCGAGGATGGCGATGCCGAAGACGATGGCGATGACGAGAACCGCCAGGAGGCCGCCGCCGGCGATGAGGACGGGGACGCGGCGCGCCGCGGCAGGCGTCGCGGCCGGCGCGGTGGCCGGCGGCGGCGGCGGCGCCAGGATCGCGACGAGAGCGGTGAGCAATCCGATCTCGCGGCCGGCGAACAGCAGACCGGGGAGGATGGCGGCCAGCCCGCGCCCGCCGCGGATGACGGCAGCGAGGACGACCGCGAGCCGGTATCGGCCGAATTCAGCAGGGCGACAGGAAGCCTGGGCGAAGACGATTCTGTAGCGGAGCTGGAGCCCGCGGGCGAACTGGTGTTCGGGCAGACAACGGAGTCCGCCGTCATGGCGAACCCGGCCGCGGAAGAGCCTGCTGCCGGCGACGGCCGGTTCGCCGCCACAGAAGAGCCGGCAGCGGAGCAGGAGGACCGGCCGTTGTCGCCGGACCTGCAGGTTGCAACCGGCGCGCCCGACCCGGTCGAGGCTGTCGCGGCGTCGGCGCCGATGCCGGAACCCGAAACGTCCGTCGCGCCGCAGCCGGAGGAAGAACCGGAGCCGGTGCTGGGCGACGGGGACGCGGCTGCACAGCTGCCGGCCGACGAGGATGCCGCGCCGGCAGAGGCGGCCGCCGCGCCGGAGGAAGAGGCCGGGGCGCCCGAGGCAGCGGAACCGCCCGCCGCGTCCGCCGAGGCCGAAGCCGAGGCGCCGCCCCCGGCTCCGATCCCGGAGCCCGAGAGCGGTACGGTCCTGAAGCCGGAAGATTATGCGCCTGCCGGCACAGCGGAAGGCAGCAGCGAGGCTCCGCGCCGGGGCTGGTGGCGACGTGCGCCACGCCAGGACGGCGACCAGGCATCCGGGCAGAGCTGACCGGATAGAGCGATCGCCCGCCCTCCGGCCCGGGACCGAAACCCGGCCAGGAGGGCGGCCGCGACACCAGGAAGGGGCAGGCCGCAGGGCCCGCCCCTTTTTCCTTGGCAGCCGGTCGCCCGGGAAATGCCTATGCGGGCGGCGGCGAGGTCCAGGCCGTGGCCCAGGCCAATTCGGTGCCCTGGCGCAGCAGGTCGACGAAATCGCGCAGCCTGTCTTCCGCTGGCCGCCGCCATGCCGCGATCGTGCGCATCCGCAACAGAGGCTGGGTGCCTGAAGTCCCGATGCCGAGGATCGACGGCGGCGGCGCCATCTGCGCGCGGCCGGGTCGACACCATCCTGGCGACCGGATGCCCGGGGCGGTGGCGTGGAACCGTTTCGTCATCGACGCGAAGTCCGCCATTGTCGAACCGGTCGACATCGGCGTCACCTACCTGAACGACGTCGAAGGGCTCCAGCCTGCCCGGCCGCCGAGACGGGCCGCCCGCACGGTCGAGGGACGCGCGCCCGCGTCGCGGGCCTCAGCCCAACCGCGCCAACGCCTGCCGCAGCCTGGCGACCGTTGCCTGCGCCTGCTCGCGCTGCTCGCGCTGCTCCTCGACCACATGCTCAGGCGCACGCGACAGGAAGCTCGCATTGCCCAGCTTGCCCTCGATCTTGGCGATGTCGCCGCCAAGCTTGTCGAGCTGCTTGCCGAGCCGCCGCTTCTCCTGCTCCAGGTCGATCACATTGGCCAGCGGCAGCACCACCGTGACCTCGCCCAGCACCAGCTGCGCCGCACCGGAGGGGACCGGCCCGTCGGTCGTCACCTGCTCCAGCCTGGCCAGCCGGCGGATCGCCTCGTCATGGCGGGTCAGCCAGTCCTGGCGCTGCGCATCGGCACCGTTGACGATCATGTCGATGCGCGCGGCGGCAGGCACGTTCATCTCCGCCCGCAGGGCCCGCACCTCGCCGATCAGGGCAATCACCCAGTCGAGCTCGGCCGCGGCCTGCGGCGCCCGTGGCAGGGCGGCCGCATCGGGCCATGCCCGGTGCATCAGCCAGCCCTCCTCCTGCAGGATCGGCCGGTACAGCCGGGCCCAGAGCTCTTCCGCCACGAACGGCATCAGCGGCTGCAGCAGATGCAGGATCTGTCCCAGGGCCCAGGCGCAGCAGGCCTGTGTCTCCGCCTTCTCCGGCCCGTCCTCGCCGTTCAGGACCGGCTTGGCCAGCTCCAGGTACCAGTCGCAGAACGTGCCCCAGGTGAACTGGTAGGTCGCCAGCGCCGCATCGTTGAAGCGATAGGCCTCCAGCGCCTCGGTGACGTCCGCGGCCACGGCGGCCAGGCGGTCGACGATCCAGCGGTTCAGGGTGGTCGTGGCCGCCGCCGGCTGCCAGCCGGCGACCGGCAGGCAGCCGTTCATCTCGGCGAAGCGGGCGGCGTTCCAGAGCTTGGTGCCGAAGTTGCGATACCCCTCGATGCGCTGTTCGGACAGCTTGATGTCGCGGCCCTGCGCGGCCATCGCCGTCAGGGTGAAGCGCACGGCGTCGGCGCCATAGCTTTCCACCAGGTCGAGGGGGTCCATCACGTTCCCCTTCGACTTGGACATCTTCTGTCCCTTCTCGTCGCGCACCAGCGCATGGACGTAGACCGTGTGGAACGGCACCTCCTCCATCAGGTGGATGCCCATCATGACCATGCGGGCGACCCAGAAGAAGATGATGTCGAAGCCGGTGACCAGCACGTCGGTCTTGTAGTAGCGGGCCAGCTCCGGGGTCCGGTCGGGCCAGCCCAGGGTGGAGAACGGCCAGAGCGCCGAGGAGAACCAGGTGTCCAGCACGTCCTCGTCCCGGACCAGCTCCACGTCGCGGCCGTAATGCGCCTGCGCCGCTTCCTGCGCCTGCGCCTCGTCCTCCTCGACGAAGACCGTTCCGTCCGGGCCGTACCAGGCCGGGATCTGATGGCCCCACCAGAGCTGGCGCGAGATGCACCAGGGCTCGATGTTGCGCATCCATTCGAAATAGGTCTTCTCCCAGGTCCTGGGCACGAAGCTGATGGCACCGCGCTCCACCGCGTCGATCGCGGGCCGCGCCAGGGTCGCCGCATCGACATACCACTGGTCGGTGAGCCAAGGCTCGATCGGCACGCCGCCGCGATCGCCGTAGGGCACGGCATGGCGCTGCGTCTCGACCTTCTCCAGCAGGCCCAGCGCCTCCATGTCGGCCACCACCCGCTTGCGCGCCTCGTAGCGCTCCAGGCCGCGATAGGGCTCCGGCACCGCGTCGTTCAGGTTGGCATCGGCATCCAGGATATTGATCATCGGCAGGTCGTGGCGCCGGCCGACCTCGAAATCGTTGAAGTCGTGCGCCGGGGTGATCTTCACCGCTCCCGAGCCCTTTTCCGGATCGGAATGCTCGTCGGCGACCACCGGGATGCGGCGGTCGGCCAGCGGCAGCAGCACGTCGCGGCCCACGATGTCGCGATAGCGCTCGTCCTCGGGATGGACCGCCACGGCAGTGTCGCCCAGCATGGTTTCCGGCCGGGTGGTCGCAACCACGACATGGCGCGACGGATCGTCCGCCAGCGGATAGCGGAAGTACCAGAGCTGGCCGTCGACCTCGCGGTTCTCGACTTCCAGGTCGGAGATCGCGGTGCGCAGCTTGGGATCCCAGTTGACCAGGCGCTTGTCGCGATAGATCAGGCCTTCCTTGTGCAGCCGGACGAACACCTTCAGGACGGCACGGCTGAGCCCGTCATCCATGGTGAAGCGCTCGCGGCGCCAGTCGCAGGACGCCCCCAGCCGCCGCAGCTGCGTGGTGATCCGCCCGCCCGACTGCGCCTTCCACTCCCAGACCCGGCGGACGAAGTCGTCGCGTCCGATATCGCGCCGCTTGATGCCCTGCTCGGCCAGCTGGCGCTCGACCACCATCTGGGTGGCGATGCCGGCATGGTCCATCCCGGGCTGCCACAGCACGTCGCGGCCGCGCATCCGCTCGAAGCGGCACAGGATGTCCTGCAGCGTATTGTTCAGCGCATGGCCGATATGCAGGCTGCCGGTCACGTTGGGCGGCGGGATCACGATGGTGTACGGGCGCCCGTCGCTGCGCCCGCATTCGAAGGCGCCGCTCTGTTCCCATGCATCGTAGATCCGCGCCTCAACGGCTTGCGCGTCATAGGTCTTGTCCAGCATGGCGTTCCTCATATCCGCGGCAGGCCGTCTGCACCGGCCAGGCCGTACGCTGTCTGGTCTGAATGATCCGTATATGCGGCTGTCGCCGCGACATGAACAGGCGGGGTGGCGGAAGGTCCGGTCCGCGCCCCGCCCCTCGCCCGGCGGGTTTCGCCGACCGACCGCTCGAGCGATCGCCGCCTAGCGGCGGAAATCGTCGGTCCGGTTGGCGATGCGGGCGACTTCCCGTTCTACGGCGCGCTGTACGATGGCTGCAAGGTTGGCATCCAGCCATTCCTTGAGCATCGGCCGCAGAAGCTCCTTGACCATTTCTTCCAGGGTGCGGGCACCGGTGCCGAGCGGCATGTCGCGACGGCCGGAAACGGCCGCCGCCAAGCTGCCGAACGCCGCCAGGGCATCGTCCGCCGTCGGCGGCGAGACCAGGCCATCCTCGCCCGCCCTGGGGCGACGCCCGCCCCGCGGCGCGACATCCTCCGCCAGATCCAGATCGAGCGGCGGCTCGTCGACGATGTCGGTCAGTTCAAGGACGTCCGGCTCGAACTGGTCGTCATCGGCGAACTCGTCCTCGGGCTCGGCGAAATCGTCCTCGTCCTCGTCCTCCGCGAAGGCGGCCTGGGCCGCGGCCGGCTCAGCAAAGGCAGCCTCGGGCTCGTCGTCGAAATCGAAATCGTCGTCATCGTCGGCGGAGGCCACCGCCACCGCCTCCGGCTCGTCTTCGAAGTCCGGCTCGGGGTCCGGATCCGGCTCCAGCGAGACCTCCGGCTCCGGATCGGGCTCCGGCTCGGGCTCCGGCTCAGGCTCGGGCTCCGGTTGGCGCTTGGCACGGGGGCGCTCCGGCTCCTTGGCCTGAACCTTGTCCTTGCCGTCACCTTCGGCATCGTCTTCGGAAATGATGCGTCGAATGGAGGCGAGGATTTCCTCCATCGTCGGTTCTTGATTTCCCGTCGCCTCACCCATGAACGGGTTCCATCCGTCTTTTCGTCAGCAGGACCCTGCCCCAGGCTGCGGTCCAGTCCAGGAAAAGGTACGCCATCAAAGGCGGAAACGCCAGAATTCTCAAGCCGCTATCGGCTGTCGTTGAGAAATCGCCATCGCTGCGGGACGGAAATCACACAACGGGAAAGTCAGTCCAGCCCGCCATCGGTGCCCCACCATTTGTCGCGAACTTCCTGGTAGTGGAGCGACGGATCGTAATAATCCGTAGGCAATTGAAGGCTTTGGGCGGTCAACCGGCCGATGGCGGAAAGAAGCGTGTAGGCGGAAACATACTCATTGCGCTCTGCCTGGACGAGGCTGACCTGCGACGACAGCAATTCCTGTTCCGCGTTCAAAACGTCCAGGGTGGTGCGCGTTCCGACCTGCGCTTCCTGGATAACGCCGTCCAGGGCGATCCGATTCGCCGCGATCTGGGCGCGCTGCGCCTCGATCGTCGAGCGGGCGGTCTGGAGGTTCTCCCAGGCCTGCGTGACGCTCTGGACAACCGAACGCCGGGTCTGGTCGATCTCAACCCGGTCCTGGCTGTTCAGCTGCCGCGCCTGCCGTACGGAGGAGTAGACGGACCCCGACTGGTAGAGCGGCACGCTGACCGACGCGACAAGGGACAGGGCGTTGGTGGTCAGGTTGGAGGTCGTGCTTTCATCGTCCCGCTCCGCCGAGCCGGTTACCGACACGCTGGGCAGCAACTGGCCGGAAGTTGCGCGAATCGTGTGCCGCGACTGCTGTTCGGTGAACTTTGCCTGCTGCAGGTCCGGGTTGATGTTGAGGCCTTCCTCGATCGCCGCCTCCACAGCCTTCGGCAGGTCCGGCGGCAGGTCGGGCGTCTCCAGGTTGCCCGGCAGATGGCCGACGGCCTGCTCGTAGGTCGCCCGGCTGTTCACCAGGTTGCCTTCCGCCGTGATCAGGTTGGACCGGGCAAGGCTCAGGCGGGCCTCCGCCTGCGCCACGTCCGTCCGGGTGATCTCGCCCACACGGAAGCGGTCCTCCGATGCCTCGAGCTGCCGCTCCAGAACCTGGACATTGTTCTGCTGCAGGCGCACCAGGGCCTGGTTCTGCAGCACGTCGAAAAACGCCGTCACGGTGGTCAGCAGGACGGACTGCTCCGTCGAGGTGAGCAGCGCCCGTGCCGCCTCCACCTGGGCTTCCGCTGCCCGCGTCGAGGCGGTGGTGACGCCGCCGGAATAGACTGGCTGGGAGACGGTCAGGGCATTGGTAAAGGGCGTCAGGGTCCGGTTGGGGCCGCCCACCGCCGCATTGTTGTTGGTGAACCGCGACTTGCCGACGGTTGACGTGAAGCTGACCGACGGGCGCCAGCCGGACAATGCCTGCGGCACGTTCTCGTCCGTTGCCCGCAACGCGGCGCGCTGTGCCTCCAGGGTCGGGCTGGTCTGGTATGTTGTCACCAGCGCATCGGTGAGGGTCTCCGCCGTCGCCGACCCGATCCCCAGCCAGGAGACCAAGGCCGTCGTGGCGATCAGGGCGCCCAGCGCCGATCGTGAGGTGCCGGACAGACCCAATCCGCGAAACTGCAACGCCATGCCTTACTCCTCAACCGCAACGCGGCGATACGCACGCCGCCGCACGGTTCCCGCAAAACCTCAACGGGCGACCATCGCCCCGGCCCGACTCGCCGCAAGTTCCGTTCCAGGACTGCCCGGACCGGACATCGCCCGCCTGAAACCGGGCCCCGGCTAGAACTGGAACGCCTTTTCCCGGCGGAACCCGGGAAGCAGCGGCACACCCGCATCGAACAGCACGCGCCGGCCGAAACCGTCGCCCACCCGCAGGAAGCGGGTGGCCTTGCCGACACCGTCCTCCAGGACGACCGCCAGGAGCCGGCCATGCTCCGCCAACTGCTCAAGCAGGCCCTGGGGCACCGCCTCGACCGCCCCCTGGAGCAGGATGATGTCGAACGGCCCCTGGTCGGGCAGGCCGTTCTCCAGCGGCCCCTCGATGATCGCAGCATTGTCGACGCCGAGATCGGCCAGAAGCTCCGTCGCCTTCCCCGCCAGGTCCGGATCGCATTCCAGGCCCACCACGGTGTTCGCCAGCGCCGCCAGGACCGCGGTCGAATAGCCGGTGGCGGCACCGATATCCAGGACCAGGTCCGCATCCGTCACTTCGGCAGCGGCCACCAGCCGCGCCAGCACCACCGGTTCCAGCAGGTGGCGGCCATTTCCGATCGGCAGGTCCTCGTCGAGATAGGCGACACCCCGATAGGCCTTGGGCACGAAGCGTTCGCGCGGGATCGCGCCCATCGCGTCGACCAGCGGCCCCTCTGACACCTTGTTGGGAAGAATCTGGCTGTCGACCATGTGGCGCCGCGCCACCGAGAAGCCATCGGTCATGCCCGGCTGCCTCCCCCGGCCCTGCCGCCGGCCCTCGGCCCTGTGCTGCGATCGCTCATTTTTCGCCGCTCCGCCACGACACCCTCTCCATCGAAACCGGCTGCCAGCGCCCCTGCGCTTCCCGCCCCGCGCCCCACCAGGCACCGCACCGACCCGGGCGCCCCGGAGGAGCCGCAGCCGGATCCGGGCGGGGCCAGCCGCCGGCACCGGTTTCCCGGCGTCGAACTGCCCGACTTATATCGGCGCTCGCTGCCCTGCACAATCCATCACCAGACCGTCGCGGGCATGTTGCAGCTTGACCGCCCCCCGCTACAGAGCTTAATAGCTCCTCCCCGCGGCCGACAGTCTCAGGCCGCTTGCCGGCGAGCGCCGGCACCCGGATCCTCCGCACGACCGGGTTGGCGGTACGACCGGATCAGGGGCCCGATGGCGGAGTGGTGACGCAGCGGACTGCAAATCCGTATACGCCGGTTCGATTCCGGCTCGGGCCTCCATCCCGGCCCCGCCCCCAGGAAGGCACCGCTGGAGGATATCGCTGCCGACAGCGTGGCGGCCCGGATCAGCGGCACGATCTTGGGGATCTGCGATCCGGTCCGGCTCGAACAGGACCTGTCCACTGATGCGGGCGCGCCGCAATCCTTGGCGCCGGCGGCAATGCTTCCGGCCGCGACAAGCGATGGCTGGGAAAGCCGGGCCCGCA
This sequence comes from Sneathiellaceae bacterium, assembly GCA_040216765.1. Classification (GTDB taxonomy): domain Bacteria; phylum Pseudomonadota; class Alphaproteobacteria; order Ferrovibrionales; family Ferrovibrionaceae; genus Marinibaculum. The sequence continues at coordinate 87,128 of JAVJON010000007.1, read as the reverse complement.
GGCAATCCGGCAGGGCCCGGTCGGCAGGTGGCGGACAGCCCTTCAGCCGGGGCTGGAACCCCGGTCAGCGGCTCGTCAGGCCCTGTTCGCGCTCGAGCCGCGCGGCGAACTGGTCGAACAGTTCCGCGACGCATTTCACCACGACCCGCTGATGGCCCGCCGGCAGGCTGTCATAGGCCCTGAGGCAGTCCTGGGCGAAGGTGCGTGCCCGTTCCGCCGCCGACAGGAAGGCATCCTGGCGGGCCTCGCCCAGGGTCTTGAGGATGCAGTCCCTGGTCGCATCCTCGGCGAGCTTTTCGAGGGAAAGGTCGCGCGCATGGGAACGGTTCAAATGTTCGAACACCTGGAAGGTGTCCATCGCCATGCTTGCCATGATGCGTTCCGCGCGTTCGGCATCGGCAGCCGACTCGGGCGTCTGGGCCAGTTCGCCCGCCTCTTCGCGCGGGCTGGGTCCTGCTAGGCGCAGCCACATGGTTGCTCTGTCATCCCTGCCTGTCGCGGGTTGCAGTGCGCCCGCTATGAACCTGCCGGAGGTGTGTCTGCCGATCGCGAACCGCCGGACCGGACAATAACCCACCATATAGCCTGCACCTTCCCCGGCGCCGACGCAAAGCCCGGCAGCCGAAGGCTGTAGCGTTTGCCGGCCCTGCGCCGCAGCATGTGAATTGTAGGTGCTTCGCCATCGTGGGACAATTTGACCCTTTGGCGGTTACCGTATGATGAATCGCCGGACAATATTCGGAACAGGGTGGCATATGGTCGAACAGCGCCAAAGCGGTACGCGAGCCGTTCGCGGCCGGCAGCGGAACGCCCGGCGCCGGGCCGCCCCGGCACCTGCCGCGCTGGCGCGCCTTGCCGCGCTGGCCTGCCTGGCGGGGCTGGCGGGGCTGGCGGCCCTTCCGCAGGGCGCTGCCGCGGCCGAACCGAAGGCGACCGCCCAGAAGAGCCCCCCGCCCCGCGCCGTCCCGTTCGTGCGCAGCGCGCCGCCGCCGATCGGCTTCGGCAGCATCCCGTTCGGCACCGAGGCGGATGCGGCGCTGGCCCTGAACAACGGCAACGGCACCCTCACCTACGCCGCCCAGGGCCCCGCGACGTTCCGCTATCCGGTGGTCCTTGCCGGGCTGCAGTTCCAGGTCACCCAGAATTTCGACGACGACAACCGCGCGATCGATGCCCAGGCCGTCTACACCTCAGGCGAGGTGGCCCGCAGCTGCGTGGCTCGCTTCAACTTCCTGCTCAACGGGCTGAACTCGCGCTATGGGCCGCCCACCGTGGTCCCCGACGTCCTGCAGGAGAACCGCGGCGGCAACCTGGTCTCGCTCTATGCCGCCCAGTACGATTTCAGCGACCGCACGTCGATCCGGGGCACCGTGGAGACCACCGCACCGGCGGACGCGGCGGCGGCAGCCGCCGGGACGAACTGCCGGATCGTGCTGCACTACTACCCACCCGGCTGGCTGGCGACCTATTGAGTCTGCCGCGGGGTCGCCCGCGGGCCGTCAGCGCCCCTCCGGCCCCAGCTTCTCCGCGCCGGGCAGGACATCGGCGGCATCGTCCTCGCCGGTCCGGCGCCGCCCCCCGCGCGGCGGGCGGCGATAGGGCTCGTCGATCCGGATGACGTCGTCGGACCCGAAATAGGTGCCGGACTGCACCTGCACGATCTTCAGGGGCAGCTTCCCCGGATTCTCCAGTTTGTGCGGCATGCCGATCGGGATGAAGATCGACTGGTTCTCCGACAGCACCAGGATGCGGTCGCCGCGGGTCACCCGTGCGGTGCCGCTGACCACCACCCAATGCTTGGCGCGATGATGGTGCAGCTGCAGGGCCAGCGAGGCATGCGAGCGCACGGTCAGCATCTTGATCTCGAAATTCTCGCCCACCGCGATGCTGTCGATATGGCCCCAGGGTCGGTAGGCCCGGCTATGGGCATCGGCCTCGCGCCGGCCCGCCGCCCGCAGGTCGGCCACCATCTTGCGCAGTTCGCCCAGGCGGCCGCGATCGGCGACCACCACCACGTCGTCGGTGGCCACCACCACCAGGTCCTTGACGCCGAGGGTGGCGATCAGGGCGCGATCGGCCCGGATCAGGCTGTTGCTGGTGTCATGGGTGATCACGTCGCCGAACACCGCATTATCGTCCTCGTCCCGCGGACCGGCTGCCCACAGGGTCTGCCAGCTGTCGAAATCCCGCCAGCCCATCTCGACGTCGATCAGTCCCAGATGATCCTTCGACAGATGCTCCGCCAGGATCGCCTCCACCGAGACGGTCGGCGCGGCCTGGTAGGCGTCGTCGCCCAGCCGGTAGAAGATCAGGTCGCGCCCGCCGGCGGCGACCGCATCGGCAGCCGCCTTCGACAGCGCCGGATGGGCCTTTGCCATCAGGTCGATGAGGCGGCCGGACTGCACCAGCATGATGTCGCTGAACAGGATCCGCTCGGCATCCCCTTCATCATCCGAGACGACCCCGTCGGTGGCCCGGCCGCCGACGGCGGCCACCGCACAGAGGCCGGATTTCTTGTCGAGCAGCTTGCCCGCGGCAAGCGCGAAATGACGCGGCGTCTCCGCGCCGCCGCGACTGGCCAGCAGCACGACCCGGCCCTCCAGCGCCGCCGGCACCGCACGATCGATGGCCTTCTCCAGCGATGCCGGGTCGGCGATCGTCTGGTCCGTCGGCATCAGCACCATCACCGCGTCCGGGTCGCGCTTGCGCAGCATCATCGCGGCAACCAGGGTTGCGATCCCGGTGTCACGGATCTCCGGCTCCAGCAGAATCCCGAAAGGGGGCACATTGGCGTCGCCGAGCTGTTCGGCGACGATGAAGCGGTGCTCATGGTGGCAGACCACCACCGGCGGGGCGAAATCGGGCCGGCCGGCAAAGCGGGTGGCCGCCTGTTGCAGAAGCGAACGCTCGCCGGACAGCGGCTGGAACTGCTTCGGGTAGAGAAGCCGGGACATCGGCCAAAGCCCGGCACCGGCGCCGCCGGCAAGCAATACCGGGTAAAGCCGCGAAACTTGTGTCCGCCAATCGCTTGCCATCTGTCCCCCTACAATCGACAACCGCGCCGCCTGCGGCGCGCGAACGCCAAGTCCTCCACCGCGACCGGGCATGCATGCCGGCGCCCTGTATCGCCCCTGGCCGGGCATTCCGCAAGCACGCGGCGTGCCAGACCATCCTGGCGTCCGGATCCCGCAACGATGCGTCCTCGCACAGGACGCAATCGAAGGGAATCCGCCTTAAGGATCGTATCGATCCATTCGCCAGGCCCCCCGAGACCGGCGTCGCGGGACGGTGGGCCGGGGGCAAAGAAAATCCCGTTCAGGGACTTTGCACAGGGGATCGCCTCTGATATGAAGGCGGCCCCGCGCAGGGAAGGTCGGCGTGTCGCATCGAGCCACGTCTTTGGTCCGGCGGCATGACGGGCCAAGCGCTGCAGCGGTCTGATCCCCGGTAGCTCAGTTGGTAGAGCGGGTGGCTGTTAACCACCATGTCGCTGGTTCGAGTCCGGCCCGGGGAGCCACTCTTTCGCTACGCCAGGGCGCGATTTCGCGCCCTGGCGTGCCGCCCCCCCCCCTTCCCCCCGCGACATCAAGCGATCCTGCCGACACGGCCCGGCCGGGACCGGCAAGCCGATGCCTGCGCCGCTGTCGGACAGGCTCGAAGGCCGATCGGCCTGTTCCCGATGCGCTGTCCCGCAGATTGCAGGCTGCGACCCATGCCCTTGCAAAATGCAAGAGTTCGGCGGCATTCCGCAGTAACAATCATTTCATTATGATGACGAGCCAGGCAAATGCGTCGCATTTTCCTGTTTAAGTTATTGTTTTTTTTCACTTTTCTGTTCCACACAAGCGGTCCTCGAAGTCTGGTACGGCGCTTGCGTTACCTCCGGCAATTGCGTGCCAGAAAAAGCTGCGGCGCGAGCCGCGGCATACAGGAGGTCCACATGAAGGTGCTTTTGATCGGCAATCGGTCCTGTTTCCAAAGCCGCCTGCGCAAGCTGCTCAACGGACTGGGCGGCGGCCTGATGTTCAGCGAGGCACCCGATTTCTGCGAAGCGGCCACCCTCGGCGATGGCGGCGACATGGTGGGCCTGATCTGCATCGACCTGGACAGCGTCCGCCACCGTGGCCTGCACGACCTTCTGCGGCTTCAGACAACCTATCCCGGCGTTCCGATCGCGATGTTCGACAATGGCCAGGCCCGGGCCGGCAATGCGGGAACCATCGCCAGCCACCTCCTGGACGACAGCCCGTCCAGCGATGCGCAGCGCTCGGTCCTTACCTCGCTTGGCGAAATGCTCGGGATCCGGGTCGATGGACCGGCGGATGCCGGCGCCTGCCGGGACCCGCGCCTGCTCCGCCTGACGGAACGGGAGCGCGAGGTGCTGCACCACCTGATGAGCGGCATGTCCAACAAGGCCATCGCACGGCTGCTGGACCTGCAGGAAGTGACCGTGAAGGCGCATCTGCGCCAGGTGTTCCGCAAACTCGGCGTCACCAACCGGACCCAGGCAACCGCGCTGGCGCTGAGCATCTACGGCAGCAGTGCCGCCGCGGCCGCCCCCGGCGAGGCAAGGGTCGCTTCCGAAACGGACCGGCCAAGGCTTCCGGCCGTCGTCCCGCCCCGCAAGGTTGCCGCCAGCGCCTACGCCCACGCGGCCTGACGATCCACCAGCCGGCCCCGCCGCCCGCCCCCGGCGGCAGGGGCTTTCGTCCCATGTGATCCAGGTCCCGCCCGGCGGCGTATACACGCTGGACAGAGGGGAGGCCGCGGTGCCATTCCGGGAGGCCGGCTGCGCGCCGGCCATCCGCACGGCATGTCGCCCGCCCCGCCAACGTGACGCTCAATCTTGGCCGGGATCCGCAGGTGACAGACAGCAACCCAGCAATTCTCTGGTTCCGCCGCGACCTGCGGCTGGGTGACAACCCGGCCCTGCAGGCCGCGATCGACAGCGGGCGCCCCCTGCTCGCCTGTTTCCTGCTCGATGAGACACGGGACGAGTGGCGGAGCCTGGGGGGAGCCGCGAGATGGTGGCTGCATCGCAGCCTCGACGCGCTGCAGGCCGACCTGGCGCGGCACGGCCTGACGCTTTTCCTCAAGCGCGGCCCGGCTGGCGACCTGCTGCGCGAAATCGCCGGTTCCAGCGGCGCGGACCGGATCTACTGCAACCGCCTGCCCGAGCCGGCGGAGGCTGCCGCCGACCGGGAAATCGCCCGGTCGCTTGCCGCAGACGGGATAACACTGGAGCAGCATGACGCTGCGCTGCTCTTTCCGCCGCCACAGCCGCTGAACGGGTCCGGCGCGCCCTACAAGGTCTTCTCGGCTTTCTGGCGCGCCTGCCTGGCGCTCCCGGAACCGTCCGGGCCGCTTCCCCTGCCCGGACGGCCGCGCGCCGCCGCGTGCAGCCGTACCGGTGCGGACCGGCTCGCGGACTGGAAGCTGCTTCCCACTGCGCCCGACTGGTCCGGCGGCCTGCAGGCGGCCTGGAGTCCCGGCGAGCAGGGGGCGCACCGCTGCCTCGAGGCCTTCATGGAGGGCGCGGCGCGGACCTATGCGGCCGACCGCGACCTGCCGGGAAAGACCACCACGTCCCGCCTTTCGCCGCACCTGCATTGGGGCGAGATCAGCCCCCGCGCGCTGTGGCACGCCATGCGGACGGCGGCGGCATCGGGGGCGCTGGGCAGCCGGCACGCGGAGAAGTTCATTGCGGAGCTCGGCTGGCGCGAATTCTCGCATCACCTGCTGTACCATTATCCCACCCTGCCGACGCACAACATGAACCCGCGCTTCGACGCCTTTGCCTGGGCCGACCCGGATCGCGACCGACCGACCGGCGCTGCGCTCAGGGCCTGGCAGCGCGGCCGTACCGGCTATCCGATCGTGGATGCCGGCATGCGCGAGCTCTGGCACAGCGGCTGGATGCACAACCGCATCCGCATGGTGGCCGCCAGTTTCCTGGTCAAGGACCTGCGGATCGACTGGCGCCACGGCGCGGCCTGGTTCTGGGACACCTTGGTGGATGCCGATCGGGCGAACAATTCCGCGAGCTGGCAGTGGGTCGCCGGTTGCGGTGCCGATGCCGCACCTTTCTTCCGGATCTTCAACCCGGTCCTGCAGGGCCGGAAGTTCGATGCCGACGGCGACTATGTGCGACACTGGGTCCCCGAACTCGCCGGCCTGCCGGACCGGCATCTGCATGCCCCCTGGCAGGCGCCGGCGGAGATCCTGGCCGGCGCGGATGTGCGCCTGGGCGATAGCTATCCCCGGCCGGTCGTGGAGCATGCGGAGGCGCGCCGGCATGCGCTTGCTGCCTTCGCGGCGATCAAGGAGGCTGCGGAATAGCCGTGGGCCGCGCCAAGGACAGACCCGCATGAGCGCCGTACCCGTCACCGCCCCGTCAGGCCCTCGCCCGGAAGGTTCTGGCCCGGAAGGTTCCGGCCCGCAAGGCTCTGGCCCGCCCCGCCAGCGGATCGCTGTCGTGGGCGGCGGCATCGCGGGTCTGGCGGCCGCCTGGCTGCTGAGCCGCCGCCACGACGTCGCCCTGTACGAGAAGGATGGCCGGCTGGGCGGGCACAGCCATACGGTCGATGCCCGCCTCCCCGACGGCCGGAGCATCGCCGTCGATACCGGCTTCATCGTCTACAACGAGCGGAACTATCCCAACCTGACGGCCCTGTTCGCCACCCTCGGGGTCGCCACCCGCCCCTCCGACATGTCGTTCAGCGTCAGCATCGACGATGGCCGGCTGGAATGGGCCGGGGACAGCCTGTGGAAGCTGTTCGGACAACCGGCGAACCTGGTGCGGCCACGGTTCCACCGCATGCTGCGCGATATCCTGCGCTTCAACCGCGACGCCCGCGCCGCACTGCGGAACGGCGGCCTGGGCGCGATGCCGCTGGGGCGCTTTCTCCTGTCCCAGCGATATGGCCCCGGCCTCGCCCGGGACTACCTGCTGCCGATGGGCGCTGCGATCTGGTCGGCACCGCCTGCCGCCATGCTGGCATTTCCGGCGGAGAGCTTCCTGCGTTTCTTCGACAATCACGGCCTGCTGGACCTGCGCGACCGGCCGCTCTGGCGCACGGTCGACGGCGGCTCGCGCCGCTATGTCGACAGGCTCGCGGCGGCGCTCGGGCCTGCGGTACGCACCGGCCGCGCGGTGCGGCTGGTCGCGCGCAACGCCCATGGCGTCACGGTGATCGACCGGCATGGGGAACGGGAACGCTTCGACCAGCTGGTCCTGGCCTGTCACGCCGACCAGGCCGCCGATCTCCTGTCGGACGCCGACCCGGCGGAAGCGGCCGTGCTGCGCAGCATCCGCTTCCAGGTCAACGAGGCCGTCCTGCACGGCGACCCCAGGCTGATGCCGCAGCGCCGGCGGCTCTGGTCGAGCTGGAACTACATGGCCGGCCGGGAGGCCGGCGGCGAGGATCGGGTGAGCGTCTCCTACTGGATGAACAGGTTGCAGGGCCTGGATCGCCGCCATCCCCTGTTCGTCACCCTGAACCCGGCCCGGCAACCGGCCCTGTCGCAGGTCTATGGCCGGTTCCGCTACGCCCACCCGATGTTCGATGCCGCCGCCTGTGCCGCCCAGGCACGCCTGCCCGCGATCCAGGGGCAGCGGCGGACCTGGTATTGCGGCAGCTGGACCGGCCATGGCTTCCACGAGGACGGGCTGGCCTCTGCCATCGGCATCGCGCTGTCGCTCGGCGCGGCACCGCCATGGCGGACGGAGGTGCGGCCGGCCGCGCCCGGACGCCCCGCCACCCCGCTCACCGTCAGCGGCAGCGAGCGGCCACGGCAGCACGCTGCAGGGATGGCCGGCCGCCGCGCTGCGGCGGCGGAATGAGGCAGGAAGCGATGTCATGCCCGGCTGAGGATGGCGGACCGGTGGCGATCTACCGCGGCCATGTCCTGCACCGGCGCGACGGGCCGCAGCGGCACCTGTTCCGGCTGCCGGTCTTCTCGCTGCTGCTGGACCTCGACCGGCTGGCGCAGGCGGACCGCGACCTGCGGCTGTTTGCCTATAACCGGTTCGCGCCGATCGCCTTCCTGGACCGCGACCATGGCCCGCGAGACGGCGGGCCCCTGCGCCCCTGGCTTGAGGCGCAACTGGGGGAGCACGGCCTGTCGGCATACGCCGCGCGGCTGCAGATCCTCTGCTTCCCGCGGCTGTTCGGCCATGTCTTCAACCCGTTGAGCGTCTATTTCTGCCGCGACGCCAGCGGGCGGCTGGGGGCGATCCTCTACGAGGTGAAGAACACCTTCGGCGGGCAGCATGCCTATCTGCTGCCGGTGCCCGCGAGCCGCCCCGGCCCGCTGCGCCATGACCAGCCGAAGCGCTTCTACGTCTCGCCGTTCCTCGGCGCCACAGGCCGCTACCGGTTCCGCATCCTGCCGCCGGCCGGGCGCTTTGCCCTGTCGATCCGCTTCGACGATGACGAAGGCAATGGCCTGACGGCGGTCCATGCGGCCAGCCGGCTGGCCTGCAGCGACGCGACGCTGCTGCGGCTGCTGCTGCGCTTCCCGCTGCAATCCCTGCGCGTCGTCGCCGGCATCCATTGGCAGGCCTGGAAGCTCTGGCGCAAAGGCGCCAGGTTCCATCCGCGCCCCCCAGGCTCCCGCCCCATTGACCCTGGCGACGAAACACCGGTCAGTGTGCGGCCATGAGCGAGACAGGCGAAATCTCCGCCGGCCGGCGGCCGCCCGCGGTGGCGACGACCGGATTCTGGATGCGCCTCCTGCTGCGGTTCGCCCGGCATGTGGAATGCGGGTCGCTGCACCTGACCCTGCCGCAGGGCGGCGCCCTGCAGATCGACGGCGCGGCGCCGGGCCCGCAGGCACAGCTCGACATCCGCAACGGCCGCTTCGCACGCCGCATGCTGTTCGGCGGCACCACCGGGGTCGGGGCCGCCTATATCGATGGCGATTTCCGGTCCGCCGACCTGCCGGCCCTGGTCGAATGGGCTGCCCGCAACGACGGGCTGGGCCGCGCCGCCTTGCGGGCGGCGCCGCCGGTGCGCCTGCTCGGCCGCGCCTGGAACGGGCTGCGGCACAACTCGCGTGGCGGCAGCCGGCGGAACATCGCCTTCCACTACGACCTGGGCAATGACTTCTATGCCCGCTGGCTGGACCCCACGATGACCTATTCCGCGGCCTGTTTCGCCGACCGGCACGACAGCCTGGAATCGGCGCAGCTGCGGAAATACCGCCTGATGGCGCGGTCCGCCGACCTCAGGCCCGACAGCCATGTCCTGGAGATCGGCACCGGCTGGGGCGGCTTCGCCTGTTTCGCCGCCAGGGAGATCGGCTGCCGGGTGACGACGATCACCGTCAGCCGCGCCCAGGCGGAACTTGCCGCCGCACGGGTGCACGACGAAGGCCTGGACGAACGGGTCGAGGTCGCGCTCTGCGACTATCGCGACGTGACCGGCCGCTTCGACCGCATCGTCTCGATCGAGATGCTGGAGGCCGTCGGCGAGCGCTACTGGCCGCTCTATTTCGGGCGTCTGCGCGAGCTGATGACGCCGGACGGGGTCGCGGCGCTGCAGACCATCGTCATCGCGGACAGCCACTTTCCGGCCTATCGCCGCGGCCAGGACTTCATCCAGCGCTATATCTTCCCCGGCGGGCTGCTGCCCTCGCTCGGCGCGCTGGCGGGCGAGTTCCGGCGCGCCGGCCTGCGGCTGGAGGAAACCAGCCTGTTCGGATCCGACTATGCCCGCACCCTGGCCCTCTGGCGCCAGCGTTTCCTGGCCGCCTGGCCGGCGATCGAGAGACAGGGCTTCGACGAGCGGTTCCGCCGGATGTGGGAGTTCTACCTGGCATATTGCGAAGGCGGCTTTCGCGCCGGGCGCATCGACGTCGTGCGGTTGCGGCTCACGCCCGCCTGACCGGGAAGCGCCGCGGCGGACGCCCCGCTCAGGGCGCCACCTGCAGGCGGCGGCGGACCATGCGGATCAGCCATCCCAGCACCGGCAGGTGCGCGTAGAACTGGCTGCCCGAATCCCAGAAGTCGAGATGCTGCGTCACCTGCCCTGCCGCGTCGAAGCGCAGTTCCGTCACGCCGTCGACATGCCAGGGCGGGCCGCGAAAGCGCTTCGGGCGGAAGCGGAAGATCCAGGTCAGATAGGCCCGGCCGTCGCGCGCCATCGCCCCGGTAACCGTGAACTCGGCCTCGTCGCAGGTCTCAAACATATGGGCCATGATGCGCAGCATGGCCCCGGCGCCGCGAACATCGTTGAACGGATCGCGGAAATGCACATCCGGCGCCACCAGCGCGGCCAGCTCCGGCACGCGCGCGGCGGTCATCCGGTCGAAGAACGCGGCATAGCGCGCCACCTCCGGCGGCAGGCCGGCCATGTCGACCGTCATCCGGTCAGCCGCCGCATCAGCGGGAAGTACAGCCCGTATGGCAGCATCGAACCCAGCCGGATCATCGCGGCGAAGCGCCGGGGAAAGGCGATCTCGAACCGCCGCCCATCCACCAGGCCGCGATGGATCCGCGCCGCGGCCTCCTCCGCCTCGATCAGGAAGGGCATCGCGAAGTCGTTCCGGTCGGTGAGCGGCGTGCGCACGAAGCCGGGCGAGACCAGGCGGATGTCGAGCCCCGCCTCCCGCTGGTCCTGGTGGAGCGATTCCGCGAGCCGCATCAATGCGCCCTTGCTGGCGCCATAGGCGGACGCGCGGCGCAGGCCACGATAGCCGGACAGCGATCCGACGATCGCGATCTGCCCCCGGCCCCGCGCCCGCATTGCCGGCAGCAGCGCCTGCAGGCAGTTCACCGTGCCGCCGACATTGACCGCGAACTGCCGGTCGAACGCGCCGGCGTCGAAATCCACCGCCTCCACCGGCTCGTAGGTCCCGGCGTTCAGCAGCGCGCGGCCGATCGGTCCCTCCGCCGCTTCCATCGCCGCGACAATCCGCGACACCGCGTCGCGATCGGTGACATCGACAGCGTGGCAGGCAACCCGGCCGGGCCCGGCGGAAGCCGCTGCGCGCAACGCGTCCAGCGCCGCCCGGTCGCGGCCGCTGGCCAGCACGGTCGCGCCCGCCCGCACGAACCGCAGGGCCACAGCCCGGCCGATGCCGGAACTGGCGCCGGTGATCCAGACCCGCTCCGGTTCCTTCAGCATCGTCCGTCCCTCAGGAGCGCAGCAGGGGGCTCAGCCAGCGGCCGATCGGTCCGGTCAGTTTCAGCGGGGCATCGGTCACCGCCAGGCAGATGCAGGGCCGATCCTCCATCGCGACCGGCCGATGGTCGACCTGGGAGTCGAGAAGCGCGCAGTCGCCACGGCGGAACGCCCCCGATGCATCGACGAAGCCGCCATCCAGGACAACGGTCATCTCGTCGCCGCGATGGGTATGCCAGGGCATCGCCCTGCCGGGCCGGATCCGCATCAGCACGGCCTTCTGGGCGGCATCGCCGACCGACAGGCCGATCTCCTGGAGCCCCGGCATCACCCGCCGCCAGGCGGGCGCCCGGCCGGGGCCGGCGGCCAGGTAGGGGCGAAGCGGTGCCGGCAGCGCGATCCCGTCGAGTTGCACGGGCGGCTGCACCGCGGCCGCGGAATCCGCCTCGCCGTCGCCGGCATCGATCCGGTCAAGCACCGATTCCAGGCTGCCGTCGCGCATTGGCACCCCCTCCGCCGTCGCCACCAGGGACCCGGCCATGACCTCGAACCCGGCGACCCGGCTGCGGCACTGGCGGCAAAAGGTCAAATGGGTCGCGACGGCCAGCGCCCAGCCCTCCGGCAGATGCCCCAGGGCATAGTCCAGAAGATATTCCTCGACCGGGTGATGGCTGGGCAATGGCTGTTCGGCCTGTCCGTACATCTCTTCACCTAACGCTTACGATGGACCCGCACCGCCGCTTCCGGGCGACCCTGGCACCCGGGATATTCGGCGGGATACGACATCGGGTAGAACCCGTGCATCGAGTATACGCGATGCCCGCGGCACCGGATCACCGGGTTGCGTGTTTCCGGCGCCGCGGGCGGCGACAGGACAGGAGGCAGGATGCCCACAGGACGCCACAGGACGCCCCGGCAGGTCGAAATCCTGGCGGAGGAGGTGCTGCATGACGGCTTCATGCGCCTGACGCGGCTGCACCTGCGCCATGAACGCTTCTCCGGCGGCCTGACCGAAACCCTGGACCGGGAGGTGCTGATCCGGCGGCCGGCCGTCGCGGTCCTGCCCTACGACCCGGTGCATGACAGGGTTGCGTTGATCGAACAGTTCCGCATCGGCGCCTATGTGGACGGGGCATTGCCCTGGATGCACGAGATCGTCGCCGGCTTCGTCGATCCCGGCGAAACGCCGCTGATGGCCGCCCGGCGCGAGGCCCATGAGGAGGCCGGCGTCACCCTTGGCGCCGAAGCGGAACTGATCTGCGACTATTATCCGACGCCGGGCGGCTGCAGCGAACGCGTCCAGATCTGGTGCGTCTCCGCCGACCTGGCCGGTGGCGGCGGCCTGCATGGCGTGGTGGCGGAAGGCGAGGATATCCGCGTTCAGATGCTGCCGGCGGAAGACGCCTTCGCGATGCTGCGCGACGGCCGGGCGAATTCCAGCCCGATCCTCATCGCACTTTTGTGGCTGCGCCTGGAACGCGACCGGCTGCGCAGGGCCTGGGCGCCGGCCTGACCGGCCCGGCCGTCCTGGGCGGGTCGTCTTGAATGCCCGGGGGTGCGCCGGTATAGGTCTGGCAACGGCCTCCCATTCTTGCAGCGCGGGCTCTCATGGACTTTCGCGACGGATTCATCGACGCCATCGGCAATACGCCGATGATCAGGCTGCGCAGCGCCTCGGACCTGACCGGCTGCACGATCCTCGGCAAGGCCGAGTTCCTCAATCCCGGCGGCTCGGTCAAGGACCGCGCCGCCCTGGGCATCGTCCGCGATGCCGAGCGCCGGGGCCAGCTGAAGCCGGGCGGCGTGATCGTCGAGGGCACCGCCGGCAATACCGGCATCGGCCTCGCCCTGGTCGGCAATGCGCTGGGCTACCGCACCGTGATCGTGATGCCGGAAACGCAGAGCCAGGAGAAGAAGGACATGCTGCGCCTCTGCGGCGTCGACCTGCGCCTCGTCCCGGCGGTGCCGTACCGGGACCCGAACAACTACGTGAAGTTTTCCGGCCGCCTGGCGGAGGAACTGGCCGCCAGCGAACCGAACGGCGCGATCTGGGCCAACCAGTTCGACAATACCGCCAATCGCGACATCCACTACCAGACCACCGGGCCGGAGATCTGGCAGCAGACCGACGGCCGGGTCGACGGCTTCGCCTGCGCGATCGGCTCCGGCGGGACCTTTGCCGGGGTGCATATGGCCCTGAAGGAACGCAACCCCGAAATCCGCACCGCGGTCGCCGACCCGATGGGGGCGGCGCTCTACCACTACTACGCCCATGGCGAACTGAAGGCCGAGGGCAGCTCGATCACCGAAGGGATCGGCCAGGGGCGGATCACCGCCAACCTGGACGGCATCGCACCGGACCATGCCTTCCAGATCCCCGACGAGGAAGCGCTGCCGATCTGCTTCGACCTGATCCGCCAGGAGGGGCTCGTGCTGGGCGGCTCCAGCGGCATCAACATCGCCGGGGCGATCCGCCTCGCGCGGGAGCTGGGGCCGGGCCATACCGTGGTGACCATCCTTTGCGATGGCGGCGCGCGCTACCAGAGCAAGATGTTCAACCCGGACTTCCTGCGCTCCAAGAACCTTCCCGTGCCAGGCTGGCTTGAGTCATGACCCTGCTGTTTCGCGACGATCCCTATCTGGCGGAGGTCACCGCGACCGTGGTCGCGGCCACCCCGGAAGGGATCCGGCTCGACCGCACGATCTTCTATCCCGCCGGCGGCGGCCAGCCCGGCGATACCGGCCGGCTGACCGGCCCGGACGGGCTGGAGACGGTCATCCAGGACAGCCGCAAGGGGCCGGACGGGCCGGAGGACGTGCTGCATGTCCCGGCACCCGGCACCGCCCTGCCCGCCCCCGGCACGACCGTCACGGCCAGCCTGGACTGGGACCGGCGCCATCGCCTGATGCGGATGCATTCCTGCCTGCACCTGCTGTCCGCCGTCCTGCCGCTGCCGGTCACCGGCGGACAGATCAGCGACGGCAAGGGGCGGCTCGACTTCGACGCCACCGGCGCCGAAGTTCCCGACAAGGCGGTGCTGACCGACCGGATCAATGCGCTGATCGCGGCCGACCACCCGTTGCAGGCCCGCTGGGTGGAGGAGGCCGAGTTGGACGCCAATCCGGACCTGGTGAAGACCATGGCGGTCAAGCCGCCCCGGGGCAGCGGCCGGATCCGCCTCATCGAGGTCGCGGCGCCGGGCGGCGGCCGGCCGCTGGACCTGCAGGCCTGCGGCGGCACCCATGTCGCCCGCACCGGCGAGATCGGCCCGATCGAGGTGCGCAAGCTGGAAAGCAAGGGGCGCCAGAACAAGCGCGTGACGATCGCCTTCGCAGAATGAGCAGCGGCGGCCGGCCCCCCGGGGGCCCCCGGTAGCCAGTGTCCACGATTGCCAGAAAGACAGAACCAGACATGCCCGATACCGCGCCCTCCGACCCGAAGCTGCTGGTCTCCACGGCCTGGCTCGCCGACCATCTGAACGCACCGGATATCCGCGTGGTCGACGCGACCTGGTACCTTCCCACCATGCCCGGCAATGCCCGTGCCGAGTACGAGGCAGAGCATATTCCGGGGGCGGTCTATTTCGACATCGACGAGATCGCCGACCTGGAGACCGGCCTGCCGCACAGCCTGCCCAGCCCGGAGAAGTTCTCCGCCAGGGTGCGGCGCCTCGGCCTCGGCGACGGCAACCGGATCATCGTCTACGACCGCTGGGGGCTGGCCGCCGCGCGGGTCTGGTTCATGTTCCGCTTCTTCGGCCATGACGATGTCGCCGTGCTGGACGGCGGCCTGAAGAACTGGCTGGCCGAGGGCCGGCCGACGGACGACCATCCGCCGCTGATCCAGGAGCGTCACTTCTCCGCCCGCATGGACCAGACCATGCTGCGCGAGACGGCCCAGGTGCAGCGCAGCCTGTCCAGCGGCCGCGAGCAGGTGGTGGACGCCCGGCCGGCGCCCCGCTTCGCCGGCGCGGAGCCGGAGCCGCGGCCCGGCCTGCGGGCCGGCCATATGCCGGGCGCGGTGAACATGCCGTTCAGCACCTTCACCGATCCGGAGACCGGCTGTTTCCTGCCGCCGGAGCGGCTCGCCGACCTGTTCCGGCAGAGCGGCGTCGATCCGGCCCGCCCGATCGCCGCCACCTGCGGCTCCGGCGTGTCGGCCTGCATCGTCGCGCTGGCGGCCCAGCGGGTGAGCGCGCGTTCGCAGGTCGCGGTCTATGACGGCTCCTGGGCCGAATGGGGCGGCCGTGCGGACCTGCCGCTGGCAACCGGCCCCGCCCCGTCAGGCGATGGCGGGCCGGACGGCGATGGGACACCGCCCGACAACGGGTCATGACCGCCCAATGAGCCGCAGCGAACGGCCACCGCAGCGGCCCCGCATGCCGCGGGTGCGGCCCGACGGCCAGTTCGACGTCACCGTCACCTTCCTGGAGATGGCGGAGCGGCCGGCGCGCCCGCTGCTGCATCCGCCGCAGGGCCTGAAGCTCACCCTGATCCGCAGCGAGCGCCCGCCGCTGCATTTCTATCGCTACCTCTACGACACGATCGGCCACGACTGGTACTGGATCGAACGCAAGCGCCTCAGCGACAAGGCGCTGGCCGCCATCGTCCAGCACCCGGAGGTGCATATCTACCTGCTGCTGCTGGCCGGCGTTCCGGCCGGCTTCGCCGAGATCGACTTCCGCCGCCTCCCCGACCAGGCCGCCCTGTCCTATTTCGGCCTGATGGCGGCGTTCCAGGGCCGCGGCCTGGGGCGCTACTTCCTCGACTGGTCGGTGGATGCGGCGTGGAGCCGGGGGCCGCGGAAGGTGGTCCTCAACACCTGCGACCTGGACCATCCCGGCGCCCTGGCGCTCTACCAGAAATGCGGCTTCGTGCCGGTGTCGCAGAAGCAGATCGTCTTCGACCCGGTGCCGTAGCGGGACAGCCGCCGGCTAGATCTGCAGGCGCGAGGCGATCGGTTCGTCGCTGTCCGTGGGATGCGCGCGGAGCGCGGCCAGTCCGGCCCGGACGCCCGCGGCCGCGGTGTCCGCCGCCATGCTCGGCAGCCCGAGATGCGAGTCCAGCGCGGCCACCTCGGGCAGGTGCGGCAGGTGGATCCAGCCGGCCCTGACGGGCAGGCGGTTCGCCGCGACATGGTGCAGGATCCCGTACATCAAATGGTTGCAGCAGAACGTCCCGGCGACGTCGGAGATGTCCGCGGGCACGCCCGCCCGGCGCATCGCGGCAACCATGGCGCGGACCGGCAGGGTGGCATGATAGGCCACCGGCCCGTCGGGCACCGTGGCGAGGTCCTGCACCAGCCTGCCCGCATTGTCGCGCAGGCCATAGCGCGCGCCGTCGTTGAGGTTCTGGGCGAGCCGCTCCACCGTCAGCATCGTCCGCCCGCCATATTCGCCGAGCATCACCACGGCCTGCGGCCGGATCTCCGCCATCGCCTCGCGCACCGCATCGATGCAGACGAAGAAGCTGTTCGGCACGATCCGCGACACCACCCTGGCGCCGTCGATCTCCTCGCCGTCCAGGGCGCGCGCCACCTGTTCCGCCGGATTGACCGGCGTGGTGCCGAATGCCTCGAAGCCGGTCAGCAGGATCCTCTCCATGTCGCAGCCTCCCTACGCCCTGCGGGGCACCGCGTATAGATCGGCGGCCAATGGGGCCGGAGGATGGCAGCCCGGCATGCGTCGATGTCGCTCAGGCGCCGTCCGGCAGCCGCTCCGCGGCTTCCGCGCGCAAGGCGGCGGCATATTCCGCGCCCATCGCGGCATAGTGCCGGGCGGTGTCGGCGAAATAGCTGGCCTCGTCGGGCCGGATCTGGCGCATGTACTTCGCCGGGCGGCCGCCCCAGACGGTGCCGCTGGGCACGGTCTTTCCCGGCGTCAGCAGGGAGCCGGCCGCCAGCATGGCACCCGGCTGCACGGTACAGTCGTCCATCACCGTCGCCTGCATGCCGATGAAGCAGCCATCCTCCAGGGTGCAGGCATGCAGCAGTGCCATATGGCCGATCGTCACGCCATCGCCGATGAAGGTGCCCTGGCCGAAGCGCGAAACGTGGATCACCGTGCCGTCCTGGACATTGCTGTCGCGGCCGATGCGGATGACATTGACGTCGCCGCGCAGGGTGCAGTTGTACCAGATGCTGCAGCCCGGGCCGATCTCCACGTCGCCGGCCACCGCCGCACCGGGCGCCACGAAGGCGTCCGGCGAGATCCGTGGCCGGACGCCCCGATACGGATGGATCAGGGCGCCCGGACGGGTGGTCACGGGAACATGGGCGCCAGGGCCAGGCCGGTGGTCTCCGGCAGGCCGTGCAGCACGTTGAAGTTCTGCACCGCCTGGCCCGCCGCCCCCTTCACCAGGTTGTCGATCGCACAGATCAGCATCGCCCGGCCGGGCACCCGGTCGGCAAAGATGCCGATCGAGGCATTGTTGGACCCGCGCACATGGCGGGTCTGCGGCGACTGCCCCTGCGGCAGCAGCCGCACGAAGGGCTCGTCCGCATAGCGCTCCGCCAGAGCGGCCCGCAAGTCCTCGACCTCCGCGCCCTCGGCCAGGCGGACATAGATCGTCGACAGGATGCCCCGGTTCATCGGCATCAGGTGCGGCGTGAAGGTGACCGCCATCGGCACGCCGGCGGCAACGCTCAGCTCCTGCTCGATCTCCGGCCCGTGCCGGTGGCTGGCGATGCCATAGGCATGGATGCCCTCCGCCACCTCCGCGTAGAGGCTGCCTTCCTTCAGGGCCCGGCCCGCGCCGCTGACCCCCGACTTGGCGTCGATGATCACGTCGTCCGGCCGGATCGCCCGCTTCTCCAGCACCGGCAGGAGCGGCAGCAGCGCGGAGGTCGGATAGCAGCCCGGGCAGGCGACCAGGCGGGTCTTCCGGATCTCCGCCCGCGCGAACTCGGTCAGGCCATAGACGGCCTCTTCCTGCAGGTCCGGGGCGCGATGGGCATGGCCGTACCAGGTGGCATAGCTGTCGATGTCGCGCAGCCGGAAATCCGCCGACAGGTCCAGCACCTTGACCCCCTTGGGCAGGGCGGCGACGACCTCCTGCGTGGTGCCGTGCGGCAGGGCGCAGAACACCGTGTCGATGCTGTCCCAGTCCACTTCCTCGATCCGCTGCAGCACGGGCAGGCCATAGCCCTCCAGCTGCGGGAAGACCTCGCCGATCGGCGCGCCGGCCTTGCGATCCGCCGTCAGCGCCTGGATGCGGACCTGCGGATGCGACAGCAGCAGGCGCAGGGTCTCCGCGCCGCTATAGCCGGAGGCGCCGAGCACGGCGACCTGGATCTTACCGTTGCTGTTGCTAGCCATGATGCCTTCTCCCGTTGGTCGGGCGGAGGCTTACAGCGCAATCGCCGCCATCTCAAGCGTCAACACCGCCGGCGCGCGATGGCTCAGCTGCGGCCCGGCGCCGGCAGAAGCGGCCGGCCGATCCCAAGATTGGCCTGGCAGCGCGCGACCAGCTCGTCGGACAGCTCGACCCGGAAGCCCAGCGCCCAGAGCGAAAAGCGCGCCGTATCGCGGGTCACGGCGACCTTGCGGAAGCCGGCCTCCTGCATCAGCTGGGCCAGGGAGGGCGCAGAGAAGCCGTTGCGATGCGCCATGTAGATATTGCCGCCGGCCATCGAGGCACGATGGCCGTACAGCATGTCGATGGCGGAGATCGGCCCGGCCGCAGAATGATAGATCGGTTCCAGCAGGCGCCCCTCGGCGATCAGATCGCCGATGGTCTGGAGGTCGGGACAGAGCAGCAGGCAGAGCCCGTCCGGCTTCATGACCCGCACGAACTCCCGCAGCGCCGCCGGCGCCTCGTGCGGATAGATATGCTCCAGATTGTGGGAGGAATAGACCGCATCCATGCTGGCATCCGGCACCTGCCGCATGTCGGTGATGCTGGCGACGATATCGGGGTTCATGTCCGGGTTGGCGTCCAGCCGGACTTCCCGCCAATGCGAGGTGCGCAGCGCGGCCGGCAGGGCGGCCGGATTGTGCGGGCCGCAGCCGACATGCAGCACGGTCAGCCCCGGTTCGACCGCGGCGGAGATCGCGCCGACGCCGGACTGCGCCGGGGCGGGCTGCGCGGCGGGCGGCACGGGGGCTGGCGGTTCCTGCGGCGGCGGTGGCGGCGCGGCGCCCGCCGCGCGCGGCGGCAGGCGCGCCCAGTCCGGCGCTGCCGGACGGGATGGCGCCGCGGGCTGTGGCGCCGCGGGCTGCGGCGCTGCGGGCTGTGGCGCTGCGGGCTGTGGCGCTGCCGGGATCGCCATCGGCGACAGGCCGGATGACGCTGGCGGCGCGTGGGGCGCCGGTTCCGGCGGCCGGGTCAGCTGTTCGAAGGTGACGAGAGGGGCGGCCGCGCCGGGGTCCGGCGCGACGGGCGCCGCCGGGGCCGGGGCCGGGGCCGGCATGGCCGCAACCTGCATGGCGGGCGGCGCGGCCGGTGCCGGTTCGGGCGGCCTGGTCAGCTGCTCGAAGCCGGCAAGGGGCACCGCCGCGCCGGCGTCCGGTGCAACGGGCGGCGGCGCGGAAGGCATCGCCGCAGGCTGCACGGCGGGCGGCACGGCCGGCGCCGGCTGCGGCGGTGGCTGCGGCTGCAGCCGCTGGGGTTGCATCGATTGGGGCTGCAGCGGTTGCAGTCGCAGGGCCTCCGGCATGGGCGGCTCGCCGGCTGCGGGCGCGGCCTCTTCCGGCGACAGCGGCGTCCAGACCGGCTCGTCGGACCAGATCGACCCGCCCGCGGGGCGGTTCCCGGACCCGGTATCCGCATTTCCCGATGACACCTGCTATCCCCCCTCCAAATGCCGCACCGGGCCCGAATGCCGCACCGGCCGCCGGCTGCGCCGATGCACCGATGCGCCGCGACGATCGCCCCGCTACAGCAGGGCGAAAACCTCGACCTTGCCGGCGCGACCGGGCAACACATGGACACCCCGGGGCAGGAAGGCAAAGCCGCTACCGCAATGCCTCAAGACGGCGTCGCTTGCAAGAACGCAGAAGCCCGCCTCAGGCGCGACGGTCTTGCCCAGGGCCTCCAGCCGGTTGGCGATGTTCACCACATCGCCGATCAGGGTGTAGTTGACCCGCCGGCGCGAACCGATATTGCCGACGATCGCCCGCCCGGTATGCACCCCGACCCGGATCGCGATCGGCGGCAGGCCCTCGGCCTCGCGCTGGCGGTTCGCCGCCGCCTGTGCCTGGCGGACCTGGCGGATTGCCCGCAGGGCGCGCGCCGCATGATCCTCCTGAAGCTGCGGCGCGCCCCAGAAGCACATCACGCTGTCGCCGATGAACTTGTCGATGGTGCCGCCCTCGCTCTCGACACAGGCATTGACGAGTTCGAAATGCGCGTTCAGCAGGTCGGCGGCCTGCCGGGCCGACATCTGTTCGGCGAGCGCGGTGAAGCCGCGGATGTCGGTGAACATGACGGTGACCACCCGCTCCTCGGACCGGCGCGCCTCCGGGTCCGGTTGCCGCAGGAGCTCCTGCACCAGGGTCTTCGGCACATAGGCCTCGAACCAGCGCAGCGCATGAAGCATGCGGCGGAACGCATCGGTGGCGTCCCGGAACTCGCGGATCAGGGGTTCGCCGGTCCCGATATTGACGGCGTCCAGCCGCAGTTCCGCCACCCGCCGGGCATTGGCCGCGAACTGGCGCACCGGCCGGGTGATCAGGATCGACAGCAGGTAGGCCAGGATCGCCGCGACCCCCACCACGATCAGCGCCGCCATGCCGGCCCGCGACAGGCGGTCGAGCTCGCCGCTGACATCCTCGGCCCGGAAATAGGCGCCGATGATCAGCGGCTCCGGCGTGAAGCCCGGCACGGTGCGGGTCAGGACGACATATTCCTGGCTGTCCATGTCGAACATGTCCCCCAGCCCTTCGTCCTCGTCGTCCGGCGAAAGGTCGATGTAGTAGCCGTCGAAGCCCTCCACCGCGAGATCGCCGAACAGCGGCACCAGGGTGTCGTCCGCCAGCGCCCGGCCGACCGGATCGGAAACCTCCGCCAGCCGCGGCAGCGGCAGGGAGGCGAGACTGTCCGTCGCCCCCGGCGGTGCCCAGGCCGCCGGCCCGATCAGATGGTCCCTGCCATAGAGCAGGAAGGCCCTGCCGCCACGGGTCTGGATTCCGGCGATATCCCTGACCAGTGCATCCAGCGACACCAGGGCGAGCGCCGCGGCCCGCGATCCGTCGGGCCGCACTGCCGTTGCCGCGACCGGCAGCAGCGCCGCCTGCAGATGCTCGACATAGGTCGGCGGCCCCCACATGGACCGCTCGCCGGCAGCCGGACCGCCGCCGCCGGCCATGCCGTCCCGGGCATCCGCGCGGGCCGCCAGGTCCCGCAGCAGCACCAGCAGCCGGCTGCTGGGATCGCGCCGCGACCCATCGGCCATCACCATCACCCGCTCCGCCGCCTGCGCCGACAGGAGCCGGCTCTCGATCACGACGGCAACGATCTGCGGTGCGACGGCCATCGCGCCGGCCGCAATCTCCGCCGGCGCCGCCGCGGCCGGGGTCGACGGGTTGCCGGCGGCGCTTGCGGCGGCATGCTCGACCAGGCGGGCTGCCGGCGCGAGTTCGTCGTCCAGGCGCGCTTCCAGCGACTGCACCAGGAACTGCGAGGAGTAGACCAGCAGGTCGGTGGTGCTGCGCAGGCCGGCGGCAAAGGTCAGGCCGACCACGATCGCCATCGCTGCGACCAGCAGGCCGATCATGCCGCCGACCACCACCAGCGACAGGGGCAGCCCGCGGCGGCGCCCCGGCCGGTCCCGGGCGGCGCGGCCGGTCGCTGGGCGCGCCGGTGACGCCACTGCGTCGCCCGCTGCGCCTTGCCCTGCCCTGCGCCGGGCCTGCGACTGCTCTGCTGGCGCCTTTGCCATGTCCCTCCCCTGCCCTGCGGCACCGGATTCAAGCGTAGCAGGAGAATGTCCTGGACGGCCCGCCCTGGCCAGCACGCAAACGGCATGCGGCGCATGGCCGGCGGGGGCGGTCCGGTCGGGCCGGAACCGGCAACTAGCGATAACAAACGCTAGTGTGTTTTTCAGCCTCAGCGGGCAGAATTGTGGGGCCATACCCTGCCTCTGCCCGCCGACCGGGCCCCCACCCCTGGAGGAACGACCCGCCATGCGGTTGATCGACAATCTGAAAGTGTCCCGCAAGGTCGCGCTGACCACAGGCATCATCCTGGTCCTGCTGGTGGTCTCCAGCGCCATCGCCGTCTACGGGCTGACCAACGCCCAGTCGGGCTTCGCCGGCTACCGGGTCATGGTGCAGCAGACGTCCGCCGCCGCCAGCCTGCAGAGCCTCATGCTGGAGGCACGGCTTGGCGTTCGCGACTTCATCCTGTCGGGTACGCCAGAGGCCGCGCAGACGGTGCGGGAGCGCACGGGCACCGCGGTCGCGGTCATGGCGAAGGCGGAAGAGCTGTTCACCGATCCGGCCCGGAGGGAGAATGTGCAGAAGACCACTGCGGCCTTCCTCGCATACGACACCGCGTTCCAGGAGGTTGCCGCCCTGCAAGCCGGGCGCAACGAACATGTGGCGGTCATGAACCATGCCGGGCCGCAGGCGGAGCAACTGATCGCAGCGGTCACCGTCACGGAACGCGACAAGGGCAATATCGACGGCCTCTATGCCGGCGCTGCGGCCACCAATCACTTCCTGCTGGCGCGCCTCTATGCCAACCGCTTCCTGATCGACAGCCGGCCCGAACAGGCGGATCGCGCGCTGGCCGAGATCGCGAGCGCATTGAGCCAGATCGCCGCGATCGACGAGCTGATTTTCGATCCGGACGACAAGGCGCGGATCGCGGAACTGGCGAACCTCGCGTCGATCTATGGCAAGGCCGTTGCCGAGGCGGCCCGACAGACCGCCCAGCGGAATGCGGTCATGGATGACAAGCTGCGGCCGCTCGGCAGGACGCTCAGCGCCCAGATGGCGACGTTCCAGGCCGACAACAGCGCTGCACAGGACGCGCTGGGCGCTGCAACCGGTGAAGAGACCGATCTGGCCCTGGTCGCCGGGGTCGCCGCGGCCATCGTCGCCCTGCTCCTGGGCATTCTCTCCGCCATCGTCGTGGGTCGCGGCATCGCCCGCCCGATCCAGGCGATGACCTCGGCGATGAAGCGCCTGGCCGATGGCGACAAGGGCGTCGACATTCCCGCCAAGGGCCGCAAGGACGAGGTCGGCGAGATGGCCATGGCCGTCCAGGTCTTCAAGGACAACATGATCCGCAACGACGAGATGGCCGCCGAGCAGGAGCGCGAGCAGGCCGCGCGGGAGGCGCGTGCCGGGCGGATCGAAAGCCTGACCCGGGACTTCGACCAGGCGGTTGCCGCCGTGCTGGCGGAAGTCAGCGCCGCCGCGCAGCAGATGCAGGGCACGGCGGCCTCGATGACCGCCACGGCTGAGGAGACCAGCCGCCAGGCCAGCGCAGTCGCGGCGGCATCCGAGGAGGCCTCGACCAACGTGCAGACCGTCGCCTCGGCCGCGGAAGAGCTCTCTTCGTCCATCGAGGAGATCGGCCGGCAGGTCACGCAGTCCACCACGATCACCGCGAAGGCCAGCGTCGATGCCGAACGCACCAATGCGCAGGTCGACGGGCTGGCGCAGGCGGCGCAGAAGATCGGCGAGGTGCTGGGGCTGATCCGCGACATCGCCGAGCAGACCAACCTGCTGGCGCTCAACGCCACGATCGAGGCGGCGCGCGCGGGCGAGGCCGGCAAGGGCTTTGCGGTGGTCGCGTCCGAGGTGAAGAACCTCGCCAACCAGACGGCGAAGGCCACCGAGCAGATCGGCCTGCAGATCACCGGCATCCAGACGGAAACCGACCAGGCGGTCGGCGCCATCCAGGGGATCGGGCGCACCATTTCGGAGATCAACGAGATTGCCACCACCATCGCGGCGGCCGTGGAGGAGCAGGGCGCCGCCACACAGGAGATCTCCCGCAACGTGCAGGAGGCCGCGCGCGGCACCCAGGAGGTCTCCAGCAATATCAGCGGCGTCACCCGGGCCGCCGCCGATACCGGCTCCGCCGCGGAACAGGTCAACACCTCCGCCGGCAACCTGGCGAGCCAGTCCGACCGGCTGCGAAAGGCGGTGGAGGGCTTCCTGCACGGGGTCCGCGCAGCCTGAGCCCCCCACCGGCCGGGCAGTGCCACCTACTTCCTTTGGATACCCGGGTAATAAAAGAAAACTTAATCATCTTGCGGCACATTCCCGGGCGAGACCAACCGGGGGATGACATGTCCAGCATCAAAGCCAAGCTTCTGCTTATCCTTTCTTCGATCGGGGTTGTCCTTCTAATAACCGCCGCAAACGGATGGATTTCCCTCGATCACTCGAACAATCGTATTGCCGGAATCTACAAGGACAGGGTAATTCCCCTGCAGACTCTCAAGACCGTTGCAGATGCCTACGCCGTCGACATTGTCGACACGACACACAAGGTGCGCGCGGATCTTCTTGACTGGGGCTCCGGTGCCGCGTCTGTCGAACGGGCGCAGGCAGAGATCCGCGCCCAATGGCAGGCCTATCTGCAGACGACTCTCACCCGGGAAGAAGCGCAGCTTGCCGAGAACGCCCAGGGTGTGATGGACAATGCCGACCGAGCTGTCGAGGATCTCAAGCGCCTCTTGCAGAGCGAGGACAAGACGGCCCTCGACGGCTTCGCCGAGAAGCAGCTCTACGCTGCCATCGATCCCGTCAGCAGCGCCATCGACGCGCTGATCCGCCTGCAGCTCGAGGTGGCCGGGCAGGATTATGCGAACAACGAAGCCGAGGTCGATCAGGCCCGCTGGCTCATGGCGCTGCTGATCGTCATCGGCCTCGCCGCCATCGGCTTCGGGCTCTACACCGTGCTCCGGGGAGTCGTGGGCCCCCTGCATTCGATCGGCGAGATCATGCAGCGCCTGGCACAAGACGATCTTGCGGTGGAGGTCGCGGGCGCCGACCGCAAGGACGAGATCGGCCACATGGCCAAGACCGTCCAGTTCTTCAAGGACAGCCTGATCCAGGGCAAGGAGCAGGCTGCGCAACAGGACCGCGAGCGCGCAGAAGCGATGGAGCGCAACCGGCGGCTCGAAGAGCTCACCCAGAAGTTCGATGAGGCGGTTGCCGGCGTCATCGCCGAGGTTGGGGCCGCGACGCAGGAGATGCAGGGCACCGCAGCGTCCATGTCCGCCACCGCGGAAGAGACGAACCGTCAGGCCAGCGCAGTGGCTGCCGCCTCCGAAGAGGCCTCCACCAACGTTCAGACCGTTGCGTCCGCGGCGGAGGAACTGTCCGCCTCCATCGAGGAAATCGGCCGGCAGGTCGCGCAATCCGCAACGATCACGGCAAAGGCCAGCGTCGACGCCGAGCGCACCAACGCCCAGGTCGATGGCCTGGCGCAGGCCGCCCAGAAGATCGGGGAGGTCGTCAGCATGATCAAGGACATTGCCGAACAGACCAACCTCCTGGCGCTGAATGCCACCATCGAGGCCGCCAGGGCCGGCGAGGCCGGCAAGGGCTTCGCAGTCGTCGCCTCCGAGGTCAAGAGCCTCGCCAGCCAGACAGCCAGGGCCACGGAGCAGATCGGCAAGCAGATCGGGGGCATCCAGAGCGAGACCAACGACGCCGTGTCCGCGATCCAGGGTATCGGCAAGACGATCGCCGAGATCGATGAAATCGCCACCACGATCGCGGCCGCAGTGGAAGAGCAGGGCGCCGCCACGCAGGAGATCTCCCGCAACGTGCAGGAAGCTGCCCGCGGCACTCAGGACGTTTCCAGCAATATCGGCGGCGTCACGCGGGCCGCAGGCGATACGGGCATTGCCGCCGAGCAGGTGAACCGCTCCGCCGGCAACCTGGCCAGCCAGTCGGATCAGTTGCGGCACGCTGTGGAAGAGTTCCTCAAGGGCGTAAGGGCCGCCTGAACCGCCGGCTGTCGTCCCCGGACTGACGGGGACGACAGCCGGTCGCGGCTTGAAGTAAAAGTTCGCAATATCAATCGAAATGAATGCACCAGGAGGCTATCTGATCATAGCCTCCTGAAGAATTTGTCTGTCAGAATAGGATTACAGCGAGATGAACTTCCGGAATCTCAGGGTCGGCACGCGGGTCGGCCTGCTCGTCGCCCTGGCCTCTCTTGCCGTGATCGTCCTCCTCGCGCTCAACCTGTTCGGCGACATGCGCAGCGGCCTGGCGATCGACCGGGCGCACCACTACACCACCCTGGCCGAAACGGCGCTGCGTCTGGAGAATGGCGCACTGCAGATGCGGCGGCGGGAGAAGGACTTCCTGCTCCGCAGCGACCTGAAATATTTCGGCGACTACAAGGCCGATGCGGACAAGGTCATGGAACTCGTTGCCCGCCTGCAGGCTGAAGCCGAACTGCCCGAGGTCAAGACCGCAGCGGAGCGGCTCGCCGCCAGTCTGCCGGCGCATCGTGCGCAGTTCGCGAAGGTGGTCGCCCTCCAGGAGAAGCTTGGCCTGAGCGAGGATCTCGGCCTGAGCGGCAATCTGCGCAGCGCGGTCCACGCGGTGGAGGAAAAGCTGCAAGCCGCCGACGCGCCGATGACGGTCAAGATGCTGATGATGCGGCGGCATGAGAAAGACTTCATGCTCCGCGGCGATGCGAAATATGTCGGGCGCCTGGACGAACGCAGGCGCGAATTCGACGCGCTGCTGGCCGGGAGCGTTCTGCCCATGGACGAGCGGCAGCAGATCTCGGCGCTGATGGACATCTACCAGCGCGACGTCCATGCCTGGGCCGATGGCCGGGCGGCCCTGACGGCCGAGATCGCACGGCTGAGCGAGATCTTCGCGGACATGAGCCCGGATTTCGAGACGATTGGCGAAATCGCCCAGAAATCGGAAACCGCGGCGCTGGCGGAGCTGGCCGACGATCGGGCCTCCGTCCGCATCGCGGTGATCGTCGCCTCCCTGCTGATCCTGGTCGTCACCGTGATCGCGGGCATCCTGATCGGGCGCTCGATCGCGCGGCCGGTGGTCTCGATGACCGCCGCCATGCGGCGTCTCGCGGAGGGCGACAAGGGCGCGGAAATCCCGGCCCGGGACCGCGGCGACGAGATCGGCGAGATGGCAGCCGCGGTGCAGGTCTTCAAGGACAACATGATCCGCAACGAGGAGATGACGACGGAACAGGAACGCGACCGGCTGGCCCGCGAGGACCGCGCCCAGCACATCGAGTCCCTGACCGGCGACTTCGACCAGGCCGTCGCCACCGTCCTCGGGCAGCTCGGGGCCGCGACGTCGCAGATGCAGTCCACCGCGAGCTCGATGTCGTCCACCGCGGAGGAGACCAACCGCCAGGCCGGCGTCGTCGCCGCGGCGTCGGAGGAGGCGTCCGCCAATGTGCAGACGGTCGCATCCGCGGCGGAGGAACTCTCCACGTCGATCGAGGAGATCAGCCGCCAGGTCGCGCAATCCGCAACCATCGCCGCGCAGGCGAGTTCCGATGCGGAGCGCACGAACCGCCAGGTCGACGGCCTCGCCAAGGCCGCACAACGCATCGGCGAGGTGATCGGCTTGATCCGGGACATCGCCGAACAGACCAATCTGCTGGCCCTGAATGCCACGATCGAGGCCGCCCGCGCGGGCGAAGCCGGCAAGGGCTTTGCCGTGGTGGCGTCCGAGGTGAAGAACCTGGCCAACCAGACCGCAAAGGCGACCGAGCAGATCGGGCAGCAGATCGGCGGCATCCAGACCGAAACGAACGATGCCGTCGCGGCCATCCAGGGGATTTCCCAGACCATTGCCCGCATGGACGAGATCGCCGCCTCGATCGCCTCCGCGGTCGAGGAGCAGGGCGCCGCCACACAGGAGATCTCGCGCAACGTTCAGCAGGCCGCCCAGGGCACCCACGAGGTTTCGGAGAATATCACCGGCGTCACCCGGGCGGCGGGCGAAACGGGCTTGGCCGCCGACCAGGTCAAGGATTCCGCCGGCAGCCTGGCCACCCAGTCGACCAGCCTGCGCCAGGCCGTGGAGGCATTCCTGGTGGGGGTCCGCGCGGCCTGACGCAGCGGCCCGGCGGCGGCGCCGCTTTCTAGAACGGTATCTCGTCGTCCAGGTCGGCCGGGCCGGAATCGAAATCCGCGCCCGGGCCACGACCGCCGCCGCCGGAGCTGCGCCCGCCGCCGAAATCGTCGCCGCCGCCGCCACCGCTGCCACCGCCATAGTCACCGCCGCCGCCGCTGCCGCCGCCTTCGCTCCGCCCGTCGAGCATGGTGAGCTCGCCACGGAAGCGCTGCAGCACGATCTCGGTCGAATAGCGTTCGACGCCCTGCTGGTCGGTATATTTGCGGGTCTGCAACTGGCCCTCGATATAGACCTTCGAGCCCTTGCGGAGATACTGCTTGGCGACCCGCACCAGGTTCTCGTTGAAGATCACGACCCGGTGCCATTCGGTCTTCTCGCGGCGCTCGCCGGACTGCTTGTCGCGCCAGGATTCCGACGTGGCGAGGGCGAGGTTGCAGACCTCGTCGCCGGACTGCATGGACCGGACCTCCGGGTCGCGGCCCAGATTGCCGATCAGGATTACCTTGTTGACGCTGCCAGCCATGTCTGCGGTCCCTCTCTGAAGTGGCGCGCACTATAGACGGCCGTCGCCCCCTGATTGAAGCGCTACGTCATCGCCGGCAAGCCGCCGGGGCTGTCATTGACGGATGGCCCGGCCGCCTTCATCTGCTACCGTGCCGGCCGCAACCCGCTCCCGCCCCGAACCCGACGGAATCGCCCCAGCAATGTCCCCGCCCCGCAGATCCCCGTTCCAGCGCCCCCGCCTCCAGGGAACGGGCGGCGGGCAGCCGCTGCTGAACCTGCCGCCGATGGTCACCGCGCTCCTGGTGATCACCGTGGGGATCTACATCGTCCAGATGCTCCTGCCCCATGGCATGGAGCAGGAGCTGATCTTCCGCTTCGGCTTCATCCCGCTCCGATTCGGCACGGCGCTGGAGGATCCGCTGACCCTGGTCACCCCGGTCAGCTACATGTTCCTGCACGGCGGATTCTTCCATCTCGTCATCAACATGGTGTTCCTGGCCAGCTTCGGATCCGGCGTCGAGCGGCTGATGGGTGGCGGAAATCTCGTTTTGTTCTATATCGTATCGGGCGTGGCCGGCGCCTTCGCCCAGTACGTCCTGGACCCCACCTCCTTCGTGCCGATGGTCGGCGCCTCCGGCGCTATCAGCGGGCTGTTCGGTGCGGTGATCCTGATGATGAACCGGGTCGGCGGCGGCAACCGGCAGCAGGTCCTGATCCTGGTCGTCGTCTGGATCGGCATCTCGGTTGTGTTCGGCATGACCGGCGTCCCCGGGGTGGCCGAGCAGATCGCCTGGGCCGCCCATGTCGGCGGCTTCCTGGCGGGCCTGGCCCTGTTTGCGATCCTGTTCCGCCGGCGCCGGTCCTGACCGCCGCCGCCTTGCTTCCCTGAAGGGGCGCGCTGGCGCCCGCCTGTCGACGGGGTGCCGATGCAGAAGACCATCGCCGTGCGCGGTGCGCGCGAGCACAACCTGAAGAACGTGGATGTCGAGATCCCGCGCGACCGGCTGGTCGTGCTGACCGGCCTGTCCGGCTCCGGCAAGTCCTCGCTCGCCTTCGACACGATCTATGCCGAGGGGCAGCGCCGCTATGTCGAGAGCCTGTCGGCCTATGCCCGGCAGTTCCTGGAGCTGATGCAGAAGCCCGATGTCGACCAGATCGACGGGCTGTCGCCGGCAATCTCCATCGAACAGAAGACCACCTCGCGCAATCCCCGCTCCACCGTCGGGACGGTGACAGAGATCTACGACTATCTGCGCCTGCTGTTCGCCCGCATCGGCCGCCCCTATTCGCCCGCCACCGGCCTGCCGATCGAAAGCCAGACGGTCAGCCAGATGGTCGACCGGGTGATGGCGCTGCCGGAGGGCACGCGGCTCTACCTGCTGGCGCCGATCGTGAGGGGCCGCAAGGGCGAGTACCGCAAGGAATTCGCCGAACTGCAGAAGCGCGGCTTCCAGCGCGTGAAGGTCGACGGCACCCTGTACGAGATCGCCGACGTGCCGGCCCTGAACAAGAAGCTGAAGCACGATATCGAGGTCGTGGTCGACCGGCTCGTGGTACGCGAGGGGCTGGAGACCCGCCTGGCCGATTCCATCGAGACGGCGCTGAACCAGGCCGACGGCATCTGCATCGCGGAGAATGCGGATGACGAGAGCCGCACGATCTTCTCCTCGAAATTCGCCTGCCCGGTCTCCGGCTTCACCATCGACGAGATCGAGCCGCGGCTGTTCTCCTTCAACAATCCCTATGGCGCCTGCCCGACCTGCGACGGGCTGGGCACGATCCTCCACTTCGACCCGATGCTGGTGGTGCCTGACGAGGCGCTGCCGCTCTCCGGCGGTGCCATCGCCCCCTGGGCGAAATCCTCGTCGCGCTACTATGCGCAGACCCTGGAGAGCCTGGCCGCCCATCTGAAGGTGCCCTTCCGCAAGCCGTGGAAGGACCTGCCGGAGGAGGCGCAGGCGGCGATCCTGTACGGCACGGGCAAGGAGCCGGTGCGGCTGACCTATGACGACGGCTTGCGCAGCTACACCGTCTCGAAGCCGTTCGAGGGGGTGATCCCGAACATGGAGCGCCGCTGGCGGGAGACCGACAGCGCCTGGATCCGCGAGGAGCTCGACCGCTTCCAGTCGCCGAAGGCCTGCGGGGCCTGCGGCGGCTTCCGCCTGAAGCCCGAGGCGCTGGCCGTGAAGATCGCCGGCTGCCATGTCGGCCAGCTCGGCGAGCTGTCGATCCGGGGCGCCCGCGACTGGTTCCTGGACCTGGACGGCCAGCTCACCGAGAAGGAGCAGGAGATCGCCGCCCGCATCCTGCGCGAGATCAACGAGCGGCTGGGCTTCCTGGTCAATGTCGGGCTGGAATACCTGACCCTGGGCCGCGGCTCCGGCACCCTGTCGGGCGGCGAGAGCCAGCGGATCCGGCTCGCCTCGCAGATCGGCTCCGGCCTGACCGGGGTGCTCTATGTGCTGGACGAGCCGTCCATCGGCCTGCACCAGCGCGACAATGCCCGCCTGCTGGAAACCCTGGTACGGCTGCGCGACCTGGGCAACACCGTGCTGGTGGTGGAGCATGACGAGGACGCCATCCGTGCCGCCGACCATGTCATCGACATGGGCCCGGCGGCGGGCGAGCATGGCGGCCAGGTGATCGCCGCGGGCACGCCGGAAGAGGTGATGGCCAATCCCGCCAGCCTGACCGGCCAGTACCTGACCGGCATGAAGCAGGTGCCGATCCCCGAGGCGCGCCGCCGCGCCAGCAGCCGCAAGCTCACCGTCACCGGGGCACGGGAAAACAACCTGCAGAACGTCGATGCCTCGGTCCCGGTGGGCCTGTTCACCTGCGTCACCGGGGTGTCCGGCGGCGGCAAGTCCACCCTGGTGATCGAGACCCTGTACAAGGCCGTCGCGCGGCGCCTGAACGGCAGCCGCGAGCTGCCCGGCGAGCATGACGAGGTGCGCGGGCTGGAGCATTTCGACAAGGTGATCGACATCGACCAGTCCCCGATCGGCCGCACGCCGCGGTCGAACCCCGCAACCTATACCGGCGCCTTCTCGCCGATCCGCGACTGGTTCGCCGGCCTGCCGGAGGCGAAGGCGCGCGGCTATGCTGCCGGGCGTTTCAGCTTCAACGTCAAGGGCGGCCGCTGCGAGGCCTGCCAGGGCGACGGGCTGATCAAGATCGAGATGCACTTCCTGCCGGACGTCTATGTCCAGTGCGATGTCTGCCACGGCAAGCGCTACAACCGGGAGACCCTGGAGGTCCATTACCGCGACAAGTCGATCGCCGACGTATTGGAGATGACCGTCGACGAGGCCGCCGGCTTCTTCAAGGCGGTGCCGTCGATCCGCGAGAAGATGGTCACCCTGCAGCAGGTGGGCCTGGGCTATATCAAGGTCGGCCAGTCCGCCACCACCCTGTCGGGCGGCGAGGCACAGCGCATCAAGCTGTCCAAGGAACTGTCCAAGCGCGCCACCGGCCGCACCCTCTACATCCTGGACGAGCCGACCACCGGCCTGCATTTCGACGATGTCCGCAAGCTGCTGGACGTGCTGCACCGGCTGGTCGAGACCGGCAATACCATGGTGGTGATCGAGCATAACCTGGAGGTCATCAAGACCGCCGACTGGATCATCGACCTGGGGCCGGAGGGCGGCGACAAGGGCGGCCGCATCGTCGCCGCCGGCACGCCCGAGGAGGTCGCCGAGGTGCCGGAGAGCTATACCGGCCAGTACCTGCGCGACTACCTGACCCGCCGCCCCGCCAGCCGGCCGGCTGGCCCGCCCGGCAAGGCCGCGGGCAAGCGCGGCCCGAAGCGCGCCGCCGCCGCCCGGGCGCCGCGCGGCGCCACGAAATCGGCGCCCGCCGCCAAGACTGCCGCAGGGACGTCCACAGGCAAGACCGCCGGGCGGAAAGCCGGCGGCCGCAAGCGGGCCTGACAGGGCCCCGGACGGACAGGGGCGGCCGCGACATTGTGGCGGCAGGGTCCTGGCCCGCGGCAAAGCCCGTTTCCGCCCAGGGAGCGGCGGCGGCAGGCCCGTGCCCGCACGTCAGGTCGCGGCACCGGAGCTGGGAAAGATTACCGTGAAGCGGGTGCCCGTCGGCTGGCTGTCGATGTCCAACCGGCCCTCCAGCTGACCCGTCAGCCGGTGCACCAGTTTCATCCCGAGCCCCGGCGCGGAGGCAGGGTCCAGCCCCTCCGGCAGGCCGGGCCCGGTATCGGCGACGCTCAGCCGGTAGCCCTCCGGGGTGCAATCGAAGCGCACTTCGAGCGTGCCGCGGTCCCCGTCGCTGAAGGCATGCTTCAGCGCATTGAGCACCAGTTCGGTCGCGATCAGCGCCAGGGTCGATGCCTTGCCGGTCGGCAGCCGTGCCTTGGCCATTTCCGTCACCAGCCGGCACCTGTCCGTGCTGTTAAAGGCCTCGACAAGCTCTTCCGCCAGGCCCCGCAGATAGTCGCCCAGTTCCACGACCGTCACTTCGTCCCGGGTTGCGTCGAAAAGCCTGCGATGAACCACGGCCATCGCCTGAATGCGGGCGACCCCCTGGTCGACGACATTGCGGGCGGCAGGATCGGCGATGTTGCGCGCCTGCATCGTCAGGACGCCTTGCAGCAACTGGAAGCTGTTCATGACCCGGTGACTCATCTCGCGGGCGACGAGTTCGTTCAGTTGCGCAAGGCGATCCTTCTCGGCCAGCAGCTCGGTAAGCTCCGCCTCCGCCGCCTTGCGCTCGGTTATGTCCAGAACGACCGCCGGAAAGCGGACCGGCCGGCCGTCGTCCCCGCCATAGCAGCGGCCCTGCGACGAGAGCCAACGGACCGAGCCGTCGGGCCGCAGGACCCGGAAATCCCGGGCGTAATCGTCGCGACCGACGATCGCTTCCTGCAACGCCGCTTCGACGCCGGCCCTGTCGTCGGGATGAACCTGGGCAACAAAGTCCGCCATCGGCCTGCCCGGCTCCGACCGTTCCGGGGGGAGCCCGAACAGTGTCGCAAGCCGCGCATCCGCGATCACCCGGTCCGCGGCGATATCCCAGTCCCAGCTGCCCAGGCCGCCTGCGGCGCCCAGCGCCATGCGGGCCCGCTCTTCGCTCCGGCGCAACGCCTCCATCGTCTCGTGCTGGCGGGTCACGTCGTTGCAGATGACAAGCACCCCGCCGATGCCGCCAGTCTGGCTGTCATCGTCGATCGGGCTGTAGCCGTAGGTCCACCACACCTGCTCCCGCCGGCCGTGGCGGGTCACCGGGACAAGATGATCCTCGTGCCAGGTCGCCCCGCCGCCGGACATCACCTGCTCGATCTGCGGGCCGATAATGTCCCAGATCTCCGCCCAGCACTCCCGGCCCGGCTGCCCCAGGGCCTGCGGATGCCGCTCAGGCCCCATCGTCTGCCGATAGGCGTCGTTGTAGAACTGGAGCAGTTCGGGGCCCCACCAGATGAACATCGGATGCTGCGAACTCAGCATCAGCCGCACGGTCAGGCGCAGGCTTTGCGGCCATGCGTCGGGCGGGCCCAGGACCGAAGCCGACCAGTCATGGGCGCGCATGAGCGCGCCCATCTCACCGCCGCCAGCAAGAAAGTCTGCCGCGAAACCGTGACGGCCGGCAGAATGCGGCGGATCGGCCGCAGGTCTTTTCTGACACTGGTCTTCATCGGTGAACTCGAACAGCAGCTGACATCTCGCTTCGGGGGACAATCTATAGCGCAACCCGGGCGACCGTCGCCACGACATAGGATAAAGACGGCGGACAATCCCGTTCGCCATTGACCGCCGACGGGGAGGCGCATATTCCAGCGCGCATGTCCGATCCCATTCATGTCATCGGCGGCGGGCTGGCCGGGTCCGAGGCCGCCTGGGCGATTGCGCGCGCCGGCGTGCCTGTCGTGCTGCACGAGATGCGCCCGCTGCGCGGCACCGAGGCCCACAGCACCGAGACCTTGGCGGAGCTGGTCTGCTCGAATTCCTTCCGCTCCGACGATGCCGTGAACAATGCGGTCGGCCTGCTGCACGAGGAGATGCGGCGCGCCGGCTCGCTGATCATCGCGGCGGGAGATGCCCACAAGGTGCCGGCCGGCGCTGCCCTGGCAGTCGACCGCGACGGCTTTTCCGCGCATGTGCAGCAGGCGCTCGAGGCGGAGCCGCTGGTGGAGATCCGGCGCGGCGAGGTGGCCGGCCTGCCGCCGGCGGAATGGGACAATGCGATCGTCGCCACCGGCCCGCTGACCAGCCCGGCGCTTGCCGAGGCGATCCGCCAGCTGACCGGCGAGGACGCGCTGGCGTTCTTCGATGCCATTGCGCCGATCGTCTATCGCGAAAGCATCAACTTCGAGATCGCCTGGTTCCAGTCGCGCTATGACAAGGCAGGCCCCGGCGGCGGCGGTGCCGACTATATCAACTGTCCGATGGACCAGGCCGAATACGAGGCCTTCATCGACGCGCTGCTGGGCGGCGAGCAGGCCAGCTTCAAGGAGTGGGAGGCCAATACCCCCTATTTCGACGGCTGCCTGCCGATCGAGGTCATGGCGTCGCGCGGGCGCGAGACCCTGCGCTTCGGGCCGATGAAGCCGGTCGGCCTGACCGACCCGCGCACCGGCCGCCGCCCCCATGCCGTGGTGCAGCTGCGGCAGGACAATGCCCTGGGCAGCCTGTTCAACCTGGTCGGCTTCCAGACCAAGCTGAAGCATGGCGCCCAGGTGGAGGTTTTCCGGATGATCCCCGGGCTGCAGCAGGCTGCTTTTGCCCGGCTGGGCGGGCTGCACCGCAACACCTTCCTGAACAGCCCGAAGCTGCTGGACGCCGGCCTGCGGCTGAAGGCCCAGCCGCGGCTGCGCTTCGCCGGCCAGATCACCGGGGTCGAGGGCTATGTGGAGAGTGCGGCCATCGGCCTGCTGGCCGGCCGCTTCGCCGCGGGCGACCGGCTGGGCCGGAGCGCCGTGCCGCCGCCGCCGACCACCGCCCTGGGCGCGCTGCTGGCCCATATCACCGGCGGAGCGGATGCTGAGACGTTCCAGCCGATGAACGTCAATTTCGGGCTGTTCCCGCCGCTGGACGCGAAAGTGAAGAAGAATGTCCGCCGCCCGGCCCTGTCTGCCCGCGCCCTCGCCGACCTGGGCGGCTGGCTGGCCGCTGCGCCGGCCAGCGCAGCGGCCGCCGAGTAGCCCGGCGAGTAGCCCGGGGATCCCGGCAGGAGCGGGAACCCCGGGTCATTCGTCAGCCGGCCGAGGCCGAGGACGCCTTGCCGCCTTTTCGTCCGGCTTCCTTGGCCTTCTCGCTTCCTGGCGAGAAGGAGCCGGACGATGCCTTGCCGCCCTTGCGGCCCTGCTCCTTGGTTTCAGGGTCATTGGCCTTGAACCGGCCATTCGATGTTCGCGCCATGCTTCGCTCTCCTCACGCAACCGCCTCGGACGCCATGTGACTCCGCCTGGTTCCGGGGGCGCCGGCGCGCTTCAGGCGCCGGCATTGCATTAACATGGCAGGGTCAGTGCGGGTTCCCGGAGCCCTGCGAAATCGCAGGCCCCGGCCCCGGGGCCCATCAGGGCCGGCGCAGGAGCGATGCGCGAAGCAGGCGGAACTGCCGTGCCAGCGGCCCGGCATGGGCATCCGGGCGCTCGGGGTCGAAGCCGGCGGCGCGCAGCCGGGCGAGGTCCTGCGCCGCCAGGGCGGCCGGCAGGACGGCCGGCAGGAGCCGCCGCCGAAGGTCGGGGGACAGGTCGGCGAATGCGGCCCGCGCGGCCTGCAGCTGCGCCGCGGAGCGGGCGCAGACCGCCTGGATCACCGCGTACAGCCCGGGCGGGTTGCTGCGGTGGACCAGAGCCTCGGCGACGACACCGGCGTCCCGCAACTCGGCCAGCGGCAGGAAGACCCGGCCGCGGTCCGCATGGAAGGGAAGCGCCCGCACCAGGCCGGCCATGCCATAGGCCGCGCCGGCCGCCATGGCGCAGCCTTGCACCGCCGCCCGGGCGTCCGGGCCGACCAGGCAGCGGGACGCAAGCATGGCGACACGGCCCGCGGTATCACGGACATAGTCCTCCAGCGCGGCCATGTCGGCCGGCGGCTCGGCGGCGATATCGCGCTCGCGGGCCTCGTACACGGTATCGAAGTCGCTGGCCGGCAATGCGCCCAGTTCCACGGCCCGCCGCAATTCCCGCGCCACCGGCTGGGCGCGGGGCTGCCCTGCATGGACCCCTTCGAGTGTGTCCCGCCACCATTGCAGCCGCATCTGGCCGATGATGCCTTCGCTCACGGCATCGGGGATGCGCGCCACCTCCAGATTCCACGCGAACAGGGCCATCAGTGCGTCCCGCGCGGCGCCCTCCGGGGCGAACAGGGCAGTCAGCCAGCGATCCTTGTCGCCGCGGCGGACCATTTCGGCGCAGTATGCGGCATCGGATTGGGTCACCCTGCGCGCGCTCCCGCCCGACCGGTTGCGGCCAATCCCGGTCCGCCGGCGGGAACCAGCCCCGGCGGTATCGGTTGAGACTGCAGGGCGCAGGGCTTATATCCGGCAGCAGGGCGTCCAAGGGGGATCTCGCCCGTTATGCGGCGCGGGGACGGAGCGGCAGGGGTCAGCCGGCCTGCAGCCTCGGCCCTGCAACCCGCGCCCAGGTCCCGCACGCAAATCTCAACCTTATAAGGGGTCTTAGGACATGGCATTCGAACTTCCCGATCTGCCTTACGCGAAGGACGCGCTCGCGCCGCATATCTCGGCGGAGACGCTCGACTTCCACCATGGCAAGCATCACAACACCTACGTCACGACCCTGAACAACCTCGTCAAGGACACGCCGCTGGCCGGCAAGAGCCTCGAGGAGATCATCAAGGACAGTGCCGGCGATTCGTCCAAGACCGCGATCTTCAACAATTCCGCGCAGGTCTGGAACCATACCTTCTACTGGCACAGCATGAAGCCCGCGGGCGGCGGCAAGCCCTCCGGTGCGATCGCGGACAAGATCGATGCGGACCTGGGCGGCTACGACAAGTTCGTGGAAGCCTTCAAGACCGCCGGAGCGACCCAGTTCGGCAGCGGCTGGGCCTGGCTGGTGCTGGACGGTGGCAAGCTGAAGGTCACCAAGACGCCGAACGCGGAGAACCCGATGACCTCCGGCGCCGTGCCGCTGCTGACCATGGATGTCTGGGAGCATGCCTACTACATCGACTTCCGGAACGCCCGGCCGAAATATATGGAAACCTTCCTGGACCACCTGGTGAACTGGGACTTCGCCAACAAGAACCTCGCCAAGGCCTCCTGAGGCAATCGCCCGGCTGGCGGCGGTGTCGCCGGCACGGACGCAAGGGCGCCCGGCAGGGCGCCCTTTTTTTTCCCAGAGGCATTCTTCCGCAGAGGGTCCATGACCTATGCCATCCGACCGGCGCGGCCGGACGAAGCCGGCCTGATCGTCGAGATCGAGGATCAGGCAGCCGACCTGTTCGCGGTGTTCGGCCTGGCGCAGGTCGCCGACATGCCCACCGGCGATCGCGCGTTCTATGATGCCTGCATCGCGGCAGGTACGGTGTGGGTGGCAGTGCCGGCCGGCCAGTCCGCCCCCATCGGCTTTGCCGCTGCCGCCGTCCGCGACCATGCGCTCTGGCTGGCCGAGCTGGCGGTGCTTCCCGCGCATGGACGGCGGGGCGTCGGCGGCCGGCTGATGCGCACCGTCATCGACTGGGCGACACGGCGCCGCCTGCCGGCCGTGGAACTGACAACCTTCCGTGACCTGCCGTTCAATGCGCCGTTCTATGCCAGGCTGGGCTTCACGCCCTTTGAGCCCGGCGCGGACCGCCCGCACCTGGCGGGTATCCGGCGCAACGAGATCGCGCGGGGGCTGGATGCCCTGCAGCCACGCCAGGCGATGCGCCTGCGCCTGTCCCTGCCCGACCCTGCCGCGCCCTGACCGCGGCGACAGGGCGCCCGGGCGCTGCACGGGCTAGCTGTCGAGGACCCTGCGAACGGTTTCCAGCAGCATATTGCCGCGATAGGGCTTCGTCAGCGTGATCGCGTCCGGTTGCAACTGCCCGGACCGGGCCACGGCGTTCTCCGCGTAGCCGGTGGCATAGACGACCCTGATCCCCGGCTGCAGGCGCTGGGCTTCGGCAGCGATCTCCATTCCGTTCATATCTCCCGGCAACACGACGTCGGTAAACATGAGGTCGAAGGTCGGCGCCTTTCGCAGGAGCTGCAAGGCGGCCTGGCCGTCGCCCGCCTGCTCGACAATGTAGCCGTGCCGCCGGAGAAGCGTGACAGGGATTTCACGCAGGTCGACATCGTCCTCGACCACCAGAATGCGTTCCGAGCCCCGTTGCGGCACCGGTGCAGCGACGACCGGAGCAGGGTCGTCGGCCCTGGCCTGTGCCAGGCGTGGCAGGTAGAGCCGAACGCTGCTGCCCTGACCGGCCTCGCTGTAGATCGTCACATGGCCGCGGGACTGCTTCATGAAGCCGTAGACCATGCTCAGCCCCAGGCCGCTGCCCTGCCCGACATCCTTGGTCGTGAAAAAGGGCTCGAACGCCCTGGACTGCACCTCGGCCGACATGCCGCTGCCGGTGTCGGACACGGACACCGAGACATAGTCGCCAGGCGCCAGCTCTTCCGCCAGGTCGGCATAGCTGTTGTCCAGCACGACATTCGACGTCTCGATGGTGAGGCTTCCGCCGCGCGGCATGGCATCCCGCGCATTGATGGCAAGGTTGACCAGCGCAGCCTCGAACTGATGTTCGTCCAGCCAGACCGGCCAGAGTCCCCCGGCACTGATGACCGTAAGGTCGATCGCGGCACCGAGGCTGCGTTGGAGCAGTTCCTCAAGGCCGCGGATCAGCTGCGATACGTCGGTGGCACGCGGCGACAGCGACTGTTTGCGGGAAAAGGCCAGCAGGCGGCTGGTCAGCGACTCGCCGCGGGCGACAGCTGCCTTGATCGTCGCGACCTGGCGCTGCGCCGGCGGATTGCCGGCGAAGCTGTCTTCCAGCAGCTCGGCATTGCCCAGCATCACGCTCAACAGATTGTTGAAGTCGTGCGCGATCCCGCCGGTGAGCTGGCCGACGGCCTCGAGCCGCTGCGATCGCCCCAGCGCCGCTTCCGCCTCGTCGCGCTCACGGATCACCCGGTGCAGTTCGCCGACCCTGTCGTTCAGCGTCGTATTGAGCTGCGCCAGCGTCGCCTCGCGTCTCGCGACCTCCTCGTGACTTGCCTGAAGTCTCGCGTTTGCCGCTTCCAGCTCGCCGCGGGCCCGCAGCAGGATTGCCTGGCGCTCCCGCGCCCCGGCAATGGCCGCGGCCAGCAGTTCGGTTTCGCTTCCCGTTGCCGGGAACCCGTCGCCGTCATCCGATGTCCCGCCATCGGGCCATGTGCTGGTCAGGGCGTTGAGATCCTGGATGGAGCGTCGCAGGTCACGCGACAGGATCAGCGCCAGGACGCTGCTGCTCAACAGCAGCAGCACGATCGCGATGCCGAAGACCAGGGCGAGCACCCGGCTCTGGTTGTCGAGAGCCTCGCCCTGTTCCGCCAGCAGGTCGCGCAGGCGGTCATTCAGTTCATGGTCGATCGCCAGGAACTGGGCGTTCACCCGATTGAAGTTTGCGGTGGTGTCCCGGATGACCCGGTCCGCCAGCTCGAAATCGACGGTCGCCATCAGCAGGGCGTTCGTCGCGCTGATCCGGTAGGTCTCAAGATCCGACGCCAGCTGGAGATAGGGCCCGGCACGGCTGCCCTGCAGCGCCGTTTGCTCGATGGCCTGGGCCAGACGGTCCTCGATATCGTGCAACTCGATCAGGAGGGGCTTCGATTCCCGATAGAATTCGCCCTCGTCGGAGCGCTGCGTGGCATTGACCAGAAGCTGATAGATGCTGGCATGGCTTTGCACCGTCCGGTTCTCCAACAGGGAGAAGGTCCGGATCTGTTCGAGGCTTCCGGCGCGCAGTTCGGCGAGCCAATCGACCTGATCGCGCCGGAGATCGACCAGCACCAGGGCGAGCACGGCCATTGCCGCGGCACCCAGCAGCGGCGCGAGCATGAACTGCCAGTGCAGAGCCAGACGCCGGAAGCCCCGCCTGCCATTGCGGGCCATGGGCAATACCGATGTCATCGCTTTGCGACCAGGTTCTGCCAGTCCGTCGGGACGATCCGCCCCAGATGCTCGAAACCGCCATCGCCAAGCGGCCGGAAGACATGCGCCACCCCTTCGGGCCTCGGCCAGATGGCGGTCACGTCGCTCAGGTTGGCGCTGTGGCCGACCAGGACGGTATTGCCGCCGGCGGGCGGAGGCTGGGACAGCCGTTCCCGCAGGAACGCGGCGAGACGGGCGGTCTCCTCGGCGTCGGTGAAGAACGTCGCCCTGAGTCCGTCGAGAACCTCGTACCGGCCGAAGACGAGGCCTGCGGTGTCGATGGTGCGGCAATAGGGGCTGGCATAGACCGCGCCGATCGGAATGCCGAGCGCGCGGATCGCCTTGTCGGTCTCTGCCGCTTCCTGGCGACCCTGATCGGAGAGGTTGCGCTGCAGGTCGCACCGGCTGAGGTCACTGATATCGCTGTCGGATTCCCTGTGGTCCGTTGCGGCATGGCGCAGATAGATGATCAGGCCGCCATCCCGGAGCAGCGGAATCAGTTCGTGTGGGCTGCGCTCCGCCTCCCCGGCCGCACGGGCAGCAGCGAAGCCGCTCGAGACGGCGACAATTGCGGCAAGCACGAGACAAAAGAACAGGACCGGCACCGGGCCGGCGGTGGAACAGGACGGCCCGTACCTGCATATGCGCCTCATCGGCGGCCCCCATCGTGGCTGTTTCCCCGCGGGCTTGCGGTGCAGCGACGCGGGTATTCCTCTGCCCGCCACATGAAAAGGCCAAAGCAATTACATTTGGTAAAGGCGGTCTGTGGCAGTCGGACAGTCCGGCCCGCGCCGGCCCGGACGACATCCCTGCCCGGGCATCGCCGCCGCGCTACGGCGGGGTCGCCACGCAGTGGCGCGGTCAGTCGGCGATGGTGTCCGGCCGGGACCGGTCGGCTGCCGCCAGGGCCATCGGCGCCACATGCTGCGCCGAGGTATCCCAGGGGAACAGGATCCAGCAGTCCTGCGGCACCTCCGAGATGAAGATGTCCACGCAGTCACGGCCCTCCGGCTTCACATAGACGGTGACGAAGGCAGCCGCTTCGGGCAGCAGCTTGCGCACCATCCGGGCGGTCGCGCCGGTATCCGACAGGTCGTCGACGATCAGCATGCCCTTCCCGTCGCCCGCGACCCCCTTGAGGACCTCCACCTCGCCCTGCTGCCGGTCCTGGTAGCTGGCGATGCTGATGGTGTCGACCAGCCGCAGTTCCAGTTCCCGCGCCAGGATTGCGGCCGGGACCATGCCGCCGCGGCTGATCGCGATGATCCCGTCGAACCGTCGCCGGTCCTGGATCAGCCGCGCAGCCAGGCGCCTGGTATCGTCATGCAGGCGATCCCAGGTCACGGCCAGGGTGGTACGAATGGGATGCTCCACGGCGGTTTCTCCATCGGTCGGGATTCAGTTCTGGGATGCAGCGCTGCGTCGGCCGGCGCCGGCCGGGCGGGGCCACAGTCAATCGGCCTCGGCCGGGCGGCCCTGTCCCTCGGGAAACTCCATGACCAGCGACGGCATGTTGCGCGGGGCCCGGTCCCAGGGGAAAAGCAGCCAGCAATCCTGCGGCACTTCGGTGACGAACATGTCGACATTGCCGCGGCCGCTGGGTTTCACGTAGATCGCGACCAGGAAAGCCTCGGGCAGCATCCCCCGCACCAGCCGCGCCGTCGCCCCGGTATCCGCCAGGTCGTCGATGACCAGCATGCCCCTGCCCGCCCCGGGAACGGACTTGATCACCTGCAGGTCCCCCTGGACCCGGCCGCGGTAGCTGCCGACGCAGACGGTGTCCACCAGCCGCAGTTCCAGTTCGCGCGCCAGGACGGCGGCGGCCATCAGGCCGCCGCGGCTTACCGCGATGATCCCGTCGAAACTGCGGCCATCCAGGATCAGCTGCGAGGCGAGCAGCCGGGTATCGTGATGCAGGCGATCCCAGCTGACCGGCAGCGTGCCATGGAACTGCCGGTCCTGGGGCCCCGCCATGGCCGCCCGTCCTCAGATCGCGATCAGCGCCGCGGCGACGCGGCGGCTTTCGCCCAGAAGGACATTGTAGGTCCGCGCGGCGGCGCCGGTATCCAACCCCTCGACGACGATGCCCCGGGCCTTCAATGCCGCGCGGAGCGCGGCCGGCACGTGGCGGATCTGCGGCCCCAGGCCGAGCAGCAGCAGTTCGACCTGCGGCTCCGCGGCCATCACCGGCTGCAGCGAGTCCGCCGTGATCTCGTCGGGACGCCCCACAGGCCATTCCACGGTATGCGTCGGCAGCACGATGACAGAGCCCTCGTGGCGCCTGCCCGCTATGCGGAAGCCGCTGTCGCCATAGCCGTTGATGACCTGGCGACCCTCCGGAATGCGCGGTGTGAGATCCATCTCCCTCGCCCTTCCCGAGCCTCCTGCCACCCTGCGGCCCCCATTCAGGGCCCTTGAAATTCAGGGTCGCGCGCCACCGGCTTCCGGCTCGGCCTCTTTCTGCACGCCGCGACGCAGCTGTTCGTCGCCCATCATATGCACCAGCGGCGCGGCGACGAAGATCGACGACAGGGTCCCGACCACCACGCCGAACATCATCGCCATGGCGAAACCGGCGACGGATTCGCCGCCGATGATCGCCAGCGGCGCAATGGCGATGAAGGTCGTCAGCGAGGTCGCGATCGTCCGCGTCAGGGTATCGTTGACGCTCTTGTCCAGCAGGTCAATCAGCGGCATCGACTTGTACTTGCGCAGGTTCTCCCGCACCCGGTCGAACACCACCACCTTGTCGTTGATCGAATAGCCGATGATCGTCAGCAGGGCAGCGACGGAGCTCAGGTTGAACGGGATGTTGGTGACCGCGAAGAAACCGACGCCGATCAGCGCATCCAGCACCAGGGTGCCCACGGCGGCGACGGCGAACTGCCATTCGAAGCGGAACCAGATATAGACCAGCATCGCCACGAAGGCGAAGAGCAGCGCCGTGACACCGTCGATGAACAGCTCGTCGGAGACCTCGGCGCCGACCGATTCCACGCGGCGGATATCGGCGCCCGCGAACTGCGCGGTCAGCATGTTCCGCAGGGCTTCGACCGCCGCTTCCTGCCCGCCGGGCTTGCCGTCCTGGGATTCGACCCGGATCAGCACCTCGTTGGGGGCGCCGAACTCCTGCAGCGCGACATCGCCGAGGTCCAGGCCGGTCAGCGCCGAGCGCATGGCGGCGAAATCGGCCGGCCCGTCCGTGCGCACCTCGACCACGATGCCGCCGCGGAAGTCGATGCCGTAGTTCAGCCCCGGCACGAAGAACAGGACAAGGGACGCCAGCGCCAGCAGCCCGGCCAGCGCCGGGCCCGCCTTGCGCAGCGCCATGAAGGGGATGCTGGTATCGTCGCGGATCAGCCGCACCAATGCCATGACCGCTCTCCTCTCAGACCGGCAAGGTCGTGGGGCGCCGGCTGCGCAGCCATGTCACCAGGAACAGGCGCAGCAGCCAGATGGAGGTGAACAGCGAGGTCACGATGCCGATGCTGATCGTCACCGAGAAACCGCGCACCGGGCCGGAGCCGAAGGCGAACAGCAGGACCATCGCCAGCAGGGTCGTCGCCTGGCTGTCGATGATGGTGCCGAAGGCCCGCGAGAAGCCGGCGTCCATGGCGGAGATCGGCGCCTTGCCGAGGCGCCCCTCCTCGCGGATCCGCTCGAAGATCAGCACCGAGGAATCGACCGCCATGCCGATGGTCAGCAGGATGCCCGCGATGCCCGGCAGGGTCAGGGTCGCCTGCAGCATCGACAGGATGCCCAGGATCAGGATCAGGTTGATCACCAGGGCAACCGCGGAAAACAGCCCGAACAGGCCGTACATCAGCACCATGTAGACGATGACAAGCACGCCGCCGATCAGGGTCGCGATCTCGCCCGCCGCGATGGCATCCGCGCCCAGGTCGGGCCCGACCGTGCGCTCCTCGACGATCTCCAGC
Source organism: Sneathiellaceae bacterium (assembly GCA_040216765.1). GTDB lineage: Bacteria > Pseudomonadota > Alphaproteobacteria > Ferrovibrionales > Ferrovibrionaceae > Marinibaculum. Next base: position 42,424 of record JAVJON010000007.1, on the reverse strand, counting down.
GGCGCGGGAAGCGCGCCGGCCCGCAACAGGACGGCGAGGTCGGCGGCCTCCTGGAAGGTGAAGCCGCCGCTGATCTGGCCGCTGCCGCCCAGGATCGGCTCGCGGATGTTCGGCGCGGTGATCACTTCGTCGTCGAGGACGATCGCGAAGGGGCGGCCGACATTGTCCTGGGTGACCCGCGCGAACTTCCGGGTGCCGGTGTTGTCGAAGGTGAAGAACACCGCCGGGCCGCCGCTGCGCTGGTCGGATCCGGGATTGGCGTTCGACAGGTTCTCGCCCGATACCTCGACCTTGCGGCTGACGATGTAGCGCAACGGCTCGCCGCGGCTGTCGAGCTCATGCGACGAGGGCACGATCATGGTGCCCGGCGGTGCGCGCTCGTCGTCGGCGGTGACGATGCCGCGGACGAGGTGGAAGGTCATCTTCGCGGTCTTGCCGAGCAGGTCCTTGATGCGCTGCGGGTCGTCGATGCCGGGCAGCTGGACCAGGACCCGGTCCGCGCCCTGGCGCTGGATCGTCGGTTCGACCACCCCGGTCTCGTCCAGCCTGCGGCGCACGATCTCGATGGACTGCCCGACCGCGTTCTGCACGCGGCTCTGGATGCTTTCCTCGGTCAGCCCCATGCGGATCAGGCCGTTGGCCTCGTCCGCCTCGATCACGACATCGGAGCGCCCGCCGCCCAGCAACGCGCCGCCGACCGGTTCGGCCAGCTCATCCAGCTTCTGGCGCGCAGCCTGCATCTGCCCCGGATCGCGCAGCTGGATGACCACCTGGCCGCCTTCGACCGCCAGCTTGGTATAGCCGATGCGATCCTCGCGCAGTACCGAGCGGGCCGATTCCAGCAGGTTCTGCAGCCGCTCCTCGACCACTGCGCCGGTATCGACCTCCAGCAGCAGGTAGGAACCGCCGCGCAGGTCCAGGCCGAGATTGATCTTCTGGTTTGGCAGCCAGCCGGGAAGCTCGGCGGCTTGCTCGCGGGTCAGCAGGTTGGGCGCGGCAAAGACCAGGCCAAGCAGGCAGACAAGGCCGATAACAGCCAATTTCCAGGGCGCAAATCGCAGCATGACATCCAGCGCCGTCCGAAACAGGGACGGTCCGCAGCGCTCCTACTTCTTGAAACGGGAGAGGAAATTGCCCGGGCCGCTCGGCGCGGCCGTGCCGCCCTCGGCCGGGGCGGCTTCGCCGCCCTCGGTCTTGGGCGCGCCCTTGATCTGCACGTCGGAGATGGTGCTCTTCACCACCTTGACCCGCACATTCTCGGCGATCTCGACCTGCGCATAGGTCTCGTCCATCACCTTGGTCACCTTGCCGACGATGCCGCCGGAGGTCACGACCGTATCGCCCCGCGATACGGAGCCGACCATCTCGCGATGGGCCTTCATCTTCTTCTGCTGGGGCCGGATCAGCAGGAAATAGAAAACCACAAAGATCAGCACCAGCGGCAGGAGCTGGAGGACAAAATCCCCTCCGCCACCGCCGCCGGCTGCCTGCGCATAGGCCGGCGAGATCAGCATCACTTGCTCCATCGTTCTTGGCCGTCATTCCCAGGAGGGCAACAAAAGTGCGCGGACTATAGCTAGGCTCGCGGTCATTGCAATGCGCAATGCATTCCGGCACATGAGCATGGCAATCGCCCATCCCCGCACCGCGATGCATCGCGCGCTTTCGCCGCCGCGCGGCGCGGACGACAGAGACAGCCGGAGACCTGCATGCCCCAGAATGCCGCCTCGCCGCCCGATGACGGCATCGCCCGGATCGCGCCCGTCCTGGACCGGATCGCGGCCGCGCTGGAGCGGCTGGCGCCGCCCGCCAGCCTGGGCCTGGACCTGGGCGCCGCGGATGCCTTCGTCTGGCAGGCGGACGAAGCGGCGCTGAAGCCGGTGCCGGAGGTGTCCCGCGTGCCGCTGCCGCTGCTCAAGGGAATCGCGCGCCAGCGCATGCTGCTGCTCGGCAACACGCAGCGCTTTGCCGACGGCCTGCCGGCCAACAATGCCCTGCTGTGGGGCGCGCGCGGCATGGGCAAGAGCTCCCTGGTCAAGGCGGTGCACGAAGAGGTCAATCGCGGCCGCGCCGCGCCGCTGGCGCTGATCGAGAGCCACCGCGAGGATATCGGCCATCTGCCCGAACTGCTGCGCGGCCTGCGTGCCCAGGACCGCCGCTGCCTGCTGTTCTGCGACGACCTGTCGTTCGACCATGACGATACCAGCTACAAGTCGCTGAAGGCGGTGCTGGAAGGCGGCATCGAGGGGCGGCCGACGAACGTGCTGTTCTACGCCACGTCCAACCGGCGCCACCTGATGCCCCGCGACATGGTGGAGAACGAGCAGTCCACCGCGATCAACCCGTCCGAGGCGGTGGAGGAGAAGGTCTCGCTGTCCGACCGGTTCGGCCTCTGGCTGGGCTTCCACAATTGCAGCCAGCAGGACTTCCTGGACATGCTGCAGGGCTATGCGACGGCCTGCGGCCTGCAGGTGGAGGCCGCGGTCCTGCGCAGCGAGGGTCTGGAATGGGCGACCACCCGCGGCTCGCGCTCCGGCCGGGTGGCCTGGCAGTTCATCCAGGACCTGGCCGGCCGGCTGGGCCAGCCGCTGGCATTCCGCGAAGGGCCCTGACCCGCCGCCCCGGGCCGCACCGCCCCGGGCCGCACTGCCCAGGGCCGCACCGCCGGGCCGCACCGCGGGCTACGCCCCGACCGGCTCCCGCGCCAGATAGATCGTGTTCTGCCCGGCGATCCCGCCATGCGGGTCGCGCACGGGCACCCGCTCCGCCCGGGTCCAGGCGAAGGCACCGGCCAGCGTGTCGCCGAATCCGGGATCCGGCGGCTCGTTGGACCAGAGGGCGAAGATGCCTCCGGGCCGCAGGTGCCGGGCCAGCCGGCGCAGCCCCGCCGCGCTGTAGAAGCCGCGATGGCCGGGATGCAGGACGAAGCCCGGCGCATGGTCGATATCCAGCAGGATCGCGTCGAACCGGCGCGCCGGGTCCTGCGGGTCCAGGCCGTCCAGTCCCGCGGCGCGGGCGAAGAAATCGCCCTGCACCAGGCGGCAGCGCGGATCGGCGCAGAGCTGCGGGCCCAATGGCAGGAGCCCGTCGCGGTGCCAGTCCAGCACGGCCTGGGCGGCCTCGATCACCAGCAGCGCGCCGGTGCAGGGCCGCTGCAATGCGGCCAGCGCGGTATAGCCCAATCCCAGTCCGCCGACCGCGACGTCCATCCCGGTGCCGCCATGGGCGGCCAGGGCCAGCTCCGCCAGCGCGATCTCGCCATCGGTGAACAGGCTCGACATCAGGAATTCCTCGCCGAGCTTGATCTCCTCGATCGTGACGTCGAAGCGCGGCTCGCGCCGGCGGCGCAGGCTGAGATCCCCCATCGGGGTCGGGCGATAGTCCAGTTCCTCGAACAGCGGCGACATGCCGGTCATCCTTTCCGGTCGGCGGGCAAGGGAGCCGCGACGGCCAGGGCGATCGCCGCCAGGCCGGCCGCGATCAGGGCCGCCAGCACCGCAGCCAGGCCGAAGCCCAGCGACAGGGCGCCGCCGAACAGCGCCGGCCCCGCCGCGGTGGAGACGACCATAAGGGTCATCGCGGCGCTGCGCACCGACCCGACCAGATGCGCGCCGAAGATCTCCGCCCAGAGCGCCGAGACGACCGTCTTCGCCATGCCCGCGGCCATGCCGGTGCCGCCGAGGAACAGGAACAGCGCCAGCCGGTCGTCGCTGACCGCCAGGATCGCGATCACCGCCAGCTTGGGCAGCAGCATCCAGGGCAACAGGCGCCGCGCACCGAAACGATCGACCAGCGGCCCGGACAGGAACAGCGCCAGGGCGTGGCACAGCGCGAAGGCGGCAAAGGCCTGTGCCACCGCGTCCAGCGGCCAGGCCTTCGCCGCCGCGATCAGCCCGACATAGAACAGCATCGCCGTGCTGGTGAAGGGCAGGAACAGCAGGGCCGGCAGGGCCATCCAGAAGAAGCGGCTTTCCGCCAGGCGTGCCATGCCGTCGAGGACCCGCCGGCGGGGCGCATCGGCCGGCTGCGGCGGCGGCGTCACATAGGCCCGCTGGCCCCGCAGCAGGGCCTGCGACAGCGGCAGGAAGACCAGCAGCAGGGCGAGGCCGATCGCCAGATAGGCGTCCCGCCAGCCCCAGTGCAGCAGCAGCACGGCGGCCAGCGCCGGCAGCACGGCCTCCGCCAGCGGCAGGCCCAGCGCCGTCAGGCCCAGCGCCTTGCCGCGGTCCGGCCCGAAATGCCGCGCGGTGGCCGTGGCCTCGACATGGATCATCAAGCCCTGGCCGCAGAGCCGCAGCAGCATGATCGAGGCGGCGACCCCATAGATGGTGCCGGCCGATGCCGCCGCCAGGCAGGCCAGGCCCAGCCCGGCTGTGGCCAGGCCGGCGAACAGGCGCAGGTCCAGCCGGTCGATCCATTGCCCGAGCCAGGGCAGCAGGGCCGCCGCGGCCATGGTCGCCACCAGGTAGAGGCTTCCCATGCCGGTCTCGCCGATCCCGGCCGCCTCCGCGAAGGCCCCCACGAACAGCGCAATGAAGAAGGTCTGTCCCGGGCTCGACAGGAAGGCATGCAGGAAGCCGAAGGCGATCAGCGCCGGATCCCGGCGCAACAGGTAGAGATAGCCCCGCAACGGGTTGGTCATGGCGCCGGCAACCGGGCGCGGGACGCGGCGGCGGAACGGTCCATGGAACGGATGGCGGCGGTCAGTTCGTGCCGGTCAGCATCGTTGTCATCTGCGGCAGGTGGTTCATCGGGTCGACCGCCTGCTTGCCCTGGCGGATCTCGAAATGCAGCTGCGGCGCGGAGACGCTGCCGGTGCGACCGGCCCGGGCGATGATCTGCCCGCGATTGACCGACTCGCCCCGCTTCACCAGCAGGCTGTCGTTGTGGGCATAGGCGGTGACCCAGCCGCCGCCATGGCGCAGCAGCAGAAGATTGCCGAATCCGGCGAGCTCGTTGCCGGAATAGACCACGACGCCGTTCTCCGCGGCAACTACCGGGTCGCCGCTGCGCGCCGCGATGTTGATGCCGTCGTTGTGCAGGCCGCCATCCTTGGCGCCATAGCGGGAGATGATCCGCCCGGTGAGCGGCCAGCCGAAGGGCTTGCCGGAGCGCGGCGGCGGCGCGGCGATCGCGGGCCGCGGCGCGGGCGCATGGGCCGGCTGCGCCCGGGGCGATGGCGCGGGCCGTGCCGCCGGGGCCGCTGCCGGCCTGGGCGCGCCCGATGCCGGCGCGGCGACGGCGACGATCGATGCGCCGTCCGGCACCTCCAGCGCCTGCCCGGGATAGATCCGATAGGGCGCGTTCAGCCGGTTGCGGGCGGCCAGGGCCGCCATCTCCACCCCCAGGCCGGCAGCGATCCCCGACAGGGTGTCGCCCGCTTCGACCATGTAGAGCTTGGGTTGCGGCAGGCGCAGTTCCTGGCCGGGATAGACGGTGTAGGGGGGCGACAGGGCGTTGGCGACGATGATCTCGCGCGGGTCGACCCCAAACCGCTCGGCGATCAGGGAGACCGAGTCGCCGCGCCGCACGACGACACTGGCCGGGCGGCCGCCGCCGCGACTGCCGGCCGAACCGCCGCCGCTGTCGGCATATTTGCCGATCCGCATCCAGTCGGGCGGATCCATCTGCATGGCGCAGGCCGAGAGCAGGCAAAGCGATAGCGCCGCCAGTCCGCAACGGACCGCGCGCACCAACCCCCGAAATTGCCGTCGATCCCCGCTGCCGCCGCCACCGGCGCAGGTGCGGATCGAGCCGGCCAAGCCTGCCACTCCACAATGCGGGCCGGCGCCATGCCGGCCCCCGCGATCCTCGGGTCCCGACGCTGCCTTCGCCGGCAGCGTCCGCCCTCAGACAGAAAGCCCAGGTATTATATGCGCTTCGAATGCTTTTTGCATCCCCTCAGGCAAGGCGGTCGCGCGCCGGGTCCGCAGATCCAGGTGAACGCCGATGTTGATCGCGGTCGCCACCGCCTCGCCGGTCTCGGCATCGAACATCCAATGCGCCCAGGTATAGGGCTTGCCGGCCAGCGAAACGATGCCGGAAAAGGTGCAGAGCAGATCGCCGGCCTGCGCCGCCCGGCGTACCGCGATGCGATACTCCAGGGCGGCCCCGCCGGAATCCGGGTCCTTGGCGCGGTCCCATCCCAGCATCCCGCCCAGCAGGGCCGGGATGCCGTCGGAGAATCGCCCCATGATGCCCTGCGGCCGCAGCAGGCCGGCCTCGTCGCATTCATGTGGCATGACGGTGCCGCGCTGCATCGGCATCATCTGCCGGACCATCGGATCGTCCAGCCGCGGCGCCGGGCGCGGGGGGCCCGGGTCCAGCCCGCGGGCCCGGCCATGCGGGGGCAGTTCGGTCCGATGCGCCACGGCCTGGCGCAGGACCGCGTCGGGAAAGCTGCGCAGCCGGTCCGGGTCGGCGGCATCGGCGAGGACGATCTCGTTGCTCAGCGTGGTGGCGACGGCGCCGCCCACCACATGCTGCAGCTCGTGATAGACCCGCATCCGGTCGGGCGCGATCGCCGCAATCCCGGTGGCGACGCGAAACGGCGTGCCCGCCCGCAGCTCCTTGTGGAAGCGGATATGCTGGTCGGTCATGCGCAGGGTCAGCCCGGCCGCGGCGCGGGCGCGCCGGCCCAGCCCGAGTGCCGCGAAGAGCGCCTGTTCCGCCTCCCAGGCCTTGGCACAATAGAATTGCACGTTCATGTGCCCCATCGTGTCGCATTCCCAGGTCTGCACGCTGCCCAGGTAGCGTTCCGACAGGGTCGCCGCCTGCTCCACCGCTTCCGCCATCGCCTGCCCGCTCACCGTTTCTCCTCCGCCACACCCTGGACCAATGGCACGAACCGCACCGGCAACAGGCGGGTCTCGGCGAAGCTGTCGCCGTCGCGGCGCACCTTCACGATTTCCTGCGCCACGCCGGAACCGACCGGCACCACCAGGATGCCGCCATTGTCCCGCAACTGTTCCTTGAGCGCCTGAGGCACCTCGTCGGCCGCCGCCGCGGTCACGATGATCCGGTCGAACGGCGCCTGCTCCGGCCAGCCCAGCATGCCGTCGCCCACCTTGGTCACGATGTTGGTCAGGCCCAGCCGCTTGAACCGCTCCTCCGCCTGCCGGGACAGCGAGCGGAAGCGTTCGACGGTGAAGACGCGGCGGCAGAGCGGCGACAGGACCGCGGCCTGGTAGCCCGAACCGGTGCCGATCTCCAGCACCTTGGCGCGCGGAAACAGTTCCAGCACCTGCGTCATGTAGGCGACGACATAGGGCTGGCTGATGGTCTGGCCCTGGTCGATCGGCAGCGCGATATTGTCATAGGCCCGGTCGCCGAAGGTGTCCGGCACGAACATCTGGCGCGGCACCCGCTCCACCGCGGAAAGCACCTGCGTGTCGGTGATGCCGCTGCGCCGCAACTCCATGATCAGGCGGATCTTGTGGGCTTCGTCGCTCATGCCTTGCCGGTTTTCCTGGCGGACTTCGCCTTGCCGCCCGCTCCGGGACCGGCGCCCTCGAACGTCTTGCGCAGGTCGCGCAGGCTGCCGCGATGGGTCAGGTTGAGCTGCAGCGGCGTCACGGCAATGCCGCCGCCCCAGACCTGGGCGAGGTCGGTGCGCGCCTTCGGCTCGCCCGTCACCCGGCGAAAGCCCAGCCAGTAGTAGAGGTTGCCGCGGGCGTCGGTGCGCTCGTCGATCATCATGTCGGAATAGTCGCGCTCGCCCTGCGGGCAGACGGCGACGCCGGTCACCTTGCCATGCAGAACGTCGGGAAAGTTCACGTTGATCAGCACGCCCTGCGGCCAGCCGGCTTGCAGCAGGGTGCGCAGGACGTCCGGCCCGTGATGGGCCGCCGTGGCCCATTTCACCGGATGGCCGGGCCGCACCATCTGGCTCAGCGCCACGGAGGGGATCTTCAGCAGGGTGCCTTCCATCGCCGCGGCGATGGTCCCCGAATAGGTCACGTCGTCGCCCAGGTTGCTGCCCCGGTTGACGCCGGACAGCACGAGGTCCGGCTTGCGCCCGCGCACGACGTGATGCACGCCCATCGCCACGCAGTCGGTCGGCGTGCCGCTGACCGCGAAGCGCCGGGCCGACAGGCGGCGCACCCGCAACGGCATGTTGATGGTCAGGGAGTGCGAGGAGGCGGATTGTTCGGCCTCGGGCGCCACCACCCAGACATCGCGGGTCAGTGCCCCTGCGATCTTCTCCAGCACCTTCAGCCCCGGGGCATGGATGCCGTCGTCGTTGGTGACCAGGATCCTCACGCCAGCCATCTGTGCCCCGGCCGATCAGGCTGCGGCGGGGGCAAGCCGCTGCAGCCCGCCCATATAGGGGTGCAGCGCGGCCGGCAGCCGGATCCCGCCATCGGCCTCCTGGCCGTTCTCCAGCACCGCGACCATGGCCCGGCCGACCGCCAGGCCGGAGCCGTTCAGGCTGTGCAGGAAGGCCGTCTGGCGCCCCTCGCCCGCCGGGCGGTAGCGCGCCGCCATGCGGCGGGCCTGGAAGTCGCCGCAGTTGGAGCAGCTGGAGATCTCGCGGTAGCGCTCCTGCCCGGGCAGCCAGACCTCGATGTCATAGGTCTTGCGGGCCGCGGCCCCCATATCGCCGGCACAGAGCAGCATCACGCGATAGGGCAGTTCCAGGCGCTGCAGCACGGTCTCGGCACAGCCCAGCATGCGCTCCAGCTCCGCCGCCGACTCCTCCGGCCGGGTGAGGCTGACCATCTCCACCTTGCGGAACTGGTGCTGCCGGATCATTCCGCGGGTGTCCTTCCCCGCCGCACCGGCCTCCGACCGGAAGCAGGGGGTATCTGCGGTGAAGCGCAGCGGCAGCTCCGCCTCCTCCAGGATGCGCTCGCGCACCAGGTTGGTCAGCGGCATCTCCGCCGTCGGGATCAGCCAGAAACCGTTGGTGGTGCGGAACAGGTCCTCGGAGAACTTCGGCAGCTGCCCGGTGCCATAGGCGGCGTCGTCGCGCACCAGGTAGGGCGGCACCACCTCGGTATAGCCATGCTCGCCGCTATGCAGGTCCAGCATGAACTGCGCCAGCGCCCGCTCCAGGCGTGCCAGCGCACCGCTCAGCACCACGAAGCGCGCACCGGAGAGCCGCGCCGCGGTATCGAAATCCATGCCGCCCAGGCCCTCGCCCAGCGCGACATGATCCTTCGCGGCGAAGTCGAAGCGCGGCGGCGTCCCGTGCCTGCGGATTTCCACATTGTCCTGTTCGTCGCGCCCCTCGGGCACGTCGTCGAACGGGATATTGGGCTGCGTCTCCAACAGGGCCTGCAAGGCGGCGCCCAGCTCCTTCTCGCGCTGTTCGGCAGACTGGATCTCGTCCTTGGCCTGGCCGACCTCGGCCTTCAGGGCGTCGGCACGGCCGGCATCGCCCGCCTTCATCGCCGCGCCGATCTGCTTGGAGGCCGCATTGCGCGCGGCCTGCAGATCCTGCAGGCGGGTCTGCACATCCCGCCGCTCTGCATCCAGGCGCAGTATCTCTGCCGCGACCGGGTCGAGGCCGCGGGCCGCGCGCCCGCGATCCAGCGCCGCGGGATCGTCGCGAATCCATTTGATATCAAGCATGACAGGCTTCGGGCATGGCAGGTTTCGGGCGGTCGGAGGATCGGGTCCGGCGCCGGCTCCGGCACGGCGCGGAAGATGATGCCGGCTTATACGCTGCGTCGGCCCGGACGGTCCAGCGAAGGGGGGCGGTCCAGCGAAGGGGGGCGGCCCAGGGAATGGGGACGCTCAAGCGGAATGGCGGCAGGCGATCGCGTCTCGGCCTTCGCCGCTCACTCCGCGTCGCGCGCGGCCTGTTCCGCGGCCTCGCGCTCGGCCTTCTTCTTCTCGGCCATGCGCGCCGTCAGGATCGACAGTTCGTAGAGCAGGTAGAGCGGCACGGCCAGGCCGATCTGGCTGATCGGGTCCGGCGGGGTCAGCACGGCGGCGGCGATGACGATGATCACGACCGCGTATTTGCGCCGCCTCGCAAGCCCGGCAGCCGTGACCAGCCCGACCCGGGCCAGCAGGGTGAGCAAGACGGGAAGCTGGAACGCAAGGCCGAAGGCGAAGATCAGGGTCATCACGAGCGACAGGTACTCGTTGACCTTCGGAATCAGCTCGATCGGAATCCGCCCCTCGGCGCTGGTCTGGAAGCTGATGAAGAACTCCAGCGCCAGCGGCAGGATGAAGAAATAGACCATGGCGCCGCCCAGGAAGAACAGGACGGGGGTCGCCAGGAGGAAGGGCAGGAAGGCGGAGCGCTCATGCTTGTAGAGGCCCGGCGCGACGAACATCCAGATCTGGGTCGCGGTCATCGGGAAGGCGATGAACATCGCCAGCCAGAACGACACCTTGATATAGGTGAAGAAGGCTTCCTGCGGCGCGGTGAAGATCATCGTGCGGACGTCCTCGCGCCCGCCGGACGCGAGATAGAGCGGATGGGTGAGGATCTCGTAGACCTCGGCCGAGAACACATAGGCCACGACGAAGCAGATGATCACTGCCAGCACCGACCACATCAGCCGGTTGCGCAGTTCCACCACATGGTCCATCAGCGGCATCTTGGTGGTCTCGAAGGGATCCCCCCCGTCACCCGTCCCGCTGTCCTTGGTGGTTTCGCTCATTCGGCGGCCCGCGCGGCAGAGCCGGCGGCCCGATCCGCCGGCGTTTCGTCCGAAACGCCGCTATCCGAAGGGGTGTCGGCAGGCGCGCCGTCGGCGGAATCCGGCGGCAGGAAATCGCCCGCAGCCTGTGCCTCGGTGCCGCCGGGATAGTCGCGATCGAAGCCCTGCGCCCCGAACGGCAGGTCGGCGGGCCCCGCGACGGCCCTGGCAGGCGCAGCGATCGAGGGGGCCGCCGGCGAAGCGGAAGAGGTCGTCGGATAGGCGGCGGCCGGGACCTGCTGGACCGACGCGGCGGCCGCGTCCTCCGCCGGCGCGGCAAGGCCCGTCTCCGGAACGGCCTCTGCGGCCGGCAGGGCGGGCTGGTCAGGCGCCTCCGGCGCCGTCGCGTCCGGGATCGCCGCCTGGGCCGGCGTGCCGGTGGTCGGGTCGATCCGCTTTGCCGGCGTTTCGTCGAAGTCGATGCGCGTGGCCTTCTGCAGGTCCTTGCGCAGGTCGTCGAGTTCCGATTCCCGGATCATCTCGTCCACGCCGGACTGGAATTCGCGCGCCATCGATCGCGCCTTCGCCATGACGGCGCCGAACGTCTTGAGCGCACGCGGCAGTTCCCTGGGGCCCAGCACGACGAGTGCCACGACCGCCACCACCACGATTTCTGTCCAGCCGATGTCGAGCATGGGCCTTGCGTGACCTGGATCTGTTAGCGACCGGGGAAACCGGGACAGGAGCCGCGGAGCCGGTGCTCGCGCATCCCATCATATCGCCGGACCTGCAGAAATCCGGCACCACACCCGACCTGCCCGTCCGCGCCCCCGCCAGCAAACTGGCGACGGCGCACGGGCGGGCCCTGGCCGGGCGCCTGCTTGTCTATGGCCTACTTGTTTACGGGCCCGCTTGTCCAGGGGCCTGCTTGTCTAGGGGTACGGGCCATGCAGGTCGATGGCCCGCGCCGCGCCGGGGTCAACCGTGCGCGGCCTTGTCCTTCTCCAGGGCTGCCGAACTCTGGCTTTCGTCGCTGCGAACCTGCTTGTTCGCATTCGCGGCATCCACCGAATCCGGGTCGTTCATGCCCTTCTTGAAGTTCTTGATCCCCGAGGCCAGGTCGCCCATCACGCGCGGCAACTTGCCGGCGCCGAAAACGATCAGAACCACGACCAGGATCAGAGCTACCTGCCAGAAGCTGATGCCCATGCTGGCTAATCTCCGTTACAGAATCAAAGCGCCACAACGCCGCTGCAGCATCATCGCAGAACCCATCGGGCACGGCAATGAGCCGGCCGTCAAGGAGTTTCGCCCGGGTCCGGATAGATGAAGGCCATCTCCGGATCCATCGTCAGCACGACCTGCGCATCGACCGCCGGCGTCAGGTCCCGCCGGCAGCGCATCAGGATCGCGGCCGGTCCCGCCCCCTGCTCGGGCAAGGCCGGATTGCCGCCGAGCCTGACCAGGCAGTCGGGGCCCAGACGCAGCACCTGCTGCACCCGAGCCGGCAGCCCGGCCGTCCCGGCACCCGCGTCAGGAGCCCGGCGATACACGCCTTCGGCGCGCACTGCCACGACCACCTTCTGCCCGGCTGCCATGCCGGGTGCCGGCAACCGGCCCAGGGGTGTCTCCACGACATCTTGTCGCACGACCCCCGGCCATTCGTTCAGCGGCCCGAACAGCCGCGCCGCGAAGATATCGGAAGGTGCGGTGTATATCTGGTCGGGCGTCCCGCTTTGGACAAGGGCGCCGTCGCGCATCACCACAACCCTGTCGGCCATGGTCATCGCCTCCTCGGCGTCGTGGGTGACGATCAGGGCCGGCACGCCGGCCTGCCGCAACAGCTCCAGGGTGCTGCCGCGCAGCCGGTGCCGCAGGTGCGGGTCGAGGCTGGAGAACGGCTCGTCCATCAGCAACAGCCGCGGCGACGGCGCCAGCGCCCGCGCCAGGGCGACACGCTGCTGTTCTCCGCCGGACAGCATATGCGGCCAGGCCCGCAGCAGATGGCCAAGATCCACCCGCTCCAGCCAGCGGGCGGCGGCGGCCCGGGTCTGCGACCGGGGCCCGCGCAGGCCGAAGGCGACATTGTCCAGCAGGTCCAGATGCGGGAACAACGCGATGTCCTGGAACACCAGGCCGACATGCCGGTCCTCCGGCGCCACCGACCGGCCCGCTTCGGCCACGACCTCGCCGCCGAGCCGGATCTGTCCCGCAAGCGGCGTCTCGAGCCCGGCCGCCAGGCGCAGGATCGTCGTCTTGCCGCAGCCCGAGGGCCCCAGCAGGCAGACGATCTCGCCCGGAGCGATTGTCAGGCTGGCCTGTTGCACCGACAGGCCGTCGCCATAGGAATGGCTTACCCCCGACAGGGACAATGCGGGCGCCGGGCCGGCCGCCGGGCCCGGCACCCTGCCGGGATCCGCCGCCCGCGGCGATGTCATTCGCCGCTGCCCCGCACCGGGCGCTCGTCGTCGGGCGGGCTGTCGGCGGCCTCCCCGTCGTCTTCGTCGGCATCGTCGAGGCCGACCTCCTCGCCCGGCGGCGCCTCGCCCGGCGCCGGGAAGCCGAGTTCGGCATCCCGGCTGAGGTCCAGCAGGCCGGCCGCGCGGAGCTCCTCGATCCCCGGCAGGTCGTCGAGGCTCTCGAGCGCGAAATGGATCATGAACTCGTCCGTGGTCCCATAGGTGACCGGCCGGCCAGGCACCTTGCGCCGGCCCCGCAGGCGCACCCAGCCGGACAGCAGCAGCGCGTCAAGCGTGCCCTTGCTCAGGGACACCCCGCGGATCTCCTCGATCTCCGCACGGGTGACCGGCTGGTGGTAGGCGATCACCGCCAAAGTCTCCACCGCGGCACGCGACAGCTTGCGCGGCACCTCCCGTTCGCGCCGCAGCAGCGGTGCCAGGTCGGGGGCGGTGTGGAAGGCCCAGCGGTCCGCGATCCGCGCCAGCCGGATGCCGCGTTCCGCATAATCGCCGGCAAGCCGCGCCAGCACGGCCTTCAGGTCGACACCGGCGGGAAGCCGTTCCCGCAGGCTCGCCTCGTCCAGCGGCTCCTCGGCCGCGAACAGCACCGCTTCCAGGATCCGCACATGCTCCGCGGTCGGCGGGCGGTCCTGCACCACGGCGAGGCCGGCCCGGTCCAGCATGTCCGTCCGGTCCGCCGCATCGGTGGCCGGATCCTGCGCGGCCGCGTCGCGGTCCTCATCCCCGGGGCCTTCGGCGGCCTCGTCCTTGTCGGTCTCGTTCATTCGTCCTCACCGGGCTCCGGCCCGTCGCCGGGGCGGCTGAAGTCGGGCGGCACGCCGCGTACGTAGAGCGGGCCGAAAGCCTCCGCCTGCTGGAACTGCAGCCGGCCCTGCTTCGCCATCTCCAGGGTCGCGACGAAGGTCGATGCCATTGCCGAGCGCGGGTCGAAGGCGTCGAGCAGGTCCTTGGGCAGGAAGGACAGAAGCACGGTCCATTCCGGCACTTCGCCGACGATCGACGCAAGCCGGCCCAGCGCGTCCTCGATCGACAAGATCCGCTGCCTGGCCATCCGCAGGGTCAGGGCCTCCGTACTGCCCTTGCTGCCCCGCAGGGCGCCATAGGCGCCCAGCAGCTCGGTCAGGTCGCAGGCAAAGATCGCCCGGCGCACGATGCGGATGCCTTCCGGCATGCCGCGCTGGAACAGGTCGATCCCCATCCGGTCGCGCGCCAGCAGCTGCGCCGCGGCCGCGCGGATCGCCTCCAGGCGCTGCAGGCGGATCGCCAGGCGGGCCGCCAGCTCTGCGCCGCTGGGCTCCTCGGCCTTCTCCCGCTCCGGCAGCAGAAGGCGGGACTTCAGGTAGGCCAGCCAGGCCGCCATCACAAGATAATCGGCCGCGATATCCAGGCGGAGGCGCTTCGCTTCCTGCACGAAGGCCAGATACTGCTCCGCCAGGGCCAGGATCGAGATCTGCCGCAAGTCGACCTTCTGGTCGCGGGCCAGGGCCAGAAGCACATCCAGCGGCCCCTCGTATCCCTCCAGGTCCAGCACCAGCTGGCCGTCCTGCCCCGCTACCTGCGCCTCCTGCCCCGCATGGGCGGGCCGCGGACCGTCCTCTGCAAAGGCCGGCACGGCGGATGGGGTTTCGGGGTCGTTCTGGTCTGGCATGGCGGAGGTGCATCCAACCCGCGGCCGGTCCGGCGGCAGGCGCATCGGCAAGCGAACCGAAGGGATCAGCGACGGCGCTGCCGCGCGGAAACTCGGGGCGCCTCTTCTACGCCGAAGCCATCAGGCGATGCAATTCCTGCACCGGATCCGCACCCTGCCCCGGCCCAGGCGGCGGCGGTGCCGGCGGCGGTGCCGGCCGCGTATCCCTGGCGTGCTGCAGGCGCTCCGCCGCCGCCGGGGTGGTCGGCAACAGGGCGGCGGCCACCGCCTGCATCTCCGCCAGTTTGCCGGAGCAATGCAGGACCAGGTCGCAGCCCGCCCGCAGCGCGGCGTCGGTCCGCTCGGCCAGGGAGCCGGACAGGGCGCCCATGTTGATATCGTCCGTCATCAGGGCGCCGTCGAAACCGATCGATCCGCGGATCGCCCGCTCGATCACCGGCGCAGACAGGGTGGCGGGACGGTCCGGGTCGAACGCCTCGAACACCAGATGGCCGGTCATGCCCCAGGGCAGGTCGTTCAGGGCGCGGAACGGGGCGAAATCAACGGCCTCCAGCTCTGCGGCCGACGCGGTCACCCGCGGCAGTCCCAGATGGCTGTCGACCGACGCCCGCCCATGCCCCGGCAGATGCTTCGCCACCGCCTGGCAGCCGCCATCGGCCAGGCCGCGGGCGACCGCCCGGCCCAGGGCCGCCACGACCGCCGGATCCTCCGAAAAGGCCCGGTCGCCGATCACCTTGTCCGCATCCGGCTGGCGCACGTCCAGCAGCGGCAGGCAGTCGACGTCGATGCCCAGGTCCCGCAACTCGCGCCCGATCAGCTCCGCGTTCAGCCGCGCCGCCTCGCCGGCGGCACCGGCATCCGCCGCATGGCGTTCCCCGAACAGCGCCGCGGCAGGCGCCGCACGCCAGTGCGGCGGCTTCAGGCGCGCCACCCGGCCGCCCTCCTGGTCGATGAAAACCGGCACCGCCGGGTCGGAAACGGCGTCCCGCAGGTCCGCCACCAGCGTCCGCACCTGCGCCGGCGTATCGACATTGCGGGCAAACAGGATGAAGCCGACCGGCGCCACCGCCCGGAAGAAAGCGCGTTCCGCCGCGTCCAGCCGCAGGCCGGCGCAGCCGAAGATCGCCGGCGCGCGCGCCGGCCAGTCCAACGGGTCGGAGCGGACGCCGTCAGCGGCGGACAAGGAAACACCCCTGCCCGCCCGCCTTCAGGTCGGCACAGGCCGCCTCCGCCGCCGCGGCGGTTGCAAAGGGCCCCGCCTGGATGCGCGTGAACATGCCCTTGTCCGGCACCTGGACCCGTTCGTAATGGGCCGTCAGGCCGGCGAGCTGCTTCGGATGGCGGTCCTGCAGGCGCCGCCACTCGCTGCGCGCCGCGCCATCGTCGCGCAGGGCCGCCAGCTGCAGGAGGATGGCGCCGGGCGGCAGGCTGGCGGTGGCCGCCGGCCTGGGCGCCGCCGGCTCTGGGGTGGCAGGCGGCCTGGGGGCGGCAGGCGGTTCGGCCTCGGCGGCTTCCGGCTCGGCCGAGGCCGCGCCGCCCTCGGTATCCGCCAGCCCTGCCCTGTCCGTCGCCACGGCGTTCGGCGGGGTCTCCGCCATCAGGCTCTCCGTCCCGGTCGCGGGCGGCGCGCCGGCGGCCATGGTTGAGTCGGCCGGCGGGGTCGCGTCGGCGGGCGGGGTCGCCGGCGCGGTGGTTGCCGGAGCCATGGCAGTGGAGGCGGGTGCCTCCCCGCTCTGCGCCATCCCGGCCTCGTCCCCGTCCGGCGCCGCAGCCATTTCCGTCTCGCGGGTCGCCTCGGGTTTCGCCGTCGGCGGTGCGGGAACGGATCGCGGCTTCGGCGGCAGCAGGTTCTCCACGCCATCGTCGCGGGCCGGCGGGGCAGCCTTGCTGTCTTCCGTGACCGGCGGGCCGCCGGCAGGCGACATCGCGGTGGCGGTGGCGCTATCGGTGGCGGCACCGGCCGTCGCCGGCTTGTCCATCGCGGCGGGAGGGCCGCCATCCATATCGGGTACCGCGCCGACTGCTTCGGCAAGGGTCTCGCCCTGTCCGGGCGGCCCGGCCTCGGAGGGCGACGGAGCCGCCGCCGGGGCGTCCGCCATGCCGGCGCCGTCGACCGCTGCGGTGACGGTTTCCGTACCGTCCGGTCCCGCGCTGTCCTCGTTCAGGGCGGTTTCCGGCGGGGCCAGCATCCTGCCCTCGACCGGCTTGGCCTCGCTGCTGCCGGACAGCCGCTCGTAGATCTGCTTGTCCTGGTCCGGGATCGTCATGCCGCCGCGGTCGTCCGGCCGCACCTTTGCCGGCTCGGCATCGGCAGTGACCAGTGGCACGTCGCCATTGCCGTCCAGGGCCGGCGACAGCATGCCCAGCGGAATCAGGCCGGTCTGCGTGCCGTACCAAGCCCCCGCCCCGACCGCCAGGATCAGCACCAGGATCACCGCCGCGACGGCGAGCCAGCCGCCGCCGCGTTTCCGCCCGCCGCCGCGCCTGCCGCCCCCTGCACTGCCCCCGCCGCCGCCGCCGCCGCCGCCGCCGCGGGGCGGCGCGGGCCGGCCCTTCTGGCGCAGGACGACATCGGCCGGCGGCTCTCCCGGCGCTGGGCCGGCCGCCGCCCGCGGCGGTGTGCCGGCAGGCAGTGGCGGTGGTGGCACCGGCGCGGGGTCGCCGCTGGCGCGCAACACGCTGCGCGCGGCTTCTGCGGCACTGCTGGCCGCCGGGCGCTGCGCCGGCTGGCGCGGCGCCGCACCGGCCGCTGCGGGCCCCTGCGCCCCGCCAGGCGGAGGCCCGCCCGCCGCCGCGCCCCGATCGGCCGCAGCGGCGCCGGGCCGCGATGCCTTGGCGATGATGTCGCGGATCGCGTCGAAATCCGCGTCCCGTTCCTCGAACAATGTGCGTTGCGGCCGGCCCGGCACGGCCCCTTCGGGGGCAGCGGCGCCGCCGGCAGGCGGGGCAGCGCCCTGTCCCGCCGCGCCGCCGCGGCGTGCCAGCCGGCCTTCGCCTTCGTTCCCGGAATCCGCTGCGCTCATGTCGCCCGACCCCTTTTCAGGTTTGGCCCCTTTTCAGGTTCGGCCCCAAATTCCGGCATGGCCGGTCCCGGCACCGGCCCGTTCCGGGGCTGTCCCGTCCCTGGCGCGGGCCCGGGGTCAGCGCATCTCGGTGACCGGGGTCACCCCCATGACATCGAGGCCGGACGCGATGACATCGGCCACCGCCCGCAACAGGGCCAGGCGGGCCATGGTCAGCGGCCGGTCCGCCGGGAGGATGAACCGCAGGCCCGGATCGTCCTTGCCGGCATTCCAATGCGCGTGGAACGCCGCTGCCAGGTCGTAGAGATAGAAGGCAACGCGATGCGGTTCATGCGCCTGGGCCGCCGCATCGACAAGACGCGGCCACGCAGCCATGCGCTTGATGAGATCAAGCTCCCCCGGATGGGTCAAGGCGCCCAGGTCGCCGGCCTCCAGGGCCCGGAAACACGCCTGTTCCGTCAATTCGGGCTGCGACAGCTCGGTCGCGGCATTGCGCAGCACGGAATGGACTCGGGCATGGGCATACTGGACGTAGAACACCGGGTTGTCCTTCGACTGCTCGCGCACCTTGGCGAAGTCGAAGTCCAGCGGCGCGTCGTTCTTGCGGGTCAGCATGAAGAACCGCACCACGCCCGGGCCGACACGGTCGACGATCTCGCGCAGGGTGACGAAGGTGCCCGCCCGCTTGGAGACCTTCACCGGCTGGCCACCCTCGAACAGGTTGACCAGCTGGCACAGCTTCACGTCCAGCGCATCCTTGCGCCCGGTCAGCGCCGTGACCGCCGCCCCCACCCGGGCGACATAGCCGCCATGATCGGCCCCCCAGACATCGATCAGGTGGGTGAAGCCGCGCTCGATCTTGTCGTAGTGATAGGCGATGTCGGCCGCGAAATAGGTCCAGCTGCCATCCGACTTCTGCAGCGGCCGGTCGCTGTCGTCGCCGAAGGCGCTGGCCCTGAACAGCAATTGCGGGCGTGCCTCCCAATCGTCCGGCAGCTTGCCCTTCGGCGGCTCCAGGACGCCGGTATAGACCATGTCGCGCGCGCGCAGGGCGGCGATCGCGGCCTCCACCCGGCCGTCGCCATGAAGCTGCGATTCGAACGAGAACAGGTCGTGCCGGATGTCCAGCGCCGCCAGGTCCTCGCGGATCATTGCCATCATCATGTCGATGCTGCGGGCCCGGAACACCGGCAGCCAGTCGGCTTCCGCCGCCTGCAGCCAGCGGTCGCCGTCGGTCCCGGCGATCGCCCGCCCGGCGTCGACCAGGTAGTCGCCGGGATAGAGGCCCGCCGGGATCGGGCCGATCGCCTCCCCCAGCGCCTCGCGGTAGCGCAGGAAGGTCGAGCGCGCCAGGACATCGACCTGCCCGCCGGCATCGTTGACGTAATATTCCCGGGTCACCCGCTGCCCGGCCTTTTCCAGCAGCCGCGCCAGCGCATCGCCGAACACCGCCCCGCGGCAATGGCCGACATGCAGCGGACCGGTCGGGTTGGCGGAGACATACTCGATATTGACCGGCCCGCCAGCGGCGGGCGGGCGGTCGCCGAAGGCCGGCCCGTCGCGCAGGACGGCGGCAAGCTGCCCATGCCAGGCGTCATCGGCCAGGCGCAGGTTCAGGAAGCCGGGTCCGGCCACCTCCGCGGCCGTAACGTGGGGCCAGCCCGTCGCCCGGCCGGCCAGCCGCTCGGCGATGTCGCGCGGCTTGCGGCGGAACGCCTTGGCAAGCACCATCGCGGCATTGCTGGCCAGGTCGCCATGGGAGGGGTCCCGCGGCGGCTCCACGGTGATCGGCAGGTAGGCGTCTTCCGCCACCCCGTCGGGCGCCATGTCCCGCGCGGCGGCGACGATGCGCTCCCGCATCTGCGAAAAGATGTCCATCGGTTCTTTGACTTGCGCCTCTGCGCCCATACATTCCAGCGGGTATGCGGCATCGCAGCGTGCGGGCCGCATGACATTGAAATTCCGGCCGGTCGCCGCATCGGCGGCCCGGCCGCGTCGATGTACCCGTCTTTCCGGCAGCGGGAAACCCCGCGCCCGGCCGGCGGCATCGGCGCCCGTCCGCAAAGGAGGTTCGACCCGTGGCCGAAGCTGCGACTGAGGAGGCCCCGCTCCAGGTGACCGACCGGGCGGCCAGACAGGTGGCCCGGATCATCGAAACCGAGGGCCCGCCGGAGGCCATGCTGCGCATCGCCGTCTCCGGCGGCGGCTGTTCGGGGTTCCAGTACGGTTTCTCGCTCGACACGGAGCTGACGCCGGACGACCTGGTGATCGACAAGGGCGCGGTCCGCGTCATCGTCGATTCCATGTCGCTGGAGTTCCTGCGGGGCGCCCAGGTCGACTATGTCGACGAACTGGTGGGTTCCGCGTTCCGCATCAGCAACCCCAACGCACAGTCGTCCTGCGGCTGCGGCTCCTCCTTCGCGATCTGACGGCCCGCCGCAGATGCTGCTGGCGACCTGGAACGTCAATTCCATCAAGGCGCGGCTGGAGAATGTCCTGGCCTGGCTCCGCGAGGCCGGCCCGGACGTGGTGCTGCTGCAGGAACTGAAATGCGTCGACGAGGCCTTCCCGCGCGAGCCGATCGAGGATCTGGGCTACAACCTCGCCGTGCACGGGCAGAAGGCCTATAACGGCGTCGCGATCCTGTCGAAATTCCCGCTGGAAGACATCGTCACCGGGCTGCCCGGGGCGGACAGCCAGCCCGAGGACGACCATGCCCGCTATGTCGAGGCGGTGACCAACGGCGTCCGGGTCGCCTCGATCTACCTGCCGAACGGCAACCCGCTGCCGGGGCCGAAGTTCGACTACAAGCTGGGCTGGATGGACCGCCTGGTCGGCCATGCCGCGGCGCTGATTGCGCTGGAGGAGCGGACGGTCCTGGCCGGCGACTACAATGTCTGCCCCACCGACCTCGACGTGTTCGACCCGGTGCGCTTCGCGGGCGATGCGCTCTGCCAGCCCGAATCGCGGGCGCGGTTCCGGCAGCTCCTCAACCTGGGCTATACCGAAGCCTGGCGCGCCTTCCACCCCGACGGGCCGCAGGAATACAGCTACTGGGACTATCAGGGCGGCGCCTGGGACCAGAACAACGGCCTGCGCATCGACCATCTGCTGCTGTCGCCGCAGGCCGCCGACTGCCTGACCCGCTGCGGCATCGACCGCGGCCCGCGGGCCGCGCCGAAGGCATCGGACCATACACCGGTCTGGTGCCGGCTGGAGGTCTGACGGCCCTCCCCTGCCCCGACCGCCGGCCGGGGGACGAAATCAGCTCTTCTCGCAGGCCTCCCGCAGGGCCGCCAGCGACGGCACCTTCACCTCCCTGGCGGAGACCGGTTCGATCAGCCCGGCCGCCTTCAACGCGCCGAACTGCCGGCTTACCGTTTCCAGGGTGAGGCCGAGGAACTCGGCGATATCGCCGCGGGTCAGCGGGATCTGGCAGGTGTACGGGCCGTCGCTCCCGCCCTCGGCCTCGCCCTCGCCCAGGCGGCGCTCCGTCAGCAGGCAGAGGATCGAGGCGACCCGCTCCCGCGCGGTCTTGCGGCCGAGCAGCATCATCCATTCGCGGGAATGGTCCAGCGCATCGAGAGTGCGCTCGAACAGGCTGGTTTCCAGTTTCGGGAAGGTCTCCAGCAGCCGGTGGAAGGATGCCGCCTCGGCATAGCAGAGCTTCACCGGCTCAAGCGCGACGGCGAAATAGGGGCTTTGCCGGGCATGGGCACGGCCAAGGAAATCCGACGGAAAGAGCAGCCCGAGGATCTGCTTGCGGCCGTCCGCCATCACCTTTTCCAGCTTCACCGTGCCTTCCAGGACCGTGCCCAGGAACGAAACGGGGTCGTGGTCGGACATGATGACCTGGCCGGCCCGGTACTGGCGGTGGCGCACGATACGCGCCATCTCCGGCAGTTCCCGGTCCACGTCAAGAACCCGGCAGATGGCGTTCTTGCGGACGCCGCAATGCAGGCAGGGCCCGGCGGCATAGGCCGGCTGCGGGATGGTCATGGCGCAGGTCAACCGCGTGCTGGTCAAGAACGGCGGCCAGCCTATCAGAGCTTCGGCACCGGCCGAAATGCCCCGCATTGCCGCAGTGCAGCATGTTCGTCTCAGGGCGCATGGCGGCGCGGTAGATCCGGCCCAGGACCAGGGGATCGTGCCGTGGCATCCTCCGGATCGTCCAGCAGGACCCGCTGCGCGGCCCCGTCCAGGTCGTCGAACTGGTTGCTGCGCAGGCACCACAGGAAGGCAGCGAGGCCAAGCCCGCCCAGCAGCAATGCGGCCGGAATCAGGAACAGCAGGTTGGTCATCGCCCGCGGCCCCCTTCCGCCTCCCGGAACGGCAGGTTCATGCGCAGCGCATTGCCGCAGACGACCAGCGAGGACAGCGACATCGCGATGGCGGCGATCATCGGCGAGGCCAGGCCCGCTGCCGCGGCTGGCATCGCCACCAGGTTGTAGAGCCCCGCCAGGCCGAGATTCTGCAGGATCAGGCGATGCGCGCGCCGCGCCGCGTCGACGGCCAGCAGGACCGGCCGCAGGCTGGCGCCCATGAACAGCATCGAGGCCGCGGCGCGCGAGATATCCGCCGCCGTGCCCGGCGACAGGGAGACGTCGGCGGCGGCCAGCGCCGGGGCATCGTTCAGGCCGTCGCCGACCATCAGCACCCGGTGGCCCGCCGCCTGCAGCGCCGCGATGGCCGCCACCTTGCGGTCCGGCGATTGCAGGGCCGCATGATCGTCGATCCCCACCCGGGCGGCCGTCTCCGCGACCGGTGCGGCTCGGTCGCCGGAGAGCAACATGACATGCAGGCCGCGCCGGCGCAGGCCGGCGACCGTCGCTTCCGCATCGGGGCGCAGGCGGTCGGCAAAGGCGAAGCGCTGCCAGCGCGATGCGCCGTCCCGGTCCACCCGCAGCCAGACTTCCGGCAGCGCATCCGCGGCCGCGTCCGCGAGGCCGGCCGGCACCGCGCACCAGGACCGGCTCCCCAGGCGGCAGGCCAGCCCGCCCTGCCGACCGGCCAGGCCCTGGCCCGGATGCTCGACGATGTCGGCCAGGGCGACCGGCGCAAGCTGCCGTTCCGTTGCCGCGCGCAGCAGGGCCCGCGGCAGCGGGTGGCGGCTGTCCTTCGCCAGGGCGGCGGCCAGGGCCAGGTCCCGGGCCAGGTCGGGTGCCAGCGGTTCGCCGTCGGCCGGCCCGACCAGGCGCAGGTCGTCGGCCGTCAGGGTGCCGGTCTTGTCGAACGCCACCGTATCGATGCCGGCGAGCGCCTCCAGCGCCGCGCCATCCCGCGCAAGCAGCCCGCGACGGAACAGCCGGCCGCTGGCGGCGACCTGGACCGCCGGGATCGCCAGGCCCAGCGCGCAGGGGCAGGTGATGATCAGCACGGCGATGGCGTTGACCAGGGCCGCGCCCGCATCGCCCGCCAGCAGCCACCAGCCGGCGAATGTCGCCGCCGCCGCGCCATGCACCACCGGAACGTAGAGCCGGGCCACCCGTTCCGACAGCCGCGCGGCGCGGGCATGCCCGCCCTGCCCCATGTCCATCATGCGCACCAGCTGGCCCAGCAGGGTGGCGCCGCCGGCGGCGCTGACCTCGGCCTCGACCGGCCCCGTCAGGTTGACCATGCCGGCCTGGACCGCGCTGCCCGCCGACGCGGCGACCGGAACGGTCTCGCCGGTGAGGGCGGAGGTCTCGAGGTCGGTGGCACCGCTGCTGATCCTGCCGTCGAAGGCGATCCGCTCGCCCGGGTCGAGGGCCACCCGCATGCCCGGCCGCAGGTCGCCGGCGGCGACCGCATGGCGCGTGCCATCGGCGGCAATCACGGTGACCGGCCGGTCGACGAGCGCGCCCAGCAGCCGGCCGGCATCGCTGGCGCGGCGGCGCATGACATGGTCCAGGTAGCGCCCGATCAGCAGGAAGAACAGCAGGGTCACGGCAGCGTCGAACCACAGGTCCACCGGATTGCCATCCAGCCGCGCCATGCTGTAGCCGGCCGCCAGCAGCACGGCGAGGGAGATCGGCACGTCCATGTTCGCCCGCCCTGCCCGCAACGCGGTCAGGGCGGAGCGGAAGAAGGGCTGTCCGCCATAGGCGACCGCCGGCAGGGCAATCAGTGCCGAGACCCAGTGCAGCAGGTCGCGGGTCGCGCCCTCGGCGCCGGACCAGACGGCAACCGACAGCAGCATGATGTTGGCCGCGGCAAAGCCGGTCACCGCGAGCGCAGCCAGCAGGCGTCGCCCCTCCTTGTCGGCGCTGGCGGATGGCAGGGCGGCCGGGTCGAGCACCGTCGCCGGGTAGCCGAGATCGCGCAGGGCGGCGACCAGCGCGGCCGGCGACAGCCGCTCGGGCTGCCAGTCGACGCTGACCTGCCGGCTGCCGAAGCCGACCCGCGCCCGACGAACCCCGTCGAGTCCTGCGAGGCCGCCTTCGATGCGGGCGATGCAGGCCGCGCAGCTGATATCCGGCGCATGCAGCAGCAGCCGTCGCACCCCGGGTGCCACCTGCGGCATCCAGCGTTCCGGCACCTGCAGCCCGGCCGCGGCGCCGGCCGCCGAGGCGCGTGCCGCAAGTTCAGGGGCGAGGATCGCCCCAGGCGCACAACAGGTCATGTCCCGCCGCCATCGCCTGTCGCGGCACCCGGCAACGGGCGGGCCTCCTGCAGGGCCGCGGCACCGCGCTTCTCGAAGGCGGAGAAGCGGAGGCTCTCGACATAGCCGTTCTCCGCCACCACGCCGCGGAACGAACCGGTGGCAATCGCCGCCATTACCCCGTTCACCGCGATGATCAGCAGGAAGAAGGCCAGCAGGTAGGCCAGGACGCGCCGGCCGGTCAGCGGCCGGCCGCCATCCGGCGCCATGCCCGGGGTTTCAGCGCCGGCCGGTTTCGAAAAGGGCGTCATAGACATCTGCCTCGCTCCCGTCCGCCGCCACGACCCGGATCTGGAACGGTGCCGGATCCTCGCTCAGGCTCTTCGGATCGACCACCACGAACAGCCGCAGCTGCTCCACCCGATCCGGGCCGACATCGACCGTGAAACCCTCTCCGGGATGCTGCACGATGCCCGCCTCCCGGCCAAGCCAGAGCTCGCTTTCGGGGGCCAGTCCCGTCACCGACAGGACGAAGCTGCGGGGCTCCGGCAGCATGTTCAGGATCTTCACGGTATAGCCGTTCCGCAGCCGGCCGTCGGACAGGGTCACGCTGACCGGGTTGCGGTCGTGGATGACGTTGACGTCCAGCCGGTCGCGCAGGCCCAGATAGGCCAGGATCGCCAGGCCGGCCGCGCCCCAGAGCAGGGCGTAGACGAAGGTGCGGATGCGGATCCAGGGATAGGTCCGCACCCGACCCTCGCCCGTCGCCTTGGCGGTGTCGTTGTTCAGCGTGTCGTAGGCGATCAGGCCCTGCGGCCGGCCCACCTTGGCCATCACCCCGTCGCAGGCGTCGATGCACAGCGCGCAGGAAATGCAGGCAAGCTGCTGGCCGTCGCGGATGTCGATGCCCATCGGGCAGACCGCCGCACAGAGCCCGCAATCGACGCAATCGCCCCGCCGGCCGGCATCCACCGCGTCGCCGGTCTGCGCAGCGGCGCCGAAGCCGCCCAGGCCGGGCAGCAGGCGGGGGCGCATGACCTCGGCCGGCGGCGTCTCGAACGGCCGGCCGGCCTTGCCGCGCGGTTCGCCGCGCCAGTCGCGATAGGTGACGGTCAGCGAGTTCTCGTCGGTCATCGCCGCCTGGATGCGCGGCCAGGGGCACATGTAGATGCAGACCTGCTCCCGCATATGGCCGCCGAAGACATAGGTGGTGAAGGTCAGGATGCCGACGGCGATATAGGCCTGATAGGTGGCATCGAACCGCACGAAATCGCCGATCAGGCCGGGGGCGTCGGCGAAATAGAGGATCCAGGCGCCGCCGGTCGCCACCGCGATCAGCAGCCAGAGCGCGTGCTTCGCGGTGCGCCGCCACAGCTTGTCGAAGCCCAGCGGCCCGCGGTCCAGGCGGATACGGGCATTGCGGTCGCCCTCGACCCAGCGCTCGACTATCAGGAACAGGTCGACCCAGACCGTTTGCGGGCAGGCATAGCCGCACCAGGCGCGCCCCAGGACGGAGGTGATCAGGAACAGCCCGATGCCCGCCATGATCAGCAGGCCGGCGACGATGAACAGCTCCTGCGGCCAGATCTCGACGAAGAAGAAGTAGAACTTGCGCCCGGTCAGGTCGATCAGCACGGCCTGGTCCGGCGCGAAGGGGCCGCGATCCCAGCGCAGGAAGGGGGTCACATAGTAGATCGCCAGGGTGACCCCCATGATCCACCATTTCAGGGTGCGGAACCGCCCATGCGCCCGCTTCGGGAAGATCTTCCTCCGGGGAGCGTAGAGGCCTTCCGTCTCTGTCGCGCTGCCAGCCATCTGCCTGCCGTTCACCGATACCCGACGAATGTCGCCCGGTCACTCGCCGCCGCCCAGGGAGTGCACGAACAGGCTCAGCTGCTTGATCGTGACCGGGTCGAGGCGGCCGCCCCAGGCCGGCATCACCCCGTTCCGGGCGGCATGGATCGTGGCGAAGATCTCTGCCTCGCCGCTGCCGTAGAGCCAGATGGCGTTGCGCAGGCTGGGCGCGCCCAGCTCGCGATTGCCGTCGCCGCCGGCACCGTGGCAGGCGGCGCAATTGTCCTGGAACAGCGCCTTGCCCACCGCCGCATCGCCATGTGCCGCGACGCGGTCGCTCAGCGACATCACATAGGCCGTGACGTCGCTGATCTGCCCGCGGGTCAGCAGCCCGTCCCGCCCGAAGGCCGGCATCGCGTTCTGCCGCGTGTCGGGATCCTGCTCGTAGCGGATGCCATGCGTGATGGTGGCTTCGATGGCATCCAGGCTGCCGCCCCAGAGCCATTCGTCGTCGTTCAGGTTGGGAAAGCCGGTCGCGCCCTGCCCACCCGAGCCATGGCATTGCGAACAGTTCACCGCGAAGGCCGAGCGCCCGCCCGCGACGGCGAACCGCAGCAGGTCCGGATCGGCCGGGATCTCCTGCAGGGACGCGGCGGCAATGCGCTCCAGCTGGCCGGCCTGGGCGGACTTCGCCGCGGCCAGTTCCTGCTGCAGCGCGCCCCGCTCGGTATGGCCCAGCACGCCGTCCGTCGCCTTGCTGAACAGCGGGATCGCCGGATAGAGGATCATGTAGACGATCGCGAACAGGATCGAGGCGTAGAAGGTCCACAGCCACCAGCGCGGCAGAGGGGTGTTCAGTTCCTGGATGCCGTCCCAGCTATGCCCGGTGGTCATCCTGCCGGTGACCTTGTCCAGTTCCGGGGCAGCGCTGTGCAGCCGCTCGCCCGGCGCGCCGCCCGGCGGCCCGCGGCCGGCCGCCGTTTCCGGTGGATCGTCCTTCAGCGGGATCTGTGCGGCCTCGCGATAGGTCCTGCCGCCCTTGGGCCGGAGGACATAGATCACGATGCCGACGAAGATCGTCACCAGCGCGGCCAGACCCCAGCTGTCCGCGAAATGGCGCAGGCTTTCATGGTCCATCTGTGCGGTCCTACCTTCTGTTCGCGGCTTCGTCGTAGTCGCGGAAATCGACCAGGGTTCCCAGCATCTGCAGATAGGCCACCAGGGCGTCCATCTCGGTCGCGCCGCCGGGCTGGCTGTCGAAATTGCGCACATTGACCTTGTCGCCATAGCGCGCCAGAAGCCCGTCCACGGCGTCGCTGTCGGGATCGACCTGCGCCCGCAGGTCCGCTTCGGCGCTGGCGATCATCTCGGCGCTGTAGGGCACCCCGACGGCCCGGTTCGCCTCCAGCTGGGCGGCCACGGTTTGCAGGTCGAGCGGCCGCTCCAGCAGGAAGGGATAGCCGGGCATGATGCTTTCCGGGACCAGCGACCGCGGGGCCGCCAGATGCTGTACCTGCCAGTCGTCGGAATAGCGCTCGCCGACCCGCGCGAGGTCGGGCCCGGTGCGTTTCGAGCCCCATTGGAAGGGATGGTCGTACATGCTCTCGGCCGCCAGGCTGTAATGGCCATAGCGATCCACCTCGTCGCGGAACGGCCGGATCATCTGGCTGTGGCAGTTGTAGCAACCCTCGCGGACGTAGATGTTCCGCCCCGCCAGTTCCAGCGGGGTGTAGGGGCGGATGCCGGACACCTTCTCGATGGTGTTCTGCAGGTAGAACAGCGGCGCGATCTCGACGATGCCGCCGATCGTCACCACGAGCAGCGACAGCACGAGCAGGAGGGTCGCGTTCCGTTCGATGATCTTGTGGCTCAGCATGGCCGCCTCCTCACTCGGCAGCCTGCATGGCAGGCGCGGCCAGTGCCGGCGCATTGCCACGGATCGTCTGCCAGAGGTTGTAGACCATCAGCACCCCGCCGCTCAGGAACAGCAGGCCGCCGCAGGCCCGGATGATGTAGTAGGGATGCATCGCCTGGACGGTCTCGACGAAGCTGTATTCCAGGAAGCCGAGATCGTCGTAGGCGCGCCACATCAGGCCCTGCATGATGCCGCTGACCCACATCGAGGCCGCGTAGAGCACGATGCCGATCGTCGCCAGCCAGAAATGCCAGCTGACCAGGCGCAGGCTGTGCACCTCCTGCCGGCCCCAGAGCCGCGGGGTCAGGAAATAGAGCAGGCCGAAGCTGATCAGGCCGACCCAGCCAAGCGCGCCGGAATGGACATGGCCGATCGTCCAGTCGGTATAGTGGCTGAGGCTGTTGACCGACTTGATCGACATCACCGGCCCCTCGAACGTGCTCATGCCGTAGAACGCGACCGAGGTGACGATCATCCGCAGGACGGGGTCGGTGCGCAGCTTGTCCCAGGCGCCCGACAGGGTCATCAGGCCGTTGATCATGCCGCCCCAGCTGGGCATCCACAGCATCACCGAGAACACCATGCCCAGGGTCTGCGCCCAGTCCGGCAGGGCCGTGTAGTGCAGGTGGTGGGGGCCCGCCCAGATGTAGAGGAAGATCAGCGACCAGAAATGCACGATCGACAGGCGGTAGCTGTAGATCGGCCGGCCCGCCCGCTTCGGGATCAGGTAGTACATCATCCCCAGGAAGCCGGCGGTCAGGAAGAAGCCGACCGCGTTATGCCCGTACCACCACTGGGTCAGCGCATCCTGCACCCCGGCGAAGAGCGAATAGCTCTTGGACCCCATCAGGCTCACCGGCATCGCCAGGTTGTTCACCACGTGCAGCATCGCGATGGTCACGATGAAGGCGAGGTAGAACCAGTTGGCGACGTAGATATGCGGCTCGCGGCGCCTCAGGATGGTGCCCAGGAAGACCGCCAGATAGGCCAGCCAGACGAGGGTCAGCCAGATGTCGACATACCATTCCGGCTCCGCATATTCCTTGCTCTGGGTGATCCCGAGCAGGTAGCCGGTGGCGGCCAGGACGATGAAGACCTGGTAGCCCCAGAAGACGAACCAGGCCAGCCCGCCCAGCGCCAGCTTCGCGCGGCAGGTGCGCTGCACCACATAGAACGACGAGGCGATCAGCGCGTTGCCCCCGAAGGCAAAGATCACCGCCGAGGTGTGCAACGGCCGCAACCGGCCGAAATTGAGGAACGAGGTGTCGAAGTTGAGCGCCGGGAAGGCCAGCTGGAAGGCGATGAAGACCCCGGCGAGGAAGCCCACGATCCCCCAGAGTGCCGTCGCGATGACGCCGGCGCGGATCACGTCGTCCGCATAGGGGCCGGCCTCTTCCCGGTCGTCGCGGCCGATCGCGAAGGCGATCCAGGCCAGGCCGATCACCAGGATGATCCAGCCATGGGCGCGGAAGCCGGCATCGACCCCGCGCGCGGCCATCATCAGGCCAAACAGGGCGGCCAGGGCCGCCAGGGCCAGACCGCCGATACGTCCAATGCTCATTGCTTCGTCCCGATCCGTCGTCCGCCGAACGCGGAAGCGACAGGATAGGGACGTGCCGGGCCTGGACCCTGATCCAGATCAAACCGGGATGGACATTCCGCCGCAGGCCGAGGTCAGGCCCCGCTGCTGCGGGTCAGCCCGGCATAGGTGTCGGGCCGGCGGTCGCGGAAGAACTGCCAGGTGTCGCGCACCTCACGGATCAGGCCCAGGTCGAGTTCGGCGGTGACCAGCGCGGGTGCGTCATAGGGCGCCTGGGCGACGATGCGGCCCTTGGGGTCGCAGAAATAGCTGCCGCCGTAGAACTGCGTCGTCCGCCAGGGCTCTTCCCAGCCGACCCGGTTGTTCGTGCCGATGAAGATGCCGTTGGCGATCGCCGCGGCGGGCTGTTCCAGCTCCCACAGATGGTCGCTCAACCCCCGCCCGGTGGCCGACGGGTTCATCACCAGTTCCGCACCGTTCAGCGCCAGCTGGCGCCAGCCCTCGGGGAAGTGCCGGTCATAGCAGATATAGACGGCCAGCCGGCAGAATGCGGTCTGGAACACCGGGAAACCCAGATCGCCGGGCGCGAAGAACAGCTTCTCGTGGAAATCGGGGATGTTGGGGATGTGCAGCTTGCGGAACTTGCCCAGGTAGCGCCCGTCGGCATCGATCACCGCGGCCGTGTTGAAGTACTGGCCCGGCATCGCCTCCTCGAACACCGGGGCGACGATCACCATGCCGAATTCGCGGGCCGCCGCCTGCATCGCCGCGGTGCCGGGCCCCTCCGGGACGGCCTCTGCGGCGGCGTACCAGCGCCGGTCCTGCGAAGCGCAGAAATAGGGCAGGTTCCAAAGTTCCTGCAGGCCCAGGACCTGCACGCCGGCACGGGCCGCGGCCTCGACATGCGGCCAATGGGCATCCCGCATCCGCTGTTTCAGGGTGGCCGGGTCGTCCTGCGCCGGATCGCCGTGCAGCCCGGTCTGGATCAGCCCCGCAATGATCTTCATGCCTGTCCCCGTTCTGGCCGGCTGCCGGCGATCGTCCGGGGGCAGTGTCCCCGGGCGGCGTCGGGCAGGCAAGCGCAAGGGTCAGACCGCGGCCGCGACCTGCAGGCGGTCGCGCTGGAAGCGGATCCGCGGCGTCAGCCCGCACTGCTTGGCCAGGCTCTCCAGCCGCCGGCTGACCACGTCGCCGACCAGGCCCTCGCCGTCCGGCGCCACCAGCAGGGCGAGCTCGGTGGCGCCGCGCTCCAGCGAGAAATAGGCGAGCGGCCGGGCCGCCCCGCCGCCGATCGCATAGCCGAGCCGGATCGCCATGCCCAGCATCGCCGCGCGCTGGCGATCCTCCTCCGCCAGCAGGTCGAGCAGCCGCAGGTTCCGCGCCGCATCCGCATCGCCGCCATAGCGCATCCCCACGGCAAGCGCGATATAGACCCGGCCCGGATGATCCACCGCCGGGAAAGGCGCGTGCAGCATGGCGTTCATCGCCTCCTGCGCGCGATAGTCGGGATGCACCCGCCAGGCGATGTCCGACAGGATCACCACCACCCGTTCCAGCCGGCTGCGGTCCTGCAGGGTGGATCCAGCGGCGGCGCCCGACGCCTCGACCTGCAGCGGCTCGACGAAGCGCCAGATCGCGGTCGAGGAGGCCCGGTCGCGGCTCATCCCGCGGGCCATCGTGCGCGCCGCGGTCAGCAGCGGCTCGTTCTGGCCGGACCGCTCCGGGTCGGTCGCGGCCGTCGCCGCGGCGCCATGACAGGCGCGGTACCACAGGCCCTCGCGCAGGCCGTTCGCACAGAACACGATGCTGTCGGGCTGCACCTGCCGCATCAGCCGGCGCAGGACGAGGGCGGCCACCGGCAGGGAATCCGCCCGGCGCCGCGGCACGGCATCGATGGCAGCAAGGGATTCCTTGCTCTGCCGCGACAGCACCCGGAGCGTGCTGTCGGCCTCGGCATGCCCGATCCGGTACTGGTGGATGATCCGCAGGGGATAGTCGACCTGCGCCATCTGGATGCGGGCGATCGCCCGCCAGGCGCCGCCGACGATGTAGATCGGCCTGCCGCGCTTCTCCTGCAGCAGGGAGGTGCCGGCCAGTTGCTGATCGATATGGTCGCGCAGATCCCCGAAGCTGCCGAAGCCGTCCAGGCGCAGGGTGCCCAGCGGCAGGGTGGCGCCCGCACCGACCTCGCCGCCGTTCAGGGCGACGAGTTCCAGGCTGCCGCCGCCCAGATCGCCCATCAGCCCGTCCGCACCGGGGATCCCGGCCAGGACGCCATAGGCGGACAGGGCGGCCTCCTCCTCGCCCGACAGCACCCGCAGGCGCAGCCCGCATTCCGCCTCGACCCGGCGCAGGAAGTCCGGCCCGTTGGTCGCATCCCGCACCGCCGCGGTGGCAACGGCCAGGACCTCGGTGACCCCCATCATCGCGATCAGCCCGGCGAAGCGGCGGAGTGCAATGGCCGCCATGTCCATCGCCTCGGCATCCATCGCGCCGGTCTGGCGCAGGGACCGCCCCAGGCCGCAGAGCACCTTCTCGTTCAGTTTCGCGGGGCTGACCCCGGGCGCCCCGCTGAAGATCACGAGGCGGACCGAATTCGAGCCGACATCGATCACCGCCACATCGATCTCGCCGATGCGCGCCGGATCGCCGGCCGTCTCCGCGAACTCCCCGTCCGCGAACAGGTTGCCCGACAATACGCTTTCCGCCATTCGGCTGGTCCTGTCCCTCGGCGCCCTCGTGGCAAAGCCCGTGGAGCCAAACTCCCGGGCCGGATGTCCCGTTCCCGGAATGCCCCTCCGGGTCTCCCTGCCCTGCCGCACCCCGTGCCGTCAATCCTGGTGCAGCAGGTCCGGGATATCCGCGCGATCGGTGAGCGCGCGGCCCCGGCCGGAAAGCGACGGGTTTGTCATGAAATATTCGTGGCAGCTGAACGGCGTGTCGTCGGGTTCCGCGCGGACATAGTGCCCGTCGGCCTTCAGGTACCAGCTCTGCAGGTCGTCCTTCAGGTTGGCGAGCATGATCTGGTCGATGACCTGCTCGTGCACCGTCTCGTTCTCGATCTGCACCATGGTCTCGACCCGGCGGTCGAAATTCCGCGGCATCCAGTCGGCGGAGGAGATGAACAGCTTCGCCTGCCGCGACGGCAGGCCGTTGCCGGCGCCGAAGCAGATGATCCGCGAATGCTCCAGGAAGCGGCCGATCACGCTCTTCACCCGGATATTCTCGCTGAGGCCCGGGACCCCGGGCCGCAGGCAGCAGACGCCGCGCACCACCATGTCGATCTGCACGCCGGCCTGGCTCGCCCGGTACAGCGCGTCGATCACCCGCAAATCGACCACGGCGTTCATCTTGGCCCAGATCTGCGCCGGCCGGCCGGCCCGGGCATGGGCGATTTCCTGGTCGATCAGTTCCAGCAGGCGGTTGAGGATGCCGGCGGGCGACATCGACAGCTTCTTCAGCCCGGTCGGCGCCGCATAGCCGGTGATGAAGTTGAACAGGCAGGCCGCGTCGTGGCCCAGCGCCGGGTCGCAGGTGAAGAAACTGAGGTCGGTGTAGATCTTCGCCGTGACCGGATGGTAGTTGCCGGTGCCGAAATGCACATAGGTCCGCATGCCGCCGCCCTCGCGGCGCACCACCAGCGAGATCTTGCCGTGCGTCTTCAGCTCCAGGAAGCCGAACACCACCTGCACGCCGGCCCGCTCCATGTCGCGCGCCCAGCGGATGTTCGCGGCCTCGTCGAACCGCGCCTTCAGTTCGACCAGCGCGGTGACGGACTTGCCGGCCTCGGCCGCCTCGATCAGGGCCTTCACGATCGGGCTGTCGCTGGAGGTGCGGTACAGGGTCTGCTTGATCGCCACCACGTTCGGGTCGCGGGCGGCCTGGCGCACGAAGTCGACCACGACGTCGAAGCTTTCGTAGGGATGGTGGACGACGAAGTCCTTGGCGCGGATCGCGGCAAAGATGTCGCCGCCGAAGTCGCGCACCCGCTCCGGAAACCGCGACACGAACGGGACGAACTTCAGGTCCGGCCGGTCGTCGACGATCAGTTCCTTGGTGTCCACGATGCCCAGCAGGCCGTCGACGCCGATGATCGTATCCTCGGCAATGTCCATCTCGGCAACCAGCAGCCGGCGCATCACCGCCGGCATGTCGGCATTGACCTGCAGGCGGATCACCGAGCCGCGCCGCCGCCGCTTCAGCGCCGTCTCGAACAGGCGGACAAGGTCCTCCGCCTCTTCCTCGATCTCCATGTCGCTGTCGCGGGTGACCCGGAACAGGCCCCGCCCCACCGTCTCG
Organism: Sneathiellaceae bacterium; assembly: GCA_040216765.1. Classification (GTDB taxonomy): domain Bacteria; phylum Pseudomonadota; class Alphaproteobacteria; order Ferrovibrionales; family Ferrovibrionaceae; genus Marinibaculum. Next base: position 8,547 of record JAVJON010000007.1, on the reverse strand, counting down.
TAGCCCGGGAACAGGCTGTCGATGAACAGCGCGATCAGGGTCTCCAGCGCGATGAAGCGCAGCCGCTCGCCATCGTCGGGCAGGCGGATGAAGCGGCGCAGCTGGCCGGGGATCGGGATCAGCGCGTTCAGGCTGTCGCCGCCGCCATCCTTGCGCAGGGTCAGCAGCAGGTTGAAGCCCAGGTTGGGAATGAACGGAAAGGGATGCGCCGGGTCGATCGCCAGCGGCGTCATCACCGGGAAGACCTGCTCCAGGAAATAGTCGCTCAGCCAGTCGCGATCGGCCGGCGCAAGGTCGCCCGGATCGAGCACGGCGACGCCGCTGTCGCGCAGTTCGCGGTTCAGCAGCCGCCAGCAGCGCTGCTGGTCGATCATCAGGGTCTTGGTCGCCTCGTTGATCCGGACCACCTGCTGCGCCGGCGTCATCCCCTCGGGCGTGCGCTCCTCGACGCCGGCCCGCACCTGGCCGTACAGGCCCGCGACCCGGACCATGAAGAATTCGTCGAGGTTGGAGCCGGAAATCGACAGGAACCTGACCCGCTCCAGCAACGGGTGGCGCGTATTGAAGGCCTCCTCCAGGACGCGCTGGTTGAACTCCAGCCAGGACAGCTCCCGGTTGATGAACCGGTCTTCGCTGTCCATGCCGATTCGCTCGAACTGATCGACATCCAGGCCTTCGAGGGCCCGGTTGAAAACCGCAACCTCTTGCGCGGCACTCATCGACATTCTAACTCCTCTCCCGCTGACACGCGGCCTTTGGATATGTGCCGGACCGGTCGCCTGCCAAGGTGCTCCTGCCCTGCATGCCCGGAACGCCTTCGACGCACCAGCGACCTGCGAGGCCAGAATGCGCACGCTCTATCTTCTGCGGCATGCCAAGTCGAGCTGGGCGGATTTCGGCCTGGACGATCACGACCGGCCCCTCAACGCACGCGGTGTCGAATCCTGCACCCGTCTGGTTCCCCACCTGCGGCAGGAAGGCATCGCGCCGGACCTGGTGCTCTGCTCGACCGCCGAACGCGCCCGCGCCACCCTGCACGGAATCTTCCCCGGCCTGCCCGCCCCGCTCGCCGTCCGCTTCGACCCGGCCGTCTACCTGGCGGCGCCCGGGGACCTGCTGGCCCTGGCGCGGGCGACCGCGGCGGAGGTGCGCCGCCTGATGGTGATCGGCCACAATCCCGGCCTGGAAGACCTGGCCCGGAGCCTGGCCGGCAGCGGCCCGCCCGATGCCCTCGCCCGCCTGGAGGAGAAATTCCCGACCGGCGCCCTGGCCTGCTTCAGCTTCGACATCGACACCTGGCAGGACCTGTCTCCCGGCACCGGGCGCCTCTGCCTGTTCACCCTGCCGCGGCTACTCGACGCCTGACCGGCAACGCCGGAACAGGCGCGGCGCGACACTCACTCGCTGCGGGTCCAGACCTGCGTCTTGCCGAAAATCGGCAGTCCGACATAGCCCCGCACCTCGAGCCTAGCGCCGTCGTCTTTCATTGTGATGACAGACTTGTAGGTCTCGCCATCTTCCGGATTGTAGATCCGGCCGCCCTCCCAGACACCGGGCTCGTCGCCCGGCTCGAAGCCGGTCAGGATCGGCAGGCCGATGATCGGCCTCTGCTGCAACGCCGCGTCGGGATTCCGGGCATCCACCTTCGGCGCGCCGGCCTCGGTCAGCGGTTCCTTCAGCCAGACGATCGCACCGCAGAGCTGGTCCGCCGGCTCGCCGCCGGCACCGGGCAGGTCGCCGCAGGGTGCGATGCGAACCTTGCCGTTGCCGGATTCGGTCAGCCATGTACCGGCAACCTGCGCCGCCGCCAGGGCCGGCGAAAGCGGCACGGCCGCCAGCAGAAGCGGCAGAACGACCGCCGCTGCCAGGACTCGGGCGCGTGCGCCCGGTCTGTCGCTTCCATAGCTGTGCCGCATGTCACGCCCCATGGCTTGCACCGTCGCGAACCGCACCGCATTGCCGGCGTCCGGGCCGCCATCCTCGCCCAGCCGGCCATCCGCAGGCAACCACGGCCGGTTCAGAACGTCCCGGGATAGGCGCCGCCGTCGATCAGCAGGTTCTGGCCGGTGATGTAGCCGGCCAGCGGGCTGCAGACGAAGGCACAGAGCGCACCGAACTCCTCGGCGGTCCCGAACCGCCCCGATGGCAGGCTGGCGCGCCGCGCCTCGGCTTCAGCGGCGAAATCGCGGCCCGAACGCGCCGCGGTCGCCTTGATGTTGCTGGTCAGGCGGTCGGTGTCGAACGGGCCCGGCAGGATGTTGTTGATGGTGACGCCGCGCGCCACCGTCTCCCGCGCGAGCCCGGCGACGAAACCGGTCAGGCCGCTGCGCGCACCGTTGGACAGGCCCAGGATGCCGATCGGTGCCTTCACGGCGCTGGAGGTGATGTTCACCACCCGGCCGAAGCCGCGCTCCATCATGCCGTCCACCGTGGCCCGGATCAGTTCGATCGGCGTGAACATGTTGGCATTGACCGCGGAGAACCAGTCGTCGCGGCCCCAGTCGCGGAAATCGCCGGGCGGCGGGCCGCCGGCATTGTTGACCAGGATGTCCGGCGCCGGGCAGGCCGCCAGGGCCGCGGCGCGCCCCTCCTCGCTGGTGATGTCCCCCGGTGCCAGGGTGACCGTCACCTGCGGCGCGGCCGCGCGGATCTCCGCCGCCGCCGCCTCCAGGCTGGCCTCGTCGCGGCCGGTGATCGTGACATGCACCCCTTCGCGGGCCAGCGCCATGGCGCAGCCCTTGCCGAGGCCACGGCTTGCGGCGCAGACCAGTGCGCGTTTGCCGGATATGCCCAGATCCATCCTTCGTCCTCCTCTTCAGGGATCCATTGTCTGCCGTTCGGCTTCCATCGCCAATGCCTCGCGCGCCATCGCGCGGTTGACCGGACGGCCCTTCGCCAGGGCCATCCGGTCGAGCTCGGCGACCAGACGGCCCGCGGCGGCCAGCGAGCGCGGCATCCGCCGCACCAGGAAGCGCACCAGCCCGTCCGTCACCAGCAGCTGGCGATCGGCAAACAGCTTCCACAGGACCCCGGCCAGCAATGCGTCGTCGGGCGGCAGCAGTTCCGCCACCGCAAAGGTCAGCAGCCGCGAGCGGAGATCCGGCAGGCGCAGGTCGAGCTGCGCCACCGGCCGGTCGGCGGTCAGCAGCAGGTGCCCGCCCCGTTCCGCCACGGCATTGACGAGATGCAGGAGGCCGCGCTCGTCCGCCAGGCCGCCCAGATCCTCCACCAGCCACGATCCGCCGCTGCAGGCGCCCGCAATGTCCCGATCGGCGCGCAGGCTGGACGCCTGGCACCGGCCGGCAGCGGCGCGGTCGGCCCAGATCGCTGCCAGATGGCTTTTGCCGCCGCCGGCGGGACCGGCCAGAAGCAGGCGCCGGCCCGGCCAGTCCGGCCAGCGCTCCACCCAGGCCACGGCCTGCTGGTTGCTGTCGGCAATCAGATAGGCATGCTCGCCGAAGTCCGACAGGACCGGCAGAGCGAAGGGCAGCTGCTCGGCCATCGGGGTCGGATGCCTGCCGTCAGCGCTGGACCGGCGTTGCCGTCCCCGATGACCGCAGCTGCGGCGGCGGCGCGGTGTCCGTCATCGGCTGGCCCCCCACCGCGCCGGCCGGCAGCTGCATCGGCACGGCGATCTCGCGGGTCGGGTCCAGGACGCTCAGCGCCCAGTAGGGGCCGTCGTTGCGCAGCATCAGGTTGCTGCCCTGCAGTCTGTCGCGCAGCTGGTCCGTGGTGCCACGGAAGTTCAGCACGACCTGCGCGCCGCCGGCGGAGACCGCATCGACCTGCAGCCGCTCGATCAGATCGACCTTTGCCAGCACCTGGCCGATCCGCACCCATTGCTGCAGGTCGGAATAGGCGATCCGTGTGCTGAGGCTGCCCCCGCCCGCCGGTGCGGTGCCGGACCCGCCATAGGTGGTCGGCGCGGCCGTGGTGCGCGGGCGCAGGGCCTCGCCCGTGCGCACGGTGTCCGCCATGCGGGCGATCACCCGGTCCACCGCCGCCTGCATGCCGGCATCGCCCGACGTGGCGGGGAAGCTGTCGACCGGCGTCAGGGTCCCTCCCGACCAGTAGCGGCTGACCTCGATCTCCATGCCGTCGCCACCGGGGGCGGCCACGGCATGGGCCAGGACGACATCCTTCACGTCATAGCGCTGGGCGATGCTTTCCAGCGGTGCCGTCGCGCCCTGCAAGGCGTCGCGCGCCGAGATCGCCTGCACATCGCCGAGTTCGCCGAACGGCACCAGCAACGGCACCAGCGGCGAGCCGCGGCCATAGGTCGACCAGGCTTCGCGCCAGGGATTCGGCTCCTCCCACAGGGTGTCGACCGACCCGGCGGTGTAGACCGGCAGCACCAGGGTCGGCCGCGCCGGCTTGGAGGCGAACGGGATGCTGGCGCGCCCCATCACGTCGCGAACGGCATCGGGGAAGAAGCGCACCGTGAGATTGCCGCGATAGCGGGCACCGGCGGTGCGCTCGTTGTTGATCTCGATCGCCTGCACCATGGGCTGCACGTCGGCAGCCGAGACCGTCGGCAGGCGGTCCACCATGTCGGGCGCCACGATGCGCTCCATGACCATGCGCAGCGCCTTGACCTGGCCGGCGGCGATCGCCTTTTCGCGGGCTTCCACGGCGGACTTGCCGGTCTCGTCCACCGGCACGTCGGTGACCACGAACAGGTCGGCCTCGCTTTGCGCGGCAGCCGGCCCCGCCCCGCAGGCCATCGCAAAGACGGCCAGCAGGACCGCCAGGCACACCGACGGAGCCAAAGCAATTCTGGCGGTTATCCGGGGCGACGGAGCGACCCATCCGGTACGTTTACTGTGATTCATTGCAATACTGTGGGGTTTCGGTTAGGTCGGCGCTGGCCGCGAGCATAGCGCAACCTGCCGGGGGCGACCATCATATCCAGCGATCCCTATAAATCGGCCGGCGTCGATATCGATGCCGGCGATCTCGTGGTCCGCAAGATCGGCCCGGCCATTGCCGCCACCCGGCGCCCTGGCGCGGATCCGTCGCTGGGCGGCTTCGGCGGCCTGTTCGACCTTGCCCAGGCCGGCTTCGCCGACCCCGTCCTGGTGGCCGCGACGGACGGCGTGGGCACCAAGCTGATGATCGCCCACGCCCTGGACCGGCACGGCAGCATCGGCATCGACCTGGTTGCCATGGTCGTCAACGACCTGCTCGCCCAGGGCGCGGAGCCGCTCTTCTTCCTGGACTATTTCGCGACCGGCCAGCTGGCCCCCGAGCAGGCGGCCGAGGTCATCAACGGCATTGCCGCGGGCTGTCGCGAGGCCGGCTGTGCCCTGGTCGGTGGCGAAACCGCGGAGATGCCGGGCATGTATCCGGCCGGCGCCTACGACCTGGCCGGCTTTGCCGTCGGGGCGGCCGAACGCGGCCAGACCCTGCCCCGCGCCGGCCTGGGCGCCGGCGACGTGATCCTGGGCCTGGCCTCCAGCGGGGTGCATTCCAACGGCTATTCGCTGGTGCGGCGGATCGTCGAGGATGGCGGCCACGACCTGGCCGCTCCGGCACCGTTCGATCCCGGCCACAGCCTGGGCGACGCCCTGCTGGCACCGACCCGGATCTATGTCCGGGCCTGCCTGCCGGCGGTGCGCGACGGCCGCATCCACGGCATCGCCCATATCACCGGCGGCGGGCTGACGGAGAATATTCCGCGCATGCTGCCGCCGGGTTGCCATGCCCGCATCGACGCCGCCGCCTGGCCCCTGCCGCCGCTGTTCCGCTGGCTGCGCGACGGCGCGGCGATGAGCCCGGCCGCCCTGGCCCGTACCTTCAACTGCGGCATCGGCCTGGCGGTCGCGGTTTCCGCCGCCGCCGCGGACGGCCTGGCGGCCGAGCTGGAGGCCGGCGGCGAACGGGTCTACCGGATCGGCCATGTGGTGCCGGCCACCGCGGCGGATGACGGGCCGTCCCGGACGATCCTGGAGGGGGCGGAACAGGCATGGCGCGGCTGAAGACGGCCGTCCTGGTCTCCGGCCGCGGCAGCAACATGGCGGCCCTGATGGCGGCCTGCGCCGACCCCGGCTTTCCCGCCGAACTGGTCGGTGTGATCTCCAACAACGCGGGCGCCGCCGCGCTGCAGACCGCCGCCGATGCCGGCATCCCGGCCCTGCATGTCGAGCATCGCGGCCGCAGCCGCGAGGATTTCGAGGCGGAGCTGCACGACCGGCTCGTCGCACTGGACGCGGCCTTCCTGTGCAATGCGGGGTTCATGCGGATCCTGACCGCCGGCTTCGTCGAGCGCTGGCGGGATCGCCATCTGAACATCCATCCCTCGCTGCTGCCGGCCTACAAGGGGCTGCACGTGCACGAGAGGGTGATCGAGGATGGCGTGCGGATCACCGGCTGCAGCGTGCATTTCGTGCGCGCGGAGATGGATGCCGGGCCGATCGTGGTGCAGGCCGCGGTCCCTGTCCGGCCCGACGACACGCCCGAGGCGCTGGCCGCCCGCGTGCTGCAGGCGGAGCACAGGATCTACCCGCTGGCGCTGCGCTGGGCCGGCGAGGGCCGGCTGCGGGTCGACGGCCAGCGGGTCGTCATCGACGGCGCGACCGCGGGGGAAGAGGCCCTGCTGAATCCGGCGGCCTGACCGCACGCCCGCCGGCCGCCGCGCCTACCAGCTGTGTTTCAGGCGAAGCTGCAGGCTGCGCACCGGCCGGGGCCCCGGCCCGCTGCGAAACGATGCGGAGAACCGGAAGCGATCGCCCGGCTCGTAGATCGCGCGCAGGCCGTGGCTCGCCCCCTCTGCGGGCTGCGACTCCACGCTCGCGGCAAGGCGCAGGCCGCGGGACAGGCGCTGCTCCGCCACCAGGCTGCGGCGGACGCCGCGTCGCCGGTCCGTGCGTCCGGCGTCGAGCCGCACCGCGGTTCCGGTGGCGGCAAAGGCGAGTTGCAGGCCCGCATTCGCCCGCCACCGCGGGGCGGCCGGGTCGCCGCCGCCGAGGAACAGGCGGTAGCTGTCGCGCAGGGTCGCCGTGAGCGAATTGCGGAAGCTCCAGCGTCGCACCGTCGCCATGCTCAGCCGGCCGCGCCGTTCGACCGGGCTGAGCCGCAGCCCCAGGCGCGCATCGTCAAGTCCCAGCATCTGCAGCCCCTGTGGCAGGCCGAAGGCCCCCCACAACTGGCAGGACGGCACCGGCATCCCGCCGGCCGGTGGCCGGCTCGCCCGGCGGCCGGCCGGCCGATCCATGGCCGGCGACCGGCCCCGGCGGGCCGCCGCGAAGCCGATATCGGTGCCGAAGGAGGTTTCCCAGGCCGCAGGCAGGCGGGCCACCGGCAGCTGTGCGCCCATCCGCATGACATAGGATTGCGCGCCGTCCTGCGACAGGGCCCAGATCAGCGGGTCGGCCCGCGCCGGCCCATCGCAGGCGATGGCCGCCGGCATTGCCGCTGCCGCCAACACTGCCCCTCGCACAACCCCCGCAATCCAACCCATACAGCAACCCCGCACGCACTGGCACTCGTTCTGCCGCCGGCCCTGTCGTCCGGCCGCCTCCCGGCATTCTCCCCGACAGGACTCGCCAGGGGGTTAACGGGCTTGCCGAAGTTCGCCAGGGCCGCGAACTGCTCGACCGGGACGACGCAACGACGCGCCGCTGCTGCCCCGGCGTCTTCTCTCTCGTCGCCGCCGGGCTTGTCCCGGCGACCCATCGTGAGGCGAGCCCCGATCGCCGCGGAAACTGCCGGAAACCCTCGAGCGACGACGCGACCGACATGCGGGCCGAGCCCACTGCTGTCCGGTTCCACTGCGGCTGCTTGGCCGGAGATCCTGGCACCGTCTGGCCTTCTCACGGAACGCGCTGAACCGGGAAGGGGATCCGGCAGCTGTTCTCCCCATCTCGCCACCGCCGGGCGCGACCCACTGCTGTCCGGTTGAGTGCTGTTCTCCGGCCTCATGCGTTTTATAGCTTCGTCATGCGCGGGCTTGTCCCGGTCGCCGGGCGATGCCCGGCAACCCATCGCGCCGCACCTCAATAAAATCAGGCCATTATTGAACCCGGCGTCACCATGGACCACCGAGACGAGCGCGGTGGTGACGATTGGGGGAACGCAAGTACATCCGTGTCCAGCGTAAACGCTTGCCCCCGCAAGCCCGGTAAAGTCGCGGCCTTGAGCGAATGCCGGCCATGCTCAACCGGACAGCCGTGGGTCGCGCCCGGCGGTGACGAGATCGGGAGGACAGCTGCCGGATCCCCGTCCCGGTTCAGCGCGTTCCGTGAGAAGGCCAGACGGTGCCAGGACCTCCGGCCAAGCAGCCGCGCGCCATCGTCACCCGCCGGCCTGGTCCACTGCTGTCCGGTTAAGTGCTGTTCTCCGGCCTCATGCGTTTTATAGCTTCGTCATGCGCGGGCTTGTCCCGGTCGCCGGGCGATGCCCGGCAACCCATCGCGCCGCACCTCAATAAAATCAGGCCATTATTGAACCCGGCGGCACCATGGACCACCGCGACGAGCGCGGTGGTGACGATTGGGGGAACGCAAGGACATCCGTGTCCAGCGTCAACGCTTGCCCCCGCAAGCCCGG